>NZ_SODY01000006.1:0-389216 GCF_004366275.1 Buttiauxella sp. BIGb0552
GACCCCATGCCGAACTCAGAAGTGAAACGCCGTAGCGCCGATGGTAGTGTGGGGTCTCCCCATGCGAGAGTAGGGAACTGCCAGGCTCCAAATAAGCGAAAAGCCCTGTACTGACGTACAGGGCTTTTTGCTGTCTGTAATTTACGCGATCACCTTTCATATCCGCCTCTGAGCAAGCCAACCCACCCTATAATCCACTGCAAAACCAACGATTACCCCGTCTATTCCACTACCTGTAAACTCTGTGCTTAAGTGAAACATTTTCAACTATCTTATGAATACTCGACATTTGACATGCACCAGGATATCTTCAGCTATCTGGATGTCTAAACGTTTAAACGTATGCTGTGAGGGTAAAAGGTTATGCCAATTCGGGTACTGGATGAGTTACCAGCTGTCAATTTCCTGCGTGATGAGAATGTCTTTGTTATGACGACATCGCGCGCAAGCAACCAGGAGATCCGTCCGCTAAAGGTGCTCATACTTAATCTGATGCCGAAAAAGATTGAGACGGAGAACCAGTTTTTACGTCTGCTTTCTAACTCTCCTTTACAGGTTGACGTTCAGCTGTTGCGCATTGATTCACGTGAATCCCGTAATACACCCACTGAGCACCTCAATAATTTCTACTGTAATTTCGACGATATTCAGGATGAAAATTTTGATGGGCTTATCGTGACTGGTGCACCATTAGGCTTGGTGGAATTTAACGATGTGGCTTACTGGCCGCAGATCGAACAAGTCATTCATTGGGCTAAAGATCACGTCACCTCAACTCTGTTTGTCTGTTGGGCCGTGCAGGCGGCACTTAATATTCTCTATGGTATTCCTAAGCAAACGCGCAAAGAGAAACTGTCTGGCGTATATGAGCATAACCTCACTTACCCGCATGCTCTGCTGACTCGTGGTTTTGATGACTCCTTCCTGGCTCCCCATTCACGTTATGCCGACTTCCCTGCATCGTTGATTCGTGACTACACCGATCTCGAAGTTCTGGCCGAGTCAGAAGAAGGGGATGCTTATCTTTTCGGCAGTAAAGACAAGCGCATTGCGTTTGTGACAGGCCATCCGGAATATGATTCGCACACGCTCTCAGGTGAGTATTTCCGCGATGTAGAAGCAGGTCTGAATCCTGATGTGCCTTATAACTATTTCCCTGGAAATGATCCGCAGAAAAAGCCACATGCAACCTGGCGTAGCCACGGGAATTTACTGTTCACAAACTGGCTGAACTACTACGTCTACCAGATCACACCGTTCGATCTACGCCATATGAACCCAACGCTCGATTAAGCGTTTCAGCATCCCGTCTACTCTACGTTCAAGGCACCTTCGGGTGCCTTTTTTGTTTTCTAAAAATCACTTCCCGCGCTGAATAATTTTTAATTTCATAAATATCAATATGATAAGTGATTTTAATTTCAAAAATGGAAATTGTTTTTGATTTTAGAAAATCATGAAGTAGTCTTAACCCTGTTGAGTGAAAACCAGACACTGGACGTACCAGATAGAATTGGCGTTATTGACGGGATGAGATGAGGGGAGAGATCTAATGACACAACAGACAGTTAGCGCAGAGTTGGCCTTTAGCCAGCCGTTTGGTGAACCAGAGCGACAGATACTGACGCCTGATGCAGTCGAGTTTCTCAGTGAACTCGTCACCCGCTTTACACCACAGCGTAATAAGTTGCTGGCGGCACGCACCGTACAGCAGGCGGAAATTGATGCCGGTAAACTTCCGGACTTTATTTCGGAAACAAGTTCCATTCGTGAATCTGAATGGTCTGTTCGTGGGATCCCAGCAGATTTACTGGACAGGCGTGTCGAGATTACTGGCCCGGTTGAACGCAAAATGGTGATTAATGCTTTGAACGCTAACGTCAAAGTATTCATGGCCGACTTTGAAGACTCCCTGGCACCGAGCTGGAGCAAAGTTATCGATGGTCAGATCAACTTGCGTGATGCCATCAGCGGCACCATTAGCTGGACAAACGAAGCGGGAAAAATTTACCAGTTGAAGCCTGACCCGGCGGTACTGGTGTGCCGTGTTCGTGGTCTGCACTTACCGGAAAAACACGTCATCTGGCGTGACGAACCCATTCCGGGCAGCCTGTTTGATTTCGCACTCTACTTCTTCCACAACGTAGATGCCCTGCTGGCAAAAGGAAGCGGCCCGTATTTCTACCTGCCGAAAACCCAATCCTGGCAGGAAGCGGCCTGGTGGAGCGAAGTCTTCAGCTTCACCGAAGATCATTTCTCCCTGCCGCGTGGCACCATCAAAGCGACATTGCTGATTGAAACACTGCCAGCAGTATTCCAGATGGATGAGATCCTGCATGCCCTGCGCGATCATATCGTTGGCCTGAACTGCGGCCGTTGGGATTACATCTTCAGCTACATCAAAACCCTGAAAAACCATGCGGATCGCGTTCTTCCCGATCGCCAGTCCGTCACAATGGATAAGCCTTTCCTGAATGCTTACTCCCGTCTGCTTATCAAAACCTGCCATCGCCGTGGAGCTTTTGCTATGGGCGGCATGGCGGCATTTATTCCAAGTAAAGACAGCCAGCGTAATGATTGGGTGCTCAATAAAGTCAAAGCGGATAAGCAATTGGAAGCGACCAATGGCCACGACGGCACATGGATTGCCCACCCGGGTCTGGCCGACACGGTGATGGAAGTCTTTAGCAAAACATTGGGCGACGATAAAAACCAGCTGCATATTTTACGTGAAGAAGATTCACCTGTTACCGCAGCGCAGCTACTGGAGCCGTGCCCCGGCGAGCGTACTGAAGCGGGCATGCGTGCCAATATCCGTGTTGCTGTGCAGTACATCGAAGCGTGGATCTCCGGCAATGGTTGCGTACCGATTTACGGCCTGATGGAAGATGCCGCGACAGCAGAAATCTCACGTACCTCCATCTGGCAGTGGATTCATCATGAAAAAACGCTGAGTAACGGCGAAACGGTCACTAAGGCGCTGTTCCGCCAAATGCTGGCCGAGGAGATGTTCGTTATTCAGGAAGAGTTGGGTGACAAACGTTTCAGCCAGGGGCGTTTTGATGAAGCGGCTCGCCTGATGGAGCAGATCACCACCTCCGATACGCTTATCGACTTCCTGACGCTGCCGGGCTACCGCTTACTTGCTTAATCTTACTCAATAATAATATGGAGCATCTGCCATGACTAAAATCTCTCGCACCCAACAAATCCAACAATTACAACAAGACTGGACGCAGCCACGCTGGGAAGGCATCAAGCGCCCGTACAGCGCAGAAGAGGTGGTTAAACTGCGCGGTTCGGTGAATCCGGAATGCACGCTGGCGCAAAATGGCGCGGCGAGAATGTGGCGTTTGCTGCATGGTGAATCGAAAAAGGGTTACATCAACAGCCTTGGTGCGTTAACCGGTGGGCAGGCATTGCAACAGGCGAAAGCGGGTATCGAAGCTATCTATCTTTCTGGCTGGCAGGTGGCGGCTGATGCGAACCTGGCTTCCAGCATGTACCCGGATCAATCTTTGTACCCGGCGAACTCCGTTCCTGCGGTAGTTGATCGGATCAACAACACATTCCGCCGCGCTGATCAGATCCAATGGGCATCAAATATTGAAAAGGGCGATCCGCGTTATGTCGATTACTATCTGCCGATCGTGGCCGATGCGGAAGCCGGTTTTGGTGGCGTACTGAATGCATTCGAGTTGATGAAGTCGATGATTCAGGCCGGTGCGGCAGCAGTTCACTTTGAGGACCAACTGGCCTCAGTGAAGAAATGCGGCCATATGGGCGGCAAAGTACTGGTTCCGACTCAGGAAGCGATTCAGAAATTAGTCGCTGCACGTCTGGCGGCAGATGTCATGGGCGTGCCAACGCTTGTGATTGCGCGTACCGATGCTGATGCGGCGGATCTTATCACCTCCGATTGTGACGAATACGACCGGGAGTTTGTGACTGGCGAGCGTACACAAGAAGGGTTCTACCGCACGCGTGCAGGCATTGAACAAGCTATCAGTCGTGGACTTGCTTATGCGCCATACGCTGACCTGGTGTGGTGTGAAACTTCGAAACCAGACCTCGACCAGGCTCGCCGCTTTGCTGAAGCTATTCATGCACGCTTCCCTGGCAAATTGCTGGCCTACAACTGCTCGCCATCGTTTAACTGGAAGAAAAACCTCGACGACAAAACCATTGCCTCGTTCCAGGAAGAGCTCTCCGCGATGGGCTACAAATACCAGTTTATTACGCTCGCAGGCATCCACAGCATGTGGTTCAACATGTTCGACCTGGCACATGCTTACGCACAGGGTGAAGGGATGCGTCATTACGTGGAAAAAGTGCAGCAGCCAGAATTTGCCGCAGCACCTGAAGGTTACACCTTCGTTTCCCATCAGCAGGAAGTGGGCACCGGTTATTTCGACCGCGTGACGACGATTATTCAAGGTGGAGCGTCTTCGGTGACTGCGTTAACGGGTTCGACGGAAGAAGAGCAATTCTAAAGCCACCCTCATTCCGACCTTCTCCTAAGAGGGAGAAGGAGAAAACCAATCCAGTCCCCTCACCCTGTAGGAGAGGGTGAGGGTAAAAACCCACCATGGAGTAACTCATGACGCGTCAGCTGGAACTGTTAATTGCCCATACCATCCTGCAAGGCTTTGACGCGCAGTATGGTCGCTTTCTTGAGATAACCGCGGGTGCGCAGCAGCGGTTTGAGCAAGCGGACTGGCATGCGGTTCAGCGGGCGATGAAAAGCCGTATCCATCTCTATGATCATCACGTTGGTCTGGTGGTGGAGCAACTGCGTTGCATCACTGGCAGCCACAATACTGATGATGAGTTTTTACTGCGGGTCAAAGCGCAGTACACCCAGTTATTGCCCGATTACCCTCGTTTCGAAATTGCTGAAAGCTTCTTTAATTCGGTTTATTGTCGGCTCTTCGATCACCGCTCGTTATCTCCCGAGCGGCTTTTTATTTTTAGTTCTCAGGAAGAAAAGCGCTTTCGTGAGATCCCTCGTCCGCTGTCAAAAACCTTTAACCCTGCTGTAGCCTGGCAGCCACTTTTGCGATCTTTGCTAAGAGATTTGCCATTGCGCCTGCCGTGGCAAGATTTGGCGCGCGATGCGGGCTACATCATTGCGCATCTGACGGAAACCTTCGGAACTGATGCTTTGCAGCAGGCTTCCCTTGAAGTCGCCAACGAACTGTTTTATCGCAATAAAGCCGCCTGGCTTGTGGGTAAGTTGGTCTTGCCGGGCGGAAAAGTGCCTTTTTTGTTGCCGATTCATCGCACCGATGACGGTCATCTGGTCGTTGATACCTGTTTAACCAGCGCCGCCGAAGCGAGCATTGTCTTCGGTTTCGCCCGCTCCTATTTCATGGTTTATGCACCACAGCCCGCGGCTTTGGTGGAATGGTTGCGTGAGCTGTTGCCTGGTAAAACTACTGCCGAGCTGTATATGGCAATAGGCTGCCAGAAACACGGTAAAACCGAAAGTTACCGCGAATATCTGACATATATCTCCGCCACTGACGAACAATTTATTGAAGCGCCAGGTATTCGTGGCATGGTGATGTTGGTGTTTACGTTGCCCGGTTTTGACCGGGTATTCAAAGTGATTAAAGACAAGTTTGCGCCGCAAAAAGAGGTGACCGCTGAACGCGTGCGCGAATGCTATCAGCTGGTCAAAGAACACGATCGTGTCGGGCGCATGGCCGATACCCAGGAGTTTGAAAACTTTGTGTTGTCCAAACACCAGGTTAGCCAGCCGCTGCTCGAGCTGTTACAGCAGGAAGTTCCTGAAAAATTAACCGACCTTGGCGACCGCATCGCCATTAGCCATCTTTATATTGAACGCAGAATGGTGCCACTGAATTTGTGGCTTGAGCAGGTGGAAGGGCAGCAATTACGTGATGCGGTAGAAGAATACGGTAACGCTATCCGCCAGCTTGCCGCCGCCAATATCTTCCCAGGTGACATGCTGTTTAAAAACTTTGGCGTGACGCGCCACGGGCGAGTGGTGTTCTACGATTACGATGAAATTTGCTATATGACTGAGGTGAATTTCCGCGCTATACCGCCGCCGCGTTATCCCGAAGATGAACTCTCAGCCGAGCCCTGGTACAGCGTGGCGCCGGGGGATGTGTTCCCGGAAGAGTTTCGCCATTACTTATGTGCCGACCCGCGTATTCGCTCGATATTTGATGAGATGCACAGCGACTTGTTCCGCGCTGATTATTGGCGTGCGTTGCAGGAACGTATCCGCAATGGCCACGTAGAAGATGTTTTTGCTTATCGTAAACGCCAGCGGTTTATTCTTCGTTTTGGCGATTTAAAGCAGGCGGGTTAGCGCCCGCCGCCATAAGCCTGAGTAATCTCCTTCGCCGCTTTAATCACCAGCGCACCCAGCTCGGTTACGCGGTCATCCGTCACGCGTGAAATCGGTCCGGAAATCGAAATAGCGGCAAAGGGCTCATGGTGCTCGTCATAAATACATGCCGCCACACAACGCAGCCCCAGCGCATGCTCTTCATCATCAAATGAATAACCACGCTTACGGGTTTGTGCCAAATCTTCTTTCAGGTGTAGCGGGGAAGTGAGCGTTGCCGGCGTATAGCTATGCAGCCCGTTGCGATGCAATAAATTGACCACCTGGTCGTCGCTCAGATTGGCGAGAAACACTTTCCCTGCGCCTGATGCATGCATGGGCAGTTTGCCGCCAATCGGCGCTGACATACGCATCAACTGCGCGCATTGTACCTGGTCGATAATAATCGCCTGATGATCACTATGGTCGAGCACCGCCAGATTCACCGTTTCACCGGAATCTTCCATCAGCTTGCGCAGCATCGGGTGAACAATTGCCAGCAGATTACGGCTTTGCAGGAAGCTACTGCCAACCACAAATGCATGTGCGCCAATCGTCCAGTGCCCTAAATCACCAATCTGGCGTACAAAACCCAGCTGCTGCATGGTGGTTAGCAGACGATGCGTGGTGGAGTTAGGTAGGCCAGCCTGTTGTGCAAGCTCCGTCAGAGCAACACTGCCGTGCGATTCGGCAATCCATTCAAGCAGTTTCAAACCACGAGTCAGTGACTGAACTTGCCCGGTAGGCTGAGGTGCAGCGACTGTGGTAGCGCGTGGTTTTTTTCCACGTTTGGCGGGAACGGCAGCAACCATAACTGACTCCAATTTTCGTATCGTGGAAATCATTTTCGTTTTATTTGGCGATAATGCAACCAGCAACCCACTCATCGGATCAGTCAGGTGAACATGTCTCATGTTCCATTGCTTTGCGACTATTACAAGTTATGACAGTATGCCTTGTGGGCTGACAGGCTTGGGTAAACAGGTGGGAGTTAGAGTGAGCAATAAATTAGAAAAACTGCATCAGCAGTTGCAACAACGCATTTTGGTACTGGATGGTGGTATGGGAACCATGATCCAGAGCTACCGTCTTGATGAGAGCGATTTCCGCGGAGAGCGCTTTGCGGACTGGCCTTGTGATCTGAAAGGGAACAACGACTTGCTGGTGCTGAGCAAGCCGGAAATCATTGCCGCTATTCACTACGCCTATTTTGAAGCGGGTGCCGACATTGTCGAAACCAACACCTTCAACTCAACGACCATCGCGATGGCGGATTACCAAATGGAATCCCTGTCGGCAGAAATCAACTTTGAGGCGGCTAAACTCGCCCGGGCCTGTGCCGATGAATGGACAGCACGCACACCAGAAAAACCACGCTACGTGGCAGGTGTGTTAGGCCCAACTAACCGTACTGCATCTATTTCACCTGACGTGAACGATCCGGCATTCCGTAACGTGACCTTTGATCTGCTGGTTGAAGCCTACCGCGAATCTACTCGTGCGCTGGTGGAAGGTGGATCTGACCTCATCATGATTGAGACGGTGTTCGATACTCTGAATGCCAAAGCCGCTATTTTTGCGGTTAAAACCGAATTTGAAGCGCTGGGCGTTGATCTACCGATCATGATTTCCGGCACCATCACCGACGCTTCAGGCCGTACTCTTTCCGGCCAGACTACCGAGGCCTTCTATAACTCGTTGCGTCATGCTGATGCGCTGACTTTCGGTCTGAACTGCGCGTTGGGGCCAGATGAACTACGCCAGTATGTCGCTGAGCTTTCACGTATCGCTGACTGCTATGTTACCGCGCACCCGAATGCAGGTCTGCCAAACGCCTTCGGTGAATATGATCTCGATGCTTTTGAAATGGCACGTCAGATTGGCGAATGGGCGCAGGCCGGTTTCCTGAACATTATCGGCGGTTGCTGCGGCACCACGCCTGCACACATTGCGGCAATGAGCAAAGCCGTGGAAGGTGTTGCCCCACGTAAAATACCCGACCTGCCAGTGGCATGCCGTCTGGCGGGCCTTGAGCCGCTAAACATTGGCGCCGATAGCCTGTTTGTCAACGTGGGTGAGCGTACCAACGTCACGGGCTCTGCCAAGTTTAAGCGCCTGATCAAAGAAGAAAAATATAATGAAGCGCTGGAAGTTGCGCTTCAGCAGGTTGAAAGCGGTGCGCAAATCATCGATATCAACATGGATGAAGGGATGCTCGACGCCGAAGCTGCGATGGTGCGTTTCCTCAACCTGATTGCTGGTGAGCCAGATATTGCCCGTGTGCCCATCATGATTGACTCCTCGAAATGGGACGTCATCGAAAAAGGCCTGAAGTGCATTCAGGGCAAAGGCATCGTTAACTCCATCTCCATGAAAGAGGGCGTTGAGCCGTTTATCCATCACGCCAAACTGGTGCGCCGTTACGGTGCCGCGATGGTGGTCATGGCGTTTGATGAAGTCGGCCAGGCGGATACCCGCGAGCGCAAAATCGAAATTTGCCGCCGCGCCTACAAAATTCTGACCGAAGAAGTCGGCTTCCCACCGGAAGACATTATTTTTGACCCGAACATCTTTGCGGTTGCGACCGGCATTGAAGAGCACAATAACTACGCCCAGGACTTTATCGGCGCGTGTGCCGACATCAAGCGCGAACTGCCTCATGCGATGATTTCAGGCGGCGTATCGAATGTGTCGTTCTCCTTCCGTGGTAACGACCCGGTGCGCGAAGCGATTCACGCGGTATTCCTCTACTACGCAATCCGTAATGGCATGGATATGGGGATTGTTAACGCCGGGCAACTGGCGATTTACGACGATCTCTCGCAGGAATTACGCGATGCGGTAGAAGACGTAATTCTAAACCGCCGCGACGACAGCACCGAACGTTTGCTGGATCTGGCCGAGAAATATCGCGGTAGTAAAAGTGACGATGGTGCGGCCGCACAGCAAGCCGAATGGCGTAGCTGGGACGTAAAAAAGCGTCTTGAATACTCACTGGTGAAAGGTATCACTGAGTTTATTGAACTCGATACAGAAGAAGCCCGCCAGCAGTCGGAACGCCCGATCCAGGTCATTGAAGGCCCGCTGATGGATGGCATGAACGTGGTTGGCGACCTGTTTGGCGAAGGGAAAATGTTCCTGCCGCAGGTGGTGAAGTCCGCTCGCGTAATGAAACAGGCGGTGGCGTATCTCGAACCTTACATTGAAGCCAGCAAAGAGAAAGGCTCGACCAACGGCAAAATCGTGCTCGCCACGGTGAAAGGCGACGTTCATGACATCGGCAAAAACATCGTGGGTGTGGTGCTGCAATGTAACAACTACGAAATCATCGACCTTGGCGTCATGGTGCCAACCGAGAAGATTTTGAAAACGGCACGTGAAGTGGGTGCTGATATTATCGGCCTGTCTGGCCTGATTACGCCGTCGCTCGATGAGATGGTGAACGTTGCCAAAGAGATGGAGCGCCAGGGCTTTACGTTGCCGCTGCTGATTGGCGGTGCTACCACCTCTAAAGCGCACACAGCGGTTAAGATCGAGCAGAACTACAGCGGCCCGACCGTTTATGTACAGAATGCCTCACGTACCGTAGGTGTCGTGGCAGCACTGCTCTCTCCGACTCAGCACGACGAGTTTGTGGAACGCACACGCAAAGAATATGTCACTGTTCGTACCCAACACGCGCGTAAAAAGCCTCGTACTCCGCCAGTTACCCTTGCTGCTGCGCGTGAAAACGATCTCGCATTTGATTGGGCAAGCTATACGCCGCCAGTTCCGCATCGCCCTGGTGTGCAGGAAGTAACGGCAAGCATCGAAACGCTGCGTAACTACATCGACTGGACGCCGTTCTTTATGACCTGGTCGCTGGCCGGGAAATATCCACGCATCCTGGAAGATGAAGTGGTGGGTGAAGAAGCCAAACGCTTGTTCAAAGATGCTAACGACATGCTCGACAAACTGCATAACGAAAAACTGCTGACCCCACGCGGCGTGGTCGGCCTGTTCCCGGCCAACCGAGTGGATGACGACATCGAAATCTATCGCGATGAGTCCAGGACTCGCGTGCAA
This sequence comes from Buttiauxella sp. BIGb0552, assembly GCF_004366275.1. Classification (NCBI taxonomy): domain Bacteria; kingdom Pseudomonadati; phylum Pseudomonadota; class Gammaproteobacteria; order Enterobacterales; family Enterobacteriaceae; genus Buttiauxella; species Buttiauxella sp. BIGb0552. The sequence continues at coordinate 10,427 of NZ_SODY01000006.1, forward strand.
ACGGTGGCTCATCACTTGCGTCAGCAAACCGAGAAAGTCGGTTTTGCCAACTACTGCCTGGCCGACTTTGTTGCGCCAAAACATAGTGGCAAAGCGGATTACATCGGTGCGTTTGCGGTCACGGGTGGCATGGAAGAAGACGCATTAGCGGAAGGTTATGAAGCGCAACATGATGATTATAATAAAATCATGGTGAAAGCGTTGTCTGACCGTCTGGCTGAAGCTTTTGCGGAATACTTGCATGAGCGTGTGCGCAAGGTTTACTGGGGCTACGCGCCAACAGAGAACCTCAGCAACGAAGAGCTTATCCGCGAAAACTATCAAGGGATTCGCCCGGCACCGGGTTACCCGGCCTGCCCGGAACACACTGAAAAAGCGACTATCTGGGAACTGCTGGACGTCGAAAATGTGGTGGGGATGAAACTCACGGAATCCTACGCCATGTGGCCAGGTGCATCAGTTTCCGGCTGGTACTTCAGCCATCCTGACAGCAAATATTACGCCGTGGCGCAGATTCAGCGTGACCAGGTGCAAGATTATGCGCGTCGTAAAGGGATGTCGGTTACGGATGTGGAGCGTTGGTTAGCACCTAACCTCGGTTACGACGCGGACTAATCCGCTTCGACTTGGTTTACTTGCCATTTTGAATCTGGGCAGTGCTCGCCCCCGTCACGTACTACGTGTACGCTCCGGGGTTGTGTGCTGTCCGAGTTCAAACTGGCTGCGACCCCGACGATCGACAATGAATTCCTTCCTTTTCCCCTTCTTACATCCCGAAACGTTTAAATCTCGCCAGGCGTTATATACTGGAAAGAGAAGGAATTTCTTAACGTCAATTGACTGGGAGAATGAGTGCTGACATTACTGCATCTACTTTCTGCGGTGGCGCTACTGGTATGGGGCACGCACATTGTGCGTACCGGCATCATGCGCGTTTACGGTGCAAATCTCCGTAGCGTACTTAGCCGCAGTGTTGAAAAAAAACCATTCGCCTTTTGCGCAGGTATTGGCGTAACCGCACTGGTGCAAAGTAGCAACGCCACCACAATGTTGGTCACCTCTTTTGTGGCACAGGACCTGGTGGCGCTTACCCCTGCGCTGGTGATAGTTCTGGGCGCTGATGTTGGTACCGCGTTGATGGCGCGAATACTGACCTTTGATTTGTCCTGGCTTTCGCCGTTACTCATCTTCCTTGGCGTTATTTTCTTCCTCAGCCGTAAACAGACTCGTGCCGGGCAACTCGGGCGCGTCGGTATTGGCCTTGGGCTGATTTTGCTGGCACTGGAGCTAATCGTTAGTGCGGTCACGCCGATGATGCAAGGCTCGGGCGTGAAGGTTATCTTCGCTTCGTTGACCGGCGACATCATGCTTGATGCCCTGATTGGCGCAATGTTTGCCATCATCAGTTATTCCAGCCTTGCCGCCGTTTTGCTGACCGCCACACTGACCTCAACAGGGGTTATTTCGTTTGATGTCGCGCTGTGCCTGGTGATTGGTGCCAACCTCGGTTCTGGCTTGTTGGCGATGATCAACAACAGCACCGCCAATGCTGCGGCGCGCCGTGTAGCGCTCGGCAGTTTGCTATTCAAGCTGGTGGGCGGCGTGATTGTGCTGCCGTTTGTTCATATCCTGGCGGATACGATGCACAAGCTGCCGCAGCCGGAATCCGAACTGGTTATCTACTTCCACGTGTTCTACAACCTGATTCGCTGCCTGGCAATGGTGCCATTTGCCGGCGTAATGGCACGTTTTTGCCGTAGCGTGATTAGTGAAACTCCTGAAGTTGATGCGCGTATGAAGCCGAAACATCTTGATGTAACGGCGTTGGATACCCCAGCACTAGGCCTATCCAACGCAGCGCGTGAAACCTTGCGTATGGGTGATGTGCTGGAGCAAATGCTGGAAACCTGGAGCAAGGTGATGCACGGAGAGCCGCGCCAGGAGAAGGAACTGCGTAAGCTCGCCGATGATGTCGATGTGCTCTATACCGCAATCAAACTGTATATGGCGCAAATGCAGAAAGAGGAACTGGCAGAAGTCGAATCCCGTCGCTGGGCAGAGATTATTGAAATGTCGCTAAACCTGGAGCAGGCGGCAGATATTCTTGAGCGCATGGGGAGTGAAGTCGCGGATAAATCGCTGGCCACTCGTCGGGCGTTCTCGCCAGATGGCCTGAAAGAACTGGATATTCTGCTCCAACAGTTAACCAGCAACCTGAAGCTCAGCCTGTCGGTATTTTTCTCCGCCGATGTGAACAGCGCGCGCCGTTTGCGCCGAAATAAGCATCGCTTCCGTATTCTTAACCGCCGATTCTCACACGCACACGTTGACCGCCTGCATCAGCAAAACGTGCAGAGCATTGAAACCAGCTCACTACACCTCGGTTTGCTTGGTGATATGAAGCGCCTGAACTCACTGTTCTGCGCGGTCGCATACAGCGTACTTGAACAGCCTGACGATGACGAAAGGGACGAGTACTAATTGAAAAGGCACTTTCAGAAATGAAGGTGCCTTTTACTAAGCCACCTGTTTTTTCTTCTGCTTAATATTTACACCGTTTATAATCCTGCCGCTTAACTTCATAAAACCAAAGGGATTCGACAGTGAAAATAAAAAAATTGATGATAGCGGCACTCTGTATATCGGCGTTGGCAGGGTGTAAGGCACTCGAAAGAACGGAACCCGTTCGGACGCCACAGACCATAATCACTCAGCATGTGACAACTGAGCAGGTCAAAGACGCAATCATCAATGCAGGGCAAGGGCGTGACTGGATAATGTCGGTGGCAGGACCTGGTGTGATTAATGCGACACAAAATATCCGTAAACACAGCGTGACTGTTCGCATTAACTACAGTGAACGAAACTACTCGATTAACTATATCAGCAGTGTGAATTTGCTGGCATCTGGTGGCGAAATACACCGCTCGTACAATCATTGGGTGAATAATCTGGATAAAGATATTCAGAAGAAGTTAGCCGTAATTGCGGCGATGCCTGCTAAATAACCCCCTTTGCGGGCAATGAACTTCGAGTTTGTTGCCCGAGTCTGTTCGCATCGCCCTTCATGTAAGGTATATTCCAGGTTTTACGGAGGAACCATGCTGACCAACTCATCTATACGTCTGAACAAATACATTAGCGAGAGCGGTATCTGCTCCCGCCGTGACGCCGACCGTTACATCGAACAGGGAAATGTTTTTATTAACGGCAAACGCGCCGCGATTGGCGATCAGGTATTTGCCGGAGATGTGGTGAAAGTCAACGGTCAGCTAATCGAACCCCGTGACGAAGACGATCTGGTACTTATCGCACTCAATAAGCCAGTGGGCATTGTAAGTACCACCGAAGATGGTGAGAAAGACAACATTGTCGATTTCGTTAACCACAGCAAACGCGTTTTCCCGATTGGGCGCTTAGATAAAGACTCTCAGGGTCTGATTTTCCTCACCAATCATGGCGATCTGGTGAATAAAATCCTGCGTGCCGGGAATGACCACGAAAAAGAATATGTCGTTACGGTAAACAAACCAGTAACTGATGAGTTCATTCGCGGTATGGGGGCAGGCGTTCCGATGCTAGGAACTGTCACCAAGAAATGCAAAGTGAAGAAAGAAGCTCCCTTTGTGTTTCGTATCACGCTGGTGCAAGGGCTCAACCGCCAGATTCGCCGTATGTGCGAACACTTTGGTTATGACGTGACGAAGCTTGAGCGTACCCGCATCATGAATGTCAGCATGAAAGGTCTGCCGTTGGGCGAGTGGCGTGATTTAACCGACGATGAGTTAGTTGAATTGTTTAAGCTGATTGAGAATTCGTCTTCTGAAGCGAAACCGGCGGCCAAAGCAAAAGCTAAACCGAAGGCGGTTGCGGTGAAAAAACCTGTCGTTAGCGGGCCGAAGAGTGCTGCTAAAACCCCGGCAGAGCTGGCTTCACGTAAACGTTTTGCTCAGCCAGGGCGCAAGAAGAAGGGGCGCTAAATTAGCGCTTCCCACGTGAATGGCTGTTTGCAGACCAGGAATAAGTTGCAGATGTATCTGGTTTTGCCGCTTTTTGCTTTTTAATCTGGCGGACTTTTTTGGCCTCCTGTTCACGTGCTGCTATCAGTTGGTCAATATAAGTTTTTTTAACGTGGTTGATTTCTGAGTTTGTCAGGGGGCGACCATGGGCGATGCGTGCGCGGTCAAGCCGCGTTTTCAATTCGCGCTGCTCGGCTTCGGTCATGTCTTGTTGTGTCAGTCTTGATGTGGACATTATTGCGGCCTCTTAAGAAGTGGCCTCCAGTGTAAAGCAAACTGCTCCCAGGCTCAGTAAAAATCAGCTTTCTGCATGCAATTTGCAGCCGCCCTAGGATATTTTGCGAACCTCCTTCGTAGTTAAACACTTCTTCTTTTACTCCCTGAATTAAAAAAGGCAGCTTATCTGCAGGTAAGGATTATGTTTTCCTAATCTCGACTTTGGTATAAAATTTTATACAAGGGAATGTCAAATGGTCAGGCAATCTGGCGTTCAGGAAAAAGAGATCGTTTGGATTGGAACATCTTATTCAGACTTTCTTACGTTTCCAGCTACGGCAAAGAGAGATGCAGGTTATCAGCTCCACAGAGTGCAAAACGATTTACCTCCCGAAAACTGCAAGATAATTTCTGAGCTTGGGGCTGGGGTATGCGAACTAAGATTGCGCGAAGATACCGATATTTTCCGCGTCATGTATGTTGCAAAATTCGACGAGGCCATATACGTATTACATTGTTTTAAGAAGAAAACACAGAAAATGACCGGGCCCGATAAATAAGTTACAAGCGCCCGATATAAAGCGGTATGCCACTACCGAAGGGGTCCTGAATGACTACAAAAATCGATACTCGTATTCGCCATATAACGCCTGCGGGAACGAACATTTTTCTCGACCTTGGTTTTTCCTCCGAAGAGGCGGAACAACTGTATGCTGACTCAACAAATGAAATTGCGAATGCCAAAGCCATTAAAGAGCAGCTGATGGAAGAGATAGCTCAGTGGATCGAGGCGCATCAACTCAAGCAGGCAGAAGTGGCGGCGGTGTTGCATATTTCTCGTCCTCGCGTGTCGGATGTCGTGAACAAGAAAACCAGTAAATTTACCATTGATGCATTAGTTAACATGCTCAGCCGTATCGGCAAGCCAGTCAGTGTTTCTGTAGGTTAAAAGCAAAAGCCCGGTTTCCCGGGCCATTTGTTTACCACATCGTTTTATTCAAACAGATTGTGATGAAGTTTCTGCACCACTTTTTCAGCGTCGTCGCCAGGTACCAGGAAGCACAGGTTGTAGCTGGATGCGCCATAGCAAATCATGCGAATGTTGAAGGGGTCGAGAACGCCAAACACCTCTTTGCCCACGCCGCAGGCCTGGGAAAGTTTATTACCGATGATGGCAATCAGGGCGAGGTTTTCTTCCACTTCTACGCGGCACAGTGAGGAAAGCTCGGTCAGCAGCGACGTGGTCAGCGGGCTATCACTATTGGAAGTTGAACCCGTGGTATCGAGCGTCAGTGCAATGCTAACTTCTGACGTGGTAATCAAATCAACAGAAACATTATGCTGCGCCAGAATGTTGAACACTTCCGCCAGGAAACCATGGGAGTGCAGCATGCTCAGGCTATTGAGCGTCACCAGGGTTTGTTTACGACGTAATGCCAGAGCACGGAACAGCGGTGGATTTTCTGTTTTGTTACAAACCAGTGTACCACCTGCTTTTGGGTCTTTGCTGGAGCCGACAAACACTGGAATATCGCTACGCACCGCTGGCATTAATGTCGCCGGATGCAGTACTTTTGCGCCGAATGTTGCCATTTCAGCAGCTTCTTCAAAAGCAATTTTGTCGATGCGTTTTGCCGCTGGCACCACACGTGGGTCGGTGGTGTAAATCCCCGGCACGTCAGTCCAGATATCAACGCGGCTGGCATGCAGTGCTTCACCCAACAGCGCCGCTGTATAGTCGCTGCCGCCACGTCCAAGCGTGGTGGTGCGGCCTTTCGCTTCACTACCAATAAAACCTTGAGTGATAACCAGAGATTGAGCCAGGCGAGGCTGAAGCTGTTGATTTGCCAGTTCTGCTAATGTGGCGACATCTGGCTCAGCACGGCCAAATCGGTCATTGGTGCGCATGATTTTGCGGATATCGAACCACTGGGCATCAACTTTGCGCTCGCGCAGGATCTCCACAAACAGCAGCGTAGACATCAATTCACCGTGGCTAACCAGTTCGTCAGTTAACGCGGTAGAAGTAGCAAGAGATGCCGCTTCAGCTAGCGTGGTGATGTTTTCAAGCAGACGTTCAACTTCTTCGCGGATGATTTGCGGATTTGCCAGACGCTCGACAATGTCATATTGAATTTTGCGGATCGCATCGAGCTTAACAAAACGCTCTGTAGCTTCCAGACCGTTTGCCAGCGCAACTAGCAAATTGGTGATACCCGCCGATGCGGAAAGGACGACAACGCGAACGTGTTCATCAGCCAGCACCACGTCGGCGCTGCGGTTCATCGCGTCGTAATCTGCAACGCTGGTGCCGCCAAATTTGGCAATAACGGTTTGTGGGTAGGACATTACAGCCTCGTGTCAGGGAGCCATTGTTATGGCAAAAAAATAAATTAGCCTTGGCACAAGGGAAGAGCGGGATACGGGGCAGACGTAGAATAGAAGTTCTGAACTACGATACACCCAGAAGCGCCCCACCTTGTTTCCCCGATTTCTTGACGCCGCAGACAACGCGGCTGCAACGCCAATAAATTCGGAGAATATATTGGAGCATTCGATTATGAAATGCTCCTGGTGACAGCCCAAGGGATTCAGCCCCCGTGGCCGATAATGCACGCTGCCATACGCACACTACCTCGGCGCCGCTCCCCCTCCTGTGTCGTCTGCGGATTGGCTCCTCAAACACGATACCTGGGCGGCGCGCCTCTTCTGGCTTACTCACAAGTGAGCAAGTAGCCGTATAGAAATAAAATTTTATGCGCCAGATGTCAACTTCTGGAAGATATGGATTTTTCATTCTGCACTAGTGCAATCAGCGTGCAGGGAAGCGTTGGGGTAGTTTTTCCATTTATCGCAATAGTTTTTCCTTCTTCAAGACGGGCAAAAAGTGGCACGACGCCGCGATTTTTCTCCAGATATTCCAGCCAGCCAAAACTTTCATTCAGACGTGTCGCTTTTATGGTCGCACCTTTGGCTAACAGACTGCTCAAACTACTCCAGGTGACATCTTCAGGAAAAAGTTTCTCATGGCGACGAAAGCGCGCGCTTTCGTTGCTGGCTCGACCTTTTAGAACCGTGCCGGAACGAATAGCGAATACCTTATCGTTACCAAAAAGGTGGCTGAAATGATAAACCGCCAGCGCGTTTTGATGCCGATTTGGCGAAAGTGCCAACACCTGGGCGGTATTGCTTAAATCGAGAAAGTTTTCAGCATGTTCTGACCATGCGTTGCCGTAATAGGCTGGTAACCCTTCCATGCGAGCCAGACGGTAATATTCCCAACTATTGTCGGTGAGAATGACAGGTATATTTTGCTTCACCAGCGCGTGGGCGAGCGTTCGCGCGACAGTATTCGCCCCAATAATCAGTACGCCACGAGGTTTGCGTTGTTGTACGCTGAGCCACCGGGCAAGCGGTCCGCTGGTCAGGCTTTGCAAAACTACGGTGCCAATAATAATGGCGAACACCACGCTCACGAGTTTATCCGCGCCTTCATAACCGCTTTTTTGTAGCGTCAGCGCGAATAATGAACTGACTGCTGCCGCGACAATTCCGCGTGGAGAAATCCAACTTAACAGCAACTTTTCGCGCAGGGTTAACGACGAACCGAGGGTAGAAATTGCAATGCATAATGGGCGGGCGACAAACTGAATCACCAGCAGCAAAGCAACCAGCGGCCAACCCATCGCCAGCACGCCATGAATATCGAGGCGGGCGGCAAGAATAATAAACAGCGCCGAGATAAGAATTGCTGAGAGTTCTTCTTTGAAGGCGACGATGTCGCTGACATCCACATCACGCATATTCGCAAGCCAGATTCCCAGTACCGTGACTGCCAGTAAACCTGACTCATCGGCCAGCGTATTTGATAGCCCAAAGGTCAGCAAGACCACAGCCAGTACCGCAAAGTTTTGTAGATAACCTGGGAGCCACACCCGCTTTAATGCCGTGCCAAGTAGCCAGCCAAACAGCGCGCCGCAGGCTAACCCTACAACCACTGTTTGCGCGAAGATAATCACCAGGTGCAGGTTTGAGCCCGCCTCATGGCGTAGCGTAATAAATTCGAAAACTAATAATGTGAAGATTGCACCGACCGGGTCGATAACAATCCCTTCCCAGCGCAGCACCTGATTAATTGCAGCATTGGGGCGCACCACGCGCATTAGCGGTGCGATAACTGTCGGGCCGGTAACAACCGTAACGGCGCCCACCAGTGCGGCCAACGCAGGGTCTAAGCCCAGTAGCCACCAACAGGCGACGCTAATCACCCCAAAGGTCGCCAGCATTCCGATGCTCACCAGATTGCGCACCACGCCGCCTAATCCGCGAATCTCATCAAAACGCAGGGTAAGGGCACCCTCGAACAAAATAATGGCGACCGATAAGGAGACAATAGGAAAAAGCAGTTCGCCAAACAATTGATCAGGGTTGAGCACGTGAGTAAACGGGCCAAGAATCAAACCGAATAACAGCAAAGGCAGAATGGCCGGTAGCCGAATTGCCCAAGCCAGCCATTGCGCCGCCAGCGAACTGATCGTGATGACCACCAACAAAAGGGGTACAGACAGTTCCATAAAATTTTTACCTTACCTGGTTTACGAAGCCATACTGTTTTTCTCAGTGTAGACGGGGTCATCGAGGGCTGAGTCCACCCCGGCAACTTTTTAGCGGGCACATAATCTGAAACGGTATTCCCGGTGCAATGGTAGAAAAATCATCACAAATCCTGTTTTGTGGATATACAATTGACCGCAGTCACAGTTCTCAAATCAAAAGGGTAACGCTATGAAAAATATCAACCCAACGCAGACCGCTGCATGGCAGGCTTTACAGGCGCATTTTGACGAAATGAAAGACGTCACAATCGCTGAGCTGTTTGCTCAGGATGCCGACCGCTTTGGTAAATTCTCCGCCACTTTCGACGACTTAATGCTGGTGGATTACTCCAAAAACCGCATCACCGAAGAAACCCTGACCAAGCTGCAAGCGTTGGCAAAAGAGACGGATTTGCAGGGCGCTATCAAATCCATGTTCGCTGGCGAGAAGATTAACCGTACTGAAGACCGTGCTGTGCTGCACGTTGCACTGCGTAATCGCAGCAACACCCCAATCATTGTTGATGGCAAAGATGTGATGCCAGAAGTTAACGCGGTGCTTGAGAAGATGAAAACCTTCTCTGAGAGCATCATCAGCGGTAACTGGAAAGGCTATACCGGTAAAGCGATTACTGACATTGTGAACATCGGTATCGGCGGTTCAGACCTCGGCCCATTCATGGTGACCGAAGCGCTGCGTCCTTACAAAAACCACCTCAACATGCACTTTGTGTCTAACGTTGACGGGACTCACATTGCTGAAGTGCTGAAGAATGTTGACCCGGAAACCACGCTGTTCCTGGTCGCGTCTAAAACCTTCACCACGCAAGAAACCATGACCAACGCCCACAGCGCGCGCGACTGGTTCCTGGCAACTGCTGGCGATAACAAACACGTCGCGAAACACTTCGCAGCGCTGTCTACCAACGCGAAAGCAGTTGGCGAATTCGGTATCGACACGGCCAACATGTTTGAGTTCTGGGATTGGGTTGGCGGTCGTTATTCCCTGTGGTCTGCAATTGGCCTGTCCATCATCCTGTCTGTGGGTTACGAAAACTTCGTAGAACTGCTGTCTGGCGCACACGCCATGGACCAGCATTTCGCAAACACTCCAGCAGAACAGAACCTGCCTGTGCTGCTGGCGCTGATCGGTATCTGGTATAACAATTTCTTCGGCGCTGAAACCGAAGCAATTCTGCCATACGACCAGTACATGCACCGCTTTGCTGCTTACTTCCAGCAGGGCAACATGGAATCCAACGGTAAGTATGTTGACCGTAACGGCAACGCTGTGGATTACCAGACTGGCCCAATCATCTGGGGCGAGCCTGGTACTAACGGTCAGCACGCGTTCTACCAGCTGATTCACCAGGGTACCAAAATGGTTCCTTGTGACTTCATCGCACCAGCAACCAGCCACAACCCGCTGTCTGATCACCATCCTAAGCTGCTGTCTAACTTCTTTGCTCAGACAGAAGCACTGGCCTTTGGTAAAGCTCGCGAAGTGGTTGAGCAGGAATATGCAGCTCAGGGTCTGGATCCTAAAACCCTGGATCACGTTGTGCCGTTCAAAGTGTTCGAAGGCAACCGCCCAACCAACTCCATCCTGCTGCGTGAAATCACTCCGTTTAGCCTCGGTGCACTGATTGCGCTGTATGAGCACAAGATCTTTACTCAGGGTGCAATCCTGAACATCTTCACCTTCGATCAGTGGGGCGTGGAATTAGGTAAGCAACTGGCTAACCGTATTCTGCCTGAGCTGGGTGATGCTTCAGAAGTTGGCAGCCACGATAGCTCGACAAATGGTCTTATTAACCGTTATAAATCCTGGCGGGCATAATTAGCCGTTGGATTTAAATATAAGCCGGCCTTATGCGCCGGCTTATTTATGGGTATTGCATAATTATAAGATAATTCCCCTTGTTGCATAATTCCCCCATATATCTCCGCTGAGGTTAATCCTAAAAATACCTATACCCTGATAATTCAGGAGGTTTATTTTCGGATTAATTAGATTGAATTGACAGTGATATATATTTTAACTAATTGTTTTTAATGATTTAACTGTAATTTTTATAATCTTATTATTGTTATATTTCCATTTATCTTAAAGCGCCTCTCATATTTCCCTTCGCGGCCTAACGCTATTACTTGTTGTGTATACTCGAAAACGCCTGAAATTCCTTTTGGGCAAATCTCCATTCATTCAATGAAGGGAAATTGTTATGAAGAAAGTTCTTTATGGCGTTTTAGCCATATTCACGCTGGCAGCAGCTGGTGCGGCGAGTGCTGATCCGGTAGCAGTCGGTGAAGCCGCTGGTGCACAAGCTACTTATGAGTCCGCAGGGAGTTCTACTGCGGCCAGTGCCAGCACTGTCGGGTCAGCAGTGGGTGTAGCACTTGCTGCAACCGGTGGCGGTGATGGTTCCAATACTGGGACCACAACCACCACAACAACCAGCACCCGATAATTCCCGGGTGATTTAACTCTAACCACACTTCGGTGTGGTTATTTCGACTCCGGGGAAACCTCGTGCAGCGACTCGTAATTATTCTTGCTTGCCTGGTACTTCAGGCTTGTTCTGCCACTACGCAAGGCCTTGGTTCATCGCTCTGGCACAGCATTGTCGGTAGTGACGGCGTACAACTGACCAATGACGACATTCAGAATATGCGCTACGCCAGCCAGTACATGAGCATTAATAACGGCCCACAAATATTTGTCGTTCTGGCATATGACGAAAACGGCCAGCAAAAATGGGTAACGCAAGACCGGGCAATGATCGTCACCGAACAAGGCCGTATCGTAAAAACCACCGGTCTTGGCGACAACCTCCAGCAAGTGACTAATACGCTAAACGACCCGCTGGTACATGCAAATCAGATAACCGATGGCGCAAGTTGGACGCGGCAAATGGCCTGGACCGAACACCAGCAGGTGCGAATGGCAACAGCGCATTCAACCTTTACCTGGGATGGCACCGACACGTTAAAAGTTGCTGAAAGCACCACGCCCGTTCGCGTGCTGAACGAAGAAGTTACCGCTTCCGGCAAAACCTGGCATAACCGCTTTTTGATCGATAGCGAAGGCCATGTCCGCCAGTCAAAACAATATATTGGCCCGGATTATTGGCCTGTCACCACGACTCTGTTGAAGGCGGCAAAAGAATGAAAATAAACGCCAACTCTGGGTGGATGGCGCTTTGCCTGGCCACCCTGCAACTCAGTGCTTATTCGTATGCCGCCGGGAACGTGACTATTTATCCTGGCAATCAGCAACTCACCAACATAGAGCGCCTCGGTGATTTAGTCTCTCAGCCCTCACTTGCGCGGGCCTGGTGGCCAGGCGCGGTAATTAGCGAACGGCAGGCAACGGCGGTTGCAGAACAACAGCACCAGAAATTGTTAGCCGCTTTATCGGGCTTTGCTGCCGAAGAAGACGGTGACGATGCAGCAGCAATCAATGGCGTGCGCCAGCAAATGCAGGCCATTCACGTTACCGGGCGGCAGTTTGTCGATCTCGACCCGGACTGGGTGCGTGTTCACCCTCGCGCCAATGTTCCACTGCAAGGTGATTACAGCCTGTGGGCCGGGCCGCAGCCTTCCACTATCACGCTGATGGGGCTGGTGAGTTCACCGGGTGTGAAACCTTTCGTTGCCGGGCGCAGCGCCGACGAATATCTCGATGGTATCGACAAACTCAGTGGCGCCGACCGCAGTTTCGCATGGGTGATTTATCCGGACGGCAAAACGCAAAAAGCGCCAGTGGCCTACTGGAATAACCGCCATGTCGAACTCACTCCAGGCAGCATCTTGTTTGTCGGCTTTAAAGAGCGACTATTTAATTCTGATTTCAACGACTTGAATCAGCAAATCCTTAACTCTCTGACTCATCGGAGACCGGATTGATGAAGAAAAAATATCTCTACAGCCTGCTCGCGCTGGCCGTATCTACTGCCTGCCAGGCAGAAACCTTTCCAGACCCTGTAGGGCCGTCACAATCGGATTTCGGCGGTGTGGGTTTGCTGCAAACACCGACTGCACGCATGGCGCGAGAAGGCGAGTTTAGCCTTAACTATCGCGATAACGATCAGTACCGTTTTTACTCAGCCTCAGTGCAGCTTTTCCCATGGCTGGAAACCACATTGCGCTACACCGATGTCCGCACCAGAGAGTACAGCAGCGTCGAAGCATTCTCGGGAAACCAGACTTACAAAGATAAAGCCTTCGATATGAAAGTGCGTCTTTGGGAAGAAGGCTATTACCTGCCGCAGGTGGCGGTGGGGGTACGTGACTTGGGCGGTACAGGCCTGTTCGACAGTGAATACGTTGTGGCGAGCAAAGCCTGGGGGCCGTTCGATTTCACGCTCGGTATGGGCTGGGGTTACATGGGCACCAGCGGCAACGTGAAAAACCCGTTTTGCGAAGTGAGCGATGGCTTCTGCTATCGGGATAACAGTTATAACCAGGCTGGTTCGTTCAACTTTAGCGGCATGTTCCATGGCCCGGCATCACTGTTTGGCGGTATTGAATACCAGACTCCGTGGCAGCCGCTGCGCCTGAAAGCGGAATACGAAGGTAACAATTACACTCAGGATTTCGCTGGCAAACTCGAGCAACGCAGCAACTTTAACGTCGGCGCTATCTATCGCGTCACCGATTGGGCCGACGTTAACGTCAGCTATGAACGTGGCAATACCTTTATGTTTGGGGTGACGTTGCGAACTAACTTCAACGATTTGCGACCAGGATATAACGACAATCGTCGCCCGCAATACCAACCGCAGCCGCAAGATGAAATTTTACAACCGACGGTTGTCGCAAATCAGCTGACGCTTCTTAAATACAATGCTGGCCTGGCAAACCCGAATATTCAGGTGAAAGGCGATACCCTATATGTCACGGGTGAGCAGGTGAAATACCGCGACTCCCGTGAAGGGATTGAGCGCGCAAACCGCATCATCATGAATGACCTGCCGGAGAATATTCGCACCATCCGTGTGACGGAAACCCGCCTGAATATGCCGCAAGTAACGACCCAAACGGATGTCGCCAGCCTGCAAAACCATCTGGAAGGTGAGCCGCTTGGGCACGAAACACAACTGGTGCAAAAACGTGTTGAGCCGGTCATTCCGGAGAAAACCGAGCAGGGATATTTCATCGATAAATCGAAAGTGAACTTCTCGATTAACCCGGTGTTGAACCAGTCTGTTGGCGGGCCAGAGAGCTTCTACATGTACCAGGTTGGCGTAATGGGAACCGCTGACTGGTGGGTGACGGATCACTTGCTGACCACCGGTAGCCTGTTTGCCAATATCGCCAATAACTACGACAAATTTAACTACACCAATCCACCTAACGACTCAACGCTGCCGCGCGTGCGTACCCATGTGCGTGACTACGTTGAGAACGATATTTACGTCAATAACCTGCAAGCCAACTACTTCCAGTATTTGGGCAACAGCTGGTATGGGCAGGTGTACGGTGGCTATCTCGAAACTATGTATGGCGGGGTGGGTGCCGAGGTCTTGTATCGTCCCGTCGACAGCAATTGGGCCATTGGCGCGAATGCCAACTACGTCAAACAGCGTGACTGGCGTAGTGCGCAGGACATGATGAAGTTCACCGATTACAGCGCGCCAACCGGCCATATCACCGGCTACTGGACACCACCGTTTGCCGATGACGTGTTGATTAAACTCAGCATCGGCCAGTATCTGGCGAAAGATAAGGGCGGTACGCTGGAGATCTCCAAACGCTTCGACAGCGGCGTGGTTGTCGGGACTTATGCGACCATCACCAACGTGTCGAAAGAAGAGTACGGGGAAGGGGACTTCACCAAAGGTTTCTACGTGAATGTGCCGCTGGATATCTTCTCGTCGTCACCAACCCGCAGCCGTGCACAAGTGAGCTGGACACCGTTGACGCGTGACGGTGGGCAGATGGTGGGACGTAAGTTTGAGTTGTATGGGATGACGAGCGACCGGGATATTAATTTTAGGTAACGAGGGTTTATTGGAACCTGATGGGGTTCCAATAATTAGGTTTATATGTGTATGTAAGAATGCATTTTTTCGTTCACCGTTAGCAGAGTTATCAGGGAACGCAGAACTTACGGGTGAACGGAACCTTCACCGTACAGCCCATACGTAATAGCCCAACGGTTATATAAGTAAATAATTGAGATGCGCATCACATTTTTAACGTATAACAACACCTCTATACCAGAACAAGAGGCGTTCCTATGACAACCACCCCCGGCGTTGAGCTCATCGCTAAAGTTATGCAAATGGTCCTCAATCTGGCGTTGCTTGCGCTTGGCCTGATCCTCATCATCTTCCTGGGTAAAGAAACGCTGCATTTAGCCACATCGTTATTTGCACCCACCGATCAAGCCAGCAAGTACCAGCTGATAGAAGGGCTAGTGGTTTACTTCCTGTACTTCGAATTTATCGCATTGATCGTTAAATACTTTCAGTCGGGTTATCACTTCCCGCTGCGCTACTTTATCTATATCGGTATCACCGCCATTGTGCGTCTTATCATCATCGACCATAAAGATCCGCGCGATGTGCTGATTTATTCCGGTGCAATCCTGGTGCTGGTGATTACGCTGTGGCTGTGTAACAGCAACCGTTTAAAACGAGAATAAAAAAAGGCGGCCCAAGGGCCGCCATAAGTAAATCCAAGGTCAAATGAGGGTTTTGCAGTGGCATTACGTAATGTGAAGCAATAACTAACAGGAAATCTTAACCCTTCACCCCGCCAGCCGTCAGACCGCTCACCAGCCAGCGCTGCGCCAGTAAGAACACGACAGTAATCGGGATTGCAGAAAGTACAGCGGCTGCGGCAAAGTCGCCCCACAGGTAGTTTTGTGGGTTGAGGTATTGCTGCATACCGACCGCCAGGGTGTAGCTGTTAACATCGCGCAGCAACAATGAGGCCACCGGCACTTCAGTAATTGCGGCGATAAACGACAGAATAAACACCACCGCCAGAATCGGTACGGAAAGTGGCAGTAACACCAGGCGGAAGGCTTGCCATGGGGTTGCGCCGTCCAGTGCTGCCGCTTCTTCCAGCGAGTTATCAATCGTTTCGAAATATCCCTTAATCGTCCACACATGCAGTGCGATACCGCCAAGATAGGCGAAGATCACCCCACCATGTGTATTCAAACCGATAAACGGAATGTATTGGCCGAGGCGGTCAAACAAGGCATACAACGCCACCAGTGACAGCACCGCCGGGAACATCTGGAAAATCAGCATCCCTTTCAGCAGTGTGGCTTTGCCCGGAAAACGCATACGGGCAAAAGCGTAGGCACAAGTGGTGGAAAGCGTCACGATACCCAGCGCGGTAATCGCCGCGATTTTGATCGAGTTCCACAACCATAACAGCACCGGGAACGGCGGTGGCGTGACGCTGCCATCGGCATGTTGCACGCTGAAACCGAGCGCTAATTTCCAGTGTTCCCAGGAGATTTGGTCCGGGATCAGGCTGCCCGTCGCGAAGTTACCCGGACGCAGCGAAATCGCAATGACCATCAGCAGCGGGAACATAATTGCCGCGATAAACAGTAGTAATAAAAGGTGCGTGGTAAATAAACGCAGCTTTTGAGATTTGGGTTGAACCATAGCCATGTGTGTTGCTCCTTAATCAAACTTCATACGGGTGGCTTTCAGGTTAACAATCGCTAATGCGCCAACCAGAATGAAGATAAGCGTTGCAATAGCCGCAGCTAAACCAAAGTCCTGACCGCCGCCGCCTTCGAAGGCGATGCGGTAGGTGTAGCTCACCAGCAAGTCCGTATAACCCGCAGGCGTTGTGGTTCCCAGGCGGTCCGGGCCACCATTGGTTAACAGTTGAATCAGCACGAAGTTGTTAAAGTTAAAGGCAAAACTTGCGATCATCAGTGGCGTCAGCGGCTTAATCAGCAGCGGCAGCGTAATCTTAAAGAAGTTCTGGAACGGGCCTGCGCCATCCATTGCCGAGGCTTCGTACAGGTCATCTGGAATTGCTTTTAACAAGCCCATGCACAGAATCATCATGTACGGATAACCCAACCACGTATTCACGATAATAATCATTGAACGCGCGGTGGTCGGGTCGCTAAACCAGGCCGGTTTGATACCAAACAGTGAGCTCAACATCATGTTGATTTCACCGAAGCTTTGGTTGAACAAACCTTTGAAAATCAGGATAGAAATAAACGATGGCACCGCGTAGGGCAGTATCAACATCACGCGATAAATCGCTTTGCCTTTCAGCGATTCCCACTGCACAACGCAGGCCAGAATCATGCCAACCGCCACGGTGAGAATCACCGTCAGGATTGAGAAGATCACCGTCCAGACGAAAATCGCCATAAACGGTTTCTGGATGCCTTCATCGTGGAATACACGCAGGAAGTTCTTCCAGCCGATAGTCACCGTGTAGCCTGGGCTTAACTGCTCGTTGCCCCAGTTACCGTCGGCATTTACAGACTGATAGAAACCAGTGCCGTTATTCGGGCGGTACTTCACGCCGCTTTGGTTGTTGGTCAGTTCACCCTTTTCACCTTCAGTGTAAAGCGGGCGTGTGCCGGAAAACTGACGCAGGGAGCTCATGGTCAGGGTGCTTTCATCAGGCATTTCAGCTGTGATTTGCGTCAGTGCCGCACGGTTTTGCGTAATCACGCGCAGATTGGCTTTCTCACCTGTAGGAAGAGCATCGGCGTCTTTCAGTTTCAGGTGTTGAGCACCACCAAACTTAAAGGTATCGGAGATAAAATTCTTGCCTGACTCGCCGTCAGTCAGCGCGAGTTGCCACTCATCGCCCGCCGGGTAAAGGCCAAAGTTAAAGGTTTTTCCCGCCTGATACTGGCGGTCCATCAGCACCTGCTGTGCGCGTTCTTGAGTCAGTTGGTTTGTGCTGCTGTAGTTGGTGAAAGCAATGGCGATGGTACAAACCAGTGGGAATAGAACAAACAGCCCCATGCCAGCAAGGCCTGGGTAAACATAGCGCCAGGCGTAAGCCTTACGATTTGCATAAATGTATAAGCCAAGTGAGCTTAAAATCAGCGTCATAATGGCGAACAGGTACTCCCCCTGGGCGTACATCAATACGACAAGATAACCAACTAGCAGTCCCATCAGGCCGATGACTGACCATTTCAGTGCATCGCTTTGCCACCAGTGGTTCTTTTTAACTACATCCATGGGGTCTTCCTCTATACCCTTCATACTTCAAGTTGCCTCTTTGTTGGCTGTGAGAACTCGCCCAAATCACTTAGTTTACTAAGCTCATTGGAACTCATTCTCTTGCCGCCTCGATGCAACTCGAATTATTTTGGGTATCTAATCATATTATTATTTTCCCTCTCTTTTCAGAGAGGGAATTGACCAGATACTTACTTAGTGATACGTCCCTGAGCATCTTTCAACGCTTCATCAACAGTCTGGCGACCGCTAACTGCGTTGATGACTGCGGTACGAACGGCATACCAGAACGCAGACATCTGCGGCACGTTTGGCATGATTTCGCCTTTCTGGGCGTTATCCATGGTGGCGGCGATACGTGGGTCTTTCGCCAGTTGATCCTGGTAAGATTTAAGTGCAACGGCACCCAATGGCTTGTCTTTGTTGACTTCAGCCAGACCCTGGTCGGTCATCAGGTAGTTTTCCAGGAACTCTTTCGCCAGTTCTTTGTTAGGGCTGGCGGCGTTAATACCGGCACTGAGCACACCAACGAACGGTTTAGATGCTTTACCTTTGAAGGTTGGCAGCAGCGTTACGCCGTAATTGATTTTGCTCTTATCGATGTTGGACCATGCCCACGGGCCGTTGATGGTCATCGCGGTTTCGCCTTTGTTAAAGGCCGCTTCTGCGATGGAGTAGTCGGTATCCGCGTTCATCTCTTTGTTTTTAATCATGTTGACCAGGAAGCTCAGGCCAGCTTTCGCGCCTGCGCTATCGACGCCAACATCTTTCACGTCGTATTTGCCGTTTTCGAGTTTGAACGCATAACCACCGTCAGCAGCGATAAGCGGCCAGGTGAAGTACGGTTCTTGCAGGTTGAACATCAACGCACTCTTACCTTTCGCTTTCAGCTGCTTATCGAGTGCTGGGATCTCTTCCCAGGTTTTCGGCGGATTAGGTACCAGGTCTTTGTTGTAAATCAGAGAGAGTGCTTCAACCGCAACTGGGTAAGCGATGATCTTGCCGTTGTAACGAACTGCGTCCCAGGTAAATGGATAGAGTTTGTCCTGGAAAGCTTTGTCTGGAGTGATTTCGGCCAGCAGGCCAGATTGTGCATAACCACCGAAACGGTCGTGTGCCCAGAAGATGATGTCCGGGCCATCGCCGGTCGCCGCAACTTGTGGGAATTTTTCTTCCAGTTTGTCCGGGTGTTCGATGGTGACTTTAATACCGGTGTCTTTCTCAAACTTCTTACCAACTTCAGCAAGGCCGTTATAGCCTTTGTCACCATTAATCCAGATGACCAGTTTGCCTTCTTCTATTTTAGCCAGTGCAGAGGCGGAAAACATCATCGTTGTCAGGGCAGACAGAGCGAGGATGCGGGCGCCAGTTTTAATTTTCATATTTATTCCCATCCTTTGAATGGTGGTTTGCTATGCGCGTGGATACATCAAGGTCAAGGTAGTGGCGTTACGGATGCCAGTTTGCGCAGATGGCAAGTGCTTCTCATCCTCCTTAGCCCTACGCCCCCACCCTGGTATCTGTGATCGCCATTACATAACTGACAGTTATGTGTTCTGGCGCACACAAAACCCCACGGAAAATTGAAACGAAGATCACGAAAAACTGTCGCGCCCACTGTAACCGGTTGCAGAAACTCGCTTCTCATCCTCCCGCCTCCTCCCCCATTAAAAACAGCAGGGTGGAGGATTCACGAAATGTATCGATCCGTCATAGTCCGACACATCTTGAATCACCTGCCGTTTAGCAGAGTGACGGAATGAAGGGAGAAGTGCATGGCAAGCGTACAGCTACGGAACGTAACGAAAGCCTGGGGTGATGTGGTGGTATCGAAAGATATCAACCTCGACATTCAAGAAGGTGAGTTCGTGGTTTTTGTTGGACCGTCAGGCTGCGGTAAATCCACTCTGTTACGCATGATTGCAGGTCTGGAAACGATCACCAGCGGTGATTTATTCATCGGTGATACCCGCATGAACGACATCCCACCCGCTGAGCGTGGCGTCGGCATGGTATTCCAGTCTTATGCTCTTTATCCCCATCTTTCCGTTGCTGAAAACATGTCCTTCGGGCTGAAGCTGGCAGGTGCCAAGAAAAGCGATATCAATCAACGTGTCACCCAGGTTTCAGAAACTTTGCAACTGGGGCATTTATTAGAACGTCGCCCGAAAGCACTTTCTGGTGGCCAGCGTCAGCGCGTAGCTATTGGCCGTACGCTGGTGGCTGAACCACGTGTATTCCTGCTTGATGAACCTCTTTCAAACCTTGATGCGGCACTGCGTGTGCAGATGCGTATTGAGATTTCCCGACTGCATAAGCGCCTTGGTCGCACCATGATTTACGTTACCCACGACCAGGTCGAAGCGATGACGCTTGCCGACAAAATTGTGGTGCTGGACGCAGGCCGCGTTGCGCAGGTGGGTAAACCACTCGAGTTATATCACTACCCGGCGGATCGTTTTGTTGCGGGCTTTATTGGCTCGCCAAAAATGAACTTCCTGCCAGTAAAAGTCACCGCTACTGCCATTGATCAAGTGCAGGTTGAATTACCGAACCGTCAGCAAGTCTGGCTGCCGGTAGAAAGTAAGGAAGTGCAGGTCGGTGCCAACATGTCTCTCGGTATTCGCCCAGAACACCTACTGCCAAGCGACATCGCCGACGTCACTCTCGAAGGCGAAGTACAGGTTGTTGAACAGCTTGGTCATGAAACTCAGATTCATATCCAAATCCCCGCCATCCGTCAGAACCTGGTGTACCGCCAGAATGACGTGGTGTTGGTAAAAGAGGGTGCCACATTCGCTATTGGCTTGCCGCCAGAGCGTTGCCATCTGTTCCGAGAAGATGGCACCGCATGTCGTCGGTTGCATCAAGAGCCAGGTGTTTAAGCATTCCCATAAAAAAGAAAAGCAATGATCTCAGGAGATAGAATAATGATTACTCTGCGCAAACTTCCACTGGCGGTCGCCGTAGCAGCAGGCGTTATGTCTGTTCAGGCACTGGCTGTGGACTTTCACGGTTATGCTCGTTCTGGTATCGGCTGGACTGGTAGCGGTGGCGAACAGCAGTGTTTCCAGGCAACTGGTGCTCAATCTAAATACCGTCTTGGTAACGAATGTGAAACCTATGCGGAATTGAAACTGGGTCAGGAAGTATGGAAAGAAGGCGATAAGAGCTTCTACTTCGATACTAACGTGGCGTACTCCGTAGCACAGGACAATGACTGGGAAGCAACCAGCCCGGCATTCCGTGAAGCAAACGTGCAGGGTAAAAACCTGATTGATGCGCTGCCAGGTGCCAATATGTGGGCAGGTAAGCGTTTCTATCAACGTCATGACGTTCACATGATCGACTTCTACTACTGGGATATTTCTGGTCCTGGTGCAGGTCTGGAAAACATCGATGTTGGCGTAGGTAAACTTTCCTTCGCAGCAACGCGTTCTTCTGAATCAGGCGGTTCTGCGGCATTCAACGATTTCAATGCTGACGGTACCCGTAACTACAGCAACAAAGTACCAAATGACGTATTCGACGTGCGTTGGGCAGGTATTGAAACCAACCCAGGCGGTACCCTGGAGCTGGGCGTTGACTACGGTCACACCAACATTCCTGACGACTATTATCTGCAACCAGGCGCTTCTAAAGATGGCTGGATGGGTACGCTTGAACATACCCAGAGCATGATGAAAGGCTACAACAAGTTTGTTCTGCAGTACGCAACAGACTCCATGACCTCGCAAGGTAAAGGTCAGGCACAGGGCGGCAGCCTCAATAACGACGGTTATCTGTTCCGTGTTATCGACCATGGTGCGATTACCCTGGCAGACCAATGGGACCTGATGTACGTCGGTATGTACCAGAACTTGAACCTGGATGATAACCAGGGGACTGAGTGGTACACCATCGGTGTTCGTCCAATGTACAAATGGACGCCAATCATGAGCACCCTGTTGGAAGTTGGCTACGACAACGTGAAATCCCAGGAAACTGGCGATCGTAACGGTCAGTACAAAATTACCCTGGCGCAACAATGGCAGGCAGGCGACAGCATCTGGTCCCGTCCGGCACTGCGTGTCTTCGCAACCTACGCCAAGTGGGATGAGAAATGGGGTTACGCTAAAGACGGTAACGGCGATTCAACTCGCTTCCAGATCAGCGACTCTTCTGGCAACAGCACCTTCTCTACCAGCCGTGGCGACAACGATGAGTTTAGCTTCGGTGCCCAGATGGAAATCTGGTGGTAATACAGCATTAACCTGAAGTGAAGAAATGATGGGGAGTTCGCCACTGAACTCTCCATCATGATTACCCTTGTATGCCAATGCCTGCTTCGATGGAAAGCGCTATTGCCTGGCTAACTTTCCACTGATTTCCCATTCGAGGTTTATAAAAATGAAAATGAAAAAAAGTCTCCTCGCACTCTGCCTTTCCGCAGGGTTGCTCGCCAGCGTGCCTGCCGTAAGCCTGGCTGATGTGAATATCGTTCCACAGGATATTTCAATGGCACCCGCCGTGCCGACTTCTGCATTACAACAATTGCAATGGACGCCAGTCGATCAATCAAAGACATTGACGACGACGCTGGCTACTAGTGGTCAAAGCCTGAAAGCCGGAGATATTACTGGCCCGGTTGCAGCCTATAGCGTCCCTGCCAACATTGGTGAGCTGAATATCACGCTGACCAGTGAAGTGAACAAAAACTCAGTATTTGCGCCGAATGTGTTAGTGCTTGATCAGAATATGACGCCTGCGGCTTACTTCCCGGCAAGCTACTTTGCCTATCAGGAGCCCGGCGTAATGTCTGCCGATCGTCTGGAAGGCACACTGAAATTAACGCCAGCACTGGGGCAGCAAAAACTCTATTTATTGGTGTTCACCACCAATAAAGACACGCAACAGACCACCACGATGATTGACCCTGCCAAGGCTTATGCGAAAGGCACGGGCAACGCTGTTCCTGATATTCCAGACCCGATTGCCCGCCACGGCACTGACGGCACGCTGAAGATTAAAGTGAAAACCTCTTCTGCTTCGAGCGTGTTAGTCGGTCCACTATTCGGTTCATCAGGCCCAGGCCCGGTCACGGTTGGTAATACTGCAGCACCAGCCGCAACTTATGTTGCCCCGGCAGGTGTTGCTGCCACAGCGGCGGCACCAGCTACCGCCGCGTCCGCCAAAAAATCTGAGCCAGTGTTAAGCGATACCGAAACCTACTTCAATCAGGCTATCAAAGATGCAGTAGCGAAAGGCGATGTTGATAAAGCCCTGAAATTGCTGGATGAAGCTGAACGTCTGGGATCGACTAGCGCCCGTAAAACCTTTATCAGCAGTGTAAAAGGCAAGGGGTGATGGTTTCCCCGCAGTGCTGATGTTTGAAGTTTGGTGCGCATATATATGCGCACCTTTTTTTGCCCGTCATATTTCAAGCGGCCTCGGTGTTGACTGCTCTCACTCACCCTAATCACTTACCCTGGTAAGCTCATAGGGATTCGTTCGTTTGCCGCCTTGATGCCACTCGAACTATTTAGGGCAACTTTGCTTCCCTTCAAGTTGACTGTGCATTTGCCGCCTTGATTCAACTCGAATGATTTAGAAGGCCTCCGACCTGTTAAATTGTTGTGAGCTTTTCCCTGCCCCGCTATACCTATTCTGCGTTACAATGACTGCCGGTTTTGTTTCGGAGAAATTCCCATGTCTGACGCGCTTTCGCCACTGCGCGCCTTACGTTTTGAAGCTACGATTCCCGAGGAGCTGAGTGCATCGCTTCTTGACTGGTTGTTGCTTGAAGACTCAATGACCAAACGCTTTGAACAGTATTGTTCCAGGGTTACTGCCCGCATTGTGCGTGAAGGTTTTTTCGAATCGCATATCGTTCTTCCTGAAGCTGATATGTTGCCTGAGTCCAGCCGTTATTGGTTGCGTGAAGTTGTGCTTTGCGGTGACGATGAGCCCTGGCTTTTGGGGCGTACCGTGGTGCCTGAATCAACCCTTGAAGGACCAGAGCTTGCTTTACAAAGGCTCGGAACCACGCCGCTTGGACGCTACCTGTTTAGTTCATCTTCCCTGACACGGGATTTTATTGAGATTGGCCGTAGTTCGGAGCAGTGGGGGCGTCGTTCCCGCCTGAGATTAGCTGGAAAGCCGCTGGTGCTTACCGAGTTATTCCTTCCTGCTTCTCCGTTGTATCGAGAGGAAAAATAATGGAGTGGAGTCTGAAACAGGGTAAATGGCAGGCGTATCAACGTCTGATGCGACTTGATAAGCCAATTGGCTCGCTTTTGTTGTTATGGCCCACCCTATGGGCGCTGTGGCTTGCGACACCAGGAGTGCCTCCGCTAACTATTTTATGCGTGTTTATAGCCGGAGTGTGGATGATGCGCGCTGCGGGTTGCGTGGTAAATGACTACGCTGACCGTAAATTTGATGGTCACGTGAAACGTACGGCGCACAGGCCATTGCCGAGCGGGGCTGTAAGCGAGAAAGAAGCGCGTATCTTATTTGCGGTACTGGTAGTGCTCTCGTTTTTACTGGTGCTGACGTTAAATACCATGACGATTTTATTATCGGTGGCGGGGTTAGCGCTGGCATGGGTTTATCCGTTTATGAAGCGCTACACTCATCTGCCGCAAGTAGTGCTAGGGGCCGCATTTGGCTGGTCAATCCCTATGGCATTTGCCGCAGTGAGCGAGTCTGTTCCACTTAGCTGTTGGCTGATGTTTTTAACCAATATTTGCTGGGCTGTAGCTTATGACACGCAGTACGCAATGGTTGACCGCGATGATGATCTGAAAATCGGTATTAAATCCACAGCGATCTTATTTGGCCGCTATGACAATCTGATTATCGGTATTTTGCAGTTTACTGTGATGGTGTTGTTGGCGGTGATTGGCTGGTTAAACGGATTAGGTGGGGCGTTCTACTGGTCTATTGCGCTAGCGGGGATGCTCTTTGTTCATCAGCAACGGCTGACGGCGAATCGTGACCGTGATGCTTGTTTTAAAGCTTTCCTGAATAACAATTACGTTGGTCTGGTGCTGTTTATTGGGTTGGTGTTGAGTTACCTACACTTCTAATTATACCCATCGCCCTTCAAGTTGCAGGGTTGTTGGCTGCTCTCATTCACCCGAATCACTTACTTGAGTAAGCTCATCGGGATTCATTCGATTGCCGCCTACCTGCATCTCGAAGTAGCTCGGGTATAAGAAACAAAATGGCGGATGACACTTCGTTTATCCGCCAGATTTTTTACTCAGTCGCAGCCTGCGACGTCGCGCTTTCAATCGTCAAACGCACATCCGGCATGATCAGTTCTGCCAGCATCTGGTAGACCTTCATCGTTTCGGCGGGTTCTGCATCTCCGGTGTCGCTGATATAGCCTTCATCACGCAAGGTTAATACCAGCGAGGTGAACACAGCTTTATCGAAGAACTCAGGTGCATTAATGCCATGCAACACCGACAAACGTTGGGCAACGGTGCGGCTTTCGCGCTCCAGTGTCCCACGGTTTATTGACGGATTAGCGCTCAGCAGCCAGAAAGTAATGGCGTAACGTTGCAGCGTTTCACGAACACCTGCCGCGAGAAGCTGCATAGTGCGTGAGCGTGCCGGGTTAATCACCACTTCTTCACCCGTAAGGGTAATCAGATCCTGGCGAACCAGTTCATTAAGCAGCACATCCATTTCACTGGCAAGTTCAGCTTTTTCCCAACGCAGGAACAGCTCAGACTTCAGCATTGGGTAGAGTAGCTCAACCTGACGCAGAAGCTCGCTACGGGAAATGTGGCGATGCTGCGTGATAATTGCAGCCAGCAGAGAAGGCAACACCAGCATATGCAGGATGTTGTTACGGTAGTAAGTCATCAGTACTGCCTGCTCACGCGGCAGAATGATGATGTCACCAATCGTATCTTTCTCTAATTCAAACTTGTTCATCTGCAACGCATGTTCGATAAGCGCTTCTGCTGGCTGATCTGGTGCGGTCGCATCCGGTGAATACGGCACATTACGCAACAGGCTCAGGTAACAGTTGAGCTGTTCGGTCAGTTGTTCGCGCGTCAGTGAACGCTGGCGCGATGCCAGGAGCGCGGTACAACACAGGTTCATGGCGTTTGCCGCGCCTGCATTGTTAATACGCACCATCAGTTCGGCAGCAATTTCATTAACCGTTGGCGTTAACCATGCCGGGCGAATGGATTCAATCGGGTCGATTGAATCACGCCACTCAGGCACTCGCTGGTTGAGGAATGTCATCAACGGCATAGGTTCGCCGAAGTTAACATAGCCCTGGCCGAGGTTACGCAGCTTGCTCAGCCCACGAACCATCTGCATGAAGCTTTCTTTTTCTTTGGTCGCACCGCGCAGTTCTTTTGCGTAAGTCCCCACTTCCATTACATGCTCGTAGCCAATGTAAATTGGCACCAATGTAATTGGACGAGTACCGCCACGCAGCATGGCCTGAATGGTCATCGACAGCGTGCCGGTTTTCGGGTCAAGCAAACGGCCGGTACGAGAACGGCCACCTTCCACAAAGTATTCAACGGAATAGCCACGGCTAAACAGCTCGCCAAGATATTCACGGAACACGGTGGAGTAGAGTTTGCTGCCCTTAAAGGTACGGCGAATAAAGAACGCGCCCAGGCGGCGGAAAATCGGGCCTGCTGGCCAGAAGTTCAGGTTGATACCCGCCGCAATGTGCGGAGGAACCAGCCCCTGGTGGTAAAGCACGTAAGACAAAAGCATGTAGTCCATGTGGCTGCGGTGGCAGGGAACATAGACAATCTCGTGGCCGTCGTGAGCCAGTTGGCGTACACGTTCTGCATTATGAACGTTAATGCCCTGGTACAGGCGGTTCCATGTCAGACCTAATACGCGGTCGGTCAAACGCACGGCTTCGTAGGAGAAGTTCGCTGCAATTTCTTCCATCAAGGCAACAGCATTCTGTTGCGCTTTTTCATGGGAGATTTTCTTACTGCGTGCTTCGTCTTCTACTGCGCGTGCAATCGCTTTTGAGGCCAGAAGTTTGTTAAACAGATCCTGGCGCACCGGCAGACGCGGGCCTACAGTCGCTAAACGCTGGCGAGCAAAGTGCATACGCGCCACGCGTGCCAGTTTTTGGGCGATTTTTTTATCTGTACCGTGATCGGTTGCCATCTGGCGCAGCGAAACAGGTGCGGAGAACCGCACAAAACTGTCGCGCCCAAGCCAGGATACCGCGAAGAATTTCTGAATGCCGTTAAGCATCTTCAGTGGCGGGTTAACTTCGCCTTTTTCGCGACCCGGAGAGCGGCCAAACATCACCGATACCGGCACCATCTGCACATCCAAATTTGGATTGCTACGGTGCAAGTCGAGATAATCATGGAACAGCTTGATCGACTCTTCCTTTGGCGTGTAATAAGTGAACACGCGCGGGCCGCCATGGATAAAGACATAGCGCGGCAATACCGCACCATCGATCTCTAATGGCTCGAGAGGGTCGGGCAAGTTGTGCGCGAGGCATTGCGCGCGCAGGGTTAATAAGTCCGCCTTTGAGTTATACGGCAGAACGTACATTATTGGGCGTGTGGGATCTAAGCCCAGTTCGGCCTGTGGATCTGCCGGAATGGACTTGCTCTTTACCAGAACGCCTAATGGTAAATTAAGTAATTTGTAGTAGATTCTTGGCCAGCCTGACATAAACGATGTAAAGCCTCAGGTTAATGATGCAAATTCGCCGCAAGAATATCAGAATCTCACCCAGATTTCTGTGGCGTTATAATTTTGACAAGCATTGATGCAAATAATTTGAAAAGGTTTCCTAAAATGGCGAGCAGTACCACTGGACTTACCCGTATCATCAAAGCCGCAGGCTACTCATGGAAAGGGCTCAAAGCAGCCTGGATCAATGAAGCAGCTTTCCGCCAGGAAGGCGTTTCTGCCGTTATCGCCATTGCCATCGCATGTTGGTTAGATGTCGACCCCATTACCCGCATTCTACTTATCGGCTCAGTCGTGTTGGTCATGATTGTCGAGATCCTCAACAGCGCTATCGAGGCTCTTGTCGACCGTGTTGGCACTGATTACCACGAACTTTCCGGGCGTGCCAAAGACATGGGCTCGGCCGCAGTATTAATTTCAATTATCCTCGCGGTAATTACCTGGGTCACGCTGCTTTGGTCGCATTTGCGGTGATCTTTCCAGAATAGTTAAGTGCCTGGTTTTTTGCTTAATTTGTGGTTCCAAATTGACCTTTGACTGTATATACTCACAGCATAACTGTATAAACACCCAGGGGGCGGAATGAAAGCGTTAACTACCAGGCAGCAAGAGGTGTTTGATCTTATTCGGGATCATATCAGCCAGACCGGCATGCCACCGACTCGTGCCGAGATTGCTCAACGTCTGGGGTTCCGTTCTCCGAACGCCGCTGAAGAGCATTTAAAAGCACTTGCCCGTAAAGGTGTGCTTGAAATTGTTTCTGGCGCATCCCGTGGTATCCGCCTGTTGGTGGAAGAAGTGACCGGTATTCCACTGGTTGGGCGTGTTGCTGCAGGTGAGCCACTCCTGGCACAGCAACACATCGAAGGCCATTATCAGGTCGACCCATCACTGTTTAAACCAAATGCCGACTTCTTGCTGCGCGTCAGCGGTATGTCGATGAAAGACATCGGCATTATGGATGGTGACCTGCTTGCGGTTCATAAAACCCAGGATGTGCGTAATGGCCAGGTTGTTGTCGCGCGTATCGATGATGAAGTTACCGTTAAGCGCTTAAAACAACAGGGCAACACCGTTCATCTGTTGCCAGAAAACAGTGAGTTTGAACCGATCGTGGTTGACCTACGCGAGCATAACTTCTCTATTGAAGGGCTGGCTGTTGGGGTTATCCGCAACGGCGACTGGCTGTAAAATCTCTTTAGGTGATGCGCATTTAAAGTGCGCATCACTGCCTTAATTATCTTTGATCTCCTTCAGGAGATGTCATGCAATTATTCTCCACAGCGGATCGTGCGCTCTGGCGCCTCGCTTTACCCATGATTTTCTCCAACATTACCGTTCCGCTGCTTGGCCTTGTCGATACGGCTGTTATTGGTCATCTGGATAGTCCTGTTTATCTGGGCGGTGTTGCCATTGGTGCGACAGCAACCAGCTTCCTGTTTATGTTACTGCTGTTTTTACGAATGAGTACCACAGGTTTAACTGCTCAGGCTTTTGGTGCCAATAATCCCTCAGCGTTAGCTCGTGCACTGGTGCAACCATTATTACTGGCACTAGGGGCAGGGGTGGCAATTGTCTTACTGCGCGATCCCCTCATTTCACTCGCTTTACAAATTGTCGGCGGCAATCAGGATGTGCTCGTACAAGCGCAACGCTTTCTTGAAATCCGCTGGCTGAGTGCGCCAGCCTCGCTTGCCAACCTCGTTTTACTGGGATGGTTGCTAGGGGTTCAATACGCACGAGCTCCGGTTATCTTGCTGGTAGTCGGCAATCTTCTGAATATCGTACTGGATGTGTGGCTGGTGATGGGCTTGCACCTTGATGTTCAAGGGGCGGCACTTGCGACTGTTACTGCTGAATACGCGACATTTTTCATCGGATTGCTGATGGTGAAGAAGGTTATGGGCTTGCGAGGTATCAGTTTTGAGATGCTCAAACAGTCCTGGCGTGGCAATGTTCGGCGCTTACTGGCGCTTAATCGGGACATCATGTTGCGCTCGTTATTACTGCAAGTGTGCTTTGCATCAGTGACCATCTTTGGTGCGCGCTTAGGCAGCGAAATTGTCGCCGTCAATGCGGTGTTAATGACTCTCCTGACGTTTACCGCTTATGCGCTTGATGGTTTTGCCTATGCTGTTGAAGCCCACTCCGGGCAAGCTTATGGTGCAAAGAATCGTGGTCAATTGCTCGAGGTTTGGGGGGCAGCTTGTCGGCAGGCGGGTTTAGTCGCGCTCATGTTTGCCGTGGTGTATGCCCTATTTGGCGAGCAAATTGTTTCTCTTCTGACGTCCATTCCCCAATTACAGCTACAGGCCGATCGTTATCTCCACTGGCAGATTGTGTTACCCGTGGTTGGTGTCTGGTGCTACTTGCTGGATGGGATGTTTATTGGCGCGACAAGAGGCGCTGAGATGCGTAATAGCATGGCGGTTGCCGCTGTTGGTTTCGGCCTAACGCTCTTCACTGTTCCGTATTTAGGCAACCACGGGTTATGGCTGTCTGTGGCGGTATTCCTTGCTCTGCGGGGGCTGGCGTTAGGTTGGATTTGGCGTCGTCACTGGCAGCAAAATAGCTGGTTTAACAATGTACAAAGTTAAGCCGCATGGTTAAAGATTCTTAGTTTTCTCCCCACCACCATATCCTTGACTACAATTATTATCACGTCCAGCAGATAGAGTGGTGTTGGCCAAATGGCAGCACATTGGACGTTGGTAATTTTTTAGCAGTTCTTCCCCCCGAACGATGAGGATATTATTATGAATAAAGACGAAATCGGCGGTAACTGGAAACAGTTTAAAGGCACAGTAAAAGAGAAATGGGGCAAACTGACTGACGATGATATGACTGTCATCGAAGGCAAACGCGATCAGCTTGTCGGTAAGATTCAAGAGCGTTATGGGTACGAAAAGGATAAGGCAGAGGAAGAAGTCGTTGATTGGGAAACTCGCAACAAATACCGTTGGTAATTAGCTTCCCTCAGATGTGTTAACTCTCAGCCCTGCCCTGGTACATGGATGTACCGTTCCATTCAACTCAAATCCAACCAATCTAACGTGACTTCTTTTTACTCTGAACTGAGTGGTCATGCCCGCAAGCATCCGGGTGGCTACAAGCTTCAACTTCTGCACACGCGCTGCATAAGCCGTGCGCCTCAATAACGTTATGATGCAAAGCAAACCCTAACTGGGCCGCCAGTTGGTGCATGATATCTTCCACACCTTCCGCACTACGCTCCTTCACCGCACCACATCGATCACAAATAAACATCGCAGATGAGTGAGTTGGCTGATCGATAAGATTGCACAACACATAGCTGTTAGTGGACTCTACACGGTGTACAAAACCTTGTTCGAGCAGAAAATCGAGCGCACGATACACTGTCGGGGGTTTAGCTTGCGGTTCGCTGGCACGCAGTAAATCCAGCAAATCATAAGCACTGATAGCGCCCGCTTGCTGAGTCAGCAAACGCAATACTTCAAGACGTTGTGGTGTCAGGCGCACATTACGCTGCTCGCATAGTTTTTCAGCCTGCGCTAACACGTTTTGTGAAGTCGTGATGTCCATCAGTATTCCCCTGTAGATTAGCCCTACACTTTATCACAACGCGCAAAAAACGCCGAGTGGTGCGCTTAGCCACAACCTTTTGAGATGACTATCCCGGAGTTTGTTATGAATAAACCTGATTGCATTCGCCACTGGAAGGAAATAGAAGGTGACGATGATTCGACTTATCCAGACAGCGCAGAACGGTTTTCTATTGGCGCGCCACTGGCCCGCAAACTGGGTCTTAATCGCCTGGGAATTCATCATGAGCGCCTGCTACCAGGTCGCCGCACATCTTATCCTCATGCCGAAAGCAGCGAAGAAGAGTTTGCTTATGTGCTCGAAGGGCATCCACAGGTGTGGATTAATGGGCACCTTTACCCACTTGAACCTGGCGATAGCGTTGGTTTCCCTGCTGGAACAGGTATCTGCCATACCTTTATCAACAACACAGAGCATGAAGTCCGGCTGCTGATTGTGGGGGAGGCAAACAAAGCTGAGAACCGAATTTATTACCCGCTAAACCCAGGCTATGCCGCACAGCGTCAGGATCGCTGGATTGACCATCCCCCGCAATTTTTCGGCCCGCACGACGGCCAGCCTTCACGAAAACCGAACGGTAAACTATAAATAAGTTTGCATGGAAATTTTGAACTCATAATCCTGAAGGATAGAAACGGGATTCCGATGGGCGAAACAGCCCACTTTTCAGCCTTTTATTCACAGCAATAGTCCGCCTCTGTTCAGTCATAACTGGCAGGGGCAGTTATTACATCTGATCAACAGACGGACGTGTGGTGAATGAAAAAAATGAAAACTTTGGCGGCGTTTAGCGCCGCATCTTTATTTATGGCAAATCACGCTTATGCGGCGGGCACATGGTCTGAAGCACGAAGTGATGCAATGGGTGGTACTGGTGTCGCTTCCGCGAGCTACGGAAGTGGGGTGCTTACGAACCCCGCGTTGCTGGCTAAGGCTAAGCAGGACGACACAGTGACGGTTATTCTGCCGTCTGTGAGTGCGCAAATTACGGATAAAGATAATCTGCAGGATCAGATTGATGACATTAGCGATAAGGTTGATCAATACAAAAACGTTATCGACGATCTCACCCTGCAGGATATCCTTTTAAATCCAAATGGTTCGCTCAACCAGTTTCAGGGTGCTGCGGGCGATCTGGCTGGAGAGCTGAATGATCTGAAAGGTAAAACGGCAAACGCGAAGGCGGGGGCCAGTATCGCAGTCAGTATTCCAAACGACATGCTTTCGGTGGCTTTTGTCGCAAAAGCCTATGCACGTGCGCATGTTAGTTCTTCCATTGATCAGCAAGATATCGATTATCTCAATAGCATCGCAGGTTCTCGGGCAGTGGCTGGGGGCGTTGCATTAGATGCCGCTATTAATGGCTCCGATGTTATTACCAGCAATCTGAATTCTACTGCTTCTGGCCGTGCGGCTATTGTCTCTGACTATGGTGTGGCGCTTGCGAAGGAGTTTGATCTCGGTGGAGTGCCGGTTTCTTTTGGCGTCACACCGAAGTTGCAAAAAACCTGGCTCTATAACTACACCACCTCGATTTATAACTACGACAGCAGTGACTGGAATAGCAGCCGCTATCGTAATGATGACACTGGTTTCAACGTGGATGCCGGCCTGGCGGCCGATTTCGGCGAAAACTGGACGGTTGGTCTGAGCGGTCAGAACCTGATTTCGCGTGACATTGATACCAAAGATATTCTGATCACCAATGGCAGAACCGGTGAGACAACTAACTACAAAGACACGTACCAGATTCGTCCATTGGTGACGGCTGGTGTAGCCTGGCATAACGATCTCATCACCCTCAGCGCCGATGGCGACCTCACCGAAACCAAAGGCTTCAAAAGCGAAGAAGACTCGCAGTACGTTGGCGTCGGTGCTGAAATTACGCCGTTGCCATGGCTTGCCGTGCGAGCGGGTTATCGTGCTGACGTCAAATCAAACGACAGCAACGTCTTTACCGGCGGTATTGGTTTTGCACCATTTAATCGTGTGCATGTTGATTTAATGGGGCTATACGGCGAAGACCAGACATGGGGGGCCGGAGCGCAGCTTAGCGTGACCTTCTGATAAAAATAGCCGTCGGGACGAGCAGGTGTCCCGACGCTGCTTTATGCTATAGTGGCGACCCTTTTTTAACTGTAGCCCGTAAACGCCCACAGCCTATGTCCTCACAAACCAACCAGACTCCTTTCCAGCCACATCGTTTTTCCATTGCGCCGATGCTTGACTGGACCGATCGCCACTGCCGCTACTTCTTGCGTCAGTTATCAAGCCAGACACTGCTGTACACCGAAATGGTGACAACCGGTGCGATTATTCATGGCAAAGGGGACTATCTGGCGTACAGCGAAGACGAGCATCCTATCGCGCTGCAATTAGGCGGTAGCGATCCGGCTGCATTGGCTATTTGCGCGAAACTGGCGCAAGAGCGTGGCTACGACGAAATTAACCTGAATGTCGGCTGTCCATCTGACCGTGTACAAAACGGCATGTTTGGCGCGTGTCTTATGGCTGATGCGCAGCGCGTTGCGGATTGTATTAAAGCGATGCGTGATGTGGTTTCTATTCCGGTTACCGTCAAAACCCGTATCGGCATTGATGACCAGGATAGCTACGAATTCCTGTGTGATTTTATTAGCACGGTAGCCGGGAAAGGTGAATGCGAGATGTTTATCATCCATGCCCGTAAAGCCTGGCTTTCTGGTTTAAGCCCAAAAGAAAACCGCGAAATTCCACCGCTGGATTACCCGCGCGTTTATCAGTTAAAGCGTGATTTCCCGCATCTGACAATGGCGATTAACGGTGGGATTAAAACGCTGGAAGAAGCTAAAACGCATCTGGAACATATGGATGGCGTCATGGTCGGGCGCGAAGCCTACCAGAACCCAGGTTTACTGACGGCAGTTGATCGGGAGATTTTTGGCCTTGATACGCAGGAAGTCGACACCGTTGCAGCGGTGCGTGCGATGTATCCGTACATTGAACGCGAACTGGCGAATGGCACTTATTTAGGCCACGTTACACGCCATATGTTAGGCCTGTTCCAGGGGATCCCAGGTGCGCGCCAGTGGCGTCGTTACCTGAGTGAAAACGCCCATAAAGCCGGTGCAGGAATCGACGTTGTGGAACATGCGTTGTCATTGGTTGCCGACAAACGCTAGGTTTTGTTTGTAATAACCCATCTAATTGCTCAGGTATTGCGGAGTTGATCACAACCTCGCATCTTTCTGGCTAAGTTTGCGGGTCGCGGGATATCAATTATTTACCAAATCTGACAATATTACCGGGTTGCAAAAAACGAATTCATCGCGCTGTACCCTACATACAGAGCGAACAAAAAAAGAATGGGCTTCCCTTGGGAGGCCCAAATTCTTTTATGGAATCAGTAAACTAGAGCCTTGTGTACTGCGGCTCTCCAGCGTTGTATGAGCCAGCGCGGCATCGCTCAAAGCAAACTTCTGGTTTTCAGCCACATCCACTTTAATCACACCGCTGGCAATCAACGAGAACAGCTCGTTGCTCGCTTCCTCCAGCTCCTCACGCGTGGTCACGTAACCATTTAGTGACGGACGAGTAACATACAGTGAGCCTTTCTGGTTCAAAATCCCCAGATTCACACCCGTCACCGGGCCTGAAGAGTTACCAAAACTCACCATCAGCCCCTGGCGCTGTAAGCAGTCGAGCGAAGCCTCCCAGGTATCTTTCCCTACAGAGTCATAAACTACGGCCACTTTTTTGCCGCCAGTAATCTCTTTCACTCGGTCGACAAGGTTTTCTTCGCGGTAATTAATGGTCTGCCAGGCTCCAGCCTTTTTGGCGCGATCCGCCTTTTGTGCTGACCCAACGGTACCAATCAGTTTTGCGCCTAGTGCTTTGGCCCACTGGCAGGCAATTAGCCCCACGCCACCGGCAGCAGCATGGAATAAGAAAACTTCATTAGCTTTGATATCGTAGGTTTTACGCAGCAGATAATAAACCGTCAGCCCTTTGAGGAACGACGCGGCAGCTTGCTCAAAAGAGATAGCGTCAGGAAGTTTTGCGGCTTTATCGGCAGGCACATTGTGAACACTGCTGTATGCGCCGAGTCCGGACTGTGCGTAGACCACTCGATCGCCAACTTTAATATGTGTTACCGCGCTGCCAATTTTACTGACTACTCCCGCAGCCTCAGTACCGAGGCCGCTTGGTAGCATCGGAGGTGGGTATAAACCGCTGCGAATATAGGTGTCGATGTAGTTGATACCAATCGCTTTGTTCTCAACCTGGACTTCGTTTTCTGCGGGAGCGGTTGGGGTGAATTCAACAACTTTTAAGACTTCTGGTCCGCCGTGCTGACTAAATTCAATGCGTGTTG
Source organism: Buttiauxella sp. BIGb0552 (assembly GCF_004366275.1). Lineage (NCBI taxonomy): Bacteria > Pseudomonadati > Pseudomonadota > Gammaproteobacteria > Enterobacterales > Enterobacteriaceae > Buttiauxella > Buttiauxella sp. BIGb0552. Next base: position 46,086 of record NZ_SODY01000006.1, read on the forward strand.
CCATGAGAACTCCTTCTGTTTCCTCGGAGGGAGATAGAGTAAACTCTCGTCTCTCTTATCTGATTTTGGTAACTCCCTCACTATGGCAGGAAATAAACCCTTCAACAAACCGAAAGAACCCCGCGATCGTCAGATGGAAGGGCTGAAAATGCCGCCACATTCTCTGGAAGCGGAGCAGTCGGTGTTGGGCGGTTTAATGCTGGACAACGAACGCTGGGATAACGTTTCCGAGCGCGTCGTGGCTAACGATTTTTTCAGCCGTCCACACCGCATGATCTTCACCGAAATGCAGCGTTTGCTCGAAATGAGCAAGCCAATCGACCTGATCACGCTTTCTGAATCTCTGGAACTTCAGGGCAATCTGGAAAGTGTCGGTGGTTTCGCCTATCTGGCCGAATTATCAAAAAATACGCCAAGTGCTGCGAACATCAGTGCCTATGCTGATATCGTGCGCGAACGTGCCGTAGTGCGTGAAATGATTTCCGTCGCGAATGAAATCGCGGATGCTGGTTACGACCCTCAAGGGCGCACCAGCGAAGATTTGCTTGATCTCGCCGAGTCCCGCGTTTTCCAGATTGCTGAGAGCCGTGCGAATAAAGACGAAGGCCCGAAAAGTATCGACCAAATCCTTGAAGCGACAGTCTCGCGTATCGAAACGCTTTACCAGACGCCACACGATGGCGTAACGGGCGTCGACACCGGCTACCAGGACTTGAACAAGAAAACGGCTGGTCTGCAAAAATCGGATCTGATCATCGTGGCGGCGCGTCCGTCGATGGGTAAAACCACCTTTGCGATGAACTTGTGCGAAAACGCCGCGATGTTGCAGGAAAAACCGGTGCTGATTTTCAGCCTCGAGATGCCAGGCGAGCAGATCATGATGCGTATGCTGGCGTCGCTGTCACGCGTCGACCAGACTAAAATCCGTACCGGCCAGCTTGATGACGAAGACTGGGCGCGCATTTCCAGCACCATGGGCATCTTGCTTGAAAAACGCAACATGTACATTGATGACTCATCCGGCCTTACGCCAACGGAAGTGCGCTCGCGTGCGCGCCGTATCTACCGTGAACATGGCGGCCTCAGCCTGATCATGATCGACTACCTGCAATTGATGCGCGTACCGTCACTATCGGACAACCGTACCCTGGAAATCGCCGAGATTTCGCGCTCGCTAAAAGCGCTGGCAAAAGAGCTGCAGGTGCCGGTAGTTGCGCTTTCGCAGCTTAACCGCTCCCTGGAACAACGTGCAGATAAACGCCCGGTTAACTCGGACTTGCGTGAATCAGGCTCCATCGAGCAGGATGCCGACTTAATCATGTTCATCTATCGTGACGAAGTTTATAACGACAACAGTGACGAGAAAGGCATCGCGCAAATCATCCTCGGTAAGCAGCGTAACGGTCCAATCGGCACCGTGCGCCTGACGTTTAACGGGCAATTCTCACGTTTCGATAATTACGCTGGCCCGCAATACGACGAAGACTAAATCCTCGTTATCCTTCACGCTGCAAGTGCGTTGGCTGCACTCGCTTACCCCAATCGCTTACTTGTGTAAGCTCATGGGGATTCACGAGTTTGCCGCCTTCTTGCAGCCCGAATGATTTAGAGGATTTGTGGTGTCCCCATATTTAATTTTTAGCAAGGATCGAACATGCAAGCGGCAACCGTAAAAATTAACCGCCGCGCTCTGCGACACAACCTGCAACGCCTGCGCGAACTGGCTCCTGCCAGCCGTATGGTGGCGGTTGTGAAAGCAAACGCATATGGGCATGGTCTGCTCGAGACGGCCCAAACACTGACTGATGCCGATGCCTTCGGTGTTGCCCGTCTTGAGGAAGGTGTTCACTTACGTGCCGGGGGCATCACTCAGCCCATTTTACTGCTGGAAGGCTTTTTTAACGCTTGCGACCTCCCGACTATTGACGAACAGAATTTCCAGACAGCCGTCCACTGCATCGAACAGCTTGAAGCGCTGGAACAAGCCGAGTTAAGCCATCCGGTAACGGTTTGGATGAAACTGGATACCGGCATGCACCGTTTAGGTATCTTGCCTGAAGAGGCGGAGGCGTTTTATCAGCGTCTTTGCCGCTGTAAAAATGTCAGCCAGCCGGTGAATATCGTCAGCCATTTTGCTCGCGCTGACGAGCCGGAATCTGATGCCACGCTGCGCCAGCTCGATATTTTCAATTCGTTTACTGCGGGCAAGCCTGGTCAGCGTTCTATTGGTGCATCCGGCGGCATCTTGCTATGGCCGGACTCGCATATGGATTGGGTTCGCCCGGGCATTATCTTGTATGGCGTTTCTCCGTTAGAGCACCACTCGTGCGGCACAGATTTTGGTTGTCAGCCGGTGATGTCACTGACTTCCAGCCTGATTGCAGTGCGTGCGCATAAAGCGGGTGAAGCGGTCGGTTACGGTGGCACCTGGATTGCCGAACGTGATACGCGTTTGGGTGTAGTTGCTATTGGTTATGGTGATGGCTACCCGCGAGCAGCGCCTTCTGGCACCCCTGTGCTGGTGAATGGCCGTGAAGTGCCAATTGTCGGACGCGTTGCTATGGACATGATTTGTGTCGATCTTGGCCCGCAGTCAGCAGACAAAGTGGGTGATGGCGTGGTGATGTGGGGCGATAGCCTGCCGGTTGAACGTATTGCTGAAATCACAAAAGTGAGTGCTTACGAACTTATCACTCGCCTGACTTCAAGGGTTGTGATGGAATATCTGGATTAATTTTCTTGTCTTCCCCCTCACCCTCGGGGCTGTCTCTTAGTCTCATCTTTTTAAGTAGGGAGACTGTTCCGTTCACCCGATGTTCCGTGTTTCATATAGCTACTGTACCGGTGAACGACTTAGGGTGGCCACCGTCGCCACCCTAAGAACCCGGACTCCCGGCAATTTAATGACCGGGCGCCAGGATTATCAAGGAGAGGGCGTTCTCTCCTTGATACGTTCACCGTTTTCGGGAATGAAAGAGATAACTGAACGCACGGGTGAACGGAAAATCAACGAGGCTTAAAGATCTCACCCTGACAAGATTGCCTGAGTGAGCTGTGTATAAGAGACAGCCCTCAGGGAGAGGGGTGTTTCTAAGCATAAACCTCTCGATCTCGCCCCAACTTCCGGTTTACATTGGTTGTTCGCAACACTGTAAACCAGGAGAACCTCACCGTGTTTCAAAAAGTTGACGCCTATGCTGGCGACCCAATCCTTTCCTTGATGGAACGTTTCAAAGTTGATCCGCGCAGTGACAAGGTAAACCTCAGCATTGGTCTCTATTACGACGAAAATGGGGTTATCCCGCAGTTACAGGCCGTTGCTCAAGCTGAAGAACGACTGAATGCCACGCCGCATGGCGCATCTATATACCTGCCAATGGAAGGTCTGAACAGCTACCGTAGCGCGATTGCTCCGCTGCTGTTTGGCGCAAACCATCCGGCGTTACTGGAAGGGCGTATCGCCACTATTCAAACACTTGGCGGCTCCGGCGCGTTAAAAGTTGGCGCAGACTTCCTGAAAACCTATTTCCCGAATTCGCAGGTGTGGGTCAGCGATCCGACCTGGGAAAATCATGTCGCTATCTTTGGCGGCGCGGGTTTTGAAGTGAATACCTACCCGTGGTTCGATACCGAAACCAACGGCGTGCGCTTCGAAGCGCTGCTGGAAACCCTGCAAACGCTGCCTGCGCAAAGTATCGTACTGCTGCATCCGTGCTGTCATAACCCGACAGGTTCTGATCTGACGGATGCGCAATGGGATGTGGTGGTTGAAATTCTCAAGGCGCGCGAGCTGATTCCATTCCTTGATATTGCCTACCAGGGCTTTGGTGCGGGCATGGAAGAAGATGCTTACGCGATTCGCGCGATTGCCAGCGCCGGACTGCCAGCGTTGGTCAGTAACTCATTCTCGAAGATTTTCTCTATGTATGGCGAGCGCGTGGGCGGCCTGTCTGTCGTTTGTGAAGATGCCGATGCCGCAGGCCGCGTATTAGGCCAGTTGAAAGCAACCGTGCGCCGTAACTACTCCAGCCCGCCAAACTTTGGTGCGCAAGTGGTATCGGCCGTATTGAATGACGAGCAGCTGAAAGCCAACTGGCTGGAAGAAGTTGAAACCATGCGTCGCCGTATTCTTGATATGCGCCAGGCATTGGTTTCTGTGCTGAAAGCCGAAATGCCGGAGCGTAACTTTGACTATCTGCTGCAACAACGTGGCATGTTCAGCTATACAGGTCTGAGCTCAGAACAGGTTGACCGCTTGCGTGATGAGTTTGGCGTGTATCTGATAGCCAGCGGGCGCATGTGTGTCGCAGGACTTAACAGCAATAACGTACAGCGTGTGGCACAGGCTTTTGCAGCTGTAATGTAAGTACTCACTTACTTTTCATCTTAAAAAGGCGATGTGTGATCATTGCCTTTTTCTATGATAAATCTTGAAAAATTCCTTCCTCTGGCGCTTTCGCATCGGTATGGTCGAATTGATTTTTGACCATCTGTCCTGCTTTATCACCCTCACTAATCATAATTAAAGGGAAAATGATGCGTAAGCTAACTATGGCATTAAGTGCCGTTTGTTTGTTATTGGGATTGAACCAGTCTGTTGTTGCTAAGGAATCTGCACCCGTACCACTCAACCCTGGCGTAACCGTCGCGCAACTGGCGCAGCAAGTTCCGATTCACTGGGTTTCTGTCGCACAAATCGAAAACAGCCTGCTGGGCCGCGCGCCGATGGCGGTGGGTTTCGATATCGACGACACGGTTCTGTTCTCAAGCCCTGGCTTCTATCGCGGGCAAAAAGAGTTTTCTCCAGGCAAACAGGATTACCTGAAAAATCCTGAGTTTTGGGAAAAAATGAACAATGGCTGGGATGATTTCAGCATGCCGAAAGAGGTTGCCCGGAATCTGATCGCGATGCACCTCAAGCGTGGCGACAGCATTTACTTCGTCACCGGCCGCAGTCCGACTAAAACAGAAACTGTGACTCAGACGCTGCAGAAAGATTTTCTAATCCCACAGGCAAGCGTGAATCCGGTTATTTTCGCGGGCGACCAGCCAGGCCAAAATACCAAGACACAATGGCTGAAAGATAAGAAAATCAAAGTGTTCTACGGTGACTCAGACGGCGATATTACTGCTGCGCAGGACGTAGGTGCGAGGGGTATTCGCCTGCTACGTGCTTCAAACTCCAGCTATCAGCCATTGCCAAAAGCAGGGACATTTGGCGAAGAGGTTATCGTTAACTCCGAATACTAATTTTACCCGTCATACTTCAAGCCGCAGGTGCGTTGGGTACACTCACTCACCCCAGTCACTTACTTTAGTAAGCTCCTGGGGATGAGTTCACTTGCCGCGTTACTCGGCAAAGCCTCGCCTCTGTCGAGGTCAGCGCAAGCGCTGCTCAAAAGGCTAAAGCCTTTTGTCCTTCAGCTCGAATTATCTAGGGTAGAATCGGTTTTAATGACGCTATACCAATCCCTCTGCCGTTTTTTTCATCAAAATTTCCCCGTTGAGTTTTACCTTTTGGCGAGTTGCTCGCACACTTAGAGATGCCTGTGCCTTAAACTGGCCAGCACATCGTTTTCACGGGAGTCTCTCAAGGGGAATAAAATGACCAATTCGGAGCTATTGCAGTACTGCATGAACAAACCCGGAGCGGAACAAACGGTTCATAGCGACTGGAAGGCCACACAAATAAAAGTGGCGGATGTGATGTATGCGATGGTGCATGATGTGGAAGCACGCCCGGCAGTGTCGTTAAAGGCAAGCCCGGCACTTGCCGACTTGTTACGTGAACAACATAGTGATGTGCATCCTAGCGCGCATTTGAACAAAGCGCACTGGAGCACGCTTTACCTGGACGGCACACTTCCGGATTCGCAGATTTACTATCTGGTTGATGCCTCTTATCAGCAGGCATTATCGCTGCTGCCTCAGCAAACCAGGCAGCAGCTTTCTGACTGATTCGACTATTTCAGCAAAGGCTTAAGGAAACGAGCGGTATGTGATGCCTCGCATTCCGCCACGGTTTCAGGCGTACCGGAAACGAGAATTTCGCCGCCGCCGCTACCGCCTTCTGGGCCAAGGTCAACAATCCAGTCTGCGGTTTTAATCACGTCCAGATTATGTTCGATAACCACGATGGTGTTGCCCTGGTCGCGCAACTGATGCAGAACTTCCAGTAACTGCTGGATGTCCGCAAAGTGCAGACCAGTCGTTGGCTCATCGAGGATATACAGTGTTTGCCCGGTGCCACGCTTAGAAAGCTCACGCGCCAGTTTCACGCGTTGTGCTTCACCGCCCGACAGCGTGGTCGCAGACTGACCCAAGCGAATGTAAGACAGACCCACGTCGATTAACGTTTGCAGCTTACGCGCCAGCGCAGGTACGGCATCAAAGAACTCACGAGCATCTTCAATGGTCATATCCAGTACTTCGTGGATGCTCTTGCCTTTGTATTTAACTTCCAGAGTTTCGCGGTTATAGCGTTTGCCTTTGCACTGGTCGCACGGCACGTAAATGTCCGGCAAGAAGTGCATTTCGACTTTGATCACGCCATCGCCCTGACAGGCTTCACAACGCCCACCACGCACGTTAAAGCTGAAACGACCCGGCGTATAACCTCGCGCACGTGATTCCGGCACACCTGCAAACAGCTCACGCACAGGCGTAAACACGCCAGTGTAAGTAGCTGGGTTTGAACGAGGCGTACGACCAATTGGGCTTTGGTCGATATCAATAACTTTGTCGAAATGCTCCAGACCATGAACTTCACGATAAGGCGCAGGTTCCGCAAGTGTTGCACCGTTCAATTGGGTTTGAGCAATTGGGAAAAGCGTATCGTTAATCAGCGTCGATTTCCCGGAACCGGAAACCCCGGTCACACAGGTAAACAAACCTACCGGCAGCGTCAGTGTCACATCTTTCAGGTTGTTGCCTTTCGCTCCAACCAGTTTAAGCACTTTCTCGGGATCGGCAGGCACGCGGTTTTTCGGCACCGCAATTCCACGTTTCCCGCTAAGGAACTGCCCGGTCAGGGATTCAGGCACGTCCATAATGTCCTGCATGGAGCCTTCAGCAACCACCTGGCCACCGTGCACACCGGCACCTGGGCCGATATCGATAATATGGTCTGCGGCGCGGATAGCATCTTCATCGTGCTCAACCACAATCACGGTGTTACCGAGATCGCGCAGGTGAATCAGCGTTTCCAGCAGCCGCTCGTTATCACGCTGGTGCAGGCCGATAGAGGGTTCATCGAGCACGTACATCACGCCGACAAGACCCGCACCAATCTGGCTTGCCAGACGAATACGTTGCGCTTCACCACCGGACAGCGTTTCAGCTGAACGTGATAGCGACAGATAATTCAGGCCGACGTTCACCAGGAATTTCAGGCGGTCGCCAATCTCTTTCAGCACTTTCTCAGCGATTTGAGCACGCTGGCCGCTGAGTTTCATGTTCTGGAAGAATTCCATTGCATGGCCGATGCTCATGTCTGAAATAGTCGGCAGCGGTGTGTTTTCGACAAACACATGACGTGCTTCACGACGCAGGCGTGTACCTTCACAGCTTGCACATGAACGGTTGCTGATAAATTTCGCCAGCTCTTCGCGGACTGCAGAAGATTCGGTTTCTTTATAGCGACGTTCCATATTATGCAGAACGCCTTCAAACGGATGGCGACGTACCGAGGTATCGCCACGGTCGTTTATATATTTGAATTCAATACTTTCTTTACCGGAGCCGTTAAGCACCACGTTTTTCACGCTGGCTGTCAGTTCGTTCCACGGCGTTTCGATATCAAATTTATAATGCTCCGCGAGCGAACGCATCATCGTGAAGTAATAGAAGTTACGGCGATCCCAGCCACGAATTGCGCCGCCAGCAAGGGAAAGCTCGCCGTTTTGCACAACACGATCCGGGTCGAAATATTGCTGCACGCCAAGCCCGTCACAGGTTGGGCAGGCACCGGCCGGGTTGTTGAACGAGAACAGACGAGGTTCCAGCTCACGCATGCTATAGCCACAAATTGGGCAGGCAAAGTTTGCCGAGAACAGTAATTCTTCGGCTTTTTCGTCATCCATATCGGCGACAACAGCAGAACCGCCAGATAAATCCAGCGCTGTCTCAAATGATTCGGCCAGACGTTGCGCTAAATCCTCACGGACTTTAAAACGGTCAACCACCACTTCGATGGTGTGTTTCTTTTGCAGCTCAAGTTTCGGCGGATCGGATAGATCGCACACTTCGCCGTCGATCCTTGCGCGGATATAACCCTGGCTTGCCAGGTTTTCCAGCGTTTTGCTGTGCTCGCCTTTTCTATCTTTAATAATTGGCGCAAGCAGCATCAGGCGCCTGCCTTCCGGCTGAGCTAAAACATTATCGACCATCTGACTCACGGTTTGCGCCGCAAGAGTAACATTGTGATCAGGGCAACGCGGCTCGCCTACGCGGGCATATAGCAGGCGCAGGTAGTCATGAATTTCAGTGATAGTGCCGACGGTTGAACGCGGGTTGTGCGAGGTAGATTTCTGCTCGATAGAAATCGCAGGCGACAAGCCTTCAATGTGGTCGACATCAGGCTTTTCCATCAATGACAGGAACTGACGCGCATAAGCGGAGAGGGACTCAACGTAACGACGTTGCCCCTCGGCGTATAAGGTGTCGAAAGCCAGTGAGGATTTGCCAGAACCCGAAAGCCCAGTCACGACAATCAGCTTGTCGCGTGGAATATCGAGGTTAATATTTTTGAGATTGTGGGTGCGGGCGCCCCGAACTTCGATCTTATCCATTCACCTTTCCCGGTTTAAACGCTTTTTGCCAGGCCGCACTGGAGGCCGCCGACGATCACAAACGGCTAATTATGACACAATAAAACCTGAATGGATATCCAGTGCTTTAATGCAATAATGTATATCCTACCGAGATTCTGGAATGCATCCCGCAGCTATAAAGATTAGGGGTGGCGTGGTAGAATCGAGGGTTTACACTACTTATTAAACGTTTCAGGAGACACGATCATGGCCAGCAGAGGCGTAAACAAGGTGATTCTCGTCGGGAATCTGGGTCAAGACCCGGAAGTACGCTACATGCCAAATGGTGGCGCAGTTGCCAACATTACTCTGGCCACGTCAGAGTCCTGGCGCGATAAGCAAACCGGCGAAACCAAAGAAAAAACTGAATGGCACCGTGTAGTGCTGTTTGGCAAACTGGCAGAAGTAGCAGGTGAATACCTGCGTAAAGGCTCCCAGGTTTATATCGAAGGTGCATTGCAAACTCGTAAATGGACTGACCAGGCTGGTGTTGAAAAGTACACTACCGAAATCGTGGTTAACGTTGGCGGCACCATGCAAATGCTGGGTGGACGTGCAGCGGGTGGTGCTCCTGCCGGCGGCGGTGCTCCAGGCCAGCAGCAAGGTGGTTGGGGTCAGCCTCAGCAACCGCAGCAGGGTGGTAACCAGTTCAGCGGCGGCGCGCAACAATCTCGCCCGCAGCAGAGCGCTCCGGCACCATCTAACAATGAACCACCAATGGATTTCGATGACGATATTCCATTCTAGAGTTGACCATTGATTTTTTTGTAAAGAAATTAAAATAACGCCCTGCTTTTGCAGGGCTTTTTTGTTTTTATTGGTATAGAAATAGTAAAAAATAATTTGGCGATTATCGGGATATTTAATACCTTGTAATTATGTAAAATTTTAGGAGGATGTATGGAGAGGAACTACGGGGTTAGTACATTTATCATGAATAGTGGCGAGCGCTACTGCTTGGTGGTGGATCGTTCTTCTGGCCTTCCCGAGTATTACCCTAACCTCTTTCTTACAACCCAGAGCCGTAATAGAGGGGACGCTTTTACGACGATGGTATCTGCCGCTGGCAATTTGGTTGTATTGCTTCGCTTTCTTGAACGCCGCGGTATTAGGCTTGAGGAGCGGCTTTTGACCAAGGAGTTCTTTAAGCCACATGAGCTGGACGACCTGCGTGATTTTGCTCAGCGAAAACAGGGAAAACTGCCTTCAGCAGCCCTCTCTAACTCGCTCTCTACTCTAGAAGATATAGAGGAGGCAACCGAAACTGTTAACAACGGGACACTTTATTTCCGGCTGACAACATTCGCTAGCTATATTCGTTGGTTTGCGATGCATATTTTAAATACGGCTGAGTCGGATGTCATCGAACAGATCAATACTATGACTGAGCAAATAAAGGAACGGCGATCAGCCAAGAAAGGTCGTAATAGGGACCAGCATGATAGGTCGTTAAGTGATGAACAAATAGATGTGCTACTTGCTGCTATTCAGCCAAGGGCCGATTGGAATCCTTTCTCGTTGGAAGTGCAGCGACGTAATCGGTTGATTATCTTGCTTCTGTATCACCTTGGCATTCGGGGTGGGGAACTACTAAACATCAGAATACGGGATATAGATTTCACTGCTAATAGGCTCAAAATAGCTAGGCGGTCCGATGAACAAGATGATCCTCGAACAAAAGAGCCCAATACCAAAACCCGCGAGCGAATCATGCCGCTGGCAGATATTCTTGCTAAAGAGCTGCATGACTATATTACTCAGGATCGCCGTAAAGTCCGATATGCGACGAATAATGACTTCCTTTTTGTCACTCACAAAGATGGCCCGACTGTAGGACAACCTATATCCAAGGCGGGTTATCACAAGGTAATCAGTATTGTTAGAGCTGTTTCACCACAACTCTACCGCGTAACGGGTCATATGCTTCGGCACACGTGGAACCGCAGATTTTCAGAAAGAATGGATGCCATGGATGAGCCAGTCAGTGAGGAGCGCCAGGAGAAGATTCGATCATTCTTAATGGGCTGGAAAGAGGGTTCAGGAACAGCCGCAATATATAACAAGCGTTTTATCCAACAAAAGGGACAAAAGGCTGCTTTGGCGTTACAAGAAAGTAGTGGTACTCGCTTGCCAGAGAATCTGAAGAATGACAATAAATAACACCTTACCTGCATTAGCATCACAATTAATTCCGGCTAAGGCGAATGGCTACTTCTTTGGGTTGTATGACTCATCGTGGGTATTGGATAAGAATGTCACTGTTAGTCTTGTTGTGATTCACAATTATTTGTCAGGAAAGACGCTAGAAGGCTGCCTTCACACACTCGCGTTTTATGCTTCCAGATTATCTTCCAGCCATACTAAAAATAATATCGAGCGTTTCCAGCACATGTTGCGTGAGACTGAAGCGAGAGAAATTACTGATACAACATTGATTAATTATCGGTCGATGCTAGTACCTGCAACAGAATGGTATCTGGCAACTATCCGTGGATTCCTGCGTCGTTGGCACAGGCTGGGTTATCCTGGTGTTAGCAAAGACGTGATGCGTTTATTGGATGGCTGGACCCTAAAAGGTAACCGAAAAGGTGATGCTGTTAAGCGTCAAGACCCTCAGGAAGGACCATTGACGGACAATGAACTCCAGGCTTTCAACGAGGGGGCTATACGAGCTTATGAAGTGAACTTAATTTCACTGGCTGAATTGGCCATGGCACTTGTCACCAGTAACACCGGGCGTCGCTCAATTCAGCTTTCACATCTTCGTATCGTCGATGTCCTCTGCGGCAAGAACGAAAAAGGCGAGCCTTTCTATGTGCTAAATGTGCCGCGTGGCAAACAAGGCGATGGTTTCCGAGCTAGCTTCAAACCCTTTGCGATGACACAAGAACTGTGGGCAATCCTGCGTGCCCAGGCAAAGAATGCAATTACTTTGGTTGAAAAACGTCTGGGGTTTGAATTGCAGGACGTTGATCGACAGCAGACCCCTCTTTTTCCCGATCTTGGTGTGGTAGCCGCCATCCATTCACCTCATAAATTCAGACAATTACTTACCAGCGATAAACTTCACATAGCAGCCGCAGATGTATCCGATACACTCCAGTTTGTCGTTGAAGCAGCTGATATTAAATCGGAACGTACTGGTAATCTATTGAATATTAATGCTCGACGCTTCCGCTATACCACTGGCACACGGGCTGCCCGAGAAGGTTTTGGCGAGTTAGTGATTGCGGAGTTGCTTGATCATACAGATACCCAAAATGCAGGTGTTTACATCAAGAATATCCCCGAGCATGTGAAAAGGTTGGATGCGGCAGTTGGTTTTCAATTGGCACGATACGCTCAGGCTTTTGTTGGTGTCCTCGTCGATTCAGAGAAGTATGCAAGGCGAGGTGACGACCCAACCAGCCGTATTCGTACCGAGGAGGGGATGGGGATTGGTACTTGTGGCGAACATGGCTTTTGTGGTGCCAATGTCCCTATTCCCTGCTACACCTGCATGCATTTTCAGCCTTGGCTGGATGGTCCGCACAAAGAGGTATATCAGTATTTGTTCGACGAACGTGAGCGGGTCAAAGAGGTAACTGGCGACATCGCGATTGCTGCTGTGCTTGATCGCAGCATCATCGCGGTGGCCGACGTGATGATGCGCTGTGCAATACGGCGCGAAGAGCTTGGCCAAGATGGAGTAAATGCGAATGGTTGAGATTTTTCAGTTCATGCCCCGGGCTATGTTATCGGCATCAGAAAATCTTGAAGTATTTATAAGCAAGTGTCGAGACGAATTGACTGTATTCGGACGCAACCTTGATTGGAAACAGGCGGTTTGGCCAAAAATAACTGTGTTTTCTAAGTTGGGTGTCACTACGCGCAAACCCAAACCGGAAGAACTGCAAGACAAGGCGTTTATCGATTTCTCCAAAGCCTATTTCCGTTACCAGCAGGGGCATAATCCCACTGGAACAAAGAATGAAAGCAAAGCCCTCCGAGCTATTGAGGCGGCTTTGCTGCAAGTAACAGGGAACGCCGATATTGATGGTTTGTCGATTACTGTTCTCGATGAAGCTGCTGAGTTGGCAAGACAGCACTACTCCGATGGAGCAGCTTATCAATGTGGTCGAGAGATTGAGCGTCTGGCTAAGTTTGTAACAGAAAACAAGCTTGTATTATGTGGCGTGCAAAGTTGGGTCAATCCAATTAAGCGCCCAGAAGATAAAAACAAAACAGGTAAAGAGGCGAAGAAAGCGAGAGAGAAAAGGCTTCCGCAGGATATTGCGCTCAATGCGCTGGCAGAAGTTTTTGCCAACGATCCAACGGACGCACGAGATGTATTCACAACATCAGTGTTTGCCATGCTGATGTCAGCACCATCGCGCATTACTGAAGTGTTATCACTGCCGGTGGATTGCGAGGTGTTCGAAACGGATCGCGAAGGTATAGAACGCTATGGGTGGCGTTTCTTTGCAGGTAAGGGCTACGAAGGTGATATCAAATGGATACCTACGGTGATGGTTGATGTGGCGAAAACGGCCATAGGCAGAGCGAAAAGACTGTCAGAGAATGCTCGAAATCTGGCCAAGTGGATTGAGCAACACCCGGACAGGTTTTACCGCCATGTTAACTGCCCTGACGTTGCTGATCACGCACCGTTGACGATGAAACAATCTTGCCAGGCACTCTGTTTGGATCATCGTTCCCCAACGAGATGTCGATCTACTCTTTTTAATAGGGGCCTTGCTCAAGAGGATGGAATACATACTCTAAACAGTTTGTGGCAGCACGTCACAGACCGTTTACCTGATAACTTCCCATGGTTTGATAAAGATAAAGGTATCAAGTACAGCAATGCTTTATTTGCTCTTAATAAAAATCAGTTCCCCGGCAATCGCGAATGCATACTGAATGAATTACATAAGCCGACCAATAACTTCTTCAACAATGATTTGTCGCCTCGCGAAGCTCTGGAAGGGAAACACGAAAGTATCTTTGATCGCTATGGTTACCGGTCTGAAAACGGTGAACGGCTCAAGTTGAGTTCGCATCAGGCACGTCACTTGCTCAACACTCTTGCCCAGCGTGGGGGCTTGTCAAACTTGGAAATCGCCAAATGGTCGGGACGGGCAGATGTCAAACAGAATCGGACCTACAACCACATGACCGAATACGAACTGGTTGGTATGGCTGAACGTTTGGATACATCAAAAGAGCTATTTGGTCCTGTCGGTGAGGTGGCCAAGAATCTTCCCATGACAACTATAGAGTTCAATACGTTGGAGCATGCAGCTGTGCATGTGACGGAGTATGGATATTGTGTGCATGATTACACTATGAGTCCCTGCGAAAAGTACCGTGACTGCGTCCATTGTACTGAACAGGTTTGTGTCAAAGGTGATGGGTCAAAAAAACTGGATCGTATAAAGGAGCGACTTGTTAAGTCAGAGCGCCTGTTTTCGCTTGCAGATACGTCTTTAGAGAAGGGTGATATAGGGGCTGATCGTTGGTATCAGTATCCCAAGAAAACGGTCATTAGACTTCGGGAACTAGTCGCAATCCTGGAGAACCCGAATATTGAAAATGGTGCCCAGATTAAGCTTAAGGGTAATGACTTCAGTCAGTTGCGTCGTGTTGCTGAGAAGAAGTCCACAGAGGTTATTGAACAAAATGGCAATGCAAGCGAAGAGGCTGCGATGTTAGAGGATTTGGCGTCTATGTTAGGGGGCGGTTTTGGCAAAACATTTGGACAATAAAGATATCCAGGCAATTGTGAACCTGATTCGAGGATGGCCGAACGAAAAGCTAACTTGGCCGGCGATCTGTGATGCAGCAGAACCGATGGTCGGGAAGTTACCAACCAGACAATCCCTGAATACGCATGAGGCAATTGTGACTGCCTATCAAATAAAGAAGGATGCACTTAAAGGTAAAGGCCACAAGAAACCTCGTCCAGCTAGCCTGAACATTGCAGCCGATCGTATTGCAAAGCTTGCAAGTGAAATCGAAGAGTTAAAAGAAATAAATCGTAGGTACAAACAGCAGTTTGTGATCTGGCAATACAATGCATACAAACACGGAATGAAAGAGCATCAACTCAATGCGTCATTGCCAAAGATTGACCGTGAACGCTCTGACGGTGAAAAACGATGATGATCATGGTCGTGAAATAGACCATGACGGAACTGAAAAACCAGTTGCTGAGTGGGTTTGAGCAGCTAAAGCAGAGCTATTCGCGAAGGTTGGACGACTGGCAGGTCGCTTTTGCGGAATAGAAGATGCTAAGTCTTATGCGGGCGGAGAACATAGGAATGAACGAGCGCGTCAGCGGCTTGAATGGGAGCGTCATGTCCATCAATCAGAAGTGTTTGATATGGAGATGTGACCAATGACAGTCAGAGTTCGGGATTACCCGCAACTGAAAGGCGCAGCGTGGTTTATTGATGAGGATGCTGAGTTTACTGATGTAGAAGCGCTACGTTTCTACGAGCGGAACTGGAAATACATTGAGACGGATACGCTGGAGCCACATGAGCTGGCGCTGATTGAGCGCCTGGTCCGCGAGGTCGGGAATGGTATTCTGAATGTCTGAATGTCCTGAAAAAAGGGCTTCCGGCCTCTACTTGCACGGTTTATCAGAAGAGAAGCTTAATGTAAAAATGCCGATTCTCGTTCGAGAATGCGTATGAAGACTTGCTCTTACTGATAAAGTTATAAGTCTGTGTGGTTTATTTTGTGAGTATTTTTGGTGTTTCTTCAAATATGGGTCATAAAGGAGATTAAAAATGATTGATCAATCTTTTTCAGCAAAAAATTTCAGGAGGATTTATGACCTGGATAGAAAAAACAAAGGCACACTCGAAGTTACATATTTTCCCAAAGCTTATAGGATTAGGAAAAAAATAATTCAGCTGAAAGGCTTTATTAATTGGTTGTCAGTAAGGCATAAGAATGGTCAGCTAAGCTTAGCTGACTTTGAAGAGAAAAAAGAGAAAGTTAATGGATATATTGAAATAAGGAAAGAACAATATAATAATGAAATAGATGAAAACTTAAAGGTTATTTCAAATAATGTTAGTGCTAAAGGATATGCTTTACCATTGATGTTATTGCCAAAGCAAGTTAAAAATAAAAATGTATACTCAATCGGGAATTCAGTAGAGACATTATTTGCGTCTCAGCAAATAAAGTGTATTTTAAGCTCTTTGTATAGAATAAAATCAAATAATAGGGATTTAATTATCAGTCGCCTAAGTGCTTTGGCTAAAGAAATGAGTCTAAAGTATATAATCAGGGCCGATGTTGAAAATTTTTATGAATCTATAAATCATAAGTCTTTACTTGATATTTTACATTCATCACCAAAATTGTCTGTTCCTCCTCGCCGGGTGATTACTCAGTTAATAAGAAAATATCAGGCCTTAACTGGGTTAGATAAAGGGTTGCCTCGCGGTGTAGGAGTAAGTGCATATTTATCTGAACTGTATATGAGTGTTGTAGATGATAAAATAAGAGCCTTACCAGATGTTACCTATTATGAAAGATTTGTAGATGACTTGATAATAATTTTCTCCCCAGACAAAGGAAAAAACACAGGTGGTTATCTTCACCAAGTTACTAATATTATAAATGAGCGTGGATTATCTCTTAATAGTAAAACAAAAGAGTTAGATTTATTTACACAATCTAATAAGGATTTTGAATATCTAGGTTATAAATTCCAGCTAACAGCTGGAGGCTGTAATATAAAGATGAGTTCTAATAAAATTCAAAAAATTCAAAAAATTCAAGGTCGAATTGACAAGTCATTTAATGAATATAATCAGAGTGTTAAGAAAACACCGAGGAAAGCAGTTGAAACTATTTTACTTAGGATGAAATTTCTCACCGGAAATACACGGCTTTATAATAGCAAGTCAAAAGCTTTTGTTGGTATATATTTTAGCAATCGATTCATAACTGATTTATCTGATTTAAATGGTTTGGATTCTTATTTGTTGAATAAGATAAATAGTTTGCAAGATCCGAAACTTCAAAAAAGAATTAGTCGGTTTTCTTTTAATAAAGGTTTTGAAGATAAAATTTTCAGGAAATTCAGTTTCATAGAGTTTAGTGAAATATCTAAGGGATGGTCACATGTCTAAAAAAGCGCTATCTATAAATTTCCCTATAGAACGAGTAGTTCTTTCCGATTTTTTACCGTATGAAGTTCCAATTATTTTTTCAAACAGGCATTTTTACAATTTTATTGTTAAACATCAAATAAAACATGATGGGTTGAATTTTATATGGTTAAAGGGCGACGATTCCTTAAGGAATTTAATTCTACTTTTATTAGGTCTTGAACAGACTACTACAACGGTTGAGATAATTGATAATGGCATTAGTTATACTAAAACAAATATCAACCATGCGAAATTGCCCAGTATTGCCTTTACTTTCCCAATTTCTCATAAACATAAAGAGTACAGATATTTGTCTCTAATGCATCCTAAGGGTCAGTTATTAGGTGTTGATTTTTATAGAAATTATAAAGATTTAATAACATACTATTCTGATGTCAGCCCATTTAGCCTCAGAGCAGCAAAAAGAGTAGCTGGCTGTACTTACATTGATTCAAGGTCTCTTATTGAAAGTTTTGAGAAAGAAGATTTAAGCATTGAGGTCGAAGGTCAGGATTATGAAAATTTAAAATCTTTTTTTGTTTATAAAAAATATCGTAATATTTTTGAGTTTTATGAATCTGAAGATCATCACTGGTGTGAGAAACGTTTTAATTATCTGTCTAAATTAGATGTGTCAAACTGTTTTGATTCAATTTACACCCATTCTATTTCATGGGCTGTTTTGCAAAAAAATTATGCAAAGCAACAATTAAACAAAACAAAGTCGACATTTCCATTTAAATTTGATCAATTAATGCAGAGGTCGAACTACAATGAAACAAATGGAATAATAATTGGACCAGAATTATCTAGGATTTTTGCAGAAATAATAATGCAGTCAGTGGATAACAATATCATTAATGATCTGAAGAAAGACGGCTTAGTTCTTGAGGTTGATTATCAAATATATCGTTATGTTGATGACTATTTCATTTTTTATAATGATGATGATGTGTTTAATAAAATTAGAATAAGCACACAGACAAATCTGAAAACTTACAAGCTAAGTCTGAATAAATATAAAGAGGAGAAATTTTCTCGTCCAATAATAACTCCAATAACGATTGCTAAGAAAAAAATAGCAAATTTGATCTCAGATAAAATATCTTATAGCATTAGTGACAATGATGCTCTAGGAGAAGATTCAAAGAAAGGCAGCGTCTACATACATCAAAACAGCTTATCTACCGACTTCAAATCGATACTATCTGTATCAGGCATAACATATTCTGATATTTTAAACTATTCATTATCTATAATTGAAAGAAAAATCAAGACGCTTTTTAAAGATTACAAAGAACTATCAAAAGATGAAAGTGGCGACCGTCAACTAATTAATGCTGTCGTGTCTATAGTAAATTTCACATATTTTATATATGCGGTTGCCCCTAAAGTGAATAGCACCATAAAATTATGCAGGATAATTCAGCAAGTAATTATGTTCGTTAAAGATCAAAGATTAGGTGAGGAATATCAACACGTTGTCTTTAAGTGTATATTCGATAACTCGTGTTCAATTTTAGATAAATATTCAGTTGATAAAACAACACCGATAGAGACGTTGTATTTATTGGTGCTGATTAGACAGCTTGGTAAATACTACTGGCTAGGTGAAGTAAGTTTATTAAAGTATTTTAATATTAAGAGTGATGGTTGTGCTTACTCATTTGATGATAATTTGAATTACTTCTCGATTACTTCACTATTATTTTATATGAGTGACAAAAAAAGATACGATGGAGTCAGGAAACATCTTTTGCTACATATTGAAAATATTTATAGCATGAAAATGGATACTCTTTTAAATGAATCTGAGTTAGTTCATTTAACGCTAGACCTAATTGCCTGTCCATACATATGTGTTTCTTTTAAAAAAGCTTTGCTTTCTCGTTATGGTATTGATAAATCGTATGTGAAAAGAATTATATCATTAAATAAATATTGGTTTACAAAATGGGATGAGTTTGATTTTGCTAAGGAACTGGACGCGAAACTTAGCAACGCTGTATACTAAGAGGAAGCGCATCAGGCACCCATAATGGCTGTTGGCAGCCACACACACCAGCGCTAACGGGTATGATTGCCCTATGCATGGGAGTTATACTTGGAGAGATTCGCCTGAGTCCCTCCGTTGAGGGAGCCCTCTGCTACACAGCTTTTGGCCTATGTAGTAGGGGGTTGTCGATACTGACCCCCAGCTTTAGTTCCACACACTTTTTGAGATTTCCGGTTTCTTGACCCTGGCCCAAAATCAGTTCAGCACAAAACTAGAGATCTTCGTCTTTCCTGAGACTCCGGATAAATTCAGCCGGAGTCAGGTTATTTAATGATGAATGTGTTCTTTCATGATTATATTCCATTCTCCAGCATTCCAGTTTTTCCCGCGCATCGTCCAGAGACAGGAACCAGTGGATGTTCAGACATTCGTCGCGCAGACTGCCGTTAAATGATTCAATAAACGGGTTATCTGTTGGTTTTCCGGGGCGAGAGAAGTCTATTGTCACCCCATGTTCATATGCCCATTTATCCAGACTTTTCGAGATAAATTCGCTGCCATTATCCGTCTGAATACGCACTGGCAGACGTTTGCCCAGTACCCTGAGAGCCTCCATCACACTGACCACATCCTCACCTTTCAGAGACTTTCCTGCATGGATCGCAAGGCATTCCCGACTAAAATTATCCACTACAGTCAGTGCCCGGAATCGCCTTCCGTTAAACAGACTATCCGACACAAAATCCATACTCCAGCACTGATCGATATGCGTCAGTACAGGACGCTGCTGACGATGTGTTGCACTGACATGTCTGCGCGGGCGTTAACTGTATGGCTATATTTCTGAATATGTTGCGTCTCAAAATCCTGCTGAAAACTTCTATTCTATCTATTCATAACCACCGTCCAAATTGTTTGGGCTTTAGAAGAGTAGCCAGTAGCGGCGGGTGAAAGTGGCAACGAAATTGTGTGTGCTTGTTTGGATCCAACGGTGTTGGCTTCGGCAATGTGCCGAACGGGCGATGAGCTCCAACATTAACGCGCTAAAATCCGCATTACTTTGTTTTTGCATTGGGGCCAAATAAGCATTGGAATGATATTAAATATCGTTACGATAATATAAGTTGGAAGATAAACCCAAGTGGTAAATAAAAAACAAAATAATGAACAGGAATTTATATTGTAACTATTCAATATCTCTTGTTGATATCAAGACAGATGAACGTAAGTGATCAGAAAATCGTCCATTTTATTGAGCACGCAATTCCTTCGCAGTACACTTTGCCAAGGCTCTCTAATGGATTTAAATGATGAAAAAGCGGAATGGAAAGCAACTAAAAGCCAGTGCCACTCGTAAACTTCGTGAAGCTAAGCCTCCTCAGGAACAGATGCAAATTCAGAAACAAGAGGATTTTTCTTCAGTTTGTGAAAAGGTAGTTCTGCATACTGAAGAAACTAACGAAACTTCTGTAAACTATTATTTCTGTAAAGCGGTGATAGCAAGGGAAGCAAAAGAGTTTAAGACGGAAAGGCAGGCGGTTCTGAACCTGATAGCATTTTCTGGCACCTCAGTGACACCACTGATTCAATCAGCGTTAGACCAGGACGAACAGTATGCGTTTAGCGAGCAAATTTGCGCAGTGTTTTCCCTGGCGAAAAGTGATGCCTCAACCAGTCCCTACATGGCAATCATCAGAGCATTTATTCTATCGGGTACAAAGCAGCAGTATGCTACCTACTTTAACTGTCTGATGGGCATTTCAGCATCCTTTAACAAAGAGCTCCCCATTTTTGATATCAGCAAGCTGAAGAACGCACAGTTGCTGGCTTTCTATGAAGAAACGCACCGTATCCTGCTGGATAACTCACGCCAACTCTATGCTCTTGAAAAGCTGACCAAATTTATATCTCGTCAAGTGGGCGAAGATACCTGCCAGAGTCTGCTCTTTTTTGAAGCCTATTTTAGTCTTGAGAGAAACCCCAAACACAGCATTGAGTTTGCCAGGCTGTTCCTCAGCGCCCCCAACCTCTCGGCAGGACGCACTAACTATCTAAGTTCACTAGCATACAACACTGCACATGCCGCCATAAAGATGGCTGATACCGAGCAAGCTGGTTACTGGATAGACTACGTTGATGATGACGATAAAGCTGCAACCCTCAGGCGCTCAATCGCTAAATTAGAGGAGAAAATAGGGGCAAGGACTGATCACCCATTAAATCCTGAACATATTGCCCCCACTTCACTTGAAAAAATATCTACCAGAATGCTGATGATACTGTGCGCTTTTGTCGATGGCTGCGGTGATGATTGGGGATTCAGAACACTGGAACGTGCTGGGAAATACATATTTCCTTCAGACACAATGACAGAGGCGCTGTTCCAGTCTCTGGCAATCGGCGGATTCATTAAAATGTCCCCATCCTCTTTCAACGCGCTGGATGATTCTGCACTTGACCACTTTAATGAAATATTGTGGGCTGCGAAATTTCATTTAAACATCATAGGCATTGCAGACAGTAGGGTGATGGCGTTACCGGTATTGTTAGAAGAGCTGGATCGCCGTAATGATAAAAAAGAGGTGGCCTGGCAGATCCGCGGGCTCATCACGACAGGATATTTCTATAACGCGTTTGAATACTATCTTGGCAATGTTAATGAACATTGGGCAAGAGAGTTTGTCCTGAATGAGGCGACAACAGAACGAATAACACTATCAACACTCAGCGGCAAAGACCTAGCCTATATTGCCAAATCGGCGATTCGCTTTACCGCAGGGCAGCACTCCATCGGTAGTACAAACAGTAACAAGCACACCTGCAATACACTCATTGGTAGCATCAATCGTTATTTCGACTGGGTAAATGAGGGCCGTTATCCCTACAACGCATTTGAACGGAGTAAAAGACAGCCCGTCCTATCCGCAGAAAGGCTGCTTGAGCAAATCGCAGGATTCACACCGGAGGATATCTACAACCTTCCGCCTCTGCCACAAGAGATTGAAGAAGAATCTGAAGAAGCGTAATTTTATCAGAAGAGTGACGTTCGGCCTTTTTAAAAGGCCGAACATACACATAGGCATGGACTGACCCCAGCTGTAACTTGATTGACCTGCTCCTCTCTAATTAATGCAACGAGGAATTAGCAACGTCCGCTTCTGGCATTGATCGGCCCGAAGCGCTGCTCGCTGGCAGCTATGAGCGCAGGCTTTGTGAAAACGTTTTTTGTACGTAGCAGTGGCAAAAAATAGAGCTTCAACCGCGTCCCTACGTAAAATTTGACTCTACTATCCAACCGTTCGGTTTCAGATTTTGTATAGCTTCACGCACTAATGGTCGCAAGCATACTGTAAATGGGAAACCAGTAAGTGAATTCATTCTCCTTGAGCATGCGAGCATTGCTGGCCAATTGGGTTAGTACAAAATAACATCAGCTGCGCGGAAAGCGTGTATGGCTGAATGTACTCGCCTTTTGCTGGAGAATCCGATGGAATGGCCTGCAAGGTAGGAACAAGATGAGAAAACTCCCATCCTTTTTTGAACTGAATTTTAATGTTTTAATTATTTGGAGGAATGTTGAGCACTTCAAATTCCAGCGACCTTGTGGGCACGTTATGGAAATCTTGCACTAGATGAATCCGAACGGGTTGACGCGTACCTGTTGTGTCTACTAATTGCCAGTGATTGCACCACTCATATAAAAAAGCCCGCTAATGCGGGCTAGTGCTTACCAGTAATAATTTCCAGGGCGTTTGTTAGGCAACCATAAAATCCCTTCAGGTTCTATACCTTTGAGCAGTTCACGCAATTTTACTCGAGTATCGGCTCTATGTGCTCTGGTAGTACAAAGATTGTCCCACCAGCCAGGATTTTTGCTGTAGTTGCAGTGATAATTTCGCACATCCTCATCATAATGCTTCATTTTCCCATCTCGGGACGGGAAGCTAACATGCTGATGAGGATTGGGTTTTTCCCGCCAATTTCTGTCTTTCCTGGTATTAAATGTACTCATATAGTTACCTCGTAAGTTTATTACGAGATAACCAAGGCATGGATAAACATGCCTTCCTCCTTCAGTAAAAATAGATGTTCGGCTTATGGTCTATCGGGAATGCCACGCCATCATAATCCTTTATCCCCTTGCAGATCAGACGGCACAGATGGCGCGCCTGGCGGCGTTGAGGGCGGGTATTAGTGAGTCGATTCCACCATGCCGGGTTCTTCTTTACGTCGATATACCCGTTATCAGGGTAGTATTCGCGTGAACGCGCCCAAGGTTCTCCATAGAAAAGTGGGCGAATTTTCCCGTTTTTACTACGGTCTTTAACGCGGTGTTTAATTGACATATTCAGGCTCCTTTAAAGGTCACCTGAACCGCCCCCATCTGTAATAGTGCATTTAATCCTCGTTGTAATTCGCAATGGCAGGTAACTCCTGAATGCATGGACCATGATGCTTGCGTTGATTAGCGCACATCCAGCAGGAACAGGATTTCGGGGTGCGATAGTGAATTCCCCGATGGCGTAAACCTCCATCACCGTTATCATTATCTGTACTACGATTGTGCTTCATTCGCCACATATGGTGGCGGCGCAATGCGCGTCTTTTCATGTTCTGATCTCCAAATCAGTGCGGCCATCAACCGCACGGGTATGAGATCAGGGAAGTAAGCGTTTTTCATCGGTTTGCAAGTGTTCTTAAGGTATCGCCAAATTGTCCAATGAGAGCAGTAAATTCGGTATCTATTCTTGCACGGCAAGCTGATTCGTCCAGTTCTTCCCGGTTGAAAAACTGATAAAACAAAAATCGACCCCGCGGAGAATACATTGCAACGAGCTTACTACCATCAGCAAAATGGCGGGTTAAATGGCTGTCAAAATGCGGTTGCGAACCGTAGCGGTTTTCTTCTCTGTCCTGCATTCTTTTTTCAGTATAAAAACGTCTAACTGCCAGTATTTCGACGATAGTCAGATTACTACTGCGGTACATTTTAGAAAGAAACTGCTTATTACGCTTGATAAGTTTTCGTTTCACTCTGACTCCCTTTGAAAGGGCATAGCCCGTCGTATATATGCTCGCGGTTGTATCGAAATTTTTAATGAACCTTTTTTTGTATCGTTAGGATATAACGATTGGACTACAAGTGTTTCGCCTCGTTCTTGCTATATTGATGGCTTTGTTAAACCCAGCAATTGAGTCAGCATAAGCCATTCCACCGCATGGATGTTTTACGCTTCACCATTTACCCGCCCATTCCTCGGGTAGATCTGGAACGTGATCCCATAGTTTGTGCCCGAGAACTAGGATTAAATCTGGTTCTAGTTCTCTTACGACTTCAAGGAAAGGGACTGCAGCAGCTTGACCTGCTTCCAGATGATCAGCACACCTCGATGTTAGCTATTTCCGCTCTTGGAACAGAACGGCTGTTCAGTCACGTTCGCTTTTGTGCCCAGGTTCCTCGGGGGGATTACCAATGCTGGTCAAGTAAAATGCGAATGGGTAGTCAAGTCAGATGCAATTTCGCAGTCTTGATTGTTTCAGTATGCAACATCCTTAAAAGGACTATAGACTTCCCTCAGGAATGACCATAGTACTAAAGCAGCTTTGTTACTTTAAGAGTAAAAAGTAAGCCTGTCCTGAAAAGTCATCTTAATGGGTAAGTCACATATGACATCTGTTAAGCAGCTATTGCTATGCTTCCCAAGCATCTACCGGACTTTCGCATTCAAACTCATACGTGAAGTATCGTACATTTATCCATGTCCCTTCTTAACAGTCTTTCAGAGAGGGGAGAGGTAAATGTAAAGTTTGAGGGGCTTGATGCTCAATGTTTTTACTAAAAACGTTACTAAACTAACGTTTTTATAATGTAACAAATTGAAATTTAATTAATTTTTAATTAACCTTGGCTATCAGGTAAATAGAACCATTCTGATAATGGTTCTGGCATTTAGAATTAACAAAAAACCCCGCTTGCGGGGTTTTTTGTTTTTAACGTGAATAAAATGACATTGGCGATTTATTAATAATCTGAATGTATTACTCCGCATCATAAGTAATCCTGCTTGCATTAAAACGTTATCCAGCTAAGTTGTTTATGCAAACACAAACACTTATAACTCCACCGGAGCGCAGCATGACGGATTTCGTTATTCCAGAAATAAAAGCATCAGAAGATGAGATGATTGCAATACGTCATTATCTGCATGCAAACCCAGAATTAAGTCTGGAAGAGTTTAAAACCAGCGATTTAGTAGCAAAGCAACTTGAATCCTGGGGATATAAAGTCACACGAGGAATTGGCACTACTGGTGTTGTGGGTTCTTTGAAAAAAGGGGATTCGAATAAATCTATTGGCCTGCGTGCTGATATGGATGCGCTACCTATTTTTGAAGAAACCAATTTACCCTGGGCTAGTACAGTTCCTGGCAAAATGCATGCCTGCGGACATGATGGCCACACCACCATCTTATTAGCTGCAGCGAAATATATTGCCTCAAATGCCTGCGAGTTTAATGGCACCGTCCACCTCATTTTCCAGCCTGCCGAAGAAGCGATTGGCGGTGCAGATTTAATGATTAAAGACGGATTATTCGACCGCTTCCCCTGCGACCGAGTTTTTGCCCTCCACAATATGCCAGGCTTGCCGACCGGGAAGCTCGGGTTCTACTCAGGCAATTTTATGGCCTCGGCGGATACGGTAAAAATTACCATCAAAGGTTACGGCGGCCACGGTGCTTATCCACATCGTACTGTCGATCCCATCGTCACTGGAGCTGCGTTAATTACCGCACTGCAAACCATAGTTTCTCGTAATGTCACGCCGGGTGAAACCGCGATTGTTACCGTGGGAACATTCCAGTCGGGCATTGCTTCCAACGTTATCCCAGATACTGCGGTGATGGAATTGACCGTGCGCGCGATGAAGCCGGAGATCCGCGATCTGCTGATTAAACGAATTGAAGAGTTAGCGGATTTTACCGCTAAAAGTTTTGGTGCAAGTTGTGAAGTGGAAGTCTACGACTCCTATCCGGTGCTGATAAACGATGATGAGCAAACGGCGTTTGCCAGAGAGCTGGCCGTTGAGTTCTTTGGTATAGATGCGGTGCTCGATAAGGTTCTCCCTTCGACCGGCAGCGAAGATTTTGCTTTTATGCTGCAAGAGCGTCCGGGCAGTTATTTCCTGTTAGGGAATGGAGAGAAGGGCGATAAGGGTGGCTGTATGGTGCATAACCCGGGGTATGATTTTAATGATGACATTATTTCTACCGGCGCATCATTCTTTTCCCGCTTAGTCCAAACTTATTGTCGTTAACTGCCGGAGCTAATATGAAAAAATATATACTGCCATTAATTGCTCTGCTGGCGACGACTTCGGCATTGGCAAATAATATTAAAGAAATCCGTTTTGGTGTGGACCCGACATTTGCCCCTTTTGAATCAAAAGATGCTAGTGGCAAGGTGGTCGGCTTTGATATTGATTTAGGAAATGCTATTTGCGAGAAACTCCAGGCGAAATGCGTTTGGGTAGAGAATAATTTCGATGCGATTATTCCTGCGCTGCAAGCCAGAAAGTTTGATGCCATTCTTTCCGGGATGTATATGACGGAAAAACGAAAAGAGCAGGTTGCCTTTACCGATAAAATTTATAACGGCCCAGTATTTCTGGTCGCACATAAAAATACCAACATTAAACCTGAGCTTGAACTGTTAAAAGGTAAAACGATTGGTGTTGAGCAGGGATCTGCTCAGGAAGCCTATGCTAATAAAAACTGGCGTAATTCTGGCGTAAATGTCGTTGCTTACCAAGGGGCTGATTTGGTCGTTCAGGATTTAGAGTCCGGGCGTATTGATGGTGCAGTGCTGTCTGGTGTGATGGCGGAATACAGTTTCCTGAATAAACCTCAGGGTAAAGATTTTGCCATGATAGGCGGAGCGCTGCAGGACCCTGAACTATTCGGTGCCGGTGCAGCAATTGGTTTGCGAAAGGATGATACCGAATTACGTGAAGCGCTCAATGGAGCGATAAGCCAGATTATTGCGGATGGAACGTATAAAAAACTCGCCTCGAAATACTTTAGTTTCGACATTTATTCCGGGACGTAATGTGTAGCGACTTGCTCGTAAAAACAAAAACGGCCTCACAATGAGGCCGTTATCAATTCTAATCCTGGCAATCAGGTCAACACCATTGGCCATTCTGGCGGTGCATGGCTTGAGATCTCGATCATTATGTCTTTAAACGATGCCCAAATCACCGGGAAGTCGGCCAGATTTAAACCCAATAAACCGGTCGCAAACCACAAAGCAGAAGCGATTCCCAGCAAGCTGCTGACGATTGCCAAAAACGTATAGTCGGATTTGCGAAACTGGATGTTCAACGTGCTGGCTAAAAACATCAAAACCGCACTGACTAAAGGCCAGCGCATCAGTAAAACGCTGGTGGTAATTGCCGCCATGAAAACTGTTCCTTAAGCATAACTCATTACGCTCAACGGTTAGCGCGACACAAGGCGCGGCAAACACAGCTCAGGGACCGTCAGGGGGAATGAGTGGGTACAGAAAATGTAAGAAGAATCCTGTCTCACAGGATTTGTGAACTATATCACATTTGTTCTTTTAATCGCCAGTTCTGCGGCGCATTTTCTGACCCATCTTATCGGGCTGTCAGGCAACAACTCTTCCACGCACTTTATCAGGCGTGGTGGCGATAATCGGTTGGTGTACGGTCAAACTCACGGCGGAAAACACGCGAAAATGTCTGCTGAGAGACATAACCGTAGTCCATCGCAATATCAAAAATCGGTCGCTGGGTATTTCGAAGCTCTCTGGCCGCCATCAACAAACGGCGCTGGCGAATGTATTCACCTAACGTCTGGCGCTTCACGGTGCGGAACATCCGCTGAAGATACCATTTTGAATAGCCTGATTTTTTTGCCACAACATCAATGTTCAGCGGCTGATCAATGTGATCGTCAATCCATTCAGTCAAAGTTTGAATAATGTCCTGGTGTGCCATAAGCCATCCTGATTACGATTAGCCGGTTTTGTTGGCAGCGAGTATAATTCCTCAAGTTAACTTGAGGTAAAGAGCATTATGGAAAAGAAATTACCGCGCTTTAAACCCTTACTCAGTCCTGGCGAGGTGGCGAAGCGTAGCGGCGTGGCCGTTTCGGCTTTGCACTTCTACGAGAGCAAAGGGCTTATCAAAAGCAGACGAAACAGTGGAAACCAGCGTCGTTACACGCGTGATGTGCTGCGAAACGTTGCCATTATTAAAATCGCCCAGCGAATCGGCATTCCGTTAGCGACCATCGGTGAAGAGTTTGGGGTGCTGCCAGACGGGCACAAAATTAATAAGAACGACTGGAAAAAGATGTCGTCGCAATGGCGCGAAGAACTGGACCGGCGCATCAATATGCTGACCGCACTGCGCGATGAACTTGATGGCTGCATTGGCTGTGGTTGTTTATCGGGTGCTGACTGCCCGCTGCGAAACCCAGGCGATAAACTCGGTGAAGAGGGGACGGGTGCTCGTTTACTGGAAGATGATTAACCTCAATAGCAGGCAAAACTAAAGCGCCCAACTTCGGCGCTTTAGTTTATTCCCGGTCTTTGTCTTTCGATCTATCCCGCTTTTCGCAAGGAGGGTTTCCCCCGACATCAGCGTCCCTCAATTACACATTCTCAGGAGGTTCCGGATTGCACTGACAACTTAATTGTAGTTCTGCTCAGCCAGGTTTCAAGGTGGTTTTGAATGTTTTTTGAACGATTTTAATGCTCCACTCTTTGCACATTTACCTATAGTTAACTCATCTTGCTAAACAAAAGGTTACCTTATGCTTATCGTCCATCATCTCAATAACTCCCGCTCGCAGCGCATTTTATGGATGCTCGAAGAGCTACAGGTGCCGTACCAGATTGTTCGCTACGAGCGCGAACCAACCATGCTGGCACCCGCGTCGTTAAAAGCCGTGCACCCATTAGGGAAGTCACCGATAGTGGAAGATAATGGCAATATCCTCGCGGAGTCGGGGGCAATCATTGAATACCTGCAAGAAACGTATGACGCCGAAAGCCGCCTCAAACCTATTACCAATGAAGACAAACTCCGTTACCGCTTTTGGCTGCATTACGCCGAAGGATCGTTAATGCCTTTATTAATGATGAAGCTGGTGTTCGGCAGTCTTGGGAAAGCACCAGTTCCGTGGTTATTGCGCCCGGTGGGGAAGGTGTTAGGGCAGGGAGTGCAAAAGGCTTATTTGAATAAACAGATTATGACCCATGCGCGCTATCTCGAAGATTCGCTGCAACAAAATCCGTGGTTTGCCGGGCAGGCGTTTAGCGCGGCAGATATTCAGATGAGTTTCCCGGTGATCGCGTTGCTCTCGCGAGGTGGCATTAACGACTTACCGAATCTGCAGAATTGGTACAGCAAAGTGCAAATGCGCCCTGCCTGGCAGCGGGCGATTCAGCAAGGTGGGCCCTTTGAGATCCCGTGATCTTATCTATTTAAAAATCCTATGAGTCAGGAAAAACTATAACCAGTATCTTGCATCATTGTTGCTAAATTGCGCATCGACGATAACGTTTGCGCACGAGGTGACGATATTTTGACCGGCTAATACCTTTTTCGACAAAAAGCGGCAAAGTTCGGTTGAAAATCCATGTAAGAAGGCCGGATAATCGTTTGCCTTAATTTTGACGCCTAGTTTGTATGCGCGGAGTTAAACGTTTGCTTTTTTTGTGGCGCCCCTTTTTGTCACAAACGCAGTATAGGGATCTACTCAACTTATTCGAGTTACCGGGAAAGTACGTAACCCGAAAAATGAAGAGTATGAACGTTTAATTAGCAGTGGATTGTCCACCACGCATACCAATGTAATCATAAAAATCTCAGGGGATTTTTCACTATGTCTAATCATTCTCCGCGTGCAACCAGCGGCATTGACGCCTGGTTCAAAATATCTGCACGTGGCAGCACCGTTCGTCAGGAAGTTGTAGCGGGTTTAACCACCTTCCTCGCGATGGTGTACTCCGTGATCGTTGTACCGGGCATGCTCGGTAAAGCAGGTTTCCCTCCTGCGGCGGTCTTTGTGGCAACTTGCCTGGTAGCCGGTGTTGGCTCTCTTGTCATGGGCCTTTGGGCGAACCTGCCGCTGGCAATCGGTTGTGCCATTTCACTGACTGCGTTTACCGCTTTCAGCCTGGTGCTCGGCCAACACATCAGCGTTCCGGTTGCTTTAGGCGCCGTGTTCCTGATGGGTGTGTTGTTCACCATCATCTCCGCAACCGGTATTCGTAGCTGGATTTTGCGTAACTTACCGATGGGTGTTGCGCATGGTACTGGTATCGGTATCGGCCTGTTCCTGCTGCTGATTGCCGCAAACGGTGTCGGCCTGGTAATTAAAAACCCACTTGATGGCTTGCCAGTTGCGCTCGGTCATTTCGATAGCTTCCCGGTTATTATGTCGCTGATTGGCCTTGCGGTGATCATCGGTCTGGAAAAACTGAAAGTCCCTGGCGGCATTCTGCTGACCATTATCGGTATTTCTGTTTTCGGTCTGATTTTTGACCCAAGCGTTCATTTCTCTGGCATTTTCGCTATGCCTTCGCTGAAAGATGAAGCGGGCAACTCGCTGATCGGTAGCCTGGATATCATGGGCGCGTTGAACCCAGTGGTGTTGCCAAGCGTTCTGGCGCTGGTAATGACTGCGGTATTCGATGCAACCGGCACTATCCGCGCCGTTGCGGGCCAGGCAAATCTGCTGGATAAAGACGGTCAAATCATCGATGGCGGCAAAGCGCTGACTACCGACTCCCTGAGCTCAGTGTTCTCAGGCCTGGTGGGTGCAGCTCCTGCTGCGGTTTACATCGAATCTGCGGCAGGTACTGCTGCAGGTGGTAAAACCGGCCTGACGGCAATCACCGTTGGTGTGCTGTTCCTGTTGATTCTGTTCCTCTCACCGCTCTCTTATCTGGTTCCTGCATACGCTACCGCTCCGGCGCTGATGTATGTAGGTTTGCTGATGCTGAGCAACGTGGGCAAAATCGATTTTGAAGATTTTGTTGATGCCATGGCGGGCCTGATTACTGCGGTATTTATCGTGCTGACCTGTAACATCGTTACCGGCATCATGATTGGTTTCGCAACTCTGGTGATTGGCCGTATCGTCTCTGGTGAGTGGCGTAAGCTGAATATCGGTACAGTCGTGATTGCTATTGCATTGGTCGCATTCTACGCAGGCGGCTGGGCAATTTAATTTTACTCGTCATACTTCAAGCTGCAGGGTTGTTGGCTGCACTCGCGACCCCCAGTCACTTACTTTAGTAAGCTCCTGGGGGTCGCTGCTTTGCCGCCTGGCTGCAACTTGAATTATTTAGAGTAAAAACTCTGAGTACTCCTCCCAAAACCACTTCAAGTTATTTCCTGTTTCCTTCCGGTATAAAAAGTTGTTTTACTATTGGGTAACACAACATCCTGCAAAAAGGGTTTCACAAAACACCTCGACTAAGGACAGTATGGAAATCTTCTTTACCATTCTCATCATGACCCTTGTGGTTTCTCTTTCTGGGGTGGCCACACGCATGCTGCCGTTCCAGATCCCGCTTCCGTTAATGCAAATCGCGATAGGTGCTGTGCTCGCCTGGCCGCACTTTGGTTTGCATGTCGACTTCAACCCGGAACTCTTCCTGGTGCTGTTTATTCCGCCGCTGCTGTTTGCCGATGGCTGGAAAACGCCGACGCACGAATTTCTCAACCACGGGCGGGAAATCATCGGCCTTGCGCTGGTTCTGGTGCTGGTCACCGTGGTCGGTATTGGCTTCCTGATTTACTTCCTCGTGCCAGGCATTCCGCTGCTTCCGGCTTTTGCACTGGCAGCCGTCCTCTCGCCGACCGACGCCGTGGCGCTTTCCGGTATTGTCGGAGAAGGGCGTATTCCAAAGAAAATCATGGGTATCTTGCAGGGTGAAGCGTTGATGAACGACGCCTCCGGCCTGGTATCGTTGAAAATGGCGGTCGCCGTGGCGGTGGGAACGATGGTGTTTTCCGTCGGTGGTGCCACCCTCGAGTTCTTCAAAGTAGCGATTGGCGGCCTGTTGGCCGGGATTGCAGTCAGCTGGCTGTACGGTAAATCGCTGCGCCTGATGAGCCGCTGGAGCGGTGACGAACCCGCAACGCAAATCCTGCTGCTTCTGCTGTTGCCGTTTGCTTCTTACCTGATCGCCGAACATATCGGCGTTTCCGGCATTTTGGCGGCGGTTGCTGCGGGTATGACTATTACCCGTTCTGGCGTGTTGCGCAGTGCGCCATTGGCGATGCGTTTACGTGCAAACAGTGTCTGGGCGATGCTTGAATTCGTGTTCAACGGCATGGTGTTCTTGCTGTTGGGTCTGCAATTACCGGGCATCATGAAAACCTCTATTGCAGCGGCAAATGCCGATCCGAACGTCGAACTTTGGATGTTATTTGTTGATGTCGGGCTTATCTATTTCGCGCTGATCGGTGTGCGTTTCTTATGGCTGTGGACCATGAAACGCATCAGCCTGCGTTTTATGAAAAAGCGTCCGTTGGAGTTCGGTAACTACACAACCCGCGAATTGTGTATTGCATCATTTGCCGGTGTGCGCGGGGCGATTACGCTTGCGGGTGTACTTTCCATTCCGCTGCTTCTGGGTAATGGCTCACCGTTCCCGGCACGATACGAGCTTATCTTCCTGTCGGCGGGTGTGATTCTATTCTCGCTGTTAGTCGGGGTGATTATGCTGCCGATTTTGCTGCGTAATGTAGAAGTCCCTGACAAATCAGTGGCGCGGCAGGAAGAGCGTACCGCGCGTGCGGCAACGGCTGAAGTGGCGATTGTCGCAATTCAGAAAATGGAAGAGCGCCTGCAATCTGACGTCAATGAGAACATCGATGACCAACTGTTAAAAGAGGTCAGTTCGCGGGTAATCGGGAACTTACGCCGCCGGGCTGACGGGCGTAATGATGTAGAAAGTAGTGAGCTTGAAGAGAACCTTGAGCGCCGATTCCGCCTGGCCGCACTACGCTCCGAGCGTGCTGAGCTTTACCATTTACGTGCCACACAGAAAATCAGCAATGAGACGTTGATGAAGCTGCTGCACGATTTGGATTTGCTGGAAGCGTTGTTGGTCGAACAGCAGTAATCGACTATTCCTCTCCCTCTGCAGGGGGAGAGGGCGCTATGAACTGACCGGCCAAAACTCCTTACAGCAGGCAATCCATGCCTGCGCACTTTGCGAAATATAAACCCCATCGCGCCAGATCATCGCCAGTTGCCACGTTAAGTCGCTGTTTAACGGCAGCCACATCAACGTGTTTTTATCCAGTTTTTGGCAAATAGTCTCCGGTAGAATCGCAATCCCTACACCGGCCTGCACCATCGCGGCCAGAAAATCCCACTGACCGCTACGTACCGCAATACGCGGAGTAAACCCATGCTCCTGGAAGAGCTGAATTAACTGGCGGCTTAACGCGAAATCTTCGTTGTAGATAAGCAGAGGATGGACCGCAAGCTCGATGGGATCGATGCTTTCTCGTGTTGTCCAATGCCCGGAGCGCGGAACCAGCACACACAGCGGATTATGCAGCAAAGGTAACGAGCAGAAAGTGTGGTGCTCATCTTCAAAAGGCAACGCGGTCATGGCTAAATCCAGCTCGCCATTAAGAACAGCCTGCTGCACCGTTAAACCACCAAATTCAGAAATCTTTAATTCAACACCTGGATAGCGCTGGCGATACAGGCTAATTGGCCCTGCCATCAGGGTGCCGACCATCGGTGGAATACCGAGGCGCAACACGCCTTTGTTGAG
Source organism: Buttiauxella sp. BIGb0552 (assembly GCF_004366275.1). Taxonomy (NCBI): domain Bacteria; kingdom Pseudomonadati; phylum Pseudomonadota; class Gammaproteobacteria; order Enterobacterales; family Enterobacteriaceae; genus Buttiauxella; species Buttiauxella sp. BIGb0552. The sequence continues at coordinate 79,883 of NZ_SODY01000006.1, forward strand.
ATGGTTGATATCACCAAGTTCGGCTTCAAGTTGGCGAAATTCCGCCAAAATGGCTAATCCTCGTTGATAAACCACCTCCCCGGTATCAGTCAGTAATAGTTTGCGACCATCACGAATCAGCAGAGTACAACCCAACTCATCTTCGAGGTTGCGCAGCATCTTGCTTATGGTCGGCTGGGTGACGAACATCTTTTGGGCCGCGCGGGTAAAACTTTGCTGGCGAACCACTTCAACAAAATAACGTAGCGTCCTGATGTCCATAACTATTCCTGTTGACTATACCTGTGATGATTTTAATTCATTTTTTTCAATGAAGTTGGCTAACTATAATCTCCACATCACATTTTCTGGAGTGCCACTCTCATGGCCCTGGCGTTACGTGGTTTTACGCCTGTTCTTTTCCGCCGCATTCAGGTGCCGGTGCAAGTTGCAATATACGCCGGATTGTTCATTCTCGCCCAACAGTTGGTTGACTGGTGGCATTTACCGCTTCCTGCAAACCTTGTGGGAATGGTGCTATTACTGGCGTTGATTGTCTGCCGAGTGGTACCGCTGAAGTGGGTTCGTGCGGGTTCCCGCTGGTTATTAGCTGAAATGCTGCTGTTCTTTGTGCCCGCCGTGGTCGCGGTGGTGAACTATGCAGAATTACTGATGGTAGATGGCTGGCGTATCTTCATCGTGATTGCTATCAGCACTTCACTGGTGCTGGGTGCTACTGCGCTGGTGGTGGATAAAGTTTATCGTTATGAGCTGGCGCGAATTGCTCGCAGGCAGGCTCGCGGTGAGTAACTTTCAGTTGAGTCTGTTGTGCCTGGTTATTACCCTTGGGCTCTATTTTGCCAATAAAAAACTCTATCGCCGCTTTCGAAAATTGCCTCTGATGCCGTTGATTTTAACGCCGGTATTGCTGGTGGTAATGTTGGTTTTGGGTCATATCTCCTATCAAAATTATATGGGCGAAGCGCACTGGTTACTGTGGCTGCTTGGCCCGGCGACCATCGCCTTTGCAGTGCCGGTTTATGACAATCTGAATGTTATCAAACGCCACTGGATGTCACTTTCGGCGGGGGTTATCACCGCCACTGTTGTTGCGGTTACCAGTTCGGTTTGGCTGGCGCGTTTGTTTACTTTGCCCGATGAAATTCAACGCAGCCTGGCGGTCCGTTCGATTACCACACCCTTTGCCTTAGCCGCTGCTAAACCACTCGGCGGGCAGCCGGAGTTGGTGGCATTATTTGTGGTAGTGACGGGTGTATTTGGTATGGCTGTGGGTGATGTGCTGTTTTTGCGCCTCGCCATTCGTGAAGGAATGGCAAAAGGCGCGGGTTTTGGTGCCGCTTCTCACGGCGCTGGCACCGCACGTTCCTACGAACTTGGCCCGCAGGAAGGTGTGGTCGCCAGTTTGGTAATGATGTTTTCCGGCGTCGTAATGGTGTTAATCGCGCCGTTGGTAAGCTGGTTGATGTTTTAATACCGGAGGGATTCACCACCCGGTAAGTGCTTACTTACTTTTCAGCCGTGAAACCAACTCAAACTCTTTAAACCAAACCGGGCGCTGTTGCTGCATTGAAATATTCCCGGCGATACCGGTCAAAATGGACATAGCTCCAGCGCGGTGATCAGCCGCGCGCTTTAATGGGTCGTTACTCGGCTCACCAAACAAATCGGCCAACATTGCATTATCACCACCACCGTGGCCGCCCGCGCCAATACTGAAATCAGCTTTGTAAGGAGCGGCGAACATCGGGAACACCGTAATATTGCAGCTTTCCAGGCTGCCTTCGTTTTCACGGTCGCCACCGGCATTCACATAAGACATTTCCACCAGTTTCATCTCAAGCCGCCCGCGGCTGCCGTTGAACACTACATTCAGCCCTTCCCACGGCAAATAAGCGTTAAGGGAATAGGTCATCTGCACCTGGTTTTGGTATTTCACCAGCACCGATAACGTATCTTCAATGTTGATGCCATCGCTGAAAACACTCTGGTCGCGGTAATAGCTATCTTCGTGTTCGGCGTCCAGATACAGCGCTTTGAGCTGCTCGTTCTCTTCCATATGCAACGCGAACGGATCATTTTTTGCGGCGTCGAAACCGTGTGCGCGTGGGTAAAACTGCGAGATGCCTCGCATCTGCGCATTCTCTTTACCGTAAAAACGCAGCCCACCTTCCGCATAAACACGTTCCGGATAACTGCCCAGCCAGAAGTTCATCAGGTCAAAATGGTGGGTGGATTTGTGCACCAACAGACCGCCGCTATTGCGTTTTTCGCGGTGCCAGCGGCGGAAATAATCCGCGCCGTGCTCGGTGTTCAGCAGCCATTCGAAGTGGACTGAAAACACCTCGCCAATGGTTTCTTCCATCAGCAATTCGCGGATTTTGCTGTGATGCGGCGCGTAACGGTAATTGAAGGCAACGCGTACTTGATGGCCCGTTTCTTCGATGGCATCGAGAATGCGCAAAGCGCGTTGCTCATCGATAGTCATCGGTTTTTCGGTTATCACATCGCAACCGGCATGTAGTGCACGCACTATGTAATCGTCATGCGTGCGGTCCATCGTGGTGACGATAATAATATCCGGGCGCGTCTCGCGGATCATGGTTTCAAAATCCGCCGCTTTCCAGGTTGATACCTGCGCTGCACCTGAGTTACTCAACAGTTTATTGGCGTAATTCATGCGCGTCTGGTTGGTGTCGCAAAATGCCACCAGTTGCGAATTCTCTTTCCATTTACCGCTGATGGCTTCGATATATAAACCAGCGCGTCCGCCCGTTCCTACTAATGCATATCTTTTCATTCCATCCTCACCCTTTATGAAATAAAACAATGTTTCATTTATGAGCTACTGTAGCGCTCTGGGTAGGGAATAAAATGCGAGAAGGGGGAAAATGTGATCCCCGACTCGAACGAGCCGGGGAGAGTTGAAACTAATTAGTGCGCACGGCCTTGTTCGATGCCAATCCCGGTCTGGGAACGGATGAACTGAGCACGGAATTTCTCACGTTCGAGATTACCTTCCGGGCTGTTATCAGTGGCTGAGAACACCCAAATACCAACAAACGCGACCAGAATCGAGAACAGCGCTGGGTATTCGTACGGGAAGATTGCTGTGGCGTGGCCGAGAACCTGAACCCAAACGGTTGGGCCGAGGATCATCAGGATAACCGCCGTCAGCAAGCCGAGCCAGCCACCAATCATCGCGCCGCGTGTGGTCAGTTTCGACCAGTACATCGACAGTAGAATAATCGGGAAGTTACAGCTCGCCGCAATGGAGAACGCAAGCCCGACCATGAAGGCGATGTTTTGGTTCTCGAACAAAATCCCCAGCCCGATGGCCACCACGCCTAATATCAGAACGGTGATTTTCGAAACTCTCAGCTCATCACGTTCAGACGCCCCTTTACGGAAGACGTTGGCGTAGAGGTCATGGGAAACCGCAGATGCTCCTGCAAGTGTTAAGCCTGCAACCACCGCGAGAATGGTGGCGAAGGCAACTGCCGAGATAAAGCCTAAGAACAAGCTACCACCCACAGCATCAGCCAGGTGAACCGCTGCCATGTTGTTACCGCCAATCAGTGCGCCTGCGGCATCTTTAAAGGTTGGGTTTGCACCCACCAACATGATTGCACCAAAGCCGATGATAAAGGTCAGGATGTAGAAATAACCCATGAACCCGGTGGCATACAGCACGCTTTTACGCGCTTCGCGGGCATCGCTTACGGTGAAGAAGCGCATTAAAATGTGTGGCAAACCTGCGGTACCAAACATCAAACCTAACCCCAGCGAAAGCGCTGATATCGGGTCTTTCACAAGCCCGCCTGGGCTCATAATTGCCACACCTTTCGGGTGTACCGCAATCGCTTCAGCGAACAGGTTGTTGAAGCTAAAGCCGACGTGTTTCATCACCATAAAGGCCATGAAACTTGCGCCGAACAGCAGCAATACGGCTTTGATAATTTGCACCCATGTCGTCGCCAGCATACCGCCGAACAACACGTACATCACCATCAGCACGCCAACCAGCACCACCGCAACGTGGTAGTTCAGGCCAAACAACAATTGAATGAGTTTGCCCGCGCCCACCATCTGGGCAATCAGGTAAAGAGCTACCACAACCAGAGAACCACAGGCCGACAGGATGCGAATCGGCCCCTGCTTCAGGCGATAGGATGCCACGTCAGCAAAGGTATATTTACCGAGGTTACGCAGGCGTTCAGCAATCAGGAACAGGATAATTGGCCAGCCGACCAAAAAGCCCAATGAGTAAATCAGGCCGTCGTAGCCGGAGGTAAATACCAGCGCCGAAATACCGAGGAACGAAGCGGCAGACATATAGTCGCCTGCAATCGCCAGGCCATTCTGGAAGCCCGTAATATTGCCGCCCGCGGTGTAATAATCGCTACGCGTGCGGGTGCGTTTTGACGCCCAATAGGTAATACCCAACGTAAAGGCGACGAAAATCACGAACATGATAATCGCCTGCCAGTTCGTGGGCTGGCGTTGTACCGCCCCCGTAATCGCATCCGCAGCAAACGCGGAGGCTGGCAGGCTTAACAGCGGTGCGGCAGCAAGGCCGAGAAGACGTTTCATGATACCTTCACCTCGCGCAGCACAGCGTTATTCAGACGGTCAAATTCACCGTTCGCCCGCCAGACATAAACGCCGGTGAGGAAGAATGAAATCAGAATCACGCCAACCCCAATAGGAATGCCGCGCGTCACGGTTGTGCCTGCGTGCAAAGGCGTGCCCAGCCAGCCAGGCGCGAAGGCAATGAGCAGGATAAAGCTGATATAAATCACCAGCATGATGATGGACAAAATGGTGGCAAACCGTTGCCGTTTAGCGACTAACTCCCTGAAATGCGCACTGTCTTCTATCCGTTGATAAAGTTGATCACTCATCACAGATCTCTCCAGAGAAATTCCCTTCGTCTTTTGCGCCGCAGGGGTGTTGGCTACACTCGCGCACCCCAGTCACTTACTTGTGTAAGCTCCTGGGGATTTGCTCGTTTGCCGCCTTACTGCAACACAAAATCCTTTGGGAATTTGGGTTAGGTTGAGGTTTTTTTATTGTGTTTTCCCCTCTCTTTGAAGGAGAGGGGAAGAGATGTTACGAAGGCATGGTAATAGATTGTTTTTCTTCCAGTAACTTCTCAACAACACCCGGATCGGCAAGCGTTGAAGTATCACCAAAGTTGCTGGTATCGCCGGCGGCAATTTTGCGCAAAATGCGGCGCATAATCTTGCCAGAACGGGTTTTCGGTAGTGAATCTGTCCAGTGCAAAATATCCGGGGTAGCAAGCGGGCCAATCTCTTTACGCACCCAGTTACGCACTTCGGTATACAGCTCAGGCGTTGGCTCTTCGCCGTGATTAAGGGTTACATACGCGTAAATCGCCTGGCCTTTAATATTGTGCGGAATGCCGACGACTGCGGCTTCGGCGACTTTTGGATGCGACACCAGCGCTGATTCGATTTCAGCTGTACCCAGGCGGTGGCCGGAAACGTTCAGCACGTCATCCACACGTCCGGTTATCCAGTAGTAACCGTCTTCGTCACGACGTGCGCCGTCACCGCTGAAGTACATATTTTTGAAGGTCGAGAAATAGGTTTGCTCGAAGCGCTCGTGGTCGCCAAACAGCGTGCGCGCCTGGCCTGGCCATGAGTCGGTAATCACCAGGTTGCCTTCGGTTTCGCCTTGTTGCGGGTTACCTTCGTTATCCACCAGTGCTGGTTGCACGCCAAAGAACGGGCGCGTGGCGGAACCGGCTTTCAGCTCGGTCGCGCCTGGCAGTGGGGTGATCATGAAGCCACCTGTTTCGGTCTGCCACCAGGTATCCACTACCGGGCATTTCTCGTTACCGATTTTCTTCCAGTACCATTCCCACGCTTCCGGATTGATAGGCTCGCCCACGGAACCCAAAATGCGCAACGAAGAACGGTCAGTGTTTTCAATCGCTTTATCGCCTTCGGCCATTAATGCGCGAATAGCGGTTGGTGCGGTGTAGAGAATATTTACTTTATGCTTATCAACTACCTGAGCCATGCGATTTGGTGCTGGCCAGTTTGGCACGCCTTCAAACATCAGCGTGATAGCACCACATGCCAGCGGACCGTAAAGCAGGTAGCTGTGACCGGTGACCCAACCCACATCGGCGGTACACCAGTAAACGTCGCCCTGGTGGTAATCAAAGACATATTTAAAGGTGGTTGCGGCATAGACCAGGTAACCGCCGGTGGTGTGAAGCACGCCTTTTGGCTTGCCGGTTGAACCTGAGGTGTAGAGGATAAATAGCGGATCTTCGGCATTCACTTCCACCGGCTGGTGGTGTGCGCTGGCTTTCTCAACCAGTTCGTTCCACCACAGGTCGCGGCCTTCATGCCATTCGACTTTACCGCCGGTGCGTTTGAGCACAACCACGTGTTCAACGGTTTTAACGCCTGGGTTTTTCAGCGCCTCATCGACGTTTTTCTTCAGCGGAATGGAGCGCCCGGCACGAACGCCTTCATCGGCGGTAATGACTAGTTTGGAGCTGGAGTCGATAATGCGCCCGGCGACGGCTTCTGGTGAGAAACCACCAAAAATCACCGAATGCACCGCGCCAATGCGTGCGCAGGCCAGCATCGCAACGGCCGCTTCCGGCACCATCGGCATATAAATCGCTACCACATCGCCTTTCTTGATGCCCAGTTCTACCAGGGTATTGGCAAAACGGCACACTTCACGATGCAGTTCACGGTAGGTAATAGTTTTACTCTGGGTGGCGTCATCGCCTTCCCAGATGATCGCAGTCTGATCGCCACGATCTTTCAGGTGGCGATCGAGGCAGTTGGCAGCCAGGTTCAGGGTGCCGTCTTCATACCATTTGATTGAAACGTTTCCGGGTGCGAAAGAGGTGTTTTTCACCTTCTGGTAAGGCTTGATCCAATCAAGGATCTTACCTTGTTCGCCCCAAAATGCGTCGGGGTCATGCACCGAGTGTTGGTACATGGATTGGTACTGCTCCGGGGTTATCAGGCAATTGTCCGCGATATTGGCGGGAATGGCGTGTTTATGTATTTGGCTCATGCTTTTTTTCTCCTTTTAGGATGTTAATAATATGTCACATAAACGTTAATCGCAGAGTGCTTGGGAAGCTTTGTTTATTATTTGGGCGACAGATCACGCATTAATTAAATGGTTGAAAATTTAATCAATCAATCCTGCAAGGAAATGGGGAGAGAACGGGTTATTTAGTGTGATAACAATGAGATGAAGAGGGATAAAAAAAGAGCCGCCGGGAGGCAGCTCTTTCTGGTTTAACCTGCCGCGCTTTCGCGCAAACTGGCTTTTAGCTTGTTGTACTCGTCAATCACATACTGCTCGGCAGCTTTCTGATCGGCGATAGGCTCTACACGCACGGCGCAGTATTTATACTCCGGCGTTTTAGTTATCGGGCTGAGGTTTTCAGTCACCAGCTCGTTACAGGCACCAATCCACCACTGGTAAGTCATATAAACGGCACCTTTATTAGGACGCTCGCTTACATTCGCACGTGTGATGACTCGACCTTTACGTGAATTCACCCAGATTAACGCTTCATCTTCGATACCCAAACGAGCGGCATCATCGATGTGGATTTGCGCATAACCGGGTTCATCCGCGAGGGCTGCCAGTGCCGCACAGTTGCCGGTCATTGAACGACAAGAGTAGTGGCCCACTTCACGCACCGTGGAAAGCACCATCGGGTACTCTTCGGTGATGCGGTCAATTGGCGGCGCCCAGTCACAAGTAAAGAACTCGCCCAAACCGTTTTCACGGTCGAACTTGCCGTCGTACAGGAACGAGGTTCCCTGGTCACTTTCCGCTACATCGCGGCAAGGCCACTGGATATAACCCAATTCACCCATTTTCTCGTAGGTAGCACCGTAGAAATCTGGGCACAGGCCACGCAACTCATCCCAAATTTCTTGGGTGTTGTTGTAGCTCATTGGGTAACCCATACGAGTGGCGATTTCACTGATAATCTGCCAGTCCGTTTTCAGGTCCCACTTCGGTTCCACTGCTTTAAAGAAGCGCTGGAAGCCACGGTCAGCGGCGGTATAAACGCCTTCATGTTCACCCCATGAGGTGGACGGCAAAATCACATCGGCCGCAGCCGCGGTTTTGGTCATGAAGATGTCTTGTACAATCACCAGCTCAAGTTCTTCAAACGCTTTACGTACGGCTGAAAGCTCCGCATCGGTTTGAAGTGGATCTTCGCCCATGATGTACGCGGCATACACTTCGCCATGTGCCACACGGTGTGGCAGTTCGCTAATGCGATAGCCGGTGTGAGCAGGCAGTGAGGGTACGCCCCACGCTTTCGCGAATTTCTCGCGGCTGACTTCGTCTTTCACGTACTGGTAGCCAGGATAAGTATCCGGCAATGCGCCCATATCGCAGGCACCCTGAACGTTATTCTGGCCACGAACCGGGTTAACACCCACGTTCGGTTTACCCAGGTTGCCTGTCATCAGCGCAAGGCTTGTCAGCGAGCGAACAGTTTCCACGCCTTGATAGAACTGGGTTACACCCATGCCCCACAGGATCGTGGCAGTTTTTGCCTTCGCGTACATACGTGCTGCAGCGCGAATTTCCGCCGCAGTAACACCAGTAATTTCTTCAACAGATTCAGGCGTGTAGCCCGCAACAATTTTGCGATACTCGTCGAAACCTTCAGTACGGGAAGCCACGAATGACTGGTCATACAGGTTTTCTTCGATAATCACATGCCCAAGTGCGTTAAGCAGGGCGATGTTAGAACCATTTTTTAACTGCAAATGCATGTCAGCGATGCGCGCGGTTTCAATTTTACGCGGATCGACAACAATGATTTGTGCCCCTTTTTGCTTCGCGCGAATCACGCGGTTAGCAACGATAGGGTGTGAATCTGCCGGGTTATACCCGAACACAAACACTAAATCGGTATCTTCAATCTCAACGATTGAGTTACTCATTGCGCCGTTACCGACCGATTGGTGCAGACCTGCAACCGATGGGCCGTGTCAAACGCGTGCGCAGCAATCGACGTTATTGGTACCAATAACGGCGCGCGCAAATTTCTGCATTACATAGTTGGTTTCGTTGCCTGTGCCACGGGAAGAACCGGTGGTCATGATGGCATCGGAGCCGTGTTTCGCTTTGATTTCACTCAGACGAGTACTGACGTAGTTCAGTGCTTCATCCCAGGAAACGTTTTCGAGTTTGCCGCCTTTCTGGCGACGAATCATCGGTGATTTAAGGCGCGGGGTGAGGATTTTAGTATCGTTAATAAAATCCCAACCGTAGTAACCCTTCAGGCAAAGATCGCCCTGGTTAGTTTTACCTTGAGCCGCTTCCGCCTTGACGACTTTGCCGTTATCGACCACGAGGTTGATTTTGCAACCCGAGGCACAATAGGGGCAAACCGTGACGACTTTTTTCATCAGTGTTGCTCCAGTCAATGCACCCGTCATACTTCAAGTTGCAGCCTTCCTGCTACCTGAACTATTTAGGGTACTTAAAGGTGTGTGACACTCACACAGCTGATCATATCTCCCCGCTTTAATGCATTATCTATGCCACATAGAAAGAGTGGGAATAACCGCCATCTTACGGTGATAAAAGCAACAAAATGCTGACGAAAAACAGGTCATCGTCAAAAGTGACGTGTCGAGAGAGGCAGGGATTGTGACACTGGTTGAAAATTCGGCATGGGCCGTTGGGATTTATGCGGCAGTCCATCAACAATCATTCACACTTATATTCACACCTGCATCTTCCCCGGAGATAAACCATGAAGCCTGCAATTTTGCTGGTGGATGATGATCCAGCGATTTGTGACGTGCTGCGCGATGTGCTTAATGAACACGTCTTTGAAGTTAAGGTGTGCCACACCGGGAATGATGCGCTGACAGCGATTGCTCAACATCCAGGTATTGCGCTGGTACTGCTGGATATGATTTTGCCGGATATTAATGGGCTGCTGGTGCTGCAACACATTCAGCGTCAACGCCCAGACTTGCCAGTGGTTATGTTGACGGGCCTTGGCAGTGAATCGGATGTTGTCGTGGGGCTAGAAATGGGTGCCGATGATTACATCGCGAAGCCTTTTAATCCTCGCGTGGTGGTGGCGCGTGTCAAAGCGGTGCTGCGTCGTACCGGCGCGCTGGCAGTCGAAACGGTGACGACAAAAACCAGCGGCCTGCATTTCAACGGTTGGCGGCTGGATACAGGGCGCTGCCAGCTTTTTAATGCGCAGGCCGAACTGGTCGATCTCACGCAAGGGGAATATGGCCTGCTACTGGCGTTGATGCAGAACTCGCGCAAAGTGTTGTCGCGTGAAAGGTTGTTAGAACTGACCCACAGTGAAAGCCTCGAAGTCTTCGACAGGACGATTGATGTGCTGATTATGCGGCTCCGTAAAAAAATAGAGCTGAACCCGCATCAACCGGCATTAATCCGGACTATTCGAGGTGTGGGATATGTATTTTCGGCGGATGTTATTCAGGCGGAGAATAATGCGGCTTAATACGCGTCATACTTCAAGTTGCCTCTTTTTTGGCTATGCTCCCTCACGCTCGGCACCATTCAGCCCGTTCCGGGGCCCCTGCTGCCCGATAACACCCTCATTCTCAACGCCTTGTTTCAGAAGTACTGACTACATAAACATGTAATAAAAAACAGTGTTGACATAGCAGGAAAAAGACGTAAATTAGAGTTTAACGGCGGTGTGATAGATATATTGCCGTTAGGTTTAACAGTATTAAATACGTCAATGAAACATGAAGTGTAAGTAAAAATCGCGATGATGTAAGGCTTTGTTTTTCATGTGTTATGGGTTCGCGAAGCATTAAACTGCAGATAGTTTAAATATCGCGAAAGACGTAAAGCCACGCATCAAAAGTATATATCGCGAAATGGGGAATGTACGAGGTCAAATAATTTTTCTTGATCTTGTTTTAAACCGATAACGTAGGGGGGAATGATCGAAGCCCGATATTATCTGTAAGAACTTGTGCATTTAAAGTAGTACCAAATAGCAGTAAAATCCACGAAGCATCTTAATGTTAAATCCTAAGTTAGCAGTACCTTAAAAGCCCTGACTACTACAGTCAGGGCTTTTATCATTTACGGCTCCTGAACCTCTGACATTGACCATAACGCCTTAAAGCACCCGCCGGATAGGTTACTCATTTTTTATTTTGATTCTATAAAATCAATAATTTAGGTCTCTCATGGGAATTGCATTTATCTGGAAGTGATTCGCAAAAATATACTCATTAGAACAAACCTACCGCGCCTCACTAATAAAACTCTGTAATTCCACCAATGGCTTAGCGCCATCAATTGCATTTGCACATAATAAATTTGCGCGCGCACAGGCGTGAGCTAATTTCAGGCTATCGACCAACGACCATTTTTCATGGCAGCCATATAACATCCCGGCACAGAAGGCATCACCTGCGCCAACACTACCGATGATTTCCGCCTGAGTTAATCTGAATGACGGAACCCACACGCCATCGGTTCCGGGCTCAACGCCCCATGCGCCTTCCGGGCAATGAATCACCACCCGTTGGCGAACGCCTGACTCAAGCAGCAAACTCGCGGCCTGGGCGATATTTTCTCTGTGGGGATCGCCATTCGGACGGCGGATTTCCAGCCCACTAAATTCACCGGCTTCCAGTTCGTTAATCACCAGATAATCGAGCCAACGCAGGGCTGGCAGCACCATCGGCCGGTAGCGCGGGTCGCCCTGACGTGAGACTAAATCCAGCGACGTTTCATAGCCTTGCTGCGCCATCATCGCCAGTAATCTGGCGCTGCGCGTGCCATATTCTGCATCTTCCATATCGAGGCTATCGAGCAGCAATAAATAACCGAGATGGAAGATTTTGAATGACGACTCAAGCCGATCAAAGGCGGGTAAATCGAGCAGGCGGTTGGCCCCTGGCGAGTGGAAAAAAGTACGCTGCCCGCTGGGGTCAGTCATGACTTGCGACATTGACGTTGGTGCAAAAGTGGTGCGGTGTACGTGCTGGCGATTCACATGGTATTGATCGAGCATCGCCATAATGTAGTCACCGTCATGGTCGTCACCGACTAAACCTACCGCCTGAAGTGGCAGGCCAACGTGCATTTTAGCAAGCGTCAGCAGCACGTTTAGCGGTGCGCCGCCGGTTGAGCGTTCACTGTGGACAATTTCCGCAAGCCAGCCGCGCTGCGGCCACTGCACAATTTGATGCACATGGTCGACCAACATGTTCCCTGCGGCGATAATCCCGCTGCGCTCTGTCATAATTTTTCCTTACGCCTTACCCGAACTACCAAAAATCCGCATCTGTTGTGCGACGACATCCGTAATCGCCTCTTCAATACCCAGCAATAACTCTGCGAACTCGTCATAAATGGCATGGCGTTGATTCATGCGTTGTTCGACAGCACCCAACGCGGCCTGTGACATGCCGGTATAGAAATTGATTTTGTGAATACCGAGCGTTATCGCTTTGCGGAAATCTTCATCGCTGATGCCGGAACCACCGTGTAGCACCAGCGGCAAACCGGTTTGCTGGCGAATGGCCGCAAGTCTGTCGAAATCGAGTTTCGGCTCACCTTTGTATTTCCCGTGCGCGTTGCCGATGGCGACGGCCAACGTATCGATACCTGTTCTGTCGACAAAATCGCGTGCCACAGCCGGGTCGGTAAACTTGTTGCTATCGGCCTCGCCATACAGCGCACCGCCTTCATCACCGCCCACGGCACCTAACTCGGCTTCAACGGAGACACCTACAGCGTGGCACATCTTCACCACTTCCCGGGTCTGGCGAATGTTTTCTTCATACTCAAGTGTAGAACCATCAAACATGACTGAGCTAAAACCGAGGCGTAAAGCGCGAACCACCGCCTCAAAATGCAGGCCGTGATCGAGATTAAGCACCACGGGAATATCGTGGCGCGCCGCTTCGAATTTGACGGCTTCGACCAGAGAATCCAGCGAGACATATTTAAAATGCACTTCGGCAATATTGATGATAAACGGTGAGTTTTCTTGTTTGGCCGCAGCGAAAAGGGCACGCAGAAAGTGACTGTCGAGAACGTTAAAAGCACCGAGGGCATAGCCGTTTTTGCGGGCGTGAGCCAGCCCATCTTTAAGTGAAATCAAAGCCATAATAGTTTCCCCTGGTGTTGTTACCCTTCATACTTCAAGCTGCTTGTGCGTTGGCTGCGTTCATTCACCCCAGTCACTTACTCAAGTAAGCTCCAGGGGATTCACTCACTTGCCGCCTTCCTGCAACTCGAACTATTTTGGGTAAAAAGAAATTGGCGATACTCGTTGCACAGCAACTGCCGCGCAGGTTCGTCTTCAATAATGGAATTAAAGCGCTCAAGCGGTTTGAGGAAACGGTTGTCGCGGTCGTCATCGTTGACCATCGACACTTCCCCAACCAGCACGTCGCCATAACCCGGCTCGCCCCAAAAACTGTGGTAAATGCCCGGTACCAGACAAATGCTCTCGCCTGGCGATAAACGCAGCTGGCTGCCCGCCGCATGAGTCTGGCGACAGCCATCAATGGTCACCGTGATATCGCTCTCTTCGGTCTGCTCGAACTGATCGGAATTCCACAACTCGACAATCAAATTACCACCGCCACGATTGATAATGTCTTCGCGTTTGCGCCAGTGAAAATGCATCGGTGTGAGCTGCCCTTCGCGGACATGCATGATTTTTTCGGCATAAGTTTTGGCATACGGTGTGCCGTCGGGGGAGCCGTTACGCAGCGTGAAGAGTGTTAGCCCCTGAGTGAGAAAATCATTGCCACCGAATGCGGTAACATCCCACCCGAGTTTTAAATCAAGCACTTCCTGCCAGATTTGTTTATCGAGTTGCTGCCATTTTGCCTGGTCAAAAGAGGCAAACGGCGGCAAGTGGATATCGTGCTGCATAAAGAAATGACGCGTTTGAGACAGAATGTTATTTACTTCAGAACGTTTCATTTTCCCTCCTTTTACCCGTCATACTTCAAGTTGCAGGGGTGTTGGCTACGTTCACTTACCCCAGTCACTTACTTATGTAAGCTCCTGGGGATAAGCTCGCTTGCCGCCTACCTGCAACTCGAATTATTTAGGGTAAATATGCATTCCATAACCCGAAGGATTATTCACCTACGAGTATGGAAAATCGGTTATTTCACCGTCCAGCCCTTATACGTGCCGATATTGTTTTTATCGATCATGGTCACTGGAATCAGCACTGGCTCTTTAGGCGCCGGTTTGCCTTGCAGAATGTCGTAGCCAATCTCGACCGCTTTTGCCGCCATTACTTGCGGGTCTTGCGCAGGTGTTGCCACAAACAGTGTTTTTCCGCCGCGTTTAAGCGCTTCTTCCGCATCCGGGCTTCCATCCACACCGACGATAAAGAACTCGTTACGTTGGGCTTGTTTCGCTGCCAGATCGGCACCGATCGCTGTTGGATCGTTGATCGCAAACACGCCGTCGATCTTCGGGTTTGCGGCAAGTAAGGATGTCATCACCTCAAGGCCACCCTCACGGCTGCCTTTGGCGTTCTGGTTAGAAGACAGCACCTTGATATCCGGGTGCTTTTTAAACTCAGTTTCGCAGCCTTCCACACGGTTCTGCACCGCAGAAACAGGAGGTCCGTTAATGATCACCACGTTGCCTTTGTTTTTCAGGCGATCCGAAATGTATTTACAGGCCATCTCACCCGCCTGGGTGTTGTTCGAGGTGATCGTCGCATCGGCACCTTCTGCTGCCACGTCAACCGCCACCACCACGATCCCGGCATCTTTCGCACGTTTCACAGCCGGGCCGATCCCTTTAGAATCCGCCGCGTTCAGAATGATCATGTCCACTTTGGCGGCAATAAAGTTATCGATTTGCGATACTTGCTGGCCAAGATCGTAACCGCTGGAAACCAGCGTCACTTTCACGTTATCACCGGCAAGTTTACGGGCTTCAAGTTCCGCACCTTTGGTTATCTGCACGAAGAAGGGGTTGGCTAGGTCACCCACCGTCACCCCGATGGATTTCAGTTCTTTTGCCTGAACAAAAGGCACAGCGGCAATCATGAGTGCAGTAGCGAGTAGCTTTAAACGCATGGTGTTTTCCTCACATAGGGTAGAGTTTTGTTGTTATGCACTTTGATGATGACGGGTACGGTATTTATCGATCAGCACCGCAATGATGATCACCGCACCCTTGATCACCAGTTGCCAGAAATACGAGACGCCCATCAGCGTCATGCCATTGTTTAATGTGGCGATAATCAGCGCGCCGACCAGCGTACCGGTAATCGTGCCGATACCGCCGACGAAACTGGTGCCGCCAAGAATCACCGCGGCGATGGCGTCCAACTCATAACCCATCCCAAGGTTGCCGTTCGCGCTATATAGCCGCGAAGCACTCATAACCCCGCCAAGCCCGGACAGCAAACCGCTCATGCCATACACGAACAGCAACACCAGCCACACTTTGATGCCTGTCAGGCGTGCGGCCTGCATATTGCCGCCAACCGCGTAAATATGAACACCAAGCGTGGTGCGTCGCAGAATGAACCAGCAGACCACAATCACCGCCAGCGCTATCACTACAAGCCACGGAATCGGGCCAAGATACGAGTTGCCTATCCATTCAAAATTGATATTGGAGTTGATCACCGTCGTGCCGTCAGCCAGCAAATATGCCGCTCCACGTAGCGCGGTATAGGTGCCGAGCGTGACGATAAACGGCGGTAGTCCGGCCCAGGCGACAAGCATGCCGTTAAACAACCCAAGCCCGGTGCCCATCATCAGCGCGGCAGGAATCGACAGCGACTCCCAGCCTGGCATCAGAGAAACCACCATCGCTGTTACAGCCGTAGTGCCCAGAATCGAGCCCACGGAAAGGTCGATCCCACCAGTCAAAATAATGAACGTCATCCCCGCAGCCAGAACGATGTTAATAGACGACTGACGGGCGATATTCAGCAAGTTAGATTCAGTAAAAAAGTTCGGCGTGATAAACCCAAAAACGGCGACGATCAGGATCAAAATTGGCAAAATCCCGACGGTTTGCATCAGATCGCCAAACAGCGCCTTTTTCAGCGAGGCGGATTTGGCGACTTGCTGGGGAGTTGTGTGCATAAGCGGCGTTTCTTTAGGTTGATTAGTTGCCATGTTGAACCACCTTTTTGTGGGCATCTTCAACGCCGGTTGCCAGCGTCATAATGTTCTCTTGCGTGATATCAGCGGCGTGCAATTCCCCGGCAATACTGCCTTCGCGCATCACATACACCCGATCGCTCATTCCGACCACTTCGGGCAATTCGCTGGAGATCATCAGGATCGCCACACCCTGTTTCGCCATCTGACTCATGATCCGGTAGATCTCACTTTTTGCGCCGACATCCACACCGCGCGTTGGCTCATCGAGGATCAAAATTCGCGGGCCGATCGCCACCCAGCGCGAGATCAAAAGCTTTTGCTGGTTACCGCCGGATAAACCGCCTGCGCGCACTTGTGCATGTGGCACGCGGATATTGAGCAGGTTGATGGCATCATCAGAAATGGTCTGGGCTTTTTTGCGATCCAGCCAGCCGTAGTGCGCGTCGCGCTCAAGTGTTGCCATGGTGATGTTGTCTTGCGCTGCCAGTTCGAGGAACAAGCCTTGCTCTTTGCGGTTCTCGGTCAGGAAACCGATACCGTGGCTAATTGCTTCACGAGGGGAGTGAATCTTTACGGGCAGCCCGTCGATTTCTATCGTGCCGCCGGTGGATTTACGCACGCCAAAAATCAGCTGTGCGAGTTCAGAACGCCCGGCACCGACCAGTCCCGCAAGGCCGACTATCTCGCCAGATTTTACCTGCAGGCTGACCGGCTGCACTTTTGCACTGTCCGTCAGGTGGTGAACGTTCAGGCGCACGGCACCTTGTGGAATGTCGCGCTCTTTATTGAATAGATCGCTTAGCGGGCGGCCCACCATCATGCGTACCAGCTCGTTGGCATTGAGATGTTCACGCGTCAGGCTGCCGACGTATTGTCCGTCGCGCAGCACGCTCACGCGGTCAGAAAGCTCGTACACTTCCGCCATGCGGTGGCTGATATAGATAATTGCCATCCCTTCATCGCGCAGCCGCATAATCAACTCGAACAGGCGGTGCGTTTCACGTGAAGAAAGTGCGGCGGTAGGTTCATCCATCACTAAGATGCGGCTGTTGCGGTGCAGCGCGCGGGCGATTTCCACCTGCTGCTGCTCGGCAATCGTCAGGCGCGATACTAAATCGCTGGCCTTAAACTGTGCGCCGAGGCGGTCGATAACCGTCTGGGCCTGCATCACCATCTCTTTGCGTTTTACTAAACCACCGCGTGACAGTTCGCTGCCAAGGAAGATGTTTTCAGCAACGGTAAGATTCGGGGCAAGTTGCATCTCCTGGTAAATCAGCGTGATGCCCGCATTGAGTGCGTCTTTCGGGCCTTTGATGCTGTAGGGATCGCCGTTAATTAAAATCTCACCGCTAGTTGCGGTATAGGCTCCGGCGAGGATTTTCATCAGCGTGCTTTTTCCCGCGCCGTTTTCCCCCATCAAGGCGTGTATTTCGCCAGGAAACACCGTTAAGTCGACACCTTTCAACGCATAAAACTTGCCAAATGACTTGGCAATATTGCGCATCTCCAGAATGGGAACGCTACTCATAGCGCGACTCCTGCGGGTAAGGTTTCGATTGCTGCCAGTTGAGCACGTCTATGTAAATGCAAAATGTCAGGGGCTATTCACATTTGTCACATACACAGCATTCTTCAAGTTGCAGGTGCGTTGGCTGCACCACGAATTATGCTGCGTATGTTGGTGAACAATTCATATGACTGCTTAACTCATTGAAACAAACCCAGAATGGAGCTAAACCATGCCTGCACCCCGCACGCCCTTCCTCACCAGCGCCCGTGGCCGCCTGCTCTCCTTTAACCTGCTGGTGGTGGCGGTGACGTTGATGGTGTGCGGCGTGGCCATTCTCGGCTTTAATCACGCCAGCCGTTTGCAGGAGCAGGTGCAGGGGCAAACGCTGAGCGATATGTCCGGCAGCATGGAGTTGGCGCGAGATACCGCGAATGTGGCGACAGCAGCAGTGCGCCTCACGCAGGTGGTGGGTGCGCTGGAATATCAGAGCGAAGCGCAGCGTTTGCAGCAAACACAGCAGGCACTACAGAATTCGCTTAACCACCTGGCGCATGCACCACTTGCCAGCCGTGAACCGGAATTGGTAAAGCGTATTACCGAACGCAGCAATGAACTGGAAAGCAGCGTCACACGGATGTTGGAGTTGGGCCATCGTCGCCACCTGGAACGCAACTCGCTGCTCAGTGCGTTGTATCAAAACCAAAGTTACTTGCATCATATTCAGGAAATTAATGCTCGCGACGGGCGAGTGACCCCGGAAGCACGGCTGTTAACCGAAATGGACAGGCTGATTCTGATTGCTATCCAGACGCCTTCCCCGAAAGCCACCGTCATACAGCTTACCGAAGTGATGGCGCAGCTTCCGGCACATGATGATTCGCCCTTAGTCGATGGGATATTGCGGGAGTTCACTACCCATTTGCAGCAATTGCTGCCACTTTCCCAGCTGCTTGAAAACAGCGATTTAGGGATTTCCTGGTACATGTACCATATCAAAGCGCTGGTGGCGTTTTTGAACCAGGACATTAACCAGTACGTACAAAAAGTGGCGCAAGAGTCCCTTAGTCGCACCGATCAAAGCCATAAAGAGCTTCAATCAATGATTGCCTTTATTGGCTTGTTTGCCTTGCTGGCGCTGGTGATTACCGGGTTTGCAGGCTGGTATATTTACCGCAACCTTGGCTCGAATTTGACGGCAATCTCCCACGCTATGACGCGGCTGGCACGGGGCGAGCGCGATGTTAGCGTGCCTGCCTTACAGCGGCGTGATGAGCTGGGCGAACTGGCGCGAGCGTTTAACGTTTTTGCGCGCAACACTGCATCCCTGGAACACACCTCGAAACTTCTCAAAGAAAAGAGCACTCAACTGGAAACCACCTTCCACGCGATGCGCGACGGTTTTGCCCTGTTTGATAACGACGGGATTTTGGTGGTGTGGAACCCGCAATACCCGCTGCTGTTGGGGCTGGCACCGGAACGATTGCAGCGCGGGCAGCATTATATGAGCCTGCTCAAACAGGTCACGCCGCTTCAGGAACATATCCTTGAAAATCTCTCGCGCCCGTTACCCAAACCGCAGGAACTCAGGCTGGCAGATAACCGCACCATTGAGCTGCGTTTTAGCCCGGTGCCGGGGCGCGGCATGGTGAACGTGGTGCTTGAGCGCAGTGAGCGTAAAGCGCTGGAAGAAGCGCTGGTTCACAGCCAAAAAATGAAAGCGGTGGGGCAGTTAACCGGTGGCCTCGCGCATGATTTTAATAATCTGCTGGCGGTGATTATTGGCAGTCTTGAGCTGACATCTTCCGATTCACCGGATGCCATACGTATTCAACGTGCCTTAAAGGCCGCCGAACGCGGGGCGCAACTGACTCAACGTTTACTGGCGTTCTCGCGCAAACAATCGCTGCACCCCCATGCGGTGTTGATGAAAAATCTGCTGGAAAACCTCGACCCGCTGATCCGCCATTCGCTCCCGGCAGCGCTGACGCTTGAAATTGAAGCGCAGCACCCAGCGTGGCCCGCATGGATTGACGTTAACCAGTTGGAGAACGCGATTATTAACCTGGTGATGAATGCCCGCGACGCGATGGAAGGGCAAAGCGGTACTATCAAAATCCGCACCTGGAATCAGCGCGTGGTGCGCTCGAGCGGGCGCAAGCAGGATATGGTAGCGCTGGAAGTTATCGACAGTGGTCATGGCATGTCGGCGGAAGTAAAAGCTCAAGTATTTGAACCGTTCTTCACCACCAAGCAGACGGGCAGTGGCAGTGGGTTGGGTTTATCAATGGTGTATGGTTTTGTGCGCCAGTCCGGCGGGCGAGTGCAAATTGAAAGTGCGCCGGGGCAGGGGACGTTAGTGCGTTTACAATTGCCGCGCGCACCAGCACAGGCGGTGAGTGAAACGTTACCCGAGCCGCTGGCAGTAAATTCTGATGAAGACCAACTGGTTCTGGTACTTGAAGATGAACACGATGTGCGCCAGACGTTGTGCGAGCAGTTGCATCAGTTGGGGTATTTGACGTTAGAAACCAGTGATAGCCAGCAGGCAATACAATTGCTGAAAGAGGTACCGGATATTCAAATACTTATCAGCGATTTAATGCTACCAGGGCCAATGAGTGGCGCCGATGTGGTACAGCATGCATTTGAGCATTATCCGCATCTGACGTGCTTGTTAATTAGCGGCCAGGATTTGCGCCGCAGCGGGCAGCAATTGCCGCAAGTCGAGCTGTTGCGTAAACCGTTTAATCAGCAAAAACTGGCCCAGGCTTTGCGGCGAGCACGGCATCAATAAAATTTTGTGTCAGGTTTGCAAATCAATGAAAAGGTCATCGTCAAACAATTGACTCCGGGTCCTGAAACAGACATTAATAGAAAGACCCCTTCCAGTATCCCAGGAGGAAGTGGGTGGGTTTAGGAATGCAACTTAGCCGCCTCATCAATTGATATGCACCTCATTGATCATCCTGTAGCAAGGACTTAGCCCCTCTGCAAAGAGGGGCTGACTTTGAAGCCAATCCCATTAGACTTTACCCATCTTTCCCCATGCCCGTCTGCTGAATCAGCATCAATGACACGCTATTAAACCAGCGATGTGCGAGACTCTGGCGTTTACTCTCAACAGAAATATCAGCGAGATTTTCCCGGTTGAGGGCAGCAGCTTTTCCGTCACCTTCAATTGATACGCGATACCAAACGCCCTGTGGACGCAAATCTTTTGCCTGCGCGGTTGGGTTTAATTGCACTGGGCCACCGTGATCTTTAGCCAGCAACAAAGATGGCAGGCGAGTGACGACATTATGGTCGATAGAAACCACACGCCCGATAAGCGGCTGCCACTCATCATGCTGATAAATTTTTGCCTGAGCCCCTACGCGTAAGCGCCCCAAATCTTCTTCACCCACCAGCGCTTTCACCCGCCAGCGATCGGCATTCACCAGTGTGGCAATGTGTGTAGAAGGGGAAACCCAGCTACCCGGTTGCAGCGAAATATCGCTATCTTCAATACGGCCACTGGAAGCCGCGACCAGCCTCAGACGCAGCAATTCATTATTCCCAGCGCTTTGCTGGAGCGAGTACTGGCGCGCCATTTGCTCTGCCAGAACCTGTTTTGCCGGGCCATCTTTATCAAGCCCTAGCGCACCGCGCGCGCTGAACTCCCATGCGCGGCGCATCTCCTCAGCTTTTCGCTGCGAGGTTTCCGGTAGTGGTGCAATCAGCTCGAACAGCGGTTGCCCGGCTTTCACTTCCTGCCCATCGGTGACGAGGATCTTCTCGAGGCGCGCACTGTACGGCGTATAAATTGGCTGTACAAAACCGGCTTCAATCACCCCAGGCAGATTCACTTTATTCGACCACGGCACAAAAATAACCAGCAACGTGGCGATAGCAATCAGCAGCAATCTTCGGCGCTGGAAAGGCTGGCTTTCCGCGCGCCGTGCCCAACAGTGTTTGATTTCTCGGATCATCGGTTGCACCACAAAAGTCACAATCTCTATCAAAAACAGAATCACGCCCAACGCCTTAAAAAAGGCGTGATAGATAACGACCGCAATACCGATAAACAGCAGCAGGCGATAAATCCAGGTGGCGAAGGCAAATACCGTCAGAAAACGGGCAAAGGCCGGGGTGACGTTGTCGGGTTTTGGATCGTTGATACCAAATAGATGCCAGCGCATCGACCGCTTCGCCCAGTTTCCTGCGCGCTCGTGCAGCCCTGGAAAATCCAGCATGTCGCTCAGAATGTAATAACCGTCGAAACGCATAAACGGGCTGGCGTTAACCACGACTGTCATAACCCAGGCGGTGGTCGCAAGGAAAAATAACGCATTTTTGACGCTGCCTTCCGGTGCAAACGACCACAGCAAGGTAGCCCATGCTGCCAGAACTAATTCAGAGGCAATCCCGGCGACGGCAATTTTTAAACGGTCGCGCGAACGGATGAGCTTCCAGCTTTCACCGGTGTCGGTGTAGGCCATCGGCAACATCACCAGTAACGCAACACCCATGTGCCCAACCCGTACACCGTGCCTGGTAGCGGTAAGCGCATGGCCCATTTCATGCCAACATTTGGAAAAAACCAGAGCGATAGCAAACGCCACCGCGCCATGCCAGTTCACCGAGTTATGCAACGTGGCAACCACGGTGTCCCACTGGCGAGCGGCGAGCACAATACCGGTAATCGCAACAAACAACGTTAACCACATGAAGGTTTTGCTAAACAGCGGCTTTAACCACGGCAGCGCTTTACGCAGGGCTTTTTCCGGGTGAACCAGCGGAATGCGGATAAACAAATAGCTGTGTAACAACCACTTCCACGCAGAGGATGCCGGGCGATAGCGAGCGCTACGTAGCAACTGTTGTTGCTGTAAAAACAGCACAAAAGCTTTGATATCTTCTTCATCAACATTCAGCGTAGTTTGCTGATTAATCGTCTGCGCTATTTTCCCGGCATCCGCCAGTTGCCAGCGTTTAAGAATTTCAATTTCCAGCCAGCCAAGGCGAAAAAAAAGATTACGCACAGGATCAGCCAAGTGCCAGGCCGGAGAGCCGTCGCGGTTGGTACCTGCGCTGTTCAGTCGCAGTTCATCACGTAGCGCAGGCCACGCTGGGGCCGTTGCAGCACCAGGTATCACCACCCGCTCCCGGCACGTAATGTGGCAATAGGGCGACGTAGCAATAAGTAACCGAGCATTGCCCAATCACCCGTTACGCGCGCGGTTCCCTGCAAGCCAATACGCGCAACCGCAGGTTTACCTTCCAGCGTGCCGCGCAGCATATAACTGGCGACACCGTTGGGTGCTTCCACCGTTTGATAACCCGCGTATCCCAGTTTTGCGTCCAGTGAATCAAGAGGGGCGACTTTCAAAAAGATTTTCATCGGTGCCCCATGCTTCAGGTTAGTGGATTCACTTACCGGGGCCCAGGCGCGAACGCCGAGGTTATCAGGGTCTGCCAGCAAACCAATTCGCTCACCGGTTTGAACCGGACGACCAGCCCAGTCGTCCGGGTCAGAATAGACAAATACGCCGTTATCAGGAGCACGAATGGTCAGCTTTTCGAGGTCGCGTGTTATCGATTCAACTTCAACTTTTTTCTCGCGCCATTTGCCTTCAGCCATTGCCAGTTCTGACTTAGCCTGTTGGTCTTCAATCGCCTGTTGTGAAGCCTGATGCAACGTGGTTTCAGTGGTTTCCAACTCCGCCTGTGCCACAGCAAGGCGGTTATGCAATGTCGTGTCATCGAGCGTTGCCAGCACCTGGCCTTTCACCACATCGCTGTTTGGCAGCACGACCATGCGTTTAATCACGCCGGAGTCAGGAGCGGCAATCACTTCACTGTGTAGCGAGATAATTTCGGCAGGCACCAGTGTGTATTCGCGCACCGGAATGCATAACACCAACAGCACCGCCAGCACGATATAACCGAGACGACGCCCGGTATTGCGCTGCCAGAACTGCTTGAAACGTGAAGGTCGTGCCGTTAAGGCCCACCATGCATAACCGTACAACCCGCTCAGTTGCAGCAGGGTAAACTCCGGGGATGTCGGTGCGAGCGTTGTTGGCCACGGGTCGTCACGGCCCAAAAACCATAGCGCGTGAATCTCTCCGTCGGCACCGGTTAATGGCAACACCCAGACATTTGCAGGCAGCCATTCATCCCACTGCGGAGCAAGGGGCTCACTGAGTTGCGCGGGTGAAAGTGCCAGCACACGGGCTTCTGGCGGCAGTGCGCGGCAATGTGGCGCAATCTCTTTTGCTACGTCAGAGAGCCATAAGGCATACGGTGTATTGTTGTCGGTATCACTAAGCCCTGAATGAGCGACCAGTTTTGCACGGTTGGATGAGGTGAGAGACAACAGCGCCGCCTGGCGGTAATCCACCAGTTGGCGTGTTTCGTTACATATAGCGAAGCCTAACTCGGCGGAGTTGCTTATCGCTTCTACCCGGGCTGCTAGCTGGTAGAAGGCTGTACTGGACATCACGAATTTGCAGCTCCGCTTTTCAGGCAACGGTTTTCATCAGGAGGGCAGATAGCAACGGCTTGTCCGCTCATGCCCGGCAACACGTCATCGGTTTTTTCCGGGAAGCGAGTTTCAATTTCGATAGTCTGGCTGACCGCATCGACTTTGCCGCTGATATTCGTCACGGTGAGCGGGTATTGCTTGCCGGTTTCACCCACGGAGGCATTAAGCTGCGAACCAATTTTCAGCCATGCCACCCAGTTTGAAGGCACGTTTAAACGCGCACGCAACGTGCCGCTTCCGACCAAATCAATCACAGGCGCACCAGCACCAATCCCCTGGCCTTCTTTGACATAGATTTTGGCTACGCGACCATTGAACGGTGCCACAAAGCGACACTGCGCCAGTTGGGCGTCAAAAATGCCGACCTGACCTTTGGTACGGTTGACTTCAGAGGCGGCTAAACCCACTTCAAGTGCAGCAGCTGATTGTAATCCCTGCAGTTTTGCTTTGGCTTCATAGCGCAGTTGAGCGGCGTGAAACTCCGCTTCGGCGGCATTTTTACGTGCCACTAAATCGCTACAATCCATGCTTGCCAGCACTTTGCCTTGGGTTACGGGGTCGCCGAGTTGCACATTGATTTTCGCCATGCGCCCAGGCACTACGCTTGAAAGCGGGCTTTCGCGGTTGGCGAGTACCAGGAAGCGCACCGTGGTACTGCCTTGCGCGGTGGGTGTTTTTACCTCAGCAGGAGCCGCAAAAACAGGATTGGCGGCAAAGGCTGGCACAGAAAAACAGGCTAGCGAGAGTAGTAGAGCAGATGTGCTCTTTTTATTGTTATTCATACACAGCCTCATGGCGTCGCAGTCAGAACAGGGGTTGCCCCTGCAAGTCTTTGTAAATCAGTAGTAATGGATAATGTTGCTGCTTCGGCAAGTGCGCTGATGGAACGCGTACTGGTTTCGTTTGGCAGGTAGCTTGTGTACTGGCGAGTCAGCACTTCAGAACCGTCTGCATCCAGCACACGCATTGTCCACACACCTTTACGTGTGCCGTTGCTGGCACCAATGTTGAAGCCCATTTGCAAGGTGAGGCTTTTCGGTGACGGCTCAAGAGACAGGTGGTTTGCTTCAATCACCCGACCAACGGATTGCGAAACGGTGGAGCGTGAAACGCCAGATGGCAGGCGCGTGATCTGCACAGATATCGGGTGTTTTTCCACCACAATACCAGCAGTACGAGCAAATACGCTGCTCTCTTGTTGGCGCAAACTGGTGGCAATTTGTCGCGATAAGCTGGCAACATCGGTTTGATTAACCTGATCTGGTAGCAAATCGATACCCACAGAGTTCAGCACTCGGCCATAGGCGGCCTGCGCTTCGGCATATGATGAAGCTTCCTGGAAGCGCGAAACAATCGAGCGTGCCTGAGTACGCAATGTTTCAAGATCACTGGTCAGTGAGTTATCAGAACCTGCGCGGGAAATGCTCGCCAGGCGCTGGTCGACTTGCGCCGATTGTTCGGCAATCTGGAAGTCATAGGAGGCGAGCTTGTAGCGTTCAGTAGCGACACGAACTTGCGTCAGAACCGCCATGCTCAGCGCCATACGGCGTGCATCATCGGTTTGTGCGCGGGCATCGTTGGCGGTACTGATTGCCGGAATACTCAGCAGCTTAAACAGGTTCATCGAGACACCGACGCCGCCTTCAATCCAGTTGTTGTTGTAGAGATATTCATTGGAGTCGTAATTCAACCCGGCGAACAGATTCAGACTCGGGAATAACGAGGCGATTTGGCGCTTGGTTTCATAGCTGTCGATGCGCGTTTTGTAATCTTCCTCACGCAGTTCCGGGCGACGCTCAAGTGCCATTTGCTCAAGCTTATCAATGTTGGTCGGAGGTGGTGCCAGCGGCGTTGGTGTGTCTTGCAACACCAGCGGTGTGCCCGGCGGCAGGTTGATAAGCGCCGTCAGCTCGCTTTTTGCCAATTCCATTTGCTGGCGTTTTTGGTTCAGCAAGGTCATGGCATCAAGCAGGGCGCGCTGGTATTCCAGCCCTTCAATTGGCGGCAAGATCCCGGCCTGTTCTGCTTCACGGGTTTTATCCAGCGCCTGGGCAATTTGCTCGGCCAGTGGTTGGGTTTCGTCGAGCAAACGCTGCGCGCCTAATGCACGCCAGTAGGCATCACGCACTTCCTGGACAATATTTTGCAGCACTTTACGGCGGCGTTCTTCCGCAATATTAACTTCATCGGCTTGTTGTTTGGCGCGGTAATAGCTCATACCGAAGTCGAGAAGATCCCAGGAGAAAGTCGCGCTGGAAAGATAATGTTCACGTTCCTCCGACGTGGAAGGGCGCAAGCTGACGAGCCCGTCATCGATACCGATACTGGTGCCGCCCGAATCATTATCACGCCAGCGATAACCTGCATCTGCCATCAGCTTTGGCAACATGTCTTGTTGCGAGACATCCAACAAACTGCGCGACAACGCGGTTTCCATCATTTTCAGACGGTAGTCGAGGTTATATTTTAACGCGCGCGCCATGGCATCGGATAACGTCATCGGGCCGCTTAGGGATTCTTGCCCACGGTACATTTCTGCCCGGTCACGATTCACTCGTGTGGTGATCTCATCCTGAGTTAACGGTTCCGGTTTAATGGTGCCACAGCCAGCCAAAATCAGTACCGCAATCAACCCAGCAACAGGTTTGACTAACGGTACGCCACGTTTTTTCACTTCAGCCACCACGTATGCGTTCATTGTTGTTATTTCCATCTTAAACAGTTGCTTTAGCCTTTACCGGCGAGTGATTGTCGGGACTGTAATGTGCTTTCCAGACGCCAAAGTTTGTTTTTCCAGGGCAGCAAGCTGCATGGATAAAGGTTGTGCTCCCGATGCGATAACAGTCGGTTGTTCAACCTGCGTCGCTTCCTGCGTGACCGACGTTTGAGCAAATGAGCTGCGCTCATCGGCTTGTCCAATACCAAACGGGCCAAATGAGTTCCCAAGCGAATTTTGCCCAAGGGCGTTACTTTCTAAGCCAGGTAAAGTGCGCTGCTCACGGCTGTCGCTGTACCAGCGGGAGAACAGCACAGCTTGTTGCATGACCGGCGCATTTGCTTGTTCAATACCGTAGCCATAGGCTGCAAATTGGCTGTTTAGTCGGGTTTGCAGACCCACTGCGTCACTTTGTAAATCATAGACGAGCGGCAGAATAAACAAGCCCGGCTCGTAACTTTGGCTGTAGGCGGGTAGTGTTTCTTCTTCCTCACGGCCAAATATCTGGTCGCCATTACGGTCATCGACGTTTGGCATCGCCGTGACGCCATGAATTAAAATAGTGAGGCGTGCTTCGCTGACGTCGCCATCGCTGTCGGTGATGGTGTAAACAAACACCTCGGTCAATGTCGCATTCGCTTCAAGTGACGCTACGCGCGGGTCGCTGCGGTTGACTTGGTAGGTCCAGTTGCCCTTGCTATCGAGTGTGAGTGTGCCGTATTGCCCGCCGCTCGCGCCGCCAATGGTGCCTGTGCTCCCGGTGTTTTCCGACACGACGCCCGTCACCGGGCCGTTGTTCGCTGCGCCATCGGCACCCATGCGGTCATCGTTAAAGACGTTGCCGCTGGCTGACTCCTGGTTTTGGTCCTGTAAGATTTCCGCGCTGTCATCTGTGGCGGTTGGGCTGTCGTTAAACACGGTAATGCGCAGTTGGCCGACGGTAACGCCGTTCACTTCCACGGCGTAATCGTTGTGCGTACTCACCAATCCTGGTTGCGACACGGCTTCGCGCAGGGTGAAGCGGTAATCCACATGCCCTTCGCCGTCGGCCGGGCTGTAGTAAGCCAAAAGCGTAATGGTGCCGGTCACGGTTTCGATGGTGATTGGCGACAGCGGATTAAGCTGCAAAAGCTGTTCGGCGGTGATGACACGCCCCTGGAAGGTGAAGGTTTTCAGCTTATCGAGCGACAGCAAATCAAGCGTGCCACTCACTTCCTGAGCGCCTGGGTCAAGCGGCGTCAGGCCATCTTCGCGCACCTGAATTTCCACCGACGGTGCCACCAGAATGCGCAACGTGCCGTTGGTTTCGCCCCCTTCGTTACCATCGCTCACGGTGTAGGTCACGGGAGGAACAAAGCCGAATTTGCTGCTCACTGGCGTAAAGGTGTAACTGCCATCGCGCAGTACCGTCAGGCTGCCAATGCCCGCCAGCACAGCGGTTTCGCCTGCGGCATAACGTTGGCCGCCAAACTGGAAGCTGGAAAGATGAATCGGGTCGCCGTCCGGGTCTGAATCGTTGGTTAACAGGTTGCCGGAAACCGCGTTCCCTTGCGGAGTAATGACCCCTTCCGGGCTAACAACGGGCGCGCTGTTGATGACATGAGCGGTGACGGTAGTAGTTTCAGTGACGCCGCCGCTGGTCACGGTGTAGGTGTAAGTATCGGTGCCGACAAAACCTGTGCGAGGCGTATAGGTTATCTGCCCGTTTGGCTGCAATACCGCGCTGCCATTTGCGCCGCTGGTCACGGCGGTGATGGTGGCGTCCTGGTTCTCGAAGTTATCGTTGGCGAGGACATCCGTCGTCACCGGATTCCCGGCGTGGACGGTGGCGTCGTCGGCATTAATATCAGCTACCGGCGAAATAATAATATTCAGCGTGCCGGTCGAGATGCCGCCAATCAGCGCATCGTTAACGGTGTAGGTTACGGTCGGCACTCTGCCGTTCCAGTCGGCAATGGGCGTTAGCGTGTAGCTCCCGTCGCTGCGTAAAGTGAATTCCCCCACGCCTGCGATGATAACTGGATAGCCTGCCGGAGCCGTTTGGCCGTCGACATTGAATTGCGTCACGGTGAGCGGGTCGCCGTCGGGATCGCTGTCGTTATCCAGCACGTTGCCGCTGACCACGTTATCTTCCGGCGTAATGTTGAGATCCGGGCGCGTAACGGGGAGGGTGTTTTCCACCGTGACACTGACCATCGCGGTCTCCTGAATCCCACCGCTCAACACTGTGTAGGAGTAACTGTCTGTACCGACATAACCCACGTTTGGCGTGTAGGTGATTTTGCCGTTGACGATGCTCACCGTGCCGTGGCTGCCCTGGGTCACGCTCTGAATAATTTTATCGCTGTTCGCGAAAGTGTCGTTGGCGAAGACATCGGTGGTCACGGAGGTGTTGCCGTGTACCGTGACGTTATCGTCAAAGGCATCTTTTACCGGAGTGATGATGACCCGCAGTTTGGCTTCGGACTCGCCGCCATTATTGCCGTCGCTGACGAAATACGTCACCACAGGCAGGGTGCCATTCCAGTCAGCGACCGGCGTGAACGTCCAGTTGCCGTCCGCCTGCATGACCAACACGCCCATATTCGGGATGTTGAGCGCGCCGCCCGCCGCGTAAATCGTCGTGCCATCCACGGTAAAGCCGGTGAGGGTCAGTTTGTCGTTATCAATATCGCGGTCGTTAGTCAGCACATTGCCGCCCGCCACGCCGTCTTCTGGCGTGGCGTTACTGTCATCAGCCGCCTGTGACGCGTTGTTGGTAATGCTCACTGTGACAAAGGTGGTTTCACGCACGCCGCCGCTGGTGACGGTGTAGCCAAAGATATCGTTTCCCACAAAACCGGCGACCGGGATGTAAACCACTTTCCCGTCAACAATCGTGGTGGTGCCGTGCAAGCCGTTGGTGGTGGCGGTTATCTGATGGTCGCTGTTTTCAAATGTGTCGTTGTTTAATACGTCAATGACGACTGGCGTTCCGGCGTGTGTGGTCGCATCGTCACGCTCGATGTCCTGCACTGGTGTGACGGTGAGCGTCAGCGTGCTGCTGCTGGTGCCGCCGTTTCGCCCGTCGCTAATCTGATAAGTAATCACCGGCAGCGTTCCGTTCCAGTCCTTGACCGGGACAAACGTGTAAGTGCCATCCGCGTTGAGGGTGAACTGACCTTGCCCGGAGATAAAGACCGGGCTGCCGACCATGCGAGAAATCGAGTCGCCCGCCAGGGTGAAGCCTGTGACGGTCAGCGTGTCCTGAACGGCGGGGCGGTTATCGGCGTCGGTATCGTTGGTTAAGACGTTGCCGGCAAGGGGCGTGTCTTCGTTACCCGCGTTGACATCAGGCTGCGCCACCGGAGGGGCGTTGGTGACGGTGATATACACCGTGGCGGTTTCGGTAATGCCGCCGCTGGTGACGCTGTAGGTGTAGCTGTCGTTGCCGACAAATGCTGGCGCTGGCGTGTAGACAATACTTTTGCCGTCAGCGCTTAAGCTAACGGTACCAAATTTGGCGGTGCCTAAATCGGTGATTTCTTTGTCTGTGTTGATGAACGTGTCGTTGGCAAATACGTCCGTCGTCGTGCTGGTTCCGGCGTGCATCGTCACGTTGTCATCGGCGATATCCTTCACCGGGTTCACTGCAATGTCGATTTTACCGACCACCAGCGCGCCACCGTTGTCATCGGTCACGGTGTAACTAATTTGTGGCACGATGCCATTCCAGTCGGGTACTGGCGTGAAGGTGTATTGTCGGTCATAAGTCAGCGTAAACGTCCCAACGCCAGGAATCACGGCAACGGTGGGGCTGCCAAGATTAACTACCGGGAAACTGCCAGCGATGCCATCTACCTGGAACGATGTCACACGCAGGACGTCGTTGTCCGGGTCGGTCACATTTAGCTCACCACTTAGCGGCGTGCCATCTTCATTCATCGTCAACTGCATGTCGCCGCTCATTGGCGAAGTGTTAGTGACCAGAATCGAGACAATTGTGGTTTCAGTAATGCCGCCGCTGGTGACGGTATAAGTGAAGCTATCGCGCCCCGCGTAGCCCGCAGGTGGCGAGTAACGCACGGTGTTATCCGATAGCACTTCCAGCCTGCCGCCTTGCGCACTGATCCCGGAAACCGAGACTTGTCGGTCAGGATTGGTGAAGGTGTCATTGGCTAACACGTTAATAATGACGGCGTCATCAGAGTGCGTGCTGGCCTGGTCTGCCTGAATATCTACCACCGGCGTGACGGTAATCACCAGCGTGCTGCTGACTTCGCCGCCCTGGTTTCCGTCGCTCACGGTGTAGTTTATTGGCGGCACGACGCCATTCCAATCCGCGAGCGGGGTAAATAAATACAGCCCTTCCTGGGTGATGGTGATTCTGCCCATGCCGGGGATATCAACCGGCGTCAGCCCTGCCGCGTAATCGGTGCCGTTAATCGTGAACTTAACAATGCTCAGATTATCGTTGTCGCCATCCGTCGCATCGCCGAGCAGGGTGTTGAGAATCGGGCGGTCTTCCGTGGTGGTGATATACACATTTGGCACCGTCGGCGCGGCGTTGGTCATCGTGACCGTGACGGTCGCGATTTCGGTGACGCCGCCGCTGGTGACGGTGTATGTGAAGGAGTCATCGCCGACATAACCCGCATTTGGCGTATAAACCAGTTTGTTATTCACAATACTCACCGA
Source organism: Buttiauxella sp. BIGb0552 (assembly GCF_004366275.1). Classification (NCBI taxonomy): domain Bacteria; kingdom Pseudomonadati; phylum Pseudomonadota; class Gammaproteobacteria; order Enterobacterales; family Enterobacteriaceae; genus Buttiauxella; species Buttiauxella sp. BIGb0552. The sequence goes on from NZ_SODY01000006.1 coordinate 111,475, forward strand.
GCCATGCGCAGGCGCGCTGGTGTCGGTGATGGTGGCATCAGCATTACTGAAACGGTCGTTGCGCAGCGCATCGATGGTGACAGGTGTCCCGGCGTGCGTGGAGGCCGAGTCATTCACAAAGTCCTGAACCGGAGTGACGGTGATATCCAGCGTGCTTTGGGTTGGCGGGTCGAAGGTATTATCCGACACGTTAAACGTAATGGTTGGCACTTTGCCGTTCCAGTCGGCAATCGGTACGAAGGTGTAAGTGCCATTGGCGCGCAGGATAAAGGTGCCTTGGTTGGGGATAATCACGCTTTCGCCCGCCTGGTGCGTTCCGGCGATACCCGCAATCTGGAAATCGGTCACATGCAGCGGGTCGCCATCCGGGTCAACAATGGTATGCAACACGTCGCCATTAAGCGCCGTATCTTCCGGCGTTGAATCCACCTGAGCGCTTGGCGATGGCGGGGTGTTGGTCAGCAGAATAAACACCGTGGCGGTTTCGGTAACGCCGCCGCTGGTGACGGTGTAGGTATATTTGTCCTGGCCGACATAGCCCGGCGTCGGGGTGTAAATCAGTGTGTTACCAGGGCCGCGGGTCACGGTGCCGTGCGCACCCTGGCTGAAATCGGTGACCGCACGGTCCGAATTGACGAAGCTGTCGTTCGCCAGCACATCGGTGGTAATGACGGTGCCGGTATGCTCTTTTTCGATGTTATCGACCGCATCGTCAACGGCGGCAATGTGCAGCCCTAAGGTCGCGGTTTTGTCACCGTTCATGTTGCCGTCGGTCACGACATAGCTCACCAGAATATCGCCGTGCCAGTCGCCGCCTGGGGTGTAGTTGTACGTCCCATTAGCATTAACTGTCAGGGTTCCGTGACTGCCTGCCAGCGTCACGGTGGTGCCTGCGGTGTAGGTTTGCCCCTCAACGGTGAAGGTTTTCACACTGAGGGTATCGACTGCGCCATCCGGGTCGCGGTCGTTAGTTAACACGTTGCCCGAGGCCGAGGTATCTTCGTTGAGCGTCTGGTTTTCATTGGCAACAATCGGCGCCTGGTTGGTGACATTAATCGTCACCGTCGCCTGTTCTGTTACGCCGCCGCTGGTGACGGTGTAGGTGTAAGAGTCGGTGCCGACAAAGCCCCGGTTTGGCGTATAAGTCAGCACGCCGCCGACGTAACTCAGCGTGCCGTTTGTCGGTTGTGTCACGGAGGTGACGGTTTTATCCCCGTTGGAAAACGTGTCGTTAGCCAGCAGATCGCTGGCATTTTTAATCAGCGGCACATTGGCGTGAGTGGTGAAGCTGTCGTTGTTCGCGTCAGCCACTGCCGTAATATTCACACCCAGCGTTGCGGTATTTGACCAGTGTGAGGTCTGGTCGCCCGCGACGGCAAAATCGAAGAAATTAACGCGACCGCCAAAAATACCGCTCGCCGTGGTGTCGGTGGTATCGGAGGCGCGCAAATGCAGACCGCCGCTGACTGAACCGTTGTAATCGGCGGTCGGCACAAAGCGCATCTGGGTATTGCTGGCGAGCACAAAGGCGTGGCTCTCGCCCAGATCGGACGGGATCGCCTGCCAGGTGGTGCCATCAAAATATTGCCATTGGCCTTTGCTGGCATCGGTGTTATTGGCATAAATCGCGACGTAACCCAGTGCGCCGCTGGCGTTTCCGCCGCCTGCAATGCCGCTCTGGTTATCGGTGGCATCGCCATAAACCGACTGGAACAGTTGTCCGACCGTCTGCGTGCCGTTGGTGTCTTCGGCGATGGTCAGGGTTTTATCACCCAGCGTCGGGCGGTCGTTAATGTTGGTGACGACGGTGTTGAGGGTGATGACGGTTTCACTGTAAATCGAGGTGCCGCCATGCCCGCCCGTGGTGTTGATATTGGTGACGCTGCCATTGGGCAGGACCGTCGGCGTGGAAGAAATATCGCCGTTGACGTTAGTTTCCACCAGCCGGACGCCTAATGTTGCCGGGTTGCCAAAATAGTTTGCGGCAGGCACAAAACGCAGTGACGAACTGGCCGTGAGGATTAACGCGTTACTGTCGCTGCGGTTACCGACGGCAAGCCAGTTCACGCCATCGAGTGAATATTGCCATTCGCCCTGAGCGGCGTTGGTGGTTAATTGCGTGATAGCCACGCCGTAGAAGTTATCCGCCCGGGAGCCGCCCGCGCCGCCAGTGTTGCCGTTATCCACGGTATCTTTCTGGTCGTTGAAGAAGCCGCTAAACAGGTTTCCGACATTGCTGCCCGCCACCGAGCCTCCCGGTGTGTCCTCTTCCAGCGTCGGGATCGTCACTGTCGGCGTGCCTACAACCACAGGCGCGTCATTCACCGGATTGACCGTGAAGGTAAAGGTGCGCGTCGTGATCAGTGCCGATGAGGTGCCGCCGGGGCCGTCTTCATATTCCACCTGGCCTGGGTCGGAATTAGGATCGGTCAGATTGGGTAATGTCACCGGGCGAGAACCGGAGTTACCGCCATCGTTGACCGTCACCGTCACGCCAAAATTCCCATTCCAGTCAGACGCCGTGGCATCTCCTGGCACGTCAGGCAGCGAGACTTTTAGCCCCGCCAGGTAAGTATTAATTTGCGCGTAAGAGCCGGTAAACGTCAGCGTGTCGGTGCCCGCTCCGGTGACGGTGCCACCGCTGCCGGTTGGTGCGACAAAGGTAAATCCTTTCGGGAGCTTAACCGTGACCGTCATGGTCTGGCTGCCCGCATCCACATCACTGAGGGTTATCGGTGGCAGCGTGACCGTGGCACTGTTTTCATTGGTGTTGAGCACCGGACTGCCGCCCAGTTCGATATGTGCCGGGTCATTGGTACTGCTCTGGAAAACGGTGCGATACGTGGTCGCGACGTTTAGCTCAAGTCCGGCCGGGACTTTGGCGTAAGGGCTGGTATCAGTGGTCGGAACGGGTAATGTCCCATCGCCCGTAGGATTGGCATTATTCCCACCGTTGGCACCGGTCGTCAGTCTGCCCGTTGCATCGCGCAATCGGTCATCAACAATCACTTCGACGCGGAAATACTGGTCAGCATCGTCAAGTTGTATGCCGCTCATTCTCACCTGTAATTGCGCGAGATAAGCGTTGATTTGGTCGATGGTGCCGGTGATCACCAGCGGTGCATTGACGCCATTTGCAGGCGGGTTGATGCCATCCGGGCTGGTGGATTGCACTGTCACGCCTGAGGTGGTGTTCAGCGAGGAGATATTGACCGCTGAGTTTTGCTGGTCACGATACTGTAAAACCTCGAACGGATTCCCGTTTTGATCGGTGATGCGCACGGTCACTTGCACGATATTTTGTTCGCCCGTCGCAATGCCGCCAGCATCTGAAACATCCGGGTCGCTTATCACAATTCCGCCCACGCTGTTGCCACCAGGCGCGTTGTTATCCAGCAAAATGGTGTCTGTTGGGGCGGTCACTGTGGGCGCATCGTTAACCGGTGTAATGGTTATCGCGATTTGCACATCGGCGGGCACCACGCCTGTGGTATTCCCGACGTTAGACGCCGAGGTATCAAGATGAATAGTGAGCGTCACATCGCCGGCCGCTCCACCGTTTTGATCGTGGTTGGCATCTTTATCGCTCAGGTAAGTCAGGCCGCTGGTCGGGTTATTGAGCAATGCCTGAATGTCGCTGGCAGTCCCGGTGAGCACTAATTTCCCGCTGTTATCGCCGGTAATCGTGACGCCATCAATAATAAAGCCGCTATTGTCATCTGCGCCCGCAATCCCCAGTTGGCCTTGTGGGACGGTCAGTGTCACGGTCACGTTTTTGCCGAAAGCCGCTGATTCGTCATCCGTGATAGTGATATCACCGCCGATAATCGTCGGCTGATCTTCAAAGGTGGTTTTGTCAGTATTACCGACCACCAGGGTGCCAGGGTCATTGGTTTCTGAGGCGTTAATCACCACCTGATTAGCCGTAATGTTGCCGTTATTGGCGGGAACGCCGTCCAGATACCAGTTGTAAGGGGTGCCATCAACCGTGCCGGGCGGTGTGCCGAATGCCGGAGTGGCAGGCTGGTTTACCGGGCCGCCGTTAGCCGCCCCGCTTAAATTACCGTTCACGTCACGCAGGCGGTCATCGGTGATGACTTGCACCTGGTATTGCGCGTTGCGATCATCAGGGAAGGTGACGGTCAAACCCGCCAGCGCTGCGTTAACCTGGGCGACGGTTCCGGTGATCACCAAATAGCCATTGATACCGCCAGTCACGGTCGCACCGCTGTTTGCCGCCGCCGTCAGTACAATGTTGTTGTATTCGGCCTGGCTAAAGGCACTGCCATTGCTGTGCAGTAAGCGCACGGTCGTTTCGAGGATATTGGTAGCGCTTGAACCGCTGATGATATCCGGGTCGGCCACGGTAAAACCGTTGACGGCGTGCGAACTGCCGCCGATATCAATCGGGCCGGAAGGCGCTGTCACGGTTGGCTTATCGTTGGTCGGAGTGACATTAATCGCGAAGTGATTCCCCGATTGCTCTTTGTCGCCATCCGAAAGCGTGAAATTAAAACCATCGGCATTCAGACCGCTGCCGGATGTCTCATCGCCATTGTTCAGGTAATAAATACGGCCATTGTTGATATCCGCCTGGGTAAAGGTGGAGCCATTGCCGAGGAAGCTAAAATTCACGCCGTCGGTGGAGTACGCCAGGCGTCCGTGAGCCGGAACGGTGGAAACTGTATATTGCACCTGCTCGGGCGAGCTGTCCGGGTCGTATGCCTGAAGTTGAGCATTGTTGAGCTGAACGTAACCGCCTTCCACCACCGTAGCCGGGTTATTGGCCGGTAGGCCGCCAATTTTATTCGGCGAGTCCGGCGGCACGGTGATATCCGGGCTGTCAGGCGTAGCCGGGATCATCGGGCCATCGTTAACGTTGGTGATGGTAATCCCCACCGTCGCGTTGACCGCAGAAGATGCACCCCAGCGATCCACCGCCGAGACAATAAAGCTGGTGCTGCGCACTTCAGAGCCGTTACTGACGAACCGCAGCCCGCTGCTGCTATCGCTTTTCAGCAGGCTGGCATCGAGTTTTAGCGTACCGATATCGGCGCTGGTGATTGTCACCCAAGTCGTGCCGTTGAAATACTGCAATACGCCACCGGTAGGCAGCGACTGGAAGACAATTTTTAAGGCGTTATCACCAATAAGTTCGTTATTGAGTGCGTAGTTATTACTGCCGTTAATGTTGGCGATGTTTTCCCACGGCGAGCCGCTATTAGCGTCATCCGGGTCGCTTAAATTCAGCTGCGAAGTGGTGATATACACCGTTTCGCCTTCCGCCAGAACCGTGTTGGAGGAGCCTGTAATCACGGGCGCATCGTTGACCGGGGTGACGAAAATTTTAAGCTCGGGGTCCCAGGTGACCGCCATCGGGTTGCCATTGGCGTCGAGCGTGACTTGCCCGGCGGAAACCGAGAAGCGCGCATTAAACTCGAAGTTTTCGCCGCCGTCATGAACGATGCGTATCAGGCCTGCATCCAGATCGGCCTGGGTGAAAGAACCAAAAGCGTTGATCGTGACCATGCCGCCATTGCCATCACTTTTCATGATGGTCAGGCCGCTTTGGCCCGCACCGGCCCCGAGATAGGTATAAACAATTTCATCCGGGCTGATCCCTTGCACCACATAACTCATGCCCGGCGTGGCATCAGAAATATTTCCGGTGCCGGACAGTACCAGCGAGCCGCCTTCGTTTATCGAACCGTGCGGCGGCAGCGTGGGATTGGTGACATCCGTGCCGATGTACCCTGAACTGTTGGTGCTATCGGGAATATTCCACGGCGGGACGTTATCCGGCGTTGGGTTATTGGCGAGGCGAACCAGGCCAATGGTGAACTGGAAATGGGTTAACCGATCGGTTGCCGCTTCGCCGTCCCAAATCCCGCCCTGACGGGTAAATGTGGTGCCGTCCGGGTTCCAGCGCAGCGCGGTGGAGTGGTCAATCACGCGGAAGTTAAACACGTCGATGCCGCCCGGCTGCGCATTCAGGTATTGCACATACGCGACTTTGCCTTGAATCACGTCTTCCATCGTGAAGGTGTCGCCGCTCTTTAACAGCAAGCCGTCGAGGGTCAAATAACCGTGCGTCAGCCCGGCGGCATCCACTACAAAACTGACACGATTGGCCGGGGAATCGGTATCCAGGCTGGTGAGCATTTCAGGCGTAAGCACCACGTCCGCCGGGCCGGGTACCACATCGGCGTGCAGGGTGGAGTCGGTGTCGAGGAACGGGTCGTCGTCCACCTGTTGAATATCGAGCTTGATAATGGCATCGCTACTGGCCGTTGTGGGAGTTCCGCCACCCTGATCGGTGACGCTCACCCCGAAGGTATCTTGTGTGATCCCATCCTCGCCGTTGTTGGCATAGGTCAGCAGGTTTCTTTCGGCATAATCAATTTGCTGGCCGACCTGCACTGGCACGCCATTGAAATAAAGCGTGCCGTGCGCGGGCAGCGCGGTAATGGTTAAGGTGAGATTCCCATCCTGCGGGTCGCCTCCGCCTTCCGCCACAATGTACTGCCCGACATTCCCGGTATTGACCGCATTTTGCGGCTGGCCTTCAAACACAATACCGCTGCCGCTAATCGTTGGCGGCTGGTTTTCAGGGGCAATCTCTAGCGTGACTTTTACCGTGTCGGATTGGTCGATGGGCGTTGCGCCGTCGTTCACTCTGGCGGAAAAACCGTCGGCGGTGTTTTGCGTATCACCCATCGCGGTGTGGACATATTTCAGCGCACCGTTACGCACATCTTGCTGACTAAACACCGACCCCACGCCCAGGCGCGTACCGTTGAGCGTCAGATATCCGTATTGCGGAATCGCCGTCAGGCTGTAGACAATTTGCGAGGCGCTTTGCGCGCCAATCTGTAATTCAGGGTCGAGCGCGGCAAGCGTCGCTTCCGTAATCACGGTGCCTGACCCGTTTCTTTCCGGCACGATGAGCGTGCTGTCGGGAACAGTTACCGGGTCGTTGGCGGGCGTAATGGTGACATGCGTCACCAGCGTTGCACCGCCCGATAACGTCAACATATTAAACACCACATCGGTGGAGGCGGACTGATTGCCAAGCTCTGTATCGCTCGCGGTAAATCTCAGAGAATCGAGCCAGGCCTGAGCATTTTCCATCGGCCCGAGGTATTCGAGGAATTTCCCACGCTCGTTACCGTTGACCAAATCCCCCGCCGCGGTATTGCTTAATCTCACGGTGATGACGATGTTGGCATCATCACTCGGTGTTAGCGTCAGACCGTTAAAAGCCCCGGTTTCCGCGCCCGGATGAAGCGTTGTGGGTTCGGAAACCACGATGTCAGGTTTAGTGATGGTCAGCTCTGGCGCTTGCAGTACGCCATCGTAAGCCAACTCCAGCGAGCGAGTTTCGATAACGCCAGTGTGTGATTCCAGCGCCCAGTCAGCGCCTTTTGCCGCACTGCCCGTTTCGTCACTGGAAGCTGCAACATCCGCATGGGTGTAATCCGCCATACGGGTAATCAGGATGGTGTCTTTTGACGTGACGTTGCAGCCATACAGCAAGATATCGCCGTCTGTGGTGAGCTTTTCGCCAAGGGTTTCTAATTGCTGCTGATATTGAGCAATCGTTTTGTCATTAAGTTTGTCGCTACCGAGCGTTATCTCATCGCTGGCGCCATGGCTGATGATATGAATCGCAGTGATATTTTTATCGTTCTTTAGCGCTTCATTAATCTGCTCGAGCCCGGAGTGCTGAGAGTCCAGCACCAGCACGCGGCTGCCTTCTGGCAACTGGCTGACCAGCGATTGCCAATTCTGGACGTGACTATCGACGACATAAACTTCATGTGGCGCAGTCGCATCTGCGGGTGCTGGTGCCGTTATTGATGCTGGCGCAGGCACCGGTGCCGGTGGGACAAAAACCGCTTTGGAGGCGTCTGGCGCATTATCGTGGTGCTGGGTATCAAGCGGGTTATCCGCATGATGAGCAGCCTCAGTGACGGCTGCGCCATCGAATAGCTGCCGTGGCTCCAGGGCGAAACGATGATGGCGTGGACGGGTAGGATTGTCGTTTCTTTGTCTGGACATAGCGCATCACTCTGTTAGCGGCTTCGGTAGCATTAACGGTAATGATACATCTGATTTACATAGTATGAATGTATTAGATCGCCTTATTACATAATATTTACGAATGTATCTGAGATTATTCCTGGTGTGTTTTACAGGGTTTGTGTAGAAGGGTGTGCTGAGGTGGTGAAAAGATAATAGCAGCAGAAATTGCTAAATTATTGCAGTAGAAGGTAATAAATAACCATTCGGTTATTATTTTCTTTTAATTTTCATGGCTAAGATGCTTCTTAATCAATGGCTGTATTCGGTTTTTTTAGCCGCCTGGTTTAATTGATGAAATTGTTTTAGGTTAAATAATAAGCAATGCTTTCGCATTGCTTATGTGAGCTATTATAAAAGAAATAGTTGGTTACGAAACTATGTTAACAATTCGAGTTGTGCGAGAAACTCAAAAGCCACCGAAGATTCGGTGGCTTTTGAGTTTAGTGAATAGTGTTATTGATTAGTTTGTGTTGCGGGCTTGAATACCACCGCTGCTTTGTCGATCTTCGCACTGCGTTTTAATGCATACCCGACAGCAAACACCGCCGCGGCACAGGCCAGGAACAATAAGCGGCCCCACATTGGGTTCGGAATAAGCATCATTGCAGACAAGCCAATTGCCATATAGATGGTCAGGTCGCCCAGCTTGTTACGCTGCATGCGGTCAACGATGTCCTGCGCGTCGTCTTCAACACACTCGGTTTCCACATCTTTAAAGAACGCATTAGTCGCTTCGACGTTTGTATCTGCTTGCGGCTTATAGAACAGCGCGCTGAGGCAGAAGAAGCCACCGGTCAGCACCAGATGTGCAACGATTGGAATGATAGTTTTCAGTTCGCTAACTTCACGGCCAGTCAGTTTCTCAACACCGAACCAGGACATTACATACTGTGGCGTGAACACATCAACCACCATCCAGGATACGCCCAGGCCGAAGATTACGGTTGCCCATGGAGCCCAGGAAGGGGTTCTGCGAATCAGCATACCGAAGAACAATGGAACCAGAATCGGTGATTGCAGCAGTGTTGCCACTTGCATCATCAGGTCGAACAGGCTGAGGTGCTTGAGGGAGTTAAAGAACTGCGCCATAAAGATAACCAGCAAGCCGTTAACCAGGCAGGCAACTTGACCCGCACGCAGTTGCTCTTTATCTGTTGCTTTACCTTTACGCACAATCGTTGCGTAGAAGCTACGGACGAAGATACCGGAGTTACGGTTCAGCGCGGAGTCCATTGAAGACATGGTTGCAGCAAACAGGCCTGCCATCAGCAGCCCTACAGTACCCAATGGCATGGCTTCACGAGCGAACACCAGGTAAACCGCATCACGCGCTTTAGCGCCCAGCTCTGGATATTGTGCACCGGCATTCGGGTACAAAATCGCCGTTGCCCATGGTGGGATGAACCAAATCACCGCGCCAACCAGCATCATCAGCAGCGCCATCAGAGCGGCTTTGCTGGCGTTTTTGGAGTCTTTAGCATTCAGGAAACGGTAGGATTCCTGCATGTTGTTGATACTTTGCAACTGCTTCACAACGAAGAACAGGAAGGTGCCAACCATCAGTAACGGGTAGTTCATGTCCGGGCCAGTAAAGAAGCCAGACGGGAACTCAGTCACGATATTTGCCGGGCCGCCGACTGCCCATAGGGCAACCACCGCACAAGCTACGGAGATAACTGCAATAACCAGCGTCTGAATAAAGTCAGATGCCACCACGCCCCATGCGCCGCTCAGCATTGAAATGGCCAGAACCGCAAGGCCGGTAATCCAGATAGTAGTGATGATGTCAGCGTTAAATACAGCAGAGGCGAACACGCCAAGGCCATTTAGCCATACACCAGCGTTAATCACGCTGAGCGGGATAATCACCCAGGTAAAGAACTGCTCGTTGACCGGACCAAAACGGCGACGTACCGCTTCAGTTGGCGTATCAACACGCATTTGACGGAAGCGACGCGCGAAGTAAGCCCACGCCAGAAGATAAGCAAACATGTTGCCGATAAATACCGCAAGAACTGCGAAGCCATCGGTAAAGGCTTTACCAGCTGCCCCGGTGAAGGTCCAGGCAGAGAACTGCGTCATAAACGCGGTTGCCCCAACCATCCACCACAACATCTTGCCGCCTCCGCGGAAGTAGTCGCTGGTACTGTTATTGGCCATTTTTTTGAACAGTAGGCTAATGGCTACCATTAATAAGAAATAACCCGCTATTACAATGTAATCGTAAGACATTGTAGTTCCCTATGAGTTAGTTTGAATTGGAAAGATTAAAACACGCGAATCACATAACTTGAAATATCGTTTCAGTATTTATTTTAAATAGCAGATAACGATCATGTTTTTGAATTTTTTGTCGTTATGAAAATGAGGTTTTGCCGAGTGATTATTTTTATATTGTTTATTTTTTACGCTAACTCATTGAAATTTTGTTAAGAGAAAATAAAATCTTCGGAATTATCGAGTTGTTACTCAGGGTGAGTGATGTCTATTTCTCTAATTTCTCCTGCACCAAAATATGGCATGAAAATTTTGGAGTCGGTTAAATATAAAAATTACTTATAAATATAAGTAACGTAAAAATTGGGAATTCTCCTCTGTCAGGGTTCTGGCATTTTTTTTATCGTCCATAAACTCTATTTTCATGAGATGGGCTTATGAATCGATATTCCACCTTAGTGCTACTCAGCACCCTGACCATGACAACTCTTGCCCACGCCGATGCGTTGGATGGCCTGTTTGATAACTCCATTGTGGGGTCTATTTCGCAGGCGATTAACGACGCCTACAAACCGAGTGACAGCCGTAATGACGACAACGACGACCGCCGTTGGGACGAAAGCCAGCGTCGAGATGATGACGATCGCCGCCAGTATGAAGACCGGCACCGTCAGTTAGAAGACCGTCGACGCCAGCTTGACGACCAGCAACGCCAGTTGGATCAACAACGCCGGCAACTTGAAGAAGACGAGCGCCGTTTGGATGATGATTTTCGGTAAGTTTTGCATTCTGCGAGCCGGGTTCTGGAATGACTGTTAACCGGAAGTATTTCGATTTTGTTGTGTTAGGTTGTGATAATTATTGGTGGATGTCGCAATGCTAATCCCACCACATGTCGGATTAGCGCAGCGACATCCGATATGAAACAAGGATGCTTCAATGTCGAGTTACCGTCGTATGCGTGTTTCTGGTGGAACATGGTTCTTCACCGTAAATCTGCAAAACCGGCAGGCTGACTTGCTCACCAGGTATATTGCTGAGTTAAGACAATCCATTCTAAAAGTGAAACAACGTCATCCATTCGAGATAAATGCCTGGGTGGTTTTACCCGATCATATGCATTGCATCTGGACACTTCCTCCTAATGAAAGCGATTTCCCACAGCGCTGGCAGGAGATTAAAAAGACATTCACTTCATCTCTGGCTGTGCGGCGAGGCACCGTCTGGCAAAAACGTTTTTGGGAGCATTGCATCAGGGACGAGCGCGATTACACAACGCATGTCGATTACGTTTACATCAACCCGGTTAAACACGGGCGGGTGAATAAGGTTTGCGAATGGCCATATTCTTCTTTTCACCGCGATGTAAGAAAAGGACTTTATCCGGTGGATTGGGCAGGCGTGGTGGGAGATTTAAATGTTGGTGAACGAAGGTTTTTTCGCGATTGATACAGTGGTGGATGTCGCTGCGCTAATCCCCCCTACGAAAGAGCGTGGTTTTGTAGGTCGGATTAGCGCAGCGACATCCGACATTAAACACGCGGAACTAAACGCTATTCCACCCGAATAACCATCCCGTCAAACCCGGCCTCAAACCCTTTGGGGAGTTCATTCTCCATCAGCCAACAATCAAACTGGTGGCTGATATGTGTGAGAACAACGCGCGGGCAGTCAATCTGTTTATTAAGCTCGATAACGGTATTCAAATCGCAATGGTTTTTTGGCGTTTCGGGACGCGGTTCATGGCTGCAATCAATCACGATGACATCAGGTTTATTATTTGCCAGAAACTTCAGCGTTTTCTCAGGCAACCCGGCGGTGTCGCTGAGCCATGCCACACGACTGTGCGGGGTTTCAAAAAAATAGCCCAGCGTCAATTTTGAATGGTTGAGCGGTAAGGGAGTTACACGCAGCGCCTGCAAGGTAAACCAGACGAAGGGTTCAAGCGTGTGACTGAAATCGAGAATGCCGGGGTGTTTAAACAGATCGTCGCAGCCCTGCTCATCGGCCGGACCGTAAACGGGGATTTTATCGCCCACACCCCAGCGCAGTGGGAATAAACCCTGCACGTGGTCCATATGGTAATGGGTGAGCAAAAACTGCTTAAATTCCCCGGGCTGCCAGAGGTCCATTAAATCGGGAATACCCGCATCCAGCAGCGTCACTGCATCGTTGAACTTCACCACGGCGCTACAGGGTTTACGGCGGTGTTGCGGATTATTGCGAGCTCGATCGCAGGCGGCACAGAAACAGCCAAAGGCGGGCACTAGCTGTGCGCCGCCGGTTCCGCTAAGGGTTAACGTCAGAGTCACTCAAACTCTCCATCGGCTTAGTAAACCGGAAATGAGTCTTTTGATAACCCTCACGCTCATAAAAACGGTGGGCGTCATATCGTTTGGTGCTGGTGGAAAGCTCGGTCAACTCAGCGCCAGCGAGCCGGGCATATTCTTCGGCCCAGCTCAGCAACTTGCTGCCCACACCAAAACCACGCGCTTGCGGCATCACCACCAGTTCCTGAATTTCACCTACCCAGTTCACATGGTGCAGATGAAACTGCATATGCAAACCAATCATGCCCACTACCTCGCCGTTAATCAGTGCCAATTGGTAGCATAAGTTGTTGTCCTGAAGGTTTGCCGCATATCCAACGTTAAATGCCTGGCGGTCAAATTCCGCCTGTTTCAATTCGCAAATCAAACCATAAACGGTATTGCTGTCAGCAAGTGTGGCGGGGCGCAGTGCAACGGTTCCAGACATTACGCGGTTCCTTGTGAATTTTTGGTGGATGTCGCTACGCTAATCCACCCTACAACGGCGTTTCGTAGGTCGGATTAGCGTAGCGACATCCGACATTAGCGCTTAAGCGTAAGACGTATAAACGACGAGACAGACTCATCAAGACTACCGTCGTTATTGAGTATCATGCAATCGTCCAAATCTGGCGCATAGAATGCCGCACGTTGCAGGCGTTGTTCGATTTGCTGCGCGGTTTCACGCCCGCGCGCCTCAAGGCGCTTACGCAAAACATCGCTCGAAACATGCAGACAAATTGGCACCAGCGCTTCGGCGTAACGCGCACGAGCCTGCGCCAGATGCTGGCGCGAGCCGTTCACCACCACGTCGAACCCGGAATCAAGCCAGATATCCAGCTCGATGCCCACGCCATAACTTTGGTGATGCGCCTGCCAGCACAGGGCGAATAGCCCCTGTTGCTGGCGTTGAGCGAACTCCTTTTCACTCAAAGCGATATGGTTTTCACACCCGGCGTCGGCGGCGCGGGTAATGTAGCGGTGCGCCACCAGTAGTTGATTATTCTCCTGCTGGCGCAGTGCCGTCAGCAGGCTGTCTTTCCCGGAGCCTGACGGCCCCATCAACCAGACTATTTTGCTCATCAGAACACCCGTATTCCCTGACGCCAGACATGGCCGACGTGGACATGGTCACCGTGAAGATGCGCCAGCACCATATCGGCACGCTTGCCTTCTGCGAGCACGCCTCGGTCATCGAGATTCAATGCTTTGGCTGGGTTGCGTGTCACCAGCGCCACCGCTTGTGGCAGGGTGAAACTGTTCGACTCGTCCTGGGCGACGCGGAACGCAGCGTCCAGCAAACTCGCTGGGTAGTAGTCGGACGAGAGAATATCGAGCAGGCCAACTTGTGCGAGTTCATGCGCCGCCACATTGCCGGAATGCGAGCCACCGCGCACGATATTCGGCGCGCCCATCAGCACGCTTAAACCATGCTGGCGTGAGGCTTGCGCGGCTTCAAGCGTAGTCGGGAATTCAGCGATTACGCTACCCAACTCGTGTGATTCCACCACGTGCGCCGCAGTCGCGTCATCATGGCTGGCGAGCGCGATATTGCGCGCGCGGCATTCAGCGGCAATCGCCAGGCGATTGGGCTGTGACCAGCGCTCAGCAAGGGCCAGTTGCTCGGCTTCATAGCTGTTCATATCCGCATCGTTAAGCGAATATTTGCCCTGGTAATATTCACGATACTTCACCAGATTGGAGAACTGGCGCTGGCCTGGTGAGTGGTCCATCAACGACACCAGCGACACGCCGCTGCGTTCGATCAACTGCTGGAATAGTGGCAGTGTGGTGTGATGTGGCAGTTCGCAGCGCAGGTGCAGGCGGTGCTCGGCACGGTTTACGCCACGCGCCTGGCTGTCCATCACCGCGTTAATCATTTTTTCGAGATTTTCCAGGCGGTCACCGCCGTCACGCACATCGCCGAGTGCTACGGCGTCCAGCACGGTGGTTATGCCGCTTGCTACCATTAATGCATCGTGGCTGCTCATCGCGGAATGCGCGGGCCAGTCCACTTTCGGGCGTGGGGTAAAGAATTTGTCGAGGTTGTCGGTATGCAGCTCGATAAGCCCCGGCAGCAACCAACCACCTGCGCCATCGTGCGCTTGTGGCAACTGGCTTTGGCTATCGGCAAAATTACGAATCACCCCATCGGCCACTTCCAGTGAACCACTCACCACTTCATTTTCCAGCACCAGTTTGACGTTATTAATGATCATTTTTTGCCTCGACTGTCGCCATAGAATGCAGCCTGTCTGCTACCTGATTGCGTACCGCTTCATCGTGGAAGATCCCAACCACAGCGGCACCGCGTGCTTTGGCTTCCAGAATCAAATCCACCACTGCCGCACTGTTTTTTGCATCCAGCGAGGCGGTCGGTTCATCAAGCAGCAAAATCGGATAATCGACGATAAAG
The DNA here is from genome assembly GCF_004366275.1 of Buttiauxella sp. BIGb0552. Taxonomy (NCBI): domain Bacteria; kingdom Pseudomonadati; phylum Pseudomonadota; class Gammaproteobacteria; order Enterobacterales; family Enterobacteriaceae; genus Buttiauxella; species Buttiauxella sp. BIGb0552. Next base: position 126,502 of record NZ_SODY01000006.1, read on the forward strand.
CCGCGGGCGATGTTTACGCGCTGTTGCTCGCCACCGGAAAAAGTCGAAGGTGCCAGGTTCCACAGGCGTTCCGGCACGTTCAGACGGGTCAGTAACATTGACGCCTTGTCTTCGCAGACATCACGCGACACACCCAAATCGAGCAGCGGCTGCATCACCACCTCTAATGCGGAAATACGCGGGATAACGCGCAAAAACTGGCTTACCCAGCCGATGGTCTGGCGGCGCACCGCTAAAACGTCACGCGCCGGAGCCTGCACAATATCGAGCCACTCGTCGTTATGTTTGACCCAGATATGCCCTTCGTCGGGCAAATAGTTGGCGTACAACGAACGTAACAGTGTCGATTTCCCACTACCGGAATGGCCGTGTAGCACCACGCATTCGCCCGATTCCACTTCCAGTGAGGCATTGGCCAGTACCGGCAAACGGATACCGTGCTGATGGTGTAACACAAAGGTTTTGCTCAGGTTTTCAACCCGTAATCTGGTCATCGTGCGCACCTAATTCTGAAGGACGGAAGAAACAAGCAGTTGGGTATACGGGTGGTGCGGGTCGTCCAGCACGCGGTCAGTCAGGCCGCTTTCCACCACGTGTCCTTGCTTCATGACCAGCAGGCGGTCCGCCAGCAAACGGGCGACGCCCAAATCGTGGGTGACGATCACCACGGCCAGATTCAGTTCGCGCACCAGTCCACGCAGCAGGTCGAGCAAACGCGCCTGCACGGAAACATCCAGCCCGCCGGTTGGCTCATCCATAAACACCAGTTTCGGGTGCGTCACCAGGTTGCGGGCAATTTGCAGGCGCTGCTGCATGCCGCCGGAAAATGTGGTTGGCAGGTCGTCGATACGCGAGGCAGGGATTTCCACCTCTTCTAACCAGCGCTCGGCGGTGGCACGGATATCACCGTAATGGCGCGCGCCGGTTGCCATTAAACGCTCGCCAATGTTGCCGCCCGCAGAAACGTGGCGGCGCAGGCCGTCCATCGCATGTTGATGAACTACGCCCCATTCGGTGCGCAGCAGGCGGCGGCGTTCGCCTTCGCTCATGTCGTACAGCGACGAGTCGAGATAAACCACTTCGCCGTTTTGCGGAGCGAGACGGGCAGAAATCGACTTCAGCAACGTGGTTTTGCCAGAGCCAGATTCGCCAACAATCCCCAGCACTTCGCCAGGATAAAGCTCGAATGACACATCGCTAAAGCCTTTACCGGGTGCATAAAGGTGGGTCAGGTTATTGACGGAAAGTAACGGTCGAGTCATTTGGTCGCAGCCTCGCTGTTCTGGCGGCAGAAATCGGTATCGGAGCAGACGAACATGCGGCTGCCCGCATCGTCGAGCACCACTTCGTCGAGGTAGCTGTGGTGCGAGCCGCAAATCGCGCACGGTTCTTCCCACTCCTGGACGGTAAACGGATGGTCATCAAAATCGAGACTTTCGACGCGGGTATACGGCGGCACCGCGTAAATGCGTTTTTCACGCCCGGCACCGAACAGTTGCAGCGCGGGCATCATGTCCATTTTCGGGTTGTCGAATTTCGGAATCGGCGACGGGTCCATCACGTAGCGCTCGTTCACTTTCACCGGGTAGGCGTAAGTGGTGGCGATGTGGCCAAAACGGGCGATGTCTTCGTACAGTTTCACCTGCATCACGCCGTATTCTTCAAGCGCGTGCATGGTGCGGGTTTCGGTTTCGCGTGGTTCGATAAAACGCAGCGGCTCAGGAATCGGTACCTGGAAAATCAAAATCTGGTCTTCGGTGAGCGGCGTTTCCGGAATGCGGTGGCGCGTCTGAATTAGCGTTGCGTCGGCGGTGGATTCCGTGGTTGCCACGTTAGTCACACGCTTGAAGAAGTTGCGAATCGACACGGCGTTGGTGGTGTCGTCTGCGCCCTGGTCAATCACCTTCAGCACGTCGTTTTCGCCAATCACGCTGGCGGTGATCTGAATGCCGCCTGTGCCCCAGCCATATGGCATCGGCATTTCACGGCCGCCAAACGGCACCTGATAACCCGGAATGGCGACCGCTTTCAGAATGGCGCGACGCAGGGTGCGCTTGGTTTGTTCATCCAGATAAGCAAAGTTGTAGCCGGAGAGTGCCTTAGTCACGATTACGTTCCTTTTGCAGACGTTTAAGCAGTTCCAGTTCGGCCTGGAAATCGACGTAGTGCGGCAGTTTCAGGTGTGAGACAAACCCGGCTGCTTCGACGTTATCAGCGTGGGCCAGTACGAACTCTTCGTCCTGTGCCGGGCCTGCTACTGTTTCGTCGTAGTCCGGGGCTTGCAGTGCACGGTCAACCAGCGCCATCGCCATCGCTTTGCGTTCGCTCATGCCGAACACCAGCCCGTAGCCACGCGTGAAGTGCGGGTCTTCATCAGCAGGGGCCACAAAGCCGTTAACCATTTCGCACTCGGTTAGCAGTAGTTCGCCGATATTGACTGCAAAACCCAGCTCTTCCGGCACAATTTCCAGATCGATATAGCCACTGCGAATTTCTGCCGCGAACGGGTGATTGCGCCCGTAACCACGCTGTGTGGAGTAGGCGAGTGCCAGTAAATAGCCTTCGTCACCGCGCACCAGTTGTTGCAGGCGCGAGGAGCGTGAACATGGGTAAACCGGCGGCTGGCGGGTAATGTCGTCAGGCTTTTCGCCGTTATCTTCTTCCGCTTTTGCCAGCCCCTGATTTGCCAGCAGACTGAACACGTGCGGAGCGGGTTCGCTGTGCTCGTCAGCCGTTTTAAGCGTTGGCGTTTCGCCGTTGGCAAGTAGGGTGAAATCCAGCAGGCGATGGGTGTAATCGTAAGTCGGGCCAAGTAACTGGCCGCCCGGCACATCTTTATAAACCGCCGAAATACGGCGCTCGATACGCATCTGGGCAGTATTCATCGGTTCACTCACCGCCAGGCGCGGCAGCGTGGTGCGGTAAGCGCGCAGCAGGAAGATGGCTTCAACCATGTCTCCGCTGGCCTGCTTGATGGCGAGTGCCGCCAGTTCGCGGTCGGCAATGCCGCCTTCAGTCATCACGCGATCAACGGCCAGCCCTAGCTGCTGCTCGATTTGTGCCACATCCAGTTCCGCGAGATTTTGGTCACCACGGCGGTTGTGTTCCTGAAGTTGATGGGCGGCGGCTATCGCCTTCTCGCCCCCTTTGACGGCGACGTACATCAGCACACCTCCACATGAGTGGTGCGAGGGATCGCCAACAGGCGCTCGCCACAGGTCAGAATCAGGTCGATGCCCAACGGGAACGGGTGCGGGCGCTCGGTGAGTTCATGAATGACACAATCAGGCAGTTGTGGAGCAATCATGCGTTCTTCACGAATGCCCGCGCCGGTTAAGCGCAGCATGCGACCGCCACTCAGGCTCGGTACCTGTAAAATCAGTGTCGCGCTGGTGTCGGGGGCGACGTCTGTTCCCTGCGCCAGTGCGTTGAGCTGGTCGGCGGTAATCGCGCTGTCGGCAACGGCAAACTGCGCGTGCTCAGGCGTCAAGGAAATTGAAGAATTTGTATGGAATCGGACATTTTGCAGCGCCACATCGTTAGTCAGCGCGTCACTAATCCACACCGGCGTGTCGTTATCGGCCAGCGTCAGCAGCACGCTGGTGGAGGCGATATTCAGTGGTTTCCAGCCATGTTGCAGTGAATGGAGAGCCACGATAACGCCCGGCTCGCTCATCGCTTTGAGCAGGCGACGGAAGCTCTGTTGTGCATCCTGCACGGGCAGGTTAAAAGCGGTCATCAGGGTCATGCGTTATCTCCGCGAACCAGAGTGAAGAAGTCGACTCGGCTGCTGTTAATTTGGGTGCGACGGGCGGCCAGGCGTTGTTCACGGTTGGCGGCCAGTGGAGCAATTAAGGTTTCTTGCAATGTCCGGAACTGAACTTGTTCCTGCATCAGCGCATCGATCACGGCACAGCGTTCGGCGTGGGCTTTATCGCGCCCTGATATGTAGCTGTAGCCGTAAGTCCCGTTGGCGAGTTGTACGACCGCACGGGTCAGCGTGGCGTCACCGGCAAAAAAACGTTGCCCGGTGGCGCCCATTCGCGCCTGAATTTGTACCAGGCCTGTTTCTGGCTGGCGTATTACCTGATATTCGGGATTGAGTTTTTGTTCTGCCCAAAGTGCTGCCAGTTCTTGAGGCAGGCTGTGGGCGAGCACGGCCATCCACTGCTGGCGCTGTGCTGTATCAAAATGCGTTGCGTCCATTTAGTGCTCCATGGTGAATTCAATCATGTCGGCGCGGGTCAAACTGACGGAGTATTCCGCAGGCGAGGCGTCACCTTCATGGTGGTTGAGAGTGCGCACACACAGCAGCGGAGACATATTCGGGATCTCCAGCAGGCGACTTTCTTTGGCCTGAGCACGGCGTGCGCTGATGCGTGTTTGGGTGCGTGTGAGGTTGATACCGAGTTGGGTTTGAATCACGTCGTGCAGCGAACCGCTGGTGAACTGTTGCAGCGTGGGCCACCAGGCAAGTTCCGCAAAGTAATGGTCGATAAGGCACACCGCGATACCGTTAACGCGGCGCAGTGTGCGCAGGTGAATAATGTTCTCGCCTTCGGTGACGCCCAGCGCGTCTGCCACACTATTTGAGGCCGGGCGCAGCACCGCGAGTAAGCGCTCGCTGGTGGGGTGGCTTCCCTGGTCTAGCAGGTTCTGACTAAAGCGTGCCTGTGCATTTAACGGGTAGTCGAACGGGCGCATCAGCACCAGCACACCAATTCCCTGGCGGCGCTGCACCCAGCCTTTCTCTACCAGTTGATCAATGGCACGGCGTAGCGTGTGGCGATTCACTTCGTAGCGCGCGGCCAGTTGGCTTTCGGCTGGCAGATAGTCGCCACCGCGGTAGTGGTTACGCAGCTCCACTTCAAGCAGGGCGGCAATTTCCTGGTAACGCGTCGGGTAACTGGTCGGATGTCTGGATAAGTGAATTTTCAACAAAGCCTCGTTAAATGAAATGCTTACGTAACCGTTGCGACATAAAGTCCAGCAGACTTACTGTGACGATGATGATGACCATCAGCGCGCAGGTTTGCTGGAACTGGAATCCACGAATCGCTTCCCAAAGCGTTACGCCAATCCCGCCTGCACCTACCATGCCAACCACCGTTGCTGAACGGACGTTCGATTCAAAGCGGTAAAGCGAGTAGGAGATAAGCAGTGGCATCACTTGTGGCAGCACGCCGTAGAGAATTTCTTCAAGCTTGTTAGCGCCGGTTGCACGAATGCCTTCCACCGGACCGGGTTCAATGGCTTCAACCGCTTCAGAAAGCAGTTTGGAAAGTACGCCAGTGGTGTGGATGAACAGCGCCAGCACACCGGCGAATGGGCCCAGACCAACGGCGACCACGAACAACATCGCAAAGACCATTTCGTTGATGGCGCGGCAGGCGTCCATCAGGCGGCGCATTGGTTGGTAAACCCACCATGGCACCAGGTTGTCGGCACACATCAGGCCACAAGGAATGGACAGTACGATGGCAAGGGCAGTGCCCCAGACGGCGATTTGCAAAGTGATAGACATTTCACCCAGATAGTCGCGCCACTGGCTGAAATCCGGCGGGAAAAAGTCGGCTGCAAAGGTGGCCATGTTGCCGGAATCTTTAATCAAGGTGAGCGGGGCCATTTCCGCGCCTTGCCAGGAGGCAACGAGTACCGCTAACAAAATCGCCCAGCTTAGTAGCGAGAACCAGCTACGTTTTGGTGCGGCGACTTGAATGGTTTGTTGCATGGGGTGCTCCGTGTTTGGGGCTTTAACCCTCTCCCTCAGGGAGAGGGTTAGGGTTTTTTTTACTGAACCGCTTTATTCACGTTGCTCATGGCAGACAGTGCCGCAGTCAAACGATCCAGATCGCTAAGTTGGTTCTGCAACTCGCTGACTTTGATTGTTTTATCTTTGTCATCCATGCCTTTGTTGTCCTTCACGCCCTGCATTTGTTTAAACAGAGCTAGCTGGCGAATCGGCACCAGTTGCAGGTCGCTGGACGGACGGAATGGAGCCCAGCCGAGACGGGTCAGGACGTCTTTCTCTTCCGGTGTTTTTCCGTAAGTCATAAAGAAGTCGTAGATCTTGTCTTTGGTGGTTTCAGACAGGTTTTTACGCCATGCGATTGGGTCGCCTGGGATCAGTGGAGATTTCCAGATGACTTTCAGTTGTTTAAGTTTTTCCGGTGCGGAAGTTTTCAGTTTTTCGAGGTTTTCGGTGTTGTTGGTTGCTACATCGACTTGCTTGTTAGCCACTGCCAGGGCGTTGGTTTCATGGCTGGCATTCACGGAGCGTTTAAACTCGCTCAACGATGCGTTGTTCTTGGCGAAAACGTAGTATCCCGGGACGAGGTAGCCAGAAGTAGAGTTCGGGTCACCGTTGCCGAAAGTCAGCTCTTTACGTTTTGCCAGCATGTCTTGCAGGTTGTTGATTGGGCTGTCTTTGTTAACAATCAGCACGCTCCAGTAACCCGGGCTGCCATCTGCCGCTACCGTTTGAGCAAATACCTGGCCGTTAGCGCGGTCTACTGCTTCCATAGCCGAAAGGTTGCCGTACCATGCGATATCCACTTTGTTAAAGCGCATCCCCTGGATAATCCCTGCGTAATCCGGTGCGAAGAAAGCATTCACTTTCATGCCCAGTTTCTTCTCCATATCCTTCAGGAACGGGTCCCACTGCGGTTTCAGGTTTTGTTGTGATTCAGTCGAGATGATGCCGAAGTTCAGGGACTTTTCTTGTTCATCCGCATGGGCGGTGCTGAACAGAGTGCTGACGCTTAGCAGGCTGGTAAAGGCGAGGGCGGCAACTTTTTTGTAGCTCATGGCTGACTGTTCCTTGAAAGAGATAACAAAGTTGTTAAGCAGCAACCGCATCAACGCGATTCATGCTGCGGTAAAGATTGCCCAGACGTTCGTTGTCGAACTCAGAGCTGCTTCCGTCGTAAAACACATGACCCTGACGCAGAGCGACAATGCGTTCGCAATAGCGCAGGGCGTAGTCCACCTGATGCAGCGTCACCACTACGGTGATGCCATCCAGGCGGTTAATGTCATGCAGCGTTTCCATCACGATGCGGGCTGATTCCGGGTCGAGTGAGGCAATGGGCTCATCGGCGAGAATCACTTTTGCTTGCTGCATCAGCGCACGGGCAATCGCCACGCGCTGTTGTTGCCCACCGGACAGGGTGGACACGCGCTGATACGCAAATTGCGTCATGCCGACGCGGGTCAGCGCCTGCAACGCACGTTGATGTTGTTCGCGGGTAAACCAGTTAAAACAGGTACGCCAGAACGGCGTGGAACCCAGTGCGCCAATCAGTACGTTTTCCAGTACCGTCAGGCGGTTCACCAGGTTGAACTGTTGGAAGATATAGCCGGTGTGAGCACGACTCTTGCGGATGTCGCCTGCCAGACGGCCCGCTTTTTGGACGGTGCGGCCAAGCAACTCAACATGGCAATCAGGTGATTTATCAGAAGTAATCAGACCGCTCAGGTGGCGTAAGAGGGTGGATTTGCCTGAACCAGAAGGCCCCAGCAGAGCGACCATCTCACCTTCATTAACTTCCAAATCAACAGCATTTAATGCCTGATGCTGGTTGAAGGTTTTGCTCAATTTGTTGACGCGAATAATTGTTTGCATCATTCAGGCTCCTTAAAAAGTTGCCTCATGGTGCCGATGAAATGTGACGATTTTGTTAAGGATAAGTTTCGATATGATGAAGAGTGAGTTCCAGCCTGGAAGTCATCAGGCTAATCAGCTATTTGTCGTATTGTTTCACGCTTCGTTTTTGTCTTTGCTTACAGGTACCCTTTGGTGTTGGGAAAGCAGCGATGAGCAAAAACATTATTTTTTGTGCCGATGGCACATGGACCGCTCCCGGTGTAGAAAATCAAGCGGATGACGAAGCCGCAGCGAGTAACGTTTATCAATTGTTTGTTGATCTGAAAGGGAATGTTGATAAGCAGAGTTTGTTGTTAGCCAATGAGCAAGAAAAGATCCTTACCAATAGCAGTGGCGGGATCGTACAAGTTGCCAAGTACATTTATGGTATGGGCGATCCGCATAATGGTCTGGTGAAACGCCTCGGTGGCGCGTTTGGTGCCGAGTTGATCGTGCCGATCATTCGCGGATATAGCTTTATTAGTCGGCACTGGCAGGCGGGCGATCGTATCTATCTGGTGGGTTTTAGCCACGGTGCTTATACCGCGCGAGTGCTGGCGCAGATGATCATCGACCGTGGTTTATTAAATCGTGAAAAGCTGAATTTAAACGCTCGCAATAAAGATGAAGCGTGGCGTTTTGCTTCATCCGTATGGGCACAATATCTTGCTCATACTCCGGATATGAGCCCCAGCCTTTTGGGAAGTGTGGTGCGTGAGTTGCCGGGATTTTTCTGTGACAGTGTGGACCCAACCTGCATTTCGCGCCCGATGTCTATAGAAGCGGTTGCCGTGTGGGAAACCGTTGGGCAGATGGGGATTCCTAAGTATTTCAATGATAAGCGCTACAACGTTTTTCGTTTTAACAATACAGAGCTGCATTCACGGGTCAAATACGGGCTTCAGGCCATCGCCATTGATGAGCAGCGTCTCGATTTAGCGCCAGTGCTGTGGGATAACCGCGATCGTATTTTGCAGGTGATGTTTCCCGGTATTCATCATGATGTTGGTGGGGGCTATATTGGTACGGACGAAGACCGCAGCTTGTCGAATGGCGCGTACCTTTGGATGCATGATGCACTCGACGATTTGGGCGTTAATCTGGCACCCAGTGAAGTGGTGGCTGACCCACTTGGGCCGCTGCATTGTGACTGGTATCCGCCCACACGTTATCTGCGCATTATGCCCCGGCAACTCCCGCCGCCGGTTACCTCATCAACGATGGTCCACCAGTCGGTGATCGAGCGTCTTAGTTGTGGCACAACGCTACTTCAACAGTCGGCACTCAATGGTGAATGGCTGAACGGGTCATATAGTCCGCAGCCTTTGCAGGATTATTTACGCGGCGAGGGTGCAATTCCCATTAACTGGGCGATTGCACGTTAGTTAACTATTGGGAAACTACCGTCTGTTATCGAGCAGACGGTAGCGACCCAGAGCTTGGTTACATTGGTTTTTCGACATTCACCATCCACGGAATACCGTATTTATCGGTAAGCATACCGAAGCCTTTTGCCCAGAATGTTTCGCTCCATGGCATGGTGACATCACCACCTGCGCTGAGACTATCAAACCAGCGTTTGCCTTCAGCGACATCTGTGGTGGTAAGGCTCAGCGCATAGCCCGTGTGTTTCACTTTATCGGCGCACATATTGCCGTCGCTCATCATCACTTCGCCACCGCCAATGCGCACATTGGCATGCATGATTTTATCGTCCGGCCAGTTAAAACCGCTGCTGCATCCTTCAGCCGACTGATTCTCGTCTTTTGGCATTTCACCAAAAGTCATTTTAAACAGTAACTCAGCACCGACGGCTTGTTTGTAGAACGCTATTGCTTCTTCGCAGGTACCGTCAAAAAAGATGTAGGGTCCGATAGACATTGTTCGTTCCTCATAATGCGGAGTGCAGAACAAGTTTAGTTGGGGGAGTCTGGGCAAGCCAGGCGGGGGGGAGGGATTTTCGGTTCACCCGAGAGGTTTTGATGCTTATGTAGGATCGGGGGTTTTTCCGTTCACCCGCACGTCTGGCGACTTCTGCAACTGTCGTTAACGGTGAACGTGCCAGGTGGCTCACGCCAGCCCCTGGCGACCCCGGCGCCCGGTCATTAAATTGCCGCTGCGCGGTAAACCCCAGCTTATCCCCAACGTTCAGGGTCGTTCGCGACTCGCTCCCGGCGATCGCTCTCTTTCGCTGCTCCCGGCAGCTCAACCCTGACTTATGGGGAACACTGGGGCAATTTATACCGGGACTCAAGGTCAAAACCGGTTCGGCTTTTGAACTTAGCTTTTGACGTTGACCTTTGAGTCCGGCATAAATCGCCTTCGTTTTGACTGTAAGGCCGGGTCGAGCCGTCGGGAACGGAACCTTCTCTGGCTTTGCAGGAACCGCCCCTCAGGGGCAGGGGGAACGAACCTAGTTCTTCTTAACGAACTCAGACTTCAACTTCATTTGTCCAAAACCATCAATTTTACAATCGATGTTATGGTCGCCTTCAACCAGACGGATACCTTTAACTTTAGTACCAATCTTCAGCATAGAAGAGCTGCCTTTAACCTTCAGATCTTTAATTACAGTGACGTTATCACCGTCAACTAACAGGTTGCCGTTGGCATCTTTAACTACCAGTTGATCGTTGTCTGCTGCAGGTTCGGCATCATTCCATTCATGTGCACATTCCGGGCAGATAAACATACCGTTGTCTTCGTAGGTGTACTCGGAATTGCATTTAGGGCAATGAGGGAGTGTCATCGTCATATCCTCAAAAATAAGCTTTAAAAATTGCGGTTTCCCGCCAAAAGTGGCGTGATTATACATTAAAACCCTACTTTTGTGGGGACGATTGCCGCTATGCCTTGCGCCAGCCAGAATATCGTAATAAGAAAATGCTATTTTAAAACGTTAATCAATTGCCAAATTCGCGACGAAAATACAGAATAAGTTTATAAAAATACGCTATGGTCTTTCTTTCTGGTTATTTAGCCAGAAACTCACGCTATGAAAAAATAAGCCTGATTATAATATTGTCGAATAAATGATTTCCGCGCGTAATTATAATTTCCGGTACTGAATAGGCACAAAAAATATAAAGGTTTTTAAAAATCCGGATAATTTGATTTAAGTAAGGATTTTTTATGCACACACAAGCAATATTTGAGTTAAGTCAGGAAGCAGAGCGGTTATTACAACTCGCCCTACAAAATCTGAATACACTAAAAACAGTTTCTTTTACTACACAGCATGACGTTAATTATTCTGGGCAGTCCCAAACTGGAGGGGCCGTCCCTGCAAAATTTAGCCCCCGCAGCATCCAGTCGCAGCAGGCTATGCTGCAAAATGAGTTACGCAAAATAACTCAGCATGAAATGGTATTAGCGATTGTCGGAACAGTAAAAGCGGGAAAATCAACCACCATTAATGCCATTATTGGGACTGAGGTATTACCTAACCGTAATCGCCCTATGACAGCATTACCGACACTAATTCGCCATACCCCGGGCCAGCGTGAACCCGTGCTGCATTTTCCCTATGTTCAACCCATCGAACAGCTTATGAATACGTTGCAAATTCGTTTGCAACAAACCGATCGCGAAACGCTGTCAAAGCATCTGGAAATTGATCGGGATATGACGGGATTATTAACCCGTATTTCCCAAGGGGAATCTTTCTCTAAGCATTATCTTGGTGCCCAACCTATTTTCCATTGCCTGAAAAGCCTTAATGATTTAGTGCGTTTATCGAAAGCACTGGATGTGGCTTTTCCATTTAAGGCCTATGCCGCAATTGAGCATGTTCCTGTTATTGAAGTGGAGTTTGTCCATTTAGCAGGAATGGATGAAGCCTATGGGCAACTGACATTACTGGATACTCCGGGGCCAAACGAAGCCGGGCAGCCGCATCTACAAAAAATGCTTCAGGAGCAGTTGTCGCAGGCTTCTGCTGTGTTGGCGGTATTGGATTACACCCAATTAAAATCCGTTTCTGACGAAGAGATACGTAAAGCGATATTGGGCACCGGGTCATCCGTCCCGCTCTATGCGCTGGTGAATAAATTCGACCAAAAAGACAGAAATGGTGACGATGCAGAACAGGTTAAAGCGTTAATTTCTGGCACGCTTATGAAAGGAACGATTGAGCCTCACCATGTCTTCCCTGTGTCATCGATGTGGGGATATCTGGCTAATCGTGCCCGCCATGAATTGGCATTGCACGGCAAGCTACCGGACCCGAATGAGCAACGTTGGGTGCAGGATTTTGCTGATATTGCACTGGGCCGCCGCTGGCAAAGTGAGGATTTGGCCGATGCGGGTGCTTTGCGCCAGGCGGCTGAGGTGTTGTGGGAGGACTCGCAGTTTGCTGAGCCCATTCACACGGTGCTTCATGCAGCACATGCCAATGCTTCAATGTACGCACTGCGTTCTGCCTGCCAGAAATTACTGAATTACACGCAGGGTGCGGAGGATTACCTGAATTTCCGCTGCCAGGGTCTGCATATTGCCAGCCAGCAACTGCAGCAGAATATCGCAGCCCTTGAAGATGACATGAGTCTTGCCGCTTCCAGTCAGAAAGCCGCAAACGTCGTTGCGCAGAGCAATACTAAGCAGGCTGTTGAAGCGATGAGTGATTTTATTCGCCGTTATGAACAGCAGATTAATGACAATATTCAGGACTATTTTCAGCATGGAAAAGTGCCTGAAAAGCTCCAGCGCCAGGCTTTGTCGTTTGGGACTCAGCGCGGTAATGACTTTGATGCGCGCTATGAAACGCTCAGTTTTGACGATGAACAATCGGCACAAATTGCGCTGCACAGGATCCGCGCTTCATGCGAAATCATCTTGACCGCCGCGCAGGAAAAGATGACTGAAGAGTTAACCCATCTTTTTAGTTATCTGGAAGTTGAACTGGCAGATACGCTGCGTAACACCCTAAAACCGATAGAGACTCGCGTTGCACAAGGGTTAGCGCAAGCAGGTTTTAGAACCAATATAAGTCTGCCAGTATTTCATGTTGGCTTATTAAACTTCAATGCTAATCAGGCATTTAATGAACTCATTGAAGAGCAGGATATTCCTGTCTCCCAACTGCGACGCCAGGCCGGGATGCGCGGAACGGTTGCGCGCTGGCTTAATAGCGAGGATTGGGGCTGGGAAGGATATACCGTGATGCAAAGTCGCTACGTCATTTCTTTAGCTGACGTACAACGCAAACTGTGTCAGCACGTCAGCGATTTCCTGTTGCAGCTTAATCAGAATATGGCCGCGCAAATTGAAATGTCTGTGACGGAGGGAATGGCAGCGTTCTTTGTTGATTTTTCCCACGCACTGGAAGCGATACGTCTGAACCTGCAACAAAGCCTGGTGGTGCGCCAGCAAAATGAAGAAGCGGTGACCGCTTTGCGCCAACAGCTTCAGCAGTGCGTAAGAATCACACGTTACATCCATGAGGACACCCGCCTGTTGCGGGATGATATTCAGACGCTTTTTACGGTAGAACAGCAATGAGCAGTGTATTACCAGGAACTCAAACTCGCGCTTTGGAGTGTGTTGCAGAGAAGTTTGTCGTCGATTTTGCCAGAAACAGCGGCATCTCTCGTGAACCGTGGCGGACTCAGCAAAGCAAAGCGTATTACCAGAGGCTGACCGGGGAGTTTATCGGCCAGAGCCAGTTGCAAAAATGGGCAGTGGATGAGGTGCTGCTCGAAAAGCCGGAAGTGATGCTGGCGATGCTTGGGCATCTTTGCCAGCGGGTGGCGAAGAAGCACTACGCAATTGAGAAAGTGTATGAAAGCATCTCCGCCATAGCGTTAGCTTCGGCAAGAGTAACCAATGACGCTTCAGAAGCCCGTAGGCAGCTCGTTCAGGTTCAGCAGCAACTGGCACAGCGTGTCGGTAATCTGGAAACACAATTACAGGGCACCGACCTCACTCACCTGGGCTTCGTACATTGCGAGCAAGTTTTTGCACGCTGGCAGGCTGGGCATTATTTTACCTTTTCTCCCGCTGGTCGCTGCTATGTCGCGTTGCAGGAGCTGTACTGGGGCGCGTTTGGTGACGCGCTGCGCTTTGGCCGTTTATCGCAGGCCACAGAGTTAATTGAGCAAGCTCGTGCGCTGGCAATCAGCCAACTTGCCCGCGATGTGAATGCTTCAGCCCGCACGCGCCATTACTACTATGAGTGGCTTATGTTTCCTTCGACGGCTGGAATGATGGAAAGCAAAGAAGCTCTGGCGTGGCTTGGCGACGATTGTGACAGTGAGCATCAGCCCGTGAGTTTTGCAACTACCCAAACACACCAGGGCGTTTCACTTGGTATGCCACGTATTTGTTCCGCAATGCGGCTGGGAAGTGCAATGGTCGATGAAGTCTTTATTGATGGTAGATTTGCCAAATAAAGATCTTAATATTCCGGTGTGAAGCTGCTGATGAAACAATATGCTTTAAAAGCAGCGTTTACACTGGTTTTGAAATATATCTAAACGTAGAGGTTTCTCTTATTATGTCGCAAATTTAGATATTAAATTTCAATGATTTCCTCAAAAGTAACAGTGCTATCCTTCTGTTTGTAATCACTAATTTATGCCTTGTGTCATTAAACACTGCAAAAGTACCAGACAATAAAACCAATTCTGTGTTGCGCCTCACTTGCTGCTTTTTCCCACACTCCTCAGAATATATTTTGCCGCATACTGCGGGTAATCGTGCTTATTACACCAGGGAGATGTGATGAAAAAGATCTTTTTATGCTGCGCTGCTGGAATGTCCACCAGTATGTTAGTGGAAAGAATGAAACAGTCCGCTACCAGCCGCAATATTGAAGTAGAAATTACGGCGGTACCGGTGTCTGATTTTGACCAAATCATCACGGACGCTGATGTCATTTTGCTTGGGCCACAGGTGAAGTTCCAGCTACAGAGTATATCCAGCGCAGCCGCGCCACACGGCGTGCCAGTGGCGGCGATTGATATGATGCTGTACGGCTCAATGCAGGGCGATAAGGTGCTGGATCAGGCCCTGTCTTTATTAAAAAATGCACAATAAGGATGGGTCATGAAATATCGTTTTCCTGAGAATTTCTGGTGGGGTACAGCAACCAGCGCAACACAATCCGAAGGGCACCAGGCCGGAGATGGCAAAGGCGAAAATATTTGGGATTATGCCTCACATCATTTTAACGAACGCTTCTTCGGTGGCGTAACGGCTGACGATACCTCAACGTTTTACCAGAACTATCGGGAAGACATTCAACGCGCCAAAGATATTGGTCTGAATTCCTTTCGTACCTCAATTTCCTGGTCACGCCTTATCCCTGATGGTGACGGGGAAATTAATCCTCAGGCAGTCGATTTTTATAACGCAGTAATTGATGAGCTCAATGCTCAGGGCATCGAGCCGTTTATTAACCTTTATCACTTTGATATGCCAATCGCACTTCAGGAAAAAGGCGGCTTTGAAAACCGTGAAGTTGTGGATGCGTTTGCCCGCTACGCACGGATTTGTTACGAGCTTTTTGGCAACCGGGTACGCTACTGGTTTACCTTTAACGAACCATTAATTCCTGCTGAAGCCGGCTATTTACATCCTCGCCATTATCCTTACGTGACCAGTTTCCGCCGCGCTGCGCAAGTACTCCATCATATTGTTTTGGCGCATTGCAAAGCGGTTGCCGCCTGGCGCGAGCTCAATATTGCCGGGCAGATTGGCATCATTATGGATGTTATTCCGGTTTATCCGCGTAGCGATGCGCCGGAGGACTTACATGCCGCAGAAATGGCCGATCTGTTTTATACCCGCAGTATTAACGAGCCTATTTTGCTTGGGCGCTACCCGGATGAACTGATTGCCATTTTAAAAGAATACGATCAATTACCCGTCATTCAGCCTGGTGATTGCGAGCTTATTGGCAGCACACGTATCGATTTACTGGGGATAAATTATTATCGCCCGCGCCGTGTTAAAGCGCGTGAAACCTTGCTCGAAGAACCGCATGGTTTTATGCCAGAGCGGTTTTTTGAAGAATATATTATGCCGGGACGTAGGATGAATACCTCGCGCGGTATTGAGATTTATCCCGCGGCACTTTATGACATCGCGATGGTGGTGAAAGACCGTTACGGCAATTTGCCATGGTTTGTCTCGGAAAACGGGATAGGTATTTCTGACGAAGAACAGTTCATGGTGAATGGTCAGGTACAGGATGATTACCGGATTGAGTTTCTCAAAGAGCATCTGAGTTATTTGCATCAGGCTATGGCTGATGGCAGCAATTGTCTGGGTTATCACATGTGGACGTTTATCGACTGTTGGTCATGGCAAAACGCTTATAAAAATCGCTACGGTTTTTATCGTCTGGATTTAGAGACTCAGCAACGTTCGCTTAAAAAATCGGGCCAGTGGTTCAAGGCTGTGATTGAAAACAACGGATTCGAGGGGGCGGAATAATGTCTTACTTTGAACGACTGGCTGAAAAAATGCTGCCGGTGGCAAATGCTATTGGCAACCAGCGGCATATGCAGGCAATCCGTAATGGTCTTATTTCAATTTTACCGCTGACTATTGTCGGGTCATTCTTCGTTATTTTGCTCAATATCCCGATTAAAGGTTATATGGATTTTATCGCGCCATATCGCGATATGCTGGATGTGCCGTTCCGTTTTACCGTGGGATTAATGTCGCTGTATGCCGCTTTTACTATCGGTTCGTTCCTCGGTAAAAGTTACAAGCTCAACGATATTACCAGTGGGCTGTTGGCTATGCTGGCGACCTTGCTGATGATTGTGCCCGTCAATATCAAAGAAGGCATTACCGTTGCCGGAGACGCGGTATCCGGGCGTTATATTCCCATTACTTCGCTAAGTTCTCAGGGGCTGTTTGGCGCGATTATCTCCTCACTGATCGCTATCGAGATTTACCGTTTTATTAAAGTCAGAAATATTGAAATCAAAATGCCAGAGGGCGTGCCGCCAGTGGTGGCGAGTTCTTTTTCAGCGCTATTCCCAACACTCGCGGTGGTGTTGATCTTCTGGATCCCGCGTCACTTTTTGAATATCGATATTAACGCCATCATCAGTTACATCATCATGCCGCTCAAAGGGTTTATGACCGGTACGAACCTGTTTGGCGGCATTGTTACGCAGTTCTTTATCGATCTGTTCTGGGTATTCGGTATTCATGGCCATGCGGTAATGGGGCCACTGATTCGTCCGCTTTGGGACCAGGCGATTGTGCAGAATATGGAGATGTTCCAGGCGGGAACCAGCGCTTACGAGCTGCCAAATATTTTCACCGAGCAGTTCTTCCAGTGGTATGCGCAGATGGGCGGAACTGGCTCGACGCTTGCGCTAGTTGTGCTGTTTATCCGTTCTAAAGCTGCTTATCTGAAATCGTTGGGGAAACTCTCCTTTATTCCGGGGCTGTTTAACATCAACGAACCGATGATTTTCGGTGCGCCAATAGTGATGAACCCGATTCTGGCTGTTCCCTTTATTCTTGCGCCGATGGCAAACACCATAGTGGTGTATCTGTTTACCATCACCGGAATTATTCCACGCATGATGGTGAAACCACCATTCACCATCCCTGCTCCGTTAGGCGCGTTGATCACCTCAAACTGGAATCTGGTCGCCTGTGGACTGGTGTTCGTCTGCTTCTTTATTTCACTGGCTATCTACTATCCATTCTTCAAGGTTTACGAGAAGAAGATGCTGGAAACCGAGCAGCAACAGCGCGAAGAAGAAGAGAAAGCGAAACAGCTGGCGAATGCCTAAAACACCCTGCTCATTTTCTGTGAAAGCGGGCTGAAGAGCTCATGGTGTAATGGGCAGCCGTAACTAATCTTTAAGTACCGCCCTCATCCTCTCCCTAAGGGAAAGGATGAGGGGATAATATTGAAATAATTAACACTTTTATTTAAGACCCCGCCTGAATAATTGAAATCCTATTCCTACGCATGTAATCAAAAATATGATCGACATCATCTATACCCGTCATACTTCGAATTGCATGTGCGTTGGCTTTCCTCGCTCACCCCAGTCACTTACTTGAGTAAGTTCCTGAGGATTCACTGCGTTGCCGCCTTCCTGCAACACGAGTTATTTAGGGTATGCATCAGGATTAACCTATTTATTAAAAAGGTAGATTAAATCAATAAAATTGATTTTCTGTTGGTTTTTTACTCATGGTGTAAATATTTTAGAACACTTGGTCGGACAAGTTATAATTTAATCTAACTCAGATTTACCTCTAAACGTAATAATATTACCGGCCTCGCTATTCTTTTCTACACCAGGATTTTTTAACGCAATGAACGCGATAATCGTTGACGATCACCCATTGGCGCGTATAGCCATTCGAAATTTGCTCGATACCAACGGTATCACGGTCACTACTGAGCTCGACAGCGGTGAGCGTGCGGTACAAACCGTCGAGAAACTCAAGCCTGAACTGTTAATTATCGATGTCGATATTCCCTGCATCAGCGGTATTGAAGTGCTGGAACAGCTACGTAAACGGCACTATCTGGGCATCATTATTATCATCTCTGCAAAGAATGAATTGTTCTACGGTAAACGCAGTGCTGAATGCGGTGCTAACGGCTTTGTTAGTAAAAAGGAGGGCATGAATAACATCCTTGCGGCTATCGAGGCTGCAAAAAATGGCTACAGCTATTTCCCATTTTCACTCGAGCGCTTTAGCGGTGCTGCGACGACGGAACAGGACAAGCTGGATACGTTATCTACCCAGGAAATGAAAGTATTACGCTATATCCTCAATGGTATTGATTACACGACCATTGCCAGCAAAATGAATATCAGTAATAAAACCGTCAGCACCTATAAAAGTCGCTTAATGGAAAAGTTAGATTGTTCCTCATTAATGGAACTTTATGATTATGCGCAAAGAAATAAAATAGGGTAATAAGATGCGGTTTCTATTATATGTTTATCTGGCAGCAATGTTTTTCTTGAACATTTTTTCAGCCTACGGTGCTTCTCAGTTAATTGAGCTGAAAAGTAATTATCAACCATCGGCACTGGATATTCGTTTAACTGCCGATGAGTCGCGCTGGCTGGCACGGAATAATACTCTGACAGTCGGCACCTGGCTGCCGGAAGTTTCTCCGATAGATTATGAAAGTGGTGGAGAACATTATCAGGGTGTTAATGCTGATTTTCTCGCGCTATTACAAAAAAACCTCAATGTTAAAGTCGCTATCAAACAGTACGATAGCGAAAAAGAAGCCCTGGCAGCGCTCTCCCAAAACGAAGTGGATACTCTGCTCACGCAGTTATCTCAGCGCGAAGAAGTAGGGAGCGACTTGCTGCGAACTTCAGCGTTGATCAAGACGTGGCCAACACTGGTCACATCCCTCAAAAACACCTTACTGCCACTGGCAACAAATAAAAAAGTCACCCTTGCTTGTGTACGTGATTGTTCATTTCTCGATGTGATTAAGGTGGCCTTTCCTAACGCAAAAATCACCTTTTACGATAGCGACTATCAGGCGCTGTCGTCTGTTATGTCAGGTCTTAACCAATATTTCATTGGTAATAATGTGACCACCGGTAATTGCATCTCGAAATATTTCTCACAATCGCTGGTCATCACGCACTACTTTAACAAGCAGGAACAATATAACTATTTTGTCACGAGCCGGAATCAGCCGCTGTTGCGAAACATCCTTGAAAGTTTTATTAGCGCAATTAGTAATGAAACCCATATGCGAGTCATGCAGAACTGGCTAAATCGCGGCAACCTTTCTTACCTGAATACCCCGATACCATTCAGCAGCGAGGAAAAGAGTTGGCTTAAAAAGCACCCTAAAATCCGCGTGCTGGTGAATCCAAACTACCCACCGTTTACGCTTATCGATCACGATGGCGAACTGCGCGGCATCATGGCGGATTTGCTCAATATCGTCCAACTGCAAACCGGTCTTGAGTTTCAGCCAGTTATCGTTAATTCCAATAAAGAAATGGCTGAAAAAATGGTGCCGGGTCAGTGGGATATGATCCCAGCCGCCACCCTCAGTAACCAGCCACAGAAATTTATCTCGTTTAGCGATCCGTTGATGAATGTCTCTTTCGTACTGGTTACCGCACACCGAGAAAATGCCAACGTAATGCTGGCAAAACCTCGGCGTATCGCCGTGGCAGCGGGGCACATTTTGACGCACGACCTCAAGCTTCGTTTCCCGCAGGCGACCTGGGTTGAAACGGATAATGTCAAAGTGGCGATGAAAATGGTCGAGGAGGGGGAGGTTGATGCGGCGATAACCACCGAACTTTCCGCTCGTTACATGATTGACCATTATTATCCGCAAAATATGCACTATACCCGGCTGCCAGGTATGCCCAGCGCGGCTCTTAGTTTTGCGATGGCGCGCGATGAGCCAGAACTGAAGTCTATTTTAGGCAAAGCGCTGCAAGCCATTCCTCCGCGTGAAATTCTGCAAATGACGGAGAAGTGGTCGAAGATTTCCAGCGTGCAGATTGATACCTGGAGCCTTTACAGCAAACAGTTTTATCAGTTGGTTCTCTTCGCGCTGATGCTTATCGCCATCAGCCTGGGATGGGGGCTATCTCTTTCGCGTGAAGTGCGTAAAAGAAAACAATCACAGCGGCAACTTGAAGAACAGCTGCATCTCAAAGAGGCGCTTTCTCACGAACTGGAGGCTGAAAAAGATAAAGCGATTCAGGCGACTAAAGCGAAAAGTCGTTTCCTTGCGAGTATGAGCCATGAGTTACGCACGCCCGTCAGCTCTATTGTGGGTTTCTTAGAATTGCTGTCGAGTTCGGATCTCAGCTCCAGCCAACGCAAAGAGGCGATAGCGCTTGCCGGGGCGACGGCGCAATCGCTGCTGGGGTTGATTGGTAAGATCCTTGATGTCGATAAAATTGAGTCAGGTAAATATCAAATTGCCCCACAGTGGACTGATTTAACTCAGCTTATTGACCTGCAATGCCACTCGTTTGATGCGCTGGCAAGGCAAAAAGGTATTACGTTGCGCTGCGTTAGCCATTTGGCTGCTAATGATCGGGTGCTGGTCGATCCGCAGGCTTTGCGACAAATCCTCACCAATTTGGTCGGTAATGCGCTGAAATTTACTGAACAAGGGCATATTCAGGTGTCTGCTCGCCTGATCCCCGAAATGGATAAACACGGCACGTTAGTGATTACGGTAAGTGATACCGGTTGCGGGATTAGCCCGGAAGAGCAGGAAACGTTATTCCACCGCTACGTTCAGGCACGCCAGGGACGTGAACAGACGGGTTCTGGTCTGGGATTGGTTATCTGTAAAGAATTGGTCACGCTGATGGGAGGTACGCTTGAGATGAACAGCCGCCAGTCGCTGGGTACCACTTTTACGATAACGCTTGCGGTTGAAACTGCTCAACAATCGCTAACACCAACGCGCGATACGCCTGCTGCACTGTCGCCATTGCCGCGCTTATCGATTCTGATTGCGGACGATAACCCAACTAATCGCCTGCTACTCAAACGGCAGTTAAATACTATTGGTTTCAATGTTGATGAGGCTTGTGATGGCGAAGAAGCAGAAGCCAAAATTCTCAGCAAGCAGTACGACTTGTTGATAACTGACGTGAATATGCCGAAAAAAGATGGCCTCGAACTGGCGGCGTCGTTACGTCGTCAAAATCAGCGGCTGCAAATCTGGGGGCTTACTGCGAGTGCCTTGCCTCAGTCACGCGAACAGTGTCTGGAAAGTGGGATGAATCAGTGTCTGTTTAAGCCTGTATCGATTCAAACGCTGACCCATGAGCTTAGCAAACTCGATGTTGGCCGTTCAATGCCTTGTGTTACCCGGCATTTGAAACTCAGCATTTTGACCGAGAATACTGGGGGGGATCGGACGTTGATGAATGAAATTCTGGAAACCTTCCGCGAAGCTTCGGCAAATGATTTGCAGGCTGCTGTGCGTTCAATAGAAGAAGATGAGCCGCAGATGTTTTTGCATGCGCTACATCGTCTGCATGGCTCGGCTCAAATACTGGAAATCACTGCTTTGCAAAAACTTTGTGAACCGTTTGAGTCACGCCGCCATGATTCGCTACCGCTTGAGGAGCGACAGGAGGCGTTAGAAGAAATTGCGAAAATTATGCGGGAAATCGAGGTGGAGATAGAGAGCTTGATGAGCCACTGAGATTGAATGGTCGGGCAGTTATCGCCCGACCATTCCCCGCGTGCACTCTCAATACAAACGCAGATTAGTTGCTGGCAGCAAACATTTCGCTATCAACTACGATACCGTCTTCAGCACCTTTCAGTACCAAATTCGCTTCGTAGTATTTACCGTCTGCCAGCAGTTTTTTGGCCTGAGCAACCGCTTTACGGGTCTGGTTAAGTGGCATCAGATACTGATTTTCCATCACGCCAATACCAGCCAGACGTAAGGTATCCATCGCACCTTTCTGGTCACCTTTTGCCAGTTTTTCATTAGCAGATTTGATGGCGGTCTCTTTTGCTGGGGTTGCAATATAGTCTTCAGACAGCGCTACGGTTGCGTTAATGATCACGTATTGATCGTCGATCATTTTCGCTTTGGCGTCGGTTTTGACAAATTTCTTCCAGTCAGCGCTGTCATCTTTAAGCAAAGTTGCTGCGTCGTCGGTCAATTTCTTCGCGCTGGCTGGTTCACCGTGGAATAGCGCCAGGCGTGCAAACTGAATATCACGCATTGCATTGGCACCCTGAACCGCAACTTGCATTACATCAGCCGCTTCTTTTTGGATTTGTGCGGTTGCCGCAGCGGTCTGTGCTGGGGTTGCAGTCGCTGCAGCTAATACAGGTGCAGAACTCATCATAGTTGCCAACAGGCCTGCCAGAATTAATTTTTTCATTATCTTCTCCTTAATAAAATAGGTGTTCATCACCAAACGCCACCAGAATAAAAAATAAGTATCACAATGAAAATCAGAGCGCCGAATGAATAATGCAAGCTGAGTCTTACATATGTCAGAAGACGCAGACAGATGTCAGACTCAGCGTATAACAATGACTCTTCACTCTTATTTACTCCGCAGCCAGGTGGGTACTACTATTTCAGCCATTGAAATTACGGCGGAGATAATATGTTCATCTTTAACCAATATAGAATGAAGGCACTGAGTGAAGCTTCTCGTCTTTATTATAAAAAACATGCTCTGGTCATGGCGGTGCTGCTGCTTATATGTGGTGCTTGCTGTCTTATCTATCCATTTATGTCCGGACTGTATCTCAGTTATATCATTGGCATGATGTTTATGGTTTGCGGCTTTTATACTCTTTACTGCCTGGTTGTCTTTCGCCAACAGCACTGGAAATCAAAATTTGTCAGTGCGATTTTCGCTCTCGCCTGGTTGTTGTTGGGTTACAGCTTCGTCGCCAATCCAATGGTTGGGATGAACTCTTTATCGATAGTATTTTGTTGTCTGTTCATTATCGGTGGCGTTTCACGCATCGTTTCTGGCTTCACTATGCGCGGCCGTTCCGGGGCTATCTGGAACATTTTTATCGGTATTTTTGACCTGCTGATTGCCGCCATCTGGCTTGGCATGAACCCTGAGCAGTCTTATCTATTCACCACTGCTTTTATTGGCCTGGAGATGATCTTCAGTGCCGGGAGTTTTATCTCTTTGCGTAAGAAGTTGGCGCTGGCACAACCTAAACGACTGGCGTCAAAAGATTCAAAATAACCACTGGAATAATTTATGAATATTAAAGTAAGTATCTCGATAATTATTGCTGCTGCGGCTCTTTCTACTTCTATTAATTCTGCTTTTGCCGAACAGGAAACGACGCCACAAAATATGACTTGTCAGGAATTTATGGATATGAATCCGAAATCCATGACGCCAATCGCCTTTTGGGTAGTCAATAGAAATACTGATTTTAAAGGTGGTGATTATGTTCACTGGCATGAAGTCGAAACCGTAGCGGTGCCGAAAATATTCAAGCAATGTCAAAAGACACCACATGCCAAACTGGGTGAAATAACTCCAGCCCTAAAGTAACTGAATAATAAATTTATCTGATACGAAAAGGATTAATTATGACTATGCTCATTCAACCCGCTGAAAATGAAAATGACGATGTTTATGCATCTGTAGAATTATCCACTTCACTGCCAAAAACCCAATTCCCGGTTCAAGAAAGCAATCCACGTAATGTTTTTCATGCCATTCATGACGAACTGATGCTTGATGGCAATTCACGCCAGAATCTGGCGACCTTCTGCCAGACCTGGGTGGATGATGAGATTCGCCAGTTAATGGATCTCTCCATCGATAAGAACATGATTGATAAGGACGAGTACCCGCAAACTGCTGAACTGGAACAGCGCTGCGTGAATATGCTCGCCGACCTTTGGCATTCTCCAGCAGCCACCGATACGCTCGGTTGCTCAACCATCGGTTCTTCTGAAGCCGCGATGCTTGGTGGCCTGGCGCTGAAATGGCGCTGGCGCAAACGCCGTGAACTGGCCGGAAAATCTACTGATAAACCAAACATGGTGTGTGGCCCGGTACAAATCTGCTGGCACAAATTCGCCCGCTACTTTGATGTTGAGCTGCGCGAAGTGCCACTGGAAGGTAATCGCCTGATGATGACGGCGGAAGAAGCACTGAAATATGTCGATGAGAACACCATCGGTGTGGTGCCGACTTTGGGTATTACCTTCACCTGCCAGTACGAGCCAGTGAAGGAAATTCACGATGCGCTCGATGATCTGTTCGAGAAAACCGGGCTGGATATTCCAATGCATGTGGATGCCGCAAGCGGTGGTTTCCTTGCTCCGTTCTGCGCGCCGGAAATCGATTGGGACTTCCGTCTACCGCGTGTGAAATCCATTAACGCATCTGGCCACAAATTTGGTCTTGCGCCACTTGGTGCCGGTTGGGTGGTATGGCGTGAAAAACAGGACCTGCCAGAGGAGCTTATCTTTAACGTTAACTACCTCGGCGGCAATATGCCGACCTTTGCGCTGAACTTCTCGCGTCCTGGTGGGCAAATTGTCGCGCAGTATTACAACTTCTTGCGCCTGGGCCGCGAAGGCTATCGCAAAATTCACATGGCCTGTTACGAGACTGCGCAGTATCTGGCTCGAGAAATTGCCGCGATTGGTCCATTCGAGATTATTTTTGATGGCAGCCACCTGAACGGTATCCCGGCGCTGACCTGGGCACTGAAAACTGACCATCAGAATGATGGATACACTCTGTATGACCTGGCTGACCGCTTACGTAGCCGTGGCTGGCAGGTGCCTGCTTACTCCATGCCAACTCATCGTGAAGACTTAGTGGTGCAGCGCATCCTGGTCCGTCACGGGATGAGTACCGACCTGGCTGAATTGCTGATTGCCGATCTGAAACGCACGCTTGAGGCGTTGGAGAAAAATCCGGTTACGCATTCGCTGACCGCCGAAGAAGCGGGTGGCTTCAACCACGCATAAGACACTTTCTTATCAATTAACCAAAAACATCCGCAGGCATCTGCTTGCGGATGCGGAGAGACTTATGTCCACCACAACGACAAATGCCCCTGCAAGGTCACTAACTTTGCTTGGCTTTTTCGCTATTACCGCTTCGATGGTGATGGCGGTTTATGAATATCCTACGTTTGCCACTTCCGGTTTTAGCCTGATTTTCTTCCTGCTGATGGGCGGGGTTTTCTGGTTTATTCCCGTTGGTTTGTGCGCTGCTGAAATGGCAACCGTTGAAGGCTGGGAAGAGGGCGGTTTATTTGCCTGGGTTTCCAATACGCTTGGTGAACGCTGGGGGTTTGCGGCGATTTCATTTAGCTATTTGCAAATCGCCATCGGTTTTATTCCGATGCTCTATTTTGTGCTCGGCGCGCTCTCATACATCCTTAACTGGCCTGCGCTAAATACCGATCCGCTGGTGAAAACCATCGCAGCCCTGATAATTTTATGGGGCCTAGCACTTACACAATTCAAAGGTACACGTTATACCGCGCGTATTGCTAAAGCGGGTTTCTTCTTTGGGATTTTATTCCCGGCAATCGTGTTGGTGGGGCTGGCAGTCGCCTGGTTGTATAACGGCCAACCGCTGGCAATTGAAATGTCGGCCGCGACTTTCTTCCCTGATTTTTCACAAATTGGCACATTAGTGGTGTTTGTGGCATTTGTGCTCAGTTATATGGGCGTTGAAGCTTCAGCGACTCACGTCAATGAGATGACCAACCCGGCCCGTGATTACCCACTGGCGATGATTCTGTTGGTGATTGCCGCCATTGTACTTAGCTCGATTGGCGGTCTGTCAGTCGCGGCGGTTATTCCGCATGATGAAATCAACCTCTCCGCTGGGGTGATGCAGGCATTTAGTACTCTGATTGGTTATTACGGCCCCGGTTTTGAATGGGCGGTGCGTGTCATTGCGGCATTGCTGATGTTGGGTGTGTTAGCCGAAATTGCTTCGTGGATTGTCGGCCCTTCTCGCGGCATGTTAGTCACAGCACGACAAGGTCTGCTGCCTGCGCGTTTTGCCAAAGTGAATAAAAACGGCGTACCTGTAGCACTGGTGATCTCTCAGTTGATCATCACTTCCATTGCGCTGATTGTCCTGACCAATACTGGCGGCGGTAGCAATATGTCATTCCTCGTGGCTCTGTCACTCACCGTAGTTATTTATCTGTGCAGTTATCTGATGTTGTTCCTCGGGTATATCCAACTGGTGCGTAAACAGCGTGATAGAAAACGTGCCTTCCAGGTTCCAGGTGGGAAACCGGTGAAACTGGCTATCGCCTGTTCAGGGTTGGTGGTGTCGGTGCTGGCGTTTATTGTGTCATTTATTCCGCCAAGTTCTCTACCCGGTGCCCACGCCCACGATGTGTATGGCGGTCTGCTGATTGTCTGTTTTGTACTGGTGTTTATTCTGCCGTTTAACGTCTATCTGTTCCGCGATAAAACCATTAAAAGTCATGCACCGGACCTGGTTCATGTAAAAGTCGATAATGCGCCAGAAGGGCACTTTGCCGTGCATCCGAAAGCGCGTCCTTCACATCTTCCTAAACCTTAAATTAAACGTCGTGCCATCCACCACGCAAAGTGTGGATGGCCCTATCGCTATTTTTCTTTATTGAAGGATAATGGTCGATTCTGAAACGACAGTTTAATTTTGGTTAAGGGAAGAGGCGTGAGTATTAACGTTTCACGGTTTACTAATAAGAAAATCGCATGGATGGGGGCTGCTTTTTGTTGCCTGTTATGGGGTAGTGCTTACCCGGCAATTAAAAACGGCTATGAAATATTTCAGATAGCGACGGACGACCTGCCTGGCAAAATTGTCTTTGCCGGATACCGCTTTGTGATTGCTGGCTTGTTGTTGCTGGCATTTGCATTTTTACAGGGTAAGCCAATTGCTCGTATGTCGCGCCAGCAGTATTCCCAGCTAGCCGTACTAGGCGTCACACAAACCGCAATTCAATACATTTTCTTCTATATTGGCCTTGCGTACACCACCGGTGTCAAAGGCTCAATTATGAATGCCACCGGTACTTTCTTTAGCGTGTTACTGGCGCATTTTATCTACCAAAACGACAAGCTCAGCATCAACAAGGTGGTGGGTTGCGTGCTCGGTTTTGCCGGTGTGATGGTGGTCAACTTCAACAGCCAGTTGATGGACTTTAGCTTCAGCCTGATGGGCGACGGTTTCGTGGTGCTGGCGGCGTTTATTCTTTCTGCCGCGTCGTTGTACGGTAAGCGTATTTCGCAAACTATGGATGCGACGATTATGACCGGCTGGCAACTGGCTATTGGTGGCCTTGTGCTGACGGCTGGCGGCTATGCCTGCGGCGGTACGCTTGCGTTTCATGGGTGGGAGTCGGTGGCCATTCTGGGTTACCTGGCGCTGTTATCATCCGTGGCGTTTGCACTGTGGAGCCTGCTGCTCAAACACAACCGTGTGGGCATGATTGCACCATTTAACTTCCTGATCCCGGTATCCGGTGCGGTATTGTCGGCAATCTTCCTGCAAGAGAGCATTCTTGAGTGGCGTTATGCGCTGGCGCTTGTGCTGGTGTGCTTCGGGATTTGGCGGGTTAACGTGGTACGTGGCAGTCGGGTGAATTAGAACCAGGCAAAATCATTAAATGCAGGCCATTATTTATCTATCTTTTACCGATAAAGGGCCTGCAAATGACCAGACTTACCGCAAAAGATTTCCCTCCTGAATTACTCGAATACTTCGATTTTTATGTACACGGTAAAATCAGCAAACGCGAGTTTCTCGATCTGGCGGGGAAATTTGTTGTTGGTGGCCTTTCGGCCGTGGCGCTCGGTACATTGCTGACCCCAAACTATGCCTTCGCGACGCAAGTGGAGTTTACCGATCCAGATATTGTCGCTGAATACATTGAGTACCCAAGTCCACAAGGGCATGGCCAGGTGAGAGGCTACATGGTGCGCCCGGCAAAAGCCGTGGGCAAAGTACCGGGCGTGGTCGTGGTGCATGAAAACCGTGGGCTTAATCCTTACATCGAAGATGTGGCGCGACGTGTTGCCAAAGCGGGTTTTATTGCATTAGCTCCTGATGGATTAAGTTCGGTTGGCGGCTATCCTGGCAATGATGAAAAAGGCCGTGAGCTACAATCTCAGGTCGATCCGACCAAACTGATGAATGATTTCTTTGCCGCGATAGAATTTTTGATGCATCACGATTCGGTCACGGGAAAAGTGGGGATCACCGGTTTTTGTTACGGCGGAGGAGTAGCCAATGCCGCTGCGATCGCTTACCCGGAATTAGCAGCCGCCGTACCGTTCTATGGTCGCCAGCCAAAAACTGAAGATGTACCGCGTATCAAAGCACCTTTATTACTTCATTATGGCGAGCTCGATTCGCGCATTAATGAGGGATGGCCTGCTTATGAAGCTTCTCTGAAAGCCAATAATAAAGTCTACGAAGGTTATATCTATCCGGGCGTGAATCATGGCTTTCACAACGATTCGACTCCGCGTTACGACAAAGCCGCGGCAGAACTTGCATGGACGAGAACCATTGATTGGTTCCACAAATACCTGGTTTAAGACTGAATAATAATCCTGGCACCCAACGCGATACCATTTTTGCCGGTGCGTTTAATCAAGTACATCGACTCATCGGCTCGAATCACCGCATTATTAAAAGTGTCGTCCACCCAGGATTCATTCACCCCAATAGATGCTCCTACTTTGGCGGCGCCATTACCTAATTCGAACGGGGTGATGGCGGCATCCAGACAGCATCTGGCGATGTGGTTTATCTCGGGATGTTCCAGCGACCAGGGCAATAACAGGATAAATTCATCTCCCCCAATGCGGCCAATGGTGACCTCTGGTGGGCAGGATTCGTGCAGGCGCTGGCTCAGTTGCAACAGCACTTCATCACCGCTGCGATGGCCCAGCGTATCGTTAACATTTTTGAAGTCATCGAGATCGATAAACGCTATCGAAAGTGGGCCCAATTTTTTTAGCAGATCGAACTGCGCCTGAAGCGCGTGGCGGTTGGCAAGGCCTGTGAGGGGGTCGTGATTGGCAAGTTTTGCTAGTTGCTGCTCGTACTGCTTTTCTTTGGTCATATCAATGTGGGTGCCGGTAACTTTCAGCGGTTTCCCGTCATCACTCCATTCGGTCACTCGGCCCCGATCCAGCACCCATGTGATGGTGCCATTTTTCGCCTGCATGCGATGCAGTGCTTCATAAAATGGCGCTTTACCTTCGAGGTGGTTATAAAACGCGGACAGCACCATCTCTTTATCTTCAGGATGCAGATGCTCACGCCACACATCAAAATGAGCGCTAAGTTCTTTGGGCTGAAAGCCCAGCATGGAACCCCAGCGACGGTTGAAAATAACCAACTTGCCGCTTGGCACATCGAGCTGCCATAAACATAAGCCTGTCCCGTCCAGCGCTGCACTGAGCTTATTGCGAGAGTCGTGTGCAATTCTTTTGAGTCGGGCATTGTGTTTTTTAAGGTTCTGAATCTGCTGCCTGAGTATCTCTTCTGACATTGACCACAGTTATGAGCAAATAATATCCATTCTTAACAGCTATTAATTACTTGTAAATATGGCAATGAAAAAATCGTGCTAATTCCACAAACGTTTTGTCGTTGTGGCCATTTTTTCTTTCTCTACAGGAATGACGGACAGCAACACGCCGCATAACATTCCCGCGAGCAGAATCCACGATGTTTGAGAAAACACGCTGCCCATCACTACACACTCCAGGATGACCGCGATA
Organism: Buttiauxella sp. BIGb0552; assembly: GCF_004366275.1. Lineage (NCBI taxonomy): Bacteria > Pseudomonadati > Pseudomonadota > Gammaproteobacteria > Enterobacterales > Enterobacteriaceae > Buttiauxella > Buttiauxella sp. BIGb0552. The sequence goes on from NZ_SODY01000006.1 coordinate 156,375, forward strand.
ACGGGAAAGCAGATAAATACCAAAGAGGTGTTAAAAGTCGAAATGCGTTTTTGCAGCGAGAAATAACACAAGATCCCGAACACGCTAGCCACGACGCCGAGGTAAATAATCGAAGAAAAAGACAACCAGGTGATGTTTTCAATTTCCGGCCTTTCCACTACCGCGCCAGTCAATGTGAGCAGTAAACCCGCAGCCAGACAAGGCAAGGCGTTAAATGTGAAAAGCGAAATCTGGCAACTGCGCTTTTTGCATTGCACATACATATAAGCATGCATGGTGACTGCCGCCACGACAGCAAATGCGCCTTTCCAGTTATTACTGAGACTGTTTCTGGACTCTTCCTGCAACAGACAAAACAGGGAGAGCATTGCCAACATTGCGCCCATCAGCTGCAACAGGCTGGTGGGGGCATTGAGTACCACAATAGAAATCAGAAGCACGGCGACGGGCATTCCGGCGAAGATTATCGCCGCAGTGCTGGCGTTAACGTATTGCTCGCCGTAAATCACCAGCGTAAAGGGCAGGCAGAAACAAAATAGGAACACGCAGAACTGGAAGAACCGGTGCCCTGGCGGAAATAACAATGATGACCGCGTAACGTGCAACAGCCATAGCAGCAAGGGTGCTGCGCTTAAGAAGCGCAGCCCGGTGGCAAATATCGGCGGCATGCTGACCAACGCAAACTTCATGGCAAGCCAGGTTGTTCCCCACGTCAGAATAACGATGGCGAAAAGAATAAACATTTTTGTTTTCTGCATGGGGCGGCTCCCTTTTTTACCTTAAATTAATGATCAATATAGAGATAGTGCATCCAGCTGGTCATACGCAGCAGGATTTTACGAATAATGGAAACGTGCTCGAAATAACCGGAATACACTGCGACCTGGCCCATGGTTCCTGCGGGTAGCCTTTGAACATCGGCAACGTTTTTCAGCTCAATTTCTGCATAGATACCGTCGAGTTTCGGGTCAAGGCTCAAGCCTTGTAGATGGCCTTGCGCCTGATAGCTGCTGTTAGCGATCGCGGGGAGGATTTGCTTCACAGTCCCTTGCACGACACTGCCGGGCAGGCCATTAAATACCACTTCGGCCTGGTCACCTGCGACTAAGCGTAGGGCGGAGTTTTGGCGGAATACGGCATAAACACTGGTTTTTTGATCCGGAACGAACACCATCACTGGGCGCAGCGGCAACGGGCGCACGAACATACCGGGTTTCAGGAAAAGCTGTGTCGCGTAGCCATCGCTCGGCGCGCGAACCACGGTTTTTGCAAGGAAGTACTCTGCTTCTTTGAGGTTTGCTTTCAGCCGGTAAACCGTGGCGTTTTCACCGTTTATCATGGCATCAAGCTGTGCCGCTGTTTGATCTCTCTTTGAGAGGGAAGATCGCCACTGTGCCTGCGCGGCCAGATACGTCTGCTGCGCGCGAACCACTTCTTGATCTGTAAACGGGCTTTTCAGTTTGTCCCGGCTGCCGTTGCGGTAACGGTCTGCATCTTTCAAGGCTAAATCACGCTCAGCTTTCGCCTGTGCAATATCGGCATTTTCGGAAGCAAGGCGTGCTTTGAGCATCTCTACGTTTTGCTGGGCGCTTTCTATCTCACCTTTTATTGCTTCGACTTTGGCTTCATAGGCAGTGGGGTCAACTCGAAATAGGAAATCCCCTTTTTTCAGTTTCTTATTGGCTTTGGCGGTCACTTCTACCACGACGCCTTGCACTTCTGGGATGATGGGTAACGTAACGGTAACCATCTGGGCTCGTTCGGTATATGGATGGTTATAATTCATTAATAATAACAACGAGCCAATAAGAATAATGCCACCCAATACAGCAGTAGGCACACTCCATTTATTTAACGGAATTTTAAAGAATTTAAATATACCGAAGCAAATGGCGGTATAAGTAAGAATAAGTAATAAATCCACAATGAATCCTGCTCAATTAGTCGGTTACTGATGACTTGCTTTGGTTTTTCTCATGCTGGGATTCCAGCCGGAGTAACCTTTCACGTAGCATTTCCATTTCATTATTTTTGACGGCAAACCCCCAGCCTCTGTCTTCACGATATAACATCGCCCAGATCCACAGGAACGGCCATAAAACATGCAAAGTAAATAGACTTACCCATCCTGCAGCATGAATAGCATCTTGATGCGGATGGTTACGATGCACTGCTATTTCATAGGGGATGTCGTGGACAACAATAACGCCATAAAAGAGCGTCAGTGCCACGAAAATAAGTGCGCCTAAGGCAAAGTAATCGAGAAACATAGATGGGTGCCCCCGTGAGAAAATGTCTGGAGACACTAAAGATAAGGCGTGTATGGCTCCACTTTTATTTTGTTTAAAAATAAATGGAGGATAAATATTCAATTGCACAAAGCCATAATAGTGTGCAAGAGGAAAGCTTGAAAATTACAATTCTTTGCATCATGGAAATAGTTGTAAGAATGTTGCTGAATATTGTTTTAGTTTTAATAAACACGGTTGTATCTATAAGCCAAACATCGCACTGTAGCGCACCCAGCGAGATCTTTGGCGTGGTATATACTTCAAGGAACCTGTGCATACCGTGAGTAATTTCAGGAAAAATAATGACTATCTCTCCTCCAACCCGCCCGGAATCAGCTATCCAGCGTCTGATTGCCATCCTCGAACCCCACGGAACACCGATGGAGGTGATTCCCCGTAAACGGATAAACTGGGAATATAAAGAGATCCCGCAATTTTATATCTTCAAGCAAGGCGAGATCTCTGTCTTGCGGGCCACTGATGGCCTGGTTATCGCCACGGTTTCTGGCCAGAATCTGTTTGGTATTGCAGAAAGCATCCAGCCGTTACGCAGCCATATTTTACGTGTAGAAACTGAATGCAGCATGCTGCGTCTTGATGCCAGCCTTGCCCATGAAATCATTACTCAGGAAGGAATGTGGAAAGATATTGCGGTGTTACTTGCTTATTATACTACTCATCTTTTCTATCGCGATTCTGTGGTGGTGCAGCAACGCACCTATTCCATCATTCGAGGCCATCTTATTGAAATGAGCCGCCTGCCTGAAGATTCGCGGTTGAGAACTTCCATTCTTGATTACATTCAGGAAAGAACTCTTTTATCGCGTAGCAGTATTTTGAATGTGATGTTTGCACTAAAAAATGGTGGGTACATCGATATTAAACGAGGTGGATATTTACTGGCAGTGATCAACTTGCCGGAAAAATTCTGAGGCAGGTTTACATTTTGGCTAATAACTAAAAGCACTGGCGAAATAATTTTCGCCCCATCTTATTTTATTTAAAATTAAACAAAAATCAAATTCCCTCTCCCAGGGAGTCTGAATACCATCCATCCCTGAAATATCAAAACCATAGAGTTATCTCTCTGCAGTGATTTCAAGGATTATGATGAAAAAGACTCTTATTGCGTTAATCGTATTCAACACCTTTGCAGTAACGAATGCTAATGCGGTGGCATTTCACGGTGAGGCTGGTTCCGATTGGACTAATCTTGGAATGAGTTTTGGTGCAAGCGAACCGGGTTTTACCTTCAGTGGTAACTGGGCGCACAACGATAATGATGGTGATATTGCCAGTCTGGGAATGGGCTGGAATATACCGCTTGGCTCTGTTTTGGTGACATTGGGTGGGAAAACACTGTACCTCAATCGGAGTGATGGTGATGAAGGTTATGCCGTAGCCGTTGGCGGTGGCGCGCAACTTCCACTTGGTGATCATTTTAGTCTGTTTGGTGACGCATATTATTCGCCTGATTCGCTCTCCAGTGGTGTTGAGCAGTATGGGGAAGCGAACGCAGGTATTCGCTGGAAAGTTAACCCAACGCTGTCAGTTGAAGGTGGATATCGCTATGTGGGTATGCAGGGAAAAGATGGTCATAGCGATAACATCTTAGCCGATGGGGGCTATGCTGCGGTTAATTTCAACTTCTGATCAATTTATTTTTATATGCGAAGACAATTGCCCGATAACAAATTGCACATTAAAATTATTTTGTTGATGCATCAAGTCTCATTGATATTATCAATCCCGAGTGATTAGATATTTTTTAATGTTGTTTGTGCGCTTTATTGCGCACAATACAATGTGCCCGCCTGTCCGGCGGGTATTTTTTTATCCATAATGCAGCATTTATTTTTAAATAAAAAGATAATTGAGTACTGAGGGAAATGGTTCTATGCTGTTTGTAGCCAATAAGGATGTAGGCTATGTAAGTAATAATCAAATAGTTAGTGCTCAGCAGCCACACTATGGCAACATAGTGTGGCTTTATCCTATGTTTTGTATATAAAATTAATTTCGCGAGCCGCAGTAACATAGCAGTAAAACAAAACAACATCGATAATGATATTACTTACTGAGAAATAAACTCCAGAAATTAATAATATTATCTTGTGTGTGGCGAAGTAAATAACCATAAGTACTGCACCAATTTTGCTTTTTATAAAGATAAGATAGGTGAGTAGTGCAATAACTAAAAACTCAACAGGAGTTTGTAGGTATTTCAATTCAAAATAATTACTGTATTCATTAAATATCACCGTGAATATAGTGTACAGCAATGAAAATAACCCTGCCAGCCAACCTTGACGGTTCTGTTTATCTTTGCGATGTGGTTCTTCACTTGATTCAATCTGGACATTTTTGGTTTTTTTCATTTGGCCAGCGTGCAGTTGCGATATAAAAGTATACGAACAAATTGACTAATGGAAGCAATAATAAAATTGAAACCCAGGGTTTCAGTCCGGTACGTTTGACAATAATCCATTGCAAAAATATGAATAAGAACAAAGTTATAATCTGTGTGATAAGCATTAGATACTCCATGTGACATATAACCTTTATTATAATAATAAACTTTCGAATACAATTAATTGGTTTGTTTAAAAATAAATAACTAATGATTTCTAATGACGTTGATACTGCGTTAATAATGTGGGCGTTCAGATGCTATTAATACACACTATGTTTAAGGGTATAGAATGAAGAAAGTATTTAAAATTGCCACATTGATTACGGTACTGGCTTTTTCAGGAATGGCTGTTGCATCTTCTGCTACAGAAACGCTGCCGCAGGATTCATTGGCGAAGCAATTAAATTTCTCACCAGAGCAAACGCAGAAGGTAAAAGCCCTGCGCGAAGATTCGCAAAAAGAGATTGCCAAAATTAATACCGATGCTTTAACACAAGATGCGATTGTTGATATGTTCCATTCTGGCGTCTGGGATGATAGCGCAGCGAAGAAACAACTTAATGCCATCGGTGATATTCAGAGTAAGGTGCGCTACCAGCGAGCAAAGTACCTGTTTAATGTCAGCCAGGTGTTAACCACGGAACAAAAAAAGCAGTTACAGCAAATGCTGATTGAGAAGCAACTTTACTGATTATTGAGTGAACGAGAGTCGGATGGAGCATCGCTTATCCGAGCTTCAGTAAGTCGTTGGTAGGTGGACTAGCGTAAGCGACATCCACCAATTTTAGTTGGCTCAGGATGTTTTTTCTTTTATTGGCTTTAAGGCTTTGCCAATCTGTACTAATCCATCTTTGTTTTGATCTTTTAAATAAGTGTTATTCAGCTCATCGAATTGTTCTAGCCGAGTCAGCGCCTGGAAAACATTATCAATACCATAGCGATTATCAAAAACATCTACACTTCTGAGGTTATCGACCCGTGCCGCTTTTATTTCTGTAGTGAGACGGGTAATCACCTCCTTATTAGAAGTATGCAATGTTTGCAATTCTTCCGGGGTGCTATTAATCGCTGGAGACATCGTGCCGGGATGGAATTCGAGGGTATTTAGGGCTTCGACCGCCTCATCACCTGGATTGGCACACCCGGCAATAACGAAAGTGAATACGAGTACGAATTTTTTTAACACGATATTTCCTTGCAGTTTGCTCACTGAATAATTCAGACGGCAAGTTACCTGCAACGGTTAGGCTTAAACCACCCATAGTTTGTTTAATTTTAAATTTTTACGCCCCGCGTACTGCAACTTTCAGTATGCGGGGCGTAGTTGAGTACAACTGTGTTTACTTCGCCAGCTTATCTTCGGTACGTAAATCAAAGTCCGACGCATCGTGGCGTTCGTGCAACTGCTCAGACGGCTCACCGAAGGTGCGGTTTACGATGCGTCCACGTTTAACCGCCGGGCGGCTTGCTACTTCATCGGCCCAGCGTATGAAGTTTTTGTACGAAGCGAGGTCGAGGAATTCAGCCGCGCTGTACAGCCCACCTTTTGCCAGGCTGCCGTACCACGGCCAAATAGCGATATCTGCAATCGTATATTCATCACCTGAAATAAAACGATGTGTCGCCAGCTGCCTGTCGAGCACGTCTAACTGGCGCTTGGTTTCCATGGCAAAGCGGTTAATTGCGTACTCAATTTTCATTGGTGCGTAATTATAGAAATGACCGAAGCCACCACCGAGATATGGCGCTGAGCCCTGTAACCAGAACAGCCAGTTCAAGGTCTCAGTGCGTGCGGCAAGATCTTTAGGCAGGAAATGGCCGAATTTCTCCGCCAAATACAGCAAGATTGCACCGGATTCAAACACACGAATCGGTGGTGTTACCGAATGGTCCATGAGCGCCGGGATTTTTGAATTCGGGTTCACGTCTACAAAGCCGCTTGAGAACTGATCTCCTTCACCTATACGAATCAGATGCGCATCGTATTCAGCTTCGCTTACACCCAGAGCTAGCAACTCCTCAAGCAGGATAGTCACCTTCTGCCCGTTCGGTGTGCCAAGTGAATAAAGCTGCAAGGGATGCCTGCCAATTGGCAGCGTGCGTTCGTGAGTTGGGCCCGCTATCGGACGATTGATGTTAGCAAAGGTGCCGCCTTCGCCTTTTTGCCAAGTCCAAACTTTTGGCGGCTGATAGTTATTATCTGACATGTTGTGTCTGCCTTTTAATTGCCAGTGAGAGATTGAAAAGTGTAACCCCACTTTGTTTTGTTCGGTAATCGCCCGCTATTTTTTTTAACTTTCTGAGGTGTGATCTGGGGTAACAATAAATTAACTATAAATTTGCAATATGAACCAAATGATACAACATTAACCGACTTATCCCGACAGACCAGGAGCCATAATGCAGCGTTCAATTGCAACCGTATCTATCTCTGGCACGTTGCCTGAAAAACTGGCCGCAATTTCGGCTGCTGGTTTTGACGGTGTAGAAATCTTTGAAAATGATCTTCTTTATTACCCAGGCACGCCTGCCGATGTGCGAAAAATGGCGGCCGATCTCGGGCTTACTATTACATTGTTTCAGCCGTTCCGCGATTTCGAAGGCGCGTCGCGCCCGCAGTTTGCCAGCAATCTGGAACGCGCACGGCGCAAGTTTGCTTTGATGCACGAGCTGGGGTGCAACACCATGCTGCTGTGTAGCAACGTGGCACCTGATTGTTCGTCGAATCTTGATTTGCAGGTCAGTGACCTGGCGCATTTGGCTGAGTTAGCACAACGTAATGAAATAACCGTTGGCTATGAAGCGCTGGCGTGGGGCACCCATGTGAACCGTTATCGCCAGGCATGGGAGCGTGTAAAACAGGTAAACAGCCCGGCGTTGGGGTTGGTTCTCGACAGCTTCCATGTGCTTTCGTTGGGTGACCAACTGATTAATCTCGACGATATTCCGGTCGATAAAATTACCTTCCTGCAACTGGCTGATGCACCGTTGATGAAAATGGATGTGCTTGAGTGGAGTCGCCATTTCCGTTGCTTCCCAGGGCAGGGTGAATTGCCGGTGGTCGAGTTTACCCGCTTGCTGACGGAAAAAGGCTACCGTGGCCCATGGTCGCTGGAGATTTTCAACGACAGTTTCCGTGCCACGCCAAATGCACCAACGGCAAAAGACGGTTATCGCTCGCTGCTTTGGCTGGAAGAGCAGACCTGGAAAGCTAATCCGCAGATTGATGCGCAACTGTTCCATAGTGCGCCGCAAGCCAGTTATCAGGGTATCGAGTTCTTAGAATTTGCCACCGATGCAAAAGACGCACAGGCATTGGGCGAAGCACTGCAACCACTGGGTTTTGTACAAGCCGGTGAGCACCGTTCTAAGGATGTTTCACTGTGGCGCAACGGTGGAGTGAATGTGATTATTAACCATGAGTCGCATAGCTGGGCCGATGAGTTTCATCGTCGTCACGGTGTTTCGCTGTGCGCGATGGCGTGGCGCGTGAAAGGGGCGGCAAACGTGCTGCAACGGGCGCAGGATTACGGTTACCCAATCTGGCATGAAAAGCATGGGCCAGATGAGCGTGCGCTGGCAGCCGTGTGTGCGCCTGACGGCAGCCTGATTTATCTGATAGAGGCACCAGAGCTGGGTGAAAACGATATTTATCAAACCGATTTTAACCTTTCAGAAACCGCCAACCAGGGCACCTTACTTGGGATAGATCATCTGGCGTTAGGGCTGGTAGAAGGCAGCCGTGATAATTGGATTATGTTTTTCCGCGCGGTGTTCGGCTTTGAACTGGATAACGAACTGAGCGTGCCTGACCCGTATGGCCTGGTCAGAAGCCAGGTGATGCACAGCCCTTGTCACTCGATACGCTTGCCGCTGAATATGTCGCACAGCCTTGATACGCAAATTGCCAGATCGGTTGCCAGCTATCAGGGAACGGGCCTGCAACATGCGGCGTTTGCTTGTGATGATTTACTCGCGACGGTAGAAGGCCTGCAATCACAAGGGCTGAAATTGTTGCCGATTCCGGCAAACTATTATGACGATTTGCTGGCGCGTTACGGGGCAAATAACCCATTGCTACAAGGGCTTGAGCGCCTGGATATTCTTTATGAACGTGATGTGCGCCAGCATGAGTTTTTGCATGCCTATACGCCACCTTTCCGCCCGGACCGTTTCTTCTTTGAATTAGTTGAGCGGCGAGGGGATTATCAACAATACGGTGCAACAAACGCCGCCGTGCGGTTGGCCGCAATGCAAATGCGTTAATGCGATTTACAACAATAAATGAACCTTAAGGTTCAATAAGACACCTGTAACCTACAAATAACCGAGGTATAAACCATGGCGAGTTATGGCCAGGGCGACATCGCTGCCCAGAAAACTGGTGTTGTAAAAAGAACCCGTACCCGAATGGTTATCCTGACCCTTCTGGCTATCGGAACCATGATTAACTATCTCGACCGCACTGTGCTTGGTATCGCTGCACCGCAACTGAGTGCCGATCTTGGCATCGGTGCGGCAACGATGGGGATTGTGTTCTCGGCGTTTGCCTGGACTTACGCGGTAATGCAAATCCCAGGCGGCATCTTCCTTGACCGTTTCGGTAATAAAGTCACCTATGCGCTGGCACTGTTTTTCTGGTCGGCATTTACCCTGTTCCACGGTTTAACCGTTGGCCTTAAAACGCTGCTGCTATGCCGCTTAGGCTTAGGGATTAGTGAAGCGCCATGCTTCCCGGTGAACAGTAGGGTGGTGGGGAAATGGTTCCCGCAGCATGAACGTGCGCGCGCTACGGCGGTTTACACCGTTGGTGAATACATTGGCCTTGCTGCGTTTGCGCCGCTGCTGTTCTTTATTATGGAAACCTTCGGCTGGCGTGCGTTGTTTATCACAGTCGGCGTAGTGGGCATTTTGTTTGTGCTGGTGTGGTGGCGTTTTTATCACGAACCGCACGAGTCCAAAACTGCCAACAGTCTTGAGCTTGAGTACATCGGTCACGACCTCAAAGAGGCCGAGCCTGAACCGAAGATGAACTTTAGCTGGGCGAACGTCGCAAGGCTTATTAAATGCCGCCAAATCCTCGGTGCGGGCATTGGCCAGTTTGCCGGGAACACCACGCTGGTGTTCTTCCTGACCTGGTTCCCAACCTACCTTGCTACCGAACGCCATATGCCATGGCTGAAAGTGGGCTTCTTCGCCATTCTGCCGTTTCTCGCCGCCGCAGTGGGCGTGATGTTTGGTGGCTGGGTCTCCGACCAAATCCTCAAACGCACCGGTTCGGTGAATATCGCCCGTAAATTGCCAATCATTTCTGGGCTGTTGATGGCCAGTCTTATCATTTCGGCTAACTGGATGCCAACCGATGCGCTGGTGATTACGGTGATGTCGGTAGCGTTCTTCGGGCAAGGCATGGTGGGACTCGGCTGGACGCTGATATCTGATATGGCCCCGAAAAATTTAGCGGGTCTGACAGGCGGTTTATTTAACTTCTGCTCAAACCTGGCCTCGATTATCACGCCACTGATTGTCGGCTTTATTGTTGCGGCGACCGGCAACTTCTTCTACGCGCTGGTCTATATCGGCGGTGCTGCACTGTTGGGTGTGTTCGCGTATGTCTTCATTCTTGGCGATATCAAACGTATTGAGCTGGCGGACTAATTATGGACATAAGTGGCAATACACGTTTAATCGCCCACCTGGGCTACCCGACAACCACGTTCAAAGCACCGATGATTTACAACCCCTGGTTTGAAGAGCAAGGCATCGATATCAAAGTGGTGCCGATGGGGGTGAAAGCAGAAGATTATGTGCAGTTGATTCCTTCTCTATTTCGCATGACCAATATTATTGGCGCGTTGGTGACGATGCCGCATAAAGTTTCGACTTGTGAGTTAGTTCACACTATTAGCCCAACGGCGCAAATTGCCGGGGCGTGTAATGCCATTCGCCTTGAGCCAGACGGCTCATTGCGTGGCGACATGTTTGATGGCGACGGTTTTGTTCGTGGTGTGTTGCGCAAAGGCATTCAGGTGGGTGGAGCTCGTGCGTTAGTCGTGGGTAGCGGTGGCGTGGGTTCCGCTATTGCGGCGTCTTTGGCGGCTGCTGGCGTTGATACGCTGGCGCTGTTTGATAGCCGGGCTGAAAGCTGCGAAGAGCTGGCAAAACGGCTACGTAGCCACTATCCGTCTCTTAAGGTGCTTACCGGGTTGCGCAACCCGAAAGAGTTTTCCATTGTCGTTAACGCAACGCCGCTGGGTATGAACGCTGGTGACGAATTACCGGTGGATGTTAGCGCGATAACGCCAGGAACCTTCGTGGGAGAGGTGGTAATGAAGAGCGAAATCACGCCATTTTTGCAGGCAGCCATGAAAAGAGACTGCCAGATACAACCTGGAACAGATATGTTGTTTGAGATGATTCCTGCATATATGGAATTTTTTGGCCTGCCAGAAGTGACGCCAGAAGCACTGCGTCGCGTAGCTAAAATTGATTACTAACAACTGGTTAAGGTAGTGGTAGATGGGTGCGAAAGGGTGCCATTCGCACCCCCTAAACGAAACGGTAAATGAGACGTAATTTAGCTATAGAGCTGTGGACGGCTAAAATAATCCTTGTCATTCATCGCCTAAGCATGAGTTAATACGCCCCATCGGTTTGACGTACAGACCTTTAAAGCAACCTAGTAAAGCAGTCCTTCAAGAGTCATCCCTGGATACCCTTTGTCGTGTGCTCCTCTACCGCTTCATAAAATCTGTAAAGCATACCAAATCGCCGTAAGGCACACTCAATTCAAAAGGTAATACACATGTCTAACAAAATGACTGGTCTGGTAAAATGGTTCAACGCTGATAAAGGTTTCGGCTTCATCACTCCAGACGACGGTTCTAAAGACCTGTTCGTTCACTTCTCTGCAATCCAGAACGACGGTTACAAATCTCTTGATGAAGGCCAGAAAGTTTCCTTCACCATCGAGAACGGCGCTAAAGGCCCAGCAGCTGGTAACGTAACTAGCCTGTAAGGTTAGCGTTAACTAAGCTCTAAAGAATTTAAAAACCCGCCTCGGCGGGTTTTTTCGTTTTATGGTTTTGATGTTTCTGGAATACATAATTTCGGGTCAAAGATAGTTCTCCAGTCCTGCTTCATATCCACTACCGTCCAACCTTTTTCCTTCGCCACCGTTAACCCTTCAACCAGTTTTCCGCTGGCTGGTGGATGACTGTCGTAGGCATATTCACGTTTTGCATCCGTATGGTGAACCAGTAAGCCGAAAGTTTTGTAGTCCGGGTTTGCTGCGGTGTATTGCATCATCGCCAAATCGCCGTCACTGTTACCAAATGCTGCAACCGGGCGTTGGCCCATAAATAGATGGATGGCGACCGGCTTGGCGGCAGCATCGTCGTTAAACGCGCCTTTCATGGTTTTACGCAGTTGCGTGCCGTCATCCGTTAGTGAAAATTCGCTCAGTGAGAATGATCCCACGACTTGTTCTGGCGGGATGCCGTACATCTTCTGCGCCACGACACGCATAAAATCGATGCCGCCGCCGGAAATAATCCACGTTTTAAAACCATTGTCGCGCAGGTAGTCGAGCAGCTGACGCATCGGTTGGTAGCCCATCTGGTCGTAATGGCAGCCAAAACGGTTATCACGATGACTGGCCACCCAGTTACTGACGCGTTGGTCGAATTCATCCGTGGTGATATTGCTGTGCGTTATCTCCAGCAGTTGCATCAACCCTTTTTCACCTGCGGCGGCGACGCTTTGCAAATCGTTGTTCAGCACAGCACTAACAATCGGGTCGCTCTTCCATTCAGGATGCTGTGGAGCAAGGCGTTTCACTTCATCAATTGCAAACTGTAGCTGGAAGGTCAGGGGTGCTTCAGGCCACAATGTGCCGTCGTTATCAAACACAACATAGCGTTTCTCAGGTGGAATAAAGGTCGAGCGATCTTTGTTGGTTGCGTTTTGCACCCATTGCTCAATAGCTTGTTTCGCGGCGGTATCGTTCCAGGCAGAGAGCGGGTCGGCAGCCTGTGCGGTGCCAATAGCGCTAAAGATCAGAGCGCTGAGTAATAATTTATTTTTCATCGTTCACCCCTTTTGGTGGGAGTCAGCTCGGGTAGTTGAACCGGGTTCCAGAAGCGTCGCCAGGCATGGTGCAGGTATTTCAGGCAGCGCTTGAGCAGGCGTCGCGTAAACCAGATGAGTAGCAACAGGATGGCAATGGCGCTGATAACCAGCACGGTTTGCCATTTATCCTGGCCTGTCGTGCCGCGTAGTGCCGACTCGCTACCCGCAGCGGGTGCTTGTGCGACTGGCATCGTTGAACCGGGTAATTGCGCGACTTGCCATTGCTGATTGGCGGTATCCCACCAACGCAATTTAATAGGGGGTAGCGTGATGGTTCCTGCCTGCGAGGGTAGATAACGCAATGTCTCTTCACGCTGTGCGCCTTCGATTTCGCCGCGCCCAGATTTCAGCATCGTGTTTACAGGCGTCAGGCGCTGCGTTTCTGTGCCTGGAATGGCGTACAGCAATTGCGGGATTTGTGTCGCCACAATCCCGTTAGCTTTCACTGTGACAATACGTTCCACAACATCTCCGGCATGCAGAGTGGTGTCTTTACTGGCGTGATATTGGGTGATTTTTTGGCTTAGTGTTAAGTTGTTGGCAGGTAAGAAACGGTCTGGCTGCTCAACGCCTTTCGGCCAGACCACCTCTTTTTTCAACTCTGGCAACTGCACCGTTACCGGCGGCTGGTTTGGTGATGTCAGCGTAATTTCTACTGCAGGCAGAAGCAGCACGCCTTGATCCCATGCCGTGACCTGTTTTTCCAGGCGAATTCCGCTCCAACTAATGCCATTTTTCTGGCGGCTTAACAGCTGGTTTGGCAGTGGTGTGCTCATTAACGAGCCGTTTTCAATTTTAAAGTCAGGCCACTCAGGCGGCGGGTTAAACCAGCTATCTGTCCAGAAAGTAATAGCGATGCGTACTGGCTGGCCCGGCACCACATGTTCCGGCACCTCGAGTTCACGTGTGATGTCCATTGCGGCACGGGCTGGAAGTACCGCCAGCAAAAGCAGAATAAACATGGCTCTCATGGCGTTTCCTCCGTATTGGCGCGGTAGAGATTTTCCAGCAGGCCGGATGGGGAAACTTCGAGGTTTTCAAACCATTGGTTAACCTGCGGGCTGCTGCTTTCAACCGGTTGAATATCTTTTTGATTCACGCCCTGATCTTTCTTCAAATCATGCTTTATCTCATCGGGTTTGTAGTCTTGCTCTTTGCCTTGTGCCGCCTGGCGATCGCGCTCTTTTTGCCGCAATTCCATAATGATTTTGGCGATTGCGGCTCGGTTTTGTTGCGCCGATTTCCAGTCTGGTCGTAGGCTTAATGCGCGGTCATAACTGTTGATTGCCTGTTGCCACTGCTTTTGCTGGGCATAGCTATTACCCGTCCATAACAGGGTTTCAGCGGTTTGCGGTGCCTGGCGAAATGCTGATGTGGCAGCGACAAAATCCTCCGCACGGTAGTAAGCAATGCCTTGCCAGAGCGGGTCCTGGAAACGTTCAGCCGCTTTTTTGTAATCACCATTTTTGAAAGCGATCTGCCCCTGCATATCCGGGCTAACCCACGCATCCTGCCATGCGGCCTGGCTTTGTGGCAGATAGAGCAGCGGTACCAATACAATGAGCCAGCAAATCAGCTGTCGCCGCCCAAGCAACAACAAAATCAGCATCGGGATAACCAGCAGATAGCCGCTATTTTTCCAGTGCAAATCACCGCGTGCATTATTCTGCGCACTGACCGATTGCTGGATATGGCTGGTGATGACGGATAAATCGCTGTCGTCACTGGTCACAAGCGTTACGGGAATACCACCGTCGCGAATCTTGCTAAAGCGATCGACGTTAAGTCGGGTATCAATGCCGCTCTGGGCGTAGCTTTCCGGCAGTTCGCCACCGCGTGCGGTGCCAGGAACCCAGATTTGAATCGGCGCTTTAAGTTGTGCAAGCCAGGCCGCGTCCTGCGCTGAAACGGTGTCGGCGACCAGCAAAATATTGCGTGGAGTATTCGATGTTTCCGGCATGTTTTTCAGTGCAAGGCTGATGGCCTGTTTTAGCCCTGAGCTCTCTCCCTCAGGCAAAAGATTTGGGCTTTGGGCATGCAAAAACAGCGCGTAAAAAGAGGGGTCTGAAGTGAGCGGGGTCGTTAAATATGCATGGCTGTTGTAGACCACCAGGCCAAAATGCGTGCCGGTTGAGCGCGACATCAAATCCATGATTTTGCTTTGCATCCGCTGGTGGCGGCTGGGTGCGAGATCCTGCGCGTACATTGCCGGATCTTGTTGCAGAACCACCATCATATTGCTTTGCTGCGTTAATGCCGCAGGCAGTTCGCGTTGCCATGTTGGGCCTGCCAGCCCGATAACGCCTAATGCGCACAGCCATGGTAAAACCTGAGTGATTCGTTTTTGCCGCCCGATAATAAGCGCCTTAGCGAAAGGCTTGTCCATAATCTTGTGCCAGGCGCTGCGCTGCCCGGTACTGATAAACCACAACAAAGCGCAAATCAGCAAGCCGACTAGCCGCCAGGGATAAACAAAATGGAAATCACTCATGCTGTTTTCCCCCGAACAAAACGACCGATGGCGAGCAAAATCAGCAATACCAGCGCGAGTATTAGCGGCCACTGGAATAGCGGAATATGCCACGACCAACCGATGGATTTGACCTGAACAGGCGTGATGGCATCGATTTCCTTCCAGACGCTATCGAGCGACGCGCCCGAACTGGCAGCAGTCCAGGATTTGCCACCGGTAATGCGCGCAATATCCTGCATTAGCGGGAGGTCGACTTTGTCATCACCGGTGCTGTTGAGGTCGCCAAAAGCAATGGTATGCACCTGAACATGATGTGTTGCGGCCAGTTGCGCGGCAAGCGGTGGGGCTAATTGCGAAGCGGTGTCGTTGCCATCGGTGAGCAAAATTGCCAGCTTGCTGGCATCTTTATTGGCGGTACTGTCGAGCAGTTTCACACCCACGCCTAACGCGTCACCAATCGCGGTTTGCTGGCCAATCATGCCGGGAGCCAATTGGTTGATACGGGTTTGTAGCGCCTGTTTATCTTCACTGACAGGTGCGAATGGCCAGGCGGAGCTTGCGAAAATAACCAGTCCAATACGGTCAGACTTACGGGCCGCGACGAATTTGCGTACTGAATCCTGAACCGCCTGCAATCGCGTTACACCACCCTGAACGTCGTTTTTTGCCATCGAACCCGAGACATCAAGAATCAGCACCACATCACGCATCGGTTTTTGAATATGCTGTGGTGGCGTCAGGTATTCCGGACGTGATAGGGCGGCTACTAACAGTATCCAGGCCAGCCAGAAAAGCAGGCTTGAGAGTTTGCTGCTGCGCACCGGCTGGCTGTTAAGCTTTAGCTCATCAATTAGTTCTGGCAGAAACGGCACACGAACATGCTCTTTTACTGCGCGGTCTTGAGGCAAAAAATAGCGGCCAATCAATGGCACGAAAATCAATAACCAGGCCCACGGCCAGGCGAAATCGATGCGGCTTAGAAACTCAGACATACGGCAGTTTCTCCAGCCAGTTTTTCAATTGAGTTTGCAGGCGTGCAGCCTGGCTTGCGTCGAGTTGGTTATCGGGCCTGCAATATTTGTCGCTAAGTTGCTGGCGTAAATCGTGGTCGATTTCCACCTGCTGTAAAAGCTGTTCCGGGGAGAGCGTGTGGCTGACGAGGGTTCGTGGCTGGTGCATCAGAAGAATGCGTTTTATTAGCTCAAGCCAGCTATCAACACTGTGCGGCAGCTGCAAAGCCGCCAGTGCTTCACGCCGCCACAGGTTTCGCCGCCAGCGTGCCAGGCGAAATAGCAGGAAAATGAGCAGGGCAATCAGCAACAGACCGCCAGACACAAACCAACCTGGGGGTAATGGAAGCCAGGAGATACTTTGCGGAAGTGCTGGGTTTATTAGGTCCGGCACGCTAAATCCTTTCTCCAGCATTCAGACTCCCTTTTGTAGCTGCTTGAGAAGATCCTGCGCGACCACTATCTGATTTACGCGGATCCCAAGTCGTGTGAGCCGGTTTTGCAGGCCAGAAAGTCTAGAAGTTGTGCTTTGTGCAATCTCATCTTTCAAGCGGGATGAAAGAGAAAATGCCGCCTCACGCTCCTGATAGCTGGCGGCTAAATCACCTTGCTCGGGCAGTTTAAGATGGAGATCGTCGAGGATCACAAAGGCGCTTATCTCGCAGCGTCGTCTCAGGGCTGCAAGCAATGCCTCACTCGGCGCATCCAGATCGTGGAAATCGCTGATGACTGCCACCCACGATCCGCTGGGGATCAGCTGAATTGCGTGTTGTAGCACGTGAGTCAACGTGACAGAGGCGGGCGTTTCATCAGGATAGCGTTCGGGTAACTGTTGATTGTATTGCAGCACATCATCAAGCACGGCAGGGAGATTGCTCTTCGGAGAGCGGCACTTTTGCAGGCTGTATTGGGTATCGCTGAAAATCACGCTACCCAGACGATCGCCGTCGTGCCAACTGCGCCATGCCAGCAGAGCAGCAATTTTGGCGGCGGCGACGGATTTGGTTTGCCCACGAGTGGCAAAAAACATATCTAACCGTTGGTCGACTATCAAGAAAACCGGGCGCTCGCGCTCTTCGTTGTAGAGCCTGATCCATGGCGATCGCAGGCGCGCTGTTGCTTGCCAGTCGATCAACCGCACATCATCGCCGGGTTGATAGCGCCTGAGGCTGTCAAAATTGAGCCCACGCCCCTGTTGGCGTGATACGCGTTCACCTGCAAGCGCCCCCGGTGGGATTTGCCCCGGCGGGTTTGATAGCAGTCGCGCTTCGCCTGCCAGGGCCATCAGGGTTTTTCTGTCCACCTGCAATGCGTTGTCCATCACGCTACCACTGCATCAAGCAACATCCGAATCACATCATCTGGTGAGTAATTATCGGCGTTGGCCTGGTAGCTTAGCATCAGGCGGTGGCGTAACACTGCCGGGGCGACGAGCTTGATATCTTCTGGCAATACTGCATCGCGGCCTTCAAGCCAGGCCAACGCACGGCCACATCGGTCGAGTGCCAGTGTGCCGCGCGGGCTGACGCCAAAGGTGATGTAACTGGCGAGGGTATCGCTAACCCCTTGCGGATGACGAGTCATATCCACCAGGTTCACGATGTAGTTTTCAATAGTAGGGGCGACGTAAATCGCAGAGATTTGCTGCCAGCAGGTAGCAATATCCTGTTGCGATAACATCAGCGTTTCCGGCTGTTTTTCCCCAGCCTCAACCGAGCCTACCTGGTACTTTTTCTGCTGCTCATCACGCACCAGTTGCATCACTTTTTGTTCGTTCGCTTTGGATGGGTAATCCACCAGGACTTTCATCAGGAAGCGGTCGAGCTGGGCTTCAGGCAACGGCCATGTGCCTTCCTGGTCGACCGGGTTTTGTGTTGCCAGCACCATGAAAACACCCGGCAATGGCCAGGTTTTCCCGGCAACGGTGACGTGGCGCTCTTCCATGGCTTCAAGCAATGCTGACTGTACGCGTGCGGAAGCGCGGTTTATCTCATCGGCAAGAATGATGTTGCCAAACACCGGGCCTGGGCGAAAACGGAACTGGTCTTCTTCACGCGTGGCGTTTTGCTGGTAAATCTCACTGCCGGTAATGTCAGATGGCAGAAGGTCAGGAGTGAACTGAATACGGCGAAAATCCCCTTCAACATGGCGAGCGAGTTCCCGTACCGCACGTGTTTTGGCAAGTCCTGGCAGACCTTCGAGCAGAACGTGCCCGTCACACAGCAAGGCAACAATCAACATGCGTACCAGTGACTCTTGCCCAATAACTTGTTCGTTCATGCGCTGCTCAAGTTCAAGCAGTTTCTCTCTGTTAGTCATTTGCGTAATCCTGCAAAGTCGCGTTTCAAAAGAGTGGCAAGCCCGACAAGAATCGGCTCGGCGTAATTGAAGAAGGTTTTAATGCCGGGGCAGAGATAGTTAAGGCCTGGCTCTCCGTCTGGTGTACGGACAAGGCGATTTTTCGGGCACTCTCCCCAGCACAATTTCAGGTATGGGCACTGCTTGCAGTATTGCGGCAGGGTATCTTTTTTGCCCATGCCAAATGCTTTCTGGCGCTCAGAAAAGGCCAGGTGCGCGAGTTTGGTGTCTTCGATATTGCCAATCTGGTATTCGGGGTAAACGTAGTGGTCGCAGGAATAGATATCGCCATTTTTTTCAATGGCCAGCCCTTTGCCGCAGAATTCAGACGCGGTACAAATTTGCGCGGGCATGCCCATGGTTTGGGCGACGGCGGTTTCGAACAGGTTGACCTGCACGCGGCCTAAATCGTTATTTACCCACTCTTCAAATACCGTTTTCAGAAACGTACCCCAGTCTTCCGGGTCGACTGACCAATCGGTGACGATAGAGTCCAGATCGCCTGGTCTAGCACGACGCGTGCCTGTAATTGGGATGGTGTCATCGCGCCAGAATTGTGGGGCGGTGACTTTGAAATCTACAGGTTCGACGCACGGGTTGAACTGCACGTAGGTTGCGCCCAGTTCGCGGGTGACAAAGCGGTACACTTCCAGCGGGAAGCGGGCATTGGTGCGGTTGACGGTGACAAGCGCGTTAAACGGGACTTTGTATTTTTTTAGCGCTTCAACGCCTTTCATCACTAAATCGAAAGTCGGTTTGCCGCTGCGGGTGACGCGATAGCGGTCGTGTAATTCTCGTGGGCCATCAATCGATAAACCCACCAGAAAACGGTGTTCTTTGAGGAATTCAGCCCATTTGTCATTAATCAGCACGCCATTGGTTTGGAGGTCGTTTTCGACGCGCTGGCCGGGCTTTTGGTACTGCTTCTGGAATTTGACGACTTTTTCAAAAAACTCCAGCCCCATCAATGTGGGTTCGCCACCTTGCCAGGAGAAGACCACCTGCTCACCATCTTGTCCGTCAATGTACTGACGGATGAAGTTTTCCAGCACTTCGTCGCTCATGCCGGTGTGGCGGTCTTGATGCAGTAACTCTTCTTTGTGCAGGTAAAAACAGTAGGAGCAATCGAGATTACAGGTTGAGCCAGTCGGTTTCGCCATGACGTGGAAACGGCGTTTGTATTCAGGGCCTTTGCCATCATATTTTTCTGCTGACGGTAGTGCTTTAACCGGCAATGTAGTGCTGTATTTCATGGCTGACCCTCTGAAGCGTTCCTGAAAACCGGGCGGTTTCCCACCCGGAAGACGGGTTTAGTTATTCGCGTTGGCACCTTGTTCAATCATTGCCGCCGCATCGGAAACGGTGAAGGAACCCGGTTTCTGACGTGGTGGGAATTCTTTAAAGGTATCAAGCATTTCTGTGACGTATTTCTGCGCGCCGCCCATCAAGAACAGACGGTCGTAGAACCAGGTGTTATAGCCCATGCCGTCGGAGCCTTTTTCAAGCGGATCCACTTCCAGGTCGAAGATCATCGGCGCACGCAGTTTAGTGAACGGATAGCGCCACAAATCGATACCGGTGTGTTCCTGAATCATGAAGTGCGCTTTCCAGCGGCCATAACGAATCGCCAGCAAGTCGCCGTCATCACTCCAGTAGAAGAACTCTTTGCGCGGGTCTTCGCCTTTGCCCTGGATGAAGTCGAGCTGGTTATAGCCATCAAGATGTACTTTGTAGGTGATGGATGGCGTTTTGTAGCCCGTGAGTAGTTGCTGTTTGATATCTGGAATACCGGCTGCTGCAACCAGCGTCGGGAACCAATCGTTACTGCCGAAGATGTCGTTAATCACCGTGCCCGGCTTGATATGGCCCGGCCATTTGATCATCGCCGGTACGCGGAAGCCGCCTTCCCAGCCGGTGTTTTTCTCACCACGGAACGGTGTGATACCGCCATCAGGCCAGGTTGCGGTCATCGGGCCGTTATCGGTGGTGTACAGCACGATGGTGTTGTCTTCGATACCGAGGTCTTTAATCTTTTGCAGCACCTCGCCAATCATTTTGTCGTGTTCAACCATGCCGTCTGCATAGTCCCCAAGCCCCGTCACACCCTTACTGGCGTCTTTGAGGTGAGTTTTATTGTGCATACGTGTGGTGTTAAACCAGGTGAAGAATGGTTTGCCGGCTTTGCTCTGGCGTTCCATAAAGTCGTTGTTGGCAGCGAGGGTTTCTTCATCAACCGTCCCCATACGCTTGATGGTGAGCGGGCCGGTGTCCTCAATTTTGCCGTCGGCGGTGCTTTTGATGACGCCGCGCGGGCCAAATTGTTTACGGAATTCAGGGTCTTTCGGGTAGTCCGGGTTTTCAGGTTCTTCTTCGGCATTGAGGTGGTAAAGGTTGCCGAGGAATTCATCGAAGCCATGCGCAGTTGGCAGGAATTCGTCACGATCGCCAAGGTGGTTTTTACCAAACTGCCCGGTGGCATAGCCAAGTTGTTTGAGGATATTGGCGATGGTTGGGTCTTCTTTTTGCAGGCCTTGCGGAGCACCTGGCATGCCGACTTTACTCATCCCGGTACGGAAAGGCATTTGTCCGGTAATGAACGAAGAACGCCCAGCGGTGGAGCTCTGCTCTGCATAATAGGAGGTAAACTTGGCACCCTCACTGGCAATACTGTCAATGTTCGGCGTTTTATAGCCCATCATTCCTTGGTTATAGGTGCTCAGGTTCCAGTAACCAATATCATCACCGAAAATAACCACGATATTTGGTTTTGAGGTGTCTTGCGTTGCTGCGTTTTCAGGAGCGGTTGTCGCGGGGGCTGCATCAGCAGCGGACACGGCACCAGACATCAATGCGAGCATGCTGGCTATCATTGTCCTTTTGTAAGGGACTTTGTTTAGCATCGTTGTAACTCCGTTCATTGAAGGGACTGAATGAGTATAGTCAAGGGTAGAAACTTGCTATTACATTATGAATTACCAAGAAAACTTCTAATTAAGATAGTTAAGAATATTATCAATTTGAAAAAAACAAGAGGGACTGGCTAACTAATTGAAATTTAATAAATGGTGCTATATACATTACCATTCTGTATTAGATAGATTCGTAGGGGTTTATTTATTTTTAAACGTTATAGCTAAAAATAATGTGGGGCTCATGAGGGAATCAACAGGAATAACCGAGCAAAGATTGTTTTTGCTCGGTTTAGAATAATCAATAAAACTTAGATATATCACATAATTGGATCTGGTTTTTTCATGTGACTATTAACATTTAATAGCAAACACGGTTTCTACCACTTTTCTTAGCTTTATAAAGCTGCTGGTCTGCTTGTTCAACCAATGCTTCCAGCGCCATTCCTTCTTGCCATTGTGCAATACCCTGGCTGATGGTTAGCACAGAAGAGACGTCAGAACCCTTATGAAGAATATGGGCATGAGCAATATTTTGCTGAATCCTGTGGCTTATCGCTTTGACCTGAGAAATATCATCACACACCGTCAGTACAACAAACTCTTCACCACCGAAACGAAACGCACTATCACTCTCTTTTCTTAGTGATTTTTCAATGCATTGCGAGACTTTGATCAGGCATTTATCACCTGCAACATGGCCATACACATCGTTGTATTGTTTGAAATAATCGATATCCATAACAATCATAAACAGCTTTTTTTTGTTTCCGGCGAGAGAGATGACGCACTCTTCAAAGAAGCGAGTCAGGCTCAGGCGGTTAAATAGCCCGGTTAATGCGTCGTAGTGCGCCTGCTGTACCAGCTTTTTGATCAGGATATTTTTTTCATATTCACTGCGCTGAACACGCTGATACCACTCAAGCAGAATGTAACGGGCAGAATAGATAACCAGCAGCATGATGATGACACCGCCAAACTGCACCACGCTGAATTTCTCCAGCAAGAAGAATTCGACATACATCAATGACAAAACCAGCGGTGCCGAGAACAGCAGCAAC
Organism: Buttiauxella sp. BIGb0552; assembly: GCF_004366275.1. Lineage (NCBI taxonomy): Bacteria > Pseudomonadati > Pseudomonadota > Gammaproteobacteria > Enterobacterales > Enterobacteriaceae > Buttiauxella > Buttiauxella sp. BIGb0552. Next base: position 179,020 of record NZ_SODY01000006.1, read on the forward strand.
AGCCGTCCTGAAATGTAGAACGTAATCGTGGCCGGTAATAATACTGAGACGGTCAACATCAACGTCATCAGCTGGTTTTGGTAATAAAGAGTGAAATTTAAAAACAGTATTGACCACAATACTCCAAAGGTTAATACCACATAAGGAAGCACCGTGTGATAGAAACCATCATTAATATTCTTCTTTATTTTGAGTGTGATAATAAGATTGATGACTGAAAGTGTAATGATGCAGCCACACAATATTTGTAATGCCAATGGGAGTATATCAATATCACTGCGATGAGCACTGCGTAATAATAACCAGAAACAATATATTATATTCAGAGACAAAAACCACATATAGCCTTTGGTACTGGTAATGACGTTTTCGCCAGTGTTGTGATTAATGTCCACAAATAACACTCCTTTAATAAATTTATTAAATGATACCGTGCTCACCCTACCTATACCACCCTAGATATCCTTGTTCACCAAGCCTTTAATATCACTCCTGTTATCTTGAATATGCTTGATGCTGGTCTATGCTCAAATCAGATATGACTCGGCAGAGCATTACTCGTGTCATTGAAAAATAAAACAAAATCATTCCTTTTGGGTGAAACATATGATTAGGGCGCTGCTATTCCTGTTGGCATGGATACCTCTGATAACCGCAGGTGGGCTGCATGCGGCGGAACCCAGGCAACTACCTTCCGAACAAGATCAAGCACGCACGATCTCAATCTTTCATCACCCGATTGTTATGTTGCAGGCAAAATTTGGCCTGACCACGCCTGAGGAACGCGTGCTGCGCATTCGCCGAACCTTACGCTCTCTGAGTGAAGAAGACATTCGCCAGCCGATAATAATTACCCCTGTCACACGCTATAACCAGCAAGGCCGCTTATTTACGGTCAACGGTAAGATGCTGATGTTATTAGCAGAAGGTGATTTAGATGAAGGTGATGATCTGACGCTCGATCAAGCTGCGCAACGAGTGTTAGCTCGTATGGATGAGCAACGCACTTCCTTGAAAGATCAGTACTCCTCGTCATACCTTGCCACTGCAGTTGTAAAAACCTTAGCGGGAACAGTTGTTTTAGGGCTGCTGTTTTATGGCGCGTTCAAATCTTGGAAAAAAGTTAAGCAATACTTTGAAGCACGAATCAGTCGTAAAAAAGGCTTTATACCGGCTAAGTGGCGCGAATTCCTTGGGGCGGTGGAAAGCTATCTCTATGGTTTATTAATGATTCTCTTAGGCATTGCGGCATTTTATGTCTGGCTGAGTTGGATCTTCAGGTTATTCCCGTGGACGCGAGTCTGGGGGGAGTCGCTGGGTGACTGGTCTATTGATGTTGTCCAGAAAATTGCGTTATCGATTGTTTCAGCGCTTCCCGGATTGTTGATTGTGATGATTATCTTTTTAATCACCGCATTTATTCTCAAGTTGCTCAAAATTCTCCTCACGCGCGTTGAAAGCAGAAGAATGATGGTGCCAGGCCTGCACCCGGAAACGGTGGGAGCCACACGTAAACTGATTTCCGTGATGGTCTGGTTATTTGCGCTTTCAGCGGCGTATCCATTCTTGCCCGGTGCTAACTCGGTGGCATTTAAGGGGATCAGCGTTTTCTTCGGTTTGATGCTAACACTCGGCTCGGCAGGGGTGATGAACCACGCCATGAGTGGCCTGGTGCTGACCTATTCTCGTGCGCTACGCAAAGGAGATGTCATTCGCATCGGCGATAACGAAGGGCTGGTGAATGAAGTCGGTATGCTGGCAACCAAAATCCTCACGCGCGAAAACTACATCGTCACGGTGCCGAATGCAGTGGTCGTGAGCGGGAAAATCACCAACCTCAGCGCTCAGAATCCAGGTTCCGGCGTTAATCTGACAACCAGCGTCACTATCGGTTACGACACGCCCTGGCGGCAGGTTCACGCCATGCTGGAGCTGGCCGCTAAACGCACACAAGGTATTGATCCCAGCACGCCACCGCTGGTTCGACAGCTCAATTTGATGGACTGGTACATCGCATACGAATTACAGGTCAAATTACGCGTGGGTGAATCGTTGGCTGGCGTGAAGAGTGAATTGCACAGCCATATTCAGGATGTGTTTAACGAATTCAACGTGCAGATTATGTCGCCGAATTTTGTTAACCAGCCGGAAGGTGCTGTGATGGTGCCGCGTGATAACTGGTTTGCTGCGCCTGCTGTGCAGCCTGAGAAACCGTCGTGATGAAGCCCGGCTACCCGTTGGTTCTTTTGTTCAGCGTGGGGCTAGCACAGCCATTGGTCGCCACTGCCAGCGGGCTGATTGATGAGGTGGACGGTATGCTGGATATGAGCGAATACCTTAGTGACAACCGTTACGGCTTTTTGCCGGTCCCGGTGGTGATAACCGAGCCTGCGGTAGGTTACGGCGGCGGACTGTTTGGCCTGTTCTTGCATGATACGCCGGACAGTGAAGCCGGGAAAAACCATCCCGGCGCAAAAACTATCCCGCCTGCAGTCACGGCATTCGGCGGGGGTGCGACGCAAAATGGCACCTGGTTTGTCGGCGGTGGACATCGCCACACCTGGAACAATGACAGCATCCGTTATTTGGTCGCACTCGGTTATGCCGATGTAAATCTTGATATTTATTCAGGTGACATTGCGGGGTTCTCTCGAGGAAAGGGCATCAGTACGCAAACCAAAGGCTACGGCGGTATGCAAAAATTGCAGTTCCGAGTAGCAGATACGCCATTTTTTATCGGCGCTTCACAGTTTTATGCAGATACCAAAATCTCTGCGGATAACCCGGTTATTAGCCGCGCATTGCAGCGTGTTTTGGGTGAGGAGAGCGCTTCATCAGCACTTGGGTTGGTCATGGAATATGACACCACCGATAACTTTTTCTACCCGCACAACGGGTTATCAGCCACGGCGGAATACCAGTTTTATAGCAGCTTTCTCGGTGGTGATTATCGCTACGACATGTTGACGCTGGACGGTAAATATTTCCAACCGCTCGGCACCGATTTCACGCTGGTGCTGGCCGGGAATTATCAGTCACTTTCAAACCATGACCGGCATTTGCCACCGATGGCACGGCCCTATATCAAATTGCGAGGCATCTCGCAGTATCGCTATCAGGGAGATTATGTCAGCACCGCGCAAACCCAGCTTGAATGGCAAATGACGCCGCGCTGGGTGTTGCAGGGTTTTGTGGGGGCAGGAAGCGCCAGCAAAGAAGCCGACGATCTCTTTAATAAAACCGAAGTGGCGTATGGCGGTGGGTTTCGCTACCTGATTGCGCGCAAGTTCGGATTGCATACCGGGATTGATGTCGCCTTTAGTGATAGCGAACAAGCCGTTTATTTCAATGTGGGGGCGGGGCTATAGAGGGAATTTGCCGCCTGACTGACAATGCAAATATCTAAGAGAACGCCATGAAGAAAATCCAAAGGAGTGTGCAACAGTGCCGGGTGATTGCGCTACCGCTACTGTTTTTATCCGGTGCGGCGTTTGGTGCGACGACGGACACTGCGACAGACAGCAGCACGTTTCCCATCTGGGGAGATGAAGCGCGTGCGCGCGGATATTCTATTCCGCTACCGTTTGGTGTGAACCTCAGCTATATGAATATTCGCCAGAATGTCGACGTTGATAGTATTACCTTCTCCGGGTTGAAGCTTGGCACGCATCCCATTCCCAGTGATATGTTTGCCATTGATGTCGGCCATACGCGTGAGCGTAGTAAGACTGAAAACCTGCGTCTTGATATGTGGGTGTTCCCGTTTTTAAATATTTATGGGCTGATGGGGTACACCAAAGGCTCGTCGATTTCGAACGTATCGGTGGATGCTGACCCGTCGCGTTATACCGGCATTGACCGGATTATTGCCTCGTCGGTGCACAGCCTGAACCAGAGCGGTGATTTACAGAACATCGATTTCACGCTCGATTTTGAAGGCGTCACTTATGGCACCGGCGTTACGTTGGCGGGCGGGTATAAAAACTGGTTTACGCTGGTGGACACCAACTACACGCGTACCAATTTCGATATTCTGGACGGCAAAATCTCAGCCCTGACCATATCGCCACGCGTCGGGTATCGTTTCGATATGCCGCAAATTTCCGGGCCATCACATTTAAGCGTGTGGATAGGCGCGATGTATCAGGACGTCCAGCAGGAGTTCAAAGGCAATCTATCTGACTTGCATATGCCTGCCGAACTTCAGCCGCTGATCAATTCGGTAAATAAAGATGACGATGGGCGTTTTGATGTTAAACAGCATCTCACTTCGCCATGGAACACGTTGATTGGTGCACAATATGAACTCACGCAAAACTTTAACGTGCTGACGGAGATTGGTTTTAACGAGCGTAATAGCTTCTTCCTCGCAGGTGAATATCGATTCTGATGAAGAAACGTGGCGCGCTATTTTTGGGCTTATTAAGCCTGATGAATACACCGACGGACGCGGTTGCCATGACGCGCGAGGAGATTGACGGTTTTCTGGGAAAGCTGGGGGCTGATAATCAGTATGACCCCAGTAAAGGCATTGACTGGAGCGTGTTGCCTGGGCCGTTTTATACCCCGGAGTTGAAACTGGGCCTGGGGACTGCCATCGCGGGAGTGTACCGCGTTGATCCCAACGATCATGTCACGCAAAACTCGTCGGTGTCATTTACCGGTTTTGTGAGTACTAGCGGCGCGTTAGGGCTTGGCATGAAGAATTACACCTTCTTTTCGGGGGATGAATGGCGGTTGTTTGTCGATGGATCGCTTGCGAAGATCCCGACCGGTTTTTGGGGCATTGGCTACGATGCGGCGCAGGGTGATGAGCAGAAATACACGCAACAATCGATTAGCCTTCAACCGCAGATCATGCGCCAGGTGGTTGATGATCTGTATGCCGGTTTGGGTTGGGATTTTTCAACGTATGACGCTGAAAGTATTGATGATCAACATCCCGGTGATAACTTCTCCCGCTACAACGTGAAAGGAAATTCGCTGAGTTCGGGTATCACGGCGGCTATCAACTATGATTCTCGGGATGTGATAACCCGGCCGCAACACGGGCAGTTCTTTAGTGCCGAATACAGCCTTTTTGATCCTGCCCTTGGCTCGGATAACCACTTCACCGTTTTGCAGCTGCAATATAATTATTACCTTCCGCTAAACAATCAGGATGTGTTGGCGTTCGATCTTTGGGGGCGTTTTGCGCGTGGTGATGTGCCATGGGATCGCTTGTCGCAGGCCGGGGACGATAATCGAATGCGTGGCTATTACCAGGGGCGTTATCGCGATAAAGACGTGGTCAGCACACAATTGGAATACCGTAAAAAGCTTAACTGGCGGCACGGTTATGTGTTGTGGGTTGGCACGGGCGCATTGGGTGACAGCCCGCATAATCTTTCAGATAACCCGCTGTTACCTACCATCGGCGCGGGTTACCGCTTCGAGGTTAAGCCTGACATGAATATTCGCCTCGACCTGGGGTTTGGCAAAGAGAGTGCCGGGTTTTACTTTCAAGTTGCGGAGGCATTTTAATGCAGCGCTGGATTTTTTCTCTGCTGCTTGGTGTGGCATCCCTGAGTTTTGGCGCGTCACCGAAATCAGCAGATATCTTGCCCATTGAGAAGGCGAGGCGAGTATGGCCAATAACACAAGAGCTCACGGCTCCTGAGTCTTTACGACCTTGCTGTGCCTTTGGATATGACCTGCAAGTACGAGCCGTCGGTGTACCCATTCCGGTCTACCAGATTGGTAATATTCTGACGCTTACCACCCTTGGTCATCATCGTTACAACGATAGCGCATTGGGAGCAGTCAAAAATATTGTTGGTTTGAGTGAGGAGAAAAGTGGCCTCATTTACACTCGCCGTGGGGGTTTTATTGATATCGCCCACGTGCGTGATACTGCTGATAATACCTTCTACCTTTTCACGCAGATCTACTCACGGCTTGGCCAGGACTGGCGGCTGTTCTATAGCGAAGAATTGGGTGTCCGACGCATTCAGCTTCATGCGTTTAATCCACCCGCGTCCATGGTTGAACGCTATACGATTGCGGCCTGGCTTGCGGGGCATCTTGCCTTCCAGCTTGCGCAATGGCATGAGATTGCTCAGTGGTATGGATTCCAGTCGGTTCCGGGATTTTCTGAGGAGATATCTGCTTTTTCGCCCGAAGATCTCTATTCCAATTTATTGGGCGCAAGGCTTGCGATAAACGTGATTTTGCACGGACACGCCAGGTCAATTGAGTCTTACGATCATGCGATAGACAAGGCGTTACACAAGGCATTGGTACAACTTGGCGCGGTCAGCAAAACAGAATCAGAAAGAAAATTCCGCGAAGTGGACGGCGACTGGTGGAACAGCAAGCGCCGGGTGCCGGATAAATTTTTGGTGCTCAACCGTAATTATGATCTCAGCGAGAACCGTTACCCGACTCCTGTCCCATTTGAAAAGGCGAAGCCCTATCGCTTGGTGATGCCTGAAACCGTTGCCGGGGTGACGATAAGTCAGCTTGGAGAATTGCAAATCCACACTGGCAGCGACATGCGTGGGCTTAAGGTACCGGAGAGTTTTTATCTTCCGGCACAGTTTTCATCGCTGGCAGAACAGGCCAAATACGCGGATCAGATTCAGCTACAGCAAATGAAGAAATGAGGGCTATAAGTAATCGTTATTGGACGTACAGGTAATTGTTCGTTTTGATGTTGCAAATATGTTACTTGCTCTCTACCCAACATTTGGAAACCTCGTATGTTCACAATCAAAATTGACGATCTTTCGCATCCGGCGGTGCAGACATTAGTGGCCTACCATATTTCCGGCATGCTGGAACAATCACCGCCAGAAAGCAGCCACGCGTTGGATGTGCAAAAACTCCGTGACCCGGCTGTGACATTTTGGTCTGCGTGGGAAGGGGAGCAATTAGCCGGAATTGGTGCACTGAAAATGCTCGATGATGGGCATGGTGAGTTGAAATCAATGCGTACCGCGGCGGATTTTTTACGCCGTGGTGTGGCAAACCAGTTTTTGCTGCACATTTTGCAAGTTGCGCGTGAGCGTGGCTTCCTGCGTCTGAGTTTAGAAACCGGGACTCAGCCGGGCTTTGCTGCTTGCCATCAGCTTTATCTCAAGCATGGCTTTGTCGATTGTGAGCCGTTTGCTGATTATCAACTCGACCCCAATAGCCGCTTTATGATGTTGGTTTTATAGCGGGTTTAACGTAAGGCTACCCAAAAGTAGGATTGAGCCTTTTGGCCTGGCGACTATTTTAAAACTATGAATTAAAGGGAACATCGAATTTCGCGATGTTCCCTTTAATTATTGGCCTAATCCCTACTTCATCTTTTTTCTCATTCAGTAATCATAGCTTTTAATCGTAATATTTAGCTCTATTTTCCCGAAATTATGAGTGTTCAATTTATCTATTTATATTAATGATTGAATGAATTGCCTCTCAATAATGTGTTTGATTTTTACACAGCGATTAAGTAATGTTTATTACCCACATGAATCACATAATAAATATCCAAAAAAAGACATTACTGAGACAATGAATATATTAAAGTTAAAAAAGATCGCGTTCTTTATTCCTCTTTTGTTAACGGCATGTGGTGGAGGCGGTGGTGGTAGTGGCTCAGGTTCTCCTCAAGCAATAAATACTCCAGCGATAAAACCCGACGTGCAAACTCCTGCGGAAAATAATAATAAAGTCAAAGTTGGGGTATTGGATTCAGGTATTAATAAAAGCCTCAGCAATATAACCGGTAAGGTTGCCATTATTTTGCATTATGTCGGGCAGGGGAAGAACCTTGGCTCAGGAGCATTTACTCCCGAGGATATTACAGCATCGCTGGCACTGGCTGATATGGATACTTCTGGACATGGTAGCTATGTCTCTCAAATCCTTGCCAGTACGGGGAGTGGTGGGACATATGTAGGTAGCCAGGACATTCAGCTTTATGAAGCGAAAACGACCGATGACCCTCTTGGCCATTCAATGATTGATGATCAACTTGCTGCAATTATGGATCTGCATCAGCATTATGGGGTCAATTTATTTAATGCCTCATGGGGGAGTTATAATCATTACGATGCAAATTCACCGATTACATCAGTATTAAAATATCTGGTTAATAGCAATGGTTTGATAGTTTTTTCTGCCGGGAATGATTTATTTAATGAACCCTCCGCAGAAAACCTGACCCCGTTGATTGATCGCTCTATCGAAAATGGATTAATCACGGTAGTGGGTCTTGATGGTAATAAGCAGCTCTATAGTGAGTATGACGAAAACGGTGTAATTAAAGGCAGTAATGCTTGCGGAAGGGCTGCGGCCTGGTGTCTTGCTGGCGATTATGTCGTTGGGCCACTGCTCAGCGAGAATAACAACGGTCATGTTTATTTCTACGGTACTTCAGGTGCCGCACCTCAAGTTACGGCAGCGGCAGCAAATGTATGGCAAAAATATCCCTGGATGACCGCAAAGCAGGTAAAACAGACAATATTAACGACCGCAACCTATCTGCCTGTTGGTTCCCCACAAGGGGCACATTATAACGCGACCTATGGTTGGGGTGAGTTAAATGCTCTGCGTGCAGAAAATGGCCCAATGCTTTTTTCTTCTCTCTTTGGCGACTTTAATGCTCAAGTACCCGATTCGCATTACATCTTCAGTAATGATATATCCGGTGATGCTGGTCTGGTTAAAAACGGTAACGGCACTCTGGAACTGGCAGGGGATGACAGCTATAGCGGCGATACGACGATAAATCAGGGCACACTATGGGTTAGTGGCAGTATTAATCGTGGCTCGGTGAACATTTCCCCTGGAGGGTTATTAACGGGTTCTGGTTCAGTGAGTTCGACTTATAACAATGGGACGATAGATTTATCTAACGGCTCACTGAAAGTGAAAGGCGATTATTCACAGAGCCATAACGGCATACTTAATGCCTACATTGATAATCAGCTTGATATTAGCGGTAACGCGGCGCTGGATGGCACGGTCAACGTGGTTAATCAGAATTACGTGGTTAACGGGACGTACGACATTCTGCATGCGCAAAATATTCAGGGGCAATTTAGCCAGGTCAATGGCAGCAAATTCCTGAAGATTAATCATGTTAATTACACGCCTGACCAAGTCAATCTCGATGTGGAACAAGTCTCTGCGCAAAATGCCGTCAGTAATGGAGATTCTCTGTCAATGGCGGGCGCCAAAGCGGTAGACAGCATTTTTGCTGCTGCTAATGACATTGCATTAAAGCAGTACAACGGTGAATTATTGACGGTAGACGAGCAGCAATTATTGGATTATTCCGCGGGCTTACAATCTACTCGTTCAGGAGATGGTGTTCAGCGCATTGTGGATAGCCATTCTGGCGTCATTTATTCCGAACTACCTTCCGTGTTGCTGGCGGAGCAAAATCGCCTTACGCAAACTGTCGTGAATCGTTTAAGTGCCATGTATGGCATGGGTAAAGTTACCCCTGGCGTGTGGACTTCTTATGATTATATGAAAAACCAGTATCAGCCTGATGGATGGAACCAGGTGAGCAGCACCACTAATAACACCTCTGTGGGGATGGATGGTCGTGTTAGTAATGCCTTGCTGCTGGGTGGCTTCGTTAATAAAAATAATATCACTGCCAAACTGGACAGAAACGGTGGGAGTCTTGATGGGAGTCAGAATGGTATTGGCGCTTATGGGCAGTTCAACGATGGCGCGTTTTATCTGAACGGTCTGGCAAGTTACCAGCGTGGTGATGCAGACATTAAACGTCCGGTTATCGGCAATGGCACGCAAAGTAGCCAGAAGTCGAATACGGATATGAGCAGCGCGAGCCTTTACTTTGAATCAGGCTACGCATTTCATTTACCGCATGAAGCCGATATCACGCCCTATCTCGGCGTTGAATACGATCGTTCTAATACCGATAGTATCGATGAAGGAAACCCACAGGGTGTGAGTGTCAGTGGCATGAAAGGGCGCCAGAGTAGCGTGGCGCTGGGCTCTCGCTTTAATTATATGGTGAGCAATGAACTTCATCTGTCAGCCTGGGCGCAGGCCAGCAAGATCGTGGCGCGTGATATCAGCGATATGAGACTGACGACCAATATGAGCGGGCAGGAAATTTCGCTGAACTCGCCAGAGTTTGACCGAAATAGCTTCGATTACGGCTTAGATATTGATTACGTTCTTTTGAATAGCGTGCAGCTTTTTGCCGGAATGCAGAGTAGCACGGCGAATGACCAGGCCTTTTCTGCCAGCGCGGGTGTGAAGTACTTCTGGTAATTGTTATATCAGGGCGAGTCGCAGGGAAGCGACAAGTAATCGATCCAAGGACACGGCGATTTTCAAAACTCGAGTCTGATGTAGTCGCGGTTAATACAGCTAATAAAGCTAATACAAATAATCTATCAATTGTATTAGCTATTTCTTATACGCCATCACTCTCTCAAAGAGTCTGAGCACAAAATCGGGCTAACTCTCCAGCATCCGGCAATGCAGTCATTGCTCCTCTTTCCGTTGTTGCCAGCGCACCACAAGCCATGGCCTGACTAAGCAGACGATGCCACGTCTCCTGCGAATCTACCGGCCAATTTTGTGCAAGCCCGGTCAGTAACCCTGCAACAAATGCATCCCCCGCCCCCGTGGTATCCACTGCGGTCACTTTGGGTGTCGAATGCTGCACCAATGACGCATTTTTTCTCCGGTACGCCAGTACGCCGTTTTTGCCTTGGGTGACCAGCAGCAGTTCCGGGTTATAGCGCTGACAAAGTTGTTTAATACCTTCCGACAACTGTGTTTCCCCGGTCAGATACTCAAGTTCATTTTCAGACAGCTTTATCACATCAGCACTCGACATCGCTTGGCTAAGGCATTCTCGCAACTGTTGATCATCCGACCATAAATCGTGGCGGATATTGGGATCAAAACAGACAATCCCTCCGGCCATTTTCATCCGTTCAATGGCTAAAAAAGCTGAAGAACGTGAGGGTTCGGCGGACAGCGATATAGAACACAGATGCAAGAATTGGCCTGATTTAAATGTCGGTATGTCAGTGGGTTGTAGGAAAAGATCGGCACTTGGAAGCACCATAAATGTGAAGGATCGTTCACCGTGGATATCGTTTTCAACCACTACTGTGGAAGTGCGATGATGAGAGTCGAGCAGCATAAACTCCGTGTTCACTGCTTCATCGTTTAGTGTTTTACGCAAAAAAATACCAAAAGGATCGTTACCCACACGACCGATAAATGCGCTGTTTCCCCCAAGACGACAGATGCCCACGGCAACATTTGCAGGTGCGCCACCGGGACACTTCAGTAAACGGCCATCCTCTTCAGGGATCAAATCAACAACGGCATCGCCTAACACCCAAACCCGATTTTTCATCTTCATTCTCTTCAATAAAATCCTGATAAATGCTTATTTACAGACTAGAAGAACCGGTTTAGCAAATAAAGTACAATTTAATTTTTATCTTCAATTAATGAATTGCCAGTAAGATCACAGTTCGAATAAAATATCGAATAGATTCATTGCCATAATTAATTTGTAGTGCATATTGTCACAAGAAAAACCAGTTTAGCATTTTAGCTAAATTATTTTCTTTGTAACAATTAGACTTCCTCTGGGTGATAAAAATGATGATGAAACCTCGCTATCTTGCTGTTGTTATTGGACTTATTGTTTCAGCTTCGGTGCAAAGCGCCGATATATCTGCCAGCTCCATCGAAGCGCGCTTTGATGCGCTGGAAAAACGTCTCCAGTTGGCTGAAAGCCGCGCCACCCAAGCTGAAGCCCGCGCCAGGGATGCAGAACAACAAGTTAAAAAACTTGAAACTCGAACGGCAAGCAATGAACAACAAACTCGCCAGGTGGCGAAGACGGCTGAAATAACCCAGCAGCAAACTGCCGATGTGGCTAAACGCACTGAAACGTTAGCCAGCAGTAAAAAAAGTGACAGCGATAATAGTGGTTTCAAATTCTCCGGTTATGCACGTTCTGGGGTAATCATGAGTGATTCCGCAACCTCGACTCAAAGCGGTCCTTACGTCACGCCTGCCGGACAAACGGGCGGAGCTGTAGGTCGTCTGGGTAACGAAAACAACACTTATGTTGAGTTAAATCTGGAACATAATCAGACCATGGCAAGCGGCGCGACCTCACGCTACAAAGTGATGTTGGCTGATGGACAACGCAGCTATAACGACTGGACCGGCGCGACCAGCGATCTCAATATTCGTCAGGCATTTGTTGAGTTAGGCTCATTACCGACTTTCACCGGTCCGTGGAAAAACTCGACGCTATGGGCAGGTAAGCGATTTGATCGCGACAACTTTGATATTCACTGGCTGGATTCCGATGTGATCTTCCTCGCCGGAACCGGCGGCGGTATCTATGACGTGAAGTGGAGCGATAACCTGAAAAGCAATTTCTCGCTTTACGGACGCAACTTTGACGATCTTGATAACAACAATGACAGCAATAACGACACGCGCATTGAGAATTATATTGTTACAGCAAATAACTACGCCGGGCCGTTACAGTTGATGGTCAGCGGACTGCGTGCCAAGAATAATCAGGATCGCGAAAATGTGGGTGCCCATGGGATCAGCAAAGCGGCTGACACAGGCTTCCACACGGCGCTGGCATATCATGGAGACAACTTCTACGGCCTGCGCGAAGGGACATCAAAAACCGCGCTTCTGTATGGTCACGGCTTAGGTGCTGAAGTAAAAGCAATTGGCTCAGACGGGCATCTAACCGATGACGCCACCACCGTGCGCCTTGCGACCTATGGCATAACACCTCTGAGCAAAAATTGGAGCATCGCACCGGCAATCCTGGCCCAGCAGAGCAAAGATCGTTATGTCTCGGGGGATGATTACCAGTGGATGACTTTCAACGCCCGTCTCATTCAGCAGATCAGCGAAAACTTTGAGCTGGCTTATGAAGGTAGCTATCAGTATATGGATCTCGATCCTCAAGGTTACCAAGATAACAACAAGGTGAAAGGGGGCTTCTACAAGCTGACGTTTGCGCCAACGTTCAAAGTCGGAGATATCAGCAATATGCTGAGCCGTCCTGAAATCCGTTTCTTCGCAAGCTATATGGACTGGAGTCATAAACTCGATAACTACTCTTCCAGCGATGCATTCGGAACCGATGGCTTTACCTCAGGCGGGCAGTGGAACTTTGGTATCCAGATGGAAACTTGGTTCTAAAAAGCAGGTTTTTAATCGCTATGACGCGCCTGAGTTGCTCGGGCTCTGTCGTTCAGGGAAATAAAAGGAACACTATGAATATCAAAGCAATTGCGACTGAACTGCTGCCCTTGCTGGGCGGTAAAGATAATATTGCCAGTGCGGCACACTGTGCAACACGTCTGCGCCTGGTGCTGTTAGATGACAGCCTGGTCAACAAAAGCGCCATCGAAAAAGTTGAAGGTGTCAAAGGCTGCTTTAGCAATGCAGGACAAATCCAAATCATCTTTGGTACCGGCCTTGTGAACAAAGTCCATGCCGAGTTTATTAAGGTGGCGGGTATTGGTGAATCGAGTAAATCCGAAGCGGCTAATATCGCAGCGCAGAAACTCAACCCATTCCAGCGTATAGCCCGTGTATTATCGAATATCTTCGTTCCCATCATTCCGGCAATCGTAGCATCCGGCCTGCTGATGGGGTTGTTGGGCATGGTGAAAACCTATGGCTGGGCGAACCCTGAAAGCGCGATTTTTATCATGCTCGACATGTTCAGTTCGGCAGCTTTTATTATTCTGCCTATCCTTATCGGATTCACCGCCGCCCGCGAGTTTGGGGGTAACCCATTCTTGGGGGCAACACTTGGCGGTATTCTTACCCATCCCGCATTGACCAATGCCTGGGGCGTCGCCAGTGGATTCCATACCATGAATTTTTTTGGGCTGGATATCGCGATGATTGGTTACCAGGGCACTGTATTTCCGGTGCTGCTTGCTGTCTGGTTTATGAGTTTCCTTGAAAAACGTCTGCGCAAAGTCATTCCCGACGCGCTGGATTTGATTCTAACCCCGTTCCTGACAGTGATAATTTCCGGTTTCATTGCCTTCCTGATTATTGGCCCTGCAGGGCGTGCATTAGGTGACGGCATCTCCTTTATTCTTAGCACATTGATAACCCACGCAGGTTGGATTGCCGGACTGCTCTTTGGCGGTCTTTACTCAGTTATCGTTATTACTGGGATTCATCACAGTTTCCACGCTATTGAAGCCGGTTTGCTGGGCAATCCGAATATAGGTGTGAATTTCTTGCTGCCGATTTGGTCAATGGCTAACGTGGCACAGGGTGGTGCTTGTTTGGCGGTGTACTTCAAAACCCGTGATGCAAAAATTAAAGCCATTGCTGTGCCTTCTGCCTTCTCCGCCATGTTGGGTATTACCGAAGCGGCTATTTTTGGTATCAATCTGCGCTTTATGAAACCCTTTATTGCAGCTCTTGTCGGTGGCGCACTGGGTGGCGCGTGGGTGGTGACAATGCACGTGAATATGACAGCTGTAGGTTTAACAGGAATTCCAGGCCTGGCCATTGTGCAGGCCAGTTCAATCCTCAGCTATCTGGTTGGATTAGTTATCGCTTTTGGCTCGGCATTCTTGCTTTCCCTGGTGCTGAAATACAAAACGGAGAATGAATAATGACGGAGGCGAGTTTACTAAAACAGGCGTTGCGCAGTGTGGTGGCTGGGCAAGTGAAAGCCGCCGCCGATACCTGGCGCCCCAACTGGCATCTCGCACCGCCGGTAGGTTTACTCAATGACCCAAATGGATTTGTTCAACATCAGGGGCGCTACCATTTGTTTTATCAATGGAATCCGCTCGCCTGCAAGCACGGAGCAAAATTCTGGGGACACTGGAGTTCCGCTGATTTGCTGCACTGGCGGCATGAGCCGCTGGCACTAGCCCCGGCAGAAGCTTATGAATCACACGGTTGTTATTCCGGTTCAGCAATAGTGGACAACGGCCACCTAATGCTCATCTATACCGGCAATGTTAAACACCCAGACGGAAGCCGTACCGCATTTCAATGCCTGGCGCGGGAAAATGCGGAAGGTGAGTTTGATAAAATAGGGCCGGTGTTGGACTTACCGAACGGTTACACCGGACATGTGCGTGACCCGAAAGTGTGGCAGCACCACGACTACTGGTACATGGTGCTGGGTGCACAGGATCTAAGTCTGCAAGGTAAGGTGCTATTGCTGCGTTCCAGCGACTTGCTGACATGGCAGTTGCTGGGCGAAATCGCCGGTTCTGGTCTGAATGGGCTGGGCCCATTCGGCTATATGTGGGAATGCCCTGATCTGTTTAACTTATCCGGCGCAGACGTTCTTATCTGTTGTCCGCAAGGGTTACCAGCGGAATCTGATCACTACCTTAATACCTTCCAGTCGGGGTATTTCGTCGGACAATTGGATTACGATAAAGGACAGTTTTCACACGGAGATTTCCATGAACTCGATTTGGGCTTTGAGTTTTATGCACCGCAAACTACATTGACCGATGATAATCGCCGCCTGCTGATCGGCTGGATGGGTATCCCGGACGGCGATGAGTTTTATCAACCAACGGTTGAACATGGCTGGATCCACACTATGACCTGCCCACGTGAGTTGACGCTCGAGGCAGGTAAAATCATTCAGCGCCCGGCGCGTGAGCTATGCCAGCTTCGTGGTGAAGTGCAGCTATGGCAGGGTATCGCGCAGGAAGCACCGGTCTGGGATATTACGCACGCTGAAGTTGAAATCGTCACAGATCGGCCGTTCCACGTCGATATTGGAGGAGAACTTGAGCTGGCATGGGATGGAGAATGGCTGCGACTTTCACGTAACAACCGTCGTAGCGGCGAGCGAGAACAACGCGTATGGCGTGGGGCTTTACGCCATCTGACCCTCATGTGCGACACCTCCAGCGTGGAGATTTTTATCAATGATGGCCAGGCGGTAATGTCTTCGCGCTACTTCCCTGTTTTGCCTGCACAATTAACCTTCAGCGGAAAACAGCTGATTGTGCTGCGTCGCTGGTCGTTAGCTGATTGCGTGATAGAATAAAAGTCTTCCCAGACTATAGAACATGGCGCAGTGAAAAAGACCAAACGCATCACTATCAGTGGCATAGCCGAACTGGCTGGCGTGTCGAAATCGACTGCCAGCCAGGTGCTTAACGGACACAGTAAAAAGTTTCGCATTTCCGATGCCACACGTAATCGCGTGATGGCTGTGGCCGCTGAACATCATTATCAGCCGAGTATTCACGCGCGGTCGCTCAACGAGGTGCGCAGTTATACGCTGGGGTTAGTGGTACCGGAAATGACCAACTACGGTTTTGCAGCCTGCTCTAACGAGCTGGAGACGTTGTGCCGCGAAAATGGTATGCAGTTGCTTATCGCCTGTACTGATGAAAACACCAGCCAGGAAAACATGGTGGTGAATAATCTTATCCAGCGCCAGGTTGATGGTCTGATTGTGGCATCGAGCATGCTCAATGATGCGGAATACGTCAAAATCAGCCAGCAGCTACCGGTGGTACTGTTCGACCGCCATATGCCTGGCACAGAGCTACCGCTGGTGGTGTGCGAAGCGATTGAGTCTTCCGCTGAGCTGGTCGCCCGCGTGGCAAAAAATCATCCGGATGAATTTTATTTTCTTGGCGGGCAGCAGCGTATCTCTCCCACACGTGACCGCCTGGCCGGATATCAGCTGGGCCTTGAACGCGCAGGTGTGACGCTGAAACCTGAGTGGATCATGTACGGAAATTATCATCCCAGCTCTGGCTATGAGATGTTCGCTAAACTCTGCGCACGTCTCGGACGCCCGCCAAAAGCGCTTTATGTTGCCTCCTGTGGTTTGATGGAAGGGGTTCTGCGCTATCTGAGCCAACATAAGCTATTGGAAAGTGACATACATCTGTGCAGTTTTGACGATCATTACCTCTACGACTCGCTATCGGTGAAAATTGACACTGTAGCTCAGGATTGCCGTGAGCTGGCGATGCACTGTTTTGACGTTGTGATTGGTCTTATCAATGAACAGCAGCCTGAAGAACGCCAGTGCGCCTTATCTCCTCAATTGCACTGGCGGCATCCTGACTCTTTAAAATCGTGAATACCACATATCTATCGCTCATGGCGTCGATTGAGTTTAGGTTATATCGTGTGAAGGTATAGACATATAACATACTGTTTTTTTTGTGATGTTATCTGATCTTAGCTGTTATCCGAACGCCTTCAGTCGACTGCTTTACCCCGTCGATATTATCGCTCGGTATGTTCGAAGATATCTGGCTTATGTTCCGAATGTGCGGGATATCGAAGAGATGATGACTAAACAAACGCGACAATATCGTTGAGCATTCCACGCTTCACCGTTGTGTTACTCATTGATCAATTCACTCTGGTGCGCACCATTTTTCCGGCCTGAGGACATCACGGCTTAATCCAGTCCGTAAAAAAATATAAATACTGGTCATGAGGCATTTCTCTCTTTGTGCAACTGATGAACCTTTAATATCGTGCTTATAGGTGGCATTAAGGTAAGCAGACGGAGGATAAAGCGTGTTGCAGGGGGGAAATGTTCAGACAGGACGCAAGAAGTAAGGTAGCGGTATCTGTAGTAAGAACTACCAGAACTTTACCGGATTCCAGAAAGCAAAAAACCAGCCCTTAGGCTGGTTTCTTTAAATAGTGGTGCCCGGACTCGGACAAAAACGTCGGGAACGTTTTTGAACAGCGCTTGCGCTGGCCCGTAGGGCGAGTCGCAGGGAGGCGACGAGTAATCGAACGAAGTTCGATGGAGAGTCCGAATCTCAGAAAGCAAAAAACCAGCCCTTAGGCTGGTTTCTTTAAATAGTGGTGCCCGGACTCGGAATCGAACCAAGGACACGGGGATTTTCAATCCCCTGCTCTACCGACTGAGCTATCCGGGCAACGGGGCGCATTAAACCGTAAAGGCCGTTAGGCGTCAACGGCTTTGTCATAAAAAAGGGGCTAAATGCGTTTAAGTGCTTTCTTTTCATGCAAAATGGCGAGAAAACAATTCATCAGGTCAATGCGCCACCTTGTCGGCACTGGGCAAATCGCAGAATATCTTCGGCCAGTCGACGGGCAGTTTCGATATCGGCCTGGCTGCGTTTCACCAACAAACGGCTCAGGCAGCCTTCCAGCACCAGTTCCATTTGATGCGCCACCATCGTTGGGTCATCCACTTCCAGCTGCATTAGCATTTCATGAGTGAATTCCCAGGCGGCTTTTTTCTGCTGATCGGCCAGTTGGTGAATCGGGTGCGATGCATCCGGGTAAAAGGTGCAGGCCGCAATAAACAGGCATCCCGGATAGCGATGGTTGTTGACGCATTCGGTCAACGCTTCGTAGCGCTTCAACAGTTTCTGCTCGAGCGACAACTCTTCATTAAGCGCGAGCTGACGGCGCCAGACATCAATTTGCTGACTCAAATAACGCAGGGCGTCATAGAGTAATGCCTCACTGTTTGGCCAGAAATTGCTGATCTCTGTAACCGGATAGTCTGCCTCTGCGGCGACCATATCCAGGGTGGTGCTGGCAATTCCTTCACGTTCAAGTACGTGTAAGGCGTGCTCTAGTACTGTTTCGCGTTGCACGGTTATCTCCTCCGTTGTACCCGTCATACTTCAAGCTGCCTCGATGCAAGCTGAATTATTTAGTGTACTTCCCACAATGAGTGTTGTTTACGGCGTCAGTTTCTGCAAATGCGTACGGAAGGTGTCAGCATTCATAAAACCGGTCACACGTGCTTCTGGCAACTCGTGCCCTTGTGTATCAAAGAACAAAATCGTTGGTAGCCCTAAAACCTGGAGATGCTTTAACAGCGCCACATCTTGCGCGTTGTTGGCGGTAACATCAGCCTGGAGTAAAACGGTATTTCCCAGCTGTTGCTGTACCTGCGCATCGCTAAAGGTGTATTTCTCAAACTCTTTGCAAGCCACACACCAGTCGGCGTACAAATCGAGCATTACGGGTTTGCCTTTTGCATTGGCGAGTGCGGCATCGAGCTGCTCAACGTTAGCAATTTTGGTGAAATTGAGATGTGCCTGGCTGGCGGTTACCGTGCTCCCGAATGCCCAGTCTTGCAGCGGGCGAGCGCAAACCAGTGCCGCACCGAGCAGGATTATCTGCACCACGCGCATCCACGATTTAGTCGCTTGCAGGCTGGTGATAAACGCCCAGCCGAAGAACGCTACGCCGAGCAAACCCCATAACCTAATACCCCAATTATCTCCCAGTATGCGTTCCAGCAGGAAAACCGGCAGTGCAAGGATCACAAAACCAAATGCGATTTTGACGGTTTCCATCCACGGGCCACTTTTTGGAAGCAGACGGTTACCGAATACGGTGATGAGCATCAGTGGCAGGCCCATGCCTAGCGCGTAGAGATACAACGTGCCGCCTCCGAGCCACATGTTCCCGCTCTGGGCGATGTACAGCAGAATGGCACTCAGCGGTGCGGTAGTACAAGGCGAGCAAATCAGCCCGGCTAATGCGCCCATCGCAAACACGCCACCCGCGGAACCGCCTTGCTGGCGATTGCTCATCAACGTAAGGCGCGTTTGAAGCGATGACGGCAGTTGCAGCGTGAACAACCCAAACATGGATGCTGCGAGCAGTACAAACAGTGCTGACAGGCCGATAAGCACATAAGGATGTTGAAGAGCTGCCTGGAATTGCAGGCCAGCCGCCGCAACCACAAGGCCCAGCGCGGTATAGGTCAACGCCATTCCTTGCACATAGACAAAGGTCAGCAGCAGGGCACGAGCAGTCGATAAACGCTGTTTACCTCCGAGCACAATGCCGGAAATCAATGGGTACATCGGCAGCACGCAAGGCGTGAACGCGATACCGATACCGATTAAGAACGCCCAAAGTGCAGAGAACGGCAGTTGGGTGGTTTTAGTATCTGTAGCGTCTGCTGGTGTTTTTGGCACAACAGCTACGGGCGCTGATGAATTTGCCTCTGGCAGTACTTCACTAAGTGGCACCACGCGCGTCTCAGGCGGGTAACAGAAGCCCGCTTCGGCGCAGCCCTGATACGTCACGCTAACAGTTGCCCCTTTGGTCGCCTTCTCAATCGTTATCGATAGATTAAGCTGCTGGGTATAGATCTCAGTCTTTCCGTAGAATTCGTCCTCATGCCAGGTGCCTTTTGGCAACTCTGGCGGGGCGAGTTCGGCCTGAGCCGGATTCACTTTTATTTGCTGGCGATAGAGGTAGTAGCCGGGTTTTATCTGCCAGTTAAGGTTGAGCTGGTGGTCAGACTGCTGAAAATCAAATGCAAAAGCCTGGTCGACCGGCACAAACTGAGATTTGCTTTGGTTGTCGAAAAGACCTGCAAAAGCATGTGAGCTGAATAGCGCAAAAATTAGCGCAAAGATGCGTAGAGCCATGAGAGGTATTCACTATCTCCGTGGGTAACTGGCAGAACCAGTAATTCAGGGGTTTGATATGGGTGATGCGATTTCAGGCAAGCGAGCAGCGCTTCCTGATGCTCAATGTCGCTTTTGAGCAGCATCTGCACCTCATACTCCTGTTCCATTTTCCCTTCCCAGTAATAGAGCGATGTCGCACCGGGCAATAAGGTGACGCAGGCCGCCAGTTTCTCAGCCAGCACAAGGGCGGCAAGTTCCTGAGCGGTGGCTTCATCTGGGGCAGTACAAAGGATGACAACAGCCTGGGTAGTCGGCATAGCTAACCTCGTATCTGGTGGATTCGCGGTTGACTATAGCATGTGGGAGTGAGCGGGGGCGTTAAACGGGCCGCAGTGCGACCCGTGTTTTAAAAGATTTACAGAACCAAGCCGCCGACAATGAAGCCGAGGATCACGCACAGCGTAATAGCGATAACGCCAGGAATTAAGAACGCGTGGTTAAACACGTATTTACCAATACGCGTAGAGCCAGTGTCATCCATCTCTACCGCAGCCAGTAAGGTTGGGTAGGTTGGCAGCACGAACAGCGCTGAAACGGCGGCGAAAGATGCGATGGCGGTCAGCGGGCTAACACCGAGCATTAATGCCGCTGGCATCAGTGCTTTAGTGGTTGCCGCCTGGGAGTAAAGCAAAGTGGCTGCGAAGAACAGCACTACAGCCAGCAACCACGGATAGCTTTGCAGCAAGTCACCCGCAACGGCCTGAATATCCTGGATGTGGTTTTTAACGAAGGTATCACCCAACCAGGCTACACCCAGTACGCAGATACAGGCACTCATGCCCGATTTGAACGTGCTGGCATTAAGGATTTCGCCAGTATCAATTTTACAAGTGAGGCAGATAAGCGTGGCGATGGTCAGCATGAACACTACAATCGCTTCGTTACGCGGCAGGATTGGGTTTTGAATCAAGCCAACGGTGTCGCTGATGGCGGTGGCGTACAGCATGACGGCAACGATACCGATAAGGAACAGTAGCACCGAACGTTTTGCATGAGGTTTTAATTCAAACACGCTGGCCCCACGCAGTTTTACTTCGCCTTTAGCCAGACGTTCCTGATAAACCGGGTCGTCTTTCAGTTCACTGCCCAGGAAGTTACACACAATCGCTGTCAGCATAACGGCTACCAGCGTAACCGGAATACAGATGCTCAGTAGAGTCAGATAGCTGATGCCCATTGGCTCAAGAATGCCGGAGAAGAACACCACTGCGGCAGAAATCGGTGAAGCAGTAATGGCGATTTGCGAGGCGACAACAGCAATAGACAGTGGGCGCGATGGGCGAATGCCTTGTTCTTTCGCAACTTCCGTAATTACCGGAAGCGTGGAAAATGCAGTATGACCGGTTCCCGCAAGAATGGTCATAAACCATGTCACGAGCGGAGCGAGGAAGGTGATGTATTTCGGATGGCGACGCAGTAGTTTTTCTGCAAGGCTGACCAGATAGTCCATTCCACCTGCTACCTGCATGGCGGCAATCGCGGCAATAACTGCCATGATGATTTCGATTACATCAAAAGGGATAGCGCCCGGTTTGACCTGGAAAATCAGGGTTAAAACTAATACGCCAAAACCGCCAGCAAAGCCAATGCCTATGCCGCCGAGCCTGGCACCGAGGTATATCGCTAAAAGCACGATAACGAGTTCAGCTCCAAACATGATTTCCTTCCTTGTGTGTGATGATTGATAATTTTTTGTTGTGTTTTTGTTGGTGGTACAAATGAAAAAGGCACGTCCAATGGACGTGCCTTTTAATGACTACCAGAAAGGACTATTGTTCACTTTCATCGGTGTAACGCTTCGCTTTATAGACCGGGTGCATCAAGTTGTTGATGGAGAAGATATCGTCCAGCTCGGCTTCGGTGAGCAGCCCGCGTTCCAGAACAACTTCACGCACACTCTTTCCGGTTTCGGCACAAATCTTCCCAACGATGTCGCCATTGTGGTGGCCAATGAATGGGTTCAGATAAGTCACGATACCAATTGAGTTGTAGACGTAGCTTTCACACACTTCTTTATTGGCTGTGATGCCGTTGATACATTTTTCCAGCAGGTTGTAGCAAGCGTTGGTCAGGATGTGAATAGACTCGAACATCGCCTGGCCAATCACGGGTTCCATTACGTTCAGCTGCAGCTGACCGGCTTCGGAAGCCATGGTTACGGTGATGTCGTTGCCAATCACTTTAAAGCAGACCTGGTTCACTACTTCTGGAATTACCGGGTTTACTTTGGCAGGCATGATGGAAGAACCAGCCTGCAATTCTGGCAGGTTGATTTCGTTCAGGCCAGAACGCGGGCCGGAAGAGAGCAGGCGAAGGTCGTTACAGATCTTCGACATTTTCACTGCCAGGCGTTTGAGCGAGCTGTGAACCATGACGTACGCGCCACAGTCGGAAGTCGCTTCAATCAGGTCTTCAGCTGGAACGCATGGCAGGTTGCTGACTTCAGCCAGTTTCTGAACTGCCAGTTGCTGGTAACCTTCTGGGGTGTTCAGGCGAGTACCGATTGCAGTAGCGCCCAGGTTCACTTCCAGCAGCAGTTCTGCGGTGCGCAGCAGGTTGCGGGTCTCTTCATTCAACAGCACGTTGAAAGCGTGGAATTCCTGGCCCAGCGTCATTGGTACGGCGTCTTGTAGCTGAGTACGGCCCATTTTCAGGACATTTTCGAACTCAACCGCTTTGCGTTGGAAGCCATCGCCTAATTGATTGATAGCATCAATCAGTTTCAAAATAGAGGCGTACACCGCGATTCGGAAACCTGTCGGGTAGGCATCATTAGTGGATTGGCATTTGTTTACGTGGTCATTCGGGTTCAGGAACTGGTACTCACCTTTCTGGTGGCCCATCAGCTCAAGCCCAATGTTGGCGAGCACTTCGTTGGTATTCATGTTGACGGAAGTACCGGCACCGCCCTGGTAAACGTCCACCGGGAATTGGTCCATGCACTTGCCGTTATTCAGCACTTCATCACAGGCCTGGATAATGGTGTTTGCGATGCTTTTCGGAATGGTTTGCAACTCCTTGTTCGCCATTGCCGCTGCTTTCTTAACCATGACCATACCGCGCACAAATTCAGGTATGTCACTGATTTTACTGTTGCTTATGTAGAAGTTTTCAATCGCTCTCAGAGTATGAACACCATAATAGGCATCCGCTGGCACTTCCCTGGTACCCAACAAATCTTCTTCGATACGAATGTTATTTAACATGTGAACCTTCTTAATTAAAGCTGCCATTGATTGATCATTGCACACACAGGATCTACGGTTGTGCGATGAATAGACCGACGATTATGTCCATATTCGGTCTGCGTGCCGTGATGATATGCTGATGATAGCGAAAAGCAGTAATCTGGATCACTTATTAAAAGGTCTGCTCACATAACATTTATTAATATGTGATGTTGATCAATTGTTGAAAACTTCCAAAAAAATAATAAGGCGCTTAGATTGATTTTTGACTATAGAGTCGCCATCTCTTTGACTGTGCATAATTGCTAACCTATTTTCGCAAGTGCTTGATGGCGCTTGCTACAATTGCTCCGGTTTTACTACGGGCTTTTCCAACTACAGGAGTGTACGGTGCGCTGGATACCGTTAATTGCCGTCTTTCTCTATGTATACATAGAGATTTCATTGTTTATTCAGGTCGCCCACGTTATGGGTGTCTTCCTGACGCTTGTGCTGGTGATATTCACTTCAGTAATTGGTATGTCGCTGGTTCGCAACCAGGGTTTTAAAAACTTCATGCTGATGCAGCAGAAAATGGCAGCGGGTGAAAGCCCGGCAGTTGAGATGATTAAAAGCGTTTCGTTAATCATCGCAGGCTTGCTGTTGTTGTTGCCAGGTTTCTTCACTGACTTCCTGGGCTTGTTGCTGTTACTGCCACCAGTACAGAAGCATCTGACGCTGAAACTGATGCCACATCTACGTTTCTCGCGTACTCCAGGTGGTGGTTTTAGCGCGGGTACTGGCGGTGGTTCAACGTTCGACGGTGAGTATCAACGTAAAGACGATGCTCCCAAACAGCTAGATGACCGCGATAACGATGATCGTCACAATCGTTAAAAATCGAAAATTTTTTTGTTTTCCCCCCTTGAAGGGGGGAAGGCTCATCCCCATCTCTCAGGTCACCAGCCGATAACCCATTTTGGGCCGGCGTTACCTAAACAATTGATAATGACTTTCTCAAAGGAGAGCTATCACATGAGCATTCGTCCATTACATGACCGCGTTATCGTCAAGCGTAAAGAAGTTGAATCTAAATCTGCGGGCGGCATCGTTCTTACTGGCAGCGCAGCAGGCAAATCAACTCGTGGCGAAATCATCGCTGTCGGTAAAGGCCGCATCCTGGAAAACGGTAACGTACAACCGCTGGACGTTAAAGTCGGCGATATCGTAATTTTCAACGATGGCTACGGCGTGAAATCTGAGAAGATCGACAATGAAGAAGTGTTGATCATGGCAGAAAGCGACATTCTGGCAATTGTTGAAGCGTAATCCGCGCAAAAACTGAACGAACATAAACGAATTTAAGGAAAGTTAAGAATGGCAGCTAAAGACGTAAAATTCGGTAATGACGCTCGTGTGAAAATGCTGCGTGGCGTTAACGTACTGGCAGATGCAGTGAAAGTTACCCTCGGTCCTAAAGGTCGTAACGTTGTTCTGGATAAATCTTTCGGTGCACCGACTATCACTAAAGATGGTGTTTCTGTAGCGCGTGAAATCGAACTGGAAGACAAGTTCGAAAACATGGGTGCGCAGATGGTTAAAGAAGTTGCCTCTAAAGCGAACGACGCTGCGGGCGACGGTACTACCACTGCAACCGTGCTGGCTCAGTCCATCATCACTGAAGGCCTGAAAGCTGTTGCTGCGGGCATGAACCCAATGGACCTGAAACGCGGTATCGATAAAGCTGTTATCGCCGCTGTTGAAGAGCTGAAAGCACTGTCTGTTCCTTGCTCTGACTCTAAAGCAATCGCTCAGGTTGGTACTATCTCTGCTAACTCCGACGAAACTGTTGGTACTCTGATTGCTGAAGCAATGGAGAAAGTAGGCAAAGAAGGCGTTATCACCGTTGAAGAAGGCACTGGCCTGCAAGACGAGCTGGACGTTGTAGAAGGTATGCAGTTTGACCGTGGCTACCTGTCTCCGTACTTCATCAACAAGCCTGAAACTGGTTCTATCGAACTGGAAAGCCCGTTCATTCTGCTGGCTGACAAAAAAATCTCCAACATCCGTGAAATGCTGCCAGTTCTGGAAGCCGTTGCGAAAGCAGGCAAACCACTGCTGATCATTGCTGAAGATGTTGAAGGTGAAGCGCTGGCGACCCTGGTGGTTAACACCATGCGTGGCATCGTGAAAGTTGCTGCTGTTAAAGCACCTGGCTTTGGCGACCGTCGTAAAGCAATGCTGCAAGACATCGCAACTCTGACTGGCGGTACCGTCATCTCTGAAGAGATCGGTATGGAGCTGGAAAAAGCGACTCTGGAAGACCTGGGTACTGCTAAACGTATCGTTATCAACAAAGACACCACGACTATCATTGATGGTAATGGTGAAGAAGATGCGATCCAGGGCCGTGTAACTCAGATTCGTAAGCAAATTGAAGAAGCAACTTCTGATTACGACCGTGAAAAACTGCAAGAGCGCGTAGCTAAACTGGCTGGTGGCGTTGCAGTAATCAAAGTCGGTGCTGCTACCGAAGTTGAAATGAAAGAGAAGAAAGCACGCGTTGAAGATGCCCTGCACGCTACCCGTGCTGCGGTTGAAGAAGGTGTGGTTGCCGGTGGTGGTGTTGCGCTGATTCGCGTAGCTTCTAAACTGTCTGAACTGCGTGGCCAGAACGAAGACCAGAACGTGGGTATCAAAGTTGCACTGCGTGCAATGGAATCTCCACTGCGTCAGATCGTTCTGAACTGCGGCGAAGAGCCATCTGTTGTTGCTAACAACGTGAAAGCGGGCGACGGTAACTACGGTTACAACGCAGCAACTGAAGAATACGGCAACATGATCGACATGGGTATCCTGGATCCAACCAAAGTAACTCGTTCTGCTCTGCAGTACGCAGCTTCTGTGGCTGGCCTGATGATCACCACTGAGTGCATGATTACCGATATGCCAAAATCTGACGGCCCTGACTTAGGTGGCGCAGGTATGGGCGGTATGGGTGGCATGGGCGGCATGATGTAATTTGCCCCAACACCTGGTGTGAAGTTACACCGTGTTAAGAAAACCCTCAGGCAGAAATGTCTGAGGGTTTTTTCTTTTTGGTCGCACTCTGGTATAAGATCTCACCGGGCGATGACTGCCCGCTACTATTCAAGACGGCATTGATAACGGGGAAGAACATGCGCATTAAAGTTTCAGCAGGAATAGCTGTGGCAGCGCTGCTGCTGGCAGGATGTAGCACCAGCAATGAGTTAAGCACTAATGGCCAGAGCGTTCGTTTCGTTGAAGAGAAGCCAGGCACTGAATGCCAGCTGATTGGCACCGCAACCGGCGAGCAAAGCAACTGGTTGTCAGGCCAACATGGTGATGAAGGTGGTTCTATGCGCGGTGCGGCTAATGCTCTGCGTAATAACGCAGCGGCGATGGGTGGTAACGTGCTGTATGGCGTGAGCAGCCCAACTCAAAACTTGTTGTCGAGCTTTGCTCCTACTGCCAGCAAAATGACTGGTCAGGTTTATAAGTGCCCGAACTGATTTAGGGGGCGCTTTATGATGTCGGGTGGCGCTGCGCTTACCCGACCAACCAAACTCTTCAGTTGTGTAGGGTGGATAAGCGCCCCGCGTCATCCACCATTTTAAGCTACTGAAATCAGCTTTGCCGTAACTGCAAATCCAATGGTGTTTTACTCGGCTCACCGCCAATCTCACGCGCAAGCTTCGGCACCATATAGCCGGAAATCAACGTCAGTAACTCACGCATAATCATTCTGGCTTCATCATCACTCACCATGAAATGCGCCGCACCCTGCACTTTATCGAGCACATGCAGGTAATACGGCATCACGCCCGCATCAAACAATGCATTACTCAGGCTTGCGAGAGTCTGTGCGTTATCGTTCACATCGCGCAGCAGGACACTTTGGTTAAGCAATGTGACGCCGGCCTGGCGTAAGCCCACCATAGCCGCTCTGAACTCATCATCAATCTCATTGGCATGGTTGATATGGTTTACCAGAATCACCTGCAACCGTGAGCGTGCAAGACGCGCTACCAGCGTATCTGTAATACGTGCCGGGATGACAATCGGCAAACGGCTGTGAATACGTAACCGTTTAATATGCGCGATGGCTTCCAGTTCACCGATCAGCCAGTCCAGCTCGTGATCTTTTGCCATAAGCGGATCGCCGCCAGAAAAAATGATCTCATCGAGTTCAGGGTGATCGCTGATGTATGAAATGGCTGCCTGCCAGTTACGCTTGTTTCCCTGGTTATCGGAGTAGGGGAAATGGCGGCGGAAACAGTAGCGGCAGTTGACTGCACAGCCACCTTTAACTAACAAAAGCGCACGGTTGCTGTATTTATGCAGCAGCCCCGGCACAACGCTGTGCTGCTCCTCAAGAGGGTCAGTGCTAAAGCCGGGAGCGGCAATAAACTCCTCTTTTGAAGTTAACACCTGGCGTAATAGTGGGTCGTTTGGATTGCCTTTTTCCATGCGAGCGACAAAAGCTCGCGGCACGCGCAAGGCAAAAAGTCGGCGTGCATCACGTCCCGCTAACAGATCTTTGTCAGCGTCCAGCTCTAAAATATGCAGCAGTTCGTCAGGATCGGTTATAACATCGCCAAGTTGCGTTAACCAATCTTCTCTGCGGGGGGGATTTAGGGTTACAATGTGTGCCATTTTTTGGCTAAGCTACCAATTAACAATTTCAGAGGGCCTTATGGCGACTTATTCTAGCAACGATTTTCGTGCCGGTCTTAAAATCATGTTCGAAGGCGAACCTTACGCGGTTGAATCCAGTGAGTTCGTTAAACCAGGTAAAGGCCAAGCCTTTGCTCGCGTTAAAATGCGCCGCCTGTTGACTGGCACCCGCGTAGAAAAAACTTTCAAATCTACCGACTCCGCTGAAGGCGCAGACGTTATCGATATGAACCTGACTTACCTGTACAACGACGGTGAGTTCTACCACTTCATGAACAACGAAACTTTCGAGCAGCTTGCAGCTGATGAAAAAGCCATTGGCGAAAATGCTAAGTGGATGCTGGATCAGGCCGAATGTATCGTAACCCTGTGGAACGGCCGTCCAATCGCCGTACAACCACCAAACTTTGTTGAGCTGGAAATCGTTGAAACCGATCCAGGTCTGAAAGGTGATACTGCTGGTACTGGCGGTAAGCCTGCAAAACTGTCTACTGGTGCTGTGGTTAAAGTACCTTTGTTCGTTCAGACTGGCGAAGTGATCAAAGTTGACACTCGCTCTGGCGAATACGTTTCTCGCGTTAAGTAATACGTGAAGATTTGCGGTGAGGCGGTTTTTCGCTTCACCGCAGCTTACAAAAGGCAGGGAAGATGAACCGTTTGATTAAGCATTTACTTTTCATCACGTTGTTAACTTCGTTTCTCGCCGGTTGTAATACCACCCGCGGCTTTGGTGAAGATCTCAAGCACCTTGGCGGCTCCATCGAACGTGCAGCAAACAAGTAATTTCCAACACTCCTAAAAATCCGCTTTTTCCTTCAGTTTGCCAATTTTTGTCTATGCTTTAACTGCTATACACAAACAATATGGTCAAAAAAGGAAACGGTCATGATTAAGAAAACTATTGCAGCGTTCTTTTCTCTCATAGTGCTTTCATCGTTACTCACTGCGTGTAATACCACCAAAGGTATGGGTGAAGATATTCAGGATGGTGGTCAGGCGATTTCTGGTGCGGCAACAAAAGCACAGAATTAAAGTATCACTGACGGTACGGTATGATTGCCGTACCGTAATTAATTTTGTTAATGCTGTTGTTCTATAAACAATGAATAGCGATTATTAATCCCTAACTTCATACGGATATTCCGCTTATAGGTATAAACCGTCTTGGTACTAATCCCCATTATTGTGGCGATAAAATCATTATTGGCCTCATCGGTCCACAACTTTAATATACGCTCCTCACGCAAAGTAAGAAGAGGAGAGGTGTACTGCCTTACCGGATGAAAAGGTGGGCGGGCACTAAGTTGCTTCTGAATAGTGTCGTAAAGCTCCGCTAGTGGGACCGATTTGCTATACAGCGAGCGTGAGCCCTGGGCCAGACAGTACTCTTCAATCTTTTCGTGACGGATGCTGTTAAGTAACATTAATCGAATTGATGTGCCACAGGCAGAATAAATAGATGAGAGCTGTTGGATATTATGTAGAGTGCTGGCGAAACTGGTGAAATCAGCAATAACAAGATTAGGCCGCCATTGTATTATTTTCTCGCGAGCTAAAAGTAAATTGTCAGTTTCAGAAATAGAAAAAGCAGTGTTTTGACTGAGCCAATATTTGAATCCCTGCCGGGTATAATGGCAGCGGTCAATTAACAATATCTTATGCATAATTACCGTTCACGTGACTCACTATTACAGCCTTTTCTGAATGCCAAATAAAACATTATAATATGAAGAAACCACCTGAAATGAATTGTGGATTTACGGGTTAAATTGCGTTCATTTCTCGGCTTAATGTCAAAACTCCCGCCAGACATGGAAACAAAACTTTACTGGTTTTTATGATAAGAAAGTCCTGTTGGACTTTTTTGTCTGCGGTTGATTGTTAAAATAGCGCCCTCACCAGCCTTATGGGACGACCCATTTGCGCTTCTTGATTTCCGGGGACGGCCCCAATAATGGAGCTGTATATGGCCTGGTTTATTCTTGTTATCGCCGGTTTATTAGAAGTTGTGTGGGCTGTCGGCCTGAAATATACCCATGGTTTCACCCGCCTGTGGCCAAGCGTTATCACAGTAGTTGCTATGGTTGTCAGCATCGCTCTGCTGTCCTGGTCAATGAAAACGTTGCCGACCGGAACGGCCTACGCCGTCTGGACAGGAATTGGTGCCGTAGGTGCTGCCACCACAGGTATCTTGCTGTTAGGCGAATCAGCAAACCTGGCCCGCATTGCGAGCCTGGCTTTGATTGTCGTCGGGATTATTGGCCTGAAAATTAGCACTCATTAACGGGTGGGTTGCTTAATCCACAGTAGCTTCTCTACCGGGAAGCCCTGTTGTGTCGCGATATTAAGCATCTGTTGCTTCACTTCACTGCTGATTGTCGGGGTGCGTGACAATATCCACAGATAGTCTTTATCCGGCCCGCATACCAGTGCGTGCCGGTAATCTTTATCAATGGCTATCACATTATACCCACCGTAAAACGGCCCAAAGAATGAGACTTTTAGTGCTGCGCGACTTGGGTCTCCAGTGAAGTAAGCTTTGCCGACACTTTGCTGCCACATCTGCCTGTCGGGATTAAATCCTCTGTTTATCACACGAATGCCACCGTCATCCATGGTGCTATATGTGGCAGTTACTTGTTCTAGCCCGCTTTCAAATTTGTGGTCAAGACGGGCAATTTCATACCACTTGCCGAGATAGCGTTTTGCTTCAAAATTATTGACCACCGTAGTACCTGGTGGAGGGGTTGGGGAGCTACAGGCAACAACGAGAAACGCAACTGCAATAGTGGTGATAATCGGCCAGATGCGCATAGCTAATTCCTTCTGTTGTTTTTAGCTAAGTGTAGATGGCAGCAGGAAAAAAGCGGTATGCGGGCAGAAATATAAAGGCCTGCTGAGCAGGCCGGTATGCATTACTGTAATGCTGCGAGGATCTTGTACCCGGCTTTAACCCGCTCTGGGTTTGGGTAGCTTTTATTTGCCATCATCACGATGCCAAGTTGTTGCTCGGGAATAAACGCTACATAAGTCCCAAAGCCCCCGGTTGAGCCTGTTTTGTGAACCCAGGATGTCTTAACAACAGGTGCCGGCGGTTCGATGGCTGTCGCCGTTTGAGGCGATAGCGCCACTTTGTTATCGCTGCCATTCACCACGGTTTTGGCATCAACCGGCCAGTTGTGCATCTCCCAACCTAAGCCCTGATACATGCTGCCAATTCGCCAGTAGCGTGATTGTGCGAGCTCAATTCCCTTACGTAATGTTGCAGAATCGACCTGTTCAGGCTTGATGTTTGCCTGTAGCCAACTGGCCATATCTTCAATCGTAGTTTTCACGCCATAGGCTTCTGCATCCAGCATGCCCGGTGAAACGTGCACTGGCTTATCGTTACGGTAGCCCCATGCGTAGTTGTGCTCCTCAGATGCGGGCACTTTTATCCATGTATGCACAAGGTTTAACGGCTGGAATACGCGTCTGGACATTGCTTCTTCAAAGCTCATTCCTGACGGCTTCACCGCCAACGCACCGAATAGGCCGATGCTGGCATTAGCATAGAGTCGAGTGGAGCCTGGAGCCCATTGTGGCTGCCAGTTCTGGTAAAAGTGGAGCAAGGAAGCCTGGCTTGTGACTTCATCAGGAACCTGTAGGGGTAAGCCACCTGCGGTATAGGTAGCAAGTTGCAGCAGGTTAATGTCTTTCCATTGCTTACCGGTGAGTGCAGGCCAGTATTTCGTTGCCGGGTCGCTTAGTTTTATTTCCCCACGGGCTACGCTATCGCCACCCAGAACACCGGTAAAGGTCTTACTGACAGAGCCGAGTTCAAACAATGTCTCTTTCGTGACCGGTAAATTTTTGGCGATATCAGCCAGACCATACGTGAAGTAATAGGGTTTTCCCTGATAAATAACGGCGACGGCCATGCCGGGTATATTCTGCTCTTTGAGCAGCGGTTCAATGGTCTGATTGACTGTCTGAGCAATCTGTTGTTCGGTCAACGCTTTCGTTGCAGCAAGCGCTGAGCAGGAGGCCGTGAGCATTAGCACACCGCAAAGTGTTTTTTTCATCATTGAATAGCTTCCATAAAGTGACACGACAGCATGCCCTGAACGACTCAATTTATCATCAGTCCTCAGGGGTGTCTTAGCGAATATGTTTACGTGGCAGGCGGGAAGATACAAACAAAAAGGCCTGCACATGGCAGGCCTTTTTACTGGAATGCTTAACTTTAGAGAGTGATGACACCAATAAAAGTCACAACAGTCAGAATGGCTGCAAGACCGTAGAACACCCACTTGCCAGATGGCACATGAATTTTCAGGTCGTGCATTGCGTGGTGGATACGGTGCAAACCACACCACAGTGGCAGCACAATCATCAGGAAGATGAACAGGCGACCAATCAGGCTTTGTGAGAATGCCAGCACACGGTCATAGCCTAATGCATCGCCCGGGAAAAGCCCCAGCGGCAGCATGATGCCAACCAGCAGCACGATGACAGGAGCAATGATTGCACCCCACATGCCGCCTGCGCCAAACAGACCCCAGAATACTGGCTCGTCGGAGCGTTTTGGATTTGGATTAATCATGACGTCCCCCTTACCAGAACAGTGCAATAAACAGAATGACGACCGTGGCGACAACCGTCACCGCCCACAACCCTTTAATCACTGGCTCCGGCCCCATTTTGTCATCTTTGATGATGATATTGGCGGCCTTTGGTGCCAGTTCAAACCAGGTTTTCGTATGCAACAACGCAGCCGCTAACGTGATCAGGTTGAGGATAACCACGATAGGGTTCTGGAGAAAACTGACAAACCCTGACCAGCTTTCCGGGCCACTTTTCAAAGAGAAAAGGCCGCACAGCAACAAGATGCTGAACCAAACGGTAGGCACAGCGGTTCCTTCACGAATCATATAAAAACGATAGAAACCCAGTTTTTTCCACCAGGTTGGGGTCATCGTCCGCACATATGGCTTACGTTTCGTAGTCATTTTGCACTCCTTAGCGTGGTTTCAGGGTGGCAATCAAAAAGTCTTTCGAACTTTCGACTTTACCCTGCTGGATGGCAGCGGCGGGATCGACGTGTTTCGGGCACACTTCGGAGCAGTAGCCCACGAAAGTACAGCTCCAGACGCCGTTCTGGCCGTTTAACTGCGCCATACGCTCTTTCTTGCCATGGTCGCGGTTATCCAGGTTGTAACGGTGAGCAAGCGTGATTGCAGCCGGGCCAATAAACTCAGGGTTTAAACCAAACTGCGGGCATGCGGAATAACACAGGCCACAGTTGATGCAGCCGGAAAACTGATGGTATTTCGCCATCTGGGCTGGAGTTTGGGTGTTTGGCCCCTGGTCTGGTGTACGCGTATTGCCAATGATGTACGGCTTAATCGCTTCCAGGCTTTCGATAAAGTGGGTCATATCGACTACTAAATCGCGCTCAATAGGGAAGTTTGCCAGCGCCTCAACCTTCATACCCTTGGTGTATTCACGCAGGAAGGTTTTACAAGCCAGTTTAGGCACGCGGTTGACCATCATGCCGCAAGAGCCGCAGATAGCCATACGGCATGACCAGCGATAGCTCAGGTCTGGTGCCAGGTTGTCTTTGATATAACCCAGCGCATCCAGCAGCGAGGTTTGCTCATCATAAGGCACTTCATAGATTGCACTGTGCGGCTCGTTATCCGTTTCCGGGTTGTAGCGCACCACTTCAATCTTCAGGGTCTTCATCGCATCAGCCATTAGACGCCTCCTTCTTCTTGTCGGCCGCTTCTGATTCCGCACCATAGACGCGTTTTGCCGGTGGCAGGGTGGTGATTTTCACATCACTGTATTCCAGACGCGTAGTTCCATTGGCGTCACGGAAGGCGAGAGTGTGTTTCAGGAAGTTCACGTCATCACGTTCGGTGCAACCTTCGTCCAGACGCTGGTGCGCACCACGAGACTCTTTACGTGCCATTGCTGAGTGCGCCATACATTCCGCAACGTTCAGGCCGTGGCCCAACTCGATGGTGTATAGCAAATCAGTATTGAACACGCTGGATGTGTCAGTAATGCGAACGCGTTTGAAGCGCTCCTGCAGCTCAGCCAGCTTGTCTTTCGTTTTCTGCATCAGTTCAGGGGTGCGATAAATACCGCAACCTTCTTCCATCGACAGACCCATTTCATCGCGGATCTTCGACCAGTTTTCACTGCCTTCCTGATTCACCAATTTCTTGAGACGGGTTTCAACATCTGCCGCTTGCGCGTTCAGTGCAGCATCATTGGCAGGCTGTGCTTCGTTCGCACGCTTCATCGCATTTTCACCCGCCAGGCGACCAAACACCACCAGCTCTGCCAGAGAGTTCGAACCTAAACGGTTTGCACCATGCAGGCCAACGGACGAACATTCGCCGACGGCAAACAGGCCTTTAATGCGTGATTCGCACTGGCTGTCAGTTTCGATACCACCCATGGTGTAGTGCGCGGTAGGACGAACTGGAATCGGCTCTTTAACCGGGTCAACGCCAACATACGCTTTTGCCAGTTCGCAGATAAACGGCAGACGTTCGAGAAGTTTTTTCTCGCCCAGATGGCGCAGGTCGAGATAAACCACATCGCCACGTGGCGTCGGAACGGTGCGGCCAGCGCGCCATTCGTGCCAGAAGGCTTGAGAAACTTTGTCACGCGGGCCAAGTTCCATGTACTTGTTACGCGGCTCGCCCAGCGGAGTTTCAGGGCCCATTCCGTAATCTTGCAGATAACGATAGCCATCTTTGTTGACCAGAATACCGCCTTCACCACGGCAGCCTTCCGTCATCAGAATGCCGGAACCCGGAAGGCCGGTTGGGTGATATTGCACAAATTCCATATCACGCAACGGTACGCCGTGGCTCAACGCCATGCCCATACCATCGCCGGTCACGATGCCGCCGTTAGTGTTATAGCGATAAACACGACCCGCACCGCCGGTTGCCATAACAACGGCATTGGCGCGGATTTGTACCAGCGTGCCTTCCATCATATTCATGGCGACCAGGCCACGAGCAGCGCCGTCATCAACCAGAATGTCGAGCACGAAGTGCTCGTCAAAACGCTGGATTTGCGGGAACTGTAATGAGGTCTGGAATAGGGTGTGGAGCATATGGAAGCCGGTTTTATCTGCGGCAAACCAGGTGCGCTCAATCTTCATGCCACCAAAACGGCGAACGTTCACTGAACCGTCCGGGCGGCGGCTCCATGGGCAACCCCATTGCTCAAGCTGTGTCATTTCGGTTGGGCAGTTATGCACGAAGTAGTCGACTACATCCTGCTCACACAA
This sequence comes from Buttiauxella sp. BIGb0552, assembly GCF_004366275.1. Lineage (NCBI taxonomy): Bacteria > Pseudomonadati > Pseudomonadota > Gammaproteobacteria > Enterobacterales > Enterobacteriaceae > Buttiauxella > Buttiauxella sp. BIGb0552. The sequence continues at coordinate 214,665 of NZ_SODY01000006.1, forward strand.
CCAGTCGCCACCGGAAACGGTGTCGTTGAAATGGTATTCGTAACTGTCGTGATCCTGCGTAACGGCAGCAGAACCCCCTTCGGCGGCCACGGTGTGACTACGCATTGGGTAGACTTTGGAAATCAGAGCGATTTTGGCTTGTGGATTGGCTTGTGCCGCCGCGATGGCTGCTCGTAAGCCCGCTCCGCCAGCGCCTATTATGGCAAGATCGGCTTGAAAGGTTTGCACGACATTCCTCCAGATTTTAGTTATTTCGCATAGCTAATTTAACCAAAGGTAGTTCACCAATACGGCGCCAGCTATAGCGAAAGGGTTATCCCTGCTCCTTTGTAGGTAGCGGATTATAGCCGCAGGCTTTTTAAGGAAATTTGACGTGTTCGATTTTTTTGCTGTTCAGTTCAGCAATTAATTAGTAGTAGTGATGAGTTACGTCACGAAATTAGGATTCTTCGCGTCATAGTGGTTTCAGCAACGATGAAAATTTACTGCGCAAAATTTGTCTCCAATATGCGATGCGGGTAGACTTCTCGGCCTTGTTTGAATACGGAGACTCCACCATGAGCGAAACGGCCACCTGGCAGCCGAGCGCATCCATCCCCAACCTGTTAAAACGCGCTGCGATCATGGCAGTCATTCGGCGTTTTTTTGCCGACCGCGGTGTACTGGAGGTGGAAACACCGTGCATGAGTCAGGCTACGGTAACGGACATTAATCTGTTCCCGTTTGAAACCCGTTTTGTTGGCCCAGGCCATGCTCAGGGCGTGAATTTGTACCTGATGACTAGCCCGGAATACCACATGAAACGCCTGCTGGCGGCAGGCATCGGCCCGGTATTTCAGCTGTGCCGTAGCTTCCGTAATGAAGAGATGGGCCGCCACCATAATCCAGAGTTCACTATGCTGGAGTGGTACCGTCCTTGCTACGATATGTATCGTCTGATGAATGAAGTTGATGATTTACTGCAACAGGTTCTGGAAACAGATGCGGCAGAGTCTCTCTCATATCAGCAGGCTTTCCAGCGCCACCTGGAGATTGACCCACTTTCTGCGGACAAAACGCAGTTGCGCGAAGTGGCGAAAAAACTCGATCTAAGCAACATTGCCGATCAGGAAGAAGACCGCGATACCTTGCTGCAATTGCTGTTCAGCATGGGTGTTGAGCCACATATTGGTAAAGACAAACCGACGTTTGTTTATCACTTCCCGGCAAGCCAGGCCGCCCTTGCGCAAATCAGCACCGAGGATCACCGCGTCGCGGAGCGTTTCGAGGTTTACTTCCGAGGTATTGAGCTGGCGAATGGTTTCCACGAATTAACCGATGCGCGTGAGCAGCAGCAGCGTTTCGAGCAGGATAATCGCAAACGTGCCGCTCGCGGTTTGCCACAGCAGCCAATTGATGTGAATTTGCTGGAAGCGCTGAAGGCGGGATTGCCTGATTGTTCAGGTGTTGCGCTAGGTGTGGATCGTTTGATTATGTTGGCGCTGAAGGCTGAAAGCCTGGCCGACGTGCTGGCGTTCCCGGTAGACCGGGCTTAAAAAAACGGTGGATGACGCTTGCGCTTATCCACCCTATGCGATGTAAAAATAGAGCGGGTAAGCGTTTAGCTTCACCCGCTTTTTATTACAAACTCCCCGGCGTTCTTCCCGCTTTCCCCGACGATGTCAGCGTCTTACTACTCCGTTGCCCACCCAGACTATCCAGACGCATCTGGAACGGTGGGAATGGCAGCTCGATACCGTGTTCACGGAAGCCTTGCAAAATGAGCTGATGAATTTCGTGGCGCAGCGGCATACGGTGGTTCATCTCTGCGGCGTAGATACGCAGCTCAAATATTTGAATGCCCGCCTGCAGGTCCACAAGGAACGCTTCTGGCGGTGGGTTATCAATGACCAACGAACAGCGCTCGGCTGCCTGCAACAACACCTTCGTGACTTCCTCGCTGTTTGCATCAGACGGGGCTGGAACAGTTAGCACCACACGCGTTACTGAATCCGACAACGACCAGTTGATGAACTGCTCGGTGATAAACGCTTTATTTGGCACGATTATCTCTTTGCGGTCCCAGTCGCTAATAGTGGTAGCACGGGTGTTGATCTTGGTGACACTGCCAGTGAGATCGCGAATCGTCACCGTGTCACCAATACGAATCGGTTTTTCGAACAGAATAATCAGGCCGGAAATAAAGTTGGCGAAGATCTCCTGCAAACCAAAACCCAGACCAACACCGAGGGCTGCAACCAGCCACTGCAATTTCGACCACTCAATGCCAATCATCGAGAAGCCAACTAACGTGCCGACCAGTAACAGCAGATATTTGGTGACGGTGGTAATGGCGTAACCGGTGCCTGGTGCCAAATCCAGATGCTGTAAGAGCGCAAGTTCGAGTAGTGCAGGGAGGTTACGTACCAGTTGCATGGTGATAATTAGCACCAGTATGGCAATTAACACTGAACCCAGGGTTATCGGCTCAATGCTTTCCACGCCTTGTACCGTTGAGGTCACATCCCACAGGGTGATGTTCTCAAGGAAACCAAATGCAGAATGGATTTCTGACCACAACACAATGACCGACAACAGCGCAATCAGCATCAGAATCGAACGCACCAGGCGCAGTGATTGCACGCTGATGGTATCCAGATCGATTTCAGGTTCTTCGATGGTTTCCGACGAGCCTTCGTTGCTGTGGCTATGTGCGGCTTCTTCTTCACCACGTGCACGCTGGGCCAGGATTTCAGCACGGCGATGTTTGGCGCGGTCAAAGGCCAGACGGCGGCGCTGAATCAGCATCCAGCGACGGAAGATATGGTAAACCACCAGTAACAAGAACCAGATAGCCACCGACGTTTCAAGCCTCGCCAGCAAGGCCTGTGCGGTTGCCAGGTAACCCACTGCCGCTGCCAGAATAGCGAGCAATGGAGCCGCGAGCAGCAGGTTCCACAAAATGGTGTTAGCGATGTTTTCGCTATTACCTTGTTTATCCAGATACAGCGGAATGCCTGCGCGTTTCAGACTCAAGGTCACCAGGGCCATCGCGCCACAAATCAACATGAAACACAGTCTGCCGAGTGAGCCTGAGAACTCACGGTCATTAAGATTATCGAACATAATCAATGCCATAATCAGCGGTACAATCATGCCGATGCTCATCAGGTAATAGCGCATGGCACGGGCGACGCGTGGCTGCGGCCAGCCAAAATGCACGATGAACAAACCATTCGGGCGAGCAAACGTGGCGCAAATCATCACGGCCCACAGCAATGGCACCGTGGCGGTCACGCCATCACCGATAGCGACTGCGAGCGGGTACGGCCAGGCAGCTTGTAGCCCGTAGCCGAGCGTTGCCCATAATACCGGTAGAGGCAACGCCACCAGAATCGACCAGAACACGGTGCGCAAGGTTAAGCTGAAATGATCCTGCGTGACCTTACCGACCCTGGCGCTCGATCGTTCAAGGAAGGCAGAAAAATGGCGGCGGGAGCTGACACTAAAGCCCACTAGTATCAATGCACCGAACAGCGGCAGCAGCGTTTCCTTGCTGGTGAGCATCATGATGGTGGCACTGCCAAGCTGGCTGAATGTGTCCATCGATACCAGACGACGCAAATCCTGCACAATCTCCACCGGCCAGGTGATGCCCATCGGGCTGACATCTGAGGTCCAGAACAGGTAGCGGTGTGTTGCTTCGTTGACCTCTTTTAACGCATCTTCCAGTTGGCTATTCGCCACTTTCAGTTTGGTTAGCTCGAGAATCAGGTTATCGCCACCTTGCAGCAAGGAATTGAGCAGTTCGCGCTGGGTGCGCAATTGCGCTTCCAGAATACGATTTTGCTCACTGGTAAGCTCCTGACCATCGTTCTGACGAATCTGGCGTAATTGCTGCTGCTTGTTCATCAGGTCTTCATAATGCAGACGCTGTACACGCAACTGGCCAAGTTCGGTATCCAGTTGCTGTGGCTTTGGCATTTCAGGTAAACGAGCCACCTGAGCGCGTAAGGCTTCACCCAACACATTCGACACGCCAAGCCATTGTGACTGTTCGCGCAGCGTGTTGAGTGCCTGACGCACTTGCAATGTCTGGCTTGAGGCCTGGCGTTGCTGAGAGGCCACTAAATCCATACGCTGAGCCTGTTGATTCAACGCCTGGGATAATTCACGGTTATTTTTAAACTGGTCAACGATACCTGATGGCAGGTTGGCGCTGCTTTCAGCTAGCAACTCTGTGCTTTCCAGGGCCTTTTCAGCTTCGCGCTGGCGCTGATTATTCAGCTGATTACGTAATGCCTGGAGATAAGCATCCAGCTGCGTGCTCTGCTTTTGTGCCAGTTCTGCCCGTAGACGCGCGAGTTCCTGGCGGTTACTGGCTGACAACTGTGCCAGTTCCAGTTCATCGACCAGGGCTTTCAGACGTGATGATTCAGCCTGTAAAGAGAGATTTTGTGCCTGCGCTAGCGGTGTGCTGCTAGCAGGCGGGGTACCCATCCGACGTTCCACCTCGTTTAACTGGCGGCGCGCATCGGTTTGCTGTTGAGGCAGTTGGCTGAGCGAATCGGTGATTTCTCTGGTGCGTTCCTGCTCTTGCTGCGCAAGGCGGCTCTTATCGAGCAACTGGCTGCTAACTTGCAGGATTTCCTGATTTAACGCATCAGTGCTCATGGTCTCTGGCACTTTTGGCGGTTCATCGCGCAGGTTATTTATCTGCCGACGCAAGGTGTCAGAGAGTTTGGGGAAGTTATCGATAACTTGTTGGTATTGCGTGGCTCGTTCCAGCGAGACTTTGCGCTCATCAAGCGCGTTGAGCGCGGTCTGAAGTGCTTCCACGGTTTCAGGGCTGCCAGGTTTGTCTTTTGCAGACTTAGCTTGTTCGAGTTCCTGGGAGATTTGTTTGGCGTCGGGGGCGGTGGCGGCATACGCCGGAAGACTTAGGCACCAGGCCATCAGAAGTGTGATTATCAGGCGCACGTCAGTACCTTTAAGTGAACCAGCCCTCGTAGCGGTGTCACGAGGGCTGGGGAGAGCAGGTTAACTTTCGGTTTTGTTTTCCACAGACGGGCTGGTTTGTTGTTCAGCCGCAACTTCGACTTCCAGAATCTCACTTACCGGGATTTCTGGCTCAATCACAGGCTCGGTAGAAACCGCCAGCGGTTCACCAATTTTGGTGACAGACAAGCTTTGCAGTTGTTCAGCAAGGTTCACTTTACCTGGCGCGAACAAGTTGATGACCGTAGAGCCAAGTTTGAAGCGGCCCATCTCCTGGCCTTTCAGCAGCGCAACGGAGCCTTCGCTTTCACCCGCAGGCCACGTCCAGCGTTTAATTACGCCTTCACGCGGTGGCGTGATAGTGCCAGCCCAGACGGTTTCGATGCTGCCAACAATGGTGGCACCCACCAGGATTTGTGCCATCGGGCCAAACTCAGTATCGAACAGACAGATAACACGTTCGTTACGGGCAAACAGGTTCGGCACGTTTTGCGCGGTTAAATGGTTTACGGAGAACAGGTCGCCCGGCACGTAAATCATTTCACGCAAGATACCGTTACACGGCATGTGTACACGATGGTAATCACGTGGTGACAGATAAGTGGTAACGAAACTGCCGTTACGGAACAAATCGGCCATTAAGTAGTTACCGGCGAGCAAGGCTTCGAGGCTGTAGTTATGGCCTTTTGCCTGCAAGATTTTGTCTTCTTCAATCGGGCCCAACTGGCTAACTACGCCGTCTGCTGGCATCACCAACACATTTGGGTCGGTATTGATTGGACGGACATCGTCACGCAGTGGGCGCACGAAGAATTCATTGAAGGTGCGATAGCTGGCGGTATCCGGCTTCTGAGCTTCCTTCATGTCGACTTTGTAGTATTTAACGAACAGGTCGATAACCAGTTTGGTCAACCAGCCAGCTCGTTTGCTTGCACCCCAACCTGCCAGGCGAGTCAGCCATAGTTTAGGCAGAATGTACTGGAGCGAAAGTTTAAAGTTGTCTAACAAGATAGCCTCCTGGCTAAGTACCCATATTAGCGGGCATACACAAAAAGGAGCGCGATTTTAGCGATGCCCAGCTTAATTGTCAGCGGTCAGTATCGGAAAAGGTTTTACGCGATTTTACCTCGGACATACTTTCCAGTATGCGATGGTAATTTTCGAAACGCGTCTCGGCGATTTCCCCACGCTCAACGGCTTCGCGCAACGCGCAGCCTGGATCGTTGGTGTGGCTGCAGTCACGGTATTTGCAACGACCTAAATATTCGTGGAATTCAGTAAACCCATGAGTGACTTGATCCGGCTCTAAGTGCCACAAACCAAACTCACGCACACCAGGGGAGTCGATAACATCACCGCCGCCCGGGAAGTGGTACAGACGGGATGCAGTGGTGGTGTGCTGGCCTAAACCTGAGTTGTCAGAAACGTCATTCACCAGAATCTGGACTTCTTTGAACCCGAGCAGGTTATTGAGCAGGCTCGATTTACCCACACCTGATTGCCCGGCAAAAATACTGACGCGGCCGATCAGGGCTTCTTCAAGCTCTTTCAGGCCTTCTACTTTATGGCTGGAAACCATCAACACGCGGTAACCAATCTTGCGGTAGATATCCATCTGTTCATTGACGAATTTCAGGCCTTCTTCGTCGAGCAGATCGGTTTTATTCAGTACCAACAGTGGTTCAACGTCCAGGGTTTCGCACGCCACCAGATAACGGTCAATAATGTTTAATGACAGCTCGGGCAGAATGGCGGAAACCACAATGATTTGGTCGATGTTGGCGGCAATGGGCTTCACGCCGTCGTAGAAATCAGGGCGTGTCAGGACGGTTGTGCGCTCGTGCACCGCATCAACAATGCCTTTTATGGTTACGCCAGCCGCAGCTTCTTTGGCTGGGCGCCAGACCACATTGTCGCCGGTTACCAGCGAACGGATGGTGCGGCGAATATTGCAGCGGTGAATGTCACCACCTGGTGATTCAACATCGGCATGTTGGCCGAAACGGCTAATGACGCGACCATCGCGCGGTTCGCCAAACTGAGAGTCGTCAGGATCGGCTTTCTCCACAGTCTGTTTAAGCCGACGCTGGTGGTTTGCTGAAACCCGGCGCTGCTGTCCTTTGGAGAGTTTATTTTTGCTCAATCTTACTGGCTCCTGGTCGCCCGTGGTGGGCAAAACCTCTATGATACACACTATTTTATACGAATTAACCCATCGACAACGGTGGGCTACGCACAAGAAGGGTGGAAAATAGCATGAGTGGAAATGAAAACAATCTGATTTGGATTGATTTAGAAATGACCGGCCTGGACCCCGAGCGGGATCGCATAATTGAAATTGCCACTCTGGTTACCGATGCCAATTTGAATATCCTTGCCGAAGGGCCAACGATTGCGGTTCATCAGTCTGACGAACAGCTGGCGTTGATGGATGACTGGAATGTGCGTACCCATACTGGCAGCGGGCTGGTAGAACGCGTGAAAGCAAGCACCATGGACGACCGTGCGGCTGAACTGGCAACACTTGAGTTCCTGAAAGAGTGGGTTCCCGCTAATAGTTCTCCAATCTGTGGTAACAGCATAGGCCAGGATCGTCGTTTCCTGTTTAAGTACATGCCAGAACTTGAAGAGTACTTCCACTATCGTTATCTGGATGTCAGCACTCTGAAAGAGCTGGCGCGCCGTTGGAAACCTGAAATTTTGGCTGATTTCAAAAAGCAGGGTACCCATCAGGCGATGGATGATATCCGTGAGTCAGTGGCGGAACTTGCGTTCTACCGCGAGAACTTTATCAAGCTATAAGAAGTTGTTAGCCTCGGTCCTGTTTTTTTCACTAACCCGAAAAAAGGCAGGATCGAGAGATTTTCCTGATATTCGCTGGGAAAATAATCATTTTGTCGAATTAATCAGCATTCAAACAAAAATAGCGAAAAAAATCGTTTGAGGGCTTGCGACTAAAACGATTTCTCGTATAATGCGCCTCCCGTACCGATGCAGAATTTGCAGCGTTACACAGAGCGGGAATAGCTCAGTTGGTAGAGCACGACCTTGCCAAGGTCGGGGTCGCGAGTTCGAGTCTCGTTTCCCGCTCCAAATTTGATTACAGCAGTACCACCAAATTCGATGGCTTTTAAGCATCAGCTTGAAAGACGAAGAATATGCGGGAATAGCTCAGTTGGTAGAGCACGACCTTGCCAAGGTCGGGGTCGCGAGTTCGAGTCTCGTTTCCCGCTCCAAAATTTGATTGGCTTTTATAAGCCACGCACCACCCAAGCGGGAATAGCTCAGTTGGTAGAGCACGACCTTGCCAAGGTCGGGGTCGCGAGTTCGAGTCTCGTTTCCCGCTCCAAATTCTAATATCCAGTACAAATTATCCACAACGCTAACCAGCGTCGGTGGTGGTTTTTACGTTCGCGATAAAATCTTGTAAACAGACTTATCCACAGCCTTCGTCTATTCACTTAGATCGCTAATTATTTCTTAAATTTTATAAGAATATTTTAATCATTTGATTAATATCATTTTTTTAATATTTGAGAATGTTGAGCGGATCGCTTGCAGTTTTTTTTTCGTTTGCAGGACAAGGTGTTCAAATTTTTATTCACATCCTGTGGACATGTCACGCATCACGTTTTAACCCCTTTTCAATCACACGAACCAGACGCTGTTTCTGTGGGCGTTGGACTTCTGTAGCCTCCTCGCTTCGCTTGATTAATTGTTGCGCAATCGCCCAATCAATGTGCTCATCAAGAAGTGGGTGCTCACCTTTTCGTTGTTGCAACGTTTCCAGAATCGCCTCATCCCACGGTGCATTTCCCAATGCCACTGCAATATTTCGCAGCCAACGTAAATGGCCAATTCGACGAATAGCCGAACCTTCTGTCACGCGCAGGAAATAGTCTTCACTCCAGGTGAACAACTCAGCCAGTTCCGGTGCATGCAATTTGCTGCGCGGGCTAAAGTCTTCTTCGGTGGTCAATTGGGAGAAACGGTTCCACGGGCAAATCAGCTGGCAGTCATCGCAGCCGTAAATACGGTTGCCAATAAGCGGCCTGAACTCTTCCGGTATTGCACCTTCAAGCTCGATAGTGAGATAAGAAATGCAGCGGCGTGCGTCAACTGTGTAGGGCTCAACAATCGCGCCTGTCGGGCAGATAGTCATACAGGCCACGCAGCGCCCACACTTTTCCTCGACAGGTTTATCAATTGGCAGCGGAATATCGACCAACAGTTCGCCGAGGAAAAAGAACGATCCTGCTTCCTGGTTGAGGATTAGTGAGTGCTTACCTGTCCAGCCGAGCCCGGCTTTATCAGCAAGTGGTCGCTCAAGAATCGGCGCTGAATCCACAAAAGGTCTAAAATTCAGCGTGGAACAATGAGACTGGATCATTTCGCCCAGTTTCTTGAGTCGATTACGCAGCAGTTTGTGGTAGTCGCGCCCAAGGGCGTAACGGCTGATATAACCAATTTTGGGATTTTTAAGCGTTGAAGCAAAGGCTGCGTTAGCGGGGAGATAGTTCATCCGCACGCTAATCACGCGCAAGGTGCCGGGGAGCAATTCGTGTGGTCGGGCACGCATCATGCCATGACGAGCCATCCAGTCCATCTCGCCGTGGTATTGTTTATCCAGCCATATCTGGAGCGCAGGTTCACTGGCGGTGAGATCGGTATCGGTAATTCCCACTTGCTGGAAGCCGAGTTCGATACCCCACTGCTTGATATTTTGCGCTAATTGATTGAGATCGAGGGGCTGTGACATGACGGACCTGAGCCTAAAAATAACCGCCAAAAGTATACCACATTCAGTCTGGTCCGCAGACTGGCTGCGCACCGCTGAGAAACACGCGGCAGATTACCTAGGGTTAACGCTATACGAATTGATGCAGCGGGCAGGGGCTGCGGGATTTAATCTTGCCCGCGAAGTCTATCCGCAAACCCAACACTGGCTGGTTGCGTGCGGCCATGGCAATAACGGCGGTGACGGCTATGTGGTGGCGCGCCTTGCCCAAGCGGCGGGTATTCGTGTCACGTTATTGGCACTCGAAAGTGACAAGCCTTTGCCTGAAGAAGCGGCCAGCGCGCGTGATGCGTGGCTGGATGCAGCAGGTGTGATTCATGCCCCGGAACATGTCTGGGCAGACGATATCGATCTTGTGATTGACGGCGTACTTGGCACCGGGCTTAACAGTGCTCCCCGAGATGTTGCAGCGCAGCTGATAGAAAAGTGCAATCAGCATGCGGCACCTGTCGTCGCGCTGGATATCCCTTCCGGCTTGCTTGCAGAAACCGGTGCAACGCCTGGAGCGGTGATCAACGCTTCTCACACCATCACTTTTATTGCCCTTAAGCCCGGGCTTCTGACCGGAAAAGCTCGCGATGTCGTGGGCGAATTGCATTTCAATGCGTTGGGTCTTGAAGACTGGTTAAAGAGGCAAGTTGCACCGATATCTCGCGTAGATAGCGCGCAACTAGCGGGATGGTTGCCTCCGCGTAAACCTACGTCGCATAAAGGGACTAATGGGCGGCTGGTGATCATTGGTGGCGACCACGGTACTGCCGGAGCGATTCGCATGACCGGCGAGGCTGCGCTACGCGCTGGAGCGGGGTTGGTCAAGGTTTTAACTCGTTCAGAAAACATTGCCCCGCTTATTACCGCCCGACCGGAACTGATGGTTCAGGAACTCACATCAAATTCACTTGATGAATGTCTCGAATGGGCAGATGTGGTGGTTATTGGTCCTGGGCTTGGGATGCATGAATGGGGCAAAAAAGCCCTGGAAAAAGTAGAGAACTGCCGTAAACCGATGCTGTGGGATGCAGATGCGTTGAACCTTCTGGCAATCAATCCCGATAAACGTCAGAATCGCGTCATTACGCCGCATCCTGGCGAAGCCGCCCGGCTGTTAAATTGCGCAGTATCACAAATTGAGAGTGACCGCTTACTTTCCGCAGACCGTCTTGTAAAACGTTATGGCGGAATTGTGGTCTTAAAAGGTGCCGGTACGGTTGTTGCCAGTCAAAACGGCGAATGCTCACTCATTGATGTGGGAAATGCCGGGATGGGGAGTGGCGGTATGGGGGATGTGCTATCCGGGATCATCGGAGCATTGCTGGCACAGAAGTTAACCCCGTATGATGCGGCATGTGCTGGATGTGTTGTACATGGCGCTGCTGCTGATGTCTTGGCTCAGCGCTTCGGTACACGCGGTATGTTAGCAAGCGACTTATTCTCGACGATGTACCCTTTTGTTAACCCGGATTTGAATAGCAAAGAAAATGATTAATCGAGTTATCGCATTACCTGATGAAACTGCGACCTTAGAATTGGGTGCGCGTCTGGCAAAAGCCTGTATCGGTGCCACCGTGATTCATCTGTATGGTGACCTGGGTGCGGGCAAGACGACATTCAGCCGTGGTTTTGTGCAAGCGTTGGGCCACAAAGGCAATGTTAAGAGCCCAACTTACACGTTGGTTGAACCATATGAACTTGGCAATTTGATGGTGTATCACTTTGATCTCTATCGCCTTGCTGATCCAGAAGAACTCGAATTTATGGGAATTCGTGACTATTTTACCAATGACGCAATTAGTCTGGTGGAATGGCCGCAAAAAGGCCAGGGTGTGCTGCCGGAACCGGATGTCGAAATACACCTAAGTTACCAGGCCGAAGGGCGCGAGGCGTGCCTGAAAGCAGTTTCCTCATCTGGTGAGTCGTTACTGGCGCGGTTTGCCTAATAACAAGGACGACGGGATGATCTTTCGCGTGAAAAGTTGGTTGATGGCGGCGTGCTTACTGTTGCTTACGGCACAGTCGGGTGCCGCGAGTTTAGCGGATATTCAGGTATCAAATGGTGATTCTCAGGCGCGAATCACCTTTAGTTTTATTGGTGACCCTGAATATGCATTCTCTCAGGATGATAAAAAAAGCGTAGCCCTGGATATTAAACAAACGGGTGTGATTCGAGGTTTACCTCTGTTGTTCAGTGGAAATAACCTGGTGAAAAGCATTCGTTCAGGGCAACCGAAAGATAGCGATTCCTTACGCCTGGTGGTTGATCTCACTGAGCCTGGCAAAACTCGCGCGGTGAAACAGCAAAATGGTTCTAATTACACGGTCGTGTTTACCATTAACGCCGATGTGCCACCGCCGCCTCCACCACCACCGGTTGTTGCCAAACAAGTGGAAGCCCCGCCAGTTACCCGCCCGACAGACCCGGCAAAAAATCCGTTTAACCCGCAAACCGTTACTGGCGCAGTCAGTTCGAATACGGCGATGCATCCTGCGCGAACTCAACGCACCACTACTCAGTCTGATACCGTGGTTGTGGCGATTGATGCTGGACATGGTGGACAAGACCCGGGTGCGATTGGTCCGGGTGGGACGAAAGAGAAAAACGTCACTATTTCTATTGCCCGTAAACTACGTTCCTTGCTCAATGACGACCCGATGTTTAAAGGCGTGCTGACCCGTGATGGCGACTATTTCATTTCGGTGATGGGGCGCTCGGATGTGGCGCGTAAACAGAACGCCAATATTCTGGTTTCTATTCATGCCGATGCTGCACCAAACCGCGACGCGACGGGAGCATCTGTCTGGGTGCTGTCAAACCGCCGTGCAAATAGCGAAATGGCGGGCTGGCTCGAACAGCACGAGAAACAATCCGAGTTGCTGGGTGGTGCAGGTGATGTACTGGCCAATAGCCAGGCTGACCCGTATCTGAGCCAGGCGGTACTGGATTTGCAATTCGGCCATTCCCAGCGTGTCGGGTATGATGTGGCGACAAAAGTGCTGGCTCAAATGCAACGTGTCGGCGCGTTACACAAGCGTCGCCCTGAGCATGCAAGCCTTGGAGTATTACGCTCACCAGATATCCCTTCAGTGCTAGTGGAAACCGGGTTTATCAGTAACAACTCGGAAGAGCGCCTGCTTGATAGCGATGATTATCAGCAAAAAATTGCCCAAGCCATTTATCAAGGTTTGAGGGACTATTTCCAGACGCATCCGTTACAATCAGCACCTGCCCCGGGGCAAACCGCACGTTCGCAAGGTGCGGGTCTCGATCAGGTCGCGATTACTCAATAAGGAAATTTCATGCCGATTCAGGTTCTGCCGCCGCAACTTGCCAACCAGATTGCTGCTGGCGAAGTGGTAGAGCGCCCCGCATCGGTGGTGAAGGAGCTGGTTGAGAACAGTCTGGATGCTGGCGCTACTCGTATTGATATTGATATCGAACGCGGTGGGGCCAAGCTCATTCGTATCCGCGACAACGGTTGTGGTATCAAAAAAGACGAGCTGGCGCTTGCGTTGGCCCGCCATGCCACCAGTAAAATTGCTTCACTTGATGACCTTGAAGCGATTATCAGCCTTGGTTTTCGTGGCGAAGCGTTAGCCAGTATTAGCTCGGTTGCCCGTCTGACGTTAACGTCACGTACCGTCGATCAAAGCGAGGCGTGGCAGGCCTATGCCGAAGGCCGTGAACAAGATGTGACGGTGAAGCCCGCAGCGCATCCAGTCGGAACCACGCTTGAAGTGTTGGATCTGTTTTACAACACACCTGCCCGGCGCAAATTCATGCGCACTGAAAAAACCGAATTCAACCATATTGATGAGATTGTCAGGCGTATAGCGCTGGCACGCTTTGATGTGTCGATTAATTTGACGCATAACGGCAAAGTCATTCGTCAATATCGTGCGGTCGCAGAAGGCGCGCCTCGTGAACGTCGTCTGGGTGCGATTTGTGGCACGCAGTTCCTCGAACAAGCTCTGTCCATTGAATGGCAGCACGGCGATCTTGCTTTACGTGGGTGGGTGGCTGAACCAAGTGCGACGACTTCTGCACTCGCAGAGATTCAATATTGTTACGTCAATGGCCGCATGATGCGTGACCGCTTGATAAATCACGCCATTCGCCAGGCCTGTGAAGATAAGCTCGGAGCCGATCAGCAACCGGCATTTGTGCTCTATCTGGAGATCGATCCGCATCAGGTGGATGTGAATGTGCATCCGGCCAAACACGAAGTGCGGTTCCATCAATCGCGTCTGGTGCATGACTTTATCTATCAGGGCGTGTTGAGCGTGCTGCAACAGCAGACAGAAAACCGTTTGCCACTAGAAGAAACAAACGAAGAACCGCAACAGAGTTGGCAGCCGGAAAATCGCGTTGCATCTGGACGTAACCAGTTTTCAACACCTGCACCCACTTCTTCTGCTGTTCGCGAATCATCGCCTCGCAGTTCTTCGCCAAATGGTGGTGAATATAGCAGCGGCGGTGCCAGCAAAAACATACCTTTATGGCCTCATGCAGCACCAGGTTTCCAGAAGAAAGAAGGGGCGCTGTATCGCGAGCTTCTGAATACGCAAGCTTCCCCAACGCCAAAAAATCGTGCAGCTGAACCTGAAACCAACGAAGTATTAGACGCCCATGCACAAAGTTTTGGCCGTGTACTGACGGTGCTTGCACCAGACATGGCATTGCTGGAACGCGACGGCAAAATTATGCTGCTTTCATTAACCGTGGCTGAACGCTGGTTGAAAATGGCGCAGTTAGTACCAGGTAGTGAAGGTGCGCGGGCGCAACCATTGCTGATCCCTGTACGCCTGAAAGTGACGAAAGAAGAACAGGACGTTCTGGTTAAATATCAGTCGCTTTTATTGGAAATGGGTATCGAATTTGTCGCAGAGTCGCGTCAGATAACAATTCGCACCGTACCTTTACCTTTACGTAAACAAAATTTACAAATCTTGATTCACGAACTGCCAGGATACTTGGCGCAACAGACAGAGGTTAACGCAACACAGATTGCTCAATGGTTTGCTCGTCAAATGGAGGGCTTTCATGAACAATGGAATCTGGCACAGGCAATTGCCTTGCTGGCTGATGTAGAGCGCCTTTGTCCGCAGCTGGTGAAATCACCACCTGGCGGTTTGTTACAACCTGTTGATTTACAATTGGCGATGAACGCCCTGAAACATGACTGAAGTTAAGCAAAACCTGCCACAGGCAATTTTTTTAATGGGGCCAACGGCCTCTGGTAAGACGGCGCTCGCGATTAATTTGCGTAAAACGTTGCCGGTAGAGTTGATAAGCGTCGATTCGGCCCTTATCTATCAAGGGATGGACATCGGTACAGCAAAGCCCACGGTGGAAGAACTTGCCCAGGCCCCGCACCGGTTACTTGATATTCTCGACCCTGCACAGGCTTATTCCGCCGCAGATTTCCGGCGCGATGCGTTAGCTGAAATGGCAGATATTACCGCAGCCGGGCGTATCCCCTTGTTAGTTGGGGGAACGATGCTCTACTTCAAGGCATTGTTAGAAGGTTTGTCACCGTTGCCATCTGCCGATCCAGAAGTTCGGGATCGGATAGAAAAACAGGCTGCAGAGCAAGGATGGGAGGCGTTGCATCGTGAGTTAGCACAGGTTGATCCTGTCGCCGCTGCACGTATTCATCCAAATGATCCACAAAGGCTTTCCCGCGCACTGGAAGTTTTTTTCATTTCGGGTAAAACTTTAACGGAACTGACGAAAACGTCAGGAGAAGCTCTGCCTTACCAGGTGCATCAGTTCGCCATCGCCCCGGCGAGCCGTGAACTGCTCCATCAACGAATTGAGCAGCGTTTTCATCAGATGTTAGCTTCTGGATTTGAAGCTGAAGTACGGGCTCTTTTTGCCCGTGGTGATTTGCATACGGATATGCCTTCCATTCGTTGTGTGGGTTACCGGCAGATGTGGTCTTATCTGGCCGGTGAAATTCCACATGATGAAATGGTTTATCGTGGTATTTGCGCGACGAGACAATTGGCTAAGCGCCAGATGACCTGGTTAAGAGGTTGGGAAGGTGTTCACTGGTTAGACAGTGAGAATCCGTCTCAATCTTATAACGATGTAGTACAGGTTGTTAGTGCGAAGCACCAATGAATGTGTACAATTGAATCGTTATGGTGCGCAGTATCTTACGCAGTTTTTCAGAGCCTCAGGGTTCTTGAGTTACAAACAACAAGCATATAAGGAAAAGATAGAATGGCTAAGGGGCAATCATTACAAGATCCGTTCTTGAACGCACTGCGTCGCGAACGTGTTCCAGTTTCTATTTATTTGGTGAATGGTATTAAGCTGCAAGGGCAGATTGAGTCTTTTGATCAGTTTGTGATCCTGTTGAAAAACACGGTCAGCCAGATGGTCTATAAGCACGCGATTTCAACTGTTGTTCCGTCACGTCCGGTATCTCATCACAGTAATAACACCGGTACTAGCGGTTCTGGCAGCTATCACCATGGCGGCAGCGCGCAAGGTTCTGCGCCACAACAAGACAACGAAGACGCTGAATAAGGCATAACGTTGTTTTTCCAAGCCGGGGAACCAGGGATGATGGGTTCCCCGCTGGTCTTTTTGAGAGGTTATACGCTTGTTTGACCGTTATGATGCCGGTGAGCATGCGGTACTAGTACACATCTATTTTACGCAAGACAAAAACAAAGAAGATCTGGAGGAGTTTGAATCTCTGGTCTCTTCAGCTGGTGTCGAAGCGTTACAGGTGGTTACTGGTAGCCGCAAAGCTCCTCACCCGAAGTATTTTGTTGGTGAAGGTAAGGCAATTGAGATTGCCGATGCAGTGAAAGCCACTGGGGCATCGGTCATTTTATTTGATCATGCGTTGTCTCCTGCTCAGGAGCGTAACCTCGAAGCGCTGTGTGAATGTCGCGTCGTCGACAGAACCGGCCTGATTTTAGATATTTTTGCTCAACGTGCACGTACCCATGAAGGTAAGTTGCAGGTTGAACTGGCTCAGTTACGTCACATGGCAACTCGTCTTGTGCGCGGCTGGACCCACCTTGAGCGTCAGGGAGGGGGGATAGGTTCACGAGGCCCTGGGGAAACTCAGCTCGAAACCGACCGCCGTTTACTGCGCAACCGGATTATGCAGATTCTTGGTCGCTTAGAACGAGTCGAAAAACAGCGTGAACAAGGTCGAAGATCGCGTGCCAAGGCTGATATCCCAACCGTCTCTCTGGTGGGCTACACCAACGCTGGCAAATCTACCCTGTTTAATCAGATAACTGCAGCTGGCGTTTATGCTGCAGATAAGTTGTTTGCCACACTTGATCCAACATTACGTCGCATTAACGTTACGGATGTTGGTGAAACCATACTGGCAGATACAGTAGGTTTTATTCGTCACCTGCCACACGATTTAGTGGCGGCGTTTAAGGCAACCTTGCAGGAAACTCGCCAGGCGACACTGTTATTACATGTCATTGATGCAAGCGACCTCAGGATTGAGGAAAACATTGCCGCGGTAGATACCGTTCTCGAAGAGATTGAGGCTGATGAAATTCCAACGCTCCTGGTGATGAATAAAATAGATATGTTGGATGATTTCGTCCCACGTATCGACAGAGATGAGGAAAATATGCCGATTCGGGTCTGGCTTTCTGCCCAGACCGGAGACGGTGTTCCACTGCTTTTCCAGGCTTTGACAGAGCGTTTATCTGGTGAAATTGCACAGCATACGTTGTGCTTACCCCCCCAGGCAGGCCGACTGCGGAGCCGGTTTTATCAGCTTCAGGCAATAGAAAAAGAGTGGATGGAGGAAGACGGCAGTGTTGGCTTACAAATTCGTATGCCTATTGTTGACTGGCGTCGCCTCTGTAAACAAGAACCGGCACTCGCTGACTACATCGTCTAGCAAGTCAAGGGAATGTCCTGAAGACTTTTTCCCCTTCGGGGGATATCACCGCACAACAAATATGGAGCATAAACATGGCGTGGAATCAGCCCGGTAATAACGGACAGGACCGCGACCCGTGGGGAAGCAGCAAACCTGGCGGCGACTCTGGGGGTAACAAAGGAGGGCGGGATCAGGGGCCACCTGATCTGGATGATATCTTCCGAAAATTAAGTAAGAAACTTGGTGGTCTGGGCGGCGGTAAAGGCGGCGGCTCCGGTTCTGGTGGTGGTTCTTCGCAGCTTCCACGTCCTCATATTGGTGGCCGCATGGTTGGCATCGTTGCTGCCGTGGCTGTTGTTATTTGGGCAGCGACTGGGTTCTATACCATTAAAGAAGCTGAACGTGGTGTTGTGACTCGTTTTGGTCAATTCAGCCATTTGGTTGAGCCGGGTTTGAACTGGAAACCGACATTCATTGATAGTGTCAGAGCGGTAAACGTTGAAGCGGTTCGCGAATTGGCGGCTTCCGGTGTGATGCTGACTTCCGATGAGAACGTCGTTCGCGTCGAAATGAACGTCCAGTACCGTGTTACCGATCCGCGTCGTTATCTGTTTAGCGTAACCAGCGCAGACGATAGCCTGCGTCAGGCAACCGACAGCGCATTGCGTGGTGTTATTGGTAAATACACCATGGATAAGATCCTCACCGAGGGTCGTACCATTATTCGTAACGATACTCAGCGCGAGCTGGAAGAAACCATTCGCCCGTACAACATGGGTATTACCCTGCTGGACGTCAACTTCCAGGCTGCTCGTCCGCCGGAAGAGGTGAAGGCTGCATTTGATGATGCGATTTCTGCGCGTGAAAACGAACAGCAATACATCCGTGAAGCAGAAGCCTATACCAACGAAGTTCAGCCGCGTGCTAACGGTCAGGCGCAGCGTATTCTTGAAGAAGCTCGCGCTTATAAAACACAGACTGTGTTAGAAGCTCAGGGTGAGGTTGCTCGCTTTGCCAGATTGTTGCCGGAATACAAGGCTGCGCCGGAAATTACCCGTGAGCGTCTGTATATCGAAACCATGGAAAAAGTGCTTAGCCATACCCGTAAAGTTCTGGTTAACGACAAAGGCGGCAACCTGATGGTTCTTCCTCTGGATCAGATGCTTAAAGGTGGTTCACAGCCTGCGGCGAAGAGCGATACTAGTGGTGCGAACAGCTTGTTGCGTCTGCCACCTGCATCCAGCTCAAGCAGCGGCAGCGCCAGCACACCGTCCTCGTCAAGCCGGGGCGATATCATGGATCAGCGCCGTGCCGACGCACAGCGCACTGATAACCAGCGCGTAGGGAGTGAATAACGATGCGTAAGTCAGTCATTGCTTTAATTATCATCGTGCTGGTAGTGCTGTTTACCTCGGTCTTCGTGGTACAGGAAGGTGAGCGCGGAATTACGTTACGCTTCGGTAAAGTGTTGCGTGATGACGAAAACAAGCCGGTGGTCTACGAGCCAGGTCTGCATTTCAAAGTACCGTTTATCGAGTCGGTTAAAACCCTTGATGCACGTATTCAGACGATGGACAACCAGGCCGATCGCTTTGTAACCAAAGAGAAGAAAGACCTGATCGTTGATTCCTATATCAAATGGCGTATCAGTGATTTCAGCCGCTACTACCTGGCAACCGGTGGTGGTGACGTTTCTCAAGCTGAAGTGCTGTTAAAACGTAAGTTCAGTGACCGTCTGCGTTCTGAAATTGGTCGTCTTGATGTGAAAGACATCGTGACCGATTCTCGCGGTCGTCTGACTCTGGACGTTCGTGATGCGCTGAACTCAGGTTCTGCAGGTACTGACGATGAAGTGTCAACACCTGCGGCGGATGATGCGATTGCATCAGCAGCGGCGCGTGTAACGGCGGAAACCAAAGGTAAAGTGCCAGTGGTTAACCCGAACAGTATGGCAGCGCTGGGTATTGAAGTGGTCGATGTGCGTATCAAGCAGATCAACCTGCCAGCTGAAGTGTCTGAGGCTATCTACAACCGTATGCGCGCAGAGCGTGAAGCGGTTGCTCGTCGCCACCGTTCACAAGGTCAGGAAGAAGCTGAGAAGCTGCGTGCTACCGCCGACTACGAAGTGACTCGTACTCTGGCAGAAGCCGAGCGTATGGGCCGAATCAGCCGTGGTGAAGGTGATGCAGAAGCTGCCAAACTGTTTGCTGACGCATTCAGCCAGGATCCAGATTTCTATGCCTTCATTCGTAGCCTGCGTGCTTACGAGGCGAGCTTCAATTCTGGTCAGGACGTTATGGTGTTAAGCCCAGATAGCGATTTCTTCCGCTATATGAAAACACCAGCGAACAGTTCACGTTAATATTCGCAAGCGTTTTATCAAGAGCCGGTCTGACCGGCTCTTTTTTTATGGGTGCTAGAGGAAATTATGAATTCGACAATCTGGATGGCATTAGCACTGGTTTTAGTGCTCGAAGGACTCGGACCGATGCTTTATCCGCGTATGTGGCGTCGTATGATAGCCGCTTTAATCCAATTACCCGATAACACGCTGCGTCGTTTTGGCGGCGGACTAGTGGTTGCAGGTGTCGTTGTCTACTACATGTTGAGTCGAAGCGGCGGTTAAGTCACGTTGAGGTGGCTGATTACCATTTTGTATACTAAAAGGGCTGATCATCGGGGAAACCGATGGTAGAATCCTTTTTTAAGCAAACGGTGATTTTGAAAAATGGGTAACAACGTCGTCGTACTGGGCACCCAATGGGGTGACGAAGGTAAAGGAAAGATCGTAGATCTTCTGACTGAACGGGCTAAATATGTTGTGCGCTACCAGGGCGGTCACAACGCAGGCCATACTCTCGTAATCAACGGTGAAAAAACCGTTCTTCATCTTATTCCATCAGGTATTCTGCGTGATAACGTTACCAGCATCATCGGTAATGGCGTTGTGCTGTCTCCTGCTGCACTGATGAAAGAGATGAAAGAACTGGAAGACCGTGGGATTCCGGTACGTGAGCGCCTGCTGTTATCTGAAGCATGTCCACTGATCCTTGATTATCACGTTGCGCTGGATGTGGCTCGTGAGAAAGCTCGTGGTGCGAAAGCTATCGGTACTACCGGTCGTGGTATCGGTCCTGCATATGAAGACAAAGTGGCCCGTCGTGGCCTGCGCGTTGGCGACTTGTTCGACAAAGCCACCTTTGCAGACAAACTGAAAGAAGTTCTGGAATACCATAACTTCCAGCTGGTTAACTTCTATAAAGTTGAAGCGGTTGATTACCAGAAAGTTCTGGACGATGTCATGGCAGTTGCTGACATTCTGACCAGCATGGTAGTTGACGTGTCCGATCTGCTGGATCAGGCACGTAAGCGCGGCGACTTCATCATGTTCGAAGGTGCTCAAGGCACACTGCTGGACATCGATCACGGTACCTATCCGTACGTGACCTCTTCCAACACCACCGCGGGTGGCGTGGCAACAGGTTCCGGCATTGGTCCACGTTATGTTGATTACGTTCTGGGTATTATCAAAGCGTACTCTACTCGCGTTGGCGCAGGTCCGTTCCCAACTGAACTGTTTGATGATATCGGCGAGTTCCTGTGCAAACAAGGTAACGAGTTCGGTGCGACCACTGGTCGTCGTCGTCGTACAGGTTGGTTGGATATCGTTGCTGTGCGTCGTGCAGTGCAGATTAACTCCCTGTCAGGTTTCTGCCTGACCAAGCTGGACGTTCTGGACGGCTTGAAAGAAGTTAAACTGTGCGTAGGCTACCGTCTGCCAGATGGCCGTGAAGTGACTACCACTCCAATGGCTGCTGACGATTGGGAAGGAATCGAGCCAATCTACGAAACCATGCCAGGCTGGTCCGAAACGACCTTCGGTGTGAAAGAGCGTAGTGGTTTGCCGCAAGCAGCGCTGGACTACATCAAGCGCATTGAAGAATTGACTGAAGTACCAGTAGACATTATTTCTACCGGTCCAGACCGTTCTGAAACCATGATTCTGCGCGATCCGTTCGACGCATAATGATGTGATGGGGTGTGCTTAGCGCACCCCAACTGTTTTATCCTGCCGTTTTATCTACCTTCCCCTATTAAATAAATTAGCTGGCAACCTTATGGCTGGTTTATCATCAATCTATACCCGTCATACTTCACGTTGCAGCGGCGTTGGCTGCACTCACTCACCCCAGCCACTTACTTAAGTAAGCTCCCGGGGATTCTTGAGCTGGCCGCCTGGCTGCAACCCGAATTATTTAGGGTATAGTATTTACAGCTATTAAGCGTTTCCCCTCCCACCCTAGAGGTTGATGTGCAGTTAACGAGTTTTACTGATTACGGTTTACGTGCTTTGATTTATATGGCGTCTTTGCCGGAAGGCAAAATGACGAGCATTTCTGAGGTAACAGAAGTGTACGGAGTATCACGTAACCACATGGTGAAAATCATCAATCAACTCAGTCGCGCGGGCTATGTGACGGCAGTGCGCGGCAAAAACGGTGGTATTCGCCTCGGCAAACCTGCGCAAACAATTCGTGTGGGTGATGTGGTGCGCGAGCTGGAACCGCTATCTTTGGTGAACTGTAGCAGTGAGTTTTGTCATATTACCCCCGCATGTCGCCTCAAACAGGCACTGGCTCAGGCGGTGCAAAGCTTTCTAACAGAGCTGGATAAGCACACGCTGGCCGATTTGGTGGACCAAAACCAACCGCTCTACAAATTATTGCTGGTGGAATAAATCACGATTTCCTCAGCAAATGACAACGGAGGAACCGCAATGTCAAAAGATCCTTTTCAGGAACGAGAAGCCGAAAAATACGAAAACCCGATCCCAAGCCGGGAGTTTATTCTCGCTCATCTGTCCAAACGTGAAAAACCAGCCAATCGTGACGAACTGGCTGAAGAACTGAATATTACCGGTGAAGAACAACTTGAAGCGCTGCGTCGCCGTCTGCGAGCCATGGAACGCGATGGACAGTTGGTCTTTACCCGTCGCCAGTGCTATGCCCTTCCAGAACGTCTTGATTTGCTAAAAGGCAAAGTCATTGGTCACCGCGATGGCTTCGGTTTCCTACGTGTAGAAGGCCGTAAAGACGATCTCTACCTTTCATCTGAACAGATGAAAATGTGTATGCATGGCGACATCGTGTTGGCACAGCCGCTGGGTGCAGACCGTAAAGGCCGTCGCGAAGCGCGTATTGTGCGTGTGCTGGAGCCAAGAACCGGGCAAATTGTTGGCCGCTACTTTACCGATGCAGGTATCAGTTTCGTGGTGCCAGACGACAGCCGTCTGAGTTTCGATATCCTTATCCCGCCAGAAGGCGTGATGGGCGCGCGTATGGGTTTTGTGGTGGTGGTTGAGCTCACCCAGCGTCCAACTCGCCGCACCAAAGCGGTAGGTAAAATTGTTGAGCTTCTTGGTGACAACATGGGCACCGGCATGGCCGTTGATATGGCGCTGCGCACCCATGAAATCCCTTATATCTGGCCACCAGAAGTTGAAGCCCAGGTTGCTTCCCTGAAGGAGCAAGTGCCAGAAGAGGCCAAAGTGGGCCGCGTAGATTTGCGTGACCTGCCACTCATGACCATTGATGGTGAGGATGCGCGTGACTTCGACGACGCCGTATTCTGTGAGAAAAAACGTGGCGGCGGCTGGCGTTTGTGGGTTGCGATTGCTGACGTAAGTTATTACGTTCGCCCGCCAACCGCGCTGGATAAAGAAGCGCGTAACCGTGGTACCTCAGTTTACTTCCCGTCGCAGGTTATCCCGATGCTGCCGGAAGTGCTGTCTAACGGCCTGTGCTCGCTCAATCCACAGGTTGACCGTCTGTGTATGGTCTGCGAAATGACTATCTCTGCAACGGGTCGTCTGACAGGTTCTAAATTCTACGAAGCGGTAATGAGCTCCCATGCGCGTCTGACCTACACCAAGGTGTGGCACATGTTGCAGGGCGATCAGGAACTGCGTGAGCAGTATGCGCCGCTGGTTAAGCACATCGAAGAGCTGCACAACCTGTATAAAGTGCTGGATGTTTCCCGCGCTGAGCGTGGTGGCATCTCGTTCGAAAGTGAAGAAGCGAAGTTTATCTTCAACGCTGAACGCCGCATCGAGCGCGTTGAGCAAACTGTGCGTAACGATGCACACAAGCTAATCGAAGAGTGCATGATCCTCGCGAACATTGCAGCCGCTCGCTTTGTTGAAAAACATAACGAACCGTCACTGTTCCGCGATCACGATCGTCCAACCAACGAAGCGATCACTTCATTCCGCTCGGTGTTGGCTGAACTGGGCCTGGAATTGCCTGGCGGGCAGAAACCTGAACCGCGTGATTACGCAGAATTGCTGAACTCGATTGCCGATCGTCCGGATCATGAAATGCTGCAAACTATGCTGCTGCGTTCGATGAAACAGGCGGTTTACGATCCAGAAAACCGTGGGCACTTTGGCCTTGCGCTGCAATCTTATGCGCACTTTACTTCGCCGATTCGACGCTATCCGGACTTGTTGTTACACCGTGCAATCAAGTATCTGCTGGCGAAAGAGCAGGGCCATAAGGGCAACAGCACCGAGTCTGGCGGCTGGCACTATGACATGGAAGAGATGCTGCAACTTGGCCAGCATTGTTCTATGGCTGAACGCCGTGCCGATGAAGCTACACGCGACGTTGCCGACTGGCTGAAATGCGACTTTATGCAGGATCAGGTCGGTAATACCTTTACTGGCATCATCGCAAGCGTCACCGGTTTTGGCTTCTTTGTACGCCTGACCGATCTGTTTATCGACGGCCTGGTGCACGTTTCTACTCTTGATAACGACTACTATCGCTTTGACCAGGTTGGGCAACGCCTGATTGGTGAATCCGGTGGTCAGACTTATCGCCTGGGTGACCGTGTAGAAGTGCGTGTTGAAGCCGTCCACATGGATGAGCGCAAGATTGATTTTGCTTTGCTCTCTAGTACTCGCGTACCTCGCGGTGCGGGTAAAACTGAGAAAGACAAAGCGAAAAGAGGCGCTAACGGCAACGGACCGAAACGTCGTCAAGCTGGCAAACGCGTAAACTTCGAGTCAGACAGTGCTTTCCGTAAAGAGAAAGGTCCTGCGAAGCCGAAGAAAGCGAAAGCTGACAAAAAAATCGAGAAAACCGCCGAACCGAAGGTGAAGAAACCAAAAACGCCATCGGATAAAACTCGTAAGATAGCGGCAGCCACGAAAGCTAAGCGGGCAGCGAAAAAGCAGCCGAGCTAGCCTTGAAAGGGTGGATGGTTCTTCGTTTATCCACCCTGACACTGCTTTTCGTAGGTCGGATTAGCGTAAGCGACATCCGACATCTACGAGCAAATTAACACTGGTGCATCAGCACCTGAAATGAGTAACAGTAATGAGTGAAATGATTTACGGCATTCACGCCGTCCAGGCGCTACTTGATAACGCCCCCCAGCGTTTTCGGGAAGTCTTTATTCTTAAAGGCCGTGAAGACAAACGTCTGATGCCTTTAATTCATGCGCTGGAAGCCCAGGGGGTGCCGGTTCAAATGGCAAACCGCCAATGGCTGGATGAAAAATCTGAAGGCGCTGTGCACCAGGGCATTATTGCTCGTGTGAAGCCAGGCCGTCAGTATCAGGAAAATGATCTTCCGGATCTGCTTGCGAGCATCGACCAGCCGTTCTTGCTGATTCTCGATGGCGTTACCGATCCGCACAACCTCGGTGCCTGCCTGCGTAGCGCAGATGCTGCTGGCGTGCATGCGGTTATCGTACCGAAAGACCGCTCTGCGCAACTGAACGCGACTGCTAAGAAAGTGGCCTGTGGTGCTGCTGAGCACGTTCCGCTTATCAGTGTGACCAACCTCGCACGCACCATGCGTGTGTTGCAGGAAGCGAACGTGTGGATTGTTGGTACTGCGGGTGAAGCAGACCACACCTTGTTCCAGAGCAAAATGACCGGCCCAATGGCGCTGGTGATGGGCGCTGAAGGTGAAGGTATGCGTCGTCTGACGCGTGAGCATTGCGATGAGCTGATTAGCATCCCAATGGCCGGGACCGTTTCTTCATTGAACGTTTCCGTCGCGACCGGTATTTGCCTGTTCGAAGCGGTTCGTCAACGCAGTTAATCTTCAACGGGGTGCAGTCGCACCCCGCTTTGTGATCCCTCTCCATGCATAAGTGCTGTCACCGTCCATACTAATGGCATTGCCATTAATGGGAGGGAACACGATGCGCTGGCAAACTCATACCGTTTTTAACCAACCAATACCCCTCAACAACAGTAACCTTTTTCTTTCTGATATCTCGTTAACCGAGGCTGTAGCTCGTGAAGGTGCGGGTTGGGATGCAGAACTTCTGGCAAGTATTGGCCAGCAACTGGGTTCGGCTGAATCACTCGAACTCGGCCGCCTGGCGAATGCCAATCCTCCAGAATTACTGCGTTATGACTCCAGCGGTGAGCGGCTCGATGATGTGCGCTTTTATCCGGCCTGGCATTTACTGATGCAAGGGCTGTGTGCCAATCGGGTTCATAACTTGCCGTGGCAGGAAGATGCGCGCCAGGGCTCGTTTGTCGCCCGTGCTGCTCGCTTCGTTCAGCATGCACAAGTTGAAGCAGGCACGCTCTGCCCGATAACCATGACGTTTGGTGCGATTCCTTTACTGCAAAAACATCTGCCCAAAGAGTTTCATTCATGGCTGAAACCCATGCTCAGCGATCGCTACGATGCACATCTTGCGCCTGGGGCGCAAAAACGTGGCCTGCTGATTGGTATGGGGATGACCGAGAAACAAGGCGGTTCGGATGTGCTTAGCAACACCACACGCGCTGAACCTATCGACAAACGCGGCTCCAGCGAAATGTATCGTATCGTCGGTCACAAGTGGTTTTTCTCGGTGCCACAAAGCGATGCACATTTGATACTGGCGCAAGCGAAAGGTGGGCTTTCATGTTTCTTCCTGCCGCGATTTTTACCCGACGGGCAACGTAATCATGTTCGGTTTGAGCGCCTTAAAGAGAAACTCGGCAACCGTTCTAATGCCAGCAGTGAAGTGGAGTTCTGTGATGCGACAGCCTGGCTTATCGGTGAAGAAGGTGAGGGGATTCGCTCGATTCTTAAAATGGGCGGCTACACGCGCTTTGACTGCGTGCTTGGCAGCCATGGTTTGATGCGCCGTGCGCTTTCCGTCGCGTTGTATCACGCCCATCAACGGCAGGCATTCGGCAAAACCCTTATCGACCTGCCGATTATGCGCCAGGTACTTGGGCGTATGGCTTTGCAACTTGAAGGGCAAACGACGTTTCTGTTTCGTCTGGCCCGCGCCTGGGAATCACCCGGTAATCCGCATGAACTGGCTTATAGTCGCCTGTTTACCCCAGCCGCCAAGTTTAGTGTCTGCAAATCAGGAATACCGTTTGTGGCTGAAGCGATGGAAGTGCTTGGGGGCATCGGTTATTGCGAAGACAGCGAGTTGCCGCGTATTTACCGTGAAATGCCGGTGAACAGTATCTGGGAAGGGGCGGGCAATATTATGAGCCTCGATGTACTACGAGTTCTGGCAAAACAACCTGGTGCGATGGAGATGTTGCATGCTGAGTTTGACGAAGTGAAAGGGCAAAACCGGCATTTCGATCGTAGCTGGCGGCAGTTGCAACAGCGACTTCATAAGCCACAAGAGGAATGGGGCAGGGAAGTTACTCGAATGCTGGCTCTTCTGGCGACAGGTACCCAGGTTTTACAGCATCTCTCTCCACCGTTAGGTGAAGCCTGGTGCCGTATGATGCTGGACTCGCGGGGGGAAAGTGTTTTACCGAATCAAGTGCTTATTGATGTACTGCTCAGAGCGACAGGTCGCACAGGATAGAACAAAAAAGCCAGCGCCATAAGGGTGGATATAAATGGCCGCTGGCTTATTTATGCATAAATAATGGCTTGTACACGCCAACCTTCAGCAAGCTGGTTTTCCTGCATTTTAACGATTCGATAATATGATGCTCCATGTTCGTCAGCCTTCAGGGCAATGACTTTCTCCACATCTTGCACGCTACCGGCAATACCATTTACTGAAATCATGCCGATTTCATTCAAACCCGTCACACAATCTGCGGCAACATCTTCTGCCGACTGTGCCGACGTTGTGATTAGCCCCACGGACAGCAGTAATGAGGTTAAGGCAAGCGATCGTTTCATAATTAACTCCTTTAATACTTACCCTAAATCAGCAGGGCATTCCTTCGCGTGGGTGAACTTCAGACCTGTCCGTTGGCTGAGGTTCATTGTGCATAACAAACGATCAATTGACGCAAAGCTATGTAAATATGCATAAATTAAACACGGCGCTAAATTACTTACGGTACAAAATCGCCTGGGCATACCACTGGCCAGGTACTACCGTCTCATCGTTTAGCACGATGACGTAATAATCCGCTTTGGCTGCAACAGCTTTCTCTTCTAGCGCTCGTTCTGCGTCCATCGGAGAGCCGTGCTCAAGTGCTGTCACCGTCCCTATTTTGGTCAAACCCTGCGTTTGGTAACGCTGGATTTCTTGAGGGGTTCCGGTTGCAGGCGGCGCTGGTTGTGGTGTCCCTTGTAACACGCTACAAGCACTGAGCGTGGTCGCAAGTAACACAGCTGATAGCAATCGCATGATCGTTTCTCGTCTCTTAATAGCCAT
This sequence comes from Buttiauxella sp. BIGb0552, assembly GCF_004366275.1. NCBI lineage: Bacteria > Pseudomonadati > Pseudomonadota > Gammaproteobacteria > Enterobacterales > Enterobacteriaceae > Buttiauxella > Buttiauxella sp. BIGb0552. The sequence goes on from NZ_SODY01000006.1 coordinate 242,970, forward strand.
AGTGTAGCCCCGGTTTTTTTCTGAGAAGAGGGAATGTTCCCATTTTGTTAGCTTCCCCGCGCTTTTTAATCACTTTCGAATGAAAATCGCTAAGCAGATCTCATAGTGAACAATAATCACAATCCATCAATGACTTGCCATGCACAGGGCGCTGACATACAAAGGATATATCACTCCGATACAGGGCTAATATCATGATTGAAATATATACCGAACAGCTTGCGGGTATTGAAGTTCTCCACGCTGTGCCCTCTGGGAAAAAAGAGTGCAAACTCCCGGTGGTATTTTTCTATCATGGGTTTACTTCATCTAAACTGGTTTACAGTTACTTTGCGGTCGCTCTTGCTCAGGCTGCAATGCGTGTGATTATGCCCGATGCCGATCAACACGGTGCGCGATTTAATGGTGATGACAGCGCGCGGTTGTATCAATTCTGGTCGATTCTTAAACACAACATTGATGAGTTTTCGCCGCTTTATCAGGCTTTATCCGAACGCTATCCCGTAGATGAGCGACGAGTTGCTGTGGGTGGTGCTTCAATGGGAGGCATGACGGCTCTTGGAATTATGGCGCGTAACCCGCAAGTTCGCTGCGTGGCATGCCTGATGGGATCGGGATATTTTATGTCGCTTGGGCAAACGCTATTCGCGCCACGAGCGGAAGAGGCTGAATCACTCAACGCACTCGCCGAATATGACATCAGCCATCAGCTGGAAAGCATCGGTAATCGGCCACTTTTACTGTGGCACGGCGAGGAAGATGATGTTGTCCCGGCGGCTGAGACATGGCGTTTGCAGCAAGTCCTCATCGATAAAGGGTTGGATAAACAGATGATCTGTTTACGGGAAGCGGGCGTAAAACACCGTATTACTCCTACGGCGCTTGAAGCGACAAGCCGATTTTTTAGCGAACATCTGTAATTGGATAGATAAAAAAGCCCCCGCAAGCGGGGGCAAGTCAAACGTTGGCTTTCTATGTCGTTGTGGTATTCCTGGTGTTAACGCCTTACTTCATTACCTCATTGCATTCTGCTACCGGTAGATGTCAGCGCTTACGCGCATATTGCCGTTACTACCGGGCTCTCTCATCAAAATAGTGTGGTAGTACTTTGCATTGTGCTGATCTGCATCCTCATGGATAGCAACTTCAGCTTCCTGTTCTGTCGCGAAGTTGTGGTTGATATAAATAACCCCAAGGCTCATCACATCGTCCATATTTTGTGCCTGACGGCCATCAATCTTGATCGCGGCAGTCGCATTTGAGCTAAGCAAAAGCGCCGCTACAAAGGCTAGAACTGTGATTTTCATAATCCGCTCCACTACAACTTAATGTGTCAGCTGTGGTCGTCGCTCCTGTTAATAAATAGTGGCGGCCTATGACAATAAGTGTAAACCCTCAAGGTTGAATAAAAAGCGACCATTTCTGATGGTGTTGGTCAAAAATTTTAAGCTATCCAGGTCAAAGTGATACTTTTCACTGAGTTAGCGTATTGTTTGAATTTAGCCTTCATGCAAAAGAATTAATTTCCATATAACCTTGAGTTTGTTGGGCTCCGCTTGTATGATTACGCGTCAATTTTTCAGCCGCCTTTATAACCACGTTCCTTGCTTCCATGGGCCGCGGCTGACCCTGACAGGAGGCTGAATAATCCGTAAGGAGCAATTCGATGCGTCATTACGAAATCGTTTTTATGGTCCATCCTGACCAGAGCGAACAGGTTCCGGGTATGATCGAACGTTACACTACTGCAATCACTGCAGCAGAAGGTACGATCCACCGTCTGGAAGACTGGGGCCGCCGTCAACTGGCTTACCCGATCAACAAACTGCACAAAGCACACTACGTTCTGCTGAACGTTGAAGCTCCGCAGGAAGTGATCGATGAGCTGGAAACTAACTTCCGCTTCAACGACGCCGTTATCCGTAGCATGGTTATGCGTACTAAGCACGCTGTAACCGAAGCTTCACCAATGGTTAAAGCTAAAGACGAACGTCGTGATCGTCGCGATGACTTCGCTAGCGAAACTGCTGATGATGCGGATGCTGGGGATTCTGAAGAGTAATTTCCAATGACGGTCAACCGCCTGGTGTTATCTGGCACAGTGTGCAAGACGCCCCTTCGCAAGGTTAGCCCGTCAGGAATTCCTCATTGCCAGTTCGTGCTTGAGCACCGTTCTGTGCAAAAGGAAGCCGGTTTAGATCGGCAGGCGTGGTGTCGTATGCCAGTTATTATTAGCGGGCACGCACACTCAGCCATTACTCAAAGTATAACGGTCGGCACGGTACTCACAGTTCAAGGTTTCATTAGTTGCCATCAGGCAAAAAATGGTCTGAACAAAGTGGTATTGCATGCCGAGCAGATTGATTTGATAGATTCTGGAGACTAGCCTAATGGCACGTTATTTCCGTCGTCGCAAGTTCTGCCGTTTCACCGCGGAAGGCGTTGTAGAGATTGATTATAAAGATATCGCTACACTGAAAAACTACATCACTGAAAGTGGTAAAATTGTCCCGAGCCGTATTACCGGTACTCGTGCAAAATACCAGCGTCAGTTGGCTCGCTGCATCAAGCGCGCTCGTTACCTTTCTTTGTTGCCATATACTGATCGTCATCAGTAATCGGCCACTGTCCATTAATGACTTTGAGAGGATAAGGTAATGCAAGTTATTCTGCTTGATAAAGTAGCAAACCTGGGTAGCCTGGGTGATCAGGTTAACGTTAAAGCGGGTTATGCTCGTAACTTCTTGGTACCACAGGGCAAAGCTGTTCCTGCTACCAAGAAAAACGTTGAATTCTTCGAAGCACGCCGTGCAGAACTGGAAGCTAAATTAGCTGACGTTCTGGCTGCTGCTGAAGCTCGCGCTGCGAAGATCAACGCACTCGAAACTGTTACTATCGCGTCTAAAGCTGGCGACGAAGGTAAACTGTTCGGTTCCATCGGTACCCGTGACATCGCTGACGCTGTAACTGCAGCTGGCGTTGAAGTGGCTAAGAGTGAAGTTCGTTTACCGAACGGCGTTCTGCGTACCGCTGGTGAGCACGAAGTGGACTTCCAGGTTCACAGCGAAGTATTCGCTAAACTGATTGTAAACGTTGTTGCTGAAGCGTAATTTACGCTGAAGTTTATACGTTAAGACGCCGGCCTCGTGCCGGCGTTTTGCATTTCTGAAGTCGCAAAAAATCAGCGAGCACGCACAAAGCTGCCATTCGGCTGGCGTGTAAATAGCACCTGCTGATCGTTACCAATATCAATCGTCAGCCCCGTCACCACACCATTCGCATTCTGGCGAATCTGCACCATCTGCCCGGTTTGCAAAGTACTCAGCGGTTTGTTGCTGCCTTCTACCTGCGCCATCGAATAAACATCAGCGGGCGGTAAATTATGATCGCGGAACAGCTGCGCCATAGTTTGCCCGGACTCAACGCGGTAAGAGCGCCATTGCTGGTCAATATCGTTATTCTCATGCGGCACAGGAGCTTGCGTTTCTGCCTGTGGTTGTTCTTCAACACGTGACGGTTCGACGGGAGCAGAGTTCTCAGGCGGGTTGACTAAGTGGGCTCGAATTGGGGATTGCGACTCAATGGAAAGTTGCGCATCGCGCGTAACTGGCTGAGTAGGGGAATCAGGTGTAGGCCACAGAAAACCGAGTACAACCACGATCGCCGCAATAATAATGCCACGGCGGTGCATCACCGGCAGTGGATCCATCAACCGGAAATTATCGGGTGCATGCCAAATCCGCGCAAGCCAGGGTTTAACAGCGAATCGCATCGGCAACACTCCTCATTTCCACACAACGTGCTCTGTACATTTACCCACTCCATTATAGAACGCTAACTGTTTGATGCGCTGAATAATCCCGCGTAACGTGATTCTCAACCGCAATTTCACGCTCACTTAAACCATTGTTCCTGTTTCGTCTGCATTTGTCACCTTTGCCGCTTTTGCATTTTACCCGTCAGGTTGACGCTGCTATGCTGCGGGCTTGCTTTTAAATACCATTAAAGGAAATCCCATGACGACCCCTTCTTTTGACAGCGTCGAAGCGCAAGCAAGTTACGGTATTGGTTTACAGGTAGGTCAACAACTGAGTGAATCTGGTCTGCAAGGCCTGCTGCCAGAAGCACTGGTAGCTGGTCTGCGTGATGCGCTGGAAGGGAATGCCCCGGCAGTTCCGGTTGATGTAGTGCATCGCGCACTGCGTGAAGTTCACGAGCGTGCCGACGCCGTTCGCCAGGAACGCCAGAAAGAACTGGCTGTTGAAGGCGTAAAATTCCTCGAAGAAAACCTTAAGAAAGACGGCGTGAACAGCACCGAAACGGGTCTGCAATTCCGCGTTCTGACTCAAGGTACTGGCCCAATCCCAGCGCGTAAAGATCACGTTCGCGTGCATTACACCGGCAAACTGGTTGATGGCACCGTGTTCGACAGCTCCGTGCAACGTGGCGAACCAGCTGAATTCCCAGTCAGCGGCGTTATCGCAGGCTGGATTGAAGCTCTGACTCTGATGCCAGTTGGCTCAAAGTGGGAACTGACTATTCCTCATAACCTGGCTTACGGTGAGCGTGGCGCTGGTGCGTCAATACCTCCGTACAGCACTCTGGTTTTTGAAGTTGAACTGCTGGAAATTCTGTAAGCGTTCAAACGACCCCGCTTCGGCGGGGTTTTTATTTGGTGGTTAACAAAATTAGCGTGATTTTATCTGGTAAACGCTACCGTCCTGAGTGTTTTTGTGATGTCGCTCACTTTATAGGCGTGATTTTGCACTCAAAACAAACATTAAATTAACAAATAATTTCTTTCTTAGTATTCATCCTGCCAATTCTTCCCTACTATCTTTGAGTTCCCCGGAACAACAACATCACATCCTCACTATTTTAATTTTTATAAAGGCCGGTAGAGCCTGAACACAACAGACAGGTACAGGAAAAATACAACATGGTAGATCAGATAAAGGTTTCTGACGTTGCTGAAGAGCCGTCAGAACAGTCTCTGCGGCGTAATTTAACCAATCGCCATATTCAGCTTATTGCCATCGGTGGCGCTATCGGAACCGGCCTGTTTATGGGATCCGGTAAAACGATTAGCCTCGCGGGCCCATCCATCATCTTCGTATATATGATTATCGGCTTTATGCTGTTCTTCGTGATGCGAGCGATGGGTGAACTGCTGCTTTCAAACCTCGAATACAAGTCATTTAGCGATTTCGCAGCGGACTTACTCGGCCCGTGGGCAGGGTATTTTACCGGCTGGACTTATTGGTTTTGCTGGGTGGTCACCGGCATGGCGGACGTCGTCGCGATAACCGCCTACGCGCAGTTCTGGTTCCCTGGTTTATCGGACTGGGTAGCGTCGCTCGCCGTGATTGTCTTGCTGCTGAGCCTGAACCTCGCCACGGTGAAAATGTTCGGCGAAATGGAGTTCTGGTTTGCGATGATTAAAATTGTCGCCATCATTGCGCTGATCGTTATCGGCCTGGTGATGATTTTGACCCACTTCCATTCCCCGTCTGGTGTAGAGGCTTCCATCAACAACTTGTGGAATGACGGCGGTTGGTTCCCGAAAGGCATCAGCGGTTTTTTCGCCGGCTTCCAGATAGCGGTATTTGCCTTTGTGGGTATTGAGCTGGTGGGAACGACGGCTGCTGAAACCAAAGACCCGGAAAAATCGCTGCCACGCGCCATCAACTCGATTCCGATCCGCATCATTATGTTCTACGTGTTCGCGTTGATCGTCATTATGTCCGTCACGCCATGGCGCTCTGTGGTGGCGGATAAAAGCCCGTTCGTTGAATTGTTCGTGCTGGTGGGCTTGCCTGCGGCTGCGAGTATCATCAACTTTGTGGTGCTGACTTCTGCGGCCTCTTCCGCCAACAGCGGAGTGTTCTCAACCAGCCGGATGCTGTTTGGCCTGGCACAAGATGGAATGGCACCGAAGGCGTTCGCCAAACTCTCTAAGCGCGCTGTACCGGCGAAGGGTTTGACCTTCTCCTGTATCTGCCTGCTGGGCGGCGTGGTGATGCTTTACGTGAACCCCAACGTGATTGCAGCGTTCACCATGATCACTACTGTGTCGGCGATTCTGTTTATGTTCGTCTGGACTATTATTCTGTGTTCGTACCTGGTGTATCGCAAACAGCGTCCGCATCTGCATGAAAAATCCATCTACAAAATGCCGCTCGGCAAGTTCATGTGCTGGATGTGTATGGCGTTCTTCGTGTTTGTGATTGTGTTGCTGACGCTGGAAACCGATACCCGCCAGGCGCTGATCGTGACGCCATTGTGGTTTGTGTTGTTGGGTGTGTGCTGGATGTTTATCGGCAAGAAACGCATCGCGGAAATACGTAAGTAATCATAATCCCCCTCGCCACTGGTGAGGGGGATTAACCTTTATTCCCCAGCCAAAGCCCGCGGGAATAGCACGTTATTCTCAAGACTAATGTGATTCATCAAATCGTCAATCAACTCATTAATCCCGTTATACATCGCCTTCCAGGTCGTGCAGGCTTCCGGCGGCGGCGTCACGTTATTGGTGGTGTGCTTGATAACCTCCAGCAATTCACCCGCGTCATCATGCTCGCTTTCCATCACGCTAATCGGACCGTTCGCCTGTGCGCCCATGCCTTGTTTGATCATCGGGAACAGGATCTGTTCTTCTTTCATCATATGGCTGCTCAGTTCCTGATGCAGCATGGTGAGATATTTCGCCAACCCCTTCGGCACATCAGGTTTATCGGCATGCACGCGCTCAACTTTGGTGGCCTGAAGAATCAGCTCAGGCAACTGTTCGCGGTGGCGGTCATGGTAGCGCACAAGAATATGGTCGATGATTTCGGCAAGCGATGCCTCGCGCCACTCTTTCTCAATGGGTTCTTCAGCAAGAGCAGCAAGCTCGGCTTCGATCGCATCGAGATCCAACTCTTTGCGCGTTGCAGCACGCTCAAGCGTCTGCTTACCACCGCAGCAGAAATCGAGATCCAATTTACGGAACAGCGCAGAAGCGCGCGGAATGGTTAAAGCCAGTTCACCTAAAGGTTGGTCGCGGAAGGCCATGAGCAAATACCTCGTTGTCGATAATATAAGATGCATATTAAATGCATCTTTAAGTCAGCGCTATGACTATTTCGAGGTAAGATGTTACTTATCAGCGGCGACTACCACCTCAGCGAGCGTGTTTTTCTGCGGTTTGGTCAACACGGCCATCACCACGCCAATCACCAGGCAAACAATCCCCAGCAATGTCAGCAGAGGCGGCCAGCTATGGCGCAGCATAAAGGTGTAGGCCAGACCAGCCAGCGTTTCAAAGACAATCAGCGGGCCGACGATAACCGTGGGTAAACGTTGGCTGGCAATGTTCCAGCACAACGCGCCGAGCCATGAACAAAACAGTGCAATGGCGAGCATCAGTGTCAAAAATACTTCCGGGCGTGGCCCAAAGGGCAGGGCAAAGTTGCTCTCGGTGTGTGACATCCACAGGCAAACGGCAAGATAACCCAGCAGTGAAAATGGCAGGATCGCGAGCCCTTGCGCTGTCGCCCACATCAGCGGATTTTTGTCTGGATTTTCACGTAGCCAGCGGGCATTTCGCAGTGCATACCAAGCCCAGCAGGCAACCGAGATAAACGCCAGGCTGATGCCGCTAATATATCGCCACCAGCTAAAATCGAGCTGCCCGGTGCGTAATTCTGCAGTATTCACCATCACCAGACCCAGAGCGATAATGACCAACGCTGGGGCGAGTCTGTGCCACGGGAGTTTGCCGTCGCGTTTGCTATAAAGCAGATTGGCGAATACCGGGATCACAACGGGAAGCGTGCCGATAATCATGGTTGAAATCGGCGCACCGGTGCGTTGAATCGCACTGGCGAGGCAAACGTAATAAATGAGATTGCCGACGGTGGAAAGTTTTAGCGCGGTGAACCAGTCCTCACGGCACAATTGGCGCAGCCGTTGACGGCCAAGCCAGGACAGAGGGAGCGCAATTAGCCCTAGCGCCAGGTAGCGCCCGGTCGATTGCATGGCCGCAGGGTAATCAGGAACAATCAACGGGCCGACGAAAATCAGCCCCCACATCAACCCTGCCAGCAGGGCGTACAACACACCAGTTAACATCTTCATCTTCCATTTATTGCTTTGGATTGAGTGTAGGCATGGCGCAGGGGAAAATATTGTATCAGCTTGCGGTTTTACTATTTTAAGGCAGGGCGACCTGTTTCTGGTAGCGCACGGGCGTGATGCCATAACGTTGTGAAAAGGCGCGTGTTAGGTGCGCCTGATCGGTTAAGCCACTGGCTGCGGCAACTTGAGCAGCCGGCATACCATTCGTCAGTAATCGCTTAGCGTGCCAAAGACGGATCGCCATTAGCATCTGATGGGGGGTGACGTGGAAGTGCGCTTTGAACATGCGTTGAAAGTGATAAGGGCTAAGCGAAACCACCGCGGCGAGATCGTCGAGGGTTACCGGGTGCATATAATTATCGTGCAGATAATCGCGAATTTGCTCGAAGCGGTGCGCCGATTCTTTCGGCCCGGATGGTAAGTGACGAGCGTATGGCTGGAAATTTTCGATGAGATTGAGCAACAGCCCTTGCTGCGCCAGTGAGTCATCTTCGCGCCATAGCCCATTGATCAGTTGTGAAATGCGCCCTGCACGCAGCGGGTCGTGTTTGACCACATCATTAAACGACCAGTTGCGTGAGCCGGTAACCGACTCAAGAATTTCCGGTTCGAGGTAAATCATGCGGTACTGCCAGCCGTCTTCGGTTGCTGCTTCGCCAGTATGCAGTTCATCAGGGTTCATCAACACTAACGAATCTGTGACGGCGACATGCTGAACACCACGATAACGAAAGCGCTCAGCGCCCCAGGTGACCGTGCCGATACCAAAGGCTTCGTGAGTGTGCGGTTCAAAGGCGTAACGCGAAATATGGGCGTGATAAAGCTCAACGCCGGGCAGTTGCGGTAAATGCCGGAATTGAGCGTTGTCTTTTTCATCAGTGAATTGTTCAGGTACGCCTTGCACGTCAATCTCCTTCATACTTCAAGTTGCAGATGCGTTGGCTACGTTTGCTCGCCCGAATCACTTACTACAGTAAGCTCATCGGGACTCACTCTCTTGCCGCCTTCCTGCAACTCGAATTATTAAGGATATAGGATCTTCAGCTTTAACGGAAAGTTAACATTTACAGCGCGGCGCGCATGCTCTCTGCAAGCGGAGTGGTTGGGCGGCCAATCAGGGCGCTTAGCTGGTGGCTGTCATCAAACAAACCACCTTTGGATGCGCCAACGTCAGAGTTTGCCAGCATTGCAGCTAACCCTTCTGGCAGGCCAGCTCCCAGCAGCGCTGCTTTAAAATCAGCTTCTGGCAGGTTCTGATACACCACGGTTTTACCACTTTGCTTCGTTAGCTCTGCGGTCAATTCAGCCAGGGTCCAGCCGTGGTCGCCCGCTAATTCGTAAACTTTGCCCGCCTGGTTATCCAGTGTCATGACTTTCGCAGCGGCAGCGGCGTAATCAGCACGTGCAGCCGTCGCGATTTTTCCTTCGCCGGTGCTGCCAATAAACACACCGTGTTGCAGAGCGGGCGGTACGCTAGCCAGATAGTTTTCGGTGTACCAGCCGTTGCGCAGCAGCACAAATGGAATGCCGGATTGTTTTAGCATTTCTTCGGTGGCGATATGTTCATCTGCCAGGCCCAGTGGCGAGGAATCAGCATGCAACAGGCTGGTGTAGGCAATCAGCTTCACGCCCGCTTCTTTAGCCGCATCAATCACATTGCGATGCTGAACCGCGCGCTGGCCCACTTCGCTTGAAGAGATAAGCAGCAGTTTTTCCACGCCATTCAGTGCTTGCACCAAAGCCGCTTTATCTTCATAGCTGGCAGCACGAACCTGAACGCCACGGTCAGCAAATGATTTAATTTTTGCCGGGTTACGCACGATGGCAACCAGTTGGTCAGCCGCAACGGTATTCAGTAATTCTTCAACAACGAGTTGGCCAAGTTGGCCGGAAACTCCGGTAATCGCGATCATGGTAAATCTCCTGTGGGTGTTCTGGTTAAGTTGTGCCACACTATCACCAGCACTAACTTAAAGTAAGTACGCACAAAAAGGTAAGTATGAAATGAGTGAGATTGAAACCCGCCCGCAGTCATTAACCGAGCAAATGCGCGATGGCAATTTATTTGCCGAGCAGTGCCCGTCACGAGATGTGTTAAAGCACGTCACCAGCCGCTGGGGCGTGTTGATTCTGGTGGCCTTGCAGGATGGGACTCATCGTTTCAGCGACCTGCGCCGCAAGATGAGTGGTGTGAGTGAAAAGATGCTCGCGCAAACGCTGCAATGGCTTGAGGCCGACGGTTTTGTAAATCGTAAATCGTATCCGGTTGTGCCGCCGCATGTGGAATACAGCCTGACGCCACTGGGTTGTGAAGTGGCCGTGAAAGTGGCTGAACTTGCCGATTGGATCGAAGGGAATTTGCCAAGAGTGTTAGCGTCCCGTTCGGAACGCTAACACTAAGCGGGTGGATGTCGCTTACGCTTATCCACCCTACGTTTACTTACTTAAATCCAGCTGATAAATCGCAAACCCAATCTCGTCATTACCCACATTCTTCATCGGATACTGGCCTTTCTCTTTGATAAAGGCCGCCGCTTTGTCGCCCGGTGACGTTTCAAAGCGAATATCTAATTTCTGACTGCTGTGAATCGGCGCCAGGCGCCAGTTGTTATCAGCGGCCGGGTGGATCTCTTTGCTTGCGGTAATCCAGTTCGCCAGCACCGAGCGGTTTTCGTCTGGCGATGCAAACGCAATATGGCTGTCGCCAGTTCCGGCAAACTTGCCGCCGTAGGCACGGTAGTTATTGGTTGCGACCAGGAACGTCGCGTTCGGGTCGATTGGCTTGCCCTTGAACGTCAGCCCTTTGATACGCTCGGCTTTCGGGTTAACCATCTGGCATTCGCCGTCGTAACGTGCCGGTTGTGACACATCAATCTGGTAATCCACGCCGTCGATAACATCAAAGTTATAGGTGCGGAAACCGTCCCAGTTGATCAGCGACTGGGGTTTCGTGCTGTTCACATCAATCTGGTTAAACTGCCCGGCGGAACATTCCAGCCATTCCTTGACCTCTTTGCCCGTAGCTTTCACCACCACCAGTGTGTTCGGGTAGAGATACAAATCTGCGGCATTACGGAAGGTAAGCTGGCCTTTTTCCACTTCGACAAAACTGGCCGGATCATTCTTACGCCCGCCAACTTTAAACGGTGCTGCTGCGGAAAGTACCGGCAGATTCGCGAGGTCCGGGTCGCCCTGAATGTATTTTTCAACATAGGCGAGCTGCGCGTTATTCACCACCTGCACGGTTGGATCGTCCTGAACCAACGCCAGGTAGCTGTACATATTGTCGGAAGATTTACCGATTGGCTTGCTGACGAACTCGCGAGTGGCATCGTGATCATGCTTCATCACTTCCACCAGTTTGGCATCTTCAGGCACCAGCGCTTTCTTCGCTACGCTGTCGTAAATCGGACGTGCTTCAGCTTTGCTACTGGTGACTTTCCATGCGCCGCTATCGTTGTTGAGCACTAAATCGACCACACCCAAATGGTCGCCCCACATACCAGGCATCACCGCCGGAATCCCGTTCAGCGTGCCTTTCTCAAGATCGACACCTTTGATATTGGCGAAGTCTTTGCCTGGGAAGACTGCGTGAGCGTGGCCAAACAAAATGGCATCCACGCCTGGAACTTCGCTGAGGTAGTAAACCGAGTTTTCCGCCATCGCATGATAAGGGTCACTGGACAGGCCGGAGTGGGCGATAACGACCACTAAATCTGCCCCAAGCTTGCGCATCTCAGGCACGTACTGGCGAGCGGTTTCGGTGATATCTTTCACCGTCACTTTGCCTTCCAGATTGGTTTTATCCCACGTCATAATTTGTGGCGGCACAAAACCGATATAGCCGATGCGTAACGTCTGCTCTTTACCGTCTTTATCTTTCACTACCGTTTCTTTGATGACGTAAGGCGTGAACAGCGGCTTATTAGTTTTGGCATCAATAATGTTGGCATTCACATAGGGGAATTTCGCCCCCGATAGCGCCATATGTAGGTAATCAAGGCCATAGTTAAATTCGTGGTTGCCGAGGTTACCCACCGCATAATCCAGCGTATTCAGCGCCTTATAAACCGGGTGGATGTCGCCTTTTTTCAGACCCTTCGCCGCCATGTAGTCGCCCAGCGGGCTGCCCTGAATCAGGTCTCCGTTGTCGACCAGCACGCTGTTTACCGTTTCGCCACGTGCGGCATTGATTAAACTTGCCGTACGTACCAGTCCAAATTTTTCCGTTGGAGTATCTTTGTAGTAATCGAAATCCATCATATTGCTGTGGAGATCGCTGGTTTCCAGGATACGGAGGTCAACGGTTGCCGCATGAGCACTGGTAGCAACCAGCATGGCGAGCATCGTTGCGCTAAACTTGATCATGATTAAAGGTCCTTTTTAGAGATAGGCCGCAAAAGGCTATGTATATAAACGTTGTTGCTTACAATTGTGTGAAGTGTGCCAGAAAAAGGGCGAAGTAAACCGGAATGGGTTCACAGATAGCGCAACCAGGCGTGATGAGATATAAGTAAAACAACAGGTTAATCGCACGACACAACATGAGGTGGAGAATGTTAGATAAAATTTGCCAACTGGCTCGGGAGGCTGGAGTTGCCATCATGCAGGTTTATGATGGGCAAAAGCCGCTGGAGGCGACCCACAAATCCGATGACTCACCCGTAACAGCAGCAGACATCGCGGCTCACACCATCATACTGCAAGGGCTACAAACATTGACGCCGGAGATTCCGGTACTCTCAGAAGAAGATCCGCAGACCTGGGAAACCCGTCAGAGCTGGGATCGTTACTGGCTGGTGGACCCGCTGGATGGCACCAAAGAGTTCCTCAAACGTAACGGGGAATTCACGGTCAACATCGCGCTTATCGAAAAAGGCAAAGCGGTGCTGGGCGTAGTGTATGCGCCAGTGCTGAACGTGATGTACAGCGCAGCAGAAGGCAAAGCCTGGAAAGAAGAAAATGGCGTACGTAACCAGATCCACGTACGTGATGCCCGTCCGCCGCTGGTGGTAATAAGCCGCTCGCATGGCGATGATGAGCTGAAAGAGTACCTGCACCAACTGGGCGAGCACCAGACCACATCTATTGGCTCATCGCTTAAGTTTTGCCTGGTGGCAGAAGGGCAGGCGCAGCTTTATCCGCGTTTTGGACCAACTAACATTTGGGACACCGCAGCAGGCCATGCCGTGGCGGCCGCGGCAGGAGCACACGTTCATGACTGGCAGGGCAAGTCTCTCGACTACACCCCGCGCGAGTCATTCTTAAACCCAGGCTTCCGCGTTTCTATTTACTAAGCAACTATTTACTCAACAGTTCTCGCAGCAGGCTGATCACCTGCTGCACCTCTTCCTGCGTCAACGGCCCATCTTTGGCAAACTGCACGCGACCTTGTTTATCCAGCACCACAATTGCCGAACTGCCCGTCTCCAGCTGCCAGGATTTCTGCGCCACGCCATTACTATCGACGATAAATTGCGACCATGGGTATTGGGTTTTATTGCTCTCAAGGCTGCTGCGCACAAACATTCCGGTGCCCACAATCGCGTCATCGGTATTTACGATAGTGGTCGTCTGGTAGCGGTCATGTGGGAATTTTGCCGCTTTGATTGCCTCAATCAGCCCGGCATTTTTCTCTTTGGCGCTGGTACGGCCGGCAATATGCTGGAGCACTCGCACTTTTCCCACCAATTGCGCACTATTCCAGTTTTTGTAGCTAAACTTATCATTGTCGAGCATCAACTCACCTTTATCCGTAATACCGATAGGTGAGACACGCTGATTTTTCTCAAAAGTATGGGCCGATGCCGCAAGGGGTAACAACAGCAAGGTCAGCGCAAGGGTAGTACGTAGGGACATGATGACTCCTTATTATATGCAGGTGATCGGACCACTTATTATGACGTTTTAATCATATGTGCTGAATAGCTATCTGTCCCGCAACAACGATGCCAGTTTGCGGGCGACCGCACATATCCCTGGAATTTGAAGGCTTAGACTAAGTTTTGTTTACATTTGCAAAGAATATTCTGAGAAATTGTAATCAAACCGTAAATAAGATTGTGCAAACTAGGTGTCGGTTTGTATATGGACTATAGTTTCCAGGCACCAAATTTTTCGCCTCGTTTTGTCGGACCAAATGTGGAACCGCAGGGGTGTTAACACTGCAGGAGAAAAAAAGAATGAAAATTTTCCAACGGTACAACCCGCTTCAGGTGGCGAAGTACGTGAAAATCCTGTTCCGTGGACGGTTGTACATCAAGGACGTTGGCGCTTTTGAATTTGATAAGGGCAAGATTCTTATCCCAAAAGTGAAAGATAAGCAGCATCTATCTGTTATGTCTGAAGTAAACCGCCAGGTACTGCGAATGCAGGCTGACATGGCATAAATATCCGTCATACTTCAAGCCGCAGATGCGTTGGCTTGCCCCCTTACTCCAGTCACATAAAGGATTATGCTCCTGGAAATTCGTGGGCTTCGCCGCCTTTCTGCAACTCGAATTATTTAGGATATTAAATAGAAGTACCAAAAACGGCACCCGAGGGTGCCGTTAGTGTTTCTGAGTTTTGAGAATTACGCTGCGTTCTGATCGTCTGCATCAGGCAGTTTTGGCGTCAACGGTGTCGGCTTATTGTCGATACGCGTCACCAGCAACTGGTCGATGCGGTAGTTATCGATATCCACTACCTCGAACTTATACCCGGAGAACTTCACCGAATCGGTGCGTTTCGGGATTTTTCGCAGCATAAACATCATAAAGCCACCGATGGTTTCGTAGTTTCCGGACTGTGGGAACTCGTCGATATCCAGCACGCGCATGACATCGTCAATCGGCGTACCGCCTTCAACCAGCCACGAGTTCTCGTCACGCGCTACGATTTGCTCTTCCATACCCTGGCCGACCAGGTCACCCATCAGCGTGGTCATGACGTCGTTCAGCGTGATGATACCTACCACCAGCGCGTACTCGTTCATGATCACCGCAAAGTCTTCTCCGGCCGTTTTAAAGCTTTCCAGCGCTTCGGATAGCGTCAGCGTATCCGGCACAATCAGCGTATTACGCAGATGCACACCGCTGTTGAGCGCCATGCTCTGGTTGCCCAGCACACGGTTCAGCAACTCTTTGGAATCAACGTAGCCGACGATATGGTCGATATCACCATTACACACCAGGAATTTGGAGTGTGGGTGTTCGGCGATTTTGTTTTTCAGGCTTTGCTCATCTTCATGCAAATCAAACCAGATGACGTTTTCACGCGACGTCATGGAAGAAGGCACGGTGCGCGATTCAAGCTCAAATACGTTTTCAATCAGCTCATGTTCTTGCTTGCGCAACACGCCAGCCAACGCTCCGGCTTCGAACACGGCGTAAACATCATCAGAGGTGATGTCGTCATTACGCACCATCGGCAGTTTGAAAATGCGGAAAATGACGTTTGCCAGGCCGTTAAAGAACCACACCAGCGGGCGGAAGATAAACAGACAGAAGCGCATCGGGTTGATGATTCGCAATGCAACAGATTCAGGCGAAATCATACCGATGCGTTTCGGAGTGAGGTCTGCAAACAGAATGAACAAGCTGGTGACCAGGGTAAAGGAGGTGATAAAGCTCAGTTGGTCAGCCATTTCTGGCGAGAAGAAACGCTCCAGAAGTACTTTAAAGGCTGGGGAAAACGCCGCATCACCGACGATACCGCCGAGAATCGCCACCGCGTTCAGGCCAATCTGCACCACGGTAAAGAACATGCCAGGACTTTCCTGCATTTTCAGTACGCGTTGCGCGTTAAGGTTGCCATCATCAGCCAGCAACTTGAGTTTAATTTTGCGGGAAGCAGCCAGTGAGATCTCCGAAATCGAGAAGAATGCACTGACGGAAATAAGAAGAAGTATTAATAAAATACTGTTTAACATAGTTTATCCGGCTTTGAGCCAGAGCCTCGGAAGGGTAGTTGAAAATCTAAGGGTTAAAACGTTTTGACTGCCAGTCCGTGGAGGTTGGGCCAGCAATTTCAACGGGTAGTATAGCGTAAGGGTGTGTGAGGCTGCCAGAGGGCATAATTTGGGCTGCTAATCACTAATACCAGGAAAGATGCCGGGTCGCATCCTGCGCATGGCTGAGTATACGAATGACCGTAATACTGGTCCTGGCGTAGAGAAAGAAAATGACGTGCTGCTCAACTGGCAGCGAACAGATACCGTCACCTAATTCGGGTCGTAATGTGCCCAGGTTGTGCGCTGAAAGAACACTGAAAATATCTGAAAACCGCGTGATGTAATAATCAGCTTTTGCTTCTCCATAGCGTTCAAAGCTATATAACCAGATAGATTCAAGATCCTCTTGCGCTTTCGGTGTCAGTTCAACTGTTCTCATCCTTTGATTTCGCCTTTTCTTTCATCCGTTTTAGAAAAGTATCTTGTTCCCAGATTTGTGGGACTCCGCTGCTGATGCCTTCAGCCAGCAGGTCGCGTAACTGCTGTAATTTGGATTCTGCCTGTTTTTCCCTCAGCAGCCGTAAAGCATCTCGCAACACTTCACTTTGTGTTCGGTAATCTCCTGAATCGACTAATGAATCAATAAAGTCACGCAGTTCGTCACCGAGATCGACCGTTACTGTTCGAGCCATCAAAATTTCCCTATGTAAGACTTGTTCTTACAAATAGTATAAATTTTGCTGGGCCTTATTTCCATCACCCGCTCAACTTTTCTTCAAACCTTAATATCCTTCCCGCATTTCCCAGTACCAGCAGGGTGCTTAGGTTATGCAGTATCGCAGCGATCACCGCACCTGATGCACCCAGCCAACCGAAAGCGGCGGCGACGACAATCACTAGCGTCCAACCCAGCCCAATCAGCACGTTCATCTGTAAAGTGCGACGGCACAGGCGGCTTAAACGCACGCATGTGCCGAGGCGGCGCAAGTCACCGCCAATCAACACGATATCGGCTGATGCCATGGCGATATCAGAGCCACCTGCACCCATCGCAACGCCAACCACACCCGCTTTAATTGCCAGGGAATCGTTGATCCCATCGCCGACTACCATTGGCCTGAAGCCATTGTCGATTTGCACACTGACGTGGTGGAGTTTGTCAGCAGGTAATGCCCCAGCTATAACGTCGTTAATCCCCACGTTCTTCGCGATGCGTTGTGCCACGGCTTCGCGGTCGCCGGTCAATAATAGTTGATGGTTTAGCCCAAGATCACGCAGCTCCGCCATTGCACTGGCCGCTTCGTCGCGTAAGCTATCGGCCAGTAAAATCCAGCCACGGAAACGCCCTGCCAGCACCAGGCCGACAATCGGCCCGTCGTGTGGCGGTTCTTCCGGTAAATCAGCAACCTGAGTTTTTAACAGCTCATGTCGGCCGAGATAAGCCTCGCCCGCCGCTGTAGTGGCAGAAATACCCAACCCCTGGTGTTCATGCACATTTTCAAGTGCAGGCCACATACTTTGCGGGGCGATATTGACCAGCGCACGGCTGACCGGGTGGTTACTGGTGGCCCCAAGACTTGCTGCCAGTGCAGACAGAACTTCCGGCGATTCTCCCGCTTCAGGAATCAGCTCATGAAGTTGCAGCTTGCCGTGTGTGAGCGTGCCGGTTTTATCAATAATCACCGCATTCAGTTCGGCTAATTCTTCGAGGAAGGCCGCACCGCGAATCAAAATACCGTGGCGAGCAGCAACGGTTAGCCCGGCAATAGATGTTGCAGGCGCGGAAAGCACCAACGCACATGGGCAGGCCGCTACTAATACCGCCAACATGGCCTGGTCGTTTTGCGTCAAAAACCAGGTGCTCGCGGCAATCAATAAAACCAGCAGAAGATAACGCGCCGCGTGACGTTCAAGCAGGCGAGTAATCGGTGGGCTGGCTTGCTCGGCACTTTGCATTAATGCCACTACGCGACCGAGTGTTGAGGTTTCGCCGATGTGCGTCACTTCAATTCGCAACCGCCCATCAAGATTGATTGCGCCACCGTAAACGTTCATGCCCGGTTTCACTTCCAGCGGTACGGATTCACCCGTGATCGGTGCGGTATCCAGGCTTGCCGTTCCTTCCAGCACGCGCCCGTCAGCAGGTAACCGGTCGCCTGCGCGCACTTCGACGATGTCACCAGCCACCAGTTCATGGTTGTCAATTTCATGGAGATTACCGTCTGCATCAAAGCGTCGCGCCCGGCTGTGGGTCAATTTACTGAGCGCTTCAATCGCTTCTTGCGAACCAATCATACTGCGCTCTTCAAGGATATGGCCGACGATCATAATCAGCGGCAGCAATGCGGCAGTGAGCAAATCCCCAATTGCCCACGAGCCAATTAGCGCCAGCGCAACCAGTTGGTCGGTAATACCATGCAAGCTCGGGTAACGCAGGCTGTAAAAGGCGTGGCGCAATACCGGAATGCCGACCATCAGCGATGCAGCACCCAGTAAGATATCGGCCACCGCGACTTGTTCGGGTGCCAGCCAGCGCCACAGCAAACCAAGAATTAACGTGCCGCTGGCAACCAGCGCTAGGATCAACTGCCGGGTAATCTGCCGTTGTTCCTGATGGCTCAGTGCGCCGCCGGGGTTAACAGTGTGGGTACTCATGGTTTAGAAGGTTCCTTTTGCCCGGCCGCTTGCAGGATCAAATTCGCATCATCTTTTGGAGAGACGGTAATGACGGATTCAGCTTGTGCCAGAATTGCCGCAATGCGTTCGCGGTAAACTCGCGCTAACAAGTCAGGGTCGTGCGGGCTGTTAGCCAGGCGATTCACCATTGCCGTGTCGGACTGAGCTTTCGCCACTCGTTCGCGGGCCTGCGCCTGAGCGGTCTGGCGCGTCTGGTCGGCAAGCTGAGTGGATTTCTGGCGAATTAAAGATGCGTCGGTATTGGCGGTGGCTATTGCCTGTGACGCTTGCTGGCTGGCAGTTAATACCGCATTGAATGCGGTGACTGTGGTTTCCGGCAAGGTGGATTGCACAGTAACCCGCTCAAGCGTAATCCCCAGGTCACTGCCTGATTGTGCCAGGCGCTGCAAACTTTGCTCGACGTTGTGCTGAACATCAGCACGCAGGCGTTCGCGTTGCTGGGCGACATTTAAATCGCCGCTGACCATTTCCGGGCGGGCGACAAGAATAGTATCCAGATCGCGCGCGGCGCATACCGCCACGGCAGCACGCTCAACCAGCCGGTCGAGAGCCGGAATCACATGTTCGCCCTGCAATACATACGCCATTGGCGTGACGACACGGTAAAACACGCTGATATCCAGCTGCACCACGCCTGAGTCACCAGTAAGCAGATACCCGGAACCCGCCAGTGCATCGCTGCTG
This sequence comes from Buttiauxella sp. BIGb0552, assembly GCF_004366275.1. Taxonomy (NCBI): domain Bacteria; kingdom Pseudomonadati; phylum Pseudomonadota; class Gammaproteobacteria; order Enterobacterales; family Enterobacteriaceae; genus Buttiauxella; species Buttiauxella sp. BIGb0552. The sequence continues at coordinate 262,402 of NZ_SODY01000006.1, forward strand.
TTATCGCCACGAGCATCTGCATGCAGCGCATCATTCGAGCGTAATAGCGCCGTAACGTGGTGTTCAATCACGCGGTCAGGTGCCGGAACCATCACCACATCGTTAATCGGCTTCGGCCAGGTGAGCAATAAACCCGGTTCGGCAATTCGCTGCTGCGCGCCGAAGTGAAGCACCACGGCACGGCTGTCTGCGGGTATCTGGCGAATATTTGAAAACAACCACGACGCTGCTGCCAGCAGTGTCAGTGCATACAGTGCGTAAAATGCGAGGCGTATCGACTGTGTCCACGGGCCCGCAGGTTTATTTTTTTGATGCTCATTCATGAGTTGTATCCAGCTTTGGCCCTTCTACCAGCAGGCGGAACGGTGCGGCATCAGTGCGTAACACCAGACGGGTGCTGGAATTAATTACGCCGCTGAGCGCATCAAGCTGGCGTAACAGGCTGTATAGCTGAGGTGAACTGGCGTACGCCTTGCCATAAATTTCGGCGGCTTGCGCCTGAGATTGCGCTTCGATATCGGCAGCCTGAACCTGGGCTGTCGCCTCCACAATGCGGGCATCACGCTCTGCCGCCGAGCGAATTTCAGCCGCGGCGCGTTTGCCTTCAGCGGTGCGTTCAGTCGCAATGGTTTCGCGCTCGGCACGCATTCGATCGACTGTGGCGTTAAGCGTTACCGCGGGCAGGGTCAGGCGTTCGGTTCCAACCTGCACCAACCGGATACCGTAGCTTTCCAATAATGGCTGGCTGATTTGCGCCTGCAGATGCGATTCAAACTGGTCTAACTGCACTTGTTTGCTGTCGGTATTGACCAGTTGAGAGAGCGTAAAGCCACTTGCGGTAGTTTCGAGTGCCGAGCCGAGATAAGCACGAATTTGCCGTGCTGCTTCATCGGGCTGGTTTTGTACCGCGCGCATAAAGCGCTGCACATGCTCAGGGGTATTATCAACCTGCCAGACCGCATATGACTGCACAATGATGCGCAACCCGTCCCGCGTACCCACATCCTGCAATCCGCTCGAAGTCGTTCGCAGGCGTAGATCTACGGCGGTCGACATTTCAAAAGGTGCGGGCAGGCGCCACGCAAGACCTGGATTGAGCAGTACGCGTACCGGATTACCGAACCGAGTAATAATCAGCGATTCACCAGAGCGAACCTGCACAAGGCTTGCGGCGGCGGCAAGAATGAGCACCAGCGCACTTGCGCCAGCAATGCGCTTCCAGGCTTTAGTTACAGGAGCGTCAGAATGGTGGCTGTGGTGGCAACCGTTACTGCAACCATGATGATGTGAATGGCTCAACGGGAAGACTCCTGTGTCGGTTTGGAAGGTGCATCGTTGCGTGCTGCCTGGCTTAACGAGGGAAACTCGCGCAGGTCGATAGTGGGCTGCGAGGTTGCGCCAATACGGTGGTCGATAATTAACAACGGACTTTTGCCTAAAGTCTGGTGCAACTGGCTAAACCATAATTCATCGACAAACACCTGGCCGGATTTCGCCACTGCTTGTTTCTGTGCGGCAAAACGCACAGCCGTTGACTGCGCTTTACTGGTCACATCGGTAGCATTCATCTGTGCCTGGTTCTGGCGCGCGGTAGCCGTAGTTTGTGCGCTGGCGGCCAGCTCTGCCGCATGCCCACGTTCGCGTGAAACCAGCGCTTGAGCTGAAATTTGCGCGGCTTGTACGCCGTGGAAGGCATCAGCAGCCCCTGCTGGAGGGTGGATAGCTTCGACGACGGTCGAGAGCAGTTCTACACCACTATCCAGGCCATCGAGTTTTTGCTGCACTGCCTGCTTAATCTGGCTTGCTAACTCGATGCGCTGTTCCCCTAAAACTTGCTCAAGAGTCAGCGAGGAAAACTGATGCACCATTACCTGGTTTGCAGTGCTACGAATCAATTCTGGCAAATTCACGCTGTTATAGGTTGCCGCCAGTGCTGCGTTATCGGTTAAGCCAACGCGCCACATAAAACGGACATCGCTATTAATAATTTGCAGACCTTGCTGGTTACCGCTCTGGCTGGCAATAATCTGCGCTTTATCAAAGCTATGAATTGCATCCCACAGGCGATCGGCGCTTTGCGGAGCATTCCCTTCGGCATTCGCCAGCGGCTCCGCAGGTGTATCGGCTTCTTCTCCAGCAGCTAACTCATGGACCTGGCCATTTTCCGCCAGTATCACCTGGCCAAAAGGCCATGGCAGCCCGTAATGCAGGCCCGATGGCACCACGGCAACCGGTTTGCCAAAGCGTTCATAAATACCGCGTTGGGTTGGGGAAACTTGCTGCATCCCGGTCAACAGCCAGCCGCAAAACAGCATGACTGCCAGCACTGGTAAAAATGCCCGCCGCAATACCGTGAATGCCCATAGCTGGCGTAAATCAATTCCAAAGTGGTGGTGCAACTCGCGTTGTAAAAAAAGTAGCGGGCGTGGCGGCCAGACGAGTTGTGCTGCCAATTGGCTTTGAGCAAGGAACTTGGGTTCGCAGCCTTCTTCACCTGGTGGTGTGAATAGTGAGAACAGGCCGCGCAGCAGAAACTCAATCGCTACCAACAACACAAGGATCGCAGGCAGATTGACCAACAATGAGAGATTTGTTGTTGGGAATATCAGTGCGGGCAAAGAGAGCAATTGCACCGCGAGAGTCAGGCGTAATATCGGCGCAATGAATTTAGCTTCCGGCCAGGCTTCGTTTGATGTAGCTGCCAGATGGCGCTCCGCAACCAGTGTGACAAACATCGCCAATGCAATAGTACCGACCGCCACCCAGCGCAGGTTGTCTTCATCCAGCGAGACATAATTGGTTCCCCAGCCTGCCTGTGTGACGAATAACACGAGTGCCGCCATCGAGGCCAGCCAGACACCATCACTCTTAAGTAACGCATTGATGCGTTCAAAGTTGATGGGAATGAGTGCGCCAAGCCGTTGATAAATTGTCGGTGGAGGTTCTGTTTCAGTAGGAGCCGTTTCGGATTGAAGCACTGGTGAGAACTTTTCTGCCCGCCATTGGCAAATTCGCTGTGCATTGTAGATAGCGGTAGCTAGCAAGGTGAGCACGGCGGCCTGGCTGCTTAATAAGGCCGTCCAGCGTGAAGATGACTCGATAATGCTGACAATCAGCGCCACCACAATCATCAAAAAAATTAGCGCGCTTAATCCGAAGACTAATCTTGCAGTCAGCTTCGCCTGCGATGACGCTAAAGAGTCACGAGCCTGAGAAGTTAACGGTGAAGAGTCCGTTGGTTCAGAAAATTGGGAGGGCTGCATGGAGTCGTTATTGGAGTTTAAATGTTACCATATAACATATCACAGCCCTCATTTACCCGTAAACGAAACGAGGGTAACCGATTGTACAAATGCTTTAACTCTGTGGCGGTAAACACACACCAATTCCACCAATGCCGCAGTAGCCGTATGGATTTTTGTGCAGATACTGCTGGTGGTCGTCCTCGGCATAGTAGAACGGACCGGCGTTGGCAATTTCAGTCGTAATGTGGCGCTCGTCGCCGGAGAGAGTCATCGCCTCCTGGAAGCGTGCGAAGCTTGCGCGGGCAGCGGCATCCTGTTCTGGCGTTAATGGGTAAATTGCGGAGCGATATTGTGTACCAACGTCACCACCCTGGCGCATTCCCTGTGCTGGATCGTGGTTTTCCCAGAACACTTGCAATAACTGTTCGTAACTTACCTCTTGCGGGTCGTAAACCACACGCACCGCTTCTGTGTGCCCGGTCATTCCGCTACACACTTCGCGATAGGTTGGGTTAGGCGTAAAGCCCCCGGCGTAACCTGCGGCGGTGCTGTAAACCCCCGGAATTCTCCAGAACATTCTCTCGACACCCCAGAAACAACCCATTGCGAAATAAGCGATCTCCATCCCATCTGGTACATTTGTCATGGAATGCTCGTTTACCGCATGTAAAGAGGCGATTGGCATCGGGGTATTGCGACCAGGCAACGCTTCTGACTGCGTTACGGGATGGGTTTTCTCAAATAATTTCATCAGTCATGCTCTCCCGATGTTGGCTAAATTTAACAACAACCGCCATGCGGTTGTAACGAGGCGTGTTATTGCAGACAATAACTCCTCTGGATGAGACTACAGTACATATAAGAATTATTTGGGTTATTGTGCAGTTTTCAACCCCAATTGTTGGGGTTTTGTAACAAAGACGTTTCCTTCCAGGGGTGGGAACAAGGATATTCAGGAGAAAACGTGCCACGATTCCGTACTATTTGCTCGGCTTGCCTATGCCTGGTAAGCACGTGGGCCAGCGCTGCCAACGTGCGTTTACAGGTGGAAGGGCTAAGCGGTGAACTGCAAAAAAACGTTCGCGCTCAGCTTTCAACTATCCAGAGTGATGAAGTTACGCCAGACAGGCGTTTCCGTGCGCGTGTGGATGACGCTATCCGTAATGGATTGAAAGCGCTCGGCTATTATGAGCCAACCATTGATTTCGACCTGCGGCCACCACCAGCCAAAGGACGCCAGGTTTTGATTGCCAAAGTCGATCCCGGCCCGCCAGTGCTGATTGGCGGCACCGATGTGATTCTGCGCGGCGGAGCACGTGACGATAAAGACTACATCGCGCTGCTCGGTGAGCGCCCGAAGATTGGCACTATCCTCAATCATCACGATTACGACAGCTTCAAAAAAGACCTTTCCAACATTGCGGTGCGAAAGGGCTATTTCGACAGTGAATTCCTTAAAAGCCAGCTAGGTGTTTCGCTTGAGCGCCGCCAGGCGTTCTGGGACATCGATTACAACAGCGGCGAGCGTTATCGTTTTGGTGCCGTGACTTTTGAAGGCTCACAAATTCGCGAAGAGTACCTGCAAAATCTTGTGCCTTTCAAACAGGGTGATTACTACCAGTCGAAAGATTTGGCGGAGTTAAACCGCCGTTTATCAGCGACAGGTTGGTTTAATTCGGTGGTGGTTGCGCCGGAATTCGACAAGTCTCGCGAAACCAAAGTATTACCGTTGCATGGTGTTGTTTCACCACGTACTGAGAACACCATCGAAACCGGTGTGGGTTATTCCACCGATGTTGGGCCGCGCGTAAAAGCGACGTGGAAAAAACCGTGGATGAACTCTTACGGCCACAGCCTGACCAGCAGCATCAGCCTTTCCGCACCAGAACAGATCGTTGATTTCAGCTACAAAATGCCGCTGCTTAAAAACCCGCTGGAACAATATTATCTGGTGCAGGGCGGCTTTAAAGCGACCGATCTGAACGATACTAAGTCCGACTCCAGCACCCTTGCGGTCTCACGATACTGGGATTTATCCAGCGGTTGGCAGCACGCCATTAACCTGCGCTGGAGTCTCGATCACTTTACCCAGGCAGACGTAACCAACACCACGATGCTGCTTTATCCGGGTTTGAGCCTTAACCGTACCCGTTCGCGTGGTGGTTTGATGCCAACCTGGGGCGATTCCCAACGCTATTCGATTGATATTTCCGATACCTCATGGGGCTCGGACGTCGATTTCGGGGTATTCCAGGCGCAGCAAGTCTGGATTCGAACGTTGCAGGAAAAACACCGTTTTGTGGTGCGTGGCAATGTGGGTTGGATTGAAACCAATAACTTCGACAAAGTGCCGCCAGACTTACGCTTCTTTGCCGGTGGTGACCGCAGTATTCGCGGCTATTCCTACAAATCCATCTCCCCTGAAAACGACAAAGGCGAACTGACCGGTGCGTCAAAAATGATTACCGGATCGCTGGAGTATCAATACAACGTTACCGGGAAATGGTGGGGGGCGGTGTTCGTCGATTCTGGCGAAGCAGTCAACGATATCAAACAGAGTAACTATAAAACGGGTGCAGGCTTTGGCGTACGCTGGCAGTCGCCGGTTGGGCCCATCAAACTCGATTTAGCGGTCCCGGTGGCTGATAAAGATGAGCATGGTTTACAGTTTTACATCGGTTTGGGGCCTGAACTATGAGTCGTTGGAAGAAAATAAGCCTCGCGGTGTTGGTTTTTGTGGTGCTGTTGATTGGTGCTGTGGGTTTCCTGGTGGGGACTACCACCGGGCTGCACGTCTTATTTAACGCCGCAAACCGTTGGGTGCCGGGGCTGGATATCGCAAGCGTCACGGGCGGCTGGCGCAATTTGACCATCAAAGGTTTGCGCTACCAACAACCTGGCGTTGATGTGAATGCCGGCGAAATTAATCTGGCTGTGAAACTAGGCTGCCTGCGTGATAGCAGCCTGTGCGTGAATAATCTCTCGCTTAAAGACATTGATGTCGTTATCGACAGCAAAAAAATGCCTCCGGCAGCACCGGTTCAGGAAGAAGACACCGGCCCGCTCAATCTCACCACGCCGTATCCGATTACCCTAAGTCGCGTGGCGCTTAATAACGTCAATATCAAGATTGATAACACCACTGTTTCGGTGATGGAGTTTACTTCCGGCCTGAACTGGCAAGAACGCAACGTGACCGTTACGCCAACCAATCTCGAAGGTTTGCTGATTGCATTGCCGAAAGTGGCCAAAGTTGCTCAGGAACAGGTGGTTGAGCCGAAGATCCAGAACCCGCAGCCAGAAGAGTTGCCGCTGGGCGAAACGCTCAAACAATTGTTTGAAAAGCCAGTTTTGCCTGAAATGACCGATGTGCATTTGCCGCTGAACCTGAATATTCAGGAATTCCGTGGGGCGAACTTACGCCTGACTGGCGACACCGATTTACTGGTCAGCAGCCTGTTGCTAAAAGTCAGCAGTATTGATGGCTCTCTTAAGCTTGATGCACTGGATGTGGATTCCTCGCAAGGGCTGGTCAACGCTACTGGTAGCGCGGAATTACGCGATAAATGGCCGGTCGACTTAACCTTAAACACCACGCTGAATATCGACCCAATCAAAGGTGAAAAGGTGAAGATGAAGATTGGTGGGGAGCTGCGGGATGTGCTGAAAGTGGGCATGAATCTCTCAGGCCCGGTTGATCTTGAACTCACTGCGCAAACTCAGCTTGCTGAAGCAGGCTTGCCGCTCAATCTTGAAGTGGTCAGTAAGCAACTTTACTGGCCATTTACCGGGAAGAAAGAGTACCAGGCCAACAACCTGAAACTGAAATTCAGCGGCAAAATGACCGACTATAAATTGTCGTTCCGTAGCGATGTGAAAGGCGAGCAAATTCCGCCAGCCACCATCACTCTGGATGCGGCAGGCAACGAGCAACAGCTTAATCTCGACAAGCTGCGTGTCGCTGCGTTGCAGGGCAACACTGACTTGAAAGCGGTGCTCGACTGGAGCAAAGCCATTAGCTGGCGTGGCGAGCTGAAACTCGACGATATCAATACGGCGAAGCAATTCCCGGACTGGCCTGCGAAACTCGACGGTCTGGTGAAAACCAGCGGCAGTTTGTATGGCGGCAGCTGGCAGGTGGATGTCTCCGAGCTGAAACTTGCCGGGAATGTCAAAAATAACAAACTAAACGTAACCGGCAAGCTCAACGGCAACAGTTACATGCAGTGGAAAACTCCTGGGCTGCATATAGAACTGGGGCGCAACAGTGCTGATGTTAAAGGGGAGTTAGGGCCGAAAGATCTGGAGCTTGATGCCACCATCGATGCACCGAATCTCGACAATGCTTTACCGGGACTTGGCGGCACAGCGAAAGGCACGATTAAAGTGCGTGGCGATGTGAAAGCGCCGCAGCTGCTGGCAGACCTTACCGCGAATAACCTCCGGTGGCAGGAGCTGTCGATTGCGCGAGTCTTGCTGAAAGGGGATGTGAAATCCACCGATCAAATCGCCGGGAATCTGGATCTGCGTGTTGAGCGTATTTCCCAGCCAGGTGTCGATCTCAGCCTGGTAACGCTTGACGCAAAAGGCTCCGAAAAACAGCACCAGCTAAAACTGCGCATTCAGGGCGAACCCGTGTCCGGGCAGCTTGATTTGAGCGGCAGCTTCGACCGTGCGGAGGAGCGCTGGCGTGGCAGTCTTAGCAATACGCGATTTGAAACGCCAGTTGGCCCATGGTCACTTAACCGTTCATTGGCGCTCGATTACCGCAATAAAGAGCAGAAAATCAATATCGGTGTGCATTGCTGGACTAACCCGAATGCCGAACTTTGTGTACCGCAGCCGATTGATGCAGGTGTGAAAGGCCGTGCGCTGGTCAATCTGAACCGCTTTGATCTGGCGATGCTAAAACCGTTTATGCCAGCTGATACACAAGCGGTGGGAACATTTAGTGGCCGTGCGGATGTGAGCTGGGATGCGGAATCTGAAGGCTTGCCACAAGGTTCAGTTACGCTCACGGGCAACGGCGTGAAAGTCACGCAAATGGTGAACGACAGCCCGCTGCTGGTGGCGTTCGACACGCTTAATCTCAATGCCGAGCTTAAAAACAACCAGGCCAAACTAGGCTGGTTGATTCGCATTGCTCAAAATGGCCAGTTCGATGGTCAGGTTCAAATTAGCGATCCACAAAACCGCCGCAACCTGGCGGGGAATGTGAATATGCGCAACTTTGATTTGGCTATCGCCAATTCGGTGTTCTCACGCGGAGAAAAAGCCGCTGGCAAGATTAACGCTAACTTACGTCTGGCGGGGAATTTGGAGCGCCCGCAAGTCTTCGGCCAGTTGCAAGTTAACGGCGTGGATATCGACGGCAACTTTATGCCGTTTGATATGCAGCCAAGTCAGTTGGCAATGAACTTTAACGGTATGAACTCGACACTTGCCGGAACAGTGCGTACGAAGCAGGGTGATATTGCTCTGAGTGGCGATGCTGACTGGACGCAAATCGACAACTGGCGCGCGCGTGTGGCGGCGAAAGGCAATAAGGTGCGCATTACTGTGCCGCCGATGGTGCGCCTTGATGTTTCGCCTGACGTTGAGTTTGTTGCGACTCCGAGCTTGTTCACGCTTGATGGTAGTGTAGACATCCCGTGGGCACGTATCGTGGTGCACGAGGTTCCGGAAAGCTCAGTGGGCGTGTCCAGTGATGAAGTGATGCTGGATAAAAATCTGAAGCCGATTAAACCGCAAACGGCAAGCATTCCTATCAACAGTAACTTGGTTATTCACGTTGGTAACAACGTGCGCCTGGATGCGTTTGGTTTGAAAGCGCGTCTGAATGGTGATTTAAAAATGGTGCAGGACCGTCAGGGTCTCGGCCTGAACGGGCAGATCAATATTCCTGAAGGGCGTTTCCATGCGTACGGACAGGATCTGATCGTGCGTAAAGGCGAGCTGTTATTCTCAGGTCCACCAGACCAGCCATTATTAAATATCGAAGCGATTCGTAACCCAGAAGCGACAGAAAACGACGTAATAGCTGGTGTTCGTGTCACGGGAACAGCAGATGAGCCGAAAGCTGAGATATTTTCTGATCCGGCCATGTCACAGCAAGAAGCCTTGTCCTACCTGCTTCGCGGGCAGGGTTTGGACAATTCTGGCGACGATGGTAACGCCATGACATCAATGCTTGTTGGCTTGGGGGTTGCACAAAGTGGTCAGGTTGTGGGTAAAATCGGCGAGACGTTTGGCGTAAGCAATCTGGCGCTTGATACCGCAGGGGTGGGGGATTCCTCACAAGTGGTGGTCAGTGGCTATGTACTGCCAGGTCTCCAGGTTAAATATGGAGTGGGTATTTTTGACTCATTGGCGACACTAACACTGCGTTATCGCCTGATGCCTAAGCTGTATCTGGAAGCGGTGTCTGGTATCGATCAGGCACTTGATCTGCTTTATCAGTTTGAGTTTTAGCTATGCGAATTTTTGTTTACGGCAGTTTACGACGCAAGCAAGGTAACAGTCACTGGATGACCAACGCCCAGTGGCTTGGGGATCATCATGTTGAAAATTACGCTTTATACAGCCTTGGCCATTATCCGGGGGTAGTGCCGGGTGAAGGTTCTGTGGTGGGTGAAGTGTATCGTATTGATGCTTCTACACTCTCTGAGCTTGACGCTTTGCGCACTAAAGGTGGCGAGTATAAACGTCAGCTAATTCAGACACCTTACGGCAGTGCATGGATGTACGTGTACCAACGATCGGTGGATGGATTAACCCGCATAGAAAGCGGAGACTGGTTGGATAAAGATCAGTTCTAGTTATACCCGTCATACTTCAAGCTGCATCTTTGTTGGCTGCGTTCACTCGCCCGAATCACTTACTTATGTAAGCTCATCGGGACTTGTTCTCTTACCGCCGCGATGCAACTCGAATTATTTTGGGTATATATACTTTCGACATAAAAAAACACCGCCAGATGGCGGTGTTTTCACAAGCATTCAGCGAGGCTGAGAATTACTTCTTAGCGCGCTCGAAGGAAGCAACGATTTCAGCTTTAGCTGCTGCTGCATTGTCCCAGCCTTCAACTTTAACCCATTTGCCTTTCTCGAGAGCTTTGTACTGCTCGAAGAAGTGGGATATCTGCGCTTTCAGCAGTTCTGGCAGGTCGTTCACATCTTTAATGTGATCGTATTCTTTGCTCAGTTTGGTGTGCGGAACCGCAACCAGCTTGGCATCTTCGCCAGCTTCGTCAGTCATTTTCAACACGCCAACTGGACGGCAACGAATAACAGAACCTGGTTGCAGTGGGTATGGAGTTGGGACCAGAACGTCAACCGGGTCACCGTCTAAAGACAGGGTGTGGTTGATGTAACCGTAGTTGCACGGATAGAACATTGCGGTAGACATGAAACGGTCAACGAACAGAGCGCCGGTGTCTTTATCAACTTCATATTTGATAGGATCAGCGTTTGCTGGGATTTCGATAACAACGTAGATGTCTTCTGGCAGATCAATACCCGCAGGGACGTTGAGTAAGCTCATGTCTTTTTCCTTTAAACTGGTGTCATTCAAGTGCCGCGTATTATAGCTAACTCGATTTAAATGTCTTCGCCTCTTTTTGCCTTCATTTCTCTCCCACATCCCTTTCCAGAACCTTCCGACAACGGGAAAATCCATAAACATAGCCGTATTCTTTATAAACTTATGTAAGCGGTTACAAGGTTATGCGTGACTTGTTGGAATTGTGATGTAACTCATTCTGTTACACCACACGTCGTCTATAGTTTTTTCGACGCCCAGATTTTAACCAACAATAACCCTACGAGGATGTCCCTATGTGGAAGCGCTTACTTTTGGTCTCTGCAGTCTCCGCAGCCATGTCGTCTATGGCAATAGCTGCTCCGTTAACGGTCGGATTTTCGCAGGTAGGTTCTGAATCCGGCTGGCGAGCAGCTGAAACATCGGTTGCGAAGAGTGAAGCCGAGAAACGCGGCATCACGCTGAAAATCGCAGACGGCCAACAAAAACAAGAAAACCAGATTAAAGCCGTACGTTCATTTATCGCCCAGGGCGTAGACGCAATCTTCATTGCGCCAATCGTCGCCACGGGTTGGGAGCCAGTATTACAAGAAGCAAAAGAGGCCAAAATCCCAGTATTCCTGCTCGACCGTAATATCGATGTGAAAGATAAATCGCTGTACATGACCGTCGTCACCGCTAACAACGTGCTGGAAGGCCAGTTGATTGGTGAATGGTTGCTTAAAGAGTTGAATGGTAAGCAATGTAACGTGGTTGAACTGCAAGGGACCGTAGGCGCGAGCGTGGCAATTGACCGTAAGAAAGGTTTTGCGGACGCCATTTCTAAAGCATCCAACGTGAAAATCATTCGTTCTCAGTCTGGTGACTTTACCCGCAGTAAAGGTAAAGAAGTGATGGAGAGCTTCATCAAAGCTGAGAACAACGGCAAAAACATCTGCATGGTTTACGCGCACAACGATGACATGGTGATCGGTGCGATTCAGGCAATCAAAGAAGCGGGTCTGAAACCGGGCAAAGACATTCTGACCGGTTCAATTGATGGCGTGCCGGATATCTACAAAGCGATGATCGATGGCGAAGCCAACGCAAGTGTTGAGCTGACGCCAAACATGGCAGGACCTGCGTTCGATGCACTCGAGAAGTTCAAGAAAGATGGCACCATGCCTGAAAAAGTGACCATCACCAAATCAACGCTATACCTCCCGGATACCGCGAAAGAAGAGCTCGAGAAGAAGAAATCGATGGGCTACTGATGAGTTATGCCCCTCCCGAAACGGAAGGGCTGTTTTATGTAGGGCGGATAAGCGTAGCGTCATCCGCCATTAAGGCACGGGCCAGATCGAGGGCGCTGCGCTTATCTCACCCTACAGTTGTGCGTTGGCAGGAGTGCGTTCATGAACACAAATAACAATCAGGAAATTCTGCGCACGGAAGGCTTATCGAAACATTTCCCAGGGGTTAAGGCGCTCGACAAAGTGGATTTCAGCCTCAATCGGGGTGAAATCATGGCATTACTGGGTGAAAATGGAGCAGGGAAATCAACGCTTATCAAAGCCTTAACCGGTGTTTATCAGCGCGATAGCGGCAATATTTATCTCGAAGGGGAACAGATTTCCCCGAAGAATACCGCCCATGCCCAACAACTCGGCATCGGTACTGTGTATCAGGAAGTCAATCTACTGCCCAATATGTCGGTGGCGGATAACTTGTTTATCGGCCGCGAGCCGCGTCGCTTTGGGTTTATACAACGCAAAGAGATGGAAAAACGCGCCGCCCTCCTGATGGAATCCTACGGGTTCTCGCTGGATGTCGCCGAACCGCTCAACCGCTATTCTGTCGCGATGCAGCAAATCGTTGCGATTTGCCGGGCCATCGATCTTTCGGCCAAAGTGCTGATTCTCGATGAACCTACCGCCAGCCTCGACACCAAAGAAGTTGAAATGCTGTTCACCCTGATGCGCCAGTTGCGCGATCAGGGCGTAAGCCTGATCTTCGTTACCCACTTCCTCGATCAAGTTTATGAAGTCACCGACAGGATCACTGTTCTGCGCAACGGATCGTTTGTTGGCACGAGAAATACAAAAGATCTGCCGCAGATAGATCTGGTGAAAATGATGCTGGGGCGCGAGCTGGAAACTAATGCACTTAACCGTGCGGGCCGCACTTTACTGAGCGATAAACCGGTCGCTGCGTTTAAAGATTTTGGTAAGAAAGGGGTGATCAACCCGTTCAATCTTGAAGTCCGTCCGGGTGAGATCGTTGGTCTGGCGGGTTTATTAGGATCCGGGCGCACCGAAACCGCCGAAGTGATATTTGGGATCAAGCCCGCGGACCAGGGCAATGCGTGGATCAAAGGCAAGCCGCAATCACTTCGATCGCCGCATAAAGCTTCGTCGCTGGGTATTGGTTTTTGCCCGGAAGATCGCAAAACTGACGGCATTATTTCCGCCGCTTCAGTACGTGAAAATATCATTCTGGCGTTACAGGCCCAACGCGGCTGGCTGCGCCCCATCCCTAAGCGTGAGCAGTATCAGATAGCCGAACGGTTTATTCGCCAGTTAGGGATCCGTACGCCTGGCCCCGATCAACCGATCGAGTTTCTCTCCGGCGGTAATCAGCAAAAAGTTCTGCTCTCGCGCTGGCTGTTGACCAAACCGCAGTTTCTGATCCTCGACGAACCGACGCGCGGGATCGATGTTGGCGCACACGCCGAAATTATCCGTTTGATCGAAACGCTGTGTGCCGATGGCCTGGCGCTGTTAGTTATCTCCTCTGAACTGGAGGAACTGGTGGGCTATGCGGATCGTGTGATCATCATGCGTGACAGGCAGCAAGTGGCTGAGATCCCGCTCGCGGAGCTTTCCGTGTCGGCAATTATGAATGCCATTGCGGCATAAGGAGTAACACGTGATGCCTCGTTCATTGCCGCAAACGGATGCCGAAAAGCCAAAGAGAAATTTCCGCTGGCCGCCGGGTATTCCGCAGTTGGTCGCGTTGGTGCTGGTGCTGTTAGTTGATAGCCTGGTCGCCAATCACTTCTTTGATATTGTGGTGCAAAACGGGCGGCTGTTTGGCAGCCCGATAGATATTCTCAACCGTGCGGCACCGGTCGCATTACTGGCAATCGGCATGACACTGGTGATCGCCACTGGTGGCATTGACCTTTCCGTTGGCGCGGTGATGGCGATTGCTGGCGCTACGGCGGCGACGTTAACTGTCGACGGGCACAGTCTGACGGTAGTTATTCTGGCGTCACTCGGCGTGGGGGTTCTGGCGGGGCTGTGGAACGGCATTCTGGTGGCCATCCTTAAGATTCAGCCATTTGTTGCCACGCTAATCCTGATGGTAGCCGGGCGTGGTGTGGCGCAACTTATCACCGCCGGGCAAATCGTTACTTTTGATTCCCCAAACCTCTCGTATCTGGGCAGCGGTTCGCTGTTCTTCTTCCCGACGCCCGTGATTATTGTGCTGGCAACGCTGCTGGTCTTCTGGCTGTTTACCCGCAAAACGGCGTTGGGCCTGTTTATCGAATCGGTCGGGATTAACATTCGCGCGGCGAAAAACGCCGGGGTCAATACGCGCATTGTGGTGATGCTGACTTACGTTTTGAGCGGCCTGTGCGCGGCCATCGCCGGGATTATTGTTACCGCCGATATTCGTGGTGCTGATGCCAACAACGCCGGATTGTGGCTGGAACTGGACGCCATTCTGGCGGTAGTAATCGGTGGCGGTTCGTTGATGGGCGGGCGCTTTAACATCGCGCTTTCGGTAATTGGTGCGCTGATTATTCAGGGGATGAACACCGGCATCCTGCTTTCCGGTTTTCCGCCTGAGCTTAACCAGGTGGTGAAAGCGGTGGTGGTGATGTGCGTGCTGATTGTTCAGTCGCCACGTTTTATTGCTTTGCTCAAAGGACTACGTCGCCATGATCAAACGTAACTTGCCGTTGATGATTACCCTGGCGGTGTTTGTGCTGGGGTATCTGTACTGTCTGACGCAATTCCCCGGTTTTGCCTCAACGCGGGTAATTTGCAACATCCTGACTGATAACGCGTTCCTGGGGATTATTGCCGTTGGCATGACCTTTGTGATCCTCTCCGGCGGCATCGATCTTTCTGTCGGTTCAGTGATCGCCTTTACCGGGGTGTTCCTCGCTAAAGCGATTGGCTTCTGGGGATTGTCGCCGCTGGTGGCCTTCCCGCTGGTGCTGCTGATGGGCTGCGCGTTTGGCGCGTTTATGGGCTTGCTTATCGACGCGCTAAAAATCCCAGCCTTTATTATCACCCTTGCTGGGATGTTCTTCCTGCGTGGGGTCAGCTACCTGGTTTCGGAAGAGTCCATTCCCATTAACCACCCGATTTACGACACGCTTTCAAACCTTGCCTGGCGCATTCCCGGCGGTGGGCGTTTGAGTGCCATGGGCTTGCTGATGCTGGCCGTGGTGGTGATTGGTATTTTCCTTGCGCACCGCACCCGTTTTGGTAACCAGGTTTATGCGATTGGCGGCAACGCAGCGTCGGCAAACCTGATGGGGATTTCCACCCGCAGCACTACAGTGCGCATTTATATGCTTTCAACCGGGCTTGCCACACTCGCCGGTATTGTCTTTTCGCTCTATACCTCAGCAGGTTACGCGCTGGCAGGAATGGGTGTTGAGCTGGATGCGATTGCCTCAGTGGTTATCGGCGGCACGCTGTTAAGTGGTGGCGTTGGGACGGTGCTGGGCACGCTGTTTGGCGTGGCGATTCAGGGGCTGATTCAGACCTATATCAACTTCGATGGTACGCTCAGTTCGTGGTGGACGAAAATCGCCATCGGCATTTTGCTGTTTATTTTCATCGCCCTACAGCGCGGTTTGACGGTGTTGTGGGAAAACCGTCAAAGCTCGCCAGTGAAGCGGATTAGCGTGCGTCCTGGTCAAAGCTGAATCGCTTTGTCTAAACTTTCTTCGGTGATGGTCGATAACACTTCAATCGTTTCTATCGTTCTGTCACCGGGAAAAGAGCATGTTGAGAAATTTGTCTATTCGCACGGGGCTGCTGACATTGCTGGCAGTCATGACCTTCCTGTTGTTATTTGTCAGCGGCATGGGCATTTTTGCTCTTCAACAAAGCTCAACCTCACTCCAGAATATTAATCGCCTACAGGGCGAGCAGATGGTGCGCTTGTCTGATGGCTATGTTTCGTTGCTACGCGCGCGTAACGGTGCAGGGCAGGCGGTTCGCCAGATGGAAATTGGCCTGCTGGAAGATGCCACCAAATCTACCGATTACGTTGCCAGTGATGTGGCAGCGGCTCAACAGCAGCTAAAAGAGTTTATCGACAGCGGCGTGAGCGATGAAGAAGGCAATCGACTGATTCAAAACTTAGCGCAAAGCTATGCGGAATACCTCGCAAAAGGCATCAATCCGATGCTCGCAGCGCTCACCAAACAAAGCCCCGATGATTACTACGATCTGCTGGAAAAGACGCTGATTCCGCTGTCGCAAAAGTTTGATACCGATGTGGAGATTTTCAAGCAGTGGGGCGAGGCGCGCGGCAACAGCGAAGTTGAAGCGGTGCAATTGCATAAGAAAATCGTCCTTACGCTAATTATTATCGCCGCATTGCTCACCGCCGGAATTATCGTGCTGGTGTGGCTGGCACTCCGCCATTTACTGCTCAAGCCGTTGAATCAGTCGATTGAGCAGCTGGAGTTTGTCGCCAGGGGCGATTTAACTCAGACGTTGCCACCTGCTGGTAACAACGAATTTGGCCGCCTGGCGACGGCAATTACCATCATGCGAGATTCCTTGATGGAATCGGTAAGCCGCGTGCGCGATGCCAGCTCGCAAATTGATACCGGCAGCCGCGAACTGGCCGCAGGCAACCAGAACCTTGCCCAACGCACTGAATCAACCGCCACTTCTCTTGAGCAAACGGCTGCCAGCATGGAGCAGATCACCGCGACCGTGAAACAGAACGCCGACAACGCCGAGCAAGCACATAAATTAGCAAAAGACGTTTCTGATACCGCCGATCGTGGCAGCGAAATGGTGTGCTATGTGATTGAAAAAATGCGTGATATCTCCAGTAGTTCCGACCGTATTGCCGACATCCTCAGTGTTATCGACGGCATCGCCTTCCAGACCAATATTCTGGCGCTGAACGCCTCGGTAGAAGCAGCGCGTGCAGGTGAACAAGGGCGCGGGTTTGCGGTGGTAGCGGGCGAAGTTCGTATCCTGGCAAGCCGCAGCGCTGACGCCGCAAAAGAGATCCGTACGCTGATTTCGGACTCGCAAAATCATGTTGGCGAAGGTCGTGAACTTGCGCAGCAAGCCGGGGAAACGATGGATGAAATCGCCGAAGAAGTGATGCGTATGACCCGTCTGGTGAGTGAAATCGCTAATGCGTCAAACGAGCAAAGCTATGGTATCGAGCAGGTGAATATCGCGGTGAGCCAGATGGATGAGGCAGCGCAGCAGAATGCGGCATTGGTTCAGGAATCAACAGCGGCTACGCGTTCGCTTGAGGAGCAGTCACAGCACTTGGTGGCTGCGATGGCAACGTTCAGGTGTACCCGTCATACTTGAAGCCGCATCCGCGTTGGCTGCGTTCACGCACCCGACAAATCTGCTGAAAGCAGATTTGAACGCTGCTAGCAGCGGCCCGAAGGGGTAGGCCCATGAATGGGCCTAATAATCACTTACTCTAGTAAGCTCATCGGGATTTGCTCACTTGCCGCCTTGATGCAGTTTCAATTATTTAGGGTATGGAGCGCTATTTATCCTCTCCCGTGGGAGAGGATCGAGGGAGGGCAGAAACTTATGCGTCCGGGTACTCACGGATAAAGCGTTCTACATCATCGACCATATGTTCGTTACCTACGAAGAACGGACGTCGCTGGTGCAGGGTTTCCGGGATGATATCCAGAATACGCTCTTTGCCATCACTCGCTTTACCGCCAGCTTGTTCCGCAAGGAACGCCATCGGGTTGCCTTCATACAGCAAACGCAGCTTCCCTTGCGGGTGGCTTGCGGTGCTTGGGTAAAGATAAATCCCACCTTTCAGCAGGTTGCGGTGGAAGTCGGCAACCAGAGAACCGATATAACGCGAGGTATACGGGCGCTGGGTGTTTGAATCTTCTTCCTGGCAGAACTTAATGTACTTTTTCACACCCTGCGGGAAACGGATGTAGTTCCCTTCGTTGATAGAATAGGTGCTGCCAATTTCCGGGAAGCGCATACGCTCCTGGCACAGGCAGAACACGCCAAGAGAAGGATCGTAGGTGAAGGCATGAACGCCACAGCCGGTGGTATAAACCAGCATGGTTGAAGAGCCATAAACCACATAACCTGCCGCGACCTGACGGTTGCCTGGCTGAAGGAAATCGGCTTCGGTGACAGGAGTGCCTACCGGCGTGATACGGCGATAGATAGAGAAAATGGTACCAACTGATACGTTCACGTCGATGTTTGATGAACCATCAAGCGGGTCCATCAGCACCACATATTTGGCATGTTCCGCGCCTTCGAAAACAACGATGTCATCTTCTTCTTCGGAAGCAACACCGGCCACAATCCCTCGGGCTTTCAGTGCTGCTTTCAGTTTTTCGTTTGCGAACAGGTCAAGTTTTTGCTGCACTTCGCCCTGAATGTTTTCAGCTCCGCTGGCACCCAAAATATCAACCAGACCTGCTTTGTTGATATCACGGTGGATGATTTTTGCGCCGAGCTTTATTGCCGACAATAAGGCAGTCAGTTCACCGGTTGCGTGCGAGAACTCATGCTGCTTTTCGACAATAAATTCACCTAACGTTTTCATAACACTTTCCCTGCTTCTGTTAATTAAATGAAACGACTGCAACAATCCTAACAAACTTTCAAATAGTAGCGTACAGGTGAATCGCGCCAGCAAAATGCGGAATTAACTTAAATGCGATT
Source organism: Buttiauxella sp. BIGb0552 (assembly GCF_004366275.1). Classification (NCBI taxonomy): domain Bacteria; kingdom Pseudomonadati; phylum Pseudomonadota; class Gammaproteobacteria; order Enterobacterales; family Enterobacteriaceae; genus Buttiauxella; species Buttiauxella sp. BIGb0552. Next base: position 281,108 of record NZ_SODY01000006.1, read on the forward strand.
TGCCAGCATCCAACATACGGTTAGAATGTGCGCCAAATAATAAAAGGATAGTTTTATGCGTATTCATATTTTGGGTATTTGCGGCACGTTCATGGGCGGCCTTGCTATGCTGGCTCGTTCACTCGGCCATCAGGTTACGGGCTCGGATGCCAATGTGTACCCTCCAATGAGCACTCTGCTTGAAGAGCAGGGTATTGAATTAATTCAAGGTTACGACCCAAGCCAACTCGATCCACAGCCGGATTTGGTGATCATCGGCAACGCAATGACGCGTGGAAACCCGTGCGTTGAAGCGGTGCTTGAGAAAAGTATTCCTTACATGTCTGGCCCACAGTGGCTGCACGATTTTGTGCTGCGCGACCGTTGGGTGCTGGCTGTGGCGGGTACACACGGTAAAACCACCACTGCAGGTATGGCAACGTGGATTCTGGAAGCCTGTGGCTACAAGCCTGGCTTTGTGATCGGTGGCGTACCGGGTAATTTCGATGTTTCTGCACGCCTGGGCGACAGCCCATTCTTCGTGATTGAAGCTGACGAATACGACTGCGCGTTCTTCGATAAGCGTTCCAAATTCGTGCATTACTGCCCTCGTACATTGATCCTCAATAACCTTGAGTTTGATCACGCGGACATCTTTGACGATCTGAAAGCGATTCAGAAACAGTTCCACCATCTGGTGCGTATTGTTCCGGGGCAGGGGAAAATCATCTGGCCTGAGAACGACACCAACATTAAGCAGACGCTGGCAATGGGCTGCTGGAGCGAGCAAGAGCTGGTGGGCGAGCAAGGCCACTGGCAGGCGAAGAAGCTTAATCCTGATGCATCTAATTGGGAAGTTTACCTGGATGGCGAGCGTGTCGGTGAAGTCCACTGGCAGCTAGTTGGCGAACACAACATGCATAACGGGCTGATGGCGATTGCCGCAGCACGCCATGTGGGTGTTACACCAGCAGATGCCGCGAAAGCCCTGGATAGCTTCATCAATGCACGTCGTCGCCTTGAATTACGTGGCGAAGCGCACGGCGTGACGGTATATGACGATTTTGCTCACCATCCAACGGCGATTCTGGCAACACTTTCGGCATTGCGTAGCAAAGTTGGCGGCACCGCACGTATTCTCGCAGTGCTTGAGCCACGCTCTAACACCATGAAAATGGGCCTGAGCAAAGATGATCTGGCACCTTCTTTAGGTCGTGCAGACGAAGTCTTCTTGCTCCAGCCTCCGCATATTCCATGGCAAGTGGTTGAAGTGGCTGAAGCCTGTATTCAGCCTGCTTACTGGAGTGCAGATGTCGACACTTTGGCGGATATGGTGGTGAAAACGGCTCAACCTGGCGACCATATTCTGGTGATGAGCAACGGTGGTTTCGGTGGTATTCACCAGAAGCTGCTGGATGCGCTGGCTAAAAAATCAGAAAACCAGTAATCGTACAGACATAAAAAAACCCGCAAATGCGGGTTTTTTTATGGGTGGCTAATTTCATTAAGCCACTTTCGTTTTAGGCCTGGGTTTCAGCCAGTTCGCGCAGATATGAGAAAATCTGGCGATAAGATTTTGGCGGCTTATTTGCTGCCTTTTCTTTTTGTGCGTTACGAATCAGTACACGTAATTGCTGGCGGTCAGCTTCTGGGTAAAGTCTTAACACTTCACTCATTGCATCATCGCCTTCCTCAACCAAACGATCGCGCAGTGCTTCCAGTTTATGGAACAGTGCGACTTGTTGGTTGTGACGGTTTTTCAGTTTATCGAGCGCTACGCGGATAGGATCCATGTCGCGCGAACGCATCATTTTGCCAATTAACTGAACCTGACGGCGACGGCCTTCTTTTTTGATTTTCTGAGCCAAATCAATAGCGGCACGCAAATCTTCATCAAGAGGGATTTTGTCGAGCGCATTTTTGCCCAATTCCATCAGTTCCATACCCAGGCGTTTTAACTCCTCGGCATCACGCTTAATTTCGCTTTTACTGACCCAGATAATCTCATCATCTTCGTCTTCATTTTCGTTATCTGGTACGTCGTCGAGCCAGTCATCGGGCTGCTTAGTCATATTAGGCTCCTTAAAAAAAGTGGCTAATTCTACCAGTAAAGCCTGTTCACTGCGAAATTGTTCTGTTCTGGGTTAGACTTAATTCACTCACCTTACATTATGGCAGTAGCGATGAAAGTAAACACGCAAGTAGCACAACAACGTCAGGTTCTGGAACAAGCGGTATCTCAGGCGCTGGAACTGGCTTCCGCTCAGTCCGATGGCGCAGAAGTTGCCGTCAGTAAAACCACTGGTATCAGCGTAAGTACCCGATACGGTGAGGTGGAAAACGTCGAATTTAACAGCGATGGTGCGTTAGGCATCACCGTTTATCATCAAAACCGTAAAGGCAGTGCATCCACAACAGACCTTAGCCCGGATGCCGTAGCGCGTACCGTGCAGGCGGCACTGGATATCGCCCGTTACACCTCACCAGACCCGTTTGCGGGTGTGGCAGATAAAGAATTGCTGGCTTATGACGCGCCGGACCTGGACCTTTTCCACCCAACGGAAATGGACGCAGACCGCGCGATTGAACTGGCAGCACGCGCTGAAAATGCATCATTGAACGTCGATAAGCGCATCAACAATACCGAAGGCGGTAGTTTTAACAGCCACTACGGCATTAAAGTTTTCGGTAACAGCAACGGTATGCTGCAAAGCTACTGTTCAACGCGCCATTCGCTTTCCAGCTGCGTTATCGCCGAAGTTAACGGTGAAATGGAGCGTGATTACGCCTATACCATTGGCCGCGCGATGGAAGATCTCGACAGCCCTGAATCCGTGGGTATCGAATGTGCTCGCCGCACGCTTGCGCGCCTGTCGCCACGCAAACTGTCTACCATGAAAGCGCCGGTTATTTTTGCCGCTGAAGCGGCGACCGGTCTGTTCGGTCACCTGGTTGGCGCGATTGCGGGTGGTTCGGTTTACCGTAAATCCACGTTCCTGCTCGATTCTCTTGGCAAACAAATTCTGCCGGAATGGCTGACCATTGAAGAGCACCCGCATCTGCTCAAAGGCCTGGCTTCAACGCCGTTCGATAGCGAAGGTGTACGTACAGAACGCCGCGACATTATCAAAGACGGTGTCCTGCAGCAGTGGCTGTTGACCAACTATTCCGCGCGCAAACTTGGCCTGAAAAGCACCGGCCATGCGGGTGGTATCCACAACTGGCGTATCGAAGGGCGAGGCCTGGATTTCGCGGGTATGCTTAAAGAGATGGGCACCGGCCTGGTGGTGACCGAGTTGATGGGTCAGGGTGTAAGCGGCATCACTGGCGATTACTCTCGCGGCGCGTCCGGTTTCTGGGTTGAGAACGGCGAAATTCAATATCCGGTGAGCGAAATCACTATCGCTGGAAACTTGAAAGATATGTGGCGTGAAATGGTCACAATTGGTAGTGATATTGAGAAGCGCAGTAATATTCAATGTGGTTCAGTGTTACTCCCAGAAATGAAAATTGCTGGGCAGTAGTTAACCGTAACAGGCGCGTCCTGCCGCGCCTTTCTAATAAAAAAGGTGAGTTAATGCGTAAGCAATTAATTGCAATGTTGGCAGTATCGTCCGTGTTATTTACTGGCGCTGTAATGGCGAAAGATGTTGGCGATGATATGGATACCATCGCTGAAAATTACAAAACCGTGTTGAAGACCGATAACGCGGCAGAGTTAAAAACCTCGCTCAATAATATGCGTACCGCAGCGCTGGATGCGCAAAAGGGCACACCACCAAAGCTCGAGAACAAAGCGGCAGATAGTGCCGAGATGAAAGATTATCGCCACGGTTTGGATTTACTGGTTGGACAGATTGACGGTGCGCTGAAGCTTGCCAACGAAGGCAAAGTGAAAGAAGCGCAGGCAGCAGCAGAAGAATTTAAAACCACTCGCAATGCCTACCATAAAAAATACCGCTAAGCTCATACTGGCCCCTAAACCCTAAGGGGCCGGAACATATCTGTTTATCTTATAAGGACATCTGATTTATGAAACCGATTCAAACCTTCATCAAAGGTGCTGCTACTGTTTCCCTACTGGCATTCAGCATTATGTCCGCCAATGCCACCGTCCTGCCTGTAGCAGGTGATTTCCAGGCCGATCATTTTTCCGCGAAAGTGGTTTCAGTTGATCAAAAAAATCATGTCGTGGTGTTGGAAGGGGAAGCAGGAAATAAAGTCTCTCTCAACGTTCCAGAAGAAGCCGGTACGCTGGCGAATATCAAAGCGGGCGATACCGTTGATACTACCGTTACGCGTTCCGTAGCCATTGCTTTTGATACCAACGTTGATAAAGCCGCACCTACGGCTTCAACCACCAAAGGGATGGAAAAAGCGACCAGTGGTTCACCTGAGCACGAAGCCTTCCGCCAGGTCAACGTTCAGTTGAAAATTAAACACATCGATCTGAAAAAGAATGAAATCACCTTCGTAGGGCCAAAAGGTCAGGAAAAAACGGTAACCGTTGAAGACCCTAAAGTTCAGGCGAAATTGAAAGACTTGAAAGTGAACCAAAGCGTGCGTGTGACTTACACCGACTCAATCAAAATCACTGCCCACCCGGTTAAATCATAATAGCTGATGCATAAACTCCTCTTTCTGCATCGTGGGGAAGAGGAGAATTTTTTCAATCAAAGGTGAAATGCCACCCGCTTTCCGTCAGGGAGAGTGATATCAATACTCAGTTTCCCACCCAGCGCTGCCACATAACGTTTAAGAGTTGATAACCGTGGGTCATTGCCGGTTTTCTCAATTTTTGCGAGCGTAGGTTGTGATACACCAATGGTTCGGGCCAGTTCAGTCTGTGAAATATTGAGCTCTTCACGCAACTGGCTGAGTATTAAATCCTGGCGTAAAACTTCGATTTTTTTAGCAATACGCTGTTGGCTTTCAGGGCTTTGTTGTGAAAGTAACTCTTTGTAAGTAGACATATTACCTCTCCAGTTTTGCCAAGTGATTACGATACTCTGATTCAGCCCGCAGAATCATACTGCGATAAAATTGCTGCTCGTTTTTCCCTGTTTTATCACCAGCACACAAAATGATGGCCTGGCGTTGTGGGTCAAAAGCGAAAAAGGCACGTATCGGGTTTCCGGCATGCTGAATACGAAGTTCTTTCATGTTGGGAAATACGCTGTCTTTTAAGGTATCGACATACGGCCGACCCAAATGCGGACCAAACTCTTCAAGGAACCCCATCATCGCAAGGACATCTTCTCTGAGCATTTCGTTTTGCGCTAAAAACCATTGATCAAAAACTTCCGTTGTCAGAACGTTCCACATCACTTTATCCCATAGCCAGAAGGCTATTATTCAATCATAGCCTTTTAGCTATGAACTTAAAAGAAAGCGAAATGAAAATTGCGCTTTCTCGTGAAGAATCGAGCGCATTCTACAAACTAGCTGCCAGCATCCTATTTTCACAGCTACACGATGCGGCCTTTCTCGTAAGTTGGATTTTTAGGTAAGTCGCTAGCCCATCAATTCAATGATCGCCTTCCACCCCGATCACAAAACCAAAAGTTCATTATTACTCTAAGGCTAATGATTGTTCCCCGAGCTTAATTGATGGTCTAACCAGTGAGGCGCACAATTTAACCAAGCTAAAGCAAATCAGAATGATTGGCTGAATCAGGAGGTTAAAATGACGGCTTTCCAAAAGCCAGCACGCCAGTGGAACACACGCCGCACTGAGAAACTGCGTCGTATGGCTTCCACCAACGTGCAGGGCAAGGTGCTTCCAACCGAAGATCTTGTCGATATGCTGGAAAAACTGATCGCTCCCGGCGATCGCGTGGTGCTTGAAGGCAATAACCAAAAACAGGCGGATTTCCTTTCCCGCATGTTGGCTGAAGTTAGCCCATCCAAAGTTCACGACCTGCATATGATTATGCCGAGCGTCGGGCGTAGCGAACACCTTGATATTTTTGAAAAAGGTATCGCCCGCAAGCTCGATTTCTCCTTCTCTGGCACCCAGAGCCTGCGTATTTCGCAACTGCTCGAAGACGGTCAGTTAGAGATTGGTGCCATTCATACCTACATCGAACTCTATTCCCGTTTGTATGTGGATCTCGCGCCAAACGTGGCACTGATTGCCGGTTTTAAAGCTGACCGCAAAGGTAACTTGTATACCGGCGCCAGCACCGAAGATACGCCAGCACTGGTTGAAGCGGCGGCATTCCACGACGGTATTGTTATCGCTCAGGTTAACGAACTGGTTGATGACGAATGTGATTTACCGCGTGTTGATATTCCAGGCTCGTGGATTGATTACGTGGTGGTGGCTGACAAGCCGTTCTTTATCGAACCGCTGTTTACCCGCGACCCGCGTCTTATCAAGCAAGAACACATCCTGATGGCGATGATGGCGATTAAAGGCATCTACGCTGAACACCAGGTGCAATCGCTCAACCACGGTATCGGCTTTAACACCGCCGCTATCGAACTGCTGCTGCCAACCTACGGCGAACAGCTCGGTCTGAAAGGCAAAATCTGTAAACACTGGACGCTGAACCCGCACCCAACGCTTATCCCTGCTATCGAAAGTGGCTGGGTTGAAACCGTGCACTGCTTCGGTGGCGAGCTGGGTATGGAAGAGTACGTGCGCGCTCGCCCGGATGTGTTCTTTACCGGTGCTGATGGCTCAATGCGCTCCAACCGTGCGTTCTGCCAGTTAGCAGGCCAATACGCAGTGGACATGTTCATCGGCTCCACATTGCAGGTTGATGGCTATGCCAACTCCTCAACCGTGACGCGCGGTCGTCTTTCCGGTTTCGGCGGTGCGCCAAACATGGGCCATGACCCACATGGTCGTCGCCATGCAACGGCTGCCTGGCTTGCAATGCAGGCTCAACCAGATCTGATGCAGCGCGGCCGTAAGCTCGTTGTTCAGATGGTCGAAACCTTCCAGGCTGGTGTTAAACCAACGTTCGTGGAAAAACTCGACGCGGTTGAAGTGGCTAAATCCTCCGGTATGCCGCTGGCTCCGGTGATGATTTACGGCGACGACGTGACTCACGTGCTGACCGAAGAAGGCATCGCGTATCTGTATCGTGCTGAAAGCATGGAAGAGCGCCGCGCTATGGTGGCATCCGTTGCAGGTATCACTGATATCGGTCTGGGCGTGGATGCTAAACGCGTTGCTGCATTGCGCCAAAGCGGCAAAGTGGTCTTCCCGGAAGACATGGGCATTCGTCGCACCGACGCAACCCGTTCTCTGTTGGCTGCCGGCAGCGTGGCGGACTTAGTGGAATGGTCTGACGGTCTGTATAACCCACCTGCGAAATTCCGGAGCTGGTAATGAAACTACAGCCACAGATTGGGAGTGAAGGCAGCGCTGCATGGCTTGCAAGGGTTGCCACCCAAAGCTTGATCACAGAAGCACGCTTAAGCCCGAAACCTGGTCTTGTGGACAGTCGGGGAAGTGGTGCACATCATGACCTGACGCTGGAATTGATGGAGCGCTCTGCGCACAGCCTTTCCCCGACGTTTCATGCGCTGGCATTGCAAAGCTGGCAGCGCCCGGCAGACATCGCTCTGCGTCAACTCGTCGGCCGTTTAGGTCGTGAAGGTGAGGCGCAGATGATGGCAGCTACAGGCGGAGTGAATACTCACCGGGGCGCCATCTGGGCACTCGGTTTGTTGGTCAGCGCTGCTGCGATGCACGGCCTTGAAGGCCGCAGTGAAGAGATTGCGGCAACTGCCGCAAAACTCGCCAGTCTGCCAGACAGTTCAGCACCAAAAGTTTTCAGTAAGGGGTTGCTCGCGACACGGCGTTATAGCGTTCCCGGTGCTCGCGAAGAAGCGCAACTTGGCTTCCCGCACATCATGCAACTGGCGTTGCCGCAACTGCGCCGCAGCCGTTTGCAGGGTGCCACGGAACAGCAGGCTCGCCTTGATGCGCTGATGGCCATCATGACGACTCTTAGCGATACCTGCGTGCTTTCACGTGCCGGGCTTGAAGGGCTGGAAACCATGCAAAGCGGTGCGCGTAGCGTGCTGGTAGCAGGTGGCACAGCTCAGGTTGAAGGCCGTGCAGCACTTGCCTGGCTTGATGAGCAGATGCTGGCACTCAATGCCTCACCAGGTGGAGCCGCAGATTTGCTGGCCGCCACGCTGCTGATTGACCGTATCGCCTGCGACGACGCGACGCTTACCCCATTACCGCAACATTCACACTTTTAAGAGGGTGTTATGGAACACATTACATTGTCATTTCCGGCAACTCGTACCGTTAGCGGCAAAGCGCTGGCGGGTGTAGTTGGCTCCGGTGATATGGAAGTCCTGTTTACTGCGGCTCAAAGCGAGACGCTGACTATCGACATCACCACGTCTATTGATAACAGCGAGCAACGCTGGCAGGCGCTGTTCGAACGCCTTGGCGCATTGTCCAGCCTGCCTGCCGGTCAGATGCAGATCCACGACTTTGGCGCGACGCCAGGTGTGGCTCGTATCCGCATCGAACAAGTTTTTGAAGAGGTGACTCATGCGTAACGACAGCAGCTTTATCGAACTCAAAGCGCGTGAACGTGCTCGCCTGTTGCTTGATGACGGCAGTTTCCGCGAATTGCTCGATCCGTTCGAAGGCATTGTGTCCCCATGGTTAGAAGCTCAGGGCATCGTTGTGCAGTCAGACGACGGCATGGTTGTTGCCAAAGGCACCATTAATGGCGGCCCGGCGGTAGTGATTGCTATCGAAGGCGCTTTCCAGGGCGGCAGCATGGGCGAAGTGTCCGGTGCGAAAATGGCCGCGGCCCTTGAACTGGCAGCGGAAGATAACCGTAACGGCATTCCGACTCAGGCCGTTTTGTGCCTCGAAACGGGTGGCGTGCGCTTACAGGAAGCAAACCTTGGCCTCGCAGCGATTGCCGATATTCACGCAGCCATTGTAGACCTGCGCCGTTATACGCCAGTTATCGGCGTGGTGGCAGGAACCGTAGGTTGCTTCGGCGGAATGTCTATCGCTGCCGCACTTTGCAGCTACCTGATTGTGACGCGTGAAGCGCGCCTTGGCCTGAACGGCCCACAGGTTATCGAACAAGAAGCGGGTATCGACGAATACGATTCACGTAACCGTCCGTTTATCTGGAGCATGACCGGTGGTGAAGTTCGCTTTGAGAGCGGTCTGGTGGAAGCGCTGGTAGGTGATGGCGTTAACGCGGTTAAACAAGCGGTGAACGAAGCTCTCGCCAAAGGTGTTCCGGCTAAGCATCGTACCGATAACTATGACTGGTATCTCGATCGCCTGAACAATTTCGACACCACTAAACAGGCTGATTCCGAACAGATTAAGCAGCTTTTTGGGGAGAAACGCGCATGAGCCAGAAACTGAATCGCGCCGCCATTTGGTTGGATAAATTGACTTCAAACGCACCGCGTATGGCTGGCCTTTGCCCGTCTGTGCAAGTGGCTGATGGCGCTGTTGATGGCCAGGCTGCACGTTTTATCGCAGTCGTGCCAGATGAAAGCAACCACTACCCGCGCGCGAAAGGCGGTGAAGTCGGTCTGCTCGAAGGCTGGACGCTGGCGAAAGTCGTAAGCGAAACCATCGCTGAAGATGCTGAAAAGTCAGAGAAACGCGCCATTGTGGCGGTTATCGACGTACCGAGCCAGGCTTATGGCCGTCGCGAAGAAGCGTTTGGTATCCACCAGGCATTAGCGGGGGCCGCAGCGGCCTACGCCAATGCACGTCTGGCAGGTCACCCGGTTGTTGGCCTGATTGTTGGCAAAGCGATGTCCGGTGCATTCCTGGCACACGGCTACCAGGCTAACCGCCTGATTGCGTTCAACGATTCCGGCGTGATGATCCACGCAATGGGCAAAGAGTCTGCGGCACGCATCACCTTGCGTACCGTTGAGGCGCTGGAAAAACTGGCGGCGACCATCCCTCCGATGGCGTACGACATCAGCAACTACGAAACCCTGGGGTTGTTATCCGCGTTACTTGATATCGCGAACCCTGAAGCGCCAGAAGCAGGCGATATGGGCAAAGTGAATGAAGCGCTGGCTACCGCAGTCCGCGAAGCTCGCACGGATAACACGCTGAAAAACCGACTGAATGCGAAAAATCGCCACAGTTCGGCACTGGTTCGTGAGCGTATGCGCGCGGCCTGGTAAATCACCAACGTATTACAGACAGACCTGCCAGACAGTCAATAATGGGCACACTTGATGTGCCCAACTAAAAAATAACCGTCTGAAAAATAATAACTATCGCGAACGTGCTTGAATTCTTTTTTAACTACAGGTGAAGTTATGACTTACGTGATCGTTCATGCTCTTGCTCCTATTTTTGTCATCATGCTGCTCGGCTTTTTCGCCGGCAAAGCAAAGATGGTCGATAACAAAAATGTTTCCCTGCTCAATATCTTTGTCATGGATTTCGCCCTGCCTGCTGCGCTGTTTAGCGCAACGGTTCAGACCCCTTGGGAAGGTATCGTTAAACAGTCACCAATGAGTGTGGTGCTGGTTCTGGCGATGTGGATCACCTACGCTGCCATCTATTTCATGGCGACCAAAGTATTCAAAAAATCGCCACAAGATGCGGCGGTACTGACGCTGACCGTAGCACTGCCAAACTATGCTGCACTTGGCCTGCCAATTCTGGGTAGCGTGCTGGGTGAAGGCCCATCAACGTCGCTGTCTGTTGCGGTTTCTATCGCCTGCGGTTCCGTACTGATGACACCGTTCTGCCTGATGATTCTGGAGCGTGAAAAAGCGCGTGCTGCTGGCGAAGCTGCTGGTTCAACACTGGCGATGCTGCCTGTTCTGATGTGGCGTTCGCTGAAAAAACCTATCGTCTGGGGCCCGCTGCTGGGTGTGATTCTGTCAGCAATCGGCATTCGTATGCCTGACTTGCTGCTGTCGTCTATCAAACCATTAGGCATGTCAGCAACGGCTGCGGCGCTGTTCCTGACCGGTGTGATCCTTTCTGCCCGTAAGCTGAAAATCAACACCGTGGTTTGCACCGCGACTATCACCAAACTGCTGATTCAGCCATTCATCGCCTGGGGTATCGTGATGGCGTTGGGTCTGAGCGGCCCGATTGCTATCACCGCGATCCTGATGATTGCACTGTCTGCGGGTTTCTTCGGCGTGGTGTTCGGCAACCGTTTCGGTGTGCAGTCCCCGGATGCAGAGGCAGTATTGCTGCTTAGCTCCGTGCTCTCTATCCTGTCTTTACCGCTGTTTATCTCTCTGACTTCAGGAATGTAAAACATGGACACACCACGCCCACACGACTTACTCTGGCTTAGCGAAAGCAACGCGCTTGAAGGCGTGAGTGAAGAGTGGGTTGCAAGCCAGTGGCGGCCAGCTCTGCCAGTGGTGGTGCGGCGTGATGTGAATCATGAAGGGCGCATTCCGGTAGGTGTTCGTGGAATGCGCCGCGACCAGCGTGCAGCCGGTTGGGTGAATGCCGCAAAGATTAAACGCGTCGTTTCCCCAGAATCACTGGCTGCACGCGAACTCTTAGTCAAATCCCCGTTTGTTTCAATGCCGCCTGTTCAGGGGGCTATTCAATTGGCACTGCGTGAGTGGCCTTGGGTTTGGGGCATTACCGGCAGTGTTGGTTATGCGCTGGCAACGGAAGTTCCGGTGCTGCATGCGGATAGCGATCTCGATTTAATCATTCGTTGCCCTGAGCCTGTCGAGCACAAATTGCTGCTCGAATGGCAGCAGGTTATCGGCCAATTATTGTGCCGCGCCGATACGCAAATCGAAACGCCGCAGGGTGCGTTTGCGCTGGCAGAATGGCTGCGTGACGGACGTGTGTTGTTGAAAGCAAGCAGCGGGCCGCAGTTAGTTAGTGACCCATGGATGCAAAAGGGATAAGCATGAAAATTCTCTTCACCTTTCCCGGGCAGGGAACACAACGTGTTGGCATGTTGCAGGCATTACCGCAAGATGGCGACATTTTAGCGCGAGTTCGCACAGTTTTAGGCGATGAAACCGACTGGCTTGATGCCCCTGAATCCCTTAAGCATACCCGTGCAGTCCAACTCTGCTTGCTGATTGCAGGCGTTGCGTGGGCACAAGAACTTGAGAATAACGGCGTGCCGCCAGATATGGTCTGCGGGCTATCCATTGGTGCTTTTCCGGCGGCGGTTGTCGCAGGGGCGTTAGGTTTTGAAGATGCGCTGCGTTTAGTGGCATTGCGTGGTGATTTAATGGAGCAGGCGTACCCGCAAGGTTATGGCCTGACTGCAATCACCGGCCTGCAATTGAGCCAGGTTGAGCGGCTGGTGGAAGGTAGCGGAACGTTTATCGCTAATATTAACGCCGAGCAGCAAATCGTGATTGCCGGGCGCGATGACGAGATGGCTGCCGTGGCGCACAAAGCGCTGGCATCGGGTGCGCAAAAAGCCAAACAGCTGGCAGTTAGCGTGCCATCGCACTGCGAATTGCTGCATGAACCGGCACTCAAACTACAGCAGGCTTTTGCTGATGTAACACTGACTCGCCCGCGTTGTACTTACCTTAGCGGCAGCACCGCGCGCGTGCTATGGCAACCGGAACAGATCGCAGATGATCTGGCGCTAAATATGTCGCGCACCGTGCGCTGGCGCGATGCGATGATCGCCGCTAACGAACGCGATGTTCGTCTGGCAATCGAAATGCCGCCGGGAAGTGTGCTGACAGGTTTGACCCGCCAGGCATTCCGCGAAGGGGATATGTTGTGCCGTGAGCAAAGCAATGTAGCCTTGATTCAACGTCTTGCCGAGCGCGTTAAAGCGGCGCGTTAGGCGTATCTATAAACGAACGGGCGTACATGCGCCCTTCGGCGGCGAGCGCCAGCAAGTTTGGATCGAGTTCGCGGTTTCGGGCAAAGACAATCGCGATGGACTGCTGCATTTGATACGGCTCGGCAAGTTTGAGCAACTGCACCGAATTTTCATACACTTTCTTCATACGTCCCGGCATTAACGCCAGCCCCACACCCGCCTGCACCAGGCTTATCATCGAGAAAATATCGTTCACTCGCGTAACAATTTCTGGCTCAAAACCGGCAATGTGAAACGCTTCCTGGAAACCGTTGTAGGTGGCAAAACCTTCCGCGAGCGAAACAAACTTCTCATCACGATAATCACGTAAATCTGCCAGCTTGCTGGTATCGAGCGGGAAAGAAGAGGTCGCCGCGAGGAAAATATCGTCATGAAAAAGTGGGAGTACTTCAAGGCGGTTACGGTCGATTTCGCTTTCCGAAATAGAAATCAGAATTGCGTCGAGTACGCCGTCTTCGAGCATGTTGAGTAGCAATTGGTTGGAGCCCATGGTCAGGTCCATCTCCAGCTCAGGGCGACGCAGTTTCATCCCCATAATCAGGCGCGGAACGGTTTCGAGCGTCAACGAATAGAGCGTACCGATGCGCAATCGTCCTTGCCCAACCCCCGCTGCCTGGCGCGTTTCTGCAATACCCCGTGCCATCAATGCCACCGCTTCCTGGCTGTGTTCTAGCAGAGTGTAAGCCGACGGCAGTGGCACAAGGTTGCGGCCTTTATGGATAAACAGCGGACAGCGCACGCCTTCTTCAAGCGTATGCAACGCGCGATGGACGCTTACACCACTAATACCGAGCGTTTCAGCGGTACGGGCGATATTCCCCTTTTCCATAAACGCCATAAAAATCTCGAGTTTACGGAAGGTGATTTCTGCATCTATTTTCATTAAGTTTCCGAATGTTTCACCCAGCGAGATTGCCATAAAGTACCCTAAAACCGTTGCTGCTTCACTGACTCAGATCTTGTCTGTGCTCGCCTTGTTTCTGGCAGTCGCCATTTATCCTTCCGAAAATAGTTCATTAATCGTACGATTTTTGAGCGTAAAATTCTGCAATTTTGAGATCTCATCAGCAAAATGAATCAAAAGTTCTTTTTAAATAAAATAACGTTTCATTCTGCGTGGGTTTGGTGTGTAAATGATTTCCAAACGGAATAATACCGAACCGAAATCATGGATAAGGGAGTCTGAAGGATGCAGCATTTCAAACATGTTTTGCCAAAAATTTCGCTGGTTGCTACCGCCGTTGCGGCGACAATTTTACTGAGCGGATGTGGAGATGACGCAGCGCCAACAGGCCCTGTAGTCCTGAAAACAGCGTTTAACCAGTCTGAAAACAACCCACAATACAAAGCATTAGTCTCTTTCAGCGATAAACTGGAAGCGGCGACTAATGGCCGCTACAAACTTGAAATTCACCCTAACGAACTGTTAGGTGACCAGCGTGCTTCGCTGGAACTGGTTCAGTCTGGCGCGATTCAGATGGCGGTCGTCGCCAACCCACTGGTCGAAAACTTCAATAAAAACTTCTCTGTTCTGGCGATGCCGTACGTTTACGACAACCCGGAACATCAGCGCAAAGTGTTTACCTCTGGCGTGCTCGATAACCTGTTTGCTTCCACCAAAGGCACCGGTTTTGAAGTTATTACCGCGTACACAGCAGGCGCGCGAAGTATTTACACCAAAGGCGCCGCAGTCACCAGCCCGGCCGATATGCAGGGTAAAAAGATCCGTGTAATGCAGTCTGACACCATGATCAAAATGTTGTCTTGCATGGGCGGAACCGGTGTGCCGATGGGGCAAGGTGAAGTCTATTCAGCGATTCAGCAAGGCGTGCTGGATGGTGCTGAAAACAACGAGATCACTTATGCCGACCTGAAGCAGTACGAAGTTGCTCCGTATTTCTCAGCAACGCGTCATGTCATGGTGGCTGATTTGCTAGTCGCTAATGAAAACTTCATCGCCAAGATGGATGAAAGCGACCGCGAGCTGTTCCGCAAACTGGCTAAAGAGAGTACCCAGACTCAGTTTGAGCTGTGGGACAAAGCCCTTGATGGCGCACGCCAAACCGCGAAAGACAACGGCGCAGTCTTTACCGAAGTGGACATCAAACCATTCCAGGAACGTTGCAAACCGCTGCAATCAGCCATGTTGACCACCCCGGAACAAAAAGCGCTGTACGAAAAAATTCGTGAGATGGCCGAGTAATAAGGTTTGAAGTTTGGGGGATCTTCGGGTCCCCCGTGGAGATAAAAATGAAAGTTGCTCAATCCGCCCCCTCAGCACCCGCATCCAAATCTGATTTTTATTCGCTTGTCACACGAGTAAAACAGGCCGTGGATAAAGCTGCGTCTTATCTGTGTATTCTGATTGTTGGTTTAATGACGTTACTGGTGACCTGGCAGGTGGCGTCGCGTTATTTGTTTAATAGCCCGAGTGCGGTCAGTGAAGTACTGGCGCGTTATTTGTTTATCTGGCTGGTGCTGATTGGCGGGGCATATGTTTTTGGCCTGCGTGAGCATATGGCTATTACGTTTATGCGCGATAAAATGCCGCGTAAATTGCGCCTTTCTCTGGAAATTGTTGGCGAGTTAGCCACTTCAGTATTTGCATTACTGGTGCTGACTATCGGTGGTTATATCGGTATGAGCCGCCAGATGGCGCAGCTCGACTCCGCATTACAAATCCCTATCGGCATTATCTACATTGCGATTCCGCTGAGCGGTGCATTGACGCTGTTCTATTGTCTGTATAACCAATATGGGTTGTTCAGAAAGTTCTCTTCGAAACAAGATTGATTGGGTGTCGATATGGATATTGCAATTATTGTTGCTCTGGTGATGTTTAGCGGCGTATTTATTCTGCTGCTAGCGGGAACGCCAATTAGTATTAGTATTGGGATCTCATCCTTCGCCGCGATGTGTCTTATTTTACCGTTCGATGGCGCGATATTAACCTCTGCCCAGCGCGTCTTTGTCGGCCTCGACTCCTTTGCCTTATTAGCCATTCCCTTCTTTATTCTGGCCGGGAATTTAATGAACAATGGCGGGATAGCCATTCGTTTAATTAACTGTGCAAAATTGATCAGTAATTTCCTGCCGGGGCCTCTGGCGCAAACCAACGTCGTCGCCAACATGCTGTTTGGCTCCATCAGTGGTTCAGGCGTGGCATCTGCGGCAGCGGTCGGTGGCATCATGTCGCCAATTCAGAAAAAAGAGCAGTATGACCCGGCGTTTAGTGCCGCTGTGAATATCGCTTCTGCACCAACAGGTATGCTGATCCCACCTAGTAACTCTTTGATTGTTTATGCAACGGTTGCAGGCAGCGTGTCTATTTCCGCGCTGTTTATGGCGGGTTATGTGCCTGGCATTCTGTGGGGCCTGGGGGTGATGATTGTCGCCGGGGTTATTGCAAAACGCCGGGGTTATGTAGCCGACCGTTCTGCGGATAAAGGCAAAACGTTACGCATTCTGTTTGATGCAATTCCAAGCCTGATGATGATTGTTGTGGTTATCGGCGGCATTCTGGGGGGCGTGTTTACCGCAACAGAAGCCTCGGCAATTGCGGTGGTTTATTCGCTGGTGCTCGGCGTTATTTACCGCAATATCAAAATGGATGATTTGCCGAAGATATTCCTCGCGACCGCGAAAATGACGGCGATTGTTATTTTCATGCTGGCGGCATCGTCGATTATGTCGTGGGTCATGGCGTTTACCAAAATCCCTGCGCTGATTGCCTCCGGTTTACTTTCTGCAACAGATAGCTTCATCGTTATTCTGCTGATTATGAACCTGGTATTACTGCTGGTGGGCACCTTTATGGACCCAACACCTGCGGTATTAATCTTCACCCCAATCTTCCTGCCAATCTGCATGCAGTTTGGAATGGACCCGGTACATTTCGGTATCATGATGGTGTTCAACTTATCGCTTGGCACAATTACGCCGCCGGTAGGGCCAATATTATTTACCGGCTGTAAGGTGGGGGATATTAAGATTGAGCGCGTGATTAAACCGTTGCTGCCATTCTTTGCGGTGATTGCGATTGTTCTGATGATGGTAACCTATTTACCGGCTATCACCATGGCACTGCCACAGAGCATGGGTCTGGTTAAATAGATTAAAGTTGGCGGGGATTTTCCCCGCCAATCACTAATGCGCAGCTAATTCCTGGAAGAATGCAGGGTTAGCCTGGATAGTTGCCAGCACTTTTGCAGCAAGCCCGGTTGGGTTACGCCTTCCGGACTCCCAGCTTTTGATTGTATCAACGCTAGTACCAAGTGCCTTGGCCATCTCACTCTGCGATACATTCAGCTGTTCCCTGATTGCCTTAACATCAGCGATCTCATAACGGGTGACACGGGCGGGAGATTGAACGCCATTTTTAATGTCGACCGCTTCTTCAAGGGACGCTTTCAGGTCGTCAAAAAAGCTCATATCACACCTCGTTTTTCAGTATTTTCGTCAATTTCTTGAGAGAGTATCCAGCGAAAAGCCTTTCTTATGCAGCGAGGCAATAATTTCGGCTTTATGCCAGTGGGAAGATATCTAAAAGGGAATAGTTTGAATTACAGGGGCTTTTTGATTTCAAGTGCAGCAAGGATTGCGGCTTCCATTTTCTCCGGGGTGGAGATAGGAGCAAAACGCTTGAGTGGTTTGCCGTCGCGTCCGATCAGAAACTTAGTGAAGTTCCACTTTATTCGCCCACCCAGCACACCGGGTAATTCATTCTTCAGGTAACGAAACAACGGGTGCGTTGCTGCCCCGTTGACCTCCACTTTCTCGAACATCGGGAAGCTCACGCCGTAGTTGATATGACAGGTCTGCGCGATTTCGTCGGCGCCGCCGGGTTCCTGCTTACCGAACTGGTTGCAGGGGAAACCAAGCACCACCAGACCCTGGGCGGCGTACTTCTTGTAGAGTGCTTCAAGGCCTGCGTATTGTGGCGTGAAGCCACAATGGCTGGCGGTATTAACCACCAGAACCAGCTTGCCAGCGTAGTCAGCCATAGAGATGAGCTGGCCACGCAGACTGGTGGCAGTAAGTTGATGAAAGGTGGTCATGTCGGAATCCTCAGAGCAGAATCAGTTTGACGTTAGCATTGCCACGTAGCGTGTAGTAAATACGCGTTCTGCGTTTCATGGCAACGCCCCCCTTGTTTAAGGATAGCGTTGCATCGACCCGTTGAACTCACAGGACTTAAGCGACTGTCACTCCCTGATTATGCCTGTACTACCAAATCCATCGAAAGAACTATAAATCCTTCTCCTACAATTCCCTGGATAACGCTATTCACTAAAGCCAATGAATTAGAGGAAACACCGGGATTTGGTTCCCACGCCAAACCTGGTGGTTGCCCTGGGTATCTCAGTCTTAATCTAACCCCAGCCAACCCAACCAACTCCCAATCCCCCACCCATAACTCTTTCCAATATTTCCCCATAAACCACCCCCACATCACAATTTCGCTCAAAAACTATCACTGTCACCAATAGATTCGCCCTCGTTAATGCGTGACTGTAATCACATTAAGCCAGCGAATTATCATGAATCGGCCACTTTTTGTGGCGCATATCACTCTTGCCTCCGGGATTTCCACTTCAAAGTGGAAAACAACTCGCTACAAACCTCTAACCCTCGCCGATACCTTAGAGCCATATCAGTAAACGAGGTATGCAGTGTGAATAACGGAGCGGTAAAGGTTAATGACGCCGGAAGTACCGACGCCACACAACTTACGGAGCAAGTGTTGGCGTTTATCAGGACGCTGCTGGAAGGCCGAAACATCACGCCAAACGCAGTTCAGGAACAGATGCTGACATCCCACGTTCGCGCCATGGCGCACCGGTCACTGACCGGCGAACCGTTGCCAGAAGTTGAAGAAAGCCTATTCGAGGAAATTTCTGATGACTCTCTGGAAATGGCAAAAGCAGTCGTGGAGCAGTTTGGCAATCTGCCGGTTGAAGAGGCGTGGTTGCTGTCAGTGCATTTCGAAGTCGCGAAAGACAATCTTTGAATAATCAGGAGATTCAAATGGAACAAATTACCGTAGTGATCGGCGACCGCCTGGGTAAAGGCCAGAAAGTGGCAGCAGGGATTGAGAAAGCAGGCGGCCGTGC
Organism: Buttiauxella sp. BIGb0552; assembly: GCF_004366275.1. Classification (NCBI taxonomy): domain Bacteria; kingdom Pseudomonadati; phylum Pseudomonadota; class Gammaproteobacteria; order Enterobacterales; family Enterobacteriaceae; genus Buttiauxella; species Buttiauxella sp. BIGb0552. The sequence continues at coordinate 300,024 of NZ_SODY01000006.1, forward strand.
CGTGGTTATTCCTGGTGTTGCCGCAGATATGAAACTGGGCGATGTGATGAAAGCTGAAAATGCCACATTCGGCATCTCTTTTTGTGGCAGCGGCGGCGCAGGTGCCATCACCGCGCAAACCAAACATGGTTACAAAGCCAAATACGGCATGCGTTCAGTTGAAGAGGGCGTCACCGCCATCAACGAAGGCAACAACGTGCTGGGCTTCGGCTTTATGGATAAAGAAGAGCTGGGCGAGCGCTTAGTTCTGGCCTGGGCTAAGAAGTACGGTAACTAAGTATGAAAGAACACTTCTCCGAAACGGTGAGAGTGAAAGGTCGTGGCGACACGAAAGCCAAGGCCTTTGCTGATGCCCTGAATCATGTTCAGGGCTCGGTTATGAAGTCATCTCCCCACATTTTACTGCGTATTGAGCCACAGGATGTGCAGGTTGTTCAGGCGCGAGTACAGGTCAAGAAAGAGGCCTTTTTGTTCTTCTTTCTGAAACGTGAAAAACAGATGTTCAGCGTGGAGTTGGATGTTGCGGTCAGTGTGACGGCCATCAATATGGACAAAGTAGACTTCATCCCCCAATAAAATCACACAGAAAGGACAGACAGATGTTCTTAATTATATTAATAAAATCGCTGATCATCGGCGGTCTGGTTGGCGTTGGAGTGGGCGCCGGGGCTGCACGTATGTTTCATGCGCCGACCACGCAAGGTATGGGCGCTTTTCGTACCCTCGGCGAGCTGAACTCCTGCGAAGGCGACCCGGCTTCACACTTCTCATTTGGTTTAGGCTTCTTCTTCAACGCCTGGGCATCGTCCGTTGCGGCGGGTGCTTTCACTCAGGACGTTGACCACCGCATTATCCCACACTGGGGTGCGGCTGCGCTGATGATGAAAAATCGCAACGTGGCTGAGACCCTGCACGATCCGCGCAAGATGGCTGTCGCGTGCGGCATCATCGGCATGATTGTGGTGGCCTTCCTTAACACTACCGCGTCTGCCGTTCCCGCAGCATTACAGGTCACCGCAGTCAAAGTGCTGGTCCCTGCGGCGAACTTGCTGGTGACCATCATCATGCCAGTGATTTTCTGGCTGGCAGCGATTGATGCCGGTAAAAAATCAGGCTTCTGGGCGACTATTTTCGGTGGCTGTGCGCAACTGATTATGGGCAACGCCGTACCAGGCCTGGTGCTGGGCATCCTGATTGGTAAAGGCGTGGAAGAGAGCGGCTGGAACCACGTCACCAAAGTGATGATGGTGGCGATTATCGCGCTGTTTGTGCTGAGTGGCTTCTTCCGTGGCTTCGATATGAAGATGATCGAATCCTTCCATCTGACCGTGCCGGACTGGCTCAGTCTGATCCATAACTCGATGAGCGGAAAATAAGGGAGCCTGTGATGGAAACGAATAAAGGTTTTTGGTACGCCGACTGGTCATTCCCAATTTTCGTTGGCCTGCTTTCTTCCGGCGTGTTCGCCGGGACACACATGTATTACCTCTACGGCATTGGCGCATTCAACGAAGTGGCGTTTGTTTCCATGCTGCGTGCCGGGATTGATACCGGTGTGTATGGCGCAGTCGCCGCGTTTGGTGCCAGCTTCCTGTTTGCCCGCATCATTGAAGGTTCGCTGGTCGGGATTCTGGATATCGGCGGGGCGATTCAAACCGGCGTAGGTCTTGGCGTTCCGGCGTTGTTACTCGGCGCGGGCATTATCTTCCCGGTCGCAAACTTTGCGGCATCGCTGGTGACGGGGCTGGTGATTGGCCTGGCGATTGGTTATTTGATTATTCTGGCGCGTAAATTCACCGTCAACCAGAGCAACTCAACCTACGGGGCAGACGTCATGATGGGCGCGGGTAACGCATCCGGCCGCTTCCTTGGCCCGTTGATTATCCTCAGCGCAATGACCGCTTCTATTCCGATTGGTATCGGATCCTTGATTGGTTCTCTGCTGTTTTATCTGTGGAACAAGCCGATTACCGGCGGTGCGATTCTTGGCGCAATGCTGTTTGGGGCATTCTTCCCGATTGCTTTGTAGGCCGAAGCGGGGGCTGGAGATACCCGGGGCGATTTCAGGGCTTGGCATCCCTCCGGGAACCAATTCCCTGAACTTCCCCTAATAATCGGCTACGGGATCTTTCTGAAGGAGAAAACCATGTTCGACTTAATCCTGCGCAACGCGTGTCTGGTGGATGACACCGTTATCGACATCGCGCTCAAGGACGGAAAAATTGCCGCACTTGGCGAAATCATGGGTGAGGCGAAAGAAGTGCGCCAGCTCAATGGCGAATATTATGTCAGTGCAGGCTGGATTGATTCTCACGTCCACTGCTACCAAAAATCCCCGATTTATCACGACGACCCTGACAGCATCGGTATAAATACTGGCGTCACTACGGTTGTTGATGCCGGGAGCACGGGTGCTGATGATATTGATGAGTTTTACGAGCTGACTCGCAAAGCCACGACGGATGTTTACGCGTTACTGAACATTTCCCGCGTTGGGCTGATTGCGCAGAACGAACTGTCGGATATGGCGAATATCGACAAAGTCGCCGTGCGTGACGCGGTAAAGCGCCACCCTGGTTTTATCGTCGGCATCAAAGCGCGCATGAGCAGCAGCGTCGTCGGTGCCAACGGCATTAAACCGCTGGAGCGCGCGAAAGAAATTCAGCGCGAAAACGGTGATTTGCCGCTGATGGTACACATTGGTAATAACCCGCCAGACCTCGACGAAATTGCCGATTTGCTGACAACTGGCGACATCATTACCCACTGCTACAACGGCAAACCGAACCGCATTCTGACGCCTGCCGGTGAATTGCGAGCGTCCATTTCCAACGCTATACAACGTGGCGTACGTCTCGATGTGGGACACGGCTCCGCCAGTTTCAGCTTTGAAGTGGCGAAAATCGCCATCAGCAAAGGGATTCTGCCACACACCATTAGCTCCGATATTTACTGCCGCAACCGCATTAACGGCCCGGTGCATAGCCTTGGCGTGGTGATGTCTAAATTCCTCTCCATTGGTATGTCACTTCCACAAGTAATTGGTTGTGTTACCGCTCATGCCGCCGATGGTTTACGCCTGGCCAGTAAAGGGCGCTTGTCCGTTGGCCTTGATGGCGACCTGACCATTTTTACTCAACGCCGCCAGCCGACGGTCTTTACCGACTCAGAAAGCCAGACTCTCCAGGGTGAACAACTGCTGGTGGCACTTGCCGCCGTTCGCGCCGGGAAGTGGTTTGTTACCGAACAAGGGAAGGAAGAACATGTCTTCGATTTATGAGAAATACAATTTAAAACAAGTCATTAATGCCTCCGGCCGCATGACGGCGCTCGGTGTTTCTACCCCGCGCCCGGAAGTGGTCGAAGCTGTGACCACCGGCATGAATCATTACTTTGAAATGAAAGACCTGGTGAACAAAACCGGGGAATACATTGCTAAATTGCTCGATGTAGAAGGCGCGACAGTTGTCTCTTGTGCATCAGCGGGGATCGCGCAATCCGTGGCGGCTGTACTGGTAAAAGACAACGCCTGGCTGATTGAAAACTTGCACGCCGCACCCCTTCAAAACAACGAGATCGTGCTGCCGAAAGGCCACAACGTGAACTTCGGCGCACCGGTTGGCACCATGGTGAATCTCGGTGGCGGCAAAGTGGTTGAAGCGGGTTACGCCAACGAATGTTCAGCCGACCAACTGGCAGCGGCAATTTCCCCGCGCACCGCCGCCATTCTGTATATCAAATCGCACCACTCGGTACAGAAAAGCATGCTTAGCGTTGAGCAGGCCGTGGTCGTGGCGCGCAAACATAACCTGCCGCTGATTGTTGATGCTGCCGCAGAAGAAGATTTGCAGTGCTACTACCGTGCAGGTGCGGATCTGGTGATTTACAGCGGTGCGAAAGCGATTGAAGGGCCAACCAGCGGCCTGGTGATTGGTAAAGCGCAGTACGTTGAATGGGTGAAACTGCAAACCGGCGGCATTGGGCGCGCCATGAAAGTCGGCAAAGAGGGCATTCTTGGCCTGACCTGCGCCATCGAACACTATTTAACGGCAGCCAAAGAAAGCGGCGCACAGATGGTCGAAAAAATGACGCCGTTTATCGAGAGCCTCAACACCCTTGATGGCGTGAGTGCACGTGTAGTGTGGGATGCTGCAGGGCGAGATATTGCGCGTACCGAGATTAAGTTCGATGAAGCGGTTATCGGCATCAGCACCAGCGAGCTGGTGAGCGCGTTGAAACAGGGCGATTATGCGATTTTCTTCCGTGGCTACAAAGCCAACGAAGGGATTATCGAAGCCGATGTGCGTAGCGTCAGCCCGCAGCAGTTAGAGATCATTTATCACTGCATTAACGCACTGGTAAGCAAGGAGAAGCAGTCATGAAACTGACCCCGAATTTTTACCGCGACCGTGTATGCCTGAACGTGCTGGCTGGCTCGAAAGAGAACGCGAAAGAGATTTATGACGCCGCAGAAGGCCATGTGTTGGTCGGCGTGCTTTCTAAAAATTACCCGGATGTGGCAACTGCCGTGGCGGATATGCGCGAGTATGCGGCGCTTATCGACAATGCGTTGTCCGTTGGCCTCGGCGCGGGTGACCCAAACCAGTCGGCAATGGTGAGTGAAATCTCCCGCCATGTGCAGCCGCAGCATGTAAACCAGGTGTTTACCGGCGTGGGTGCAAGCCGCGCGTTGCTTGGGCAAAATGAAAGCGTGGTCAATGGCCTGGTTTCTCCAACGGGAATGGTAGGGATGGTGAAAATATCCACCGGTCCGCTAAGCTCAGTCTCCTCTGACGGGATTGTGCCGGTAGATACCGCTATCGCGTTGCTTAAAGATATGGGCGGCAGCTCAATCAAATATTTCCCGATGGATGGCCTGAAATACCGTGATGAGTTCCGCGCGGTAGCGCTGGCTTGTGCAAAACACGATTTCTGGCTGGAGCCGACTGGTGGGATCGATCTTGAGAACTACGAAGAAATCCTGAAGATCGCGCTGGATACGGGAGTGAGTAAGATCATTCCGCATATTTACAGCTCAATTATTGATAAAGCGAGCGGTAATACGCGTCCGGAAGATGTGCGTACTTTGCTGGATATGACGAAGAAGTTAGTTGGCTAAAACCTGATAACAATGAGGATCATCAATGCCCGCAACACAAACGCAATTCGCCTGGGTAGGTACCTACAACCCAAATGGTGAAGGAATTTACCGTTTTCATGTCGATGCCGAAACCGGTGCGCTGACCCGCAAAACGCTGGTCAGTAAACTGCCAAATGCCGCGCAGCTCACCGCCTCGAAAGAGGGTAAAACGCTGTATGTGGCATGCGAAACTGAAAACGGTGTGATTGCAGCATTGCGTGTTGGGGATGATGGCAATCTTACTGAACTTAATCAGGTTTCATCGGGCGGCGCGGGGGCGGTCTATCTCACGCTCACGCCGAACGAGCGGCATTTGCTGGTGGCGAATTACGGCAGCGGTTCCGTCGCCGTATTGCCCGTGAAGGGCGATGGCAACTTGGACCAGGCCACGGATATTCAACAGGATACGGGGCCTACTGGCGCCAAAAAACCAGAAGCCGCCGTGGAAGGCAGTTTTGCGGCCAGCGGCCACAGTGGCCCGCATGCACATATGATCGCCGCCGATCCCAGTGGTAAATTCGTCTTTACTACCGATCTTGGACTCGATCGGATCTATCAATATCGTTTCGATGAAACCCACGGCAAACTCACGCCAAACGATCCTCCCTTCATTGAGTCTTCATCGAAAGGATCCGGTCCGCGCCACTTTGTGTTCACCCCACAAGGGGATGGCCTGTGGCTGATTAACGAAGAGGCTTCTACGCTTACCACTACCAACTTGATGTAGTCAAAGGAACTCTAACCGAGGGCGAGAGCATTTCCTCACTACCTAAGGGGTTCAAAGGAACCAACTTTGCTGCGGGTCTGGTGCTAAGTAGAGACGGGAAACAGCTATATGTGGCGAACCGTTTGCACAACAGCATCGGCCATTTCAGCGTTGCCGCGAATGGCAGGCTGGAGCTTGTGGAGCACGTCTGGACGCGGGGTGATTACCCGCGCACGCTAACGCTCGGCCATAATGAAAAGTATCTGTACGTGATGAATCAGCGCAGCGATAACATCGCGCGTTTTAGCGTGGCGCAGCCGACTGGAAAACTGAATTTTGTTGAGGATTACATTGCGGTTGGCAGCCCGTCACAGATGGTTTTGACAGGTGCTGCGCCCGATTAACGAAAGGAAACGGCAGTGAGATTCCCAAACCAACGTCTGGCCCAACTGTTTGAAATGCTGCAAAACGAGACGCTGCTCCAGGATGAACTGGCGCGGCGATTATCGGTTTCTACCCGCACCGTGCGCGCGGATATCACCGCTTTAAATGCGCTGATGGTCGGGCATGGCGCGCAGTTTGTCCTCAATCGCGGAGCGGGGTATCAGCTCAATATTGCAGATCCGGCGCTGTATGAAGAACTCCAGCAGCAGCCTTCACGCCAGCTGCGTATTCCGCGCAACTCACCGGAGCGTGTGCGCTATCTGGTAGTTCGTTTTCTGACGTCTGCCTTCTCATTAAAACTCGAGGATCTGGCCGAGGAGTGGTTTGTTAGCCGTGCGACATTGCAAAGCGATATGGCTGAGGTTCGTGATTGGCTGGCGCGCTACAACCTGACGATTGAAACCCGCCCGCGCCACGGAATGAAGCTGTTTGGCAGTGAAATGTCGGTGCGTGCTTGTCTGACCGATCTACTTTGGAAACTCACGCAGGAAGATTGCGAAAATCCACTGCTGACTGAAGAAGTGCTCAATGCAGGCGTGCCAGAACAACTGGCGGCAGAACTGCACAATTGTTTTACGCGCTGCCGTATCCGCCTGACTGACGAAGGTGAACAGTTTATCCGTTTATATTGCGCCGTTGCGGTTCGCCGTATCAGCGAAGGTTACCCGCTGCCGGAATTTAGCGCCGACAATGTAGACGAAGCTGTGCGTGAAGCCGCAAAACAAATCACCGTACTGTTACAGAAGCTTGCCGGTAAAGCGCTTTCCGAGGCGGAAGAACAATGGCTGCAAGTTCATATTGCCTCGCGCCAGGTACAAGCGGTAGCGGCGAGCGCTATCAGTGCTGACGACGATGAAGCGCTGGTGAATTACATTCTGAGCTTTATCAACAACAACTATAACTACAACCTACTAACCGATAAGCAGCTTCATGCTGATTTGCTCACGCATATCAAAACTATGATTACCCGTGTGCGCTATCAGATAAATATTCCTAATCCCCTGCTAGGCAATATTAAACAGCACTACCCGATGGCTTATGACATGACGCTTGCGGCGGTGTCGAGCTGGGGGAAATACACGCCTTATGTGATTAGCGAAAACGAAATTGGTTTCCTGGTGCTGCATATTGGGGTGGGGCTTGAGCGGCACTACAACATTGGTTATCAGCGCCATCCACGCGTGCTGTTGGTTTGTGATACCGGGAACTCAACGGTACGCATGATTCAGGCGATGCTGCTGCGTAAATATCCCCAAATTGAGGTCACGCGGATCATTTCCCTGCGAGATTATGAACAACTCGACGGCGTGGAAGAGGATTTTGTTATTTCCACGGCGCGCATTAGCGATAAACAAAAGCCCACTGTGGTGGTGGCGCCATTCCCGACAGAGTATCAACTTGAGCAGTTGGGCAAACTGGTGCTGGTGGACCGCACGCGCCCATACATGCTGGAAAAATTCTTTGATGCCAGCCATTTCCGCGTTGTTGATGAGCCGATGACTCAGCAGGAGTTGTTCAGCACGCTTTGCCAGCAGCTTGAAGGAGAAGGCTATGTTGCGGCTGATTTTTATCCGTCTGTGGTCGAGCGCGAGGCTATTGTCAGCACCGTGCTGGGTGAGGGGATTGCACTGCCTCACTCATTGGGGCTGATGGCGAACAAAACCGTGGTGTACACCGTGCTTGCACCACAAGGTATTCGCTGGGGAGATGAGACGGCGCACGTCATCTTCCTGCTAGCAATCAGCAAAAGTGAGTATGAAGAGGCGATGGCGATTTACGATCTGTTTGTCACGTTTCTGCGCGAAAGGGCGATGCCGCGTTTACGCGATAGTAAGAATTTTGAGGAGTTTAAAGCCGTGGCAATGGATTGTTTGAGCAGGTTTTAAGGGGAGTAGCCTCTCCCGTATGGGAGTGGTCTCTTGGTCACAACTCACCCGGGCATTTTGTTAGGGTGAGATCTTTGAGCCTCGTTGATTTTCCGTTCACCTGTGCGTTCAGTTATCTCTTTCATTCCTGCAAACGGTGAACGTGCCAGTGGGATAACGACATCCCCCTGGCGACCCCGTCGCCCGGTGATTAAATTGCCGCTGCGCGGTAAACCCCAGCTTATCCCCAACATCAGGGCCGTTCGCGACACGTTCCCGACGATCGCTCACTGGCGCCGTTCCCGACGGCGCCACCCTGACTTATGGAGAACACTGGGGCAATTTATACCGGGAACAAGGTCAAAACCGGCTCGGTGTGGTTTTTATCCTTTGACGTTGACCTTTGGTTCCGGCTTCAATCGCCTCCATTTTGACTCCAGGTGGCAGGGTCCAGCCGTCGGGAACGGCTGGAGGGCGCGATCGTCGGGAACGAATCGCAACCGACCCTGACACGGAGGCAAAATGGAGGTTTACCGCTTGCGGCGATTGATTTGCCGGGAGTCCGGGTTCTTAGGGTGGCGACGGCGGCCACCCTAAGACGTTCACCGGTACAGTGGCTATATGAAACACGGAATATCGGGTGAACGGAACTGTCTCGCGACTCACAGAGATATGACCAAGAGACAGCTTCCGTGGAGGATTACTTCAGCATCGTAAACGCGGTCGTCACATGCTTCACACCGCTGACGCGGCTGGCAATATCTGCCGCAGCTTTGGCTTCTCTGTCAGTGACTAAACCTAACAGGAACACTTCGCTGTTCTCGGTAGTGACTTTCACATTCGTCGATTTTACCTGGTCGCTTGCCAGCAGTTGCGAGCGCACTTTGGTCGTTATCCAGGTATCGTTAGACGCCGTTCCCAGGCCAATTGGCGCCATGTTACGGATTTCGTTATACACCTCTGTGGTGCCATCAACGCCTAACGCAATCTGTTTGGCACGCGATGAGAGTTCGGAGTTAGGCGACTGCCCAACCAACAGTACTTTGCCTTGGTACGCACTCACGTTGATACGCGTTTCTTTCTTGATTTGCTCGTCTTTGCCGAGCGCGCTATTTACGCGCAATTCCAGCGTACCATCATCAACCTGAGTACCGACTGTGCGCGGATCTGTCGCCGTTTTAGTGGCGACTGCTGCGGTACCCACGACTGCGGCAGCAACACATCCTTGTAGAAGTAGTGCGGTAATAAGGACTGCAAGTGGCTTATATGCCTTCATCTGTACTCCTTAATCGTCCTGGTGAGGGAATAACGTATTATCAATCAGATCGCATAAGCAGTTTACCGTCAGCATATGCATTTCCTGAATGCGCGCGCTGCGGTGAGAAGGGATGCGAATTTCCACATCCTGTGGCCCTAATAGCCCGGCCAATTCCCCGCCATCGTAACCAGTTAGTGCAACAATAGTCATATCGCGCGTGACGGCGGCTTCTACCGCTTTGACGATATCACGACTGTTTCCGCGGGTCGAAATGGCGAGTAAAACATCACCGGTTTGACCGAGGGCACGTACTTGTTTTGCATACACTTCTTCGTGTAAACGATCATTTGCGATCGCGGTTAAGACCACATTATCAGCATTAAGTGCAATAGCAGGTAAACTCGGTCGCTCAGTTTCAAAGCGGTTGATCATACTGGCGGCAAAATGTTGGGCGTTGGCCGCAGACGTGCCGTTGCCACAGCAAAGGATTTTATTGCCGTTAAGCAGAGACTGAACCAGTGTCATTGCTGCACGGGAGATAGCATCTGGCAGAGCTTCCGCTGCGGCAATCTGGGTTTGAATACTTTCCGTGAAGCAGACTTTGATTCTTTCGAGCACGTTAGTTTACCTGGTTACTTTAAACATCTGCGGTGAACGCGTTGGTTAACCACTCTATTTCATTGCCGGTGAAGGCTAACACATCGAAACGGCAATCCACAGTATCAAAACTTCCTGATGTGCGGGCTAACCAATACGAAGCAGTGTGTAATAATTTTTGTTGCTTACGGCGAGTGATGCTTGCGGCGGCATCACCGAAGTGGTTTGAGCGGCGGTATCGCACTTCTACGAAGACGATAACGCTGCCGTGTTTCATGATGAGGTCGATTTCGCCACCGCGAGAATGGACGTTTGCGGCGATGAAACGCAGTCCATTGCGTTCAAGAAAGCGGCGCGCTTCTAATTCGTAGCGCGCGCCAGCTTGTTGTCGGGTCAGGATGCCGGAACGATTTGACCTTGACTGAATTGCAGCCAATTTAACTTCCTGTTAATGACACAATCCTGGGTTGCAGAAAGCGTGCCGGTATTGCCATTCACCTGATAGCCAGGGACCTGGCGGATTTGAGAGAAGTGATTTGCCAGTGACCACGCGTCCACGCCCATGGCGTAAAGACGTGCCAGTGAGTAATCGTTATTTACGCTACCCAGTGCTTGCTGCATCAGCGATGGATTATTGCCGGCAAGCATCGGGATTTCACTGAACTGCAAACCTTCCATTTCCAGACGGAAATCCGGGCCACTTACACCCTGAGAGCTACGCGAGCTGGCATACAGTTGCGCTGGGCTGCGGCTACCAGTACGCATGGCGATCATTGGTTTGATCAATGCGACTTCGTCTGACGTTGCAACGATGTAGGCTGCATCTACGCCGCCGGAAGTACCACCCGTAATTTGTGCATCTGTTGGTGGAGCCGGAATTGTCAGCCCACCAATGGTCACAGCTTCCGGTTGAGCGGCTGCGGCGTTAACCGGAGTGCCGCTCAGCGCGATACCTGAACCGCTGTTAATCCCTTGTTTTAGCTCAGCAGTTGAACCGAACTTCTGCTGTAGTACCGTGCCACCACCGAGTTTCAGCCATTCATCGGCAAAAGCTTTAGTGACGCGATCGCCGAGGGCGCTACGCGGAACCAACAATAGCGGAGCACGGTGGCCTTGCTGCCAGATATGGTCGGCTGCATCACGCGCTTCATCTTCTGGCGACAGGGCGAAATAGCAGATATTTGCACGGTTCTGCACGTTTTCTGGTTGGTTAAGCGCCAGGATATTCAACGGGGAAGTTGTCGTTGCTAACTGATCGACGTTGTTTTTAAGCAATGGACCGACAACAATCGTTGCGCCATCTTGCTGGGCCTGAGCGAGTATCTGAGCCAGCGGTTGTGTGGTGGTGTCGTAGACTTTAATTTCCGCAGCCGGATTGGCTGGAGCTGCGGCAGCGGCAGCTGGCTGTGTTTGCGCAGCCGCTTGCGGGGCCGGAGCTGTTGGCGTTGCGTCAGGCTGTTGAGTTAAATCATCAACCGATGCCGCAGCCGGGCTTGCAACCATATTTGGATCCGCAGGTTTCGGCAATGCGGCCTGAGTGGTGTCAACCGGTTGCCCGTTGGTATCAGCAACCTGCGCCGGAGCCGTAGTCTGTGCGACTGGTGCGGAGCCCATATTTTTCGCCGCTTCAAAACCTTGCTGGATAGTGCGACCAAATACAGCGGCCTGGCCACTTAATGGCAGCAACAGGGCGATTTTTTCAGTAGAGGCAGGTTTGTAATTCTGCATATTACTGAGCTGAGCTGGCAGCGTTTTCGCACCTGGGTTTTGCGGGTAACGCGTTTGCCAGTCTTTAATACCGGCTTTCAGCATTTCGGGATCGTTACGGTTATCGTTCCAGACGCGTTGCAGATCCAGCCAGCCTTGCAGCGTGTTTTCGTCGGCATTAATGACCAGCGAATTCATCTGCTCCGGGGTCATCTGAGACAGTGCCTGCCATGTACCGTCGATATTCTTCTGATGCGCAGGGCCAGTCAGCATTGGCTCTTGTGCAATATACGCGCGCAGCAGGTCAAGCGACGGGCGGTTCTGGCTTGCGTCGATAACCGCCTGGTAGTAGCGAGTCTGCTGGTTTTTATTGAGTGTAGAAAGCTCGATTTTGCTCAGGCGCGCGTTGGCGTCAGCAAAATCCTTCTGGGCAACTTTCACCTCGACTGCTAGTAACTTCTGCTCACGCACCTGTTCTTCATTCATCTCTTTTGGCAGTTGATTGTAGAGATCAACGGCTTGCTGAGTTTTGCCTTCTTTTAACAGCGCATGAATGGCGAGTAATTGCCAGGTGGTCTTGCTATCATCGCTACTTTGCTGCATTTGTTGCAGGTAATACGCTGAATCAGCAGTCGCCTCGCCCTGAACATGGGCAGCAGACTGGTCTGGTGCTTTAGTTGTACAGCCGGCGAATATGAGCGCGGCCAACATAACAGGCAGACAACGCCCGGCTTTAGAACGAATAAATTTAGACGGTACCATTCTGTATCCAGTGTAATTTTTATCTCAGTGTTCAATATTAAATCGGCAATACGGATGAAACAATGAAACAACTCGAAACGGCGGCTATTTCTGCCAGCACGCTCTACATCGTTCCGACACCCATCGGTAACCTCGGCGATATCACACAGCGGGCATTAGCCGTGTTGCAAAGCGTTGACCTGATTGCCGCCGAAGATACTCGCCATACCGGTTTGCTGCTGCAACATTTTGCGATTAATGCGCGAATGTTCGCATTGCACGATCATAACGAGCAACAAAAAGCAGAAACCCTGCTGGCAAAGCTGCAAGAAGGGCAAAGCATCGCGCTCGTGTCTGATGCAGGAACGCCATTAATTAACGATCCTGGTTACCATCTGGTGCGTGCGTGTCGCGAAGCTGGTATTCGCGTGGTGCCGCTGCCAGGTCCATGTGCCGCGATTGCTGCATTAAGTGCAGCTGGTTTGCCTTCTGACCGCTTCTGCTACGAAGGTTTTCTTCCTGCAAAATCCAAAGGCCGTCGCGATGCACTCAAAGCCATTGAGCAAGAACCACGTACGCTCATCTTCTATGAGTCTACGCATCGCCTGCTCGATAGTTTAGACGATATATGCGCTGTGCTCGGTGAATCACGCTATGTGGTGCTGGCGCGCGAGCTGACGAAAACCTGGGAATCGATTCACGGCGCACCGATTGGTGAGCTGGCTGCCTGGGTTAAAGAAGATGAAAACCGCCGCAAAGGTGAGATGGTGTTGATTGTCGAAGGCTTCAAAGCCCCTGTCGATGACGCACTGCCAGCCGATGCGCTGCGCACTCTGGCTCTGCTGCAAACCGAACTGCCTCTGAAAAAGGCTGCAGCACTGGCGGCTGAAATTCACGGTGTGAAGAAAAATGCACTGTATAAATATGCTTTAGAAAACAGCGAGAAATAGCGTTTCCCGAGCAGGCTCGCACTCTGTCATTACAGGTATCAGTATTGTTAGTGTGGTTTAAATAAGCGATGGTAGTTTGCTCATACTTTAGTCTGTTCAGGATGAGCAAATTATGCCGGTGTTGATTCGTGGGGATTCAAACATGATAGTGATGCCTCTTTCTTATAGTGCCTCAGCGATTGCGCGTTCGTTTGAAGTGATTGAAGAAATAACCATCGCTGAAAAGCGTTACCTTATTATCTTCGATAAAAAAACACCTCGCGCTTCTATTGTGAAAGCTGAATTAGAAGATGTGAGTGGCGAGCCCCGGCATGTTGCCGTTGCTATGTTGGAATTGAACAACCAAAAAGCTATTGGTGATAATGTCATTTCAGTAGAGCGCTTTTGGGAAGATTCAAGCGTACTTCAAGTGGAAGGCGTTTGTGTTGATAGGCGCTATCAGGAACTTGGCTTCGCTACGCAATTATATGAAGCTTTGGTTCTCAAATGCGGTGTCATTTTAATGAGTGATAATACACAGTATGAAGGCGGGAAAGCTTTGTGGCAGAAGATTGCGAAAAGTTCGAATGCTCTGTCCGTATTCATTCTCGACTCCGATGCAGGCCTCTTTTTCCCTTATGACGGGACGAAAGCTATTTATGATGGGATCAGCATCCCTGAAGAAAAAATCTGGAGTGTTCATCCAGATGTTGAGCATTTTGGTATCGTGCTGATTGCTGAAGATAAGCGCAAAATCGAGACCCTAACATTCTCAAATTAATAAACCCGCTTTCGCGGGTTTTTTGTTTTATGCACAATAACAAACCCTACTTCGCGGCAACCGGTGTGGCTTCAATGACCAGTGTTTCCAGCGGTTTCAGCGTCACAATAACAGGCTTGGTGTAATCACTTGGAAGTGTGGCATTCGCACCATAGACCGGTTTGAGCGTGAAACTTGTCGCTTCGCCATCCGGGATTTCAAAGCTCTTCGTCAAATCCAGATAATAGCTTTGCTCTTTGTCTGACGGGTTGCGTAAGCCGAGGATAGCTTTCTCTTTGCTCCACGATGCCCAACCATAAGTTTCAAGTGCCGTTGGGTCGCCACCAATCCAGTGGGTATCGACCAGTACTGCGCTATTTTCCCGCGACCATTTAGCCGCATTAGCGAGCGTGTCCCATTTGGCGCTGTTCAACATTGATGGCGTGATATACAGCTCTTGTAACTGGGTTCCGGTAGCAAAGTAACTCCAGACCTGATCGGCGAAATCACTGTCGGTTTGCACTTTTTCCAGGCCGAAATAGGCATTCTCCGCGCTGACAATCCCGTGATACATCAGTGAGTTTATCGGGAATAATGGACCTTTACGCACAATGGAACGGTAGGTTTCAGCATCGCGGTAGGTCATCCATTGTTGAACCGGTGAGCCTTTGCCGTACAGGTTAATATCATCGCCCTGGCGCCAGATTGAATCGGCGTAGAACAGCCAGGATGGGCTGGCATCGGTGCCGGTGGTCAGGTTAATAAACAGGTCTTTATTCGCCGCTCGCATATTTTTGATGAGTTCAATCGACGCATCAAAATCAGAGGCAAACTGGCTGCCTTTAATCCAGTTATTGGCGTTGCCCATGCCATCAAGTTTGAACGAGGTAATATGTTCATTTTTGATTAACTTAATAATCTGCTCGTTAAAGTTACGGAAATAATTCGGTCCAGAGAGCGCAAATTTCCCGTCGACGGTTTCAAAGCCATTTTCTTTGGCGTGAGAAACGCGAATGTCGCGCGGTTTGTTATAGCCACCCCACGGTGATAACCAAAGACCTACGGAAGTATGCAGGCTATCGGCCTTATCTTTTACGACACCAAAACCATTGCTGAACGTCGGGCCAAATAGCCATTTGCCGGTACGATCGTCCCAGCCGTCATCCAGCAGGAAGCCATCGAGTTTTACGCCACGCTTTTTAATCAACTCATCAGCGTAGGCATCCATCCTGTTAAGCACATCTTTTTCGGTATAGGTGGTGAAGAAACCAATATCCATCCAGCTGTTGTAATGCAGATAGGGCTTATAGGGGCGCGGGCGCATGGCATTGATAAATTCATTGAAGCTTCGACGTAGTTGGTTTGTCGCCTCAAAGGTTCCGAAATAGGTAGTAAAGGTAACGGGGGCATCGGTTTTAATCGGCGTTTTCAGGCCGACATTCAGGTTGGTTGTCGTTTCATACGCGTAGGTATTAACGATAGGTTTTTCCGGCAGTATAAAGAAGCTGTCAGCAATAATCGGTGAGCTATTAATCGCGCCATCAACATAAGGCGCTTGTGATTGCCCTTTTGTCGGGAAGAAGGTTATTTTCGCGACATCTTGCGCTTTGCCTTTCGCTTTGATCGTGTAGTCGATACTGGCGTATTTTCCTTTAAGGACATTCAACGCCACGCTGACGGCGAAATCTTTATGGTCATATTCGATATGAATAGAGTCATCTTTCTGGCTGACGCTTTTAATTTTAAAATCCGCCGCGTGAATAACATCTTCATTCGGTAGTGTTAGAAAGAACAACTCTTTGGGGGCGAGTTTACTCTGGGTAAGTTTGTCTTTAATTAAAACCGCAGAATTGGTGTCGTCAAATGAGATGGAGATATTGTTGTTATTGAGCAGATATTCGGAAGCAAATGCGCCATTGCTGACCAGTAAAAGTAATAACGAGCTTTTAATCATTCTATTCATCTGAGTTTCCTGTCAGGGTGTTTTCAAACGTAGGGTATTACCCGCATTTGCAGGCAATGCCCTGAAGGGAAAGGATTTAAAGCGTTGTTTCAGTTTCAGGAATTAATTTATTTGCAGAGCCGCAAACGGTGACTTTACTGCGCACCACTTCTTTCATCGCGTCCATTCCGACGCGCATGTAGTAACGCGGGTCGTTGCCTTCCGGATTCTCGGCAAACCATTTTTTCACGGCGTCGGCAAAGGCGATTTTTAATTCGGTCGCGACATTCACTTTGCACACGCCCAGTTCGATGGCGCGTCTGACGTATTCATCCGGCACATCGCTTGCGCCATGCAGAACCAGCGGAATATCCACGACTTCACGAATTTCAGCCAGGCGCTGGAAATCAATTTTTGGGCGTTTGGTATAAAGCCCGTGTGCCGTGCCGATGGCAACCGCGAGGCTATCGATACCGGTGAGTTCGACGAAACGGCGTGCTTCTTGTGGGTCGGTCAGGAAGGCGCTTTCTTCGTCGACATCCATATCGTCTTCCACACCGCCGAGGCGGCCTAATTCTGCCTCCACGCTGCAATCATGGCGGTGGCAAAAATCGACTACTGATTTCACCAGACGCACATTCTCGGCAAGCGGGAAGTGGCTGCCATCTATCATGGCGCTACGCACCCCGGCGTTCACTTTACGGCTGATATCTGCCAGTGATTCATGGTGGTCAAGATGCAGTGCCAGCGGCATGTCATAGCTTTCTGAATAGGCTTCACACAATGCGAAGATCTCTTCAAAAGCAATGTGTTTAAAAGTGCCCGGAGTGCCCGCAAGAATCACTGGCGACTGCATCTCTTTGCAGACTTCCAGAATCGCCTGGATAGTTTCTGCGTTGTGAATATTAAACGCAGGGACGGCGTAGCAACGGGCTTGCGCATCTTGCAGAAGATATTTGGTGGAGATAATGCTCATGTTGTAATCCTCTCAGCCTTTCCACGGATGAATAACGACACCTTTCACAACACGGTTTACCGTGCCGCTTGCGGAAGGGGTATCAGGGGTAATGCCCGCTTTGACGGATTCCGTCAGCGCGAAAATCTGCGCATACATCAGGAAACAGAAAGCCTGTTCAACGTCGATGAAATCGCGGGAAGGTGGCAGCCAGATATGTGGCCCCGACTCGACTTCCGGGCAAGGTGACGAGCAGATAGCAACGACGCGCAGGGCCTGTTGGTCGCGGCGCAACTCAGCCAGTAAATCAAGGTCGTACTGGCGGGTATACGGGTGGCTTGAAATCATGACCACAACTAACGTTTCGTTGTTAACCAGTGATTTAGGACCGTGACGGAACCCGGTTGGGGAGTCATAAAATGCCGCCAATTTCCCTGCAGTGAGTTCCAGAACTTTCAGTGCAGATTCACGCGCAACACCTTGCAAGCCGCCGCTGCCGAGGTAGACGACACGTTTGAAAGGCAAATCACCGAACACGCTTTCGCTTAAGTCACCTTGTGAAGCAATGATTTCTTCGCAGCGCTTAGCCACATCCTGGAAAGTGCTGCTGTTGATAACATCCGGTGCAAACACGGCCAGGCAGCTTGCCATCATGGTGGTGATACTGCTGGTCATGGCGAAGCCACGATCGTGCGTTTCCGGTGGCATCAGCAGTGCATGTGAGTTACCGCTGGTCGCGGCGTTCTGGTACAGACTGCCGGCTTCATTGCAGGTAATGATCAGGTGATAGCAATCCTTCACCACCTGGTTGACTAAATCGACCGCCGCCACACTTTCCGGGCTGTTGCCGGAGCGGGCAAAAGAAACCAGTAGCGTCGGTTCCTGCTCGGATAAGTAATCAAGCGGGTTGGTGACAAGGTCGGTGGTCGGTACTGCAACAAAGTTTTTCCCGGTGTGGCGCGATAGCCACGGCGTAATAATATCGCCAATAAATGCGGAGGTTCCTGCACCCGTCAGGATAATTTTTAGCGAGGTGTTTTGCAGCAAAGGATCAAGGAATGCGTTGATGCTGCTACGTTGATTACCGATATTTTTTAACGATCGGATCCAGCTTTCCGGCTGTTGGCGGATCTCTTTTTCAGTCCAGGTTAATGTGCCGGAAAGACAGGCTGATTGGGTTTCGCTCATTACTCAGTCCTTAGCAGTGCAAGATCATCGGAAGTAGCACAAAGCAGTACAGGACAATCTTTCGTTTTGTTTCATTTACTCAACTTTATGCTTAAATAAAATCTATAGAAAAGAAAACGAAAGGTCAATGTAAGAAAAACAATAAAACGAAAAATGTGATCCGAAAAACGATCCATTTTGGTTATTTTATTGATTTAAATGATTATTTTTAAATAATGGATAGTTGGGATGATTTTAAACGAAAGGAAAAGAAAGGTCTGTCGCGGGGCAGGCGACAGACAAAAGTGAGAAGCAACGAAAGTACTACAGGGGGAGAACCTGGCCATTAATCCAGATATTTTGAAGACCTAACTGGGAATTAAGCGCAATCATATTGGCGCGTTTTCCCACCACCAGCGAACCTAGATCGTTATCTAAACCGAGCATTTTTGCGGGGTGCAGCGACGCCATATGAATGGCATCTTCGGCAGAAACGCCCACGTCATTCACCAGGTTTCGCACCGCGGCATCAAGCGAAAGCGTACTTCCCGCAAGCCCTCCGCTTTCAGTGCGTACGATCCCCTCACGCATTGTCACCGGGTATCCGCAAATCGAGTAGTCGCCATCAGGCATACCTGCTGCACTCATGGCATCGGTTATTAACAAAACGCGAGGTTTCGCGCAGCTACAACAAATATTCATGACGGCAGGGTGAACGTGATGCCCGTCGGCAATCAGTTCCAGCCAGGCCCGTTTATCGCTTAACCCGGCTCCGACCATACCAGGGTTACGGTGATGCAAGCCTGTCATGCCGTTAAAGCAGTGCACCAGCCCGTCGGCCCCGGCATCAAATGCCTCAAGGGTTTGCTCGTAACTGGCGGCACTGTGGCCAAGCATGACCCGTATATCCCGGTTTTTAAGGTGCTTAATTGCTTCGAGTGCTTCCGGTTTTTCAGGTGCCAGTGCTACCACTCGTAAGGTGTTTTGCGACACGGCGATTAGCCTGTCCAACTCGGCAATATTCAGCTCGCGGAACAACTCTGGCGGATGAGCGCCTTTATTGAGCGGCGTAAAGTATGGCCCTTCGAGATAACTGCCCAGCACGGTTGAACCAGGCCCGCCGTGATAAAAGCGCTCTGCGATCCGCCGCAACGCGCTTTCAATGTTGGCAAGCGGTGCTGTGACGGTGGTGGGCAGCCAGCCGCCCACACCTTGGCGTGCCTTGTGCATCGCAAGCCGTGCAAGGACGCCAGGATCGTCGTCCATCACATCAACCCCGTCGCCGCCGTGAACGTGAATATCAATGTACGCCGGGCACAACAGTTCAGCATCACGCGCCATCGTTCCCGCAGGAATGGGTTCGATGGCGACAATCGTTTCGTTATCAATATGTAACTGGTGATCGTCCAGCCAGCCTTGTTCGGTGAGAACGCGCCTGGCTCGCAGTAGCCTGGTCATATTCCTTCCTCGACCGCCTCTGCTTCGCGATAACGCCCCATTTCATCGACCAGGCTGGTTAATCCGCGATGGCCGCATTCCAGCGCCTGAAGGCGGAACTCTTTACTGCTCAGACCGTCGCGTTCCAGTACCATTTCCAGAAGTAGTTGCAGGTTGATACCCGTAATCACTTCGCGGCCCGGCTGTTCTAATGCCATGGTGGAAGCGACGCGGAACGGGGTGCCACCGAGTAAATCAGTTAAAAACACCAGCCCTTCACTGTCATCTAATGCGCCAATAGCCTGTTCAAATTGCGAAGTGAGCAGCGCCGTTGAAGAGGTTTCTGGAAAGTCGATGGCGATAAACTGCTCTTGCTCACCAAGAATCTGTTTCATCGCTTTTTCCAGCCCGGAGGCAAAACCACCGTGGCCACTTAAAATAATACTTAACATATTGTTTTATCTCGCTTACAGGATGCTACTTACAGGAAGTGGGCAAACTTCCCAACAACACCCAGAACGACGGTGATACCGATAAGGCGCAACGGGCTCCAGCCACGGCGCACTAACGCGTACATGCACAAGGTATAAACCAGTGGTAAAAAGGCCGGCATCAGCTTGTCGATAACGTCCGTTTGCAGTTTCACCACCGCATCACCCGCTGTGATTTCCAACGTAGTGGACAGGCGAACGTAAGTTGCAACCAGCGCGCCAATCACCGTCATCCCAACAATAGACGCGGCATGACCGACTTTGCGAGTGTTGGCTTTGATTAGCGGGATGGCGGCCACACCCATGCGGTAAGCGTAATGCGCAAGACCGAAACGCAGGCCGAGATGCACGACGTTAAACAGCACGATGAAGATAACAGCGCCGAGTATTGAACCTTGTAAGGCAAGGCTCGCCCCGATACCGCCGCAGATAGGTAACAAGGTCAGCCAGAACATCGCATCGCCAATCCCTCCCAGCGGTGCACCCACGGCAATTTTCGTGCTCTGAATGCTGTTCACATCCTGCTTTGAGCGTTCCATCGCCAAAATAATGCCGATAACAAAGGTCACAAGGAAAGGGTGAGTATTGAAGAACCCCATGTGGCCTTTCATGGCACGCGCCAGGTCGCTTTTATTGGTATGGATTTTTTTGAGTGCGGGTAGCAGGCCATATAGCCAACCGGACCCCTGCATACGTTCATAGTTGAATGATGCTTGTAATAGCATGGAGCGCCATGCCACACGATTGATGTCTTTTCTGGTTAACTCTACACCGATGCTCTGGTCTTCATAGATGTTGTCGTTGCCGTTAGTCAGGGAGGTTTCCGTAACGTCTGTATCTGGCAAAGTCTGGATATTAGATGCCATCTTCAAATTCCTCTTTCTGAACGCTGGAAGGTTGCTGTGGAGCCGGGTCTTTGCGTAAGAAATCAATCAGCGCCATTGCTAATGCGGCAGCGGCAATCGCCAACACCGGCAGTTTTAGCCAGGCAGCAGCCACAAAACCGAGAATGAAATAGGGGATATAAATGTTTTTCATCATGATTTTCAGCAGCACGGCAAAGCCGATGGCTGGCATGATGCCGCCTGCCACACCCAGGCCGTCAATTAAGCGGGTGGGTAAAACATCGATCGCGGTTTTGGCATGTTCCGCACCAAAATAGATGGGCAAAAACGCGCACAAGAAATAGAACGTACCGAGGGCCAGAAGGGCCAGATAATTAACGCGTTCAATGCCATCCGTATCAGCTTGCGCCGCCATTTGGTCGCAGCGAGCCATCACACCTGACATGATGGAGAACAGGAAGGTAATCCCCATTTGTACCGCAACGGCGAATGGCACGGCGACGCCGACCGCAACTTCAGGTTTCACGCCAGTGGTAATAGCAAAAGTGGTGCCGACGATGGTGCCGATAATCACGTTTGGTGGCTGTGCGCCTGCAAGTGGCGCAAGCCCCATCCAAACCAGTTCCAGCGTACCGCCACATAAAATACCGGTATGAAGATCACCAAGAATCAAACCAACCAGCGGCCCTAATACAACAGGACGGTGCATGTGCGTCAGGCCGTTGAACATATCCAGACCGGCAATAAAGGCCAGAATCCCCAACGCTAATGCCTGTAATAAGCTAATTTCCATAGAAAATACCTCAGAGGAGTTTGTAGAGATCCTGAGCGGATTCCGTCGGCACACCCTGAACAAAACATTCTACTCCAGCCTTTTGTAAGCCATTAAAAGCAGCAATATCTTGCTCATCCACAGAGACGGTTTTCGCGATTTGTTGTTTGCCTTCTGCGTAGTGCATGTTGCCGACGTTAATCCGCGTAACAGGCACATCGCCTTTCACTAAGGTCAGGAAATCATCCGGATTTTTGCAAACCAGCAGGATTTTCTGGTGGTCTGCTGCACGGTGAATATTGTCGATAACTTTTTGCAGTGACCAGAAACGTACGGCTATCCCTTCAGCCAGAACCATCTCCATCAAGTTTTGCTGCACTGTGTCTTCTGCGACTTCATCGTTGGCAACAAGGACGAGGTTTGCACCAGCAAAACCGACCCATTGAACACCAACCTGGCCGTGAATGAGTCGTTCATCAATGCGGCTTAATACAATGTTTGGCATATTATTTTCCTCTTATTATCATTGTGTTATTTGGATTGTTGTGTGCCAAGACAGGCGCAATGGTACTGGCGCAACACGTCCTGGATATGGTCGATAATCAGTTCATGCGGCGTTGCCGCGATTTTTCCTTCACGGACCTTAGCGTATTGAAGTGGCAGATACTGACTGATCAGTGGCAAAGGAATGGATTCACCAGCCAGGTTGGTAAGAAGTCTTGAATACGCCTCGCCAATGTCATGATCTGGCCAGTAGTAGCGAACGCGGTCGGAGAAGCTGTATCCACGTGCCAGACGGCGATCGCTGTCATTGCCGTGATAATGGTGTTTCCAGTATTCAGGTTGCTCAAGCATCACGCTTTCAAGAACATCGCGAAGCCCGGAGCATTTATGTGCCGGGCGTAATTCGCGCTCGATAGCGGCTAATGAAAACAGTGCTTCACGCAGTGCAAAGGTCAGTGCCGGGCCGACTTTCAAAATCGCAAAATGGTTCTGCACTAGTTGCTGCAAGGCTTGTGGCGTCTGGTAATCGGTGGAGTGCGCTTCAAACACCATGGTGTCGAAGGCTTCAATCATCTGGCTTAAGAACAGTGATTTCTCAGGTTGGTAATCAATGACCTGCGTGTGATCGAATTCGACACCTGGCTGGACAACCAGCCCGATAATGCGTGGCCACAAGTCGCTCAAACCTTGTAATTCAAACGCATGGCGATGGGCTTCGAGTGTGGCTTTGGCAGCCGATGGCGTAGTGACGGCAAGTTCCGCCAGCGTTTCGTGCGCGCCACCAGGAACCGGAACTTCAGTGCCGATAACGTACACCAAATCAGAAGCACCAAATTTTTCTATACAAGTTTGTTCTGCGATCTTTGCAAGCCGGGCGGCACGCATGGCAACAATGGTATCGGTCAACGGAACCGGATCATCTGCGCAAGACATGCTGCAGTCGAGATGGATCTTTTTGAAACCCGCAGCGACATAGCAACGGATGAGCTCGTCCGCGTTACGCATGGCTTCTTCTGCGGGCAGAGCCTGCCAACGATTTGGACCCAGGTGATCACCCCCCAGAATGAGTTGCTCGCGTGGGAAGTGATATTTATCTGCCATTTGTTCGACAAAACCACGGAAGTCTTCCGGTGTCATTCCGGTATAGCCGCCGTGTTGATCGACCTGATTAGACGTTGCTTCTATTAATAAGAGAGATTTTTCGTCCCGGCTATGGCGCATCGCCGCTTCGAGAACTAACGGGTGAGCTGAACAAACGGCAAAAATGCCACATCGTGAATCCTGTTTATGGTCGGCCACAAACGCGGTTAAATGTTTCACTTTCCTCTCCGTATGGGTTGTCTATCTACTTGTCTTTCGATTTGTTTCATTTGATAGTGATGCATCGTGCGATAAAAACAAAACGAAAGATAATAGAATTGAGATCTGTTTCTCAAAAGAAACATAATGAAAGTCTATTTGACACAATAGCAGTGAATGCAGCACGCGATGTAAAGGCTTGCTTTCCGCGAAAAGAAAG
Source organism: Buttiauxella sp. BIGb0552 (assembly GCF_004366275.1). NCBI lineage: Bacteria > Pseudomonadati > Pseudomonadota > Gammaproteobacteria > Enterobacterales > Enterobacteriaceae > Buttiauxella > Buttiauxella sp. BIGb0552. The sequence goes on from NZ_SODY01000006.1 coordinate 323,803, forward strand.
GTGTTAATAGGCGAAGTGAAATGAAACGAAAGGTTTTATGAAAGGATCATTTATGAATAATACCGACGCAGCAACGGACAAGCGTGTAACAGGTACAAGTGAAAGGCGTGAGCAGATCATTCAGCGTCTTCGCCAACAAGGGAGCGTGCAGGTTAATGATCTATCCTCATTTTTTGGTGTCTCGACGGTGACGATCCGTAACGATCTGGCTTTTCTGGAAAAGCAAGGCGTTGCGGTGCGAGCTTATGGCGGGGCGCTAGTTTGCGATTCGGGAACTGCTGCGGTTGAACCGACCGTTGAGGATAAAAGCTCTCTGAATACTTCGCTCAAGCGCAGCATTGCGCGTGCAGCGGCGGATCTCATCAAACCAGGTCATCGTGTCATTCTTGACTCAGGCACCACAACTTATGAGATTGCGCGTCATATGCGCCACCATAAGGAAGTGATTGCGATGACCAACGGCATGAACGTGGCGAATGCACTGCTTGAAGCTGAAGGTGTGGAATTGCTGATGACCGGCGGGCACCTGCGCCGCCAGTCGTTGTCATTCTATGGCGATCAGGCAGATCAATCGCTGCAAAACTACCACTTCGACATGCTGTTCCTCGGCGTGGATGCCATTGATCTTGAGCGTGGTGTTAGTACCCATAACGAAGATGAAGCACGTCTTAACCGCCGGATGTGTGAAGTGGCCGAGCGTATTATTGTGGTCACGGATTCGAGTAAATTTAACCGCTCCAGCTTGCATAAGATCATTGATACCCAACGCATTCATATGGTTATTACGGATGCTGGTATTCCTGAAGAGAGCCTGAACGGGTTGCGTAAAGGTGGCATTGAAGTGGTTTTGGTTGGGGAATAATCTGTTATTGAAGGCCAACGCGAAATTGAACGTTGGCCTTATCTGACTACACCTTAGCTAACTTATACCCCCGTAAGCGGCTCACACTCAGCATAATCGCTAACACCGTTGCGATAACTGCCATCCACAAACTGAAATGTACCGCGCTGTTCTGCGCATAAATCGACATCATCACACCGACAAACGCGGCGCCCAGGCACTGCCCGAAGGTGCGCATGATTGCCAGCACGCCGGAGGCGTATCCGCTGTTTTCACGCGATGCATTGGACAGCATCTCTCTGTTGTTGGGACTCTGGAAGCAGCCAAAACCTATTCCGCAAATCAAACTACGCAGGCAAATATCCCACGCCTGAGCGTGTTCCGGCAGCATCGCCAACAGTGCGAGACCAACGGCAAAGATACACAACCCAACGGTTGAGATGATAACTCCCGAATAACGGTCTGCAAGGCGTCCGGCATGAGGTGCCGCCAGAATTATACCGATGGGCCATGGAGTGAATAGCAGAGCTGAAACCAACGCGCTGTACCCGTAAACGCTCTGGAACAGGAACGGCAAGGCAATGAACGTGATGCCCTGGCTGACAAACGAAGCCAGTGAAGTCAGTGCCGCCAGCGAAAACCGCGAAGAGGAAAAGATATTTAGCGGAAGCAACGGCTTAGTCACGCGCTGCTGAACCCAGATAAATGCAAGGCCGGTGAGAATCGCGATGCTCGCGAAAATCACAGCAGTGGTCAGGTCACCGTTGCCGGGATGGGTAAATGCATCTGCGGCCATAATCAATGCGCCTAACGCAACTGCCGAAAGTAAGGCTCCGGCATAATCGAATGGTTCGCGTTTTAACGCCGGGTTATTGGGAATAACACGCAGCGTGAGTAATAAAGCGATTATGCCCAGCGGAATATTAATCGCAAACAGCCATTGCCAGCTCAACGTGGAAAGAATCGTGCCCCCGAGAATCGGCGCGATGGCAGTGCTAGTGCCAATCAGCAGCGCGTTCAGGCCAAGTATTCGCCCCAAGAGGCGATTGGGGAAAACTGAGCGCAGTATCGCCGGGCCAATGCTTAATGTTGCCGCACCACCAATACCCTGCAAAACCCGCATGATAACTAACATATCCAGTGAGGATGAGAGCGCACATCCCACAGAGGCCAGCGTGAAAAGGCCAAGACCGAAGGCGAAAATCGAGCGAAATCCGATGCGGCTGGACAGGGCGGCAAATATTGCCAGCGTCATCGCCGCAGATAATAAATATCCGTTGGATACCCAAACGGTGGCACTCAATGAAGCATCGAGCGAGCGGGCGATTTGCGGCAAGGCAATGTTGATCATCGAGCCGTCAAACACGGCCATGGTCGTCATGGTCATGACGGCGGCCATCGCTAAGCCACGCTTACGGCCAGGCAAACCTTCATCGCCTGGCTGGTCGGAAAATAGTGCCATTTTTTAATTCTCTCGCTTGGGTATGCCAGAAATATAGCTGTACTAGAGATAAGGCGGAAGGCGCAGCATTTGCATTAATAACCTGCACTAAACGCCTTCTCTCATTTTAACGCGCGCGCTAGTATTGAGTTTATGACTGAACCCGATCTGAACTTACTTATTGCTCTTGATGTGCTTCTGGCCGAAGGAAGTGTGTCAGGGGCTGCGCGTCGCCTGGGGTTAAGCGCCTCGGCAATGAGCCGAACATTAGGCCGCCTGCGCGATACCACTGGCGACCCGCTACTGGTGCGGGCAGGGCGTAATATGGTGCTGACTCCTTACGCTGAAGAGATTCGTGAGCGCACGCAAAATGCCGTCTTTGAAGCCCGAGCGATACTTCGCCCTTCATCGGATGCTTTTAATCTTGCAACACTTGAGCGCAGTTTTACCCTGCGTACTAACGCCGGGTTTATCGAGATATTTGGTGCTGCGTTGATTGCTGCGGTAGCCGCTGTCGCGCCTTTAGTCCAACTGCGCTTTATGCCTAAGCCAGAGAAAACAGCAAAGTATCTGCGTGAAGGTTTAATTGATCTTGAGATCGGTGTACTTGGGGAGATGGGCCCAGAAATACGATTAACGGCGCTTTATCGGGATAAGTTTGTCGGCGTAGTCAGGAAAGGCCACCCGCTTGAGCAAGAGGAAGATATTACCGCCGCGAAGTATGCCGAATTGGGGCATGTAGTGGTTTCCCGTCATGAACGAGGAACTGGCCCGGTTGATGTGCTGCTGGCAGAGCTGAATTTACAACGCAAAATTGCGGCAATGGTGCCGGGGTTTCCCGCGGCGATTGCGGTGGCTCAGGCATCGGATTTGGTGGCGTTGGTGCCAGCTACATTCCTGCTGAACCAGCCGGGGTTGAATGGCAATTCAGGTGAAGCGAGGCTTTATGTTTTTGAGCTGCCGGTGAAAACCAATGAGATTACGGTGTCTTTAATGTGGCATCCGCGCTCGGAAGCAGACCCGGCGCATCGCTGGCTGCGGCAGTTAGTGTTGAAGGTTTGTCGCGAGAAAGTGCCGGGGTGAGGCAATCATTGCCGTAATAAGAATACCCAAAATAATTCGAGTTGCAGAAAGGCGGCCAAGCCGTAAGACCCCGGGAGCATAGTAAACTATGTGACCGGGGCGCACGGGTGCAGCCAACGCATCTGCAGCTTGAAGTGTGATGGGTATCAGGTCACTGGCGCTGGGTTGAAAACGGCGAGCGCGTTATGCAATCCCCACTGATCCGAGAAGGTTTTCTTACGGCCACTCGCCACATCAAGGATAAATTTGAACAGTTCCCAGCCGACATCCTCAATTGTCGCTTCGCCGGTGGCGATAGTGCCGGCGTTGATATCCATTAAGTCATACCAGCGGTTTGCCAGTGCGGTACGCGTAGCCATTTTAATCACCGGAACTGCCAGCAAACCGTATGGCGTACCGCGTCCGGTTGTGAACACTTGCACCGTAATGCCTGAAGCCACTTGTTGTGTGCCGCAGACGAAGTCACTGGCAGGCGTTGCCGCGAAAATCAGGCCGCGTTTGGTTGGGCGCTGCCCAGGGGAAAGCACCTCAACAATCGCGCTTTTGCCTGATTTAGCAATTGAACCAAGCGCTTTTTCCACCACGTTTGCCAGGCCACCTTTTTTGTTGCCCGGGGACGGGTTGGCGCTACGGTCGGTTTTACCCATATCAAGATAGTTGTCGTACCATTCCATTTCTTCGAGCAGGCGCTTACCCACTTCTTCGTTGATGGCACGTGGTGTTAGCAAGTGAATAGCATCACGCACTTCGGTCACTTCAGAGAACATGACGGTTGCACCACAGCGCACCAGCAGGTCAGAGGCATAACCGACCGCCGGGTTAGCCGTGACGCCTGAGAACGCATCGCTGCCGCCACATTGCATACCAACAACCAGGTCAGATGCCGGGCAAGTTTCGCGTTGGCGCTGATTCAGTTTGACCAGATGGCGCTCTGCGACGTTAAGAATGTCATCGACCATCGATTTAAAACCGACGTGGTGTTCATCTTGCAGACGCACGATGCTGGCATCACCAACATTAATCGACTGCACGTCATCGGTGCCTTCCAGTAGGCGCTCTGGCTGCAATTTCTCACAACCCAGGCCCACCACCATAATCTCGCCGCCAAAGTTTGGGTTCAGGGAGATATTATGGATGGTGCGAATAGGGATGACCGCGGCAGGGGCGTTGATCGCCACGCCACAACCGTAGAGGTGATTCAGGCCCACGACACCGTCGACATTCGGGTATCGCGGCAACAAATCACGTTCAATAATTTTGATGACGTAATCCACCACACCGGCAACGCAATGCACGCTGGTGGTGATGCCTAGTAGGTTTTTGGTGCCGACGCTGCCGTCAGCATTGCGATAACCTTCAAAGGTATAACCTTCCAGCGGCGGCAGTGGCTCGGGCACTTTCGTGGCTAATGGCAAAGTGTGGAGCGGCGGCGCTTTTGGCAATTCAACTAATGATTCGTCAATCCAGCTGCCGCGTGGAATATCACGCACCGCATAGCCAATCACTTCACCATAACGAACAATTTCACCATGCGCCGGGATATCAACCAGTGCAGCTTTATGCCCTTGAGGGATATGTTCGATAAGTTCTAATCCATCCGGAAAACGGGTTCCAGCTTTCAGCCCATTATCATTAACAATAATAGCGACATTATCTGTCTCATGAACTTTTATATAAAAAGAACCAGGGGGTTGTTGTTTAATTTCAATATTCGACATTGCCGCTATTCTCCAGAATTTTTTCTAATCGTGACTTCTCACAAGCTAAATAAAGAATGTCAGGCCGTGAGAAATAAAAATGTGAGCGAGATCACTTTATATTACGAGGCATTGCCCACCAGGCAGAGTTATCTATGAAATTGTGCAATACACCCCACAAACATGTGCATAAGTTTAATTATTTGGCTTTTAAAGTGTTATCTATTGGGCGTATGCCTAATGTCCATTTGTTCTGTGCTGGCTATACTGTGTTGCGAATGACAAACACCAGATTAATTTCAGAGAGCAGTATTATCCCGAAAATATATCCGTGAAATACTGCTTTATATAAATAAAAATCCTTGAATTAAGTACCCGCAACAGAGGATGTAGAAAATGATTTTGGATACAGCAGTTGAGTCGAAAAAAGGTAAGAACACACGATACTTAATATTATTAATTATCTTTATTGTCACGACGATTAACTACGCCGATCGCGCCACTCTTTCTATTGCGGGTACTGAAGTTGCTAAAGAATTACAACTCAGCGCTATTTCAATGGGCTATATTTTCTCGGCATTTGGTTGGGCATACCTGCTAATGCAAATCCCTGGCGGCTGGTTACTTGACCGCTACGGCTCGAAAAAAGTTTATACCTACAGTCTGTTCTTCTGGTCTCTGTTTACGTTCATGCAAGGCTTTGTTGATATGGTACCGCTGGCGTATGCGGGTATCTCCATGTTTATCATGCGTTTTATGCTCGGATTCTCGGAAGCGCCGTCATTCCCGGCAAACGCCCGTATTGTTGCGGCCTGGTTCCCAACGAAAGAACGTGGCACTGCTTCTGCCATCTTTAACTCCGCGCAGTATTTCTCATTAGCACTGTTCTCTCCATTACTTGGCTGGCTGACCTTTGCATGGGGTTGGGAGCATGTGTTTACCGTGATGGGCGGTATCGGTTTTGTGCTGACTTTCCTGTGGGTGAAGTTTATCCATAACCCGACTGACCACCCGCGTATGTCTCAAGAAGAACTGGACTACATCACCAAAGGTGGCGCAGTGGTTGATATGGACCACAAAAAACCAGGTGCCGTAGTTGAAGGGCCAAAACTGCATTACATCAAGCAGTTGCTGACTAACCGTATGATGCTGGGCGTGTTCTTCGGTCAGTACTTTATTAACACCATCACCTGGTTCTTCCTGACATGGTTCCCGATTTACCTGGTGCAAGATAAAGGTATGTCGATTCTGAAAGTAGGCATGGTCGCTTCCATCCCGGCGCTGTGTGGTTTCGCCGGTGGCGTGTTGGGCGGCGTATTCTCTGATTCGTTAATCAAACGCGGTTACTCACTGACCGTAGCTCGTAAGATACCGATTGTGCTCGGGATGCTGCTCGCTTCAACCATCATTCTGTGTAACTACACCGAAAGCACGGCACTGGTTGTCACGCTGATGGCATTCGCCTTCTTCGGCAAAGGTTTCGGCGCACTGGGCTGGCCGGTTATCGCAGATACCGCGCCAAAAGAGATGGTTGGCCTGTGCGGTGCCGTATTCAACGTGTTTGGCAACGTAGCGTCTATCGTGACTCCACTGGTGATTGGTTACCTGGTTTCTGAACTTCACTCCTTCAATGCGGCGCTGATCTTTGTTGGCTGCTCGGCGCTGATGGCAATGGTTTGTTATCTGTTCGTAGTTGGCGATATTAAACGTATGGAATTGCAGAAGTAATTCTCTCAACAGATAACTGAATAAATAAGGGCAACAGATGAATACCAACGTTTTCCCAAATAAATTCAAAGCTGCACTGGCAGCACATCAGACTCAAATTGGTTGCTGGTCTGCGCTCGCCAATCCTATCAGCACCGAAGTGCTGGGTCTGGCAGGTTTCGACTGGATTGTGCTGGATGGCGAACATGCGCCAAATGACATCACGACGTTTATCCCGCAGTTGATGGCACTTAAAGGCAGCGAAAGTGCTGCGGTGGTTCGCGCTCCAACCAACGACCCGGTGATCATCAAGCGCCTGCTGGATATCGGCTTCTATAACTTCCTGATCCCGTTTGTGGAAACACAGGAAGAGGCGGTTCTGGCGGTCTCTTCAACCCGCTATCCACCTGAAGGTATTCGTGGCGTGTCCGTTTCACACCGCGCCAATATGTTTGGCACCGTGCCGGATTACTTCGCGCAGTCCAACAAGAACATCACGATTCTGGTGCAGATCGAAAGCCAGCAGGGTGTTGATAACGTTGATGCCATCGCTGCAACCGAGGGCGTAGATGGGATCTTCGTTGGCCCAAGTGACCTTGCTGCGGCATTAGGCCATCTGGGTAATGCTTCACACCCGGACGTGCAGCATTGCATCAAACACATCTTTGCCCGTGCTAAAGCGCACGGTAAACCAGCCGGCATTCTGGCACCGGCTGAAGCCGATGCGCGCCGTTATATGGAATGGGGTGCGACCTTTGTCGCCGTTGGTAGCGACTTAGGTTGCTTCCGCGCAGCAACACAGAAACTGGCTGATTCTTTTAAAAAATAACCACCATTTAAAAAGAGAGACTGAATTATGACACTGAAAGTTGGGTTTATTGGCCTGGGCATCATGGGCAAACCAATGAGTAAAAACCTCATCAAAGCCGGTTATTCGCTGGTGGTTGCCGACCGTAATGCAGAGGTGATTGCTGAAGTTATCGCGGCAGGTGCCGAAACTGCAGCGACGCCAAAAGAAATTGCTGAGCAGTGTGATGTGATTATCACCATGCTGCCGAACTCCCCGCACGTTAAAGAAGTCGCTCTGGGCGAAAACGGCATTATCGAAGGTGCAAAACCGGGCACCGTCGTTATCGACATGAGTTCTATCGCGCCGCTGGCGAGCCGCGAAATTAGCGAAGCGCTAAAAGCGAAAGGCATCGATATGCTGGATGCGCCAGTGAGTGGTGGCGAGCCAAAAGCTATCGAAGCCACGCTGTCCGTCATGGTTGGCGGTGATAAAGCGATTTTCGACAAGTATTACGACCTGCTCAAAGCGATGGCGGGTTCTGTGGTCCATACCGGTGATATCGGTGCGGGTAACGTGACCAAACTGGCAAACCAGGTGATTGTGGCGCTGAACATTGCTGCGATGTCTGAAGCACTGGTGCTGGCAACGAAAGCGGGCGTGAACCCGGAATTAGTCTTCCAGGCGATTCGTGGTGGCCTTGCGGGCAGCACCGTTCTGGAAGCGAAAGCGCCGATGGTTCTGGATCGCAACTTCAAGCCCGGTTTCCGTATCGATCTGCACATTAAGGATCTGGCGAACGCGCTGGATACGTCACACGGTGTCGGCGCGCAATTGCCGCTAACTGCTGCGGTGATGGAGATGATGCAAGCGCTGCGCGCAGATGGCCACGGTAATGACGACCACAGCGCAATCGCGTGCTACTACGAAAAACTGGCGAAAGTAGAAGTCAGCAAATAAAAGAGATGGGCATCCCCGGATGCCCGATTTTCTCGGCACTTTTTTGGCATGGACACATTATGAAAATCGTAATCGCACCCGACTCTTATAAAGAAAGCCTCTCAGCGGTTGATGTGGCGCAGGCCATTGAAAAAGGATTTCGCGAAATATTTCCTGATGCGGAATATATATCGGTCCCGGTTGCAGATGGCGGGGAAGGTACGGTCGATGCCATGATCAGTGCCACGCAGGGCAAGAAAATCACCACGACAGTGACCGGGCCGCTGGGCGAGCCAGTGACGGCGTACTGGGGAATGTCCGGTGACGGGCAAACCGCGTTTATCGAAATGGCTGAAGCCAGTGGGCTTGCATTGGTGCCAGTCGTGAACCGCAATCCTCTGATTACGACTTCGCACGGTACTGGTGAACTGATCTTACGGGCACTGGATAACGGTGCGCGCAATATTATTATCGGCATTGGTGGCAGCGCAACTAACGACGGCGGCGCGGGCATGGTGCAGGCGCTGGGCGCGAAACTGTGTGACGCTGTCGGTAAAGAAATTAGTCACGGTGGTGGCAGTTTAATGAGCCTGAACAGCATTGATATTTCAGGCCTCGATAGCCGTTTGGCTGACTGTGTGATTAACGTTGCCTGTGATGTGACGAATCCATTAATTGGTGACAACGGCGCATCACGTGTTTTTGGGCCACAAAAAGGGGCCGATGAAGCGATGATTCTTGAGCTGGATGCCAATCTTGCCCATTTTGCGGATGTGATAAAAAAAGATTTACGCATCGATGTTAAAAATGCCCCGGGAGCGGGTGCGGCAGGTGGCATGGGTGCCGCATTAATGGCGTTTCTCGGCGCAGAATTGCGTAGCGGAGTCGAGATAGTGACTGAAGCTCTGCGCCTTGAAGAACATATTCACGATTGCTCGCTGGTGGTGACGGGCGAAGGGCGTATGGACAGTCAGAGTATCCGCGGCAAAGTCCCGGTAGGCGTGGCTGCGGTCGCCAAAAAGTACCACAAACCGGTGATTGGGATTGCCGGTTCGCTGACCAGTGATGTCGCTATTGTTCATCAGTACGGAATTGATGCCGTGTTTAGCGTGCTCAATAGCATCGGTACTTTGGAAGAAGCGCTGAAAAATGCGTTCGATAATATTTACCGTGCTTCGCGTGATATTGCAGCAACCGTTGAGATTGGGATGAACATCACTCGTTAAGCATGCGTGACATGGGGGGGCAAACCCTCTATAATCCGCGCCGAAGCTGACCAGACAGTCGCCGCTTCGTCGTCGTCCTTCTTCGGAAGGAGACGGGCGGAGGGGAGGAAAGTCCGGGCTCCATAGGGCAGGGTGCCAGGTAACGCCTGGGGGGGTAACCCACGACCAGTGCAACAGAGAGCAAACCGCCGATGGCCCGCGCAAGCGGGATCAGGTAAGGGTGAAAGGGTGCGGTAAGAGCGCACCGCGCGGCTGGTAACAGTCCGTGGCACGGTAAACTCCACCCGGAGCAAGGCCAAATAGGGGTTCACAAGGTACGGCCCGTACTGAACCCGGGTAGGCTGCTTGAGCCAGTGAGCGATTGCTGGCCTAGATGAATGACTGTCCACGACAGAACCCGGCTTATCGGTCAGCTTCAACCATTCATCAATGACCCCGCTTCGGCGGGGTTTTTGTTTTTACCCGTCATACTTTGCGCCGCCTCATTGTTGGCTACGCTCACTCGCCCAAATCGCTTACTGGAGTAAGCTCATCGGCACTTGTTCTCTTGCCGCCGCGATGCAACTCGAATTATTTAGGGCATATATAGAACAATTGCCATAATACGACTCCTGCCATCACCGGATTCCACGCCGCCATGATCAAATCCATCTACATCGACAACTACCGCTCAGTGCGCAAACTTTCTATCGATCTCGGTCGCCTCAATGTTGTTTTCGGCCCGAATGGTTGCGGAAAATCCAATATCTATAAAGCAATCCATTTGATCCACGGCGCGGCGATGGGGCAGTTGTCACACTGGCTGTCTGATGAAGGTGGGATCCAAAAGGTTATGTGGGCAGGCTCCCGCGCCAAAGGATATGCCAGTGCGCCACGGCGTATGACACTCGCTGTAGATACCGACGACTTTGAATACGAATTGCAGGTCGGCTTCCCGGACAAATTACCGTACCCAACTATGTTCGATCTCGATCCTATCGTAAAAGAAGAGCAAATCTGGCTGAGTGGTTTTCGCCGCCGGCCTTCTTCGTCAATTATGCATCGTCGCAACCAGGCCGTTTTTCTCAACGATGTTAACGGTGAGAAAGTCACGCACGCCGCCACGCTCTACGAAAACGAATCGTTGTTCGGCCAGCTTGGCGAGCCACATCTTTACCCTGAAGTTTCCAGCGCCCGCGAAACGCTACGTAACTGGCGTTTCTACCATGAGTTCGATATCACGAAAGGAGCCGGGTTGCGCTTGCCACAGGTGGGATATCGCTCGCCCGTGCTGTCTGGCGATGGTTTGAATCTGGCCGCTGCCTTCCAGACCATCGTTGAGATTGGTGATAGCGAGTTACTGTTCGAGGTGTTGGCTGAGGCATTTCCGGAATGCACATTTTTCTGTGATAACAGTAACGGACGTTTCCAGATGATGATGCACCGGCAGGGCATTAACCGCCCGCTGGAGTCGGCTGAGTTTTCTGATGGCACGCTGCGTTTTCTCTGCCTGACCGTGGCGTTGTTAAGCCCACGTCCGCCGCATTTTATTGCACTAAATGAGCCGGAAAATAGCCTGCATCCGCAGATGTTGCCTGCGCTGGCACGTCTGATTGCCGAGGCGAGTCGCTACACGCAAATCTGGCTCACCAGCCATTCGCCTGAACTGGCAACGCTTATTGAAAAACACACACCGTTTACGCTTTATCAATTGGGGATTGAGAATGGGGAAACTTGTGTAAACCGTCTCTCGTGAGGGGAAAACTCCCCGGTGCTAGCCGGGGGGAGATTAGAGAGAGCCTTCTTCTTCTGCCAGACGTATATCAGCTTCGCTGACAATTGCTTCCAGCTCGGTCAGCATATCGTCATAGCTCATTTCAGCTTGCGGATTTGTTGCCACAACAGTTGCTGCAACAGCAGGTTGTAGTGCTATTTTCTCGTTTCGTTTCGCTGTTGATTTCTTACTCACTGATGACTCCTGTTTATCCATTGTCGACACTGGTCAGACCGGTAAATCTATCAGCAATGCACGCAATGGGGTATCTGCAACCAGCGTAATGTTAGCTTCATCACGGATAAAAGCACCGTCACCACAGGTAAGCCCTTCTTTTTCTTCGGCAGACGTTACAGCGTGGACCGTACCGTGAATTGACTGTAAATAAGCACGCGGGCCATGTAGCTGGAAACTGAGCTGCTGGCCTTTCTCCAGTTCAATCTGGTGAATCCATACTTGTTGACGCAGTTGTAAGCTCTGTTTGCTGCCATCCGGTGAGGCCAGTAATTGTTGTGACTCATCAGTAAGCGTGATTTTCTGCACCAGCGTATTTTCGCGCTCCGGGCAAGCATCAAGCCACAGCTGCATCCGCGTCAGAGAGTTCTCTTTACTCAGGTTATGCTCGCTGTAACTGAGGCCTGGCTGGGTGGAAATGAGCAGTGCTTCCCCCGCTTTAGCCTGAACGTGGTTGCCTTCGCTGTCGCGGTATTCCGCTTCGCCTTCCAGAATCAAATTGAGAATATCAACCTTCGGATAGGTTCGTGGCTGGAATGACGCGCCCGGCGCTAACACTTCCTGGTTGAGTACGCGCAACGAAGCATAGCCCAACAATTTCGGGTCGAAATAGTGACCGAAGGAAAAGGTATAGCGGGCCTGGAGCCATCCATAGTCCGCTTTCCCGCATTGTTTGGCAGTTCTTGGCGTAATCATAATTTCTTGACCTCTTTTTACACTGTACCCATGGTAAAGCTCTGGACGCTGCATTGTTAGCCAGTTAATCTGCTTGGTATGTTCAAATTTCCTGAATGAGAACGAGATGGCTAAAGAGAGAGCATTGACGCTAGAGGCATTGCGGGTCATGGACGCAATTGATAGGCGTGGGAGTTTTGCCGCTGCTGCTGATGAGTTGGGGCGTGTACCGTCGGCACTGAGTTACACCATGCAGAAGCTGGAAGAAGAGCTGGATGTTGTGCTGTTTGACCGCTCAGGCCATCGCACCAAATTTACTAACGTCGGGCGTATGTTGCTCGAACGCGGGCGAGTTTTGCTCGAAGCGGCTGAAAAACTTACCACTGACGCCGAAGCACTGGCGCGTGGTTGGGAAACGCATCTCACCATTGTTACAGAGGCTCTGGTGCCGACGGCGAAGCTGTATCCGCTGGTGGAAAAACTTGCCGGTAAAGCTGACACGCAGCTGTCGATTATTACTGAAGTACTGGCCGGTTCATGGGAACGTTTAGAGCAAGGTCGGGCGGATATTGTGATTGCTCCGGATATGCACTTCCGTTCTTCATCTGAGATTAACTCACGCAAGCTGTATAAGGTGATGAGCGTTTATGTCGCGGCACCTGATCACCCGATTCATAATGAACCGGAGCCGCTTTCAGAGGTGACGCGCGTGAAGTATCGAGGTATCGCGGTTGCTGATACCGCACGGGAACGTCCTGTGCTGACAGTGCAGTTACTGGATAAACAGCCGCGTCTTACGGTAAGTAGCATGGAAGACAAACGCCAGGCATTGCTGGCCGGGTTGGGTGTAGCGACGATGCCTTATCCGATGGTCGAGCAGGACATTGCTGAAGGGCGACTACGTGTGGTGAGCCCTGAATACACCAATGAAATTGACATTATCATGGCGTGGCGACGCGATAGCATGGGCGAAGCAAAAGCCTGGTGCCTGCGTGAAATTCCAAAATTATTGAAATAAAAAGGGTGGGCAGCTTTTGCGCTGCTCCACCCTATTTTAGTGAGTTTGTTGGGTGGGAAAGCGCTGCGCTACCCGCCACAATTCTTAAATTATTATTCACTAACGAATCGTGTATCCAGGCGCTTTGGATCCGCGCCGTAATCGTTTTCGCCAGGCGTGCCGTTCTGGCAATTAAACGCCAGAATAATCAACCAACCCACCAACGGTATTAACAACAGTAACAGCCACCAGGCTGAACGATCGGTATCGTGTAGGCGCCGGAACTGTACGGCCCAGTAAGGCAGAAAAATCAGTACGCCGTAAACCGTTGTCAGCAGACCTTCATCCCCTGCAATCCGCAGTCCTAACATCTTGTCCAGAATGCTTAAAACCACGGTGAGCACAAGGTTGACCAGAATGAACATCCAGAACTCTTTGCGGCGTGCACGTCCACTAAAGCCAAGATAATTTTTTAAAACTTTGAAATACCAATCCATTTGTAGCCCGCCTTGATTTTTTATCAATCACTTGATCTGTAAGCGATCTATTTCAAGAATAGCCGTGAATAGATTTTACGTAAATCATAGTTCATATGAATTTTATCAACCCTTGTTAAACCGTTCGTCGCGCCCGTGAGGCTCATTCAAATCCTGAGCGGGACCAATGGAAATAATCCCGGTAGGGTTAATGGTTTTATGGCTGCGGTAGTAATGGTGGCGGATATGCCCGAAGTCGACAGTTTCAGCGATGCCCGGCATTTGGTAGATATCACGCAAGAATCCGTACACATTCAGGTAATCACTAATGCGGTGTTTGTCGCATTTAAAGTGGGTGACATATACCGGGTCGAAACGCACCAGTGTGGTCCACAAACGAATATCCGCTTCGGTAAGCTGGTCGCCAGTTAAATATCGATGTTGCCCGAGGATCTGCTCAACGCGTGCCAGAGACTCGAATACTTTGGTGACAGCTTCATCGTAAGCTTCTTGAGACGTGGCAAAACCGGCTTTATATACGCCGTTATTAATGCTGTCGTAAATCCAGCTATTTAGCTCATCAATCTGGCTACGTAATGCCGTCGGGTAATAATCCCCAGCGCGAGCACCCTGCGCATCAAACGAGGAATTGAGCATACGGATGATTTCAGCGGATTCGTTACTGACGATAGTCTGCGTTTTCTTATCCCATAAAACAGGTACGGTAACGCGCCCGGTGTAATCTGAGTCAGCTTGTAAATAGAGCTGATAGAGATATTCATGCTGATATAAGCCATCACCGGTAGCGTTTGGGAAATCATCATCAAACGTCCAGCCATCCTGCAACATGAGCGGGTGAACCACAGAAACAGAGATAAAAGATTCGAGGCCTTTTAACGCACGCAAGATTAATGTGCGATGAGCCCAGGGGCAGGCGAGTGAAACATAGAGATGGTAGCGATCCTTCTCGGCAGCAAAACCACCTTTACCGGTTGGGCCGGGTTCACCATCCGCCGTCAACCAGTTGCGAAAAGCTGACTCTGAGCGTTTGAAACTGCCGCCAGTGGATTTGGTGTCGTACCAGACATCGTGCCAGACGCCATCAATTAATTGTCCCATTTCATTCTCCTCGTGAGCCTTAAAAACAAAAAAGCGAAGGTATTAACCTTCGCTTTTACTTCTAATCAGTATAGAAGCCTTACCAGTTTTTCTTCAGAATGCGGTCGATGCTGTATGCACCTGGTCCGAAGATAGCCAGCAACAGGTAGCCACCGGCGATGGTGAAGTTCTTCATAAACATGGTTGAGTTCATGCCCTGGCTGAAATCACCGTGGAACAAGAACGCTGTCAGAATCGTGAACACTGCGGTGATAATTGCTGTGGTGCGAGTAAAGAAACCGAACAGAATCGCCAGGCCGCCACCAAACTCAAGCAGAATGGTCAATGGCAGCAAGAACCCAGGAACACCCATCGCTTCCATATATTGTTGAGTGCCGGCATAACCGTTAATTTTGCCCCAACCTGCAACGATGAACAGAATCGGCATCAGGACACGAGCTAACAGAACACCTGCATCATCTAATTTTTTCATTTTACTCTCCAGCGAATCTCTTGTGGGTGCTATCAGCCCAGGGATGTTTGTCTTTGCAGTTTCCGGTAGTTACCGGTGACTGCGGTTGATGGAGAGGATAATAGACGTGACGTTAAGGGATTGTTAGCAAGGAAAACTGTCGATGTTTTTCAATATTACTGATTAATAAAAACGCCGCCTATTCAGGCGGCGTTGGGTACTAATGCGATTGCGGCTGTATTGTGTTGCGAATCAGGCGCCATGTACTCCAGGCACCTAGCCCGCGCCTTGCCCAGCGCATCAGGAAGCTTGGATGGCGCACTGTCCAGATAGCCATAACGCTGCTGGCGACAACTGCGTACCGGCGTAGGCTAATCAATGTGTTCCAGCTTCTGTCATAAGTCGCTGTCACTTCAAGCCAGTCGCGCTTGCTTGCACTTAAATCCAGCCGTTGTTGTTGAATCTGGCTGAGTAAAAATGCTTTGCGTTTATCTAGCTCGCGTTTGCTCATAGTTTGTCATCTTCCAGCAACGAGCGGTCGTTTTCGAGCTCGCGACGAGTATGGCGCAGCAAGGTGGATTGACGCGATTTACGCAGAGTCCAGATACCACCGATGAAAGCCAGACCCAACAAAACGACTGTTGTCGCGATCATGGCGTTCAGGCGGTATTGCGGCTCGACGGCCCAGAAAACCAGCACCACAAGACTCATTAAGCCAAATGCAGCAAACAGCATGGTTAACCCAAGCATCAGCAGTAACTGGATGAGATGTGCTTTCTCCTCTTCCAGTTCCACTACTGCAAGCCGCACACGCGTTTCCACCATCCCAACGATGATAGTGACAAGGCGCTGGCCAATGCCAAGGACGCCTTTACCTGGACCTTGAGGTTGATGGGATTCAGGCATAATTAACGACGCGTCAGCAGAACACCGAGTACGACGCCAATCGCCGCCCCAATGCCAACACCGGTCCATGGATTTTCACGCACATAGTCGTCAGCTTTCGCGGCGGCTTCACGGGTTTGTTTAGCAATAACATCACCGGTATCACCCAAGCGTACACGGCTTTCTTTCAGTGCTTTTTCAGCTTTACCACGCAGCTTTTCAAGTTCGGATTTTGACTTATCCGTCGATGCACTCAGCACCTCTTCAAGGGTGTCTGCCAGGGATTTCAACTCAGCGCGCAAATGTTCTGATGTAGTATCTTTTGACATGGTTCTCTCCAGGTGTTTGAGGTTGATCCTTGAACTTAGTAATCACGAGCCTGCAAAGTTTTCAGCTCGTGTTCAGCTTCAGCCAGTTTCTGTTCCCGTTTTGAAATTTTATCAGCATCGCCTTTTTCGCGAGCTTCCTTAAGATCTGCTTTCCGCTCGTTGATTTCAGCTTTTTGTTCGTTGATTTTTTTCTTGTGAGCCGCGCGTAAACTGCTATCGGTGCAGTTAGAGCGAACTTCTTTCAACGCTTTGTTAAGCCCATCGACACGGCTTTGATTCTGGTGTTTCTCCGCATAGCCAATTTCTCGCTGAATATCCTGCTCTTTTTCACTGCACAGCGAGCTAGCATGCGCTGCGGACGTCAGAGACAATAGGGCGATAGCCAATACGGTACGATAGTTCATGATAGACCTTCCATTGTGAATGCACGTTTATACCCTTCATACTTCAAGCCGTTGGGGGACTGCATTTACTCACCCCGCATATGGCTGCAACTCGAATTATTTAGGGTTTAACCTACACATAGAATCCAGAAATTATACGAATATGATGATTTGTAGCGATTTATATCAAAACAAGCATAGTCAGAAATCGAGTAAAAACCCAATCCCCGTTAGCAAATTAGGATTGCAGGAAAGGGTTAACCGATGCGGATATTTTCGTTGAGCACACGCGTAAGCCATGTGCTGGCGCTGTCATCTTCATCTTGCTGGGCGATGACGTAGCCATGCGGCAGCGTTTTATACAATACGGCTTTAGCCGCCTCGCTTTGCGCACTCGAATCAAACTTTATCAATAACGAATTGTTGTCAGGCGTAATACTTTTAAAGCGAATGCCGTTGGCATCAAGGTGATGCCAGACATAAAACCCGTCAGGCATGCTGATGCCTTGTTGGCTGGAGCGAATCTCAAGTGTGGACTCAGTGCGCTGCATTCCCGACCATATCAGTATCGAGGCTGCGGCAATTGCGCCAATCAACATCGTGGCCCTTAGGCCACGAAAAAAATGTGTTTTCATCGTTATCCCTCTTAACTGCGGTTACCGTATTTTTTACGCCAAAGCACAATCAACGAACCGATCAGACCAATTACCAATAACACGACTGGTAGCAGCATCAGGCAGGACATCAATGCATCTTCATATTTCAGGAATACCGGCGTTTTACCGAGCAGATATCCTAGCGTGGTGAGGATTAGTACCCATAACAGGCCGCTCATCCAGTTGAAGAACTGGAAACGCGCATTGTTCAGACCAGATAAACCAGCAATAGTTGGTAACAGGGTACGAACAAAAGCAATGAAGCGACCAATCAGTAATGCAGACAAGCCATGTTTATGGAACAGGTTGTGTGCACGCTGGTGATAATGCGCGGGAAGATGCGATAGCCAGTTCTGCACTATTCGCGTGTTACCAAGCCAACGCCCTTGAATATAACTAAGCCAGCAGCCGAGGCTTGCGGCGGTTGTCAGTAAAAGTAGAGTTTCCGGAAAACCCATTGCCCCTTTGGCAATCAGCACACCGACCAAAACTAACAAACTATCGCCGGGTAGGAAGGCTGCGGGCAGAAGGCCGTTTTCAAGGAATAAAATCATGAACAAGACGAAATAAAGCATGCCAATCATTCCTGGATTGGCGAGCGTTTCAAAATCCTGGCTCCAGAGAGCGTTCAACAGTTGCGAGAGAAGTTCCATTCAGTGTTCCTGGCACATCGGTTAAGACCGCTGATCAAAGTCAGCCTGGTAGAACGCGGCTTGATGTATTTATGCTTGGTGTAGTTGCCGCCTACAATCCACAGCTCATTACCCATACGCGCCACAACTCCGTGTGAATGCGACTGGGTAGGTTATTAGCAAAGCTAACACCGACAGTGAAATTGCATCTAATTGTAACAAAGCTCTGTCTAATGCGTCACAGTATTTGCGCTTTGTTGAGGATTGATTTTGATGACTCGCTGAGGGGCTGGCGAGGGTATTTACAAACGCTGACACTATTGGTTGGTTTGCTTACCCTCGCGCGGGAAAATAACTATTTTTGACCGTTTGCGGCAGTATCGAGATGAATGACCGGATTATCTGCAAATAAGTAGCGATCGGCGTTAAATTCGAAATCATCGCTGGTCGCATCAAAGAGCATCTGTTTGGTATTTTCCAGATGTTGCCACATCGCCAGTTTAGCGGCATGTGGATCTTTACGAATCAGTGCCTTAAGAATTTGGTCGTGGTCTTCACACCAGTTGTCCACAGTGCGTTTATCAATGTGCTCGTGAAGTTTTTTCCAGTATGGGTTGTGGATACGTTGGCTCCACATTTTTTCCACAATAGCGGCAAGCGCACTGTTTTGTGAGGCCAGCGCGACTTGAGTGTGGAAATGAAGGTCCCACTCGGAATCACGGAAACTTTCCTCGTTACGCGCCATTTCCTGAATTTCCATCAGTTTGACGATATCTTGCTTGGTCACCTGAGTGGCCGCAAATTCCGCGATATTACTTTCAATCAACTGGCGAGCTTGCAGCAGCTCAAATGGCCCAAAACTTGCGAACTCAAATTGTTCATCAGGAAGGTTGGTGTACTTCGCCTGATTGGCGATTACGTGGATGCCAGAGCCTTTACGTACTTCAACGTAGCCTTCCACTTCCAGCATAATAATCGCTTCACGAACTACAGTGCGGCTCACGTTCTTTTCTTCAGCAATAAAGCGCTCTGCCGGGAGTTTTTCCCCAACCAGATAAACACCGTTTTCGATGCGTTGTTTAAGTTCAGCTGCCAATTGCTGATAAAGACGACGTGGTTCCATAACTTCCATCTGTAGCTCCGGGAAAGGTCCTGCGGGTAACCTTATTTGTTATACCACTTTTCAAAGTTTGGCTCCACATTCTAGATACACAAAAGCCGCCCGTGGGCGGCTTTGTAAACAAATTTGAGACACCGATTATGCTATTGCTTGCTTCGCTTTTTTCGAGTCGTTCAACTCACTGATTGGTTTGTTTTGCAGCACGGTCCAGATAACGATAGCGCCGAGGATATCGAATACTGCCAGTGCAGCGAACAGTGGGCTGAAGCCAAGGGTATCTGCCAGTGCGCCTACAACCAGAGCAAACATGGTGCTCGCAGTCCAGGCAGCCATACCGGTCAAGCCATTCGCCGTTGCCACTTCGTTGCGACCGAACACGTCAGAAGACAGAGTGATCAGAGCACCAGACAGTGACTGGTGAGCAAAGCCGCCAACACACAGCAGAGCGATTGCAACGTACGGGCTGGTGAACAGGCCGATAGTACCTGGAGCAATCATCAGAATCGCACCCATGGTCACAACCAGTTTACGAGAAACAATCAGGTTCACACCGAATACGCGTTGGAAGATTGGTGGCAGGTAGCCGCCAACGATACAACCCAGGTCAGCAAACAGCATTGGCATCCAGGCAAACATCGCGATGTGCTTCAGGTCAAAGCCGTAAGCTTTAAACATGAACAATGGGATCCATGCGTTGAAAGTACCCCAGGCTGGTTCAGCAAGGAAACGTGGCAGAGCAATACCCCAGAACTGACGGTTTTGCAGGATTTTCCAGGCGCTCATTTTTTTGCTGTTGTTAGTCTGGTGATGCGCTTCCTGGCCACCGATGATGTATTCACGTTCTTCTTCAGACAGGCGTTTCTGATCGCGTGGGTGTTTGTAGAAAATCAACCAGCACATCGCCCATGCAAAGCTCAGCACACCGGAGATGATGAAAGCCATCTGCCAGCTGTGCATCACAATCGCCCAAACCACTAATGGTGGAGCAATCATGCCGCCGATAGAGGAACCTACGTTGAAGTAACCAACGGCGATTGAGCGCTCTTTAGCCGGGAACCATTCGCTACTGGCTTTCAGGCCAGCTGGAATCATAGCCGCTTCAGCAGCACCAACGGCACCACGAGCGATTGCCAGACCACCCCAACTTCCCGCAAGTGCAGTTGCACCACAGAAAATTGCCCATGCGACAGCAAAGAATGCGTAGCCCACTTTCGTACCCAGAACATCAAGCGCGTAACCTGCAACAGGCTGCATGATGGTGTAGCAAGCTGAGTAAGCAGCGATAATGTAGGAATACTGCTGAGTGGAAATATGCAGCTCTGCCATCAAAGTCGGTGCAGCAGCCGCAATCGTATTACGTGTCAGATAACCCAGTATGGTACCCATGGTTACCAGGGCTATCATGTACCAGCGCAAGCCTTGAATCTTTCGCATTTTGAATTTCATCCCGTCTTATAAACAACCGCACATCATGCGGTCGTACGTCCGGCACTGCTGCCAGAGCGTTTGTTCTATTAAGGGGTTCATATCCGGGGGGTATCACCCGGTACGACCCGTACCTTGCCATATGTAAAAAACTGCCTGTGGCAATTCCGGTTTCCGTACCGTGATGCGCTGTTATTGATATCAGCGTCTGAAGTAATTCCATTACATCTGTATTGCGACGGCAGAAAGATAACTTGTCATACAGCTTCAAAAGTTGAGTGATATCACAAAAGTGTCGATCAGCTCACTCCAAGGGGGTAGGGGCTTGCAGGCCAGAACTGGCGCGGGATGCGGCTTTGTTTTAAACACAATATTAACAATAAAAGTGTGGTTTTTGTGACGGATACCACAAAAATCCACTCGGCCTCCAGAAATTGGTGTGATAACTTTATTTGCATTATGCGCAAGCATCGAACTGCTATGAACAGAGGAACCCTACAATGGCCCAGTTTATGACTGAAGATTTTCTGCTTGATACCGAATTTGCCCGCCGTTTGTATCATGAGTTTGCAGCCGACCAGCCTATTTTCGACTATCATTGCCACTTACAGCCACAGCAAGTCGCTGAAGATTACCGCTTCAAAAACCTGTATGACATCTGGTTAAAAGGCGATCACTACAAGTGGCGTGGAATGCGTGCTAACGGTGTGGAAGAGCGTTTGTGTACTGGTGATGCGTCTGACCGCGAGAAGTTCGATGCCTGGGCTGCAACTGTTCCGCACACTATCGGGAACCCGCTGTATCACTGGACTCACCTCGAACTGCGTCGTCCATTCGGTATCACTGGCAAACTGTTGTCTCCAACAACGGCTGATGAAATCTGGAACGAATGTAATGAACTGCTGGCTCAGGACAACTTCTCTGCGCGCGGCATCATGAAGCAGATGAACGTGAAAATGGTCGGTACGACTGATGACCCAATTGACGATCTGCGTTTCCACCGCCAAATCGCGCTCGACGCGTTTGAAACCAAAGTGCTGCCAAGCTGGCGCCCGGATAAAGCGTTCAACATTGAACAAGCTACTTTTGCTGAGTACATGGGCAAACTGGCTGAAGTGTCTGATACCGACATTCGCCGTTTCTCTGATCTGCAAACTGCACTGAACAAGCGCCTGGATCACTTTGCTGAACATGGTTGTAAAGTTTCCGACCACGCATTAGACGTGGTGCTGTTCGCCGAAGCTGACGAAGCGACTCTGGATGGCATCCTTGCGCGTCGTCTTTCTGGTGAAACCCCAAGCGAGCACGAAGTTGCACAGTTCAAAACTGCGGTTCTGGTTTGGCTGGCTGCGGAATATACCCGTCGCGGTTGGGTTCAGCAGTACCACATTGGTGCGCTGCGTAACAACAACCTGCGCCAGTTCAAACTGCTGGGACCTGATGTGGGCTTTGACTCCATCAACGACCGTCCAATGGCTGAAGAACTTTCTCGCCTGCTCAGCAAGCAAAACGAAAACAACGAACTGCCAAAAACAATTCTGTACTGCCTGAACCCACGCGATAACGAAGTGTTGGGCACCATGATTGGCAACTTCCAGGGCGAAGGTATGCCAGGAAAAATGCAGTTTGGTTCCGGTTGGTGGTTCAACGACCAGAAAGATGGCATGGAGCGTCAAATGACGCAGTTGGCGCAACTGGGTCTGCTGAGCCGTTTCGTTGGCATGCTGACTGACAGCCGTAGCTTCCTGTCATACACCCGCCACGAATACTTCCGTCGCATCCTGTGCCAAATGATTGGCCGTTGGGTTGAAGCGGGCGAAGCTCCAGCTGACATCAATCTGCTGGGCCAAATGGTGGAAAACATCTGCTTTAACAACGCCCGAGACTACTTTGGCATTGAACTGAACTAATCAGGCTCTGAGGTTGATATGCAATACATTAAGATCCATACGCAAGATAACGTCGCTGTTGCGTTAGTGGACCTGGCTGAAGGTGAAGTGGTTACCGTTGAAGGTGTAGAGGTGACTCTGCGCCAGCCGGTGCTTCGTGGCCATAAATTTGCGCTGGTTACCATTGCGCAAGGTGAGAACGTCGTTAAATACGGTTTACCAATTGGCCATGCTTTGGCAACGATTGAAGCCGGTGAGCACATTCACTCACACAATGCGCGTACGAATCTGAACGATCTGGATGAGTATAGCTATCAACCTGATTTCCAGTCTCTGGCAAGCCAGGCTGCGGACCGCGATGTGAGCGTTTACCGTCGTGAAAACGGCTCAGTAGGCGTGCGCAACGAGTTGTGGATCCTGCCAACCGTGGGCTGTGTAAACGGCATCGCGCGTCAGATCCAGAACCGTTTCCTGAAACAGAATCACGACGCCGAAGATATTGACGGCGTGTTTCTGTTCAGCCATCCGTTCGGTTGTTCACAGCTGGGTGAAGATCACGTTAACACCCGTACCATGCTGCAAAACATGGTGCATCACCCAAATGCGGGTGCGGTGCTGGTGATTGGCCTGGGTTGTGAAAACAACCAGGTGAGCGCCTTCCGTGAAACGCTGGGTGAGTACGATGAATCCCGCGTGAAGTTTATGGTTTGCCAACAGCAAGACGATGAAGTTGAAGCCGGCCTTGAGCAACTGCAAGAGCTGTACGAAGTCATGCGTCACGACAAACGTGAACCTGGTAAAATCAGCGAACTGAAGTTCGGCCTTGAGTGCGGCGGTTCCGATGGCCTGTCTGGCATCACCGCGAACCCAATGTTGGGCCGTTTCTCTGACTTTATGGTGGCTAACGGCGGCACAACTGTGCTGACAGAAGTCCCGGAAATGTTTGGTGCTGAACGCATTCTGATGAGCCACTGCCGCGATGAAGCAACGTTTGAAAAAACCGTCACCATGGTGAACGATTTCAAACAGTACTTCATCGAACACAACCAGCCGATCTACGAGAACCCATCACCAGGGAACAAAGCTGGCGGTATCACCACGCTCGAAGAAAAATCCCTCGGCTGTACGCAAAAAGCCGGTGAGAGCGAGGTTGTCGATGTCCTGCGTTATGGCGAGCGCCTGAAAACGCCTGGCCTGAACTTGTTAAGCGCACCGGGTAACGATGCGGTTGCTACCAGTGCATTGGCTGGAGCAGGTTGCCATATGGTGCTGTTCAGCACCGGTCGTGGCACACCATACGGCGGTTTTGTGCCAACAGTTAAAATCGCAACCAACAGTGAACTGGCCACTAAAAAGCCGCACTGGATTGATTTTGACGCAGGCAAACTGCTGCACGGCAGCGACATGAATACACTGCTGACAGAGTTTATCGACACTATTGTTGATATCGCTAACGGCAAAAAGACCTGTAATGAACGTAATGATTTCCGCGAATTAGCCATCTTTAAGAGCGGCGTTACGTTGTAAATAGCGTCTCAGGTGCTACCATGAAACGGCATTTTGATATTCGAAATGCCGTTTTTTTTCGCCTCGTTTTTACTCACAAGGATTTGTCATGACCGCGTATTGGGTTGCCCAGGGCGTCGGGGTTCTCGCCTTTGTGGTTGGTATTACCACGTTCATTAACCGCGACGAGCGGCGCTTCAAGCTACAACTGGCGGGTTACAGCGCCATCATCGGTATTCACTTCTTCTTGATGGGCGCCAGCCCGGCAGGCATGAGTGCTGAACTCAACGCAATCCGTACCGTTATCTCCCTGCGTACGCGGAGCCTATGGGTGATGAGCATTTTCATTGCGTTAACACTGGGTTTGGGTCTGGCTAAATTTAACCATGCGATGGAATTACTGCCGATTGCCGGAACCGTAGCCAGTACCTGGGCATTATTCCGCTGCAAAGGGCTAACCACTCGTTGTGTGATGTGGTGCTCCACGGCTTGTTGGGTGACACATAATTTCTGGCTAGGGTCGATTGGCGGAACGTTAATCGAAGGGAGTTTTCTGGTGATGAACGGCCTGAATATCATTCGTTTCTGGCGGATGCAACGGCGGGGCATTGACCCGTTTAAGGTTGAAAAAGAGGTCCAGCAACAAGAGGGATAACTCCCCGCCACGAAGGGCAGGGAGCTTTGAGTATTAACCGCGTAACGGATTATTGTCTGCCAGACGTGCATCTTCTGCCTGGCAAGCCGCTGCGGTAAACAGCACGTCGGTAGAGGAGTTCAGTGCGGTTTCGCAAGAATCCTGCAACACGCCGATGATAAAGCCGACTGCAACCACCTGCATGGCAATCTCATTCGGTATGCCAAACATGCCGCATGCCAGTGGGATCAGCAGCAGCGAACCACCTGCCACACCAGAAGCTCCGCAAGCACACAACGACGCCACCACACTTAGCAGCAGTGCGGTTGGTAAATCAACTGGCACGCCCAGAGTGTTCACCGCAGCCAGCGTCAGCACGGTAATAGTGATTGCTGCACCCGCCATGTTGATGGTTGCGCCCAATGGGATGGAAACCGAGTAAGTATCGCGATCCAGATTCAGCTTCTCACAAAGCGCCATGTTCACCGGAATGTTAGCCGCAGAACTACGGGTGAAGAAAGCAGTTACGCCGCTCTCACGCAGGCAAGCGAACACCAGTGGGTACGGGTTGCGACGGATTTTTACGAACACCAGCAGTGGGTTGATGACAAGCGCCACGCCGAACATACAGCCAACCAATACCAGCAACAGTTGTGCGTAGCTCCACAGCGTTTCAAAGCCCGTCGTTGCAAGTGTTGATGCCACCAGACCGAAAATACCGATTGGGGCGAAGCGAATCACGACACGAACGATGAACGTCACCGCATCAGAAACATCATTAATCAGGTTTTTAGTGCTTTCATTCCCGTGGCGCAGAGCAAAGCCCAGACCCACAGCCCACACCAGAATCCCGATGTAGTTGGCTTTCAGCAATGCATCAATGGGGTTAGAAACCATGCTCAGCAACAGGCCGCGCAGAACTTCCACAATGCCTGATGGTGGCGTGATATCGGTAGCGCCGGTCACCAGATGCAAGGTAGAAGGGAACACGAAACTGACAACCACAGCAGTTAACGCGGCAGTGAATGTTCCCAGAAGATAGAGCACCAGAATCGGACGGATGCTGGTTTTCTGGCCGTGCTTATGGTTCGCGATAGATGCCATCACCAGCATCAGAACCAGAACCGGTGCGACAGCTTTCAGTGCCCCAACGAATAATGTCCCGAGCAGACCGACGGCGATTGCCGCAGTTTTTGAAATTGCCGCCAGTGCGATACCCAGCACCAGTCCGATCAGAATTTGTTTGACCAGACTGCCTTGTGCCAGGCGTTTAAGAATACCCGGAGATTGTGTAGCCATGAATAACCTTCCTGTGTTGTATGTCGTCCCATCCTGTGTCTGTACTCTGAGGTACTTTTCTGACCGGATGTAAAGAAATGTATTTGCCTGGCCGAGTATAAGGAAATGTCGCAAGGTAGTAAGTAGTAATCACTGATTATTTCGGTGCAGGCTAGATTTTATAACCAAATATTAACAAATATGTGACATTAGCAACACTTCGTACAGTTGGCGCTATAAAAAGAAAAACCCCGCCATTGACGGGGTTCTCTCATTCCGGGAAGGGTTACTTCGCCATGTTTTTCTGATCGTTACGGTAATTCACGATAGCGTTAATAATTAACGTTAACGCCAGAATACCGCCCACCACGCCAAGCGAAATAGCGATTGGGATATGGTAGAAATCGACAATCATCATCTTCACGCCGATGAACACCAGGATAATCGACAGACCGTACTTCAGCATCGAGAAGCGCTCAGCCACGCCAGCCAGCAAGAAGTACATCGCACGCAACCCAAGGATTGCAAACAGGTTCGACGTCAGCACGATGAACGGGTCAGTCGTGACTGCGAAGATTGCTGGGATACTGTCGACCGCGAAAATCACGTCGCTCAGTTCAACCAGAATCAGCACCAGCAGCAGCGGCGTGGCGAACAAAATACCGTTCTTACGAATAAAGAAGTGCTCACCTTCAATTTTATCCGTCATGCGCAGGTGGCTACGGATCCAGCGCACCAGCGGTTTATCGCCAATGCCGCCTTCATCTTCTTTCGCCAGTGCCATCTTGATACCGGTGAACAGTAAGAACGCGCCAAAGACATAAAGCAGCCATTCGAACTGGGAAATCAGCCAACTACCCGCGAAGATCATAACGGTACGCAGCACAATCGCGCCCAGCACACCGTAAACCAGCACACGGCGCTGCAACGCAGCAGGTACAGCAAAGTAGCTGAACAGCATCAGCCAGACGAAGACGTTATCCACCGCCAGCGCTTTTTCAATCAGATAACCAGTGAGGAAGGCGAGAGCTTGTGTATCCGCCACTTCACGGCCAGATGTCCCGGTGAGATACCACCAGAATGCTGCGTTAAACAGCAGAGAAAGCGAAACCCAGACCAGGGACCAGACGGCCGCCTGCTTCATGGACATGGTGTGCGAGCCTTTACGCCCCTGAAGAAGGAGGTCGATAGCCAGCATGATGACGACCACGACGGCAAAACCGCCCCACAGTAATGGAGTGCCGACACTATTCATAAAATTATTCCTATAAAAACAAAAACGGCCAACGTCGGAAGACGCCAGCCGCTAATGCTTGCAACAGGGATCTCGCCTTCCGGCAAGGTCTCACTTACAACACGGAATGGTTTTTTGTATAAAAAGCCATTCGTATTGCTCGGTAACCGGGTGTTTGCACACCGTAATGACGATTAACCGACAATGAAGTTACTCCCCTTTGCGGGTAACAAAATATTACGATTGCTACAATCCGTCAACATGCTGCTACCCCGCTTTTACACACCTTTACGCCGGTAACTGCGTAGAGACATCATCCGCCGGGAATTTGACGTCCGTTTGCTTGCGGATCTCCGTACTCAGTAACGCTGTGGAGCGTGAGGTGATCAACCCTGGATAGTTAACTTCGTTGTCATTGACCAAACGAGCAAAGACTTCGGCTTCATAAAGCATAGTATTAATATGCTGTGGCAGCGTCAGATCCTGCGGTTTGCCGCCGCGTGGAATAAAGGTGATGCGCTGGCATTCAGAGATTTTCTCAATTACCAGTGAACCGGCTTCGCCCTGAATCTCGCTTGGGATAGTTGAATCGCTGACTTTTGAGTGCAGCAGGTTCACATCAAAATCGCCGTAATTCATCTGCACCGAACCGTGCGCATCGACACCGCTTTCCAGCAGGCTGGCGGTAGCATGAACCGAATACGGCTCGCCCCACAACGCCACTGCTGACGCCAGCGTGTAAAAACCGATATCCATAATCGAGCCGTTGGAAAACGCCGGATTAAAGGTGTTTGGGTTCTCGCCATCGAGATAACGCTGATAGCGCGAGGAATACTGGCAATAGTTGAGCAGCACTTTGCGGATCTTACCCACTTTCGGCAACGCCTGTTGCAGCGCGATAAAGTTCGGCAAGCTGGCAGTTTTGAACGCTTCGAACAACACCACCTGGTTTTCACGCGCGCAGGCAATCGCCGCTTCCACTTCACGCAAATTAGACGCCAGCGGCTTCTCGCAAATTACATGCTTTTTATGGCTGAGAAACAGCAGAGTTTGCGGGGAATGCAGAGAGTTCGGGCTGGCGATATAAACTGCATCAATGGCGTCACTCTTCGCCATCGCATCCAGGTCGGTAAAGAGATGTTCCACCGGATAATCACTGGCGAAGGTTTGCGCCTGTTCCAGCGAGCGGGAGTAGACCGCGGTGAGTTTATATTTGCCACTCTCGTGGGCAGCATCGACGAACTGACGGGTGATCCAGTTAGTTCCAATAACAGCGAGGCGTATCATAAACGGGTGCTATCTCCGAAGGGGATTATCTTTGAAAGACTATCATGATGCCTGGGGAAAACCAGTGGTGGGAGTTGCAGATTTAATAGTTATTTAGATGTTGTGATTAGGTCAATTAATCCCCTTGTGAGGCTTCAAACGTACAACAGACTGAAGATTCGTTGTTTTTTTCAGCACTCAGCACGCAGAAGGTAGAATGGGGCTTGCAAGGTGATGAGCTACAGGTATAATCCACAACGTTTTCCGCATACCTCTTCGTGCCGAAGTGGCGAAATCGGTAGACGCAGTTGATTCAAAATCAACCGTTGAAAGACGTGCCGGTTCGAGTCCGGCCTTCGGCACCATATGTATGTAAATAGACCTCAACCGAGGTCTTTTTTTATGCCTAAAATCCAGCATTTACCTACCTTTCTCGCTATATTAACTCTCTCAAGGTCAACCGACTTCAACGTACATCTACTAACACATGTTGGTACAGATGATGGTATTTCCGGTTCGATAATGCTTGTACCAACAGGGAGGGGATAAGCATGGCTCTAACAGATATCAAAGTCAGAACAGCCAAGCCAACGGATAAGCAATACAAGCTGACCGATGGCAACGGTATGCATCTTCTCGTCCATCCAAATGGTTCAAGATACTGGCGTCTTCAGTACCGCTTTGACGGAAAGCAAAAAATGCTGGCTTTAGGGGTTTACCCTGACGTATCTCTTGCTGATGCCAGAGCTCGTCGCGATGAAGCTCGTAAGCTTTTGGCAAACAGCATCGATCCGGGAGACAAAAAGAAAAATGATAAGGTTGAGCTGGAAGAAGCACGCACTTTCGAAGAGCTCGCTGTTGAATGGCATGCGACAAATAAAAAGTGGTCGGAAGAACATAGCCGACGTGTGCTGAAAAGCCTGGAAGACAACCTCTTTCCTGCCATTGGCAAACGTAATATTGCCGAACTAAAAACACGGGACCTGTTAGCTCCTATTAAAGCTGTAGAACTGTCGGGGCGACTAGAAGTGGCTTCCCGGCTACAGCAGCGAACTACTGCAATCATGCGTTATGCCGTTCAGAGCGGTTTGCTTGACTATAATCCCGCGCAGGAAATGGTGGGTGCCGTTGCTTCAAGTAACAGACAGCATCGAGCTGCTCTTGAATTGAAACGTATCCCTGAGCTTCTTCAAAGAATTGACAGCTATACCGGTAGGCCTTTAACTCGCCTTGCCGTTGAGCTAACCCTCCTCGTCTTTATTCGTTCCAGTGAACTGCGTTTTGCCCGTTGGACAGAGATCGATTTTGAAACATCTATGTGGACGATTCCAGCTGAGCGAGAAGCTATCGAAGGAGTAAAGCACTCGCAGCGTGGGTCAAAAATGCGTACGCCCCATCTGGTACCGCTTTCCCGACAGGCTCTGTCGATTCTTGAGCAGATTAAGACATTCAGTGGCGATCATGAACTGATCTTTATTGGCGATCATAACCCTCGTAAACCGATGAGTGAAAACACGGTTAACAAATCTTTACGGGTGATGGGGTATGACACGCAGGTTGAAGTCTGCGGCCACGGTTTCAGGACTATGGCGTGTAGTTCGCTGATTGA
Source organism: Buttiauxella sp. BIGb0552 (assembly GCF_004366275.1). Lineage (NCBI taxonomy): Bacteria > Pseudomonadati > Pseudomonadota > Gammaproteobacteria > Enterobacterales > Enterobacteriaceae > Buttiauxella > Buttiauxella sp. BIGb0552. The sequence goes on from NZ_SODY01000006.1 coordinate 354,075, forward strand.
ATCGGGATTGTGGTCGAGGGATGCGGTGGAACGGCAGATGAGCCATATGGAACGTAACTCTGTGCGTGCGGCTTATATTCATAAGGCCGAGCATCTAGGGGAGAGGAGGCTGATGTTGCAATGGTGGGCTGAGTATCTGGATGCTAATAGAAAGAAGGGGATTACGCCGTTTGATTATGCGAAGACCAATCGTGGTAATGTTGAGTGAATTGTTTGTTATATCTATCTAATTAAAACTGATGGACTAGCCTTATTAGGGTGAGGCTGGTTGGTGATTCATTGACGAGAGGGGGGAGTTACGCAGAATTATTGACATGTTCTGTTTAATCATTAAGCAATACTGCTAAAATAATCATCTACCTAGCTCTGCAAACTGGAACTATTACTAAAAGATGGACTTCCAATCATTTAAGCAGCTTATCAAACAGGTGCAAATAGGAAAACAACTCCCTGACGCGTTGTACTTGCACAGAGATGCCATGCTTGAGCTCCCACCTGAATTGCAAAAATTTATACCAGCCGTTGCCCTAGCACTGAATTTGCCTGATGATCAATGGAACCTAATCAAGCTTTTTAAGAACGAATTTCGCCTATCATTACTCAACTATCCCGATTTTTATAGTGACTCGTATCCTGCACTTGAACAGAGCCTGAATGTAGATTTAAGCAAGCTAAGTCATAAAGTAACTTGCTATCGCACTTCTGATAACCCGCCTATCTTACACCGAAAGGAAACCATGATTTTGCCAGAGAGTGACTACTATGAGCACTTCTCTTCTCTTACAAAAGAAGGGGAAAAAGCTGGTTTGTACGAAAACACTCGGACGATAGGATTCAAACGCTCTTGGCTTAATTTGATTAAGAAAAAAGGTTACCATTTAGTCGATGGGCGGTTGTTAAAAGCAGATGATGAACTCCTGAGCATTAACGCTGCAGAAGCTAGCATCGATCGCTATAAGACCGCTATTGTTCGCCATGAGTTATCCGGGCCGATGAAGACGTTAGCCAAGCAAGGCTATTTAGATGGCCCGTTTTCTATTTTTGACTATGGATGCGGTCGAGGAGATGATCTTAGGGAACTTGAGGCTCATGGCCTTGATGCTTTAGGTTGGGATCCGGTATTTTCACCTGACAATGACAAAGTAACTTCTGATATTGTGAATTTAGGGTTTGTTCTTAATGTCATTGAGGATCAAGATGAGCGCCTCGAAGCGCTCTTGAGCGCTTGGGAGTTAGCGGACAAGATACTTGTCGTATCCATTATGTTGGCAAATGAGTCGTATATCGCACAGTTCCAGCCCTATAAGGATGGTGTTATTACTTCCAGAAATACTTTCCAAAAGTATTATGCGCAATCAGAGTTTAAGGGATATTTAGAACGCTCTTTGCAAGAAGATGTTATTGCCGTAGCTCCTGGCATTTTTTATGTGTTCAAAGATAAGTTAGAAGAACAACGTTATCTTCAGAGTAAATACCAGAGGCACCATACTTGGCAGCAACTCAGTTCTCCTCAGCCCATTGAGAGTAAAGATAGAGCAAAACTTATTATTACCCAAAACGGCGAGCTCTTTAGTGACTTTTGGAATGTGTGTCTGGAGCTTGGTCGTATACCAGCAAATGATGAGTTCGAGCGTTCCGAAGAGGTGAGATGTTTGATTGGGTCTCATAAACAAGTCTTCGGTTTGCTTCAAGACATGTTTGATATACGTGATTTTACTAATGCGGAGAAATCTCATAAGGAAGACCTACTTATATACTTTGCTATGGGGTTATTTGAGAAAAGAAGACCTTATACTCAACAGCCTGAAAGTTTAAAACGTGATATTAAAGCCTTATTTGATGACTATCGAACGGCAAATAATCTAGCTACAGAACTACTTTTTGCGATAGCTGATACGCAGTTAATCGGGGAGCAGTGTATAAAGGCACACAAACAATTGCCCGCAAGTATTCTCAATGAGGGACATTCTCTTATTTTCCATAAGAATTATATCGATATGTTACCACTTTTATTACGTGTTTACGTGGGAGCTGCATTACAACTGTACGGAGAGATCGACGATGGAGTCGACTTGGTCAAAATACATATTAACTCCGGGAAACTCACGTTGACCCACTACGATGATTTCTATAAATCGGTACCTTATTTGGTAGAAAGAATCAAAATAAAAATGTCCGATCAAGACATAGATTTTTTTTACTATCACGATGAATCTCGCTGCCCACCGCTGCTCAATAAGCATTTGCTACTTGATAGCAAACACGATCAATATGCAAAGCAGAAGAGCTTTGATAATCGACTTTCAAAGCTCTTGGGGACAATAGTGACAAGTGAGGTCTTCTTGCACAGACAAGTATTTGAAGAGCGATTAGCGCTTGCAAGAAAGCAGGTGGCCGGATTTAAGATAATTCATCGCTAACCTTATAAGGTGGGAGACTGATGCGATAGGTTCGCCGTGCTACCTCTTCCGACATCCCAATTGCTGTTAGTACATGAGAGGCCACATTTGAAAGCGCATTACATGCAGATCCTTGAGATATAAGCCAGGGACAATCATTCGTAAAGCGCTTTACCTCTTCATCCGAATGGAATGTCACACTCCAGGTTGTCGGTACAACGGCGTCCCCACCGTTTCTTGTAAAATCAAATTGCGCTATGAGTTCCAGAAACTGATGTTCGATTGGGTTCTCTTGCGTGGGGTAACATTCTACTGCTGCTGCTAGCCCTACAATCAAGGGAGTAGGTGATGTGCCGCCACGTAACCCAGCCTCTTGTCCCCCGCCATGGATAAGAGGAACTAATTCTGAATCTCGAGCATCACGCACATAAAGCGCTCCGATGCCTTTAGGGCCATAGATTTTGTGTCCGGATAAAGAGAGCATATCGATATTCATATCATCCACATCAATATCACACTTGCAAAAACTCTGTGCTGCATCAGTGTGAAAAGGAATATTGTGCTCAAAGGCTATTACTCCAAAGTCTTCGATGGGCTGAATTGTCCCTAGCTCATTATTGACATGATGGATTGAAATAAGAATAGTGTTGCTCCGTATCTCTGCCGCGAGTGAAGAAGGTGATATGCGGCCTCTCTGATCAGGATATAGGTAGGTAATTTCGAAACCGAGCGACTCTAAAAATGCACAGGTATTGAGAATACATTTGTGCTCTATTGCTGTGGTAATGATGTGGCCTTTGGTATCAAAGTTTTTGAAAGCAATACCCTTTAGCGCTAGGTTGTTCGCTTCACTAGCACCACTTGTAAAAATAATTTCACTTGGAAGGGCACCTATTTTATCTGCAATGAGCTCTCTTGCCTGTTGGATTGCTTGAAAACTCGCTCTTCCTGCTTCGTGCGCAGAAGAAGCATTCGCAAAATTTTCAGTCTCCCAAGGTCTCATAGCTTCTAAAGTGTGCTGAGAAACCGGTGTCGACGCGGCGTAGTCGAAGTAATTATTCATTTTCAACTAAGTACTCGAGTGTTTGATTAAATAATATATTGGTCACTTGCGACTCGCCAATATTATTCATTATCCAGCTATCAATGTGTTTTAAACCACTGTTGCAATATGCCTCAAAGATGCCAACAGCATTCCTTAAATGCTCATCTTTGAGAATGTCTAGTGACGGTTCTTTCGCTAGTGCAATAAGGTATATATAAGCGTCATGCCCTGTCGTCGCATAAGTATCCAACAAAATCGGCGTTGTGTTTACCTTGGACTCAAGTGGCTGATAGTCATCAAGTTGATAACCAACCAACGCAGCGAAAACCATTAGTTCTTTAACTGTGCCAAAGACTTGGAAATCATTTTTTGCACCTTTTGTAGAGCAAAATCGCTCTTCTAAGGATTCAAAACGGGAATCCCGGCGAACAGATAGCTTACGCCAGTCAATAATTTCAGCCATGGAATGGAATCTCCTCAATGGTTACTTTGTCAAAATCACTGCCAAAGCGCACAACCTCATAGTCCTTACCATTCACTGTAAGCTGTGTCGGATACTGACCTTTAAATTCGTCCTCGGTCAGCACTGTATGTTGAACGAGATTATATTCCTTGCCTACTTTATGCCGAATTCCCTTGTCGGTATGCGTTTCAGTCCACTGGGCCTGAGAAAACATAAATATTGATTGTTCTACTTTATCTGCAATGTAACGGACAAGCTCTCTACCATTATCTGGACCAATAAAAGCAAGAATCGAGTCTGCAATAAATGGAGCAATTGTTCCTGGTGTAAGTAGATGCTGCTTGTTATTAGCACGTACCTTCGAGAACTCAATTAGCGCGACAATAAACGATATCGCGAGCATAGCTTGATAACCGTTACCCGCGGCTGCGCGTTTGCCTTCTTTATCCACTATTGACCATGTGAAACTTCCGCCCGATTCTTTAGAATCTTTTTGAACCGTATAACCGTTAAAAGCGACTTGACTAAACAAAGACTGCATCTTTTTCAATAAAATTTGCTCAACACCATGTTGTGAGGAGTTCAAAGCCTCTTCGTATAATTCGATTATCTTTTCTGTCGCTATGATCAAATCACGAACTTTGTGAGCCTTAGGTTGAGTTGATGACAAGCTAATTACACGGCGATCAATATCTTTAATATCAATCTCTTTTTTACGAATGCTCTGTTCCAACTGCGGAATCTGACCGTTTAGTTGGCTACATTTAGATTTTGCAGAATCTTTTGCTCGTTCGATAATCTTAATGTCATCAATATCAGACTCAATAATTGTATGACTTAAGTCTTTTATGCTGTGTTCAAGCTCCTGCATATTGTCTTCATGACTATCAATATCCGCTAATAACTTTTCCATACTGGCTTTGGGGAGTAATTGATTACTCATTTTTTCTTGCAACTTGACCGCTAACCCCCAACGGCGCTTGAGGTCAGGGTCAACCGCATGTTTGCCAAGTTCTTCTAAAAGTAATACTGCCGAGCTGTCTTTGCCGATGTGAGTACCACAGATGCATTCGTTACTATCTATAATCTCACGTAATAATTGTTTATCTACGGTATAACGTAGTGACTTATTAAGTTCTTCAGTATTGATTGCTGAAAGATCGGCTGCAGCAAGCTGTTGGCTAAATGTACTCAATGCCCAAGCCGGCGTTTTTGTGATTTTTTCAGACAATAACTGCTTTCGCTGTCGTTCATAGCCATTAAGTAACTCTGATTTTTGTTGGCGAAGCTTTAGTTTGTCTTCAATGGCTGTCTTGTCAAAACGAGTAAGTTTACCTACTTGATTTTCATAATCTTTTTCCGCAACTTCCAACTCGCTTTGCTTTTGTGCTAGTAGTGCTTTGTCGCGCTCTAAACTTGCAACCAAATTATCTTTGTTTGACAAAGAAGTTTCAATTTCACTGTTTGTATCATACTGCTTGAGATCTTTTTGATAACTTGTTTTTACACTAGATAAGTGCCTAAGTGTGGTTTTAGCAACAGTCAATCCTAAAACTTTTTCTATAGCATCTTTGATGTGAGAGAAATCATTTTGACTACTTAAAGTGCCCGTACCCTCGCCTTGATAGAAAAAGTATTGAGACATCTCTTTTGGTAAAAAGGTATTGATTAACGTATTCGGGTTTTCTTCAGCCTTTTCAGCATAACAACCATCTTCAATCTCATAAACATGCAAATTACTGCTAGCACTATTTTTTTCCTGAATTCGTCTAACCTCAAGCAAGCGATTTTCATGCTCTAGTTGAATAGATACACTGAAAGTATTCTTACCTTGTGCTTCAGCATGCTTGTTAAGAAGTTTTTTAGGATCGAGTAAATTTTCAGTGGTTTCCTCGTAGAGACACCAGCGAAGAGCATTAAGCAACGCTGTCTTACCACCATTGTTCTCTCCATGAATTAGCGTAACTCCGCGCTCAGGATCCACGGCAAAATCGATAGCCTGTTTACCATAAAATTGGCGAAAGTTATTTATCTCAACTTTTATTAATTTCATTTACGATATCTTCCGCATTAATCTCAATAATATCTTTTATCTTCTGGAGATGACGACCTTGCACCAAATCCCCATAATAAAGCTCTTTCTCAAATTGCATGACCTGTAAAGCCGCTTTGTGAATAGCGGACTTATTGGAGTAATCCTCATGAGCAAGCTGTGTATCTTTATCAATTTCCTTTAATAAGACTTTTAATGCGCTAAGATCCATTAATAGATTCCTAATTCAATGATTCTTTTGTCAATTTCTTCGGGGTTTATGGCTGTTAACCTGAAGTCATCTATTCTCTCCAATTCAGCACGACGTAAATTCTGACTGAATTGATTTACTACGCCTGGTAAAGGGAGAACAACAAAGTCCACAATTAAGGCTTCATTTTTATCTACTGCTTTTCGAAGAACACGGCCTCTTCTCTGTATATATTGTCTTGGGTTACGAGTACTTGCCAAGATAAATGCACTTCTGCACACCGGCACATCGATCCCTTCATCCAGTACCTTCATGGCAACTAAAGAATCGATATGTTGTTCTTTGAAACTATCCATAATCCTACGTCGCTCTGACGAAGTTTCTTGCGAAGTAAACTTGGAAACCTTACAACCATGCTCATGTAGACAGTTGGTGACCTTCGTTATATATGGAATTTTATCTCCTGGCGCCGAACCTTCTCCCACATAGATTAACGAGTGTGTTAATGACAACGCAGGATGATTCCGCAAATAGGAGAGCAATGCCGGTAACTTTCCTGAACTCGTGGCCAGTACCCTTGCTCGCGCACCACACAGATTGGTCAACATCGACTGTTCATCACTTGATAACTTTGTCGACTTTGCTCTCAGAATAAGCTTCTGAATCTTTGCTGAATAATCTTCGTAGGCTTCTTGCTCTTGCTCATCAAGATAAACCGGGACAAGGTCATAACGGTAAGGAGATAGTATCCCGTCTTTAATGGCATCACTCAGCGAGTACTCACTTATAATACCTTTGAAATATGAAAGTAAATTCTGTCTGATTGTATCAGGGAAAGGCGACCCTTCGACCTCATCATCTTCTGTTCGAAAAGGCGTCGCAGATAACCCAATTCGATAACGAGCTGAAGGCAAAGCATCGAAATAGCCTTGGCTACCAAGGTGGTGGCACTCATCACCAATTAACAACATATCTTCGAATGATACTTTGGCAATCTTTGACTGAAACAATTCTGATGCCATAGTCTTATTGACTGCAATAACACAGATAAAATCCAAAGTTCCAGTTCGAAAACGCAACAGTTTTGTATCCAATGCAGCAGCCCAATTATCAGAGCTATCGTAACATTGAATTGGGATGACGTTGAAAGGGGCTAACTCTTTTACCCATTGATTGGCCAATTCGATATAAGGGACACTGATAATGACAAAAGTTGCGTCACCATTCTTATGACGCTCTTCATACAACTCAACCATCGCAGAGATGGATGTGAATGTCTTACCTGAACCAGTGGCTAATTTAAACAAACCATTGTAATCAGCCTTTCGCCAGCTATCTATCGCTTCGATTTGGTGTGGAAATAACTCAAACGATCTACCTTTCACCTTCAGAGGCTTGCGAGGAGTTTTTGTTTCAATATTTAGTTTTGTTAGCTCTTGTTCCGATTTTGGGAAGCTGTACGAGAAAAACGGTTTGATTATCTGTGGCGGAAGAGATTCTGGGAATAATTCTTTCCTTAAAACTTCAGGATCAACACTGTTCTGGATTTTTTGGTAAGCTTCTGAATCAATAGCAACAACTTTCGACCGCTTCTTGTTATTGTTCCAAAGAGTATTGAAATTATCGACTTCTACTTGACCATAATCTTCAAAAGATTGAAGCCAACTGAAAAATAGAGAAACCTCCTCAGAGTTATACTTAGACAGTCCTGCTATAGTTTCATTCGCTGAACCGCTGAAGACAATGGTTTCGCTATTCTGATAAAAGATCCCTATCTTTTTATGGAACATGCCTTTGTGAGTAAAAGCAAACTTAATCTCAAGCAGTCCTTTTGCCACCAAATAGGTTAACAGCTTCAGGTTTCTTTCTTTACTATTAAGCAACAAATCTGCTAGTTGAAGTGATTGAGCTTTAATAGGGTTGGATATCCCCACCATCACCGCCTCATACTCATCGTCAGATAGCGGATTCCCAATGATAAGGCGCATTTTTCCTTCGGAATAAACAAATTTATCCAGTCCTTGTGCTGCCGAAACTAATACATCTGAAGAAAAGTAACCCACTGCTCTGTCATAGCGATGTGCGTGAGCAAGCAAAGGAATATGTACACATTCCAGTATACTTTCTTCATCTGAGTCATACTTAGCTTTGAGTCCAAGGGCTGAAAACTGCATGATTACTCCCAATCAAGCCATTGTGTAAGGTTGCGCCATGCATTAATCAGTAGTAATGAACTTCGTTCATCAATCTGCTGTTTTTCCCATTTATCTGCAAACGTAATATCACCAAATTTTTTCTCCAGCATCAAGACTGAAGCATGGCGTTTAGCCTGCTCAGAAAGATGGCAATCTGCTGATAAGATATCTTCAATATCATTAATCGACTCGTTTGCTAAAGCCTGAAGTAAATGTTGCTTGAGATTATACCAAGACGGTGGGGGGGAGCTGGAAACACCGTCTCGTGCATCAATTAATACGTTACCGATCTTGTTGTAAACTTCTGGGTTAGCGATTTCCTCATCACTCCATCCCTCTGTAGAACCACCCTTGAAAACCTTCTTAATGGCGTTTCTTCCAGAAATTAATTCCCACATCGTGGTAGTTAGATAGTTAGTACTCGGTTTATTTGAAATCAGGTGATCAACACCTTTAAGTTCTACCCCATGCAAACCTGCTAAGAGCAACATCTTGATACTCTTCGGGTTTGTTAGAGTCTGCAGTTTCGAACAGATATCAAGCCATTTTTCATCTACAGTCTCTTTTGGAGAACCTTTTGTTAAAATTTTCTCTGTAAGTTCTGCTCTGAAAAATTTGTTAATGACATCAGAGTTAAACCGATCCGATGTCAGTGAACCGTCCTTCAACTGGTACCCGTTCGCATCTGCGCTCACTCCACGTTCATATAATTTTTTGTAAATTGTATCAATTCCATCAGCTCCGCCACTCATTGCTCGCCACAGAACGCTAAACGCTGTAACGGACTTAAGCACTTTTGCAAAATCTGAATATTCCGTACCTGTTACTTCATATTTCTCATCAATCAGTACAAACTGAACTAATAGGCTTTGAACGATGTCATGCTTCATATCTACAAGGTAACGAAGGCACAGATTAGAAATTTCCTGAGAGTTGGACTCCACTAAACCCTTAACATCGGGCAATGCTATTTGCCAGTGATCGAACAAAAAGTTCGCAGTGGTTGCTAGTTGAGATAAGTATTCATCTTTAAGGTCATTTCTGCAGTTTTCATAACTCTTGAGCATTGCATTACGCTGGTCTCTTAAACTAGTGACTTTTACTTTACCCTCATAAGCACGAACAAATGCTAGAATTAATGCTTTAGTTTTTAGATTTTTTTCTTTACTTTCAATGATATCTTCAAAGCGCCCAGTAATAGAGTTAAGAACCTCCATCGATGCTTCAAGCTCTTCTTCGGGAGTTCCGTTCCTGCGTTGGTACCCGATGAATTCAACTACTTTTGGTACAAATGTTTCAATGGCGGTGAGGGGTTCCCCAGTAGTATTCAAAGCTTCAAACATGTCGAATGCATAAGATTCATTGTTGACTTCGACGTATGTAAGGCAAACTCGGTGAAGCAAAAACTTCGCAAACGCGACGATGTAAATTACTTCCGCAACTTTAGAGTGCAATTCAGAAGCTTGTGCTAAATCTTGATCGATAGGAAAATCCAGACATACTTCTAATGTTTCACGATCAATTAAATCGCTGATATTGATTTTTTCTTCAATTTCACCGTCAGGTGATTTAAATTGAAACCCTTTTTGTACACAGTCAAGCTGCTTCCTAATCTCCTTAACGTTGTTTACTACACGTTTCGAAGAAGCACTCATCAATGATAAATCTAAAGGCTTAAACACCGAGCTATCGCGTTGTTCAACAATGTGACGTTGATAGGAATATAACAATTCAGCTACAGGACTATCATATTGCGCCTTCTTCTCACTTCTTCCCCAGCAATCGACTTGCGAACGAATAATTTTAGGCAGATATTTGTATGCTTCGTGGTCTGCAGTTGTCTCTATAACCGTATTTGATGTATCAATCTCTAATTGCGAGACTACCTGACGTAATTCCTCAAGAACCTCTTTGATTTCTTCGTCTTGTTCTGAATGAATCGCTTTCTTTAAACTCGGCATAAGAATTCTCAATCTTTCATTGAGACAGAGAATTATCAACATCAAAGTAGAAAGACGCTGTTGACCATCAATGATAAGTTTGATTTCCGTAGGCTTATCTTTTTTGATTAATGGATAAATCGTCAGCGCAGAACTATCATCAACACTCAATATGGAACCGAGGAAAATAATCGCATCTTGTGAGTCAAGAAGGTTTCTAAACACGTTTTCACAATCAGAAAATAAATCTCTGATATGGCTTTCTTCCCATGAGTATGGTCTCTGATAAGCAGGCATATAAAAGCCTGTAGTTTTTCGTGTGCAGATGACATCAAAAACTGATTGAGGCTCTGCTTTAAAAATTTCCAGAGACTTTTGCATAAACTCCCTTCCTAAGCATATGATTTTAATATAAAAATAAATATATTGTAACACTAAAACTAAGTGAATTCCATCTCTTCTAATGTGTATAGATCTCTACTTAGTGCACATAAAGGACCCGCATTATAGCTATTCGATGTAATGACCTTCTGATACAATTAAGTCATCCGTTTGGATGAAATCTCCAATTCAGAAGCAAGGTAATTACATTGAGCATCGAATCTACGACACTGAAATTCTCCGGACATCAAACTTTTCCTATCCGTTACGGATGGATTTATAAAATTATTCAAGAAGTTGCAAAAGGTGAGTCCCTCTCAAGTAAGTCGAATATAGAGCAACAGATGCAATCAATGGGTATGGGTAAAAATATGGTGCTTTCAGTCCGGCACTGGATCCGTGCACTGAACTTAGTGACATCCGATGATGATAAAGAACAAACTCATAAACTGACAGCGCTTGCGGAGCAGCTATTTACTCATAAAGACGGTCGGACTGCATATGACGAATACCTTGATAAGATCGGGACGGTCTGGTTATTACATTGGCTACTGCAATCCATCGATTCAGACAAAGCTGAACTGAATGCACAAAGATTTTTCTTCAATTATTTCAATGGAATAAAAGTAAAAAAAGACTTTTTAGCGAATGAAATTAAAGATGCACTCACTAATCACGAAAAAGATCTAACCGAAGAGACATTAAATAAAGATATCGACTGTCTGTTGCAAATGTATGCGCATAAGTCATTGCAATCGAAAAAAATCAATGAAGACAGCTTTGCTTCACCTTTCACAGAGCTTGATTTGCTAAAACAAGAAGATGCAAAAAACTATCTAGCAGAACTCTCTCGGCGCCCTTCATTACCTGTTGAGATCTTTACCTATGCACTCATTGACTACATAAAGCGAAAACACAAGAGCAGCAACGTGAACACGTTGTCTTTTGATGTACTACTGAATGATATAGGCTCTCCGGGGCGAGTATTCCGTTTATCCTCAGCTGGACTTAGTGACAAACTTGATCAAGTCGAAACACTGACCGAAGGCAAAATTGCTTGGACTGATACCCAAGGTTTAAGGCAAGTGCAACATTCTTTCGAGACCGATAGTATCCAAAGTATCGACCCAAGCCAGTATCTTGAAAATTACTATAAACCACAGGAAAAATCAGAGTGACTCTTAGTAAACAATACTCTATCGCTACACGCCACCAACGTTCTACCCGTATCGATAGTGATTTGAGCGCCGATTTCTTCCCTGGTTTGGTCTACCATGGAACTGCACAAGCAACCTTAGAAACACTCTTTCGGCAGTACGGACAAACTGGACAAAGCGCCTTCACACTTACAGGCGCCTACGGTTCTGGTAAATCGACAGTTGCACTGCTTTTGGCTGGCTTGCTCCATGCTGACGCTGATATTCGTAGTTCAGCACTCAATGCCATTAATGATGAGTCAAAAACGCTATTAGAAGAGAGCCCCCCTTACCAAGAGGGTTGGTTGCAAATACGCTCCGTAGGTGGAGTGAGTGGTCCGATCGAATCCTTTTGGAATGCGACTCTTAGAGCTCTCGAAGAACACCCTAAGACATTTAAAGTCAGTGTACTACTGGAAAAGTACCGCAATGCGAACGTTGAAAGTGACAGGGAGCTCATTAGGACATGGAAAGCGCTTTTTGAAGATGTTGCTCCATACGTCGATGGTGTACTCATCATCGCAGATGAGATGGGTAAAAGCTTAGAGTACATTAATCGAAGTGGTGGTGATTTACACTTATTCCAAGATATTGCAGAAGAGCTATCCCGAATCGACACACCGGTTATTTTTCTAGGTTTGTTGCACCAGGCATTTAGTGAATACGCTAAAGAACGTGGCACTAAACTCCAGGACGAATGGGCTAAGATTCAGGGGCGCTATAGCGACATCCTATATAACGTATCAACCGATGAAACGGTTGCACTGATTAGTAACTCGATAAAAACAACATTGCCGCAAAGCAGTAGTGATCAGTTAGTTCAATGCGTACTAGATGCTCTTGACGATAAGCAACAGCGTAAAGAGCTTCTGCTTAGCCGACTGGAACAATGTACTCCGCTTCACCCATTGACAGCTTTATTATTAGGACCTATCGCCAAGCGACGATTTAGTCAAAACGAACGCAGTACTTTTAGTTTTTTGAATTCTCACGAACAGTTCAGTTTTCAACTTTTCTTACAGCAAACAAGTGACCAAAACGCTCGATATGATCTTAGCCATCTATGGGATTATCTAGAAGCCAATATGGAGCACGCTATTTTGGGATCTCCTGATGGCCATGCTTGGGCGACCGCGGCTGATGCGATCAGAAAAGCCTTGAAGCAAGACTTTTCACCGCAATGTATCCAACTAATCAAAGCCATCGCTTTGATTACCCTGTTTGGTAAGCCTGCAAACCTGACAGCAACTGAGAAGCTACTGCTAACCGCAACCGAGATCACAGAGCAAGAACAGCTCAATGTGTGTTTACAACAGCTAAAAGAAGCCTCATGTATTGTATTTAGAAAATACCTATCTTCGTGGGTAGTATTTGAAGGTTCTGATCTTGATATTGCTGGTTTAGTTGAGGAAAAAATTGATCAACTTCATAACAGCCACGAAGCGATTGAGCGTATCAACTTTAGCTCCCAAGTTATTGCTAAAGGCCATTACCATGAATTTGGTACGTTGCGATGGGCTGCTCAAACGGTAGCAGTGCAACTCAGCCATATCGAGATTAATACGCTGATCACTTCTCGAAATGGTGAATTCGCAGACTTCTTATTGTTACTAAAAGAAGAATCGGAAGAGCGACTGATGGAACTGACGCGAAATGACAAGTCACTGATTATCGCATGCGCACCTAATGCGAGTGAAATCATTAGCCTGGCAAATGAAAAATACGCATTAGATCTCATCAAAAGTGACAAAATAACCGGGGCTGCCCTTACACACGATAAAGTTGCTCGGGAAGAGTTTAGAGCACGTACATTTAATGCCGAGTCTACCTTAGAAAGTGCTCTAACTTCTGCATTCAATAATGCGCTTTGGATTCACAATGGTGTGGTGTTTGACAAAGAGACCATCAGTGAAATAGCAACCATTGCTGCTGATAGCATATTTCACCAAACGCCTAAAATCCTCAACGAGCTTGTAAACCGCAACAAATTGTCGGGCACCGCAGTTTCTGCGTTGAAAAAGCTCCTTGAAGCCATGCTTGATAAAGAGGATAGCGAAGATTTAGGTATTGAGGGTTTCCCGCCAGAGAAGTCCATGTATATCAGTTGCTTAAAAAACACTTCGATTCACTCGGCTGAAGGTGAAAATGGGGAGCATTGGTTCAGAGATCACTTGGATAAAAAGCTCAATGCCCTGTTCGCCGCAGCGGAACAACGATTGAAAGATCGCAAGGGCAGTGGGGCCAATTTATCTGAAATCGCCGAATTATGGGCAAGAGCCCCCTTTGGTTTAACTAGAGGGGTTATTCCGATCTTCCTGCTCGCTTTCTTGAAATCAATGGGCGAGCAAATCGCATACTATGAAAAAGATATGTCTGGCGAATTTTCCTTTATCGCAAAGCCAGATAGTGACTATGTCCATAAATTGATTAAGAACCCTGGAGATCTTGCCGCGAAATACATTGTATTGGAAAACGATGAAAAAGAGTGGCTGCAAAACCTCGCGATTTTCGCTGCAGCAGAAACCAACCGGAACATTTCAAATAACATTTTATCTGTCGCAACACCATTGGTGACAACCATACATAACCTGCCACAGTGGGTAAAAAACGCGCACCATATAGTTCCAGATAATGATAAGCGCAATAAAACCTATTTGAGAATAAGAGATCTTTTTTTACAAGCTAATGATCCACACACTTTACTTATCAAAGATTTGCGTGAAGAGTTGATAACCTTTGGGGCTAATGACTTCACTAGTCAAATTGATCTATTGGAAGACTGTTTTAAGACTCTCAGACAAAAGCACGAGCAAATGCTGGCTGTAATAAAGACGAAAGTAAAAACTATTTTTCCGGAAAATGGTGAAGAACTAGCTCAAATGTGCCAATACGTAGAGCAAAACTCAGGTGACTTGCGCTTAAAAGCTTTCGCTAGGGAACTCGCTAAAAGTGATACTGGATTGCTACAGTGGTTAGAGAGCATGATTCAAATCGTCATCGGACGCGGAAAACAGAACTGGAACGAAGGTATTCTTCAAACTGCCTCAAACAAAATCAGTGATTACGCACAAGACTTTTTGACCGTAGTGAAGTCGCAGCATAGCAACGGAAATACCGCTAACTCTGGTAAGACAAAACTGGTCTCTCTGGTATTAGAAGATGACGATGGCAAGCTGACTTCATTTAAACGAGAAGTTAGAGTTATTGAAACAGATGAATTGCAAAGCACCATGAACACCATTGAAAACCAACTTTCTGATCTGGATGATTTCTATAAGATCAATATCTTACAGAAATTACTAAGAAAGTCGCTCGAAGCGAAAAGTTAAATTACGTAGGTATCACTCATGAGTAATGAACGGAAGGTAAAACATGTCCTTGGTCTTTCAGGAGGTAAGGACAGTGCTGCTCTCGCTGTTTACATGGCAAGGAATTATCCTGAACTCAATATGGAGTATTTCTTTACTGATACAGGCAAAGAATTACCTGAAGTTTATGAGTACCTAGAACAACTCGAAATTGTGCTAGGTAAACCGATTTTGCATATTAACGATAAAAAAGGTTTCGATTATTGGTTAGAGCAACACAATAATTTTCTACCCGCAGGACAGCAACGGTGGTGTACCATCCGTATGAAACTCGAACCATTTGAGAAATGGATTCGACCTTTCCTCACCGATGGTTATGAGGTTGTTTCTTATGTCGGTATTCGCGCGGATGAACCTTGGCGTGATGGTTATCGCCCCAATGAGAATCAAAAAGATCTCATCATCAAAATGCCGTTTGCTGAGGACGGCATCAAAAAGCAGGGCGTACTCGACATACTCGAGAGTGCTGGACTTGGTTTGCCGAAATACTATGAATGGCGTTCTCGTTCTGGCTGCACATTCTGCTTCTTCCAACGAAAAATCGAATGGGTACGCCTACGTGAAGAGCATCCAGAAGCCTTTGAAGAAGCTAAGTCTTATGAAAAAAGAGCTGAGACTAGCGCGAATGGCGAAACTTTTTTCTGGATGGGACCGAATGAACCATTAGAAACACTGGAAGACCCAGAGCGCATCAAGCAAATCAAGGAAAACCACGAGAAGGTAAAAGCTCGTTTCGAAAAGAAAAAACAACGAGAACGGAAACGTCGACTAGGTATGCATGCGATGGTGGATGAAAGCATGCTCATAGACACATTAGATATGGACGCGATGTACGATCTAGCAGAAGGGGGCGGCGCTTGTATTACATGTTACAAGTAACTCTGTAGTGTGTGATTTATAGACATCTTTTCGCTTCAATGGCGAGTGGATCGCACCGGAAATCTTGGAGACTAAATTTGATCCTACCCGCGAATAGTGGACACACGACTAACTGAGTAAACTCTCAACCAGAGGTGACTCATGACAAAACGTAAGCGTACAGCGAGAACCGTATTGACGAACGAGGGCTACTCAGTTGGCAGTAAGATGCGCCAGGGGAGCAGTTCATCACCCGATTGACCGGCCAGTCAGCTATGACGTCAAGCACATGGCGAAGGTAGCTTTCTGGATCCACGTCGTTCAGTTTGCACGTCCCGATCAGGCTGTACAGCAGTGCTCCCCGCTCACCACCATGGTCAGAACCGAATAACAGCCAGTTTTTACGCCCCAGACTGACCATCCGCAGGGCATTTTCAGCGATGTTGTTATCTGCTTCCGCCAGCCATCTTCTGTATAGTACGTCAGGGCCGGCCACTGGTTCAGGGCGTATGCGAACGCTTTCGTCAGCTCTGAGTGTCGCGACAGGGTTTTCATCTTTTCACGCAGCCAGCTTTCCAGTGATTTCAGCAGTGGCTTCGTTTTCTGCTGACGTTCGGCAAGGCGCTGTTCTGCCGCTATTCCCCTTATTTCCGCCTCGATGATATACAACTCGCCGATACGCTTCAGGGCTTCATCCGTCAGCTCCGATGGCGTTCGGACATGCACATCGTGGATTTTACGGCGGGCGTGAGTCCAGCAGGCGGCTTCCATTATCCGGCCATTGCGTTAAAGCTCGTTGAACCCGGCGTATGCATCCGCCTGCAGCACACCACTGAACTTCGCAAGATGGGTCTGCGGGTGGATGCCTTTTCTGTCCGGGTTATAGGCGAACCACACGGCCGGTGCCAGCGCTGACCCGGCGTTGCGGTCATCACGAACGTATGTCCACAACCGCCCGGTCTTCGTCTTCTTATTACCCGGCAACAGCACCAGCACTGGGGTATCATCGGCATGGAGTTTGCCGTCGGTCAGGACATAGTCCTGAAGCGCCTCTTCCAGCGGTGACAGCAGCCGGAAGCATGCATCCACCCAGTACGACAGCAGTGAACGGCTCAGTTCCACACCCTGGCGACCGTATATTTCTGACTGGCGATACTGCGGGGTATGCTCTGCATACTTTGAGCTCAGCACACGGGCCAGCAGCCCCGGCCCGGCGATACCCCGCTCGATGGGGCATGAAGGCGCGGGAGTTCGACCGTCAGGCTGGAAGGGGGAGGGCGAAAATAACGCGGGTTGAATGAGTGAGGAATTAAGTAATTGTGGAACTGCGTGCTGAAGCGACAGGTGAGGCTGTAAGTATCCCTGTAATCCGTACCATTCACTTTTAGAGATCTTCCGACATACTGATTATGTCACCTGTGGAGATCGCTATGCGTAAGATCCGATTCACCGAGCACCAGATCATCGCCGTTCTGAAGTCTGTCGAAGCCGGGCGCACCGTCAAAGATGTGTGTCGCGAGGCCGCTATTTCCGAAGCCAGCTACTACAACTGGAAGGCGAAATATGGCGGGATGGAAGCGGCTGATATTAAAAAACTCAAAGATCTTGAGGACGAGAATCGTCGTCTGAAGCAGATGTTTGCCGATCTGAGTCTGGAATGCCGGGCGCTGAAGGACGTTATCGAAAAAAAGCTCTAAAACCAGCGATAAAGCGGGAGCTTGTCAGCTATCTGACTGCACAATTTTCCATGAGCATCCGCCAGGCATGCAGGACAGTTTCGCTGAGCAGGACGGTGTATTTTTATCAGCCCGATACCCGGCGTGATGAACCGGTGATCCTGGCGTTGACTGAACTGGCAGAACGCTATCCGCGATACGGATTTAAGAAGCTTTTTCAGGTGCTTCGTAGACAAGGGCTCGTCTGGAACCACAAACGCGTGCACCGTATTTACTGTCTGCTGAAACTGAATTTTCCTCGCAAGGGCAAACAACGTCTGCCGGTACGCAATCCGGCTCCGCTGGCCACGCCGGAGGCTCTGAACCAGAGCTGGTCCATCGATTTTATGCACGACGCACTGACATGTGGCCGACGTTTTCGGACTTTCAACGTCGTGGATGATTTTAACCGCGAGGCTCTGGCTATCGAAATTGACCTGAATATCCCGGCGCAGCGCGTCGTCCGTGTGCTGGACAGGATAGTGGCAAACCGTGGATATCCGCTAAAGATGCGGATGGATAATGGGCCGGAACTGATCTCACTGACTCTGGCGCAATGGGCTGAAGAGCATGGTGTGATGCTGGAATTTATCAAGCCGGGTAAGCCGACGCAGAACGCGTTTATCGAACGATTTAACCGAACATACCGGACCGAAATACTAGATTTTTATCTGTTCAGAACGCTGAACGAAGCACGGGAAATAACGGAACGCTGGCTGAACGAATACAACAGTGAGCGGCCCCATGAATCCCTGAATAACCTGACACCGGAAGAGTACCGGCTGATGGCTGAGAAACCGGAAATCTCAAAAAGTGCGTGGAACTAAAATGGGTATGCTTACAGAATGAGCTCGATTGCTTGTTGTGTATCTGTGGCCGGGGCGTAGCTCATTTCGACAGCATCGATAAAGAATCTCTCGCACTAATATCCTATAGTTTTTAAAAATCATAAGACTTAGATATTCAGTCGAGCCTTACGCCTCGTCAAAGCCTCCCCCAGCCATTCTGATTTCGTGAATAGCATCGCAAAATTCCTCCCCCACGACGTAATTAACTTGCGGAAGCAGTCTCCCAATGATAGTAAATCATTACTTTACGAATTATTGTGAAGAAAGAAAGTACTTTACAGTTCAATTTAGGAAGGACTTCCCATGTCAGAATTGAAATTTGCTACACGCCTGAACTCTTTTGCCTCCGGACCACATATTTACTGGCCTGATTTGCAGGGTAAACCGTCGGTACTGCAAATGATTGAACGCGCCGGAACGGTGCAAGGCTTGACTCACCTGGATTTAAACTATCCCCAGCATATGACAACTGACGTTAAAACCATGCGCCAGGCCATTGAAGCTGCTGGCCTTGCGGTTAACGGAATGCAAATGCGCTGGGATGCTCCTGAATTCAAAATCGGTGCCTTTACTCACCCGGATGCAAAAATTCGCCGCAAAGCCATTGAGCTGACTAAACAAGGTATTGATGCAGGGCGCGAGTTTGGGGCCAAATTAATGACACTCTGGATGGGTCAGGATGGCTTTGATTACTGCTTCCAGGCTGATTACAAAAAGATGTGGGAAGATGCCGTCAGCGCAGTACGTGAAGTAGCGGAATACGCACCGGATGTTGATATCAGCATTGAATATAAGCCCAATGAACCTCGTGCATACAGTATCTTCCCGAACGTCACTACCTGCCTGTTAGCCGTAGAAGAAGCGGGGTCACCAAATCTGGGCATTACGCTTGATTTTGCACACGTACTTTTCGCCAACGAAATCCCGGCTTACGCTGCCGCAATGGTTGCACGTCGCTCACGTTTATTGGGTCTTGATCTGAACGACGGCTGGGGAAAACGTGACGATGGTCTGATGGTTGGCTCAGTCAATCCTCGTGCAACACTGGAATTTATCTGGCAAATGCAGCGCGATGGTTATCAGGGTGCGTATTACTTCGATACCTTCCCGGACGCTAGTGGTCTTGATCCGGTACGCGAAGCTGAAACCAATATCGCGACCGTCAAACGTTTTTTAAAACTGAGTGAAAAACTCAACAACAACCCGGAGCTATCAGATGCGATCGCGCGTCAGGATGCTGTTACATCACAGCAAATAGTGAATGACATCATGCTGGCTCGCTGATTCGTAAGCTACCGGTGTTATACCCCTACAAAAACATTGAAGGTCAAAAGATGAAAATAAAATTACTCTCTGTACTCGCCTCTACCTTATTCAGCTCTTGCCTTTACGCAGCGGAACTTCCACCACTGCATTCTGATACCGAACCTGATCGTACAGATTGGACAGAGCTTACCAGCAAATATGGCCCGATGCCCGCCGTCGACAGTAAGCTGAAAATTGGCGGCGTATCGAAAACATTAACCAATGAATACTGGCGCTCGCTGGGTGAAGGCTACAAAAACGTAGCGAAAAAAAATGGTTTTACCGTCGCTTATCAGGCTGCGGCAAATGAAGACGATCAGCTAGGTCAGCTTTCAATTGCCGAAACCCTTCTCTCTCAAGGTTTTAATGGCCTGCTGGTGTCACCGCAAACTGATGCCAATCTGCAACCTGCCTGGGAAACCGCGAAAAGCAAAGGAATTCCTGTCGTCAACGTGAACGATGCTGTCATGCCAACTGCTGCATGGTATGTGGGCAATGTGCAGAAAGATAACGGTGTCCGGGTCGCGAACTGGTTCATCAAACACCACCCTGAAGGTGGCAAAGTAGCCATTATCGAAGGGCAACCGGGTGTATATGCCGCAGGCCAGCGCACCAGCGGTTTTCGTGAGACTATTACCGCCAACGGTAAATTTACGCTTGTCGCCAGTATTCCGGCAAACTGGAGCCGCGAGCGTGCCTATAATGCCGCCGCCACTATTTTGCAACAGCATCCTGATTTAATTGGCTTTTACGCAAATAACGACGGCATGGCGTTGGGTGTCGTTGAAGCCGTGCGCTCGGTTAATAAATCTGCCCAGGTTGCGGTCTTCGGCACTGACGGCATTTCTGATGCTTATGCATCCATCAAGCGCGGAGAGTTGACTGGCACGGTGGATAGCTTCCCGGTGTTGACGGGTGAAGTTGCCATGGAAGTGATGCTGCGTCTGATTGATGGGCAGAAAATCTCTCGTGTAGTTTCAACTCCGCAGGCGCTCATCACTAAAGAAAATGCAGATGCATTCTCCACCAAAGATAACAACAAACTACGTGAACTGCTGAAACAGCAATAAAGCCAGGCAACGGAGGGTGTATGGAACAGTTTTGTTTAACGATGCGCAGTATCACCAAAACCTATGGCAATGCCATTGCTGTTCAGGACGTTGATTTTTCAGTTAAACGTGGGGAAGTACATGCGCTAATTGGCGAAAATGGCGCTGGGAAATCGACATTGCTCAATATCCTGTCCGGCGTCAGGGCTGCGGATAGCGGTGAGATCTGTGTTGAAGGTCAGGTTATTCAGATGAAAAGCCCGCTGTCTGCGCGCCATGCTGGTATTGCCATGATCCACCAGGAATTGCAGCACGTTCCTGAACTCTCCGTTGCGCAGAATATGTTTTTAGGCCGACCATTAACCAGATACAAAGGTTTGTTCGTTAACAAGAAAGCCCAGTACGCAAGGGCGATGACGATTCTTAAACGCCTCGATCCCACGATCGATCCCAACGAACCGATTAAGAATCTCAAAGTATCCCAACAGCAGATCGTGGAAATTGCCCGCGCACTGCTTGATGATGCGAAAATCATCGCCATGGATGAACCAACATCCAGCCTGACACCACGTGAATTTGACCGGCTGGCGGAGCTGATTTCCGATCTCAAATCTATGAATGTGGCGCTGATTTACGTGTCGCACAAAATGAATGAGATTTTTAAAGTCTGCGACCGTGCAACCATTATGCGTGATGGCAGGCAGGTCGACGTGGTTAACATTTGCGATGAAACGGAAGAGACCATCGTCACCAAAATGGTGGGACGTAAAATTGAGAAGGTACAGCACAATTCTTATGCTACTGAAAAGCTGGTGCTGGAAGTCAAAAACCTTGGTCGAGATAAAGCCGTCGTCAATGCCAGTTTTAAGGTTAACGCGGGCGAGGTGTTGGGCATTGCCGGACTGGTTGGTGCTGGACGCACTGAGCTTTTGAAGCTGATTGCCGGTATCGATAAATCCACCAGTGGGCAGTTAGCAATAGAAGGCAAAGTGCTGGGAAAACTCTCTATCGCCAATGCCATTCGTGCTGGTATCGGGCTGGTACCAGAAGACCGCAAAAAGGAAGGCATCATTAAAGAACGTGCGGTCAAAATGAATGTCGCCCTACCGTCAATGCGAAAATTCTCTGTAGGTGGGCTGATTAAGAAAAGTAAATTAAATCAGGTCGCGACTGATGTAATGACTGACTTAAAGTTACGCCCGCTGAATATTGAAAAGCCGATTGGCACACTAAGCGGAGGCAATCAGCAAAAAGTGATTATTGGTCGCTGGGTTGCCGCCGACGCCAGAGTATTTCTTTTTGATGAGCCTACCCGTGGTATCGATATTGGTGCCAAATCAGAAATTTATAATCTGATTGAAAAGCTGGCTCAGCAGGGAAAGGCGATAATAGTTGTCTCATCTGAAATGACGGAAATAATCCGCATCTCTGACCGCGTATTGGTTATGCGCGAAGGTAGAATTTCCAGAGAATTACATGGCAAGGATATTACAGAGGAAAATATTGCCCGATTCGCCATCAACGATCTGGACGTAAAAAATTAATTTTTCCCTTTTATCTTTAAGGTTACTCATCATGATGACACAAGGTAATACACAGCCAGCGACCCCAGTTACATCACATTTTAAATTTAACGTGCGTGATGCCGGGACGCTTATTGGTTTATTAATTATTATTGTCACCTTTTCTTTTCTATCACCGGTATTTTTTACTTTACCCAATTTGCTTAACATTCTGCAACAGTCGTCAATTAACGCCATTATCGCTCTCGGCATGACGCTGGTTATCATCTCAGGAGGTATCGACTTGTCAGTTGGCCCTGCAGCTGCACTATCAGCAGTGTTGGGTGCTACACTGATGGTCGCGGGTGTTCCGGTTCCGTTAGCCGTAATGGCGACGTTAGGTATCGGCGCATTATGTGGAGTATTCAGCGGAACACTTGTCGCTTATGCTGGCTTACAACCCTTTATTGTAACTCTGGGTGGTTTGTCACTGTTTCGTGCTATTGCACTGATTTTCACCGATGGTAACCCAATATTTGGTATTCCAGTGGAGTTCCGCAATGTCATAAATGGACTGGTATTTGGTATTCCTATGCCAATTATTATCGTGGTGGCTATCGCGTTTATTTTATGGGTGGTTATGAATAAGACCCCTCTGGGTGAGTATATTCTTGCGGTGGGTGGGAATGAAGAAGCTGCGCGTGTGGCAGGCGTGCCGGTAAAAAGAACAAAAGTCACTGTATATGTTCTTTCTGGTGTATTAGCTTCACTCGCTGCACTTATTTTAATTGGACGCCTGGGGGCTGCTGAACCTACGTTAGGAAATTTATGGGAGCTTGATGCTATTGCTGCGGCTGCGATTGGTGGTGCTTCATTAATGGGAGGCAAAGGTAGCGTACTCGGTACAATTATCGGGGCAATAATTCTCGGGGCATTACGTAATGGTTTGACATTGTTGAATATCCAGGCTTTTTATCAATTGCTTGCTACAGGCCTTATTATTATCATAGCGATGTTGATTGACAGAGCGACACGAGGCAAATAATGAACCTGGACCCACGAGCGATTGGTGCTCAAATTCGTATGAGATTGCCCCATCTGACTCCGTTGGAGAAAAAGGTTGTGGAGTCAATCACGCTAAAAACCAATTTATCTGAGCAAACGTCGTTAAAAGAAATTGCTCAGGAGAATAATGTTTCTGAGGCGATGGTAGTAAAACTTGCCAAGAAACTTAACTTTTCCGGTTTTCGTGATTTCAGAAGCAGTTTGATTTATTACAACCATTCTGAAGTAGCTAATCTACATGCGGAAATTGAGCCTGAGGATTCGTCGGAACAATTATTGGCAAAAGTGTTTCGGACATCAATCCAGGCAATCGAGGAAACCAGTTCAATACTCGATATTGCGGCTTTCGATCGTGCGGCTGATATCATATTCAAAGCGCGCTATATCGATATGTACGCCGTCGGTGGTTCGGCCACCGTCGCACGTGACTTGTCGCATAAGCTTCTGAAAATTGGTATTAAATCGTCAGTGCATGACGATGCTCATACCATGCTGATGTCTGCCGCTATTTTGTCTGACGATGATGTGGTTATTGCAATTAGTCACTCCGGTGCCACACGTGCCGTGAATGACCCGATTAAACTGGCTACCCGCAACGGTGCCAAAGCAATTGCCATTACTAACTATGCTGAGTCACCTATTGCGCACAATTCGCATGTGGTGCTCAACTCCACATCACAAGGATCGCATCTGCTCGGGGAAAATGCCGCATCGCGTATTGCGCAGCTCAATATCCTGGACGCGCTGTTTGTCGCTATCGCCAAAAAGGATTTGAAGAAAGCGGAAAGAAACCTGATGAAAACGCAGCAAGCGGTCAAGGATTTAAGAGAGTACTAGCATGAGCAAAATAGTAGTCACAGGCAGTCTGCATTACGACATTATGTTACAGGCGCACCATCGCCCGGAAAAAGGTGAAACCGTTATTGGCAGTGGTTGCCACTATAAATTCGGCGGTAAAGGTGGGAACCAGGCTGTTTCCGCTGCAAGGGCCGGCGCACAGGTTGCTTTTGTAGGCGCGGTTGGGGCTGATACTAATGGAATATTTTTAAGCGATGTCCTCAAGGACAATGCCATTGATATCAGTCGCTTGGCAACCATTGAACAGGTTCCATCTGGAATGAGTGTCGCCATTAGTGATGCCGAAGGAGATTATGGCGCAGTGGTGGTTTCTAACGCTAACAATCATATTCCTGAAAGCGCTTTTTGTGATTCAGCATTATGGGATCAGACTCAACTGCTCATTCTGCAAAATGAAGTGCCTGAATCTGTAAATGTTCGCGCCGCACAACAAGCCCATCATCATGATGTTCTGGTGTGTCTGAATGCTGCCCCCGCGCGAATGATGAACCAGGAACTGGAAAGTAACATCGATATTCTGGTTGTTAACGGCGTGGAAGCACGGGATTTGAGCGGAATTGACGTGACTGATTTGGCTTCTGCACGTACCGCGACGGAGAGATTGTGCGAACGTTTTCCTGCAGTGGTGGTTACTGCCGGTGAGCACGGTGTGGCATTTGGGTTGAAGGGCGAGCCCGCCAGCTCCCTTTCAGCGATTCCTGTCGTATTAGTCAGTACTCACGGAGCGGGGGATTGTTTTGTTGGCGTGTTGTGCAACGCACTGTCACAAGGTGAAAGTCTGGCGCAAGCTTGTCTACGCGCGAATGAAGCTGCAGCGGAACATGTTTCACGTATTACCGAGTAATTTTAGTGCGGTGGTCAATCCGGACACCGCATTATTGCATCACTTACATTTCAAGATTTTCCAACAACTGAATATTGAATCCATCGGTTGAACTCACAGCACAAGGCGGACGATCATATCCAAGAAGTATTTGTAGGGATAAATCTCATTATAGAATTCGATAAATATCCATTTTTCTAAATAATTACAGATAGATATTATCCCTATGCATTCTCCCGCATCCTCACTGGATTGCGGGATTTTTTATTTTTAACACTCTGATTGGGTATGAACCACTGGTTCATTACTGGCTTCGTATCCTCATACATTTCGCACAGGTATTGCCATCTGCCTGCTCGAATACACCCATTACGTCTCCGTACCGAATCCAGTGCCATCCTTACTACCATTGATTAGGAGTTTTGCCATGGAGAAACAACTGACCTTGTTTACGCCAGAACTACCGTTGACCTCACAGCGCACCATTAAGCGAGCCCTGAGTCTGCTTGACCACCATCTGCGCGAACCGGGTGTGGCATTCACCTCCACACAGGCTGCTCGCGACTGGCTCAGGCTCAAGATGGGAACCCTTGAGCGCGAGGAATTTATCGTGCTGTACCTCAATAACCAGAACCAGCTGCTTGCCCATGAAACGCTGTTCAGTTGAACCAGTAGCCTATTCGCTGCAGGAAGGTAAAGATGAGAACGAAAAACGCCGCGAGCTGAAAAAGATTTATGACCGCCTGATTGCCGAAAAGCGTGTGCGTTTTATTACCTTCCATCAGAGTTTTGGCTATGAAGAGTTTATCGAAGGGCTAAGAGCAGAGACCACCGACGACGGCAATGTGCGCTACGAAATCAAAGCGGGCATTTTTAAGCAAATTTGTGAAGATGCTGCTTTTGGTCACGCCGGTGTTCAGCAGAAGCTTGACGAGGCGCTTGCCCGTCTACAAGAACGTTTAGTTGAGAGTGGAAGCATTACCCTTGAAACGCAGCAGGGTAAAGCCTTCCAACTGGCTTACAAGAGCCAGACCACCTTTGGTATCTTTCCGTCGCAATCGAAAAAAGAGGATTTAGGGCAGGGTTACAATGCATACCTCAAGAATATCAGTCTGGTTTACCAAAACCCTCAGGCAAAGGTACACAATCCGTCATATGTACGAAGTATCCTTAATTATCTGATTAAACAGGAAGGTTTGCCTTCCAACCCACAGGAATCTGTATCTGAAAAACGTCAGAACTACGTTCTAATTATTGACGAAATTAACCGTGGCAATATCTCCAAAATCTTCGGCGAACTGATCACCCTTATAGAAACCTCTAAACGTTTCGGGGAACCGGAGGCGCTTAGCGTGATGCTGCCTTACTCTTCTACCTCGTTCAGCGTACCGAACAATCTCTATTTAATCGGCACCATGAACACCGCTGACCGTTCGCTCACCGCACTGGATACCGCCCTTCGTCGCCGATTCGAGTTTGAAGCGATGCTGCCTGATATCACGGTTCTGAAAGAGACGGTCGTCAAAGGCATTGATCTACCACTACTGTTGCAGACCCTTAATGACCGCATTCAGGTGTTGTACGACAGAGAACATACCTTGGGCCATGCCTTTTTCATTCCAGTTGTACAGGCTAAAGAGGACGAAGAACTGGCCTTCGAAAGGCTCAAGCGGATTATGCGAAATAAAGTATTGCCTATGCTGGAGGAGTACTTCGAATCGGATCTTACGCATAGCGATCTCCACAGGTGACATAATCAGTATGTCGGAAGATCTCTAAAAGTGAATGGCACGGATTACAGGGATACTTACACGATAAGGTCGGGCAGGGTGAGGAAGTCAGCCACAGATTAGACGCCACAGGCCTGGGTGATCTCTTCCGTCGCGGAGACCTGATGCTAGTACGGTTCACCGATGAGCAGCAGCCCTTCGCGGCTGTAGCATTCAACGACAGTGATGCGGCCGGAGGTATCGCGGACATGCGTAAAACGTCCACCTTTGGCGAGAACGTGTAAGGAACGTTGTTCCTGACGGGATAAACTCATACTGGAAAATCTGTTTAATCATCATGTGCAAAACGTGCAAACACGCAGCGGTGTCCGCATTCGATTTCGGCGCATTGATAATCAGTCCGGCCTGAAAAGGTCGGGAAACTGATTATCGGATGATTACATTCTCCAGCATCTAAGCCTCGGGGCGAGTTGAAAGGTATTAACAGGGGAAATGATAATACCTGATTTTTGTAAGTGAATGCCCAAGAATGAAAAGTGTGATCCCGATGGGAGCCTGTAAAGGCTCCCTTATTGAATCGCCCCGAATTCTTAGCTGTAAAGGGCCGCCTTACCGATGGAGGAGAATAAATCCATCTTGTGAACCACAATCTCCTTCGCAGCGTCAATTGGCTTAAGATATAAAGCGTTAGGTTCGTGACTTCCTGATTTCAGTTCTTCTTCAAGAGCAACATAGAATGCTTTTTTCATATCGCTGGAAATGTTGATTTTGCCAACACCGTGCTGGATAGATTCTGCCACCTCAGCATCCTTATTACCTGAACCACCGTGCAGGACCAGAGGGATGCTTAGACGCTGCTTAATGGCTTTCAGCCTCTCGATATCCAGTTTCGGCTGTTTTCCTGCTGGGTATAACCCGTGTGACGTTCCAATCGCAACCGCTAACGTATCAATCCCTGTCTCTCTCACAAACTGTTCAGCCTGCTGTGGATCGGTATAAAGGATTTCAGCATGCCCGCCTTCGCTGCTGCCTTCTGCCACGCCAATGGTACCTAGTTCAGCTTCAACAGATACTCCGGCAGCATGAGCCACTTCGGTTACATGACGGGTGATCGCAATGTTTTCCTCAAGTGGAAGGGCTGAGGCGTCGATCATGACGGATGTGTAGCCGGTGCGTATGGCCCGCATAACCTGTTCCAGTGTCTGCCCGTGGTCCAGATGGATAACGACGGGTACCGTTGCCTTAATAGCAAGTTCGCGGAGATAGTAAATAAAATCATCCCCGGTAAATTCATGCTCATCAGGATGAACTTCAAGAATGACGGGTGAACGAAGTTTTTCTGCAACCTGAATGACGAGCCTGGCGAACTCGGCAGAGGCAATATTAAACGCCCCAACGCCAAATTTATTTTGCTGAGCTACGGATAAAACATCTTTCATATTCATAAGCATGGTTACATCTCCTGGACAGTTTCAGGGCTGTCTTTCTTAATAAAACGAAGAATAAGGGCAGTCAGTAACGCGCCTGCAGCAATGGCAGCGATATAGCCAACAACATTGGTAATCACATTCGGAATAAACATGACAAATACGCCGCCGTGCGGGGCTCGTGACGCACATCCCAGCGCCATAGAGAGGGCACCTGCGAGCCCGGATCCTGCAACAATGGCGGGGATGACGCGTAGCGGATCCGCTACTGCGTAAGGGATTGCACCCTCCGTGATGAAAGACAAGCCAAGGACATAGGTGACTTTGCCGGTGTCTCTTTCCTGATGGGTAAATTTACGACCAAACAGCGTGGTGGCGAGCGCAATGCCTAACGGCGGTACCATGCCGGCTGCCATGCAGGCGGCGATCGGCTCATAGATACCTGTCGACATCAGGCCGATAGCAAACATACATACGGTTTTATTCAGCGGTCCACCCATGTCGAAGGCCACCATCATGCCTATCAAAAGCCCCATAATGGTCGCGTTGGTATTCCCGAGGTTTTGAAGGAATAAGGTTAGCGAGTCGAGAAGAAACTTAATGGGCTCGCCAATCACCAGCACCATAAGCGCACCAGTAATAAAAACGCTCAGTAACGGGACGATCAGTATCGGCTTCAGGCCTGCCACGGATTTAGGGAGATTGATATATTTCACGATAAGCAGCGTGATATATCCAGCCAGGAATCCGGCTAGTAATGCTCCGAGAAATCCCGAACCCGTCTGTATCGCCATCATGCCGCCAACGGCCCCTGATACCATGCCCATATTGCCGCTAATCGATTTACTGATGCCAAGCGAAAGAATGGGAAGCATCAGTGCAAAAGCGGCGCCGCCCCCGATATCAGAAAGCATTTTTGCAACAGGGCTGAAATTTAGATCACCTGGCGTTGCAGCGGTGATGCCAAATGAGAAACTCAGGGCAATCAGTATGCCTCCGGCAACCACGAATGGGATCATCAGATTAACCCCAGTAATAAGATGTATATAAATCTGAGAAACGAAAGATTTATCCGTATTCTTTTGGGGCTGTTTTTCCGTTATAGCTGACTCAATATGCCGTTCGGGCTGTAACTTGCCCGATACAATATCATCCAGTAAGCCGGATGCATTTTTCGCTGCACGCGTCACCGAGACGCGAATAATGTTTTTATTATTAAAGCGTGAGGTGTCAATAACCTTATCGGCAGCAATTAAAACAATGTCTGCCTGCCTAATATCATCATCCGTAAAGGTATATTCACTTTCAACAGCACCATGAGTTTCAACAAGTAAAGGGATGCCTTTTTTACAGGCGTTCTTTTTAAGGTTTGCTTCTGCAAGGTATGTATGTGCAACGCCAGTTGGACAGGCGGTAATTGCAATTATTTTCATTTTGTTCTCCTTGTGAAGATGCTACTCCCGGGTATTACTTATAATTAACCGGTAAAGTTCCTCTTGTGAGTTGGCATTAAGTAATTTTTCAACGATGTCGTCATCTCCTAATGCAATAGAAATTCTGGCTAGGACTTTTATATGCCCCGCTCCGCTGTCGACTTCTTTGACGGCAAAAAGAATCACCAGCCGTACATCGGAGCTGTCCATAGTTTCCCAGTCGACGGTTTCCTTCAGCTTGGCTACGGCTATTCTTGTTTCTTTAACCCATCGGGATTTACCATGTGGAATAGCAATCTGATTTTCGAAACCCGTTGAACCTAGGGCTTCTCTTGCAAGTACGTCATCGATAAAACCTTGTTTATTATCGATTATGCCTTGCTCGCATAAAGACTGTGTCAGTTGTTCAATGACATCCATCTTACTATTCGCCTGCATGTCAGTTATCACGCAAGCTTTATTTAATAGATCGCTTAAAACTATTTTATCTAACATGCTATTTCTCCTGAGGGTTACGTTCGATGAACAACGTTTCCGTTACACGAATGATATCTTTTGCTGAAAAAAGAGCGGATACATAGACCACTGGGATCATCATTTCCTCTATCCGTATCGTTGAAATTATTAAGTCACACTTCTTTTCAGATAACGTTTTTTTAAGCCTGTTCCCGGGTACGATATCGATGATCTCCCAGTCTGGAAATGCTTTGGTGATCCGACTATATAGAAGTTGCGATGTGCCGACTCCGCTGGAGCAGACAAGAATAATTTTTTTGTTCTCTTTAACCTTTTCTATTGCGGCCTGAATATAAACGGTTAAATAAGCGACCTCATTCTCTGAAGGGGGATCGTGTTTACAGTAATTATTTATTTTCATAGTTGCATTTCTGACAGCAGTGAAAACTTCAGCGAATTCTTTTTTGATCTCATCAAGAAGAGGATTATGAATAATTATTCGGTAAGTTAGCCGGTTTAGCATTGGCTTGATGTGCATGACCAGAGAGTTCAACAGCGCTTTGTCTGATATCAAATCATATTTAAGCGACTGAGAGAGGTCACTGGTCAGGCTTATGGCATAACTTATAGCTTCCTTGTCTTGAAAACCTATATCCGGAAGGTTGGCCTGGGCCGGATGCTTTCCGGATGAAATCAGATACTGGTAAATGTAGCTGATTTCGATCTCTGGAAAGCAAAATGTATATCTTTTCTCAAGCCAGATTATTGCTTTTAGGGCAACCTGCCATTCCTTATTATCATGAGTCTGAACACGATCATTGGCTATATGATGACCTTTCTCCATACGTCTGATCGTGACCAGCAAGTGTGAAAAAAGATTAGTGTAATATGGCTCGCTGATTGCACATGCTAATTCATCTTCTATAAAAACGATTAGGTTTATACAGTTTGCGACGTTTTCTCTACCAAACTCTTTTATGAGCTGTACGCGAGAAAATCTGTCTATTCGACTATCGGTCATCTGATAATTACATAAAACACTATGCGTTATGATCTCCTTAAGAGCCATGCGAATATCATAGTCATTACCTTCAACATGCGTTCCCGTATGGTTCTTTATCATCAATAGGGAAAAACTGCCCAACCATTTATCAATTTTATTTAAGTCCTCGACGATAGAAGAGCGGCTAATAAAATACTTTTCTGACAAAAAACTAATGGATAATGGCGTTGGCGAGTGCGTCAGTAAATCAGTAGTGATGCCAACGAGTCTTTTACTTTTTAGTATGTTAGCAACATGTTCATCTGGGGATGCGACCGGTAAAGACACTCTTCGGTGAGCATCCAGTTTCATGCCCAAGCCGGGTTTGCAGAGTATGGAATTATCTTTATCAGCGAAAAAGTCGTTAATCGCATCTACGTCCCGTCTAAGCGTGCTCACTGAAATGCCAAGGAATTTTGCTGCCTGGGCCGTACTTAGCCAACCGTTCTCCTGAGCTAAACAATTCACCAGAGATATTTGTCTTTTATTGAGCACTTTCATGATCCACTCCTTCGAAGATATGTTGGCGCCTTTATGAGGTTAGTTATAGCGACTCATATGACGGAGGGAAATACCAGGAAATGAACGCATGTATACCATTATAATGAACAGCTCGTCATTCGGTGGAGAGGTCATTATACGCAGGATTTTGTAAGTTAATGTACCTAAGGGAAAAGAGCAATGACGATAAATGGTTTATGGAAGTGGTATATTATTAGCGTGATCGTAATGTTAATTCCATTTTCATAAAAAAACAAAATGGAGATGAACATAAATGAATCTAAAACTAAATGATTGATGAAAAGGTTGGCATTAATGTCTGATTTTAGAAAAGATTACTGATGGCGATTTTCTTTAAAATTTTTCCTGAAGTAGTTAATCATAAATAAAGAGTAGGGTATTTTCCTCTATTTGAGTTAGCGGCTCTGACCTAAGGTACGCAGCTAAATAACTCGCCGAATTTGACAGCCAGCCAACCGACAGGGGGTGTGGCACCTCCGACAATATTGGTAATTTCAGTTATCCCTTCTGGAACTGGAA
Organism: Buttiauxella sp. BIGb0552; assembly: GCF_004366275.1. Classification (NCBI taxonomy): domain Bacteria; kingdom Pseudomonadati; phylum Pseudomonadota; class Gammaproteobacteria; order Enterobacterales; family Enterobacteriaceae; genus Buttiauxella; species Buttiauxella sp. BIGb0552. The sequence goes on from NZ_SODY01000006.1 coordinate 386,457, forward strand.
TATTGGAGTTCACCGCCGCGTGGGCGTACTCCTGCGAAATGTCTGTTCCGACGTACAAGATGCAAGTCACGATCAACGTCCCTGAAATGAACATGCGGATTCGTTCATCCAGAGTAAATTGAAATACAGCTGAGGCGCGAGGCTTGCTACTTGGCATAACTATCCACAATCAATGAGCCGGGTTCTCTGCATAAATCCCCGGCTTCGCAATATCCGTCGTCACCACACTCCCGGTTCCTGGCATTGTGCCAGTACAAATATACTCGTTCAGGAGCGCACCACTTTGCTTAACAATCAGCCGCCCAGATGAATACTTGTCCAGCTTTCGGGGGTTGAGCTGTTCGGAGCGGAAAATCGATACTGGGAAAACTTGAAAACGATGGCCATTACAGAATGAAATACTCATATAGCTTGTATTCTTCATCTCGCCCCTTTATTCCTGCAGGCTCTCACCATTCTAGAAAAGATCCAAAATCTGAATGGAGGCCGTGAGCTGATGTTCGTTGGCGATCATGTTTCCTGTAAGCCGATAAGTGATAACACTTGAATAAAGCTCCTCGGGTGACGGGATGAAGTGACGATGGAACCGGCCAGCCGGTGCTGGCCCACCAAAGACTCGATTAACAGGTGTACTTGGCATTGCATTGCATGATGTAGACATCCCCCGGCGTATTCAGTTGCCAGTTCTGAATAATCGGGACATAGCCAATCCCGATATAGAAGATTGCAAACACAAGGAAGACTTTTTTAATCTTCGGCCAGAATTTCTTGAGCAGCCCACATGCAAAGGTGATGTAGAGGAAAGGCCACAGAAATAAAGAGAAGCCTGAACTGTTCAGATACTCTGTTAAGGCATTCACTGGGAACATGAAGGTGCTATTAATCGTATTAAGAATGAAGACGCAAAAGCGCGATACAGGGAAAACCCACCCGTATGCATCTGTCATGATAGTCATCGATCTAAAGGCTGGTATGCTGACCAACCAAATCGCGACAATGAAAAAGAAATAAAACTTTGTGGCCGATAGTAGAAGCGGCATCGCAACTGGTGCTGAATGTCCTCCTGTATTACTGGTGAGAGGGGTGAGGGGAGGAGATTTAGTTTCAGGAGTTGCGCTTGAATTTCGATAAGAGTCATTACGGGCATTTTGAGCCTGCCACTCGTAGCTATGCTCCTTAAAAGGTTCATGGCTGCTTACGTAATTACCGTTTTCTTTCTGTTCGATACCCATAAGTAATCACCTTTCTTTGTTAGGTGTTATTAAAGATTCTTCGCCCTTTGTTAAATATGAGCGTTATATATTCAACAGTAATATAAAACGTCTGCTCACCTTTAATATAAGGGGCTTAGCAAATTTAACTGAATTATTTGTTACCCATTCGAATCAGGCATGCGGGTTCTGGCCTGGTAACGTGACTTGCGACTCAGATTAACCATAAAGCCGACGCTTTCCAACTGGCTCTGAAGATACGAATCGGTACTCACTATTTCAAGCAACTTCACTTAGCTGCTGGCTTGACCCTGAAACAGCAGCCTATTGTGGGCCCTATGAAAATGTACTTGTCGCAGCGGTTCTGGACGTAGTGTTCGCCGACGCCGCAAATGAAGGTGTCTGTTCGAGACCTCGTACAGAAATTCCAGGTGAATCTAATGGGTAACAACTGGATATTTGGAAACCCCCTTACAAAAAGGAACAAAGATGGAAGTGTCTCTGCCTACGATGAGACTACCGGACAGGCTTTCATCAAAGAGGTTACCTCAAAACCAATCTATTACTATTTGACTGTTCCTCACCGCCATAATCTGGTTATGCTCATCGACTGTCGCCCAGCGCAGCAATTCCCAATAGGCAGATTCCATAACGTCTTATTGCTTGGGGTTTGCACAAAGCTATTCCCTCAAAAACAACCCGGTACATTACAGCCAGCTCATACCTCATCTATATAATGGTGGTTTGACACTGATTGAATCCGAGCGGTTGTTCTGGAAAAACGCCAAAGCCGTGGACAGTAGATAGGCGCGCCAATTGGAGACACGTTGAACGGCAGTCACCTACTGCGAACATTGCTACAGTAAATGTAGATAGCTGGCACATAGCGTGCAGGTCAAATATTTTATCGCACTGATACTTTGCAACGCTTCCTTTATTTAGCATGGGTTCAGCGAATCGCGTCTTCAGGAACCTTATGTAGTTTCAATTCGGGTACGACCATTGCGCCAAGCTTATTGTTCCTTCTATATATAGAAAGAAGTTTCGGGGACGGCAAACTCGCGGCAGAACTCTATAAACTCGGCTTTGCTTACTAAGAACACTTTTGAGCCGTTTACTATAAAAACGTGACTCCTTATGTTGCTGATGAAGAGATTAGTAGCATTGCGGTGGGCAAATGAATGGGATGCTGGCCAGTTTTGTGGATAACTTTGTGTGTAACTGCGTATAAGGCGGGGTTTTGCTGGGGATTGCAGCAGTCAGTCAAATTAACGTATATTTAGGCTTGCAGCCTCCGGATAACTCCCTATAATGCGCCTCCATCGACACGGAACATGTGAACAACATCACAGAGTAACGGCGGCGATGAGAGTCAAATATCCTGAAATTAAGGGTTGACTCTGAAAGAGGAAAGCGTAATATACGCCACCTCGAGTTAGCAAGCGAAAGCGCCTAACTCACTGCTCTTTAACAATTTATCAGACAATCTGTGTGGGCACTCGCAGGATTGATATCTCAAGTACCTTCGGGTACAAAAAAATATCAAGTC
>NZ_SODY01000007.1:0-299761 GCF_004366275.1 Buttiauxella sp. BIGb0552
GACGGCAGCACGCTGTCTCAGCAGGCGTATCTGGTGGGCGGCACGGCAACAGGTGAAGTGAACGTCGGCGATCGCCGGATCACCGGGCTGTCTGCCGGTGCTGCGGGCACCGATGCGGTCAACGTCGCCCAGCTGATGGAAGTGGCCACCGGCTCGGTGGCGGATGCGGTGATGTATGACAGCACGGCGCACAACCGGGTGACACTGGGCACCACCGGGGCAACGGCACCGGTGGCGCTGACCAACGTGGCGGCCGGCGCGCTGACCACCACCAGTACCGATGCGGTGAATGGTTCACAGCTGTTCGCCACCAACCAGGCCATCGACGGTCTGCAGACCGGCAGCGTGCTGTATGACACAAACCCGGACGGCAGCCCTGACTACAGCAGCGTCACCCTGGGCGGCGACAGTTATAACGCCACCACCCAGACCGGCGGCACGACGATCACCAACGTGGCGAACGGCGTGGCGGCAAGCGATGCGGTCAACGTCTCGCAGCTGACGGCGCTGACCAACACCGGTACCAAATACTTCCACGCCAACTCCACCGGCACCGACTCGTCGGCCACCGGGCAGGATGCGGTGGCGATCGGCATGGGCGCCATTGCCAGTGCCGATAACAGTGTGGCACTGGGTGCTGGCTCGCTGGCGGACGGCAGTACGCTGTCTCATCAGGCATATCTGGTAGGCGGCACCGCGACGGGTGAAGTGAACGTCGGCGAACGTCGTATTACCGGGCTGGCTGCAGGTGCAGATGATACAGATGCGGTGAATGTGGCGCAGTTGAGCACGCTTAAGAACCATTACTACAGTTTCAACGATGCGGAAAACCGTGGTTTTAACTACGACAACGAGGGAGCCTCAGGCGTTAACTCCATTGCTGCAGGTATCAATGCTGCAGCGACAGGCGAAGCGGCTGTTGCGACTGGTGTGAATGCAGAAGCAAACGGTGATCACTCTATCAGTCTGGGCTATGGCACCACCGTTAATGGGGCGCGTTCAGCAGCAATTGGTGATCCAACAGTGGTTAATGGTGATGACAGTTACTCCCTGGGCAACGAAAACCGAATCGATTCCAACAAAGTCTTTGTCATGGGCAATAACGTTACGGTTGGCGCAGGATTAGACGGATCGGTGGTTTTGGGTGATGGGTCTTCCGTCAACGCTGCTGTGGCAACGTCGGGCATTACGCTCAACGGCACTGACTATCTGTTTGCCGGTGTTGCCCCGACCAGCTCGGTCAGTGTAGGCAGCCTTGGGGCAGAACGTACTATTACCAACGTGGCGGCAGGTCGTTTGAGTGGTATCAGTACCGATGCGGTAAACGGTTCGCAACTGTTTGCCACCAACCAGGCAATCGACGGTCTGCAAACTGGCAGCGTGCTTTACGACACGCACGTAGATCGCACCACGAACCACAACAGCGTGACGCTGGGTGGCGACACCTACAACAGCGTAACGAAAACTGGCGGTACCCGGATAACTAACGTGGCGAACGGTGTTGCGCCGAGTGATGCGGTGAACTTCTCGCAGTTGACGGAAACCAACAACAGTATCACTAACCTGGGCGATAACATCACCAACCTGGGTGATGACATCACCACTATCTACGGCCGTGGCATCAAATACTTCCACGCCAACTCCACCGGTGCCCTGGCATCGGCGACCGGGCAGGACGCGGTGGCCATCGGCATGGGTGCGGTTGCCAGCCACAGCAACAGCGTGGCACTGGGCGCCGGTTCACAGACTGCGGCGGCGGTCGGCACGGCCGGGGCCACCATCGGCGGCAACGACTACCTCTTTGCCGGGACGGCGCCGACCAGCACCGTCAGCGTGGGCGATGTGGGTGCCGAGCGCACCCTGACCCACGTGGCGGCCGGACGGCTGAGTGGCAACAGCACCGATGCGGTCAATGGCTCGCAGTTGTTTGCCACCAACAGCCAGGTGGATATCAACACCACCGATATCAGCAACCTGGGCGATGACATCACCAACCTGGGCGATGAGGTGACCAATATCTTCGGGCAGGGCATCAAGTACTTCCATGCCAACTCCACCGGCGCCCTTGCATCGGCGACCGGGCAGGATGCGGTGGCGATTGGTATGGGTGCCCTTGCCAGTGCAAACAATAGCGTGGCGCTGGGGGCGGGTTCACTGGCGGATGGTAGCACCTTGTCTCATCAGGCGTATCTGGTGGGCGGTACGGCAACAGGTGAAGTGAACGTCGGCAATCGCCGGATCACCGGGCTGTCTGCCGGTGCGGAAGATGCGGATGCGGTGAACGTGGCTCAGCTCAGAGAGGTGACTGCAGGATCGGTGGCCGATGCGGTGATGTATGACAGCAGTGCGCACAACCGCGTGACGCTGGGCGGCAGCAGGGCAACGGCACCGGTGGCGCTGACTAACGTGGCGGCTGGGGCACTGACCAGTACCAGTACTGATGCGGTCAACGGTGCACAGCTGAAGTCCACCAATGATCAGGTGGATATCAATACCACTAACATTGTGAATCACACTGTCGATATCAGAGGGCTGAAACAAGATGCACTGCTGTGGGATACCTCGCTGGGTGCGTTCAGTGCCAACCATACAGGAAGTGGACCAAATAAGATCACCAATGTGGCTAAGGGGACCTTGAGTGAAACCAGTACTGACGCAGTAAACGGTGCGCAACTGTATGCGGTTAACAATAACGTGACCAATCTGGAAAACGTTATCAACAATCTGAGGCCGACAGATGTGAAGTACCTGAAGGTGAACTCCAGCAGCACCGCATCGGTGGCTACGGGGTCTGAAGCGATAGCCATTGGGCCGGATGCGGTTGCCTCCGGGAACAGTTCTATCGCTTCTGGTAAAGGTGCTCAATCTTCAGGTCTGAGTTCTATTGCGATGGGTACGGAAGCCAATGCCAGTGCCGATGGCAGTATTGCTACCGGTAATCATGCCAAAGCATCTGGCCTGGATAGCGTGGCAATAGGTAACAGTGCGAATGCCACAGCCTCCAACGCCGTTGCCTTGGGTGCCAACTCGGTGGCGGATCGTGCTGATAGCGTGTCGGTTGGTGCGGCAGGTAAAGAGCGCCAGATTGTCAACGTGGCAGCAGGGACCAGGGATACCGATGCAGTAAACCTGGCCCAGTTGAATAAGGTGACCGGAGATATCACCAACATCGATAATACGGTGAACAATATCTCTAGCGGTACCGACGGCATGTTCCAGGTGAACAATACCGATGGCTTACCAAAACCTGTTGTGGAGGGCAAAAACGCATTGGCCGGTGGTGCCGGTTCTGCAGCCAGCGGTGATAACAGTATGGCGGTTGGGACTAGCGCGAAATCGAGCGGGGTAGATTCAGTCGCACTGGGGAATTCTTCTTATGCAACCGCGAAAAACTCGGTGGCATTGGGGGCTAACTCTGTAGCGGATCGTGAAAATACCATTTCTGTTGGTTCTGTTGGTTCAGAACGTCAGATAGCAAATGTGGCAGCAGGGACTCAGGGCACCGATGCGGTCAACGTGACTCAACTCAATAGCAGTATTAGCAATGCGAATAACTACACGGATAACAAGTTCAGCTCACTGAAAAATATGATTGACGATAACAAGGACAAAATGAGCGCCGGTGTTGCGGGTGCCATGGCGATGGCCAGTTTGCCACAACCTTATTCACCAGGTGCAAGCATGGTGAGCATGGGCGGGGCGACTTTCCAGAATCAGTCCTCTGTTGCGTTAGGCGTCTCCACTATCTCTGATAACGGCAAGTGGGTAACTAAGTTCTCAGGGAGTACCAATACCCAGAATGATCTCGGTGTGTCTGTCGGTGTGGGCTACCAGTGGTAATTCGTCAAACGTCGTAGTATCGGCAGGCGATATCCCCGGCATTCGCCGGGGGTATCCCGTAAATCTATTGAAGTGAGAATAATCATGTTAGTGAAATCGAAGCAAATACATTGGGCATTAATACTGGGTGGCGTGTTGTTGTTGTCGGGGTGTACCCGTTCCGTAAGCGATGTGGCAGACAACGGCACAACAGCGATCCCGGTGTTCCCAAACCCTGACTGTGCGGTTAAACGTGAAGGCAGCTTTGTTAATCTGGATAACTTGCAACAGGTGAGGAAAGGTAATACCAAAGCACAGATTTATGAAATGCTGGGTACGCCGCACTTCTCTGAAGGTGTGTTAAAGGTCAAAGAGTGGAACTACATTTTCCACTTTACGAAAGCCGATAAGTCGGTTTTAACCTGCCAGTATAAAGTGCTGTTTGATAGCAAAATGACAGCGCAGAGTTTCTACTTTTTACCAGAAAACTGTTTATCGCAGTTGGACGTGAAACCTGCCAGACCTTCAGTGGTGCGCCAACATCAGGAGCTAAGCGGTGAAGGGTTATTTGCTTTTGGCAGTGCAATGCTGCTGCCGGGTGGGGTTGCCCAGATTCAGGCGCTGTCTGCCAATCTGCAAACACAACCGCTGGCAGGTAAACGTGTGACTGTCGTTGGTCATACAGACCGTTTTGGTCCTGCCGCGAGTAATCAGCGTTTGTCACTGGCGCGGGCAAATTCTGTAAAGCAGCAGATGGTGGTTAATGGTATTCCCGCCTCGATGATTGATACCCGCGGTTTGGGAGCCAACGAACCACGTGTTTATTGCCCTGGCAGTAAAACCCCAGCGGTTATCGAGTGCCTGGCACCGAACAGACGTATCACCGTGGATGTTGAAAGCGTTAAAGGCGAGTGAGTTTTATCATGAAGGCGTTCGGTAATGTTTTAAAGGCCGTCATTGGCGGTCTTATATGGCTAAGTAGCCACCAGGTGTTTTCAGCGCCAGCAGATTTGCGCGTAAAAACCATCAGTGTGCCCGTTTATAATTTAATTACCGAGACATTGATTGATATTACGCCGCGGATAAAAGGTGAGCGCAATGAGTTTATGATGCAGTTAGTGTGCGATCTGGCGCGTGACAGTAAAAGTCAGGAGGCGGTTAATGCGATACTCACGGAAAACAACCTTAATCCAGAGAGCATTCCTGCAAAGGGCAGTTCGTTGTCACTGCTGGTAAACAATGATAAACCCCAGCAGCAAGCCGCCTGCGCCAGTTTTATAGCAACATCATTATTCTTCCCTGTGGATAATAGTGTGCTTTTTGAAACGAAAAAAGATGAGAAGGGTAAGGACGTCACGACACTGGATTCGGCGGGGTTTGCCCGGGAAATGAAAGTGAGGATGTCGATTGCCCAAGCGACAGCACAATTTTATGCCGTGATCGCCAATAACCTGAAAAAAGAAAAGAATATGACGTGGGTAGATTATCAGAAGGATGTAGCCAGTATTACCGCAGACTACGCGCCTGAGTATTTACGTTCTATAAAGCGAATTTTTGCTGCTAATCAGGCGACGTACACCCCGCGGGACATTACCGTCGGTGGTTATGATGTACAAGACAGTAATGGTCGTCGGCTTATTCAAAATAGCATGGAGTCACTTTTGGTATCACGTGGGGTTGACTGGTTAGGAAACGGAAAAATTATGGGTAAGGAGTACTTTGTTGATATTCAGGTTATTGATTCTGCGGCGAAGGTGAAATCCGGGAAGAAATAAAGAATACTATTTTTTTACCCGTTTTTAAATAAACCCAATAAGCGTTTTCTTGTTTGGGAAGGATAGTTACGTTTTAAGTACGGTGTATATCCTGTTTGATTAAGGATGCCATCCTCACCCCGGCGTAAAGTGTTGCAGGTTAAAGATATTTGTAATGTTTGTGTTCAACTATAAAACCAGTAAGGAAGTTGGAAATGAAGATCAGTTTAAAAAATGTTTTATTTGGAGTGTTTGCGCTTGTTTTTGCTGCATCTGCAATGGCGGGGCAAGGTAAAACGCAAAGGGTGGAGGTATTAGATAAGTTAGTGTCAATAGAGATGCCTGCGACATTCAAGGCGACGAAAATACCCGAATCAGATATCAAAAGTTCAACCTATAAACTTCCTCCGGAAGCTTACACTCACGTAAAAAATGCTGCTAATTTTGTTTTTAGCTACACCACGAGAAAGGTTGCTGACAATCAACTTGATGCTTTTGCGGAGAAAATGAATCAGATGTTGGCAAAGCATTCTCCAAAAGTGAGTAAGTTAAAAATAAATGGCCAACAAGCACAGCTCATTGACTATGTCGCACCTGCAACAGATGGCTTAAATGTACACTCTCTTATATTGGCAATGTCCGTCGACGGAAATTTGTTGATGGTCACATTTAATACCCCTGAAGTGCAGGCTTCAACATTTTTGGCTGTAGGGCGTGAGGCACTACTTTCTATTAAGGTAAATAAAAAGTAGTGGAAAAAAGGCATCAGGGGATTGTTATCCTGGTGCCGTTTTTACTGACGAAAATAGAAAAGGGAATAAGATGCAACAGAGGACTAAGATGGCAACCGATGTGATTACGCTACGAAAAGAGCAGCGGGCGGCTATCGGAACAGCGGGAGTGTTACGTTCGCTGCGAAATATCGTGAAAGTAATCAGCATTATGGGGGCTGTTATTTCTCTGATTGTTATCTTTTTTGCAGTGAAAGGATATTATTCATTACCGTCTGCAGATGACTATGTGGATAAAGGAATCTATACCTTTATGCCATCACGAACCTACACCATGCAGGAGAAATATAAAATTAAAATTTCTCGCAGTTGGCAGGAACGTTCCAGATCGGTGAATGTCGTGGAATATCGCGCGCATAAAGACGGTTATCGTCATCTCGTGAAAGTAGATTCAAAAACTGACGGGCAGAACCTTGTGCGTGAGCACGTTGCTATCCAAAGAAAAATTTTCTCACTTAAAAACACCAAGGATTTTATTACGGTAGGGTCAGAAGAAACAACGGTGAATTATACAAACCGTGCTCGCTTAAAATATATTTTATTTTTCTCTGCGAGTGCCTTCTATTTGTGCGTTTTTGGTGGGTTGTATTATTTTAAGAATCGGAAAGCAAAGCAGACTGTTACGATTGTTTCGCGGTAAGAATGCGTCTTTGCGGTTGATAATGAATGTTAGTCAAAGAGGATGTTGAAATGAAGAGAGTTGATGTTGCTTATGTTGTTAAATGGGTTGTTGGGTTTTTAGTCATTGCGATTGCTGTGTTGGCGGTTATTATTTTTTTCGTTTTCGAAATGATTAATATGAATTTGTTGCTCTTGATAGTGGCTATCTCCTTTGCTTTGGCAATAGTGATTATCCCTGCGGTCATGGGGAATATAATGAAGAAGAGTGCTATCGCGTTGGAAAAGGAATTTCCCTCACAAGGATTCATCTATCAACAGAAGTACGTTTCCAATAATGCAGTTTTCTACATTGATATTGATGGTCGCCTTGGTGTTGTGTGGAAATATAATCCGACACAATTTTTCCTTGTCGATGTTTCTAAGATTACTGACATAAGAACCAATAATGGTAAACAGCTGAGGGGCACGTCACTGGTAAGTTGCCAATTTAAGCTCGATGGTCGGAAATTTAAAATCTATACGCTGCGAGTTTCTAATGGACAGCTTGCTATGACAGACGAAAAAGTAATAAAAGCAATCTCAAAAGCCGATAGGCTGGGTGAGGTTCTGGAGATTGCTAAGCAAAATGCTGCGAAAAAAACCAGCATGCAATAAAGAAAGTAATTGATCATATCAAGAAGAGGTAACTCATGGAAAAGATCGACCTACATATGCATTCCCGTTATAGCGATGATGCGGATTTTCCCGTTGATGTGTTAATCGCGCGCTGTAAGGCGAATGGCGTGAGTACTCTGGCAGTCACTGACCATAACAGCGCTCACTCGGTGGCAGAAGCTAAGGCATGGCTATCATCCGATCTGAATGTGATATCCGGTATTGAGATTGATTGTACCTTTGCCGGGAATAACTACCATTTGTTGGGCTATGGTTTCACTCCCAGTGATGATTTTGTTGAGATCCACAACAATTTCAACGCAATTCAACGGGAATTGACGCCGAAAAAACTCGCAAAGCTGCGCGAGTTGAATTTTTTTCTTGATGAAACACGTTTAGCAGAGGTTTGTGGCGATACCATTCCTCAAGAAGAACAGATGGGGGAGGTGATTCTCGAAGATGAACGCAATGACGGCCACCCATTGCTGTTGCCATATCGCACTGGCGGTGCCCGGGCGGATATGCCGCTGATTAATTTTTTCTGGGATTTCTTTGGCCCAGGCAAAGCCTGCCATTTACCGGTTACGTTTCCTCCAATGAGCGAGATGGTTGATGTGATTCGCCATAATGGCGGGATACCGATTTTGGCCCATATCGGCGCTAACGTTAAGCAAGATCATACGCAGGTTATTGAAGAGATGCTGAAAATTGGTGTGATGGGCGTTGAGGTGTTCTCAAGCTACCATTCACCGGAACTGACCGATCAGTTATATGATTTTACCGTTAGCCGTTCGGCATATGTTACCTGTGGCAGTGACTTTCATGGGCGTAACAAGCCAAAAATTGAAGTCGGGCAATGTGTTTACGAGCCTTACCAACTGGCTGAAATTAAAAGATTCATTTCTTGCGTAAGTGCTTGATTGTTTTATTTAGTCTGCCCTGAAATTATTGTTCCAGATGATGTATGTACCCGAACACTTTAAAGATGCAGGTGCAATCACCTCGCCCTCTCCCTCCACAGTAGGGAGAGGGCGTTAAGGGAAGGATTACTGCTGGGTATGCGCTAAAAGCGTATACAGCTTGCCTTCAAACGTGTCACTTGTGGGCCAGGCTGAAGTCTCTATCCGCTGTGGTTTTTGAAAGCCACATTCTGTCAGTAGCTGCTGGTATCCGTTATCCTGCCATGCCGTCATTTGGCTACCGAAGCGCGTTACCGCGCCATTTTCTTCTACGGCCCAGAATAATGTTGAGCTTGTTTGCGTGGCGTCATCCCAACCGTGTTGCGTCAACAGCTGATATCCATATATTTTCCTTAACGGTTGTCCAGTTGGGCGCGAACGTTGTTCAGCCCCGTGGTGTTAATACGATACGGCTGACCATTCACGGACTTGATAAGCTTCTTGGTTTTAAGTTTTTTGAACACGACGAGTGTGCAGTCGCTGAGCAATAGCCCTTCGCGGGTGTAGCATTCAACGGAAGTGATGCGGCCTGAAGTATCGCGGATGTGCGCAATACGTCCACCTTTGGCGAGAACGTGTAAGGTGCGTTGTTCCTGACGGGATAAATTCATACTGGAAAACCCTGTTAATCATCATGTGCAAAACGTGCAAACACACAGCGGTGTCCGCATTCGATTTCGGCGCATTGATAATCAGTCCGGCCTGAAAAGGTCGGGAAGCTGATTATCTGATGATTACATTCTCCAGCATCAAAGCCTCGGATTGAGTTGAAAGGTATTTACCGGTTAATTCTATCACAGGATTTTTATGCAGGAATGAGGGAGTCTGAAAAGTGTGATCCGCCAAAGGAAAGCGGGTGGCGTTAGCCACCCGGAGGAAAACCTCAGTTCAGAAAATAAACGCCAGTATTGACATTACCGTGCCATCAGGGCGAATACGCCCCATCCCAGGTATTCACGCGTATAGGTGACGTGGCGTTCAGGCCATATTGTTAATTGTGTCCTGACTTCTTTCGCAAAGTCATCGTTAGGGTTGGCTTCAAGCCAGCGGCGCATCGTAAGCCACTTGGCCGCTTCGTATCTGTCCCAGCCTTCCTGGTCGGCCAGGACCATTTCTACAATGTCATAGCCGAGCTTGTCGAAAGAGCTGACAAATTCAGGAAGGGTGAGAAAATCGGAGATAGAAGTGGCTCCGCATGATTTGGCTATCTCTTCCGTCGGCGGTAACTGACGCCACCAGGGCTCGCCGATGAGGATAATCCCATTAGGTTTTAGGCTCTTGGTCAGAAGCTCAATAGTGCCGGTGACGCCTCCACCAATCCAGGTAGCACCCACGCAGGCTGCTACGTCGCATTTTTCTTCGGCTACGTAGCCAGTGGCGTCGTTATGAATAAAATCGACACTACCGGTGACGCCAAGTTCTTCTGCGCGTTTTTTGGCTTGCGTGCTGAATAACTGGCTCATGTCTATGCCGATACCGGTGATCCCGAAATCACGTGCCCAGGTACAGAGCATTTCACCTGAACCACTGCCGAGGTCGAGCACCCGGGTACCTGGCTCCATGCGTAGCACGTTGCCGAGCGTGGCGAATTTTTCGGGCGTGAACGGGTTATGAATACGGTGAGCACTTTCACTAATGTTGAAAATACGTGGGATGTCCATTTCAGAGTTCCTTTTACTGGGTTATTTAATTTGGTTATCCCTTAGAGATGCGTGTAGAGATGCGTGATCCGAAAAGGGAAAGTGGCTGGCAGGTCATTGGTGCCCAGCATGATATAAGAAAACATATCTCCTCCTTACCAGGGGTAACTGAAGCGAGAAATCCTCGCTCGCTCCGCATTTAAAACTGCTCCGTTATCCATTTTAGTCGCCTTGCAGATAAGTTTTATGCAGGTGTTGATAACGCAGCAACCGTGACAGGAATAAGACCCCCGTAACACCCGCGACCACTGCCAGCAGATGAAAAGGGATACGCCCTCCGGCTTCAAACCACAGCCAGCGAGCCAGTTCAACGGACGCGGCGCAAATGCTCAACACAACAATGTTGAGTGATGCTGATACCGTTCCTTTCGGAAGCTCGTTTGAGAATAAAGTAAAACGAAAGAGTGTCGGGAAGATGAGCCCGATACCAAAAGCATAGATACTGGTTCCGCCTGCTGACCATAACCAGACGTGCGGATAAACGATATTGCCGATAATCAATGTGGCCAGGCCGAGCAACTGGATGGGGACTGCCTTCCAGATAAAACGCGCAGAGGTAGGATCGTCGATAAACTTAACCACGACCATATTCGCCAGGATCACGGCACTAAAAACCGGTATCTGAGTCCAGGCAAATTGTGAAGTTGTAAGCCCCCCATGTTCGATGAGTATCACGGGGGATACTGCCACCCAGCTCATTATCGGTATGTAACATAACGAGATGGTGACTACACCGTTGAGGAAAATGCTGTTGCGAAACACCTTTCTAAAATCATGGAGTACGCCAGATACGCTGAATGGCGTGCTTTTTGCGCCTACCGTATCTGGCATGTTAAACAGTAATCCTGTCCATGCGATGAGCCCCATTAACCCCGTGATCCCAAACAACGCTTTCCAGTGAACGAAATGCATCAACGTAGCCCCTGCCAACGGACCTATAATAGGGGCGATGAGCACCACCGATGTGATGATAGCCATGAGTTGAATGCCCTTTTTTTCACCAAAGATCTCCTGCACGGATACGTATCCAACGGTGGCGATGAAGCAGATGCTGGTTCCCTGAATGAATCTTGCTATCAGATATTGCGTCATTGAGGTGGTAAACAGTGTGGCAAAACAGGCCAGGGTAAAAATCATTGCCCCGGTGAGTAGTACCGGTCGACGGCCAACGCGATCGGACAGTGGCCCAAGCAGCCACTGCAATACCATACCGCCAGCCATGTACAAACTAACGGAAGCGGGAGCAAGCCTGACATCGGCATTGAAATCCCGGACCACATCAATAATTCCGGGTTGGATCATGTCGGTACTCAGATATGCAGCAAATTCATAAAGAATCAATGCCAGAGGAAATAAACCTATGCTTAGGGTGTTCTGTTTTCGTGACATATTTTAATGGGCTCATCCGGGAGTCAGTTTTAAATATATATTTAAAATATTACTTTTATTCCTTCATAGTACATTATGTAACATAATTTATATTATTACCATTGGTTTTAGTAAGGTTAACTAGTGTAATTAATAGTTAAATAACTGTTTCTTATTCTATAAAATATATTTTAATATTAAAATTAACGATGCGGAATTAATATATTTATGAGTTTTATAAAGTAATTTTAGAATATTATTTTGTTGCGTCAGCAGAGAGTGACACTTCATCATTGCTGTTTCCGTGTTGCTGAGGTATCAAGGCGGCAACGTTGTAGAAAATTTTCAGATAGCGATGCCGTTAAAAGTCCTTTTAAAACAGTCGATAATAATGTTAGTAACCCCGCCGGGATGCACATTCTTTAGGGGATTAGGCGTTCCAATAATCGGTTTGCAGCTGTAAAGTAGTGGTTAATATTTGAAAGCACTTTGTCCGGCGCTGCTGTGATGAAGTAAAGACAAACTGGGATAACAAAAGTGGATATCGGACTGCAAAACGGCAGCTTGTTCAAAGATGACCCTGTACTGCATGCGACGTGGCTGTACTATCAAGAAGGGAAGAGCCAGAGTGAAGTCGCGGCATTGATAGGTGTGTCCAGAGTGACGGTGGTTAAGTACCTGCAGACAGCAAGAGAGAGCGGTCTGGTGCAAATTAACCTTGATATGAATGTCTTCGGGTCTATCGATGCCTCTTTGCGCATCCGCGAAAAATTTGGTCTGCATCAGGTTATTATTGTGCCAGACGGCGAGCACGTCGGTAAGCGTGACGATGCACAGCTCATGCGAGAGAGGCTCTCACGTGCCGGGGGGATGTACCTTAATCAGGTGATAGAAAACAATGATGTGCTCGGTGTTGCCTGGGGGAGAACTATCCACCAGATGAGCAAAACCATGACGCCAAAATCGTGTAAAGGCGTTACGGTCATCCAGATGTTGGGGTCTATGCCTTCGCAGCCCGATCTCACCATTATCGAATCCTCTTCCCAGATTGCTTATAAGCTTTCTGGTCGTGTTGCGTCTTTGCACGTGCCTGCCGTGGTATCGAGTGCCAGGCTTGCTATGGAATTGCAGGCAGAGCCAATCATCTGCTCTAACTTTGATGTGTTAACCCATTGTACCAAAGCATTTTTTGTTGTTGGAAACGCACTGGATGAAAACCCCCTGATTCGCGTCGGCGTGTTAAGTACCAAAGAGATGCAAGCCTATCGTGATTCAGGTGCTGTGGGCGTGATTTGCGGGCGGTTTTACGATAAAAACGGCATGCCGATTGTGATGGATGTTGATCAACGAATACTCGGGATCAGTCTTGCTCAGTTGCGGTTAATTGAACGAAAAATCTTCCTGGCGGGTGGTGAGCGGGGATACGCCGCCACGTTGGGCGCATTGCTTGGCGGTTATGTTACCGACTTGATTGTTGACGAAGGTACCGCCGAATTTTTACTGACGTGTGAATTGCCCTCTGCGAAATCCTGAATGATGCCCCACCGTGAGGGTGGGGCCGAATGCTTACTGATTGGCGGCGATGATAAGGATAATCCCGATGATATATAAGATAAACATGGCAAAGATCAGCTTATTGGTACCGGCTGGCGCTTTGGCAAACTCGCGCCAGATAAAGACGCCCCAGATGACGGCTATCATGGTGGCGCCTTGCCCAAGTCCATAGGACACGGCGTATCCTGCCTGGCCGGAGGCAATCAGACTAAAGCCCAGACCCACACACCAGATAATTCCACCAATTCCACCGCAGAGGTGATCCCGGAAGCTACCCGAAAAATACATTTTTCCATTGACCGGTTCACCGGTTATTGGCTTTTTCATCACCAGCGTGTTGAAAACAAAGTTGGATAAAAACAGCCCCACAGCAAACAACACCAGTGCTGAATAAGGCGTCATTAAACCAGCAACCGGTTCACTGAAGTTGTCCGACATGGACGCGGCCAGGAAGCGGAAAAACCAGCCCATAATGATCCCCGCGAGAATTGCGGTGATAAGCCCCTTGTTTCGACGGGATTTGTCTGATTCCTGCGTAACACGACCATAGGCGATAGCGGTCAGGATAATGGCGACAACAATACAGGCAACGCCCAGAAAGAGGATTTGGGCATCCCCCTGAGGGTTGCCGATATACGTGGTGATAACACCAAGTGCCAAGGCCAGACCCACACCCACCGGGAAGGCAACCGCCATACCGGCCAGGTTGATTGATGCAACCAGCAGGATATTCGAGATATTAAAGATGATACCGGCGAGCAATGCAGCGAACAGACTACCGGCACCCGCCTGCTGAATATCTGTTATAAAACTGCGACCAGACTCTCCCATCGACCCGAGAGTAAAAGCGAAAAGCAGGGAGCACAGTAACAGGCCAATCGAATAATCCCAGTAGAAAAGTGGAAATGCCCAGTTTTTATTGCTGACGAGTTTCGTGGTATTTGCCCACGATCCCCAGCAAATCATGGTGATGAAACACATGATTATTGCAACGGTATAAGACCCCACGACAAACATAAATAACTCCCTGTGGCAGTCGTAATGATTTCCTATGGATAAAAACTGTGACATCCGCCATTTAAGGTGGTCGTCGTGTCTTCATAGAAGTTTTAAAATTTTACTTCTCAGTTTTTAAACCGTAATTTTTAAATTTTCCGATAACCTTTTTCATTTCGTCAGCCGGGAGTACGGGAGGAGGGGCGTGTAACCCACCTACTTTTAAATACAGTTCGGCGAGCGTTTCAGTTTCGCCAGCAAGCCACAGTGCTTTTTCCAGATTAATTTCCATGGCCAGCATGCCATGGTGTTGCATTAATATTGATTTGCTTTCTTTTATTCCGCTAAATACACTTTCTGCCAGTTCTTTAGTACCAAACGTATCATAAGGAATGCATGGAATATGATCGGTACCGGTTACCGCTACCATGTAATGAATCGCTGGAATAGCGTGGTTCATTATTGCTACCGCTGTTGAATTGACGGCATGCGTGTGGATCACGGCATTGAGTTCACCTCTGGCCCGGTAGCAGGCCAGATGAAACAACCATTCACTGGACGCTACTTTGCCGGGTTCAGATACACCATTCTCATCCACATACACAATCATTTCTGGTGTGAGTTTGACGTATGGAATACCGCTGGGCGTGATCAGCATACCGTCCTGATAGCGGACACTGACATTTCCTGAGGTGCCCTGATTGAGACCTGTGGCATTCATTTCCAGACAGGTATCAATAATATTTTGCGCTAACGAATTTCTTTCCATTTGAGATCCTTACAGCAGTGGGGAATTCCCCACTGCTGGTCTGTTATGCAAAATTCGATTTCAGGTCGCCAAACATATCAGCCAGCGCGGTTTCACTGGCGGTACACACGCCCCGTTCGGTGATTAAACCGGTGATGTATCTGGCAGGGGTGACATCAAAGGCGTAATTCCCGCATGCCGTGCCTTTCGGTGCCGTATCGACCCAGCTCAATTCACCTTGCGGATTAATGCCGTAAACATGCGACTGCTCTTTTCCGCTGCGTTGCTCGATTGGGATTTCCTTTAATCCGTCCTTAATGGTCCAGTCGATGGTGGGGGAAGGTAAGGCTACGTAGAACGGTACATTATTGTCATGAGCCGCCAGCGCCTTCAGGTAAGTGCCGATTTTATTGCAAACATCGCCGCGGGTTGTGGTGCGGTCGGTACCCACGATACACAGGTCGACTTCACCATGTTGCATCAGGTGCCCGCCGGCGTTATCGGCAATCAGCGTGTGCGGTACGCCATGTGAACCCAGCTCAAAAGCAGTCAGTCCGCCCTGATTACGTGGCCGTGTTTCATCCACCCAAACGTGAACGTTAATCCCCGATTCGTGCGCCTTGTAGATGGGAGAGAGTGCCGTACCCCAGTCCACAGTGGCCAGCCACCCCGCATTGCAGTGCGTCAGAATATTCACCACGCTGCCTGCGGGTTTCTTCTGAGCAATAGCGCGAATAATGTCGGCACCGTTTTGCCCGATTTTTTCACACAGGCCGACGTCTTCATCAGCAATTTCTGCCGCCAGTTGCCAGGCGGTTTTCACACGTGCTGCTGGCGGTGTGCTTTGCAATATGGCAAGTGTTCTATCCAGGGCCCACTTGAGATTAATGGCCGTAGGACGGGTTTTGATCAGCAGGTCATAACAGCGCTGCAGGTTTTCATCGCTGGTGTCTACTTTCATGCCCAATGCCATACCGTAAGCTGCCAGCACGCCAATCAGAGGTGCACCACGTACCCACATCTCCTTAATTGCAGTGGCCGCCAGTTCAACGGAAGTAAGCGCTACCACCTCAAATTTGAAAGGAAGTTTGGTCTGATCGATGATTTCTACCGCTTCTCCATTATCGGAAACCCAGACCGTTCGGTAGTGTTTACCACTTATATTCATAATTCCCTCTTAACGTGCTTTAGCAAATTGACCAACAGAAGACATATTTTTAAACAGGCGGGCGTTAACAATAAGTTCGCGTGCCATTGCAAGTGCGCGGCGTTCGCATTGCGCACGTAAATCAGCGTCATCAATCAGTTTGAAATCGGCTACACCGGCGAAACCAATAATCCGGCGGTTCATTTCCATACCGGCATTGACCAGGGTGTCTTCAAAGAGTGTCGCGAGGAATTGGTCCTGCGCTATTTCCCGTGCGTTATGATCCAGGTCGTTATCCGGGCACTGCTGATAGATTTCGACAGGCCAGGCTTCACCCTGTGTTTTTTCATTCCATAGCTGGCGGAAGTGAGTGGCAAAAACAGCCCAGGTTTCTTCCATCTGGCCGATTAACCAGTGTTGATATTCTTCACACGCCTGTGCTGTGGCATCCCAACCCGGCCGTGAGAAGAAGGCGAGCAACAGGTTGCCGATATAGTTTCCGATATCGAACGCCATTGGCCCCATAAAGCCAAATTCTGGGTCGATAATTTTGGTATCGCTTTCGGTTACCATAATTGAGCCAGAGTGCAAGTCGCCATGTAACAGTGCCTGCGCTTCAGTCATAAACTTGAATTTGTAACGCATCGCGACTTGAATCATTTCTTTGTCGTTCCAGACTTTCTTCATGTCAGCGTCAAGTTGTGGTGACGTCCAGTCGTTTCGTTTTGCTGGGTAGTACGGCTCAGTGAAAATCAGATCTTCAGTGATCTTGCACAGTTCGTGATTAAGGGAGAATTTAGCGGTAAGCGCTTTTTTCTTCTCCGCCGCCATTCCGATATCGGAGGTATAAAAAAGCGTTCTGGCGATGAAAGTGCCGACATCCCGTGCGAGATTCGGGAATTTTTTCCCGGCGATCAGCTCCTTACGCAGGATGACGTGCGGAGTCAGGTATTCCATGGCAAAAAGGGCCATTTCCTGATCGTAGAAATACACTTCGGGCACCAGGTCGTGGCCGGCGAATTGCGCTTCATTACAGAGTACGTTGTATTCGAAGCCTGCACGGGTCAGGGATAACGGCCAGTCTTCTCCTCCGGCCCGTAGCCAGGGCAGAGCTTGCTTCACAATGATGGTTTTCTCTAAACCTTTCACAATGAAAACCATATTCAGGTTTCCATCACCGACTTCTTCCACCTGCCACTGGTCGGGTGTTCCTCCAAGCTTAAGTGCGCCGGGAAGCTTTCTGGCGAGATAATCGGGCAATGTTTCATTCGTCTGCGGTTTGTAACCTGCGGGTATAGCGTTCGACATGATAGATCTCCTTTCTTTTCTCAAGATGCTTTGATAATTCGCTTCGCTGCTTGTGCTCCTTACATGCGCTGACTATATCTTGTCATGTGTAAACCATGATGTGACATATGTTTGGTTTTTAGATCATTTTATAAAATTGAGTAGATGGATTGAATTTAGTGGTTATTGTAACGTTTTCTTGTAGTTAGTGGTTGTGGTGTGGGTTTTTCGTTGTTTTCAAGTGTAAAATTACACGGTCATTTGTTTTGCGTGGCGAGGGTGGGATGCAGCGTAACTGCGAAGCGGCAGCTCTGTAAATATCACCAATGGATCCTGCAACAAATACCCATGCAACTGTCGTGATTTACGTGGTCCGGTGACGTCACACATCCAGATATTCAGGCCGCTGGGGTGCTTGCGGTGTAGCTGTGCATCTATCACTGCAACTTCATCCTTCGTCATCGACAGGTTCTGGTGCTTGCCGTTACTTAGGCCAATAACCTAATCATCCCGTTGGTTTGAACATCAGTAGGAAACTCGTCAGGCGTTCCAATCCGCCTGATGCTGGACTGTGGGGGGGCCGGGTGGGAAAATTGATGCAGGTGAAACTATCGAAGAGGCCGCAGTCCGTGAAGTATACGAAGAAACCGGACTGGAAGTGGTGAGCCAGTCGAGGGAAGCCCTGCTTGAAGCTTTTGACTACGATGGGCCGGTTATCTTCGTTACCACTATCTTATGATACCGCTGCTGTGCATGTATCAGAGTGGTATGCCAGTTGCCGCATCGGACGTTTTTGCTGTGCGTTGGTTTAACCACTTGGATTTACAGAATAAATCTTACATATTCAGCGAGGGGGTCGTTCAACTGGCCTGCAAAGCGATAAATAAAAATAGTCAGACCTGCATATGACACGCTCTGGATATCACGTCAGTTATTTTTGAAATGGTAGGGCGCAACGTGAGTCAGCTGATTAGCATCGAGATAATCTACCCAGCACTGCATCATTTTTGAACCTCGCTCGGAATAGCGGACTCCGTGGAGGGATTCACGGATACTCGGTATGGTCCACAGGGCATTATCAAAATCTATTTCATCCCAGCGCGCAAAGCGCAACTCACTGGAGCGCACAAAGATATAGAGATTAAACAGCACGGCCAGCCGGGTTGTATTTGATTATCTGGTTCTGAACCGCGTAGCGCATGATACTGACAAGCCGTTGCTCTAAACGCAGTGCCACCTCAAGAAATTCTCTCTCTTCAACATTTTTCAAAACCGCGATCAGAGCAGCCGTGGTGATAGCCTGTTGTCCAGGGTACGGAAAGAGATAGATTTCGAGATTTCTGAGTATGCGGTTCGTATGATGAGCAGACCAGGTGCGATTGCTCTTGTGCCAGTTACGTGCGGCTTCTTCCAGCGGGTCTCCCAACTTTCGGGCTTGTTTTTCAGTGAGGCGCAGTTTGCTGGGGTCAGCACTCAGGCTTAGATGGGTACGGGAATCGTCACGCCGTTTTCAGGCCTGAGCAAGAGATACTGTGGGGTATGCTCCGAAAGCGAGCTTCTTCTCTTTCCCCGCATAGCGGTATTTGAGATACCAAAGTTTTGAACCGTTGGGTTTAACAAGAAGGTACAACCCTTGACCATCTGCCATTTTGAATGGCTTAGTGCAGGGTTTGGCATTACGAATAGAAGTATCATTCAGGGACATTGGGGATCTCGACTAAATCGAACCGGACAGGCCCTAATAAAGCCCCCAAATGAGTTGGCAGTCAACCACACTATATGGAACCGAGAAGAACCCGATTTTTATATAATGTGTTGATTTTCAAACATCTATGGTATTCGCTGGAATACCAAAGAACTAGAATTGGCTCCTCTGACTGGACTCGAACCAGTGACATACGGATTAACAGTCCGCCGTTCTACCGACTGAACTACAGAGGAATCGTTTGAACGAGGCAAATAGTAGCTTCAGGTTCCAAAAGAGTCAATGATAAAAATAACACATTGATTCAAGTGATTAAATTAAACCCAGCTTGCTGAATTAATGCACCGTATTTCCATTGGATGACTCGAAGTTTTCACTCTCACGTAACCGTAATAACGGGTCCTGACCATAAAACTGGCAAAAACGCTGATAAAGTGAAGGGAAACGAGGCGCCAAAAGCTCTGGGGCACTGAAAAAATACTCTGAGAGCACGGCAAAACATTCTGCCGGTTCAGATGCCGCATAGGCATCAATACTGGCGGCGTTTTCTCCCACCATATCAATTTCGTCCTGGATGTTACCCATTGCCGCCTGGAGATCGTGTTCCCAGCCCGCAACATCGCGCAGCGCTATCAACGGAACGCCGCTGGCACGATCGCCATTACGCATATCCAGTTTATGCGCCACTTCGTGGAACACCAGGTTAAAGCCAGAAGCGTCAAATGAGTCCTGCACATCAAGCCAGTTAAGAATGATGGGACCTTGCTGCCAGCTTTGACCAGACTGAACAACGCGTTGGTTATGTACCAGGCCAATGTCATCTTCCCATTCATCATCCACTACGAATGGAGCAGGGTAGATGAGGACTTCATGAAAACCGTCCAGCCATTCGATACCAAGCTCAAGCACTGGCAAACAAAACAGTAACGCAATCCGCGCGCTTTTTAGTTCATCAAGCTCAAACCCCTGCAAAGGCACCAGCCGTTTTTGCTGTAAAAACCGGTCAGCCAGAAGGACCAGTTTTTTTTGCTCAGCAGTCGTGAGCGTTCCCAGGACCGGAATGGCTAAAGCCTGCTCCCACGGCAGTACCGTGACAGCGGATGAATCATTTGATTTCCAGGGCCACTTAATCATGTTACTCGCTCGCAAAGTCATCTCTTGAACGGAAAACTACTATACCGTGACTGTGAAAATGCCGCACTAGTGGGGCACATGGCAGCGACCAGAACAGGACCGCCGAGAGATGGGTTGCACCCTAAATCTCTGTGCCATTATTCAAACACTTACCACTTTTTCTTTCAACGACGCGGGTCACAGCTTGGGCGGGAAGCCAAAAAATTATTTCACCCCTCAATGTTTGCAGTAGAAATATATGTATCAGCTATATGAACGCACGTTCCGGGGAGATCCTGGGGTAGGGGGGGTGCGAGTTGCCAGACTGCATCTATAGTCTGAGCATTTGACAGGGGAGCCCGCAGGTATTCGAAGTCTAATTAGTATTATTATCGATATCTATTGCCTGCATTTTTATAATCCAAAATGTCTTTTTGTCTTATATCTCTAATTTAATCTAACCGGATAAACTAAGAGCTAATATTTTTGAATGCATTCATGATTTTTGTTGTTGTTTTTACTGGACTTTAATTCAGTTGGGTATTGTTTTGGTGTTTGTGCTTAAAACTGGCTGGATATTAAGTTAACAATGTCTAAAATTACATATTTATAAAATCGTTCAATAAGTGACCTTATGTTTGCGGGTTGTTAATTTGGTGAGAAATGACATGATATATTACAATTTTAGGAATTATCCTGATTAAAAACAGCTATTTCATGCTGTTAAAAAACAATGAAAATGTGATAAAAATCACACCCATGGAGATGCTCCACCTATCGCAATACATCAGCTAATTAATTGAGGGACATATGTCAGAGGTTATGGACGAAAAACCGACTCGTACTCCGGGCGGAAAATTGGCGCTGTGGTTGTTTTATGGATTTTGCCTGTACACGGTTTGGGCTGTGGTACGTTACTTTTGGGTTGTCAGTGACGTAACCGGTGGCGATATGGGATCGCTCGGTGGAAAGTTGCTTGGCGCCTTAATGGGGTTATTGGTTCTGGGATCGGTTGCTGCATTATTAGGTGCTTTGGCCTGGTATACGCGGGCCAGGTGAATAAAATCGTGCCAATGTGGTCTGTTGTCAGCGCTTTACTTGCTTATTTTGTGATCTTGTACTCATATTAAGTACCGGGTCCAGCTGCGAAGTGAGGAGTACGTATGCCGATAGCCCACTGGCAAGAACGTTTTGATGAGTATTTGCAACACAACTGGTTGCAGGACGATAAAGCCCATGATGTGGCACATTTTCGTCGTGTATGGAAAACATCGCAGCAGATCATGGAAACCACAGAGGCCGATAGGCTGGTGGTGCTAACCGCGTGTTACTTCCATGATATTGTCAACTTGCCGAAGAACCATCCTGAACGTCATCTTGCTTCCACACAGGCCGCTCAAGAGACTTTACGTATTCTGGATGCTCACTTTCCCGACTTTCCGCATCCGTTATACGATGCCGTTGCACATGCTGTGCGCGCTCATAGCTTTAGCGCCGGGATTGCACCTCAAACACTTGAAGCGAAAATTGTGCAAGATGCCGATCGTCTGGAGTCTTTAGGAGCAATAGGACTTGCGAGGGTTTTCTATACTTCTGGTGCGTTAGGACGACCACTGTTTGACAGCGAAGATCCACTGGCATGCCATCGCGAGCTGGATGATGCCACTTATGCCCTTGATCACTTCCAGAAAAAGTTACTGAAATTACCTGATACCATGCAAACCGAGGCAGGGCGTGCGCTGGCTCTTCTTAATGCAGATTTCTTGGTGAATTACATGGCCAAACTTTGTGCTGAGTTGAAAGGTGATTACTGCGGTATTGAGCAGGACGTTGTGCATCAATTTTCTTCCCAAAAAATTCCCTCTTAAAATTAAATAGATGCCCGCAATGGTTGCGGGCTGTTCTGATTCTCTCTGGGTCAAATCAGTGATAGAGTGACACTCTATTTTCCCTGCTATGGTTCATGATGAACGACTTCGACACTATTGCCGTGCAAATCTCACAACAATCCCTCCGCCAGCAGCAGCAACAACTAGAAGAAGACTACGCACTCGTGAGCCACATTCTGGAAATCTATGACCAGAAGACAGTGGCGCACCATTTGCGTCAGGTGAGCGGTGACTGGACTCGCGAATCGTTAAACCGCTGGTTTAACCGTAAATCGTCTCCGCGTACCTTGACGCCTGCTGAAAGCGAAATGCTACAAAACATGTTGCCGCCATTGCCAGCGCATCATGGGAAATACGCATTTAAATTTGTCGATTTATTTGCCGGGATTGGCGGTATTCGTAGCGGCTTCGAAGCAATTGGCGGCGAATGTGTATTTACCAGCGAGTGGAACAAGCACGCGGTGCGTACCTATAAAGCCAATTGGTATTGCAGCCCGGAGAATCATCAGTTCAATCAGGATATCCGCGATGTCACTTTGAGCCATCGTGACGATGTCAGTGATGAAGAAGCTGCGGCACATATTCAGGCAACGATGCCCGATCACGATGTTTTGCTGGCGGGTTTCCCATGCCAACCTTTCTCTCTGGCTGGGGTGTCGAAGAAGAATGCATTAGGGCGAGCACATGGGTTTGCTTGTGAAACGCAGGGCACATTGTTCTTCGATGTCGCGCGCATTATTGATGCGAAACGTCCGGCAATTTTTGTGCTCGAAAACGTTAAAAACCTCAAAAGCCATGATAAAGGCAACACCTTCCGTATTATTATGGAAACCCTCGATAGCCTGGGTTATGAGGTGGCTGATGCCGCAATAATGGGGGCGGGGGATCCAAAAATTATTGATGGTAAAAACTTCCTGCCACAACACCGTGAACGTATTGTGCTGGTAGGTTTTCGACGCGACCTCAATCTGCATAAAGATTTCACATTAACTAAACTCAGTGAACTATATCCTCAACGCCGCCCAACCTTTGGTGAATTACTGGAACCTTCTGTCGATAGTAAATATATTCTGACGCCAACGCTGTGGAAGTATCTTTATTATTACGCCAAAAAACATCAGGCGAAGGGTAATGGATTTGGTTATGGACTAGTTGATCCCCAGAACCCCGCAAGTGTGGCCCGCACATTATCAGCCCGGTATTACAAAGATGGCGCTGAAATACTTATCGACCGGGGATGGGATAAATCTCTTGGGGAAGCGGACTTTGACAACGCAGATAATCAGGTTAACCGCCCCCGTCGTTTAACGCCCCGCGAATGTGCGCGTTTAATGGGTTTTGAAGCGGTTCAAGGCAATGCATTCCGTATTCCGGTTTCGGATACTCAGGCTTACCGACAGTTTGGTAATTCAGTGGTGGTGCCTGCGTTTGCTGCGGTCGCCAAACTGCTTGAGAGCACAATAAAATTGGCGGTTAAAAATCGCACTTATAATAAGTGATTAACTTTGGGGTCATATGGCAATAATACGACCCCAAATTTCTTAGGCACCGAAAATTAATTTGCGCGATTCTGTCTCTGTTTCTCAATGCTGACTCCATATCTGGCGGTCACGATGCCAGTCTGGAATTCCATCGTTTTTATTTGCTCAAAGGCATCGTTGCCATCTTTAACATCCATATCCAGAAGCTGTGCACTTAGCGTTTTAACTAACAACTCGCCATTTCCTTTGTGCTCATAGCTCGCACCTTCAATGCAGGATATTGTCGCCAGGCGGTCAAATAGCTGTAAATCTTCGGACAGAAATGCCGTCTCTGTCATTTTCGAGCCGGTTTTATGTTGCCACAAATTGACCATTGCATTGCGATAAGTCTTTGGCGCTACAGTTTTGCAACTCTTCACAATATCAGCATCGAGGATTGCGGCCTGTGAGATAGGATTGGCCTGTCCATCCATGGCTTCATTCCAGTGAGCCATATAATCCAGAGTAATATTATTTTCCACGTCCCCAGCCCATGTGCTGAATACGCCACTCAACAACAAAGTTGGGATGAATAATGCTTTGTATAGCTTCATGTTATCGTCTTAAAAAAGCCCAGTCCGGGCATAAAAAAGTTAATTAGAATATTTGATATAATGAAGAGCTGTTACATGCCAACAAAATAATGCCACTGATGTTAACAACTTGAGTTTTTCTTCTTCATAATGGGTGCTACGGAATATAGATTGCCATTTTAATTCTACAGATCAAAGTTGAAATTATTTCAAAAGTGGCTAAATGATGAGCGGGAATTGGTGTATTTTTAGTTGATACATGATGTTAGGAGAATAGTTGCTGTCGTGGAATGTCCAAAAGTATACATAATTAAATTCAGCGATATTCATTTTCGGCAGCGAAAATAATTTTCCTATTAAATCATTTTTAATTATTCGCAGCGGAGCCCTTCTTTTTTATAACGTATGTTATGTGGTTGTTGCTAATATTGGTCTGAGTATATTAATAACGAGTAAGAGAGCCGCTAATGGTTGATGTGCATAGTAAGGCGATTCGCAGCAAAAACATGCGCGCCATTGCAACGCGTGACACGGCTATTGAAAAACGATTGTCTGGTTTATTGAGCGATTGTGGCTTTGCGTTTCGCGTGCAGGATGACTCGCTTGCTGGTTGTCCGGATTTTGTTATTGATGAGTATCGCTGCGTTATTTTTGCTCATGGCTGTTTCTGGCATCACCACGACTGTTATCTGTTCAAGGTTCCGGCAACCCGCACCGAGTTCTGGCTTGAGAAGATAGGTAAAAATGTGCAGCGCGATAAGCGAGATATACAGCTTTTATTGAACGAAGGTTGGCGGGTGCTTTTAGTCTGGGAATGCTCATTGCGTGGGCGCGAAAAACTCAGTGATAGCGCGCTTTGCGAACGGCTTGAAGAGTGGGTCTGTAGTGGTGGCAATCACGCGCAAATTGATACGCAGGGAATACATGCATTAAATGAAAGCGGGTGGCAAGCGCCACCCGAATGAGAGATCACTTCTCTATTTCACACGCCGTTACTACCGGCTTTGGGGGCAACAGATATTTCCCCAACGTCACCAGCACCACCGCAAAAATAATCACCCCCAGCGCCAGCCATTCTACTGGCGACAAGCTTTCCCCGGCAAAACCCGTACCTAAAAGCACTGCCACTACTGGGTTGACGTAGGCATAACTGGTTGCCACCGCAGGTGCCACATTACGAATCAGGTACATATAAGCGCTGATCGCAATAATAGAACCAAATAGTGAGAGATAAGCTACCGCTATAAAACCTGCTGGTGTAGGCATTGCAGTCAGGCGTTCACCGGTTAACGCGGAAGCGACCAGCAACACGACACCTGCCGCAAGCATTTCAACCGCGCCTGCCATCAAGCCGGTTGGCAATTCAATACGCGACCCGTATACCGAACCAAACGCCCAACTTAAGGAGCCAATCAGAATTAACAACGCGCCCCAGGGATTGCCACTCAGGTTTCCACCGCTATTAAGTAACACAATGCCAGCAAGCCCAATGGCAATGCCTAGCCATTCTAGTTTGCGCGTTTGAATGCCGAACAGTCGGCTAAAGCACAAGGTAAAGAGCGGAACCGTTGCGACCATGACTGCGGCAATACCCGATGGAACATGCTGATGTTCTGCGACGGTCACAAAACCATTGCCAACGGCCAGCAACAACACGCCAATTAACGCGGCATTAAGCATTGGGCGCATGGCGGGTAACTTATGGCCCCGCAGTAATAAAACGCTCATCAACAACACACCAGCAACCATAAATCGCACGCCAGCCATCATAAATGGCGGCCAGCTTTTCACGCCTACGGCGATAGCAAAATAGGTGGAGCCCCAGATGATGTACAACGCAAATAATGCAGCAACCAGCGGCAATAACTGACCAGAACGAACGCGCATGTTTCCTCTCTTTACCCTTCCTGCAACTCGAATTATTCAGGGTAACTAACGCTAATAGAGCTAATAGTTAACGTCAAAACTATCTTTCTGGCGAGGATTTTACTTGTTTGTAGAATGTTAATTTTTATTGACAGATGAGTTTGATTTTCGCCAGCTAAGTTTTGTTCCATACTATTGAGTAGACAAACAAAAAAGGATGCTCATTTTGGCTGGAAGTAGCTTACTAACGTTGCTGGATGATATCGCCACTTTGCTGGACGATATCTCGATGATGGGGAAACTGGCGGCGAAGAAAACTGCCGGGGTATTGGGAGACGATTTATCGCTTAACGCACAACAAGTTTCAGGTGTACGGGCAAACCGTGAATTGCCGGTGGTGTGGCAAGTCGCGAAAGGGTCGGCCATCAATAAGCTGATCCTCGTTCCTCTGGCTCTTATTATTAGCGCTTTTGCACCGTGGGCTATCACGCCGTTATTAATGATTGGCGGCGCTTTCTTGTGTTATGAAGGCGTGGAAAAAGTCGTTCATACGCTTCAGGCCCGTAAGCACAAGGAAACACCGGAAGAGCGCCAGAAGCGGTTAGATGATATTGCCGCGCAAGACCCGATGGTTTACGAAAAAGACAAAGTGAAAGGTGCGATTCGTACCGACTTTATTCTCTCGGCTGAAATCGTAGCGATTACGTTAGGCATTGTCGCCGACGCGCCTTTGCTCAACCAGGTGTTGGTGCTATCGGGGATAGCGCTGGTCGTGACGATCGGGGTGTATGGCCTGGTAGGGATCATCGTTAAGCTCGACGATCTTGGTTTTTGGCTGGTTGAAAAAACCTCGGTTATCGCACGCGGGATTGGCAAAGGGTTATTAGTGCTGGCACCGTGGCTGATGAAATTCCTCTCTGTTGTCGGAACTCTGGCTATGTTTTTGGTCGGCGGCGGCATTCTGGTTCACGGTATTCCGGTCCTTCATCATGCCATTGAAAACTGGGCGCAGAAGGTGGGTGGAGCCGTTCATTTACTTGGGCCAACCGTAGCAAACCTGGTTATCGGTTTTGTCATTGGCGCCATTGTGCTGGTAGTCGTTAACGGTATAAGCCGCCTGCGCGGGCGCACAGTTCACTAATTTTTTGCGTAAATTTGCCTGGTTTGCCAGGCAAAACACCAGGTCATTGTCTATAACTGTAGAAGTTTTCACCCCTGATACAGGAGGCAGTTATGGTCTTTATGGTCAGCGATGAAGTCCAACCTAAGAATGGTGGCCCAAGGATGATTGTTACCGGGTTTTCCAGCGGTATGGTGGAGTGTCGTTGGTATGATGGTTTTGGTGTAAAGCGCGAGGCCTTCCGAGAGGATGATTTGGCCCCACTGGCAACAGGGGGCGGCTCGCAAGGATAAGCCTCAAATGCCCTGTCATTGATAGGGCATTTTTATTTCCTGATTACCTTTCGTTTTGAGGGTAATATAATTCCCATGAATATATTTACCCTTAGTAATAATCCTGCGTGGTCATGTATTCTCTACATATTAGAACCGACCCATGACCTGGGTGTCATGGCACCGGCAGTGTTGACAGATTTTAGATGACTGCGGTTTCAGGGAGAGTGTTAGTGTTAGGCAATGCATTACAACGCGTGATCGGCCGCTTCAAAAATCCGCAAAAGGTCGTTAACCTTTGTTTTATCTTCGTATTTTTGTTCTCCACCGTGTTGACATGGCGAGAGGCAGTGGTACTAGAAGGGGCTTATGTCGCCAACCAGCGTAATAGTCTCGATAGCGTTGCCACTTTGCTTGACCGACAGCTCCAGCACAGCATCGACAATCTGCTGTTTTATCGCAATGCGATGCTGTATGCGCTGCAATCCCCGATCTCAACGGATAGAACCCGCAAATCCCTGGCCGATTTTGATACCTTGCGTACCCAGCCTTTCTGGCAATTGCGCCTCGATTTAAGCCGCAGTTTGCCGATGAGTGGCGTATCTGATGAATTTGTAAACAAAAGCCCATTGCTCGACCGAGATGAGCATACGCTTCACTCAGAATTAAGCTCGGCGCTGGAATTAAGTTATATCATGCGCTTATCCGACAGTTCCGGGAAAATGCCACAGCGCATGTTCTATGCCTCGCGCAGCGGGTTCTTTTTGACGAACACGCCGCCCGCCAACGATCCGAATATCGTCTCGCTTTACTACCGCTTGATCGCCAGACCCTATTTTTCCTCTCAGTCGCTGCAAAATAACCCACAGCGGTCTTTGAAGTGGACACATACTTTTAATGGCAACTATACATCAGGGCAGATTGTTACCGCTTCGGTCCCGCTTGATTTTAACGGGCGTTGGTATGGCGTACTGGCTCTCGATTATCCTATCGAATCACTCCATAACTTCTTGCGGGAAGCCAAATATGATGACCATGAAGGCACGGTGCTGCTCTACGATAACGAATTAAATCCTATAGCGACTTCGGCCAGGAGTTTGCCGCAGCATGAGCTGTTTACCGCCCCCCAATTGGCGCGAATTGCCAACGTGGTCACTGCTGCAAAACAGGGGGAAGAGGGTGAGTTGCGTATGGATAGCCGTTTTATCACCTGGGCGAAGCTGAATAACTTTGATGGTTTGCTGGTTAAAGTCCATACCCTGGAAGAAGGGGTTCAGGGCGAATTTGGACGGATCAGTATTGTCCTGAGCATTCTGTGGATGCTGTTTACGCTTATGCTGTTTGCTTCATGGATGGTGATTCGCCGCCTGGTCAATAACATGTTCAGCTTGCAACAAACCCTGACCTGGCGGGCTAACTACGACACGCTAACTCGTTTGTACAATCGCGGTGCCTTCTTCGAGATTGCGCGTAAATTGTCGCAGGAGTGCGAGCAGCAAGGATTACCTTTCTCGGTGATTCAGATGGACCTTGATCTCTTCAAAAGCATAAACGACAGGTTTGGCCATAGCTGTGGCGACAAAGTACTTATCCATGCGGCAGCGATGCTCAGTGATGCGTTTCGTACGGGCGATATTGCCGGACGCGTCGGCGGTGAGGAGTTCTGTATCGTGCTGCCTGAAACAACGCTGGAAGAGGCGACAAAAGTGGCTGAACGCATCCGAGTGCGCATTAACACTAAGGAATTACTCATCAAGCAAGGCAATACGGTAAGGATCAGTGCCTCATTTGGTGTGAGTAGTTCGTTTGAATTTAGCGATTACGATTTCGAACGCCTGCAAACTTACGCTGACCATCGGCTGTATAAAGCGAAGCAGGGTGGTCGTAATCAGGTCTGTAATCACGATTAAACCGATTACTCAGGGGTGATGAAATGATTGAGACCTTCTTTCCACCCTTCAGGACCGTAGTTCTGGCTGCGATACACGCGCTGTGGGTCGTCCCGTTGCAGCGTCACTGTCTGGCGGCTGTAGCCTTTGACAACCACGGCGTAATCGACGCTATCAAGCAGTAATGCATCGCTCGGGCTGTCCCCCAGACCTATTGTGATGTGGGTTTTCCCTTCGCGTTGTTGAAACTGCTCCTGAAGCCAGTGTAGCGCCTTATCTTTGCCGGCCTGCATATCTAATACATGCCAGAACCGCCCGCCTTGCAGCATCATTAAACCCAGGCTTGCCAACTGGTCGTTAAATGCGGCCATCATTTCTTCGCTATCGCGCCATATTAAGGTTTCCGATGCTTCACTGAGCTTTGCAAGGGCTGCCTGTTTGCGTGTAAGGCCAGTTAATTCACAGAGGGTATTCTCATCGACGTCGGCAAAGCAGGTGAATTTAAAACCAAATTTCTGCCGTAACTTATCCAGAACAGAAAACAGCTCTTCATGACGAATACCCGTCATCAGACGAGGGTAATCGTCGCTGTCACTCCAGCGTGAATCAAGCTGGATAACCGCCCCGTTTTCAGCAATAAACGCCTGTCCGGTTAATGAAAACTCATTTTGCCACTCAATGATTTCCGCAGCACTTTTCGCACTACACAAAATCAGTGGGATCTCGTTCTGGCGCAAAATGTTAATCCAGGGACTTGCGGCCTCCCAACGGTAGGAATGGTGTTCCAGCAGTGTGCCATCGAGATCTGAAATGATTAATAGCGGATCGTGCAGATGCAGCATGGTACTTCTCCTGAAATCCAAAGGCTAAATGATTGGTTGAGTAGGATAAATCTCAATTAAATTCGCAGCCTAATCATTAATGAGTATCCGTATTATTGCTGGAAACCGCTAAGAATAAGGAATGGCGGCACGATTCAGCTAAGTCGTTGCGAAAAATTGAATATTCATAGAACGAATCATTTCATTGTTTTGAAATAAATCTGATGTATGGTGGATGCACATCAGATTTCCTGGTGTAACGAATTTTTCAATTGCTTCTTGCTAACGCAAGTTTAATCCCGGCTTTCCTGCCGGGATTCTTTTATTCAGCTCAGCGGTTCACTTCATTAACACTAAAATCGTGTATATCCAGTTCAAAGGCTTCCGCTAATTCGGAATAGGTGTGCCATGTGCGCCCATCGATACTGACTCGATGCGGATCGTCACTCGCACGTGTCACTTCACTTTCGCTAATCTCATTGATGGCCGCCAATAGCGCATCGACATCGATACGTGTGGTTTCATTAAGCTCTTTCGCGGTCTTCATGCAATCGTCCTCCAGGCTGTACCCGTGTTTAAGTATAGACGCTTAACAAAATGCATAACGTTGCGCATCATGCGATGCGAATGAGTCGTTTTTGATCTACACTGGCACAAAGAAACTTGGAGATTTTTGTTATGAATATCAACGATCGCGTGACAGTCAAAACCGATGGCGGCCCGCGTCGGCCTGGCGTGGTATTAGCTGTCGAGCAATTTAGCGAGGGGACGATGTACCTCGTATCGCTGGAAGAGTATCCGTTGGGGATCTGGTTCTTTAACGAACTGGGGCACCCGGATGGCGTTTTTGTTGAACGCTCTGAGTAATATATTTGCGGT
Source organism: Buttiauxella sp. BIGb0552 (assembly GCF_004366275.1). Classification (NCBI taxonomy): domain Bacteria; kingdom Pseudomonadati; phylum Pseudomonadota; class Gammaproteobacteria; order Enterobacterales; family Enterobacteriaceae; genus Buttiauxella; species Buttiauxella sp. BIGb0552. The sequence continues at coordinate 31,006 of NZ_SODY01000007.1, forward strand.
GGATATCGCTTGCGCTAATCCACCCTAAAACCATCCTGGTCGGCTTAACGCAAATTTACGAAGATACCGTTGGTGACATTATCGGTAAGGCGCACCACATGATAAATTACTTGTTTATTATGTGTCTTTATCTTGCGTTTTATATTCCCTTTGTGCGACGAAACCGTTTTTGCTTTGATATTCATCTGGTCGGATATTTGAATTGTGCCTTGTCCAGACATCCACATTTTAAGCATGCTGGACTCAGTTCGGCTTAATGATAACGTGGGTAAATTAATATGCCCGATGCAATGAGCATTTTTTGCTAAATATTCTGAAAGTATTTCGTCCAGTGACTCTGGCTTTATAGATTTAGAACTGATCAACAGATTACTACGCACCAAAAGATATTCATCGAAATGAATATTAGCAATTGCCATAAAGACCAGGAATAAAGTACTGGGATGCTGATTAATGATCTGCTTAATTCGCTCGCTACTTTGAGCGTCATGGATAAAACAGTCCTCATTAATAAACACCACATTGGGTGTCTGGGACTCACAAGCGAGCGCTAAATCCTCAATCGTCTCCACATTGGTCATCTGTCGTTTTCGGATGCCACGGCTGGTTAAATAACCTGTTAACCCCAACCGGGTATAACTGCATAAGTCCATAATGATCGTTGACATAACACCCCCCACCCGTAATTAAGTATTTTTAGGCGTACTAACCTGCATATTTCAAACTGCATCTTTGTTGACCGCACTGACTCGCCAGAATCACTTACTGATGTAAGCTCATCGGCACTTATTTTCTTGCAGCCGCGATTCAGCTCGGATTATTTCGGTTACAACTATCTAGTAAAGTTATGTATAATTTGTTAAGAATGCTCTCAAAGTAAAGTGAATGTTACATTATGTGAGATAGCTAAAAGCATATAAGCCGCGCCAGTTATATCCTGGTGGATGTTATTCAAGAAAGCTTTTAGGAATATCCTCAGTAAGACTCCACAAAACCTGGGGATTAATTCGCGGGAATTTCACTCACAATATCTGAGAGTAAATTAAATACTTCACTAAATAAGTGTTCGGCGAAAGGAGCCATTAAGGGAATTAATGCCGTCATCACCAACATGCCCACAGCAAGTGTCAGCGGAAAACCGATAACAAACACAGACAGTTGTGGTGACATACGGTTTAGCAGACCAAGGGCAATGTTTAGCGTGAGCAACAAAGTGATGAGTGGGAGGGCCAGCATTAAGCCATTGAGGAAGATCATGCCGCCTGCTCGAGTCAGCGCCATAAACGCGTTACTGTTAATCGGATTGCCACCGATTGGCAGGGTGTGAAAAGTGTCGACCAGCATCGATATCAGCCATAAATGGCCGTTAAACACCAAAAAAAGTAACATGGCCAGCATGTCCATAAAACGGGCAAGGACTGGCATATTCAGGCGGCTACCAGGGTCAAAGAAGGTAGCGAATGAGAGCCCCATCTGCAGGCCGATTATCTCACCTGCAGTACGAATGGCGGCAAAGGCAAACTGCATGGTGAAGCCAAGCGCAATGCCAATCAGAATTTGTTGTGCTGCGAGCCAGAACCCGGCCGCCGAGAAAATAGTGACCTCAGTTGCCGGAAGGGTCGGTGCCACTATCCAGGTAATCATCAACGCGAGGCCAATTTTTACCTTCTTTGAAATCGCGCGTTCACTGAGTATTGGTGCAGTTGAAATCAGGGCCAGAATACGAATAAATGGCCAGAACCCCATACTTAATAACGTGAGCCACTGCCCGCTATCAATGTGAATCATCCAATGTTCATCGGGATGTTCGTTAGCAGCGTGCGCATATAATCCAGCAGCAGATTAAGCATCCACGGCCCTGCAACGATAATAGTGACGAACACCGCAAGAATTTTCGGGATAAACGATAGGGTCATTTCGTTTATCTGGGTCGCGGCCTGCAGCATACTGATCACCAGACCTGTCACCAGTGCCACCATCAATAATGGGGCTGCGAGCGCCAAAGCCACTTTCATGGCTTCGGTGCCCATCATCATGACCGACTCAGGAGTCATCTTTTTCCCCTCTAACTGTAGAAACTTTGCGCAAGTGAGCCGACCAACAACTGCCAGCCATCCACCAACACAAACAGCATTAATTTAAAGGGCAGGGCGATAGTTGCCGGTGGCACCATCATCATCCCCAGCGCCATCAGTACGCTTGCGATAACCAGGTCGATAATCAAAAACGGAATGAAGACTGTAAAGCCAATCTGGAATGCGGTTTTCAGCTCGCTGGTCACGTATGCCGGCAACAATATGCGCATTGGAACCACTTCAGGCCCTTCCAGCGGCGGTGTATCTGCCAGGCGTGCAAACAGTGCCAGATCCGCCTCACGGGTTTGACGCAACATAAACTCACGCAGCGGCTTCGAACCTCGCTCGAGGGCTTCGTCCATCTGGATTTTGTTTTCACTAAATGGCTGGTAAGCGTCGGTATAAATTTTGTCGAATACCGGGGCCATAATGAAAAAGGTCAGAAACAGCGCAAGTCCCAACAATACTTGGTTGGGTGGTGCAGACGGTGTGCCCAATGCGCTACGCAGCAGGCCAAAAACAATGATGATGCGTGTGAAGCTTGTCATCATTAGTAGAATCGCCGGCAAAAATGTCAGCGAAGTAATAAATACCAGCGTCTGAACCGGCAGCGACCAGCTTTGGCCGCCGTTAGACATCGGCTGGCTGATAAGGCCGGGTAGTTGTGCAAAAGCGGCTGGCATGACTAACAACAGGCCAAGCAACGAGAAAGGGAGCCAACGTTTCATCAATCTTTCCCGTTACGTTTAAGCAGATTTTTCATCAGACTGTTTTTCATCAATTCGCGGAAATCAGCAGGTGCTGCTGGAGACACAGTTTCGCTCACTATCGCGGCGGGGAGCGTATGCAAATGAGTGATTTGCCCGGCAGTCACGCCGAGCACCAGACGCGCATCTTGCACATCGACAATCACCACACGTTCACGCGGGCCAACGCTACAACTGGCGCTGACTTTCATCTCTTTGCTGGATCCAGTTTTCGGCGTGAAGCCAAAACGTTTTGCCACCCAGGCCGCGAGTAAAATAAAAATGATAATCGCCGTTAACGCGCCGCTCACTTGCACCAACGGAGAGCCGGTGCTGGCAGTGGGTTGTGACTGAACAGTTGCCTGGGTTTTCATGGTGTTAGCGGCTCAAACGACGCATACGCTCAGATGGCGTGATAATGTCGGTGATACGAACACCGTATTTGTCAGCCACTACCACGACTTCGCCCTGAGCAATCAGATAACCGTTGATCAAAATATCCAGCGGTTCACCTGCTAAGCCATCCAGCGCTACCACTGAACCTTGCGACAAACGCAGCAGCTCTTTGATAGTCATACGGGTACGGCCCAGCTCCACAGTCAGTTTGACGGGGATGTCCATAATCAGGTCGATGTCTTGCATCGCGCCCGCTATGTCATTGCCTTCAAGCGCACGGAATACGCTGTCTGCGGTGCTTTTGTTGGTCGTAACTTTCTGTTCGTTTAACGCGTCAGCCCACAGATCGTCCACGGAGTCTGCATTGTCGTCGGACGGTTGATTAATATCACTCATTTGGGCTGTTCCTCGTTCAGCGAATTCAGTATCGGGTTGATCAAATGTTCGACGCGCAGAGCGTACTGGCCGTTAAGCGTACCGTACTGACTAGTCAGTACCGGGACACCGTCAACGTGCGCCAGAATCCTGTCCGGTTTATCAATCGGCAACACGTCACCAGGTTTCAATTTTAAAATTTGCGACAGGCGTAGCGGGATGTCAGCGAAATTGGCAATTAGCTCAAGCTCAGAATGCTGAACCTGACGTACCAGGGTATCGCGCCAGCTTTGGTCTTCCTGACGGGAGTTTTCCAGCGGCGGATTCACCAGCAGCTCGCGCAAAGGCTCAATCATGCTAAACGGCAGGCAGATATTAAACTCGCCGGTCAGGTTGCCGATTTCCACATGGAATGGCGTATTCACCACGATGTCGTTGGGCGACGTCGTAATGTTGGTAAATTTCACCTGCATTTCGGAACGCACATACTCCACTTCTAGTGGATAAATGGCTTTCCACGCGTCGCTATAAGATTCCAGCGCCAGTTTCAACATGCGGTTAATCACGCGCTGCTCGGTATGGGTAAACTCCCGGCCTTCAACTTTAGTTGGGAAACGTCCGTCACCACCAAACAGGTTGTCCACGGCGATAAACACAAGGCTTGGGGAGAATACGAACAAACCTGTGCCGCGCAGCGGTTTCAGATGCATTAAGTTGAGGTTGGTAGGCACGGGCAAGTTACGGGCAAACTCGTGGTACGGCTGAATGCGGATAGCCCCGACGGTAATGTCCGGGCTGCGACGTAACAGGTTAAATAACCCCATACGGAATTGACGAGCAAAACGCTCGTTAATAATTTCCAGAGCCTGTAAGCGCTCGCGCACCACACGACGTTGGGTATTGGGGTCATAAGGACGAATGTCGGTTTCATTAACGACACTGGTCTTGGGTTCGTCGGAGTTGTCACTGTCGCCATTTAACAGTGCGTCAATTTCGGCCTGAGAAAGAATGCTGTCGCCCATGGGATTACCGCAAAATAAAGGCGGTATACAGCACATCGCTGACTGCCTGTTGAGGTTGTCCGGCGACCAGAGGCGGTGCCAGCGTATTCTTTATCGCTTCAACCAGTTTCTGTTTACCTTCATCGGTCGCAAGGGCTGCACTGTCCTGGCGGGAAAACAGCAGCAATAGACGACTACGTACTTCTGGCAGGAATTCACTCAGACGTTGACGCGTGGCTTCATCCTTCAGGCGCAATGTGACACCGATATACAAGACGCGGTCAGCATCACCGAGGTTAACGGTGAAGGTGTCCAGTGCGAAAAATACCGGTGCTGGCGGTGGCTCTGGTGCCTTCGCCTGTGCGGCAGCAGGTTGCTGCTGCATACGCCAGTAGCTGTAACCAGCGGTAGCACACGCGGCAAGTGTAATCAGGACCAGTAATGGCATCCAGATGGAGCGCTTGCGGCTTTTTGGCAAAGCGTTGTCAGTCATAAAATGAATCTTTCCTGTATCGGTACTGCATATATACCCATCGCCCTTCAAGTTGCATGGGTGTTGGCTGCTCTCATTCACCCGAATCACTTACACAAGTAAGCTCATCGGGATTCATTCGATTGCCGCCTACCAGCACCTTGAAGTAGCTTGGGTATCGGTTAATTATCGCGTGTCGGCGGGCGTTCAAAGGCCCGAAAACAGGTGATATTTGTTGTTACCTCTGACGTTTAGCTTAGGGAACGTGGCTCAGGCGAAAATATCCACCGCGTTATTACCCGACGCTAAACGTTGTACGCTGGCAGGAACTGCCAGCGAATCAGCATCACCCATTGATGGGAAAGTAGCGCCCGATCGTGATGCTTGTTGCTGCTGTTGGCCTGATTGCTGTTGCTGCTGCCCGGCAGAACTTTCGCTACTGATACTGCTCTGCCCAAGCTGAATACCACTTTCTGCCAGCGCAATACGCAGGTTTGGTAAAGTCGCTTCAAGTGCTGCGCGAACGTGGCTGTGGGCTGAAACCATCTGCAACTGCGCCTGGTTGTCATCAAGCTTCATGCTGATTTGAATCTGTCCTAAATCTTCAGGGTGTAAACGTAGCTCGGCACTTTGCTGGCCCTGGCGAGTGAATAGGGTGATGTGCTGGCTAACTGCCTGCTGCCACTCCTGGCTGCCAAGTTGGGCGCTAATTTGTGGTGCGACTGGCACAGCAATTTGCGCCGAAGCAGGTGTCGCCACCGTTGCGGTACTGAAAGTTGGCGTGGTTAGTGCCGAAGCCGTGCTGGTGTTGTTCGCTGCGGCATCACGGTTGCCATTTTCAGTGCTACTTATGGTGAAAGCTTTTGATTCAACCGGTGAGTCGGTTGTTGCGGGTGCATTTTTTGCTGTAGCTGCGCTATCCAGAGCCAAGGTGTTATCTGTCGCGATGGTGCTGTTGGTTTGTGCATCAACCGTCGGCGCATTTTTTATGCCGCTACTGGAAAGCAAAGTATTCAGGCTAACCGCCGCGCTGCTCTCACCATCTGGCTGGTGGGTAAGTGTGCTTGCTGCTGGTAATTGCTGTGGCAGCATGGCAAACAACGCGCTTAATGCCTGCATGTCAGCATTGCTGAGCGTGTGGGTTTGCTCATGTTGCGCATCGACCTGCGCCGTTTTTTCATCGTTGCTGCTTTTCTTCACATTAGAGAGCAGGGCAGATAATGCCTGTGGTGCATCGAGTTTATTTAACAGCGCGGCAAGCGTGGTTTTTTCATCAGCGGTATCAGCAGCAATAGCAGGTGCGTCTTTGCCTGCTGTTTTACCCAGAGCGGCTTCCAGAGACACGGTTTTACCATCTGCCAGAGTGACTTCACCTGGCAGCGCTTTGCTCAGCAGGCTCAGGAAATCCTCACTGAAGTCTTTATCGCCAGGAACTACACTACCCGGAGCAGACGCAGTACTTGCGACATCGGGAGAGGTTGTAATCAGGGGCTGCATAATCATTCTGCTTTCCTCAGTGTTGCCCGCTGGGCGTATTCATCCATCAGTTTTTGATCAAGCTTGTTCTCAGCCAACAGGACTTGCGCTGCTTTGCGCTGCTGTAACGTGCTCCAGGCCTGCAATCTCTTCTGCTTCTCTTGCCATACATTCAGCGCCTGAGTGACCTTTCCGTTCCACTGCATCAACTGTTGGCGATGCTGATCGATAGCTTTCTCAAGCGTTTGTATAAATTGCTGATAATTCTGCCAACGGTTACTGGCAATGCCCTGACTCATGCTGTCGTTGAGGCTGGAGCTATATTCAAATTGATAGTTAATCAGCATGTTGAGCTGTTCTTCTGCCGCCTGGCAGCCGCGGCGCATTTCCCCTAAGCGTACTGCTGCGTCCTCGACCTCTTTTTCTGCCAGATCGTGCAGGGTATCCAGTGCTGTGCTTTGGTTCATTGTTACCTCTCGTCAAGCTTATGTCGGATGGCGCTGATGCTTATCCGACCTACGATGGCTTATCAAACCGTTGGAAAAATAATCTCCAGTGACTGGCAAGCTTCTTCCCAGCCGCTGCGCTCAAAAATCCCTTGCTGTAAAAAGGCTTCCAGTTGTGGCCACAGCAAAATGGCTTTATCAAGCTGCGGATCGCTGCCTTTGGCATACGCACCGACGCTCACCAAATCGCGGTTGCGCTGGAAACTGGATAACAGCTGTTTGAAATGGCGCACGCGTGCGTAGTGCTGATCGGTAATTAACGAAGTCATGGCACGACTGATAGACGCTTCAATATCGATTGCCGGGTAGTGACCGCCTTCGGCCAGACGGCGCGATAACACAATGTGGCCGTCAAGAATGGCGCGCGCGGAATCGGCAATCGGATCTTGTTGATCGTCACCCTCGGTCAAAACGGTATAAAACGCGGTAATCGAACCGCCGCCAGAAATGCCGTTACCCGCACGTTCAACCAGCGCAGGCAGCTTGGCAAACACCGATGGTGGGTAACCTTTGGTTGCAGGCGGCTCGCCAATCGCCAGAGCAATTTCACGTTGCGCCATCGCATAACGGGTGAGGGAGTCCATAATCAGCAACACATGCTGGCCACGGTCGCGGAAGTCTTCAGCGATACGCGTGGCGTACGCGGCACCCTGCATACGTAACAGCGGTGAAACGTCAGCAGGGGCGGCAATCACCACTGAACGGGCACGCCCTTCAGGGCCAAGAATGTTTTCAATAAAGTCTTTTACTTCTCGCCCACGTTCGCCGATTAACCCCACGACGATTACATCGGCCTGGGTATAACGTGCCATCATGCCCAACAGCACACTTTTCCCCACACCAGAACCGGCAAACAGGCCCATACGCTGGCCGCGACCCACGGTTAGCAGTGCGTTGATAGGGCGCACACCAACATCGAGCACGTGTTCAATGGGGGTGCGTTGTAAAGGGTTGAACGGGGCGGCACCCAATGCGCCAAGCGTGGTGGTTTCCGGTGCCGGAAGGCTGTCGAGTGGGCGACCACTGCCATCCAGTACACGGCCCAGAAGCGCCGGGCCGAGGGGCAGTTGTTTGCCACTATGCAGGCCACCTTCGCTGGTGGCGCGGGCATAAACACGCGCACCGGGCAGAATGCCTTCGACTTCCTCAAGTGGCATCAGAAACAGTCTTTGACCGTTAAAGCCGACGACCTCACACTCGATATCTCGGGAGTGCTGCTCGATGATGCAGGTTGCACCAAGCGGTAATTGCAGACCTGTGGCTTCCAGTACCAGACCGGTTGCGCGAGTCAAACGACCATAACGACGCACGGTCGGCAGTTGAGACATTTTCGCCTCAAAAGTATCGAGCGAATTAAGCCAGCGAGTCAGACGCGCAGTCATCACAACACTCCTGGCGCTGCAAGGCGGCAGAGTTCTTGCCAGCGCGTTGCAACGCTTGCGTCGAGGTCACCTTCATCGGCGGAGACTTTGCAGCCGCCCTGATGCAGACTTGGGTCGCCACGCAAACGCCAGCCATGCAGGCTGAGGGTTGCGCCCAACATCTCTTCAACACGTTGCAAATCATCCGGGTGAACGCGCAACTGCGGTTTGCCGCTGAATAATGGTTCTTGCTGCAAAAGCGACTGAATCTGCTTAATCAGCGCATTGTTATCAATGCCTTTGGTTTCGCCGATAACCTGGCGAGCCGCCTCCAGTGCCATCTGCATCAAACGTGAAGCGATTACGCTGTCGAGCGCGTCGAGCGTGTACTGGAACTCGCTCACCAGTTGCTGCATTCGCGCATGTACCGGCGCTTGTTGCTGCTTAGCCTCAGCAAGACCTTGTTCAAGTCCTTGCTGAAAACCTGTTTTACGACCCTCTTCCACGCCAATTTTTTGCCCTTCGGCATAGCCCAGTTGATGGCCTTGCTCATGAGCCTGCATCTGCATTTGAGCAAGTTGTTGCTGTAAATCAGGCACGCTTTCCTGAGCCTGGTCAGGCTCATCGCCATCCGATTCCGACTGGAACATCGGCTCGAAGGTCTGTGATGGTGGGGCCAGGTCGTCTGGTGTCCAGATTTTCCATGGCAGCGAGTTAGACATAAGTATCCTCGCTGGTGCCAATTACCATCTCGCCGGTTTCTGCCAGGCGACGAACAATAAGCAGAATGGCTTTCTGTTCGTTTTCCACTTGCGACAGGCGCACCGGGCCACGGTTGGAGAGGTCATCGCGCAGAATATCTGCTGCACGCTGCGACATGTTGCGCAGGAATTTCTCGCGCAGCGGTTGCTCGGCACCTTTGAGGGCGATAAGCAGCGATTCGGATTCCACTTCCTGCAACAGGCGCTGGATACTGCGATCGTCCACTTCGACCAGGTTTTCGAACAGGAACATTTCGTCGATAATTTTCTGTGCCAGTTCGCCGTCGAAGTCGCGAACAGCGGAGATAACCGCTTCTTCCTGCTGCGTTTTCATCAGGTTGATAATTTCTGCTGCCGTTCTCACGCCGCCCATTTTGCTGCGCTTGAGGTTCTGGCCATCGAGCAAGTTGTTAAGCACTTCGGTCAACTCTGCCAGGGCCGCAGGCTGCACGCCGCCGAAGGTGGCGATACGCAGCATCACATCGTGGCGTAGACGTTCGTCGAACAGCGCCAGAATATCGGCCGCCTGAGCGCGTTTGAGATGAACCAAAATGGTGGCGATGATCTGCGGGTGCTCGTCGCGAATAAGGTCGGCGGCACTCTGTGGTTCCATAAAGTTGAGCGTTTCCATACCCGAGGTGGTTTCGCGGGTTTCCAGAATATCTTCCAGCAGGCTGGAAGCACGCTCTTCACCCAATGCTTTGATCAACACAGAGCGCAGGTAGTCGTTGGCGTTAATCGACAGCGCCGCATATTGCTCGGCTTCTTGTTCAAATTCAGCTAACACCTCGGTCAGCTGTTTGTTGGAAATCTGGCGAATGCTGGCCATGGCCGCACTAAGATGCTGGACTTCACGTGGACTAAGGTGCTTGAACACCTCTGCCGCACGGTCTTCGCCAATGGTCATCAACAGAATTGCGCTTTTCTCTGTTCCGCTAATACTCATAGTTCGTTACTCATCCATTGGCGTATCACCAGCGCAACGACGCGCGGATCGTTATCAGACATCTCGCGAATACGCTGGCTCATCACTTCAGCGCTCAGTTTTTGATTCACTTTGCGTTGCTGCTGCTGTTCGTCTTTCGTCAGACGAACTGAAACTGCATCTTCCTCTTCCGCACGCTGGCGTTGTGCTGCCACCTGCGTTTGTTGCACCTCGACCTTACGTTGAATAAGTGGGCGCACCAGTTTGCGCCACAGCAGCCATGCAACAATCAGCACCACCAACCAACGGCCTGCGGACATCAACATTTCGAAGAAGGCTTGTTGCTTCCAGAACGGCAGCTCAAGGCTGGTTTCTTCTGTTGCACTAAATGGTGAGTTCACAACATTGAGCGTATCGCCACGTGTATCGGAATAGCCCATCGCTTCACGCGTCAGGTTTTCAATTTGCTTCATCTGCTCGGCGGTCAACGGCAGCGGTTTGCCATCGGTTAGCTGGCGGTAATTCACGACGACTGCGACAGACAGGCGTTGAATATCACCGACGTTCAGCTTGGTATGCAAAATAGTGCGGTCAACTTCGTAGTTGGTTGTTTCGTCGCGCTGAGTATTGCTTGAGCCGGTTGGGGTAGACCCACCCATCGACGTCGTTTGATTTTGTTGAGGTGCATTTGCCGCATTGTTTTGTGGTGCGTTGGCAATAGGGGCATTGTTCGGCGGAGCCGGTTGGTTTGAAAGAGCACCCGGAACACCACCTGGGTTACGGCCATTAACCTGCTCACTTTGGTTTAGCTGGCGTGAACGCACGGCGGCCTGAGAAGGATCGCTATTCGGGCGATACTGCTCTTCAGTTTTTTCTTTATTGGCGAAATCTATCTGGGCGGTGACCTGAGCATGGACATTCCCGCTACCCACGATAGGTGCAAGGATTGATTCGATACGGCGCTGGAAGCGGCTTTCAACATCCATCGCATATTTCAGCTGGGCATCGTTTAAGTCGCGGCCTGCGGTATTGGACTGCGTGAGCAGATGCCCGCCTTGATCAACAAGCGTTACATTACCTGGTGGCAGCCCTGCAACCGCGCTGGAAACCATATGGACAACGGCGCTGATTTGCCCTTCATCTAAAGCGCGGCCAGGTTCGAGGCTGAGCGTTACGGAAGCAGAAGGGGATTTTTGCTCGCGAACAAAGAGAGACGGCTTTGGCATGGCGAGATGCACACGCGCATTTTTTACCGGGCCGAGTGTTTCGATTGTTCGCGCCAGTTCACCTTCCAGTGCACGCTGGTAGTTCACTTGCTCGCTAAATTGGCTAATACCAAATTTTTCCTGGTCCAGCAGCTCAAAGCCGACTGCGCCACCTTTCGGCAACCCTTGTTGGGCGAGGCGCAGACGCAGGTCGTAGACTTTATCGGCTGGAACTTCAATGGCACTACCGTTATCGGAGAAGCGGTAAGGCACATTCATTTGGGTCAGTTGCGTGACGATGGCGCCACCGTCCTGATCGGCCAGATTGCTGTATAGCACTTTGTAATCAGGTGTTTTGGCCCACAGTACCAGCGCGATAATAACGGCGATCGCCGCCGCACCTGCGACCATCAGTGGGATTTTAGGATTCGCGCGAACGCGGGTCAGCCACTCCTGGGGTTTGTTTTGTGACGTTTGTGCCTGGTCCGCTGCGGTCATTGAGCACCTCGCAGCTGAACATAGACATCATTTTTACTATAAAGAGTGAACAAAACGAGCTCCCACAACAAAAGTTCCACATAGATGGCACCGTCATTATTTTCTTTCTCAAAACTTTCGATGGCTGAATTAGCTCTATTTATTGACGCTAATTACCGCCTTTGTCCTATTGACAAGGTGTTAATCTTGCCGCGTTAAAAATCATTGGGGCAGGGAAATGGCAATTCAGGGCATTGAAGGCGTTCTTCAGCAGTTGCAGGCAACCGCGCTGTCGGCGGGGAATCCGGTTCAGAATAACGAGCCTAAAGTGAGTTTTGCTGGTGAGTTGCAGGCAGCACTTGGTCGCATCAGCGAAACCCAAACCGCTGCGCGTACCCAGGCTGAAAAATTTGCCCTGGGAACTCCCGGTGTTGCGCTAAATGATGTGATGGTCGATCTGCAAAAATCGTCAGTTTCGTTACAAATGGGGATTCAGGTGCGTAACAAGATGGTGTCCGCCTACCAGGAAGTAATGAACATGCAGGTTTAGTGGTTTAAGCTATTTGATATATAAAGAAATTATCATCAAACCGCTTTTGCGTGGGGCATGGATGGGACAAATGACGATAATTTCTGGTTAAGAATGGCAATCTGGTCGCTGTCACTATCAGCCATCCACTTTCCATAAACCTGATAAACCATCTGTGCATTTGAATGGCCCATTTGTGAAGCGATAAAGTTTGGATTCGCTCCAGCCGTTAAAGACCAACAAGCATATGTGTGCCTGGACTGATACGCTTTCCGATAGCGTAATCCTGCCCGGCGCATTGCAGCTTCCCAGCTCTGATTTACTGAGCCAACTGCATAGTGATGTCCTGAGCGACCGTTCTTCGCATGCAGGGAAGGGTTAAACACAAAGGTGCATTTGTGGACTTCCTTCTTTCTGTACTCCCTGAGCAGCACATCAATCTCATACTGTTTTCCTAATCTGGTCATCTCGGCCTGATCACGAAGTATGTCCTTTGCCGCATCAATAAGCGCAATCACCCGATCCGTGCCCGCGTCAGTTTTTGGAAGGGTGAACTCCTTCTTCAGCGTGTGGTTACGGCGAACGGTAAGAGTTCCGGCCTTCAGGTCGATATCCTCCCAGGATAATGCACATAATTCACCATGCCGTAGTCCGGTATATACCGCTAGTGACCAGAAGTTTTTCACCTGGCGATTAGCGCATGCATCAATCAGCCGGACAAACTCATCGCGAGTGAGCGGATCCGGTTCGACTTTAGATCGGCGCATTGGCGCCATGCCTTCCATTGGGTTTTCTTTCACATAGCCATTAGATTTTGCGAAACAGAGCATTCCATACAGCACGCCCATATAAAAGTTAACGGTGGCAACCGATCGCCCGGTCACAACAGATTTGTGGCCACGCTTTGGGTTCTGCACTCCTGTTAGCAACTCCTTCCTGAGTGAAAGCATCCTCTCCTGGTTAACTGATGTGATCAGAGTGCTGGCACCAATCATTGGGATCGTGTTTCTTAACGCAGACTGATAGCGGCCCATCGTGTTATTGCAGATATCCATTTCCTTCAACGATATCCATTTCTCTGCAAGATCCTTAACTGTGATGTCATTCCGTTCCTCGCCAAACTTCATGAGGTTGGAGGAGCTAGGGAACTGCGCTGCGTAATTGAATGTGCCTGTTTTAATTGCGAACGCCACTGACGACCGTAATTCGCCAGCTGACTTCCTGTTTTTTGGCGTGTCAGGAATGCTCAGCTTTTCCCGGACGCGCTTGCCCTGATACATAAACCAGATACGCAGAAAACCTCCGTGGTTCTCTACGCCTGGTGGATACACTATCTTTCCCATGGCGACTCCTGTTGATTAAGCGGGGTGACAGGTTAAGCCTTTTTACGTCCAACGGCACCTGGCTGATTTGATGCCTGGCGTTCAATCCACACATTTATTTCTGACAGGTTATACATGCACTCGCTGGTAGGTTTCGGCTCACCCTCTGGCGACACGTGCAGATACTGACGCCCCTGCATCCAGGATGTTTTGCGCGCGCGGCGAATCGTGCCTTCGCGCAGGCCGGTAACTTGGATCAGCTTTTCTTCTGTTACCCACTTATTTGGAACCAGTTGAATTAATTCGCTCATAGCTTTCTCCAGGCGTAAAAAAACCGCACTCGGCGGTAGGTCATATATGGTCTTTTATCATGAAATTTAATCGAAATAGCTCATGTATAAACCGTTACGGGTGTAATGGCTCACATATGAGCTTATTTGCGTGTAAGTTGGTGGTTATGGTTCATTTGTGGCACTTTTCAGGATGATTCCACGCAAATGGCTCCATGCTTTCTGAAATGCTTCCGCGGGTGTTAGTCCATAAGCCATTAGCCTCGCCTGTTCGAATGTAACCTCATCCGGCACCGTCACAGCCTGGAGTGGTGGGGCTGCGTAGAGCGGGATTACAACGCCGCCGAAATCGTCTTTAGATTTCATAGCATCAAGCTCATAACAATAAATTCTAAGCTCAACATCATCTCCATAAGTCACTTTATTGATGAAATATGCCGGATCCTTGCTCGCCTTCCGGCAAGCCAGCAACTCGTTAATAGCTTCAGCCGCATATGCATAACGTAATGTATCAAGAGAGCCGGTGTACGATTCCATCAGGAATGCGCTCAAATCTTTGAGGTTGTCATCACTCAGTGTCTGCTCTAATCCCATGCGATTGGTAGTCATAGATGCTCCTTACTCGCTGTATATCCACTGTGCTTGTTTGCGTCATAAGCCAGAATATCCGGCTCTTTGGTTAACTCTCCGATCATATGGCTCATGCGATCGGCTTCATAGCGTACGCGGTCAGGATACTCGGAGCGGTATATTGTGATGCCAGTGGAAAGGCATTCACCATTACGGTGTAATATTGCCGTCCAGTTTGTTTTCCCGTTCGACTCCGGCATAGCACCATACCAAACAGTAAGCTCAACACACTTCCGCTTCATCTCTGCCAGTTCATTGGATAGCTGCATCATGCCGTTGGGTGCGGCTTCGAGTTCTGCGATGTGCTTATGTGCTGAAGCCAGCGATTTGCCCAATCCAGCATTTTTCGATTCCAGAGATTCGATACGGTCAGCCTGTTGGTTAATGTGGGTATCTTGTGCCGCATTCGCGCGCTGCGCTCGCTCCAGCGCCGCTATCAGTGCAAGGACGTTTTTAGGGTCGCATCCAGAAACAAACTCGGCATTACACTTCTCAGCGAAATGCCCCAGTACATCCTCCTTAGTGAAAGAAAATGGCCCGTGAGTAATTCCATTGAACTGCGTCGATGTTCTGCGCCATGGTCCAGGGGTCGCCCTCAAAGCCGCCTCCTTCATATCCGCAATTAGCGCTTCTATTCCCTTATCCATTGCTGGCCTCCTTGCGCAGCTGCGCGGCGAAATCAGTGCACAGCAGGACGATGCCTTTCCACTTTCTTTGCAATGTCTTATCGCCAACAAAGCGTTGATATTCCTTGCCCGCAAATGTCGCTAAATTATCCACTCCCTGAGCTTGAATCCTTTTCAGTACCCCATCAGTAGCTGGGGTGGTCAGATTCACTGCCTCATTAACAGCTGTAGCAAGCGCGCCATCAGTTCCGGTTTCAAATGCTTCTGATATTTCGTCAATGCTCTGCTTAAGGCGGGCATTCTCCGCAGCCATAGCATCACGCTCTTTCAGTAGCGCGGCGTAGTCATCATGGGCAACATAGTGCCCGTCTTCGTCATCTTCAGAATCCCATGAGTGGTATCGCTGTACTGTCATCTCTCTTCCCTCAATGCTGAGCAAATTGCTCGCGTTCGTGTTTATTCGCATATCGCCACAGGTAGCCGCGATGTGACTTAGCGCGACCACTGATGGCTTTGTTAATGCCTGCACGTTTAAATCCAGGCGCGTAATATGGCGACGGAAAATAGACTTGCTCACCTGTCTGCTTATGGATGCCGATAACCGGCTTTTGGCGGTCTACTCGCTGTTTCAATGGCGATCCTCCAGAGTTCCGTTAGCGACGCCATCCAGTAAATGAGTTGCCGCCTGGTATAGATTGGGTGGTATTTCGTTTCGTACTTGCTGAGGATGCGGAGATAGATTTCCTTTCGTTCTTGCGCGTTCCTTGCGCCTTCTTTCTTCCATGCCGATTCAACATCTCCCCAGCATTTACGCGCAGTGGCTCGTATTGCATTGCTCTCTGTTGCGTTCATGGAGACCGTCTCTTAAATCGAATCGAACAGGTCCATCTGCCCGTTATCAACGATAAATGCCTCGCAACTTTCAGAGCATGAACCGGACTCGTAAGCTTTGTTGCCACGAATCGTTGCTGCTATTTCCTCCCTGGAGTGGCCGGAATACATTTCAGCAATCGCATCCAGTGAAAGGCTTTTCCGGTACATGACTTTGTTTTCCTGCTGGCGGCGTTCTACTACTCGCACAGATTCAGACATGATGACTTCACGAAACTGGGCCGCCATTTCTGGCTCGTCACGCATAGCCAGGGCAACTTTGTTTATTCCCTTTTTGATGCAGAAAACGCAATTCCCCAGGTGTTCCTCAAGCTGCAAGTCAAATGACTGTGACTTCCACCATGTCAGCACATCCTCTTTCTGGTAGTCGGATATCTCAGACATGAAGCGCTGATTCGATTTGACGACCTTCTTAACTCGATCGCAGATTCGCTGCGCCGTGGCTGTATCCAGCAAATATCGCTGCTCGAGCATTTGCAGTGATGATTTCTCATCTTCCATTTCACGCAATTCAGCGTAAAGCCCGCGCATTTCCATATCTTCAAACCCAAGACGTCGCAGTAGTGGGAATAGCCGCTCACCCCAGATACGCCCTTGTTCATCAAGCCGCATTCCTAACCACGAATCGTATGTGTCGAAATTGTCTTTGCAGTAGCGTTCGCAGACTTCAATTTTCATTGTGCGGGTGCAGAACGCGCCACCGAAATAAGGCGTGCCGTACTTTTCTGTCACATCAATCCACGGCTGCAAGTCTGGGCCAATGCTTTCAAGTGGAATTATTTGATAGCTATTCCCCTGGCCAAGCTCTGGATTAACCTTTACCCGAAGGCATGTAAGTTCAATTCCCCAGTGGCTAACGACATCGCGAATGAACTGGTAGGTGGCAGGGTGCTCCGCGCCGGTATCCATGAATATGTAACGCACATCCATTTCAGCGCTTACTCGCAACTGCTCCATCAGGTGAACGAGATATGCAGAGGTGCGTCCTCCTGAGAAGCTAACAACTTGTATCTTCGCCTTTCTGGATTCATTGCTCACCAGTCACCTCTGCTCTGCGCGGTAAAATACGATTCAGAAACCGGTTATCGTTCACCGATGGAAAGCTGCAGCGCTTCATCAGCTCATTCCGTGATGGCATTGGGCGCTGTCTGCGGCGTATGGCTAAGTCTCCCGGCGTAATATCCGGGTCATACTGATTGCTGCGCATGCTCACGCTCCACGAATTCAGATATGGATTTGCTCACTGTCTGGCTGAGGTTTTCGATGTGCAGAACGAGCGCCTGCAATGTCTGCGCGTCTGAGATGAGGATTTCGCGGTGACATAACTCCTTCACCAGGTGTTCAAATTTGGAGTAGTAACGCGGCGCGCTAAGAGTTTCATTTCCGGCGTTATCGCCTGTCTTAATAATTACCTTTTCACGCAAAACGAGGTCGTTAGCAGTCCCAGTGACAACGTATTTGCCACTGATTTCGATATTGAGTTTCATGGTTAATTGCTCACTTGTGCGGCTCGATATTCGGCCTTAAGTCGATAAATTGTTCCGCCGCAATGTAGGCTCTTTTCTTCCCACGTCTCGGCGTCCAGGTATTGCTGAATTTGCAGAACTGAGTTCAAGTGAATGAACTCCGATTGCACCTCGAGTGCAGGAGCCCATCCTGAGTAATACGAATCGTGGTAATTAAGTGTCACGCCTACCGTTCCGCAACCTGCGGCAACGCTGGATATATCGTCCATGAATCGGTGGAATGCCGTGATGTGGTTGCGACTATCCCGCCGTAAAGCAGCGAGTATCTGCTCAGGTGATAACATGATGGGTTCCTGCTAGATGTTTAAATCGAGTGGATAGCGTGACGAGGGAAGGGAAGCGTTACCGGTGCAAAAGGTATATCGTCATCGAAGTCCATTGGAGGCTCGTTCTGTGGTGGAGCGGCCTGACCTTGCTGAGGCTGGCGGCCTTGATGCTGCTGCTTGTTACCCTGACCGCCATTTTGTGCCGCACCATCCTGCTTACCGCCCAACATCTGCATGGTGCCTCCCACATTGACGTGAATCTCCGTGGTGTACTTCTCGACGCCAGCCTGATCAGTCCATTTGCGAGTATTCAGCTTCCCTTCAATGTAGATTTGCGATCCTTTACGCAGATACTCACCGGCGACTTCTGCCAGCTTCCCGAACAGCACCACTCGGTGCCACTCAGTTTTTTCCTTTGTCTCGCCTGTTTGCTTATCACGCCACGATTCCGATGTGGCCAGCGTGATGTTGGCGACCGCGCCACCATTCGGCAGGTAGCGCACCTCCGGGTCTTGCCCAAGATTGCCCACGAGAATTACTTTATTTACCCCACGACTCGCCATTACGCTGCCACTCCTTCAAGTTCTGATTTTCTGATGTCATACACATCCTTAGCGGTTGCTTGCTGCGGCGTTCCTTCGAGCATTGACCACGCCTTAGCGAATGCCTGCTTCAACTCTTCCTGAGTTGTTTTCTGTCCCGCTGCCTCGGTGAATGCCTTTAACACCTGATCTGGTGTTGGCTTCGGCTTTTCCTGCTTCTGCGGCTGAGCAGAGTTTTGTTGATGCTTATGCTCGTCACTGTCTGCATCCTTCGAGTCATCAATACCAAACAACCCATTCAGGCAGTATTTGCGAGCGTATGAGCTTGTTGCTCCTGTAACCTGTGCGGCATCCATCCCTTTCTTAGATTCCTCCTCCCTGGCCAGCGCTGTCGCTTCATGAATGCTTTCGCCGTCTGTAATCCGCGCTGTGGCTTTCACGTAGTGACGTGTACCAATCAGCACGATTTCATCGCTAATCGACAGGAACAGACCGCCGAGAAGCGGCTTAACACCTTCGAGGATGTCCTCGCAGCTCCGGTATTTGTATTTCCCAAACGAGTTAAACTGATTCTTTGGCGCGTTCAATGTTCGCTGAATCTCTGCCAGTTTTGCGTAAAATTCTTTACTCATAGCTATGCCCTCATTTCAAAAAAGACCAAGCGACACCATTTTTAACTCGATGAGCATGGCCTTTACTGATTCCAAATTGTTTAGCCAATTGGCTATAGGAAAGCTTTGAATCCTTAATCGCTTGCACGTCAGATTCCGATAACTTGCAGCGTCCATTACGCTCGCCCTTTGCCTGCCTATCCCTTTCCACCATATCTTGTGAGTTCTGCTTGCAACTACCCAAAATGAGATGCTCAGGATTAATGCATAGCTTGTTATCGCAGGTGTGTCTGATAACCATCCCGTCCGCTATTTCACCTTTAAAGACCATGTAGGATGCTCGGTTGGCTCTCAGATTTTTATAGTTCAGTCTGATCTGACCATATCCACTAGAGGCCACTGATTTATTCCACACCCAGCACTCACCCGTTTTGACGCATCCGGCAAGCAGCCTATCTTTGAGTGATTTCCTCTTGCTTGGCAAAGTTGGTTTCATTTCCATCGATCACCTCAGAACGGCAGTTCGTCGCCGAGAAATTCACACTTGTTGATGCGTTCAACCTTCGCCATAGACAGGCAATGATTCTTCATTCGCTTGTTGCCATCCTTGCGCCAGTACAACGCCTCAATCACGTGGTACTTACGCTTTAACCGGCTAAGTTCTGGTGTTTTAGCTAACTCAACGGGGATCATGCCTCCTCCTTCTGCGGCTCTGGCAACTTAACCGGTACGCCCATGTCTTTCATGAGTCGGACAAACTGTTCGTCTGACCATTGTTTGGATGGGGCTTGCTGGCTCATTTACCCCTCCGGTACCACGGGTGGTTAATTGCCGACTTCATTTCTTCGTTGGCCTGTAACCACATGCGCCCGTCGCCGAGATAGCGAGCTATAACAGCTTTGTTCTGCGCTGCTTTAAGCTTGTTGTGGTTGATGCTCAGTGAACTCTGCATAAAGCCTCCAGGTGCTTGCGGGCTGCTTTAACGATTTGTTTGAAACGACGGGATAGTTCGGATTCTGGCGGGTAATAAGCGGACATGATGCCGCTACCCGCGATGGCGTACATCATGGGTTAACTCCTGTTAGGTTTGTGTTCATTCATCAGCGTTGACGCTCAGGGATGGGCACAATAAAAAACCACCCGAAGGTGGCTGAGTTGTTTAGAAATTTTCGTCGTAGAACTTTCGCAGCGCCTGAATCAGCAGCGCTTCGTCGAATGAGCCGGCATCTTCTTCGCCATCCTCAATCCACACGCTGCCATCACCAAATTGGCTAATTGTGAACTCGCCAATCGTTACGCTTGTTGCTTCACCAGAATCAGTTCCAGGGTTAGATTTTGTTTTTCCGAATTTCATACTTTTCTCCAGTTAAAAAAATGCCGCCACAATGGACGGCAATAAGGACAACGAGGGCTTTCAGTATCTGTTCTCAGGGAAAGCTGAAAGCAGATAGGAGACCTAATGGAATATCACGCAGCCGTTATCGGATGCCATTTCAAATGCTGCCTTCCAGTGCTGGAACTGCTCGTAAAATTGGCCGCCAATTGCAGATGCTTTCGAGTCATGCTCCTTAAAGTCTGAGAGCAATTTTTGGCTGACCTTAGTTCCAATTACTCCTTCGCTATCACTGAAATTAATCAGTTCGTAGAATGGGCCGCCACCAGAATTCAGCGCTCCAGCGAAGTGGTTCTTTTCTTTTCGATATCCCATGTCTAGTTCAGCCATTGGGTAGCCAGCCATTTTCGATAGTTGCTCACGCCAGAAGAAGTGACCGCCATAACCAGTGCGATGACCGGTACTATCGTCGTATGCATAAATGGCATCATCTTCAATGTCATCGGCGCGACCAGGGAAGTCGGGATTCTTCCAGACTGAAAACCAATGCGGGCTTTCAATTGGCTCGTTAGTTTCCGGGTTTACTGCTTCGCCATTCTCATCAAGAACAGCGTCCAGCTTCTTAATCTTGCTGTATGCACTAATATCCAAACTCATCTTCTACCTCGCTGTAATGTTCTCTGACTTGCGATGCCCGGCGCTAAAAATCGCCACCTGTGGCAAGCAAGCACCGCCTGACTCTTCTTTAGGCTGGCGTTAAAAAATCACATATGAGATTGCCGCGCATACGAGTGCCAGCACCGTCATGCATGCAAGCATCCTGAATGTTGTTGCGTACACCCGCTTCCAGGGAGGGCGGTTTGCTTTCGTGTCTGCCATGTTTATGGCGGCGGGAAGCAGAAGCATAAAAATGTAAAACATGGCGATCATCTTTATCGCCAGCACTACGTTATCCATCATGGCTCTCCAGTAATTTATGCCGGGATATTTATCCACGCCCGGCGCGTGGTTTCCCTGCTTTCCACAGTCAAAGGAAATGGATAGACTGATGTTTCCACAGTCAAAATAAGGATTTATTAAATGGCTTTATTTACAGTGCGCATTGAACTTCGCGGTGCCGATTGGGAGACTTATAACCGCTTACATGAAAGCATGAACACGGTTGGTTATTACCGTCGTGTTACCGGAGATAATGGCGTCATCTTCCAGTTACCAGATGCTGAATATGCAGCAGAAAAAAATGCAACAGTTCAGCAGGTTCATGACGAAGTCTTGCGCATTGCAAATCAGCACAATATCGACCCGCATGTACTGGTGTCTGAAACTGTGCGCTGGGCGTGGACTTTACCGAAGGCTTGATGCCGAGCTCGTTCCGGTTTCTACCTTCTTCGGGCTGCTAGTCTGATACTGGTTTATCTCACGCACAGCTTCTTTGCAGGCATCACTAAAACTGATGCCTTTTTCATCTGCAATTTCTTTGATCAGTGCAATTAACGTTTCCATGCTTCACCTCAAATTAATGGAATGCTGTGACCGCGCATCTTCTGGCGGGCATTAACCTGCTGACCGTCTGGATTGCGCACCTTGCGATACTCCTGGCACTCAAGCGTTACGAATGCCGTCTCTTTAGGCTCACGCCAGTTTGGAGCGCGAAGAGCTTGCTCAACTCTGTTCTTGCAGCCTGTAATACCAGGCTCCTCAGAAGCCTCTGGAGCGCTGATACCGAAAACTGTGTCGATGATATTGCCGATGGTGTCGCGCTCGATTGCTGCTGCTCTGCGGCGCTCATGGCGACGTGTTTTAGCGTTGCCAGCAAATACAGACTGGCCGTAGGTGATAGTTGTCATATTTGCCTCCTGAAATGGTTTTGGTGGTGAAGGCCGGGCGCTACACCGGCGATGTGTTTAGGAACGGATGAAGCCGTTACCCTGGGCCACCTTCCTACCCAATCACGAATTGCTTGTGTTCGTGTGCCACGTTGCGTGTCTTCGACTTTCCACGCCGCTTCACCCCAAACCCATCTCGTTTGGTTGTTGTTTTCGCGCTTCAACAGCGCTCCAGTTAAGTTAAAGAGCATGCCACTCTGTTCCTTGTGGCTTACCAGCGTCCTGCTGATGGAATGAAGTATACGTATCGTATTCATTTGATGCAATACGTTATGTATACATAAAATTGAAATGTATACATATGCGTATGTTTTTAGATGGTTTTTATTTTTGTAAATGCCAAATCAATGGCTATGTGATAGGTTTGAGTGGTCGAAATTTAAGCGAGGGATTGGCAATGGATCTGGATGAAGAGCGCGTAAACATGATGGTTAGTGCTATGGGTAAGGCGGTAATGGAATTATCGTTAGCTAATCAGCCAGTAACGCAGGAGTCCATCATCGACAAGCTGGAAAAATGCCGTAAGGAAACAGGGAACGTGATAGGTAAGGGAGTTAACAGGGATGCGGCAGAGATAGTGAGGAAAGGTAGTAAGGCGATTAAGTAGCGGGCATTAAAAACCCGGCTCGTTGGCCGGGTTAAACATCATTTCTTAGTTTGCGTTAATGCTGCCTGTTGATGAGCTGAGCCATTTTGAATAGGGAAACGTGCTGCTGCAAGCGCCTTGTAAGCATTATCAACCACTTGTTGTAAACTCATTAATCACCCTCTCATTTTCTATTAAAGAATCTATAATTTAATTCTTTATCAAAATAATGCTTTCTTTTTAACCATACAAGTCCATCACCCTTAGATAATACAGCAACATCAATTGGGCCGCCAACGCTATCACTGTCATTTGAGACTTTGCGCTTGAAAGCAGTCAGGTTGACCAAGGACTCTGCCATGTAACCTAAGTCTACTTTAGCTAAGGAGTCAAGAATAGATAAAACCTTTTGGATATGATTTTGTGTGGCATGGTTATCTATCATTGTATTGGTGTACGCAATTTGACTAGGAATAACAGCATCAAAAGCTGCTTCGATACTTACTCTGCTCATTGCTGGATTTTGGCTTGCTATAATGTTAGTCACTTCAACTTTCATATTAGAGAAAGCATTATTTAGCGAATCATGTATGCACCCAGTTATTCCTTTGCTACATCCTCTCATAAAAGTATGTACTTCATCATCCTGAGCAAACGGCATGATTCCACTAAGAGTGCCAGAGTTATTTTGATTGGATGTTGCAGGTATCATTAATTTGTTATTGAAAATACCATAAACATGATGTGACTGAACTACAGGGTAATACTCATCTTCACCAAAACCAGCAATCACGATCCCTGAATACGTTCCTAAATCACTATTTTTACAAGTGTACACAGCAAAAAGATCAATCAATGAGTCAATCAGCCCTGCGCTGTAATCAGGGTTTCCATTCTGCATGTCTGGGGCGATACAATTAGAGCATATCTCTAAAATAAATGATGCAATGTATTGTTTTGCAAGATTAAAATCAGACTGGTCAAAGTCATCAAAGAAATCATTTGAGTCAACAGTGGCAAACAACTGTCTAGCTCTTGTTTCTATAAACGCATGATATTGTTCTGTTGTAGGCGCCAAACTGAAAGCTTGTAGAAAATTTGCAACATCTTGATCTTGAACCTGTCTTAATATCCCCGGCAAGATTACATGGCAGTATATGGCTTTTAGAAAATCCTCTTGCATTTCATCGGTAATGATCTTCTTATTACTTTTTACGTAATTGAAAAATGCTTTACCATAATCTTCGATTGTTGATAAGGGAGATGTGGATAATGTTTTTCGAAATGTCTTTATAAGTAACTCCCAAGGAGCCCCACACAGCGCAGCATTATTATAGATCATAATCGCTACTGGATGGTCCTTAGAAAGCTCAAATAACTTATCTGCATTGTTGTAAATTTTTTCGGAAAAACCAACTGTTGTAGTAACTGCTGAATCAGCTGCCAAGGCTATTCCATATCGATTGAATACTGCTATTTCTGCCGTCATAGATATTCCCAGTACATTTTAGTTATAAAAAGATACAATTCAGATCCCGGGCCCGATCAAGTTTGCAATCGCATAACTTAAACAAGTCTTAACTTTGTCTCCACAGCTACACCAATAGTTTTACAATTGCCATTCACTGGAATCAGTGGCCACGCCGGGTTTAAACCTTTCAAATACTTCTGACCACCGTCAATGATCAGCTTCTTGAATGTTGCCTCATTGGAGTCAGATAGTTTCGCAATCACCAGGCTGCCGTTAATCGGCTCTCGGCCTGTATCAAACAGAACGAATGTACCTTCAGGCACGCTCAGGCCAACCGGTGCTGTCATCGAGTCACCTTCAACTTCCAGCCAGAAGGCATCTCCCTGAATATGGGCGTCAGACTCAAGCCACAGGTCGATATCTTTCAGGGTGTACGGTTCACATGCCTCGCACCACGAACCAGCCTGCACACTACTGAGAACGGGGTAATTCTTTCCTTTAACGTACGGCGCCACATATGAAACGTTGGATTCAGAAGAATCACCATCTGAAATTGTCCCATCAGGGTGAACAACAAAGCCCTTCATGCCGATGATGCTCAGTAGCTTTGCTATTTCTTCCAGCCTCGGCTCTCTTCTTTGATTAAGCCAATGACTTACCGCGCCCTTTGTAATTCCAAGGCGTTCGGCAAGTTCTTCCTGTGTGATGCCTGACTCGCGCATGCGGGTTTTAGCAATATCAAACCATTTCATATTCATACCCTAAGTATACGTCTCGTATCATGCGCATAAAGTCACATATCGTATACATTCCTTGATTTCATAAATACGATATGTATACTTGATGATGAAAGGAGGTTCTTATGAACAAATTAAGATTCTTTCGCGAGAAAGCGGGGCTAACGCAATCTGACCTTGCGGAAATGACCGGATTTACTCGCGGTGCAATCAGCCATTACGAGAAAGGGCGAAGAGGGATGGATATCGATCTTTGCCGTGTTTTCGTAGCAATTCTGAATAAAGCAGGAACGTCTGTTGGCCTGGATGATGTATTCCCGCCAAAAGCCGCATAAGTAACACCCGCTCTTTACCAATCTATCCCGCCGTCAACGCGGGGCATCAATTTAAGTGGCATGCCCATCACGGCATGTTCACGTATCTATCTAATTCAACACAGGAAGTATCACAAATGGACACTACAACCACCCGCAATAAAGCCCGCGCAATTGAAAGCAAGTTATTGAGCAAGATAGCTATTCGTGGCGCAGGAAACATCGCTGAATCAATCGGCGTGGATAAGTCGCAAATCACCCGCTGGAAAGAGTCGTTACTGCCTCGCATGTCGATGCTGTTAGCCGTTCTGGAATGGGGGGTTGAAGACGATGAGTTGGCGGATCTGGCTAAGAAGGTTGCCCGGATGCTGACAAAAGAAAAAGCCCCGGAGTGCTTGGAACACTTCGAGGCCTAGTGCGAATAACTGGATCAATTCACAGGAGTCATTATGGCAAAAGTAACTACCCCTGAACAGGGGAAATTTCATAAACATATCGTTCGTGACCGGTTCCTTGGCAGCTTTGAGCAGCCATCTCGATTCCGTGTCGAGTGGGAAAAGGTAAAGCAGCTAATCAGAGGGAAAGGTCATGAGCAACGTTAGCAACTTAGCCGAAGCCAGACAGGCCAGACGGCACCAGGAATCGCCAACACAAGGCGGTAAGGGGTTTGCCTTGCTGCACAGGAAAATTAAGGAGCTGCCGTTCTACAAGCGGGATTCTGAGGCGGTTCACTTATGGATTCACTTCATTCTGTCAGCCAACTATCAGCCCGCAATTGTTGGAACGGAGTTTGGTGATCTGCTTATTCAGCGTGGTCAGTTCATCACCGGAAGAAACACCCTGGCATTTGAAACCGGAATTGCTCCTGACCGCATCAAATACCTGATGAACAAGTTCACCAAATTGGGGATGATTTCCACCGAAACAAACAAGCGATTCTCTATCGTCACCATCGAAAAATACGACGATTATCAGCAAAATTTTGTGCCAACAGAATGCCAACAGAGTGCCATCGCAAAGCCAGTAGCACCAACGCTTACAGGCGATGTTGTGCCAACAGATTGCCATCAAAGTGCCACAAACAACAATATAACTAATAACTCTTTATCTAAAGATAAAGAGAGTGTCGTAGCCGTCGAAAAGTCAGAACAGAAAAAACCATCCCACTCCTGCCAGGACGTTATCGATGCTTACCATCGAATACTGCCAGAATGCCCAAGCGTTCGAGCACTGAGTGACAAGCGCAAGAACCTGATCAAAACCTTTTGGGTGAAAGCAGGGAAGATTACCCGCCAACTGGATAACGTTCCCTTCAGCATGAAGGCGTGGGAAGCATACCTGACCTACATCTCGTCTAACTGCCGCTGGATGCTTGGCACCCGGCCTGATGCGAAGACCGGTAAGACATGGAGATGCAAAAACATCGACTACCTGTTAAGCGATGAGGTTTATCTGAAGGTTCGTGAGGGG
Source organism: Buttiauxella sp. BIGb0552 (assembly GCF_004366275.1). Lineage (NCBI taxonomy): Bacteria > Pseudomonadati > Pseudomonadota > Gammaproteobacteria > Enterobacterales > Enterobacteriaceae > Buttiauxella > Buttiauxella sp. BIGb0552. The sequence goes on from NZ_SODY01000007.1 coordinate 57,812, forward strand.
AATAGCGATGACGTCTGATTACAACCTGCCGCCAAGCAGCAAAGAGTCCGAACAGTCAGTATTAGGGGCTGTGCTTATCTCACCAGATAGCGACAACGTGCAGAAGGTTTTTTCATTCCTGTCACCTGAGATGTTTTTCAGCAAAAGACATGGGTCGATATACCAATCCATGCGGGAGATGAATACCAAAAACCTGACTATGGATTTGTTAACCGTTTCTGATTTTCTTGAAGCAAAAGGGCAACTGGAATACTCCGGTGGCTTTGCGTACCTGGCTGAATTGTCAAAAAACACTCCGAGTGCGGCTAACGTCCTGGCCTATGCAAACCGGGTGAAAGACACCGCAACGGAACGCATGGCAATCGAACAAACCAACCGCATGCTGGAGGTTTTATACACCCGCTCAGGACTGACCACGGCGCAGAAGCTGGAAGCGGTGCAGTCGCTGGCAATGCAGGTCGATGAGAAGTCGCGCACCGGCAGCAACAAGGGGCTGGTTTCATTCCGTGACGCTTTCAACGACTGGACATTCAAGGTTGGCGAGCGCCTGGAAGGTAACACAGCGTCACTAGGCCTGACATCTGGCATCACGGCGCTGGATGAAATGCTGGAACCAAAACGCATTGTGCGCGGATCCCTTTTCGTCGTTGGCGCCAGGCCGAAGATGGGCAAGACAACCGTCTACCAAAAAATGGCAATTCACTGCGCACTGGAAGAACAACTTCCCGCTCTGGCATTCAGCCTTGAAATGCCGAAAGACCAGATGGTTGAGCGCATCGTATCTCAGCACAGCCGGGTTAACTCAAACGTGTTTTACCAGAACGGCTACGAGGAAAGTAAGTTTGCTCTGGCGCTGGCTAAGGGAAGTGAGTTAGCCAACATCGACAATCTGTACATCGACGACACGCCTGGTCTTTCCCTTGCTCACATCGTTGCTGAGTCGCGCCGAATCAAGCGTGAACGTGGCGCGGTTGGCATGGTGCTGGTCGATTACCTGACGCTTATGACTGCTGAGAAAGCGGACACAGAGGCTCAGGCTTACGGGATTATCACCAAAGGCCTGAAGGTGCTGGCGAAAGAGCTTAACTGCGTCGTGGTGCTGCTCACACAGCTTAACCGTGGATCAGAAGGTCGAGCCAATAAGCGCCCGCTGCCGAGCGATTCCCGCTCTACCGGTCAGATTGAGCAGGACTGCGATTACTGGATGGGCATCTACAGGGAATCAGAAGATAACGAAACCGTTAGCGATAACGAAACAGAGTTACTTCTTCGTCTGAATCGCCACGGCGCCACGGGTACTGTTTACGCCGAACAGCGACACGGAATTCTATTCGACATTGACCAGCAAGACGCGCATCGCCGCATAGCTGATCGCGAATCATCATCGAAGCAACGCAAAGGGGGCTTCTAGTGAACACCGCATTACAAATCATCCATGCCAGCAAGTATAAAGAATTTCCAGACACTCTCCTCACTCTCGAACTTTGCCGATCCTTTGCACGACTTGAAGGCCGAAAGGTTGGTGAGTCTCTGCGTAAGTGTGCCAAAGCATTATCGGGCAAGGTGAACAACCGCAACCTGCAAGGGACATTGCGCACGATGAGTATCAGCCTGTTTCCCGAATCAGAAATCACCCGGATCCGTGGCTGCCTGGGCAAGATGGAAGCAGCGTTAACCCGGGAAGTGCGCGACGTGATTCTGACGGAAGATAACCTGAAAGAACTGGCGGAGAGTGCGGCATGAAAGACACGCGAAACTGGAAGTGTTTTTTCGGCATGCACCAGTGGCAGCAGTTGAATGTGATTAGGCGGGAATATTACGAGGGGCATTCGTCAGGAAAGCTTCCCTACAAAATAACCAACAAGCACACCCTCAAATGCTGCCACTGCGGCGAACTTAAATCGGTAGAAATGTAATGGAGGCCGCATGACCACATCACCACTGAAGGCTGAAGAGCTAAAGTCCTGCCCGTTTTGTGGTCGGGGAGACGGAGTGCTGTTCATTAGGCCCAGCGATAACTGGCGTTATATGCAGTGCCTTAGTTGCCTGGGGGCATCAGGAGCCAGGGCTGATGTAGAAAGCGCCATTCGTGCATGGAACCAACGCGCCGCAATCGTCATAGAGCAATCAGATTTTGACACGTTCTCACCTCACGATTGTGGAGACGATGCCGTATGGATGACAGAGGTTGAACGAACCCTCCGCGCCGCTGGCATAACCGTTAAAGGAGACTGACGTGAGACGTTACTCACTTGAACACTCCAGAATGCTTCTCGCCCTCGGCACCCTAAACCGCTTTCTCTCCTTCCGCTCTCAATGGCTTGAATCCCAAAAGGGAACACGTTTAACCAAATGGAATGGCAAATGCCACCGTATGGCTAACCGCTTTCGCTGCGAGGGATTGATACGTCACGATCGGATACTCACTGGCAAAAGGCCGCTATGAGGTGAAGCAATGGATAAACAAACGTTTTTCCTCCGCAACGAACAAGTACGACGAAACCTGATAGACGCAATCAACAAACTCCCTCTCGATGACCATCGCCCGATTACAGTAAACCTCACTGACTTTGACCGCTCGCTACTTCAGAACAGCTTATTCCACGCGCTATGCGGCGATGTGGCTAAGCAGGCTTTATGGCTGGAGAAGCCGCGCAATCTCATTCAATGGAAAACTCTGTTTGTTTCTGGGCATGCAATGGCTACAGGGCTGGGTGCCGAAGTGGTTCCAGGGCTTGAGGGTGAGTTCTGCAACATCAGGGAATCCACGGCGAAAATGGGCATTAAGCGCATGACCAGCTTGATTGAATATTCACAGGCGTGGGCCATAGGCAGTGGCATTAAATTGCGTGAAGTTCGCTACACCAACGATTATTTCGGGAGAGCAGCATGAATAAATTCAAACTTATCTACGCCGACCCGCCTTGGCAATACAGCAACACAAGCAGCAATGGCGCAGCGGAAGATCACTACAGCACCATGACCATGACCGATCTGATGCGGTTGCCCGTTTGGGATTTGGCAGACGAAAACGCAGTGCTTGCCATGTGGTACACCGGCACTCACAGCGAAGAGGCTATCAAGCTGGCTGAAGCGTGGGGCTTCAAGGTTCGCACCATGAAAGGGTTTACCTGGGTGAAGCTGAACCAACTGGCTGAGCAGCACATCAATAAGGCGCTTGAGGCCGGCGAGGTGCAGGACTTCTACGACTTCCTCGATCTGCTGAACAAGCAAACCAGAATGAACGGCGGCAACTACACCCGAGCCAATACGGAAGACCTGCTGATCGCTGTGCGCGGTACCGGACTTGAACGCTTATCGGCATCCGTGAAACAAGTGATTTACTCACCCCTCGGAGAGCACAGCAGCAAGCCATGGGAGGCCAGAAACAAGCTGGAGCAGCTTTACGGAGATGTGCCGCGCATTGAGCTGTTCGCTCGAGAGTCATCGCCAGGCTGGGATACGTGGGGCAATCAGTGCAGCCAGAGCGTTGAGTTGCATCCGGGCGTTGCAGTGGAATCAGCAGGAAGTAAGGAGAGGGCCGCATGACATGAAGCTCACCTGGTTCTATCACCACGATGTAACCACCGAAGAAGCAAACGAACTAATCCAGCGCTACACCCTCCGCAACGTAAAAACCTCAAAGACACTAAGCGCCAACCCGAGATTATGGGTGGTGGCTGCGCTATTGCCCGAGGGAAAGAAGGAGCCGCGAGTGAGCAATAAATATCAACAGAGGTGCTGGCAATGACAACGCTACCGAGAAACTTCGGCTGGAACCGCCTCAAGCTATCAACCCACACATACGAGCAGTTGCAGCAGCTCGAAGATGATGTGAAAGCCAATCACAGCTGTCACGAAGGAATTCACCTTATCGACGCTGCAGGACGCAAGAAACTCGATGCAATCAGCTGGGCTGTCTACAACAAGCAGAAGAGGAAAGATGATGCTTAGCCCTGTCGACATCACCACCTACCAGCGCAACAGCAACACAGCAGCAGGATATTGCGCAGCGTGTACAAGGCCATTAAGCGGCGAGACTTATTTTTGCGACGATTGCGCTCATGAGGCGTATGTAGAAACAGACCCACACGGAGTAATGCACGATGAGGAAGCCGAGAAAGCGGTGCAAGAATCCTGATTGCCGGGAATGGTTTCATCCAGCCTTCGCAAATCAGACCTGGTGCGGCGCAGATTGTGGAACCGTAATCGCACTAGCCAAGCGAGAGAAAGACCGACAGAACGCGATACAGGCAGCAGAACGACGACGAAAGGATGAAGCCCAGCAGGAACGACGAAGTTTAAAAGTCCGCAAGTTAGCAGTACAGCCCCGCAGTTACTTCATCAAGCAAGCCCAGCAAGCAGTTAATGCCTACATCAGAGAAAGAGATAAGCACCTTCCCTGCGTTTCATGCGGAACGTTGAGCGCTGCTCAATGGGATGCCGGCCACTATCGAACTACGGCCGCCGCACCACAGCTAAGGTTCGACCCTCGCCAAATATGGAAGCAGTGCTCAGTGTGCAATCAGCACAAAAGCGGAAACCTCGTTCCGTACCGCGCAGAACTTATCAGGCGCATTGGCATGTCAGAGGTGGAAAGCATTGAAGGCAACCACGACCGCCACCGCTGGACGATTGAAGAGTGCAAGGCAATCAAGGCTGAGCATCAACAGAAACTGAAAGACCTGCGTGACAGCAGAGTGGAGGAAATGTGAATGAGTTGGCTCTTTTCGCAGGCGCTGGCGGAGGAATTCTCGGCAGCCACTTGCTCGGATGGAAAACAGTATGCGCAGTTGAACGTGATGCTTACGCTGCACAAGTTCTCGCGCAACGACAAAATGATGGAATTCTCCGACCTTTCCCGATTTGGTCTGACGTGTGCAGTTTTGACGGAAAGCCATGGCGAGGAATTATTGATGTCGTTTCTGGCGGATTTCCATGCCAAGACATCAGCGCAAATGGTCAAGGTGCCGGCATTGACGGACGAAGATCGGGGCTGTGGTCTGAAATGGCGAGAATTGTCGGTGAGGTTCGACCTAAATTCGTCTGCGTGGAAAATTCACCACGACTCAGGGGAAAAGGTCTTGCCGTGGTCATCAGTGACCTTGCCGAAATGGGGTATGGCTGCGAGTGGTTTCGTCTTTCAGCATCCAACTGCGGAGCGCCCCATGAAAGAGACAGGATGTGGATTGTGGCCTACAGCCAAGGCAACGATCCGAGGCGATTGTCCAAGCGAGCGCCTTCGCAGGACACCGGACTTACCAAGCGCGATAAAGATGCGCCCATTACCGGATGGATCGGAGCCACTCCAGGATGGACAGTTGAGCCCGGAATGGGTCGAGTGGTTTATGGGATGGCCCATCGGGTGGACAGAATTAAAGCCCTTGGCAACGGACAGGTTCCAAGAGTGGCTGCGACAGCATTCTCCATGCTTACAGAAGATTGAGGAGGCAGCATGAAACTACACGCAGCAATAGCACTCACCATTGCATCAATGGCCTCGCGTCATTGGCAGCCAGCATTCTCTCCAAGCTACTCATACCCGCTCACCAATAACCGTAGAACCGGTAAAGCAGCAGAGCGCCGCAAAGCTAAACAGCGCCGGAGGGCAAGACTGTGAAAGTTCAAAATACGTCTGCATTGCTCAATATGTACCGCGAAAAAGGAGTTGGCGCAGTCAGGACGCCATCTGGCGTTGTGCTGATGGGCGTTAGAAACCTGACACCGCAACAAAAACGAACTCTCCTAGCCATACCGCAGGCCGAACTGGATGCAGCGTTAAGGTGGCAGAAATGAAAGTGACAGAGTTGAACCTGACAAAAGAGCAGCTTGATTGGCTGGATAACTGGATGGAGTTGTGGGGATGTTGGATTTATTCAGGAAGGCTAGAAAAGCGCATGAGCAGTGTTATCGCTCAGTACATGGCCACAGTAGAACCATCGCGCTATCCAGAAAGACCAATGTGCAATGACGATGACGGAATGTTGATTTCTCAGGTCGTAGATTCCGTCATGTGCATTGATAAAAAAGCGTTCGGCATACTTCTCAGTTACTACGCGCACAACTCAACTAAGTACGCAATTGCAGTCTATATGCAGAAGGTCGCAATTCCCCGCAAATCCCTCTCAACTTGTCGTCGTGAAGTGGAGGATATTCTCAAAGCAAGCCAGTTCCTGATTTACACCCCGCTGGTAAATGCGCTCAACAGCCGCAAACGTGTAGTTAAGTTACGCAAAGTAGCTTAAACGTGTTGACTAACTTGAACAAATGAGCAATGATATTTGGGTAAGGTGCCTTACGTGTATCTTAATAAAGCACCACCCAATTTTAAGCCTCGCCTCGTGCGGGGCTTTTTGCGTTTCTGGGCCGAAAGCTCATCAGGTATGAGCAATCCCCTCATAAGGGAAAGGTAGGCAGGTTCGAATCCTCCACGGCCCACCAATTAAACCAAGGTCGCCATAGAGCGGCCTTTCTTATTTAGCGCCAACCATCCAGCAACCAATATCACTCATAGATAACGTGCCGTGGCATGGATGGCGCTTTCCCGATTACACAGACAGCACCTGCTTACGATAGCGAGGTGAGAGATATGCGTATGCCTAACAAAGACCCTGGCTCATATGGACTACTCGTATGGGTGCTCATTGCTGCCATGTCTATCTACGGTGGCTTTGTGAAATACATCATTGACACCAAGACAAGCAAAACAGCATGGAGTTGGGTAGCTGCATTCGCTCAGGTGGCTGTATCTGGATTTGCCGGATTAATAGGTGGGCTCGTCAGTATCGAGTCAGGCCTGAGTATCTATTACGTTCTCGTTGTCTCTGGCATGTCCGGGACTATGGGTAGTGTAGCGCTCAGCTTCTTCTGGGAACGAATCACGGGGATCCGCAATGCAGGCCAACAATAACCGAAAAGCCTTTCTCGATATGCTGGCCTGGTCGGAAGGCACAAGCCGCATTAAGGAAAGCGATAATGGCTACAACGTGATTGTTGGTGGCTCACTGTTTAGTGGCTACGCCGACCATCCTCGAAAGCTCGTTGACCTGCCAAGGCTCGGTATCAAATCAACGGCAGCCGGTCGCTATCAGCTGCTCTCCCGTTACTGGGACGCATACCGCAAACAACTCGGCCTGAAAGACTTCTCTCCTGCGAGCCAGGATGCCGTCGCATTGCAGCAGATTAAAGAGCGCAAGGCCCTGGCTGATATTGATGCCGGGAACATCGCCGCAGCAATTCAGAAATGCTCAAACATCTGGGCTTCACTACCTGGTGCCGGTTATGGCCAGCACGAACACCAACTTGATGACCTGATCGGCAAGTTCAAAGAGGCTGGCGGGGTGGTCGCATGATCCCCTCAATCCTGAAAGATAACTGGAAGCCGATTGCATTACTTTTGCTGGCTGGCCTTCTATTGTGGGGCGCCCATCACAACGGCTACGAGTCTGGAAAGTTCGACACTAATCAGGCATGGAATATCAAGTGGGCAAAGCGTGATGCTAAAGACCTCCTTGAGTTAGCCGGGCGACAAGAGCAAGAGCGCACCGAAGAGCAGCGCCGCCAGAACCAAATCAACCAGGTAACAGCAGATGCACAAACTCAACTCGACAAAGCACGGCTTGATGCTGCTAACGCTCAGTCTGCTGCTGACAAGTTGCAGCTCACCATCGCAAACATCCGGCGTCAGCTCGCAGCAAGTGAAACCAGCAAACTTTCCGCAATTGCCAACGCAAGCGCGACAAGGGCCAACTCCGGAGTATTGCTTGCCGACGTGCTCAGCAAATCTGTCGAACGAAATCAGCAACTGGCAGCAACTGCTGACGAATGGCGAGTAAACGGCCTGGCATGTGAACGGTCATACGATTCCATTGCCACCGCCAAGTGATTCGTCACCCGCATTAAGACAAATAGAGCCTGACTTCGGTCGGGCTTTTTTACACCTTAATTTCACCGCGCACCGCAATGCGCACATAACCACACCGAACCAACCACTTTGAAATGAGCCTTTGAGGAAGTCAGTTTGTGCTGGCGAGCCTTCGGTGGGCTGATTTCCATTGCGGCAAAGGTTCATCTCAAAGAAAGGTAAAACGCTATGAACTACCCAACAATCGTTAACGACATCGATTTTCGCGACCTGATTTTTGTTACAAACAACGATCCGGTTACCGACTCTTTCATGGTGGCAAAAGCGTTCGGCAAGCTCCCTAAAAACGTAGTCCGCGATATTGAAAGGACTATTGATGCTTGCCCTCCAGAGTTTGATACAAAGCTCAACTTTGAGCTTTGCTATAAAAACAATGAGTTGCAGAACGGTAAGCCGCAGAAGTTCTACCGACTCCGCAAGGATGGGTTAATGCTTCTTGTGATGTCTTATACCAAGAAAGAAGCCATGCGGATTAAAATAGCCTACATCAACGCTTTCAACTGGATGTACGCAATGCTTCAGACTGGGCGACGCCAATTTGAGGAGGAGCGAAACGCCGTGATGCTCGAATACATGAAAGAGAAAGATGTGGCCAGCATGTCAGGCCGCCTTTTAAATCGTTGGGGAAGGGTTAAGAAACCATCCTTGCTGGCGAGAATTGAACGCATCGACCAGCGCGGGCAATTGGCATTGACTGGCGTCCCTAAAGCATTGCCTGAATAAATTGCGTGGCGGAAACGAGGTGATCCTCATCTTGCTGACGGGTAAGCCGTAAGTGAACTAGCCACTGCGTGAGCCGCTGCGAAGTTTGCGGATTTCATTGATGATTAAAAGCACATTCAAAACAAATTCAGATACTGCATTCAGTTGGTTAAAAATATCGGTCATTACTCCTCCAATAGGGTTGTTATATCTATTGTCGGTGTTAAGTCCGGGCCTCAATTCTTGTCTCCTGATAAGAGACAAGATTCAAGAATACTCCCCCCACATTGTGGGCGTGTGAGCCGCCTCGTCTCCACGTAAACCCGTGACAGCATTAACGAAGACTCAGCCTCCATTGAGGACTCCCTCTGACGAGTGTGCTGTATTCCACGTAACGAGTAATGCCGCGTGTTTTCCTGCTGTAGCAACCAGCAGGGTTTGAGCGCTCATAGTTGCCTGTCTGCGCAATGGCAGGAGAAGCAGATTAACCATTAAGGTGCAATCGAACATGAAACCAATTATTCACTGGCATCAAGGTAAGTTTGTTTGCTACCGGGATAAAGACCGTATTTATGTCGATTTCATTCACGGAGAGGGCGCAACCCCGGTTGACGCATATCGTGATTGGTTAATCAAATTGCCGTAGCGAGCATTACAGAAGCCATTCAAGCAGTGGCTTCGATAATGACAACCAGAGGACTACCAAATGTCCGACATCTACCAAATCACTATCACTACTACCAACAAAGAAACATTCACCGGAAAGATGACGCGCAAGCAGCCAGAACTGGTTAACGGCTTCGTAGCGTTGGCACAGGACAATGGCGAGTGGCGATTCTTCAAGCCAGAGAGCGTTGAGCAATTCCACTTCGTACCGGTGGTGGAAGAAACCAAGGAATAACAGTTATGGCAAAACCAGATTGGGAGGCCATCGAATCGGCTTACCGGGCTGGGTTGATGTCCATAAGAGAAATTGCCTCGTTACATGGCATCACTCACGGCGCTGTGAATAAGCGAGCAAAGCGTGATGGATGGGAGCGTGACCTCAAGGCAAAGATAAAAGCCAAGGCTGACGCGTTGGTATCCAAACGTGAGGTATCCAGCAAGGTATCCACTGAAACGGCTACCAACGAACGGATACTGATTGAGGCTAACGCCGAGGTTATTGCCAGCGTCCGCATGGAACATCGTGGCGATATTCGTCGCGCCAGGGCAATCACAAATGCACTGTTTGATGAGATTGGCGCAGAGTGTGCTGATGTCGCCGCTCTGGAAAAGCTCGGTGAGTTGATGCTTAACCCCGACGATAAAGGCCAGGACCGTCTGAATGAGATTTATCAGAAGGTGATAAGCATGCCGGAGCGCGTGAAGTCAGTTAAGGCGCTGAGTGACGCGCTGAAGAACCTCATCGGACTTGAGCGGCAGGCATACGATATCGACGGGCCGGAAGGCGACAGCTCTGTTAAGAAACTTTCTGACCTGATGGATTCATTGTCTCAGGGGGCTTAATGAAACCTGAGCATCTCAAGCTGCTGGCTGATAAAGACTGGCGTCTGAACAATCTCTACTGGATCACCGACAAAGAAGGAAAGCCGATACGCTTCAGGATGACGCCTGAGCAGCGCGAATACTTCGAAGGTATCCACACTCGCAATATTATCCTTAAAGCTCGACAACTCGGTTTTACGACTGAGGTCTGCATCATCCAACTTGATGCGGCGCTGTTCGAGTCTGCCAAGTGCGCACTGATAGCCCACACGCTAAACGACGCAAAGCGCCTGTTCCGCGAAAAGGTGAAGTACGCATACGACAACTTGCCCGATGAAATCAAAGCCGCTAACCCGGCAAGCAATGATTCGGCGGGCGAGCTGGTATTCAAGAAAGGCGGCTCACTGTACGTAAGCACGTCATTCCGTGGCGGTACGCTGCGTTACCTGCACGTATCAGAGTTCGGCAAGATATGCGCCAAGTATCCAGACAAAGCCCGTGAGATTGTCACTGGTGCGTTTGAAGCGGTATCGACTGGATGCTTTGCCACTATCGAGAGCACAGCAGAAGGACGGGCCGGTTATTTTTTCGATTACTGCCAGACGGCTGAGAAAGCTCAGTTACAGGGCAAGCAACTATCCTCGCTGGACTGGAAGTTTTTCTTCTTCTCCTGGTGGAAGAATCCTCAGTATGCAATCGACTCGGTAGAGCCATTGCCGCAGCGCCTGGTTGATTACTTCGCTGAGATGGAAGCCAAGCACGGCGTAGTCGTCAATGAGCGCCAGAAAGCCTGGTATTACGCCAAAGAGAAAACGCTCGGCGACGATATGAAACGGGAATACCCGACGATCCCCGCCGAAGCATTCCAGCAATCAGTGGAAGGCGCGTATTACGCCAAACAATTCCGCTGGCTCTACACCAATAAACGCATCGGCACCTTGCCGGATAACTCACATCTACCGGTTCACACGTTCTGGGATATCGGCGTTAGTGACTCAACGGCTATCTGGTTCGTGCGAGAGGTTGGCGAAGAGTTCCATGTCATTGACTACTACGAAAACTCAGGTGAAGGCCTTCGCCATTACATGAAAGTGCTGAAAGAGCGCGGCTATGAATATGGCGAGCACTGGGGGCCACACGACATCGAAAACCGTGAGTTCGGATCTGATGCCAAGTCCCGAAGAGACCTGGCGCGCGAAGGCTACGAAATTGACGGCCAGGTTTACTCGATGACATTCAAGGTCGTGCCTAAAACTGGCGTTGATACCGGCATTGAGTCGGTGCGCGAAGTCTTGCCTAAATGCGTTTTCGATGAAGAGAAGTGCGCAGAGGGTATATCTCACCTTGAGGCATACCGCAAAGAGTGGGACGACAAGCGCGGGTGCTGGAAAGACAAGCCCCTTCACGACAAAACATCACACGGCGCTGATGGGTTCCGCTACTTCGCTGTAGCCAAGAACAACCGGAAGCAGGTCGGGGCATTCTATTTCTAAGGAGCAATCGCCGTGAGCGAACAAAACAACAGCCTGGAAATGGCTGTGAATAGCCTCGCCACCGAAATGCGGCGAAATAGCTACATTCAGGCCATTACCGGAATGTCTGGCAACACCAAGCGGCCAATGCTTTATCAGGAATTCGGTTACCCGCAGCAGATAGACTTCAATGACTTCTACCGTATTTACCGCCGTAATGCCGCTGGCTTCGCTGTCGTGCATCGCCTGCTTGATGGTTGCTGGCAGGACTTGCCGGTTATCGTTGAAGGTGAAGAGGCAAACGAAGCCCGCGAGACAACGCCATGGGAAAAGAATGTCACCAGACTGATGAAAAAGCACTGGGCAAAGGTGAAGGATGCCGATCGCCGCAACATGGTTGGTCGTTACTCCGCACTACTGATTCAGGTGCGTGACAATCAGTCATGGGATAAGCCAATTAACACTGCGCTCGTAAAAAGCCTGAAAGATAAAGCCCTGGTTAAGCTAATCCCGGTATGGGAGCAGCAGTTAACCGTCTCCGAATGGGAGAACGATCGACAATCCGATGATTTTGGACAGCCTAAAATGTTCAACTTCAACGAGATGCCTGTAGGTGATAACAAATTCGTTGGGCCAATGCGCGGCGAGCCGGTGCATCCAAGTCGGGTGATTATCTTCTGTGAAGGCGCGGAGGATGAAAGCGCGCTATCTGGCATCCCACTGCTTGAGTCTGGCTACAACAAACTACTCGACCTCGAGAAAATCTCAGGTGGTGGCGCTGAAGGGTTCCTGAAGAATGCCAGCCGAACCTTGGTGAATAAGTTCAGCAAAGATAGCGACATGGACGCCATGGACAAGCGAGCCAAGGCGCAGGGTTATGCAGATCTCGGCGAGGCGGTAGAGGACAAATTTCGACGCCTTAATCGAGGTACTGACGCAGCAGCGGTCACGCAAGATGGTGATATTTCAGTTTTGTCCGTTACTCCAGGTGACCCAGCCCCTACATGGACGGTTACCGCTAACGAACTTGCCGCATCGGTTCAAATCCCCTTCACCATCCTGTTTGGTCAGCAGACCGGGCGACTGGCGAGTGACGAGGACAAAACGGACTGGGCGATTCGCCGCAACGGTCGTCGCAATGGCTTTCTGACTGACCGCATCACTGAGCTACTAACCCGCTTCTGGCAAATCGGCATCATTGAACCACCGGCTGGCGAAGAAATTACAGTCTCATGGGCTGACCTTCTGGCCCCGGGTGAGAAAGAGAAGATTGCCAACATGAAAGACATGGCGACAGTTGCGAAGGACACCCAGCAAGCCTATGGCACTCCGGCATTCACTGAGGACGAGATCCGCGAAGTTGGCGGCTACGACCCATTGCCAGAAGCTGAGAAGCCAAAGGGCGCTGATGAATCGGCGAAGAACATCGACCCGCTGACAGGTGAGCCAATTGAACAACCAACCGAAACCCGGCAGCCCGATAATTCCGCGCAACAAAGCTGACCCGACTCAATCCTACCGCGCAGTTAACCGGATGTACCGAGACATCGAGCAGCGCTACTACGACATCAAGGTTGCACTGAAGCAGTTATTCGATATGCGGCTAACCGGGCGCGAACGTGCGAGCAACTCTCTGTTTGGCTACATCCTTGCTCGCAATGACAATAAGCCTGACATGCTCTACCGGGTGAACGCTGGAACGTATATCTATGACATGACGGCAGCGCAGTTAGCCGACCTGTTGCAGGCGGTGCAGGTGATTCTCGATGACCACTTGCTTGAGGGTGGCAGCCAGAATCTGTGGGCGTTTGATTACGTCGCCGAGGAATATCAGCGCGGCACACTGAACGCTTACACCAATCTGTCAGTTCAGTCGCCAGTCTATGCCAGCCAGACGACGCTACAGCAGCTTTTGAGTACTCCGGCATACCAGAATCAGGTCGCATCGGCTTTCGTGTCTACGTACAGCGACTGGAAGGGGATTAGCGATGCTGCGCGAGTTGACCTGGCTAATGTCATTGCTGATTCAATCGGGCGCGGCGTAAACCCTCGGGAAACCGCTTCGATAATCAGCAAGCGTCTTGATGTCAGCATGAGTAAGGCCAAGACCATTGCACAGACCGAGCAGGTTGGCGCGCTGCGGGAAGCAAACTGGAATGAAACCGAGTGGTCTGCTGACAGGCTGGGGCTTAACACTGGCTTGCTTCACCTCTCAGCGCTCAAGCCTACAACCCGACAAACTCACGCCTTCTGGCATGGGAAAGTCAGGACTGTGCAAGAGGTGCGCGCCTGGTATGCGGTCGATGGAAACAAATATCATTGCTACTGCGGCCAGATCCCGACACTGCTTAACGACGACGGCAGCATTTTCAATGAGGGGCTGGCTGATAAGTTAGCGAAAGAGCGAAAGGGTTGGGCAAATAATTAATAAAGTTCATGTTGTTGTCGCCGTTATTAATTGGTGACCCCTCAATTAAATGGACATATGAAATGCAATCAAAGTTTAAAGATATTCGCTACGATAGAGTTCAACCAGCCACTAAAGCTAAGCATCGCACGCATATAGCTTTCTTGACGGTAAATGGTGATACCGAATCAGCACTCCTGGCTGAATTGAAAAAACGACATCCCAAGGAGGGGATTGAGTTAGTAAGCTACAAAAAATAATCACACAGGTCGCTCAGGCGGCCTTTTTTATTGCCTGAAATCCACCAATGAGGACTCAGCATGTCACGCATCTGCGTAAACGTGCTCTCGGTCATCAACTCCGCTTCAAACATCACTAACGAAACCATCAATGGCAAACCACACATCGTGGTTCGCGGCGTCACGCCTATTGTCGATGACATCGTGATGAACCGGAAGTTGTACCCGGCAGCAGAAATTGAAAAGAGCTACAAGTCGCTTGAGCGCAACCCAATGCCGTTTGGTCACCCGAAGGTTGATGGCAAGCACATCTCAGCCAGGGATGTTCAGGCGGTGAATGATTACCACGTAGGTGCCTGGCTGCAAAACGTTAACCGTCAGGGTGGCAAGGTTACGGGGGATATGTACGTTGACCGGAATTACGCCGCAAACAGCGATAACGGAAAGCGACTGATTGAGCGACTCGATGCTATGGCGGCCGGTCAGAATGTCGAGCCAGTGCATATCTCAACAGGCCTACTTCACAAGGAAATCACGGCCAACGGTGAATCAAAGGGTAAGCGCTACGAGAAGATCGTCACCAATATGGATTTTGACCATGTCGCGGTACTCCTCGACCAGCCAGGAGCCGGAACGCCGGAGGAAGGTGTAGGTATCTTCGTTAACGCCGAAGGTGATGAGCAGGAAATTGAAACCGTAAACCTCGCTGATTCCGACATTCCAGACCCGCAAGACCCCGCACTAAAGCAATTCTTTAACCAATTCATGGCGTTTTTCAGCGCCAACACTAAGCACGTCAAAGAGGAAGCAAACCCGATGAAAGAACTCATCACGAACGCGCTGAAAGCGAAAGGCAAAGAGGTCGAAGGCAAGACCGAGGCTGAGCTGATGGACGCATACAACCAGATGGTCGCCGAAGATGCAAAAGCGAAAGCTGACGCTGACGAGAAGGCCAAAAAAGACAAAGAAGAGGCCGATAAGAAGGATAAAGGCACTTCCACAAACAGCGAGCAAGCGCCAGCCTGGTTCCAGCCATTCGCAGACAAGCTGAATACTATCGAAAGCGGCCTGACTGCCAACGCAGACCAGCAACGCACCGAAATGCGCCAAGCGGTGAAAGCTAAGTTCGGCATGACCGATCTGGCGGTGAACACGCTGGATGGCGAACCGTTGAAAGAACTGTTTGCTAAGTGCCAGACATCAACCGGGCTGAGCGGTGCATACCAACAGACCAATTCCCAAGAACCAGTCAGCGTAATGCCGGATTAAGGAGAAAAACGAAATGGCTAAAGACGGTAAGCACGTAATTCATGCGGGCGGTGTGTTCCCGAACCCAAATCTCAACCGTGAAGGCCGCGCAACCGCGGTTAAACCAGGCACTCTCGGCTTCTTCGATGCAGGCGTGTTCAAGGCGTCTGTAGCAGGTGCAGAGCAAGCGGTTATCTACGCAGCAGACTTCGATTATCTGCGCTGCAAGTCAGTCGATGACGCCTATGCAGTTGACGATCTGCTTGTTGCAATCCATCCACTGCCGGGAATGTTCCTGAACGTTCGCGCGGCGGCTGGCACCTACAAAAAAGGCGACGCTCTTTCAATCGCCAACGGCCAGGTGAAGAAATGGGCCACCGGAGAGGCTGACCGTTGCTACTGCGACGAAGAGCGCTCAATTACCGCCGCTGCTGGCGACCTCATTCGCGTAGTGATTAAGTAAGGAGTCACTGAATGCTTGTTTATTCTAAATCGCTGGGCGAAAAGACCGGCAACCTGGCTGTTAACCAATACCAGTTCGGTATGCTGACGCAAGAGCGTGATGCGGCAATGAACCATCAGGGCGTTAACGTCATGAAGGAACTTGCCGATCGCATCACTGCTATCAACCAACTGCAGGGTATCAACGCCGTTCGTTCCCCGGCTGACCTGTACAAAGCGTTTGACCAGACTGTTCTGCGCCAGTTCGAGCCGAACACCGAATTCACGCTGTTTAACGACCTGATGCCGCTTTCCCGCTCCGTGCGCATCAATCAAACCGTGTACGAATACGCGAAGTCTGGCGGTCGCATGTGGGCGCATACGTCAATGTCCGGTCAAATCGGTGCGGCGCTGGATGCGGTGCAATACCAGTATGACGGCACCATGGTTCCGGTGCATGACACTGGCTTCAAATTCCACTGGCGCGAACCTCGCCTGAACAACCCGGACGCTTTCGACATCATTGCTGATGCTCAGTTTGAGTCCACCAATGAAGTGCGCCGCCAGTATGTGGATTACATCTACAACGGCTACCGCGACGCTGAAGGCACTTACATCAAGTTTGATGATAAGACCTGGAAAGGCCTGAAGAACGATGAACGCGTGGCGATGGTCGATCTGAGCGCTTCCGGTCTGAATATCGACTTCACCGATCCGGCTGCAACAGCTGAGCAAATCCGTAATGCGGCAATCAAGCTGCGCGATACGCTGAAGCTGACCAATAACCAATACGCAGCGCAAACCTGGTATGTTTCCAGCGCCATCATCTCCAACCTTGAGCGCTACTACAGCGACAACTACCAGTCAGACACCATTCTGCAAGAGTTGCTGAAGCTCTCTGGCATCGCGGCAATCAAAGAAGATGCAGCGCTGACTGGCAACCAGATCCTGATTGTTCCGCTGACAGCTGGCGTGATCGCTCCGATTGTTGGCCAGGCGTTTGGCACCGTTGCCGACCCACGCCCGCTCTACAACAGCGATTACATCTGGCGCACCTGGGGTGCTGCTGGCCTGATGGTCAAGACCGACATCAACAGCAAGAAATCCGTCATCTACGCACACGACTAAGAGGTCGACATGGCACTGGTAAAAGTAATTAGCGATAACCTTTTCTCCGGTGCCAATCTCCAGAAGGTGGAGGTTGGCTCGAAGGTTGAGGTTGCAGATAAGACAGCAGAGAAATGGGCGGCGGCAGGTTTGGTAGAAATTATCGAAGACCGCACCTTTGAAGTGGCAACGCCGGGTGATGATGCCCCTGAGCAGCCTGTAACTACATCGAAAAAGGGCAAGTAACTATGGCAGTAGTGCAGATAACAGCCGAGCAGGTAAAGCAGCAGCTATCTGCACTCGGCTACACCATTCCTGACTTCATGATTGACGCGTACCTGTGCAAATTGGCAGGCATCCAGGATTGTCTCGACGCTGCTGGTTATGACGAATGTGACATTGTGCTAATTCAGATTTACGCCGTCACGCTTATGGCTTTAACGGCATACACGCAGCGCATTAAGTCGCAGGGTGCGCCGTCTGGTGCGTCAAGGTCGTTTGATTACACTGGCGACGTAACCAATCTTCGTGACCAGCTAACCGCGCTGGATACGTCCGGGTGCACAGCCAATCTCCCGATTGATGTTGGTTCCAGTGTTGGACTGTTTCTCGTCGTCGGTGGCTGCTGATGTGGAAGCTCATAACTGAAAGCCTGCCGAAGCCATTCGCTCGAGTCTGGGTGAAAACGGATACCGGTCGTGAAACCACCGGCTATCTGAAGTCTAACGGTGAGTGGGTTATCAACTGCGTGACCATTCGCGCTACGGGTGCGGTAGTGGTTAGTTGGAGGGAGGGTTGATGTCAGAGGCAGCTAATTGGAGTTACACGGCGGCGGCCACATTCTGGAAAACGCTTGGTTACAGCGAAAGCGGTGACAACCTCGGCTACTCGGCACCAATATCGATTCTTTGCGACTACGAGGGTGGATTATCGAAGCGTATTGGCAGCATCGGCGCCGAGATAGTCGCTAAGAACACGATTTGGAGCGAGTACGCTGACGCCACCACCGGCGATTACATTCTCATCGGAACCAGTGTTGACCCAGACCCATTAAACGCCGGAGCTGACGAGATTATGCAAGTAATTCGCTATGCCGATACGTTCGACCGTGTTGCAGATGATTTTGCAATTATTACTGGGGTGTAGCTATGGTGGCTAAAGTAACTGGCATCAGTAAGGCGAAGAAAAACCTTGATGCCCTGATTGGTAACATTCAGGGTCGGAAGGCGGTTAGGGCCATACAAAGTGCTTTAATTATTGGCTCAACTCAGGCTGCCATTTATACCCCTATCGACACGTCCACGCTTATCAATAGTCAGTTTCGAGACATTTCCGTTCGAGGCGACAGGTTAACCGGTCGTGTTGGCTACTCTGCAAACTATGCGATATACGTCCACGATCCGAATGTGCCGCAAACCTTCAGGCGAGCCACTGCGCAGAAGGAATTTTTAACCAAGGGGTTTGAGGATTCCAAAGAGCAGATAGACCGGGTTGTTTACAAGGAAATGAGCCTGTGAATCCTTCAATGTATCGCCGTGTTCGCAACATGTTGTTTGATGCTCACCTTACTGATGACTACAGCACTCAATACCTAAGCTGGAGGGATACCGGAAAGCTCGCTGAGCGATTTATTGTATTTCGCCCCAATGGTGGAACAGCAGTAGATCGTGATTTGTCTTCTGAATATTACGTTCTAGTGGATTTAATTAGCGGGAAAAGCACTGGAGATTACGAAAAGTCAGCGGCTGATGCTCAGGCGATAATTGACTACATTCAGGCAAACCCTATCAGCAACCCATGCGTCGGGCAAATAACCAACATGGGCGGCATCCCGGCACCAGTTCAAACAACAGAAGGACGCATGGTATGGCGTCTGCAATTTGCTTGCCTCTACGGTGAGTAACACCAATAACTCAAACAAGGCTGCTCCGGCGGCCTTTTTTATTTTCTGAATTGAGGTAAGAAATTATGCAAGGTTGTCCAACCAGCTTTGACCGCATGATTGGGCGCGCTAAGACGCTCGAACTGGCTTACGGCTGCCCGGATGTACTCCCAGCGGAGGGTGATTGGAAGTTGATGGGCCTTCCGACTACCACGTCATGGGATTTGAGTCCTGAATCATTGAACTCTGATGCTGATGAAGGCGGCATTACCGCTACGATGATCTCTGCTTTAGACCCAACGTATTCAATTGAGGGTGAAGTCAGAACAAAAGATCGCACTGATGAGTTTGGTATTCAGGCATTTGTTAAATACATCGTTGATGAAGTTAAGGCATTACGCCAGCCAGCGGTGTGGATGCGCCTGCATTGGGGTGATTATTACCACATTGGTTATATGGTTCCGTCAGGCGCGAGTGATGGTGGCGGCGTGAAGGAAATCGTTACGTACAGCTTTGAATTTAAGCTGAACGTAGGCACTACCTTCCAGTTAACCCAAGCGGACACAGACATTCCGGTTACTGGTGTGACATTGACACCAACAACCAGCTCTTTGGCTGCGGGGGCTAGCAACACCTTCACGGTAGCTATTGCGCCTACTGACGCAGATAACAAGCTGTTTACCGTAAGCTCATCAGTACCAGCCCGAGCGACCGTTGCCGCTGTAGGTAATACCGTCACTATTTCATCTCCGTCAAATGCAACGGCAGGTACAGCGGTTATCACCGTTAAGACAGATGATGGTGACTTCTCGGCTACGCATACTGTGACGGTGACCGTCCCGTAACCAAACCAAAGGGTGGCGAGCCTACCCTTGATTTTGCTTATGGAGGAATAATGACGCCAGTAAAAGAAATAGGTGAATGCAGAATTACCGTAGGTGAACAGGATTACTTTTTCCGACCATCTTTTATGGCCATGACGCGCATTGGTGAGCCAGTTGAGATAGTTCAGGCGTTTTACGACCTTCACAATAACGAGGCTTCCGCTCTATTGCAGCGCGGAATTGATGCTTATGGGTTCGCTCCTGAATGGCTCCTCAAATTCATAAATCAGCCGCAAGTGATAAAGAAAGCCGTCCTGGCTGCAATCAATGTCATCCAGGCTTGTTGCGACGAGGATACCTCAAGGCTAACGGGTGAAATTGTTCCTGGTAAGTCCGGGAAATGGGCCTTCGTATACCGAAAAGGATTCATGTCCGCATTTGAAATGGTGTTGATTGCTCAATCTCTGATTGTGCATGGCGTCATTGGAAAGGCAAAAGTAAGGCAGCTTCAAAAGCATGAAACTGGCGAGGCTACAACGGAATTCAGGGCGTTCGATTATGTCAGTGCCGCTCGTCATCATTTCAGCATGCCAAGGACGGAAGCCGAACAGCTAACCATGACGGAGTTTCAGTTAATGCTGGCTGCAAAATATCCCGATCAGAAGGGATACACCCGAGAAGAATACGATTCAGCAGCGGATGAATTCTTTGAACGACGCAAGCGCAGATTAGCTAAGTCAGCATGATTGACAATTATGATTATAACCTCGCTCCGGCGGGGTTTTTTTATGCCCGGAGATAACTAATGGCAGGCGAACAGCAACTTGGAAACATCGTCTATGAAGTTGAGATGAACGTTGCCAACCTGATCGAGGCGCAGAGAAAAG
Source organism: Buttiauxella sp. BIGb0552 (assembly GCF_004366275.1). Classification (NCBI taxonomy): domain Bacteria; kingdom Pseudomonadati; phylum Pseudomonadota; class Gammaproteobacteria; order Enterobacterales; family Enterobacteriaceae; genus Buttiauxella; species Buttiauxella sp. BIGb0552. Next base: position 78,433 of record NZ_SODY01000007.1, read on the forward strand.
TTAATGAACGCCTAGACAAGATGAACTCTGGTTTCAATAAATCAGGCCAGGCGGCAGACAAATTTAGCGCCTCATTAAGTAAATTGGGTGCAGCTATATCTGTTGCGTTAGTCGTTGAGTGGGGCAAGCGATTCCTTGAAGTTGCAGACAGCATGACTCAGCTTCAGGCGCGTATCGCTCGACTATCTACAGACGCTGCGGCAGCAAAACAAACTTTCAGTGATCTGGCGGCGATTGCCTCTGTTACGGGGGCCAGCCTTGCAGACACAACGAAGCTATGGGAGTCATTAACTTCTTCGCTAAAAGAAGCTGGCGCAACAAATGCGCAGGTTCTTAACCTCACTGATACCCTGCAAAAGATTGGTCGTATCGGTGGCTCATCTACTGAAGAAATGGCTAACGCACTGCGCCAATTCGGACAGTCGATAGCCAGTGGCACAATCCGCGCAGAAGAATTCAACTCCATCCTTGAGCAGATGCCGGAGCTTGCAAGACAGATTGCCACCGGGCTTGGCATGTCTATGGGCGAGCTTCGCCAGGCCATGCTTGCCGGTAAGCTCACGGCACAAGATGCGTTAAACGCTATTCAGGACAGAACAGCAGCGGTTAACGGCGAGTTCAGCAAATTACCGCGAACAATGGACCAGGCAACCGGAAGCCTTGAGACGGCTTTCGGAAGGCTAATTAAATCCATCAACGATGCAACCGGTGCATCTTCGGCAATGGTTTCTGGTATTGATTTGCTGGCAAGATCTATTGATACGCTAGCCACCTCATCAGCTACTAGCGCTCAAAAGATTCTTGCAGTCGCAAGAGTGATGGCAATTCTTAACCCATCGCTTGCAGAAGCTGTTGCCGGGTTCGATAAAGTTAACAATGCAAATGTCGAAACACTTACTGGAAAAGTAAGCGACCTGACTGGTGACCTTGCCGCAGCAACAAAAGGTGCGAATAAGGCCAGTGAAGCGACGAAACATTTCACTATCGCGGCAACGGCATCTGCCGGGGCGTCAAAGAAAGCATCTTCAGAAGCTAAAAAAGCAGCTGATGAGCAGGAAAGAATTGCCGAAAAACTCGAAGAGTTGCGACAGAAATCCATGCTTACGGCTGCAAGCACCGGGGAGTTATCAAAGCAGCAGGCCATATTAAGCGCTCAACAATCGTTAGGTAGTGCGGCATCGCAGGAACAAATCACCCTGGCGGGGCAGTATGCAGCGCAAGCATACGATGTAGCGGCAGCTCTGAAAGCCCAGCAGAAGGCAGAGAAGTTAAAACAGGACACCGAGAAAGACTACAAACAGGTGCGCGTCCAAGCATCACCTGTTGTGGGAGTAGATACAAAATTCCAGGAGCAAATGGCATCCCTCAATGCCTACGCCACGCTTTACCCGCAGAAAATTGCAGAAGTAGAAGCCACTCGGGCTGCAATCGAGAAGCAGTACCGTGATCAGCGTACGGCTGCCATGTGGGAGGAGTGGTCGCAGCAGAATGTAGCATCTCAGCTATTTGCAGACACACTGCAAACCTCCATGAATACGGTATCTAGTAGCATCACCGGCATTCTCAACGGTACGCAAAGCCTCAATGATGCCCTTGGCAATATAGCCAATACCGTTTTAAGCAGTGTCGTGCAGTCGTTTGTTCAGATGGGCGTCGAGTGGGTTAAATCGGCAATCATGGGACAGACAGCGCAGGTAGCGGCTACAGCAGCAACTACAGCGGCTTCTGTGGCGGGGACGGCTACCACAACGGCAGCCAGCACAGCAGCGGCAGCCACAACGACTGTTGCATGGACTCCGGCAGCTATTGCGGCCTCTATCGGCTCATTCGGTGGCGCGGCTGCAATCGGTATTGGTGCTGTAATCGCTGCAATGGCACTTTCAAGCTCATTAGCTGGCAAGCGTAAGAATGGTGGTCCGGTATCGGCTGGCTCAATGTACCAGGTAGGCGAGGGCGGTATGCCTGAAATCTACCAGGCCAGCAGCGGTAAGCAATTCATGATCCCCGGCGATAACGGCAAGGTCATCAGCAATAAGGATATGCAGAGCGGAAGCGGTGGAGGTTTGAACTTTGTACTCAACATCACCAACACGAATGGCTCAAGGGTAGAGACTAGCGAACCGCAGTACAACAACGGCTATCTCACAATGGAAATGTTTATTGGAGACATGCAACAAGGTGGGCCAATGAGCAGATCTATTACAGACACGACTAGCGCCACAAGACGAGCAACTGAATAAGCATTTGCATTGTCTTGCGCCACCCCTCTGATACCATGTGACAAAATGTTACTTACTGGAGGGAAAGTAGTGAAAAGGGCAATTATTGCGACTCTCTGCTTGATGGCGGCGTCAACATCACAATCTGCTGATTGGCATGCAACCTATAAAACCGATGAGATGCGTGGCACATCCACAAAGTTTCTTCAAACCGTATCAGACAACTCGGTTGAATTTGACTTCCCATACAGCGGAGGCTCGAATTTAACGCTTGTTCTTCGCTCGAAGAAAACAGCGCTTAAAAAGGACCAGAAACCTGAGAGCTTGCCTGTTACAGAGGCTCTTCTGGTGATTAGCAAGGGCCAGTTTTCTTGCAATTCCTATGATGGATGCTCTGTATCAGTAAAGTTCGACGATGGTAAAATTCAAAAATATTCTATGTCTGGGGCTGAGGACAGTAGTTCAGATGTGATATTTTTCGATAAATCATCGTCATTTATTAAGAATGTTAAAAGCCATAAGAAAATGATCATCGAGGCAAGCTTTTTCCAGGAAGGCGACAAGCAATTTAAGTTTGATTTAACTGGGATTGAGCAACCAAAGGCATAAACCCTTTTAATATTTGGGCAGCTTTAACGCCCCACGTTGACTAGCGACAATAGCCCACTCAGGTGGGCTTTTTGTTGTTTTACTGATGGGGGATTTCTACTAAAAACCCGCCTGCATCCACTGATTTCTCAGGTACGACATAACCGAGCTCTCTTAATCTGTTAAATGTTAAATCGAACACAGAATCGTAATCAGAGTCACTAAGCCCTTCCAGCTCAAGGTCATCAAGACCCACGCAGAAAGTTGTATGACCTATACGAATTTTTTTGTTTATTTCAGCAAAGGTTCTTTTAAATATTATTGCGGAAAGCTCATCCTTAGCCTTACTGACAATTTGAATGGCTTCTTTCGCTGAAATTAGCTGGTCAGTTGGAATGTCCTTCAGAAAACTTACATCCAATCTATGAACAATTTCAGCATTGATAGACCGCCCGTTTGCTTTCGCTGCCTCTTCAACTTTCTCTTTTAATTCAACTGGAAGTCTGATTCTTAACTGTGGATCTTCTCTGCTCATTTGATTTCTTATTCTGCAAATATTCACAATATGTAAATTATGCCCCACGGTGGGGTTGACTTCAATGACGCACGGTGTGACACTTAATTTGTGCCTCACGGTGGGGCAATAAGTGGAGGATGAAGTGGAAAAAGCAAAAGAGATGTATCAGCGTAAGGTTCGTTTCCCAGAAGATGTTAGGAAAGCTATTGAAAAGAATGGGGAAGATGAGTGTCGTCAGTTCAATACCGAATTGATTTATCAACTGAGAAAGGCATACGGACTAATTGGTGAAAGAAGTGCACAAGCATAAAAACGACGAGACCCGGAAGTGCGCTAACACTAACCGGGCCTCTAATGTCAGTAACCTAGGGGAAACCAACATGAATATTGTACAGAACAACGCATTAACTTTCCACAACACCACATTCTCTTATATGGAAATGGCTGGTCATATCTGGCTTACCGCAACAGAAGTAGGCGAGGCACTTGGTTATGCAGATGACAAGGCTATCCATCGCCTTTTTCGAAAGCATGCTGATGAATTCACAGTGAATATGACAGGGGTGGTTAAAGTGACCACCCCTGGTGGAATGCAAGACTCTCGAGTGTTTTCCCTGCGTGGCGCGCATCTAATGGGCATGTTTGCTCGCACCACCAAAGCAAAAGAATTCCGCCGCTGGGTGCTGGACATTCTAGATCGCGAAGTTTCTCAGGGAAACGTCAATCCAGCATTCGATTTTGACATGGCTGCCCATAATGCTCGAGCTATCAACATTCATCTCAGGGCAATCAAAGAAATGTGGCGTGGTGGTTTAGCTGATGGGTTGAAGCTTATTGGATACAAAGACTGCGGGAACATCAGTGAAAGGCTGGCTGACATGACGTTCTTCACGGCCCCACTGGAAAGCAGTCTTAGCAAGTATGAAAAGAAGGGGAAGATTCATTAATGGCGCATGGGATGGCGCAAAAAGAAAAACCGCCAGTGGACGCTGGCGGCTTACGTTAACTGATGACTGGAGATTCGAATGCAACAATCAACATCAACTGTTGTAAATGTAGCAAATGCAATGCCGATTGTCGATCCTGATACATTCCCAGTAATTGAATGGAAGGGGCTACGCGTCGTCACTACTGAAACGCTGGCTAAGGGGTATGCTACCGATGCCATTCGTATTCAGCAGAACCACATCCGCAATGAAGATCGCTTTGTTGAAGGTGTGCACTTTTTCAATCTCAAAGGTATTGATCTCAAGGAATTTAAAAACAGACTATCTTCAAGCGAGTCTGTTGGAAAGCAGGCGAGAAGCTTAACCCTTTGGACTGAGAAGGGCGCAGCCAGAATGTCTAAAATCGTCGATACCGACGAGGCATGGAATTTCTTTGAGCGCCTGGAGGATTCATATTTTCACCCACGCACATCTTCTCTTCCTCAAACCTATGAGCAGGCTCTGGAAGATTTGCTGACTAAGGTGAAAGAGAATCGCCTGATTGCAGAGCAGCGAGATCATGCAGTCCGTACTAAAGCATGGATTGGTGAAAAGCGTGAAGCTACTGCGATGGCGACCGCTTCGGCAGCTGTTCGTGAGAAGAACAAATTAGCTGAAACAGTCGGAGCATGCAGGAAGCACGCGACAATCACTGCGGTTGAGAACAAAACTGGAAATGAATATAAGTGGCAGGGATTGCGTAAATGGTGCCGTGAAAATGACGCGGTGCCTTTGGAAGTTGAGGACAAGCGCTTTGGCATGGTGAAGTCATGGCCACGTGAAGCATGGCTTGCAGTGTATGGACTAGATTTGCGTAAAATTTTCTAAATTAGAAACACTTACAACGTAACCCTCTTCGGAGGGTTTTTTATTATCTGGAGCAAGGTAAATGGCCATTAATTACCCGGACTGGCTACCGCTGGCCCAGAAGTCGAAAACACCAAAGCCAGATACCGGCTTTCGCACTGACCTCCCGCAAGTTGGCGCACCAATATTCCAGAAGCTAACCGACGACCTGAAAACAGGATTCTCGCTGACGTGGATCTTCACTCGCGATCAGCATCGCGCATTTTTGCAGTGGGAGAGCAGCCCTAACTATCTGGATAAATCGAACCAGTGGTTCCTGATGCCGATTGGGATCGGCTCTGGTGCATACGGTGAACCTGAGATGCAGGAGCTGCATTTTGTGGCGCGGCCGACATGGTCACAATCCGGTTCCGTGTTCACCTGGTCAGGCGATGTTATCTGCCGGCAGTTGAAAAACTCCGATGATGATTACGCAGACATTATTGTCGAACTGCCGCCACCGTGGGATAGCTGGCTGGATATTGTCGTGACCGGTTACCCTGATAACCGCGACCCAGAGTCGCTGCCGAGGGTGCCGTAATGCAGACATTCAGAGAAATTAAAAGCCGCAGACCTAACCGCATCCTCTACGACACCATCACCATCTACAGTCCGACCTTCGGATATATTCGCTTCGTCAACGATCAGATATTCCCCAAGACGCTTGGCGGTAATGTTTATCAACCATGTCGAATGGAAATCTCAGACAGTCAGCAAAGCTCAACACCCGTTATTGCTGCGGGTGTCAAATTTAGTCGCATGGCATCTGATTTCAAGCAGAAACTGAAAGAGTGGAAGGGTTATGGTCGCATTACTCCGATCCAGTTTACCCGTACGCGTTTTGATGCCGCAGACATGAATACCCCTATCAAGGCATGGACGCTGTTTGTCAGCGATACCAGCCTTGATCCCAACGATGTAACTGTGTCGCTGACAATCAAAAACCCGCTCAACGCCAATATTGGTCGACCTTACAACATTGAAGAGTTCCCGGGGCTACAAAATGCTTAAAGCTGAATTTCTCGAAAGGGTGATTGGCATGCCCTGGCGTAACCGAGCCTGCACGTTTGAGGCGCTCGACTGCTGGGGCCTGGTCATTCTCTATTACCGGCACGTTCTCGGCATTGAACTGCACCACTCGCCTGACTACGAAGCGGGTGAGGACTTCATGACGTGCTTTGAGGGTGAGGTTGTTTACTGGCGGCGGGCTGAGCACTTCAGCGACGGCGATATCTTCATTGCCTACTACGGCGCGCAGCCGGTGCATGTCGGGCTGATTGTCGATGGCAGGGCGCTACATAGCCGCGGCGAGAATGGCTGTGTCTGCTCTGACCAGATAAGAACTATCCAGAAATTATTCACCAGGACGGAGATCTATTCGTATGCCGGTAATCGAAATACAGAGAGTGCCGGGGCTGCCGAAGCAACGGATGGAAGTATCAGCGGGGGAGAAGTTCAGCGAGTGGCTTGAAACGGCAGGTGTGCATTCTGATGTGCGGGCCATCATTAATGGTCGGGAGCTGCAGGATGATGACAATGTCGATTTCACCATTAACGCTGATGACCGAATTATCATCTTTGACCAGCCCAAGAGCGGAGGGCTTGCTAAAACCCTTCTCAATCCCCTCGAACACTTCAACCCGATAAAATTTACGCAAAAGGTGATGGGCTCTTTCATTAAGCAGCCTAACGCTGGCGGCGCTGCAGGGCAAAGCAAAACATCACCGAATAACAGCCTCAAGGGGCAGACGAACATTGCCCGTAATGGCGAGGCCAGGCCTGATAACTACGGCCTGATTCGCGCCTATCCAGACCTGATTCAACAGGCCATTTTCGAGTACGTGAACAATAAGAAAGAAGTCACACAGTTCATGAACTTTGGCCTGGGTAAATATGACATCAGTCAGGTGCGCTACTCGGAAACTAACGTTGGCTCAATGGCTGGCGCGTCGTACACGATTTATCAGCCAGGTGATGTGATTGCGACAGTTTATGAAGGGTATGAGTTCGACGATGTAGACGGGCAGGAAGTGCCGGGCACGAACGAGGATACCGGAACCCCGATTGCGACGGCCACCGCAACAACAATGATCAGTGGGAATTACGCTGGCGGTCAGATAGCAGTAAAAATCGTTAAGCAGGCTGAGTTCGACTACTTCATGGGCCTGGCATTGCCGCACGCTGTTTCTTTCGTTCTCAACATTACTTATCCAGTTCCTGGCGGCACCAAGACGGAGGATGTGACGCTGTTTGCTAATCTAATCAGTGCTGTGCAGACTGACGATGGCGCGGTTGTCTCACCTACGTTTTATTACACCTTCACCTTCGACAGCATCAATGGCTCCAGTGCTTCATACATCACGACAGCAACAATTAACACCACGAAGTTCATTCTGAATGACAATGCCGCGCTGATTGTCGGACCATTTTTCTCGCCAATCGAATCAGATCAGCTCTGGGTTCATACCAGCTCGGGTCTTGGTGGGAATAGCGAAACCAACTGGCAACTGCAGATATGGAAGGTGGATGCTGAGAACAATCAGATACCTGGTACCACTCAAACATTCACCTACCGGCAGACCACGCCACATGACTCTACCAGCGAGACGTTTTACCGCACTGACAAGATAACGCCTGCTGCAGGACGAGGTCGCTATTCGCTTTCATTCCACCGAACGGATAACTCAAGCGATGCAAGCAAGCTGGAAGTGGAGGAGGTGCATGCGGTCAACGTCAGGAACAATGTCAGCCACCCTAATGACACAACGGTCATCATCAAGGTTCGCGCAACTGAGAACTCCACCGGCCGCGAACTGAAATACAACGCGATGATTAACCGCTACACGATTAGCTACTCGCTCAGCACGCAGTCGGTTGATTACACGCTTCGCCCGTCGCGCAGATTCGCTGATGCCGTGGCGCACACCTGGCTCGTTATGGGTGGGCAGCCGGAGAGCAATATCGACCTTTACGGCCTGTATCAGATTCAGGCTGAAATTGACGCCATAGACCCGCGACTTGGACGCTTCGACTACACCTTTGATGATGAAGACGTGTCACTGGGAGCTCGCCTACAAACCATCTGTGATGCGGCCAGTGTAACGGTGTCATGGGATGACGATGTGATGTCATTCACTCGGGACAAGAAGCGAACCGCTCCCGCCACAGTATTTAACCGGAATAACACTGTCGAGGCTGGTTACTCGCTCAGCTACGACATGACGCTGCCGGGTGGTTTTGATGGTGTCGAGGTGCAGTACCGCAATCCATCAACCAATAAGCAGGACTTCATTCGTTACCGCATAAGCAACGGAGTAATCGTATCCGGCGCGCCAGTGAAAGCGAAGAAGTTCGAGATGATGTATGTGCGTGATGCATTCCAGGCTAACGAGAGGGCGCTAAGAGAGTGCAAGCGTCTCATCTATTCACGAATGGCTATGAGCATCACAGCGCTGGCTGACGGGGAGTGGGTGGGTGTTGGCGACATGGTACAGATTGTTGATACCTACGACACCAACCAGCAATCAGGGTATATCGTTTCTCGTATCGGTAACGCCTTCGAAACCAGCGAGCGGATTAACTTTTCTGGCTCAATGTTCGTGGTGGTCACCGATTATCTCGGTACGCCGACAGCGCGCTACCCGGCACGGCCTCTGCCAGACACGTCTTTTGGCTTCAGTGCTGCAATTCCTAATATCGAACTCAACATTTATGACGGCATGAATGTGCAGTCACCATCTCGTTACTTCATTGCCTCATCTGAAGAACTGGATGCTACGCAGTGGGAAATTACTGATAAGAACCCTGGCACTGATGGAACGACCGCATTAACAGTTCGCGAATATAGCGACCTGATTTACTCCTAAACAACCTTTAAATCCAACTCCGAACCCGGCCAATGCGCCGGGTTTTTTTATGGAAAAATTATGGCGACTATACCTACACAACTCCCGGTTCCAAGTGAGAAACCTCAAGACCTGAAATTTAACGCAGGGAAAATTGACGAGTTTGTTACGTCGAAGCAGCGAGAATATGAAGATCGCTTTGGCGGAAAGCACTACACCATTGAAGGCTTGCGCTGGGTTGCTCAGCAGGCAATTTCAGCATTCGGATATACCAATTTAAAAAGTTTCCAGGCTGGAGCACCACTACCAGAAAACAAACTAACCCTACCTAACCAGGTTTTACAAGATGAAACTGATGGTGAATATTATCGTTGGGATGGTGATTTTCCTAAGTCCGTCCCCGTTGGTTCTACGCCAAATTCAACTGGAGGCATAGGTACAGGAAAATGGCTAAGCGTCGGCGATGCGTCATTAAGGGGTGAGTTGAACAATAAAGATGGAGCATCTTTAATTGGTGGGGCATTGTATTCTGACATTAGGGGGTATAATGGCAATGCCTTATATATTAACTGCATTGGTTCAAAAAATATTTTTGATAAATCTAGTGGGGTATTCTATAGGGATGATCTAGATCTCACTTCAGATGATGATGATGGAGTAATAATTATTGATTCGCTCAACAGAAGGTGGAAAAGAGTATTCAATGGTTCTATTTATGCCGAATGGTATGGGGTTAATGGTGATGGAACCAATCAGGCTACCTCTCTACAAAAAGCCATAGACTCTGTGGCTAAAAATCATCGAGGTGGGGAAATAATACTCCCGCGCGGTGACATTGGAATTAATGTCACCATACAGTTAAGGGAAAAGGTTTCGTTAATTGGTGAGTTTTCCGCATTATCCTACAATGGCGCAGAATCACATCAGACGAGAATTGTAGCTCTTAGTGAAGGAATGGTGATGCTTAGGGCTAGTTCTAATTATGTTTCTTTAAAGCAGTTGGCAATATTTGGAAATAACATAGCAAAGACTGGGTTTTATTCATCAAGCGATGACAGAAGCCAGATACATACACACAATTATTTTAACTGCTTGTTTCATGCTTGCACTGGTATTCAACTGCATTTGATTTCCACAAGCGGTGTCAGGGCTCTTCACAACAGCGTCAGCGGTGGAACCACAGGTGTTTATTTGGATGGTTATTGTGGAGATTCAGTCTGGACAGATTTAAAAATAAATACAGTTTCCCCAGATTCACCTGAAAGCACATCTTGGCCCGTTGGGTGTGGCATGTATATAGGTAGTGGAAGTAATAATTTAGTTATATCAGGTGGTAAAATAGAATGGTGTAGAGCAGGTATAGTAATTCAGGATTCGCAAGGGATTGTGATCTCAAATTTCAATTTTGATGTTTGTCGAAAATATGATATAGGAATCTATGACAATGAAAGCGAGGATGAGACTGTTCCAGATAGTCTTGCTGGGAGAAGTATAAATATTAACAACTGTCGACTATTGGGAGGTGATCCTAAGAATAATACCAATACGGCAGGTATTTACATTGAACGCGCAAAATCAGTAATAATAAATGCAGTTAATATTAAGCGCGGAAATGATGATGCTTTTGATTTCAGTGTGACACATGATATGGGGGCAGTGGGGCACCATTACGGTATTCTAACAAACAGTGCATATCGACTCACAATAACGGATTGTGATTTATTCCAAGCCGGGACGGTTAAATGCGCGCAAATATATTCTGCCAATGTGGATTCCTCACATGATATATTTGAAAACAACAACACTGATGGCACGGAAGATGTGCCTAATAAAAGAGTGGGGATTTTAACGCATTATGGTGCGCATAAATACACTGGATCTTGGGATTTCCCCTTGCTTCTGGGGTCCATAGCCCTTTGGGCTGCATCAAATGGAGATTTTATGGTAAAGAACTGGGTGGCAAATGGTATGCCTGCCAGCGATGTAGATGGAAACAAAATAGCTGTAGCATAATGATTGTTGGAGGGCTGGGAAGCCCTCCATAAATTAATGAATATTTTTTTCTATATAACTTCCAACTACATTAGCACCGTACCTAGAAAGGTGCACTCCGTCAAATAGAACTGGATTTCCATCTATTATTATAGAGCATTTTTCTTTGCTGCAAAGCGCATCTTTTGGGCTTATAAAAGATACGTTTTTATTTTGTTTTGCTATGCGCAAAAGCATTTCATCTGCGACGCTAATAGTTCTTCCGACATCTTTTCTGCATTTAGATGAAAATTTATTGATGAGTAATCCTTCCGAAGAAACACAGCCTATTACATCATAATCAGGATAGTTATATGTACCGACAAAGTAATACTTCCTTTCATCACCTCCTGTTTTAATTAATTTTACTAACTGCTCTTCAATGACTTTATAATAATCATCGGTGGTTACTGATTCACCGTTATCTTTCCTCTTTAAGTTATTTATATAAGTCTCCCAGTTTTGATTAATAATAACTGGAGCGCTCTTATATTCATCAAATACATTTTTTAATTTATCAAACATTGAATTACACTCTATTGTATTGCTCGATGTGTAATCAGGTAAAATCATGCACATGACATATGAAACACTTACTATACGAGTGTTTTTGTTAGTCCAAAAATCCATATATTGCTGTGAATAACTATCCCCTGACAATATTAACCCTACATCATCACCGATTCTGTTGAAATAAATGTTACCATTTGCTTTGTTGAATGTGTTATATCCGCCATAAAATCTTTCAATTAATTTGTCTTTTGTGGTTCGCGAAAATTCGTCTACGCGCCAATTGAGACCATTTATTGAAATGGAATAAGAAATTAAAAGAATTGCTAAATATACAAAAGCGGATTTGTATGAATAATTTCTTTTCCTCTCAATTAAATGATGCAATAAGATTGAAAGAACTATAACAAACACTAGATATATTTGGAAGTTAATATGTATGTCAAGTTTTTTTGAAATTACAATAATTGGCCAATGTATAAGGTAAATAGAATATGACCATAGGCCGATTTTTTGCAAAATATAACCGGATAAAATACTGTTATTGTTGTTAGATAGCATGCATAAATATGCACCAAATACAGGGATTAAAGCGTAATAACCTGGCCATGGATCAAGATTGCTGAAATAAAAAAACGAAAATAATATTAATGATATTCCTATAAATTCAAATATAAATCTTTTTGTTTTATTAGCGTTAATTTGATATAAAAAAGCCATTCCTCCTGCCAACATTTCCCATGCTCTAAATTGCAACATAAAATAAGTGGATTGAGAGTCTCTTTGAGTTTCAAAAACGCAATACGCAAAAGACAGAATAAAACATATAACAATTAATATTTTAACTTTTTGCAATGATAAATATTTTGATAAAAAATATATTGCTATTGGATATAAAATATAGAACTGCCATTCTACTGATAGCGACCAAGTATGCAAAAGTAATTTACTATGTGATGCAGGATCAAAATATCCAGATTCAGAGTTATACAGAATATTGGATGTAAATAGTAAACTGGCAAGTCCATGCTTACCGACAAGTTGATATGTTAAAGGTTCAAATGCAACATATCCTATAACTACAATTAAAAATATTAATACCAGTAATGCTGGGACAATGCGCTCGCACCGTCTTATGATGAATTTTTTAATGGAAAAGGATCCGGAACTAATGCCATTAAAAATTATTGATGTCATTAAAAAACCAGAAATGACAAAAAAAACATCAACACCAGCGAAGCCGCCAGGTAAAAATGATGGATTAAAATGGAATATTAGGACGGACATTACTGCCAAGGCCCTTAATCCGTTTATATCCTCTCTAAATTTCTTATAAGTCATTAAAAATATCCATTTATGAATTTGTTCATATCTATAATTTTGAATCTATACGCATTGTAGGCATAAAATTTGCCATCATCAACGCCATTTGGGAGTATCTGTTTGATTATTAACCACCTGGTTAACTTGGCATCATGCACGAAATATTTGAGATAACTAAGGGTGCTCATAAACTAGTAGGCATTAAACCATATAAGGACCTTCATATTCTGAAGGGAGTGGCAGATTAGTAACCTCCAGTAGTCGAACTGATAGTATTGAAGAAGGGTCGAGATTTTAGTTATGGGATATATACGGGCAAAAAAATTAGCGAAAAATCCGAGCGCGAGAGTCGCATAACCGACAGTTGATAAAACTTCCTAACCAGGAAATTTACATTCCTCGTAATCTATTCATCTAAAAAACACTTTTCACTCGCTAACTCACGACATGGCCAGGCCGAACCACTGGTTCGCTTGATCTGCCATTCGATAAAAACTACTGTATATAAATACAGTTTAGTTGGAGTGGATGATCATGCCGCGACGCGATGATATTGGGACTGCGTTTCGTAGAGCTATAAAAATTGACCCGCGAGGCAAGCGGATGGTGACGACTGTCGATTTTGTCCGAGAACTTGAGAAGGTTAATTGGTTTTGGAGCCAGCGTGAGGCTAATCGCTGGATAAAGTTTTATCAGACCTGCTTTCGTGACTTCACTGATCACGAGGGAGAGGACAAAGTTTACTTTCTCACGAGTATGGGGGCGGTGAGATGACCATGGGCCTTCAATCTCCAGCAATTGGTTACGCAGAAAAATCGATAGACCTTAATGCTGTGCCTGGCACCATGTATGACGATTCAATTGTTGTTGAAACGAGCGATGGTTATGCCCTGCTGAGCAAAAGCGGCAAACCGAAGCGGGGCGATACAGTGTTAATCCAGTTCTGCGGAGGTACTCAGTTTGCGAAAGTTTACGGTGAATCATTAATCACTGAAGACGGCGAAGCGATAGAGGGTGACGCTCTTGATGAAGTGGATGTCCTTGGACTGGTTACACAATTTATCAACAGAGTGATTGATGGCAATGAGGATGGGGCGTTCGACGATGTGCCGGTGATGTGATGGGGCATGGATGGGACAAAAAATTAGCGCGAACTCTCATGAACTGTAACCTTTGTTCTGAAATTTCGCGCTAAGCATCTGTCTTGATGCGTGATGTTTCGTGTACTTCCGTGTTCTACAAAATCAGAGCCTCATATAATGAACATGCAGGTGTAGTTGCTTGATCTATAAGATATATAAAAATATAGACGTACAGTTTTATCACTAAACTAAGAGAGCGTAGGTCAGTACATATGCGCCTACGAAGAAGTGTTATTGTGAAAAAGTTTGTGGACTTGTTAATTATCATCTTTACTAACCCATGATAATCATTATTTTTTTGTCATTAATGCCTTAAAAATTCCTCAAATGTAATAAATGACTTGCCGCTTCCTGATTCCATTTACATAATCCGCGACTGTTTATAGGGGGTATTGTGGCAACTGTTTATTATTTTATGCTTCTGGCGTCAGGTTATATGAGTAATGTTTCATGGAACGTGACCCCCATGCCTAGCATGGAAGTGTGCGAACTCACCTTAAAAGAGGTGATGAAGGGAATTCCTGATAGAAGTTACGGTACTGTCCAGGCCCCATCCGCTGGAAAATGTATAGAAGTTCAGAAGTAAGCAAGATTTTTAAAATGATTCTAAAGGCTGACAATCGTCGGCCTTTTTCTATTTAGCCTGCCATCCATCAAACGCTTCTACTGTCAGAGAGCTTGCCGTGGTCAGATACTGACCGAGAAGGGGAATTTGAGTCCGCCTAAAGTTGTGGAATATGAGCGGCTTAAAACATGTTTCCGATGCTGGGTATTGCGCTAGTTAATTAAATGGTTAACGTTTCGGGCTTTTCGATAATAACCATTTTATTGCTGGAAATGACCGTGCTATTAGACGGAACGCTTTTTAAAACCAGCGTACCTACGCCAATTGTCACGTTGTCGCCAATTTCTATATCATCGCCAATGATGCAGGAATGGGCGCCCATATTGACGTTGTTTCCCACTTTAAATTTGATGTCGACACCATTTTTATTGCTGCCAAGGGTGCAGAATTGCCTGATAGTAAACCCTTCTCCAATCACACAACTTCTGTTGATAATCATTGAGTTACCGTGCCATATCTTAAAGCCCTTGCCAATTTTCAAATGGTAAGACAGCTCTACCCCAAACAGGCCTTCATTAATAACTCGGTTGAGTATCACAAACATCAGCGAAATCGGGTAAAGAGCCTTTGTTTTGGCATGAATAGTGGCCATTCTAAAAATTAAAATAATCAGCTTAGATTTGGCTGTGTTGATTTTTAAGTCATATTTTAATGTGGAAAAGAAATCACGCATGGCGATATTCCTTTTAAGATTTATAAGAATAATCTTAATTCATATTCTGCAGCTCGCCATTGAGTCTGGTAAAAGATTTGCTGTGCCAGGGCTTGAACAGCCCGTCTTAATTTCCTTCGATTAGTTGCAAGCTACTGAAACACTGGCGGGCTAAGTGCTTTAATGCGAAAATTATTTTTTCTCCGCAGTCGGGATAGATGATGAAGAAGATTGCATTATTGACAGTGTTGCTGGCGTTAAGCGGCTGTGTGCAGGTTGATAATTACCGCGAAGTGGTTAAAACCCCAGCGCCTGCAGGGCTTGCTGGTTACTGGCAGTCACAAGGCCCACAAAGTGAGATGGTGAGCCCGGAAGCGATCGCGACTCTTGTGGTCACACCGCAAGGGGATACGCTCGATTGCCGCCAGTGGCAGCGCGTGCTTGCTCTGCCAGGTAAACTGACTGTGCGTTCAGATGACTGGTATAACGTGACCAACAAACGCGATGTTTATAGCGTTGAGCGTGAAGGCGATACGCTGGAATATGCCGGTATGACCCTGAAACGTGTTGATCGTCCGACGCAAGAATGTGCTGATTATTTGCAGAAGAACCCGCTGGATAGCAAATTACCGTAAGTGATGATTCCCTCTCCTTTAACTGGAGAGGGAAGTTTCAGTCAATCTATAACACCTCTTCCATTACCCACACGCTGACGCTTCCGCCGTTGCAGGAAAATGTCGCACTACCTTTTTCATCGGTGGTGACGGTTTCTTCACGGTTGCCCAGATAATCCCGCCAGTTTTTGCTGCCGTAATTATCGCCGAGCGTAATAGTTTTCTCGCCATCATCACCGTTTGATAACACCACCACGCAACCTGGATTTTCATCGGTACCGCTGCGGCTAAAGGCGATGCAATTAGGGTGATCAAACCATAGCGTTTGCACGCCGTGGGCGAAGCGTTCACGGGCATGGATTAAATCATCCAACTGCTCAATTATCGGCATGTCGATGTGGTAAGTTTCGCCATCGCCACCTTCGTCATCGTAACTGGCGCCAAATAAATCGGGATAAAACACACTCGGCACACCGTTTTCGCGCAGCAAAATCAGAGCATAAGCTAAGGGTTTGAACCACGGTTCTACAGGTGCTTCAAGTGATTGCAGGGGTTGCGTGTCATGGTTGGCAACGAGAGTGACGGCATGGAAAGGGTCAGCTTCAACTAGCGTGCCGGTGAAAATCTGGCTCATGTCGTAATCGCGACCTTGTTTTGACGCCTCGTGGAATTTCATTTGCAGCGGTGCATCAAACAGCATCGTTTTGCCATCGACCTGCGCGATATATTCCTGAAGTTTATCGACTTCATGGGACCAGTATTCTGCAACAACAAACAGCGGTTGTTCAGCCACTTCCTGAACATGTTCAATCCACTCTTTGTAGAACCACGCCGGAATGTGTTTGACCGCATCGAGGCGGAAGCCGTTACAACCCGTCTCTTCCATTACCCAGCGTGCCCAGTATTTCAACTCTTCTGTTACGGCGTGATTGCGAAAATCGATATTCTCGCCCATTAGATAGTCGAAATTGCCGAGCTCATCATCAACCTGGTCGTTCCACCCTTCACCGGTATAATCATTGATTATCTTGAAAATACCGTCCTCATTTGGGTTTTCGATGTGGTCAACGCCACTAAAGCATTTGTAATCCCAGACAAATTTCGAGTATTGACCGGCACGGGCAGGGAAGGTGTAACGCGTCCAGGCTTCGCATTCGATAACTTCGTCGTCTATTTCATTACGGTTTTCTTCGTTGACACGATTGACCTGAATGCGCTCTTTCTCATCAGCGCCCATTTTGTGGTTAACCACCACATCAAGCAGCACAGCAATATCGTTTTCTTTTAGGGCTTTTATTGCTGCCAGCAATTGCGCTTTATCGCCGTATTTGGTCGCCACAGAGCCTTTTTGGTCGAATTCACCGAGATCAAAAAGATCGTAACAGTCATATCCCACCGAATAGCCACCGGAGCTACCTTTGTAAGCCGGTGGCAGCCAGACCATATTGACGCCGATATCATTGAGCGTTGCCGCGCGTTCGGCGACTTCTGCCCACAACTGACCCCCACCGGGGTAATACCAATGGAAAAATTGCAACAAGGTTGGGTTTTTCATCGAGTCCACGCTCCAGGAGTCATTTAGCTGACCACTGGAGTATGGAAGATTTTAGGATGATTAGCGGATTAGTTATTGAATGCTTTGCAGTGTGAGGCAAAATTATTGTGGTGCATCAGGTACCAGTAACTGGCCTGATAACCTTCCATACGTGTGGTTCAGGGTTTGCTGGCGCGATGACTGGCCAATTAACGAACTCAGTTCGTCCAGGCGCTGCTGTAATAAGTTTTTAAGCGCCTGCTCATTTTCCAGAATTTGCTCTAGTTTTTGCTGCAACATATCCTGCACGCTTTTCGCCGTCCCTGGTGGAATAGGGTTGGCGTTAAGCGTCTCAATGCCTTGCAGGTAAGCGACTTCCTGCTCCAGCAATAAATCCCACTCGCCACGCTGTGCCAGTTCCAGCAACGACTGGCTTAACAGCACCACGTTCTGCCAGCGGCTGATCAGTTCTACATACGGCGACATTAGGCAGGCTCCCGCGCAGCATTCAGAGGTGAGATCTGTTTCCAGGCATCCGCAATATTGGTTAATAGCCCTTCTACTTCTTCAATGATGGCAACATCATTTCGCAGATTGGCCAGCATCAGACGGCGAATCATATAGTCATACAGCGACGATAAGTTTTCGGCTATTTCACCACCTTTGTCATTATCTAAACCAGCCTTCAGGCCGTTATCGATAATATTGATAGCCTTGCTCAGTGCCTCACCCTTCGCGGCAAGCTCTCCTTGCTGCATAAACAAGCGAGCTCTGACCAGGGCGCTTAATGCTCCATCAAAAAGCAAAACAATTAATTGATGAGGACTCGCGCTCATCACGGCGCTTTCCACACCAATCTGAGCATATGCTTGTGAACCCCGCGCGCTGTACATAATTACCCCTTGTTATCAGGAACTGCTGGATGAAAATTGTTGAGTCAGATACGAACTGGTGTTGTTCAGCTTGCTCATCATGGTATCGAGCTGCGTAAACTGAGCTTTATATCGGGCAATGGTGTCGTCGATGCTGGAGCTGGTTGCCAGGTATTGTTTGGTGAGACTTTTTAGCGTTGAGTTGATGCTGTCGGTAGCGCTATCGATGATACCGTCGTCCGCTAGATAATCTTTTACCAGGTTGGCTGTAGTAGTAGTAATGCCGGTTGTTTTGCCGTCGCCAACCAGTAATTTTTGAGTGTCCACTGAGTTACTGGTTAGCGCTTTCTTCAACTTATCGTCGTCAATTTTTAATTTGCCAGTTGTTGCATCTTGAGCAATGCCAATTTCCGATAAGGTACTAAAACTTGAACCCGTATTACCGGTTGTAAATTGAGAACGAATTCCTGTCTGAATAGTACGAACTACACTGTCACCTAATAACACGCCATTACTATTGTCTTGGTCTGTACCCGCATCAACAGCACTATATTTCGTTAGGGAGCTGAAGGTATCCAGCATCGAGTTATAAGCATCGACCCAAGCTTTAATCGCAGTAGTTGCTTGATCGTTGCTTTTGGCTACGGAAACTGTTGCGTTAGTGACTTCTTTATTAAGAGTTAAGGTCACACCTTCCGGTGTATCTTTAATTGTATTGCTGCTGCTAACAACCTGAATGTTGTTGATAGTAAGCTCAGCATTCTTTGCAGGTATTGTTTCTTTTAGACCTTTATCTCCAGTGATAAGTTTATCGCTCAGAGCTTGGTCACCTGTGACGGTAATTGTCATTTTGTTATCTTCCCCCGTTTCGGCAGAAGATATAACTAATTGGAATTCACCATCTTTATTCTTGATAACACTTGCAGATACACCGCTGTCGGCAGCATTAATAGCATCACGAATACCATTAAGCGAGGTTTGATCATCGCTAAGATTAATTTCTAGTGGCTTCTCACGGCCTGGTTGATTGATTACCAACTTACGGTCAGATGACGAAGTACTACTTTGTTTATCTGTAGCACTAGTAAGGCCGCTCGTTGCTTGCGATTGAGCTTGTGCTAGCTGTGTCACGCTGATGGTGTATTTCCCTGCAGCGGCTCCAGCGGATGTAGTTACACCTAAATCTGCAGTGCTACTCTTGGCTGTACTACTTTTAAAGAGAGTTGCATCATTCAGCGCGGTGTTTGCAGTCTGGAATTTTTCAATTGCGCTCTTAAGCGATCCGTATGCAGTGAGTTTTGCACTATAGCTGGATTGCTGTGCAGTGATCGGCGTTAGCCGCCCTTTTTCAGCGGTGCTCAGGTTTGTTAAAAGTGTGTCCAGTGGCAGATTGGAACCGACCCCTAATGAAGAAACGCTAGCCATTATTATTCCCTTTTCATTACTAACAATTATTCACAGTGGTATCGGCACCAGGAGCACAAAGTTTAATGATATTTGTGCAAATTTGATGGCGGGAATAATGAAGGCGTTGCGGGTTATTTCTGCGGCTAGTTAAAAAGTGAAATATTTCTAAAGTTCGAAAATAGTGTGCCGATACATGGGTAGACGGTGAGAAACCGTGGGCAACAGCCCAACCACAAAATGTGAATTGATAAGGATAAAATCATGGCACAAGTTATCAACACTAACAGCCTGTCGCTGTTGACCCAAAACAATCTGAACAAATCTCAGTCTTCTCTGGGTACTGCTATTGAGCGTTTGTCTTCAGGTCTGCGTATTAACAGTGCGAAAGACGATGCTGCGGGCCAGGCGATTGCTAACCGTTTCACATCTAATATCAAAGGTCTGACCCAGGCATCCCGTAACGCTAACGATGGTATCTCTCTGGCTCAAACCACAGAAGGTGCGTTGAACGAAATCAACAACAACTTGCAACGTGTTCGTGAACTGACTGTACAAGCACAAAATGGTACCAACACTAAAACTGACCTTTCTTCCATTCAGGATGAGATCAAGCAGCGTTTAGATGAAATTGATCGTGTTTCTGATCAAACGCAATTTAACGGTACTAAAGTCCTGAGCAAAACTCAGACTCTGTCTATTCAGGTCGGCGCGAATGACAATGAGACCATTAAAATTGGTCTCAGCGAAGTGACTGCGAAAACTCTGAGCTTAGGCGGTTTTAACGTTTCCGGACCTAATGGAACGCCTGGAACACTTACGTCGGCTAATCTTCAAGATGCATGGGGTAAAACTACAGCGGTAACCACGACAGCAGTTACTGGCGTAGATACCGACGATATTGCAAAAGCAACGGGAGTTGCAGCAGGCAAAATCACGCTAGGTACTACAGCTTTAGCAGATAAAAATGGCAATATGTTTGTAAAAATTTCTTTCGACGACCAATTGGACAAAGATGATGTATCAGCAGCTCAGAAAAATGGTTTGAGTTTGGAGGTTGGGGTTGCAAAAGATGTCTATATTGCTCTCAATCCTTCTGATGCGACTGTTGCTACAACCACTGCGACATTTACTCTGACGGAAGCTGATCTTGATGCGAGCAAAATGACAACGGGCAGCACAGCCAATCCTTTAAAAGCAATTGATGATGCATTAGCACAAATTGATACACAGCGTAGTGCACTGGGTGCGGTTCAAAACCGTTTTGAATCTGCTATCACCAACCTGGGTAACACCGTAAACAACCTGACCTCTGCTCGTAGCCGTATCGAAGATGCTGACTACGCGACCGAAGTTTCCAACATGTCTAAAGCGCAGATCCTGCAGCAGGCGGGTACTTCTGTTCTGGCACAGGCTAACCAGGTTCCGCAGGGCGTGCTGTCTCTGCTGCGTTAATTCGCCAAAACCTGACCAAACCCTGCGCTTGCGGGGTTTTTTCTTTATGCTTGTTACCCATAACCCCCAAATAACCCCTTATTTCACCCACTATTCTTGCGATTAAAAACCCTCCAGAAACGGATAATCATGCCGATAACTCAACTAACGCAGGGCTGTTTATCGTGAATTCACTGTATACCGCTGAAGGTGTGATGGATAAACACTCGCTGTGGCAGCGTTATGTACCGCTGGTGCGTCACGAAGCATTGCGCCTGCAGGTACGTCTGCCCGCGAGTGTGGAACTTGACGACCTGCTACAGGCGGGCGGCATCGGGTTGTTAAACGCAGTGGACCGTTATGATGCCCTGCAAGGAACGGCATTTACTACCTACGCGGTGCAGCGCATCCGTGGGGCGATGCTTGATGAGTTGCGCAGCCGTGACTGGGTGCCCCGCAGCGTCAGGCGTAATGCCCGCGGCGTGGCGCAGGCAATTGGTCAACTGGAGCAAGAGCTGGGCCGTAATGCGACTGAAACTGAAGTGGCTGACCGGTTGGATATCCCGCTCAACGAATACCGTCAGATGTTGCTCGACACCAATAACAGCCAACTCTTCTCTTATGACGAGTGGCGTGAAGAGCATGGCGATAGTATCGAACTGATTACAGAAGAGCATCAGCAGGCAAACCCTCTGCAACAACTGTTGGAAGGGAATTTGCGTGAACGTGTGATGGGCGCAATTGATGCGTTACCCGATCGCGAAAAGATGGTGCTGACACTTTACTACCAGGAAGAGCTGAATCTGAAAGAGATTGGCGCGGTGCTGGAAGTAGGGGAGTCGCGCGTCAGTCAGTTGCACAGCCAGGCGATTAAACGTTTACGCACTAAGCTCGGTAAGTTGTAAATGCCCGTCATACTTCAAGTCGCATCTTTGTTGGCAGCGTGCACGCGCCCGAATCACTTACTGATGTAAGTTCATCGGGACTTGTTCTCTTGCCGTAGCGGTGCGACTCGAATTATTTGGGTATTTGGCGAGATAATCGGGATTACATAATGACGGTGCAGCAATTAAAAAAACGGCCTTTAAGCCGTTATTTGAAAGACTTTAAACACACACAAACTCATTGTGCGCAGTGCGCAAAATTGCTCGACAGAATCACGCTTACGCGTGGGGGTGAAATTGTCAGCAAAACTGCCATTGCTCAACTTGATACCTTGATAGATGAAAATGGCTGGCAGGCTGAACGCCAGTCCTGGGCAGCACTGTGCCGTTTTTGCGGTGATTTGTATTGCAAAGAGCAGCAACACTATTTCGATATCATTGGCTTTAAAGAATACCTGTTCGAGCAAACCGAGATGAGCCACGGCACTATCCGCGAATATGTGGTGCGCCTGCGTCGTCTGGGGAATCATTTTGCCCTACAAAATATTCCTTCTCCCACTTCAACTAAGGCCTTCTTCGATGATTCCCTGGAAGAATGGTTACCGCCAACCAGCACCAACAATTACCGTATTGCACTGCGCAAGTACGGGCAGTTCCAGACCCTGAACCAAAATACCCTTGCCCATTTGCAGGAAAATAAATCAACTTCTGATCATTACTCAAAAGATTCCATGTTGCAGGAAGGCGGCAAGCGAGTGAATCCCGATGAGCTTACTGTAGTAAGTGATTCGGGTGAAAGAGAGCAGCCAACGCACCTGCAACTTGAAAGATAAGGGTATATATTAAAATGGCATAACTTGTAGCGTAGTGGTTTTGATTGATTATATTAAGTCGTTACACTACATCAAATTATCGACATTCGGGGTATCTATGAAATTAGCAATGGTGGGGCGTCAGGCGCTAATGGGCGTGCTGGCTGTGGCAATGGTAGCTGGCGCGAGTGTGCAGACGTTTGCGGCGGAAAACTTACTCAATAAAGTTAAAGAACGCGGCACGTTGCTGGTTGGGCTGGAGGGGACTTACCCTCCGTTTAGCTTCCAGGGTGATGATGGCAAACTGACCGGTTTTGAAGTGGAATTTGCAGAACAACTGGCACAGCACCTGGGCGTGAAAGCCGCGCTTAAGCCGACTAAATGGGACGGCATGCTGGCGTCACTGGACTCCAAACGCATCGACGTGGTGATTAATCAGGTCACAATTTCCGATGTGCGTAAGCAAAAATATGATTTCTCCACGCCATACACCGTTTCTGGTATTCAGGCGCTGGTGAAAAAAGGCAATGAAGGCAGCATTACCGGGCCTGAGTCGCTGAAAGGTAAGAAAGTGGGTGTTGGCCTTGGGACAAACTACGAAGAGTGGTTGCGTGCCAATGTGCAGGGCGTTGATATCCGTACTTACGATGATGACCCAACTAAGTATCAGGATCTGCGCGTAGGTCGTATCGATGCCATTCTGGTTGACCGCCTGGCGGCACTGGATCTGGTGAAGAAAACCAAAGATACCCTGGCAGTAGCTGGCGCTCCATTCTCTCGTCAGGAAGCCGGTGTTGCCGTGCGTAAAGGCAACGAAGACCTGGTTGAAGCAATCAACAAAGGTATCGCTGAAATGCAGAAAGATGGTTCTTTAGCGAAGCTTTCCGAGAAGTGGTTTGGCGCTGACGTGACTAAGTAGTTTCCGAAAGCCTGAAAAAAGGTGCTGATTTCAGCACCTTTTTTTATTTGCATTTGCGGGCATTCGGCCAGGCTCGTGCATAATGAAGAGATATGAATTTTTAATAAGTGTATGGAGTTGCTCATGTCACTGCACAATCTAACGCGTTTCCCGCGTCTGGAATTTATCGGCGCCCCGACGCCACTCGAGTATTTGCCGCGTTTTTCTGATTATCTCGGTCGCGAAATCTACATCAAGCGTGACGACACAACCCCTATGGCGATGGGCGGGAATAAGCTGCGTAAACTTGAGTTTCTGGCGGCTGACGCATTACGTGAAGGGGCTGACACGCTGGTCACCGCAGGGGCGATTCAGTCGAATCATGTTCGCCAAACTGCAGCGGTTGCCGCAAAACTCGGCCTGAAATGTGTCGCCCTGCTGGAAAACCCGATTGGTACACAGGCAGAAAATTATCTCACCAATGGCAACCGTTTGATGCTCGACCTGTTTGATGTCGAAATCGAAATGTGTGATGCGCTGCATTCACCAGACCAACAACTCGAAGAAATAGCCGTTCGTCTTGAAGCTCAGGGTTTTCGCCCGTACGTGATTCCGGTGGGTGGTTCGAATGCATTGGGTGCGCTGGGTTATGTGGAAAGCGCGCTGGAAATCGCCCAGCAGTGTGAAGGTGCGGTGAGCGTATCATCTGTTGTTGTTGCGTCCGGAAGCGCCGGGACTCATGCAGGACTTGCGGTAGGGCTTGAACAGCTTATGCCGGATGTTGATTTAATTGGCGTTACCGTGTCGCGCACCATTGCTCAGCAATTACCGAAAGTGGAAGCATTGCAGCAGGCTGTGGCGCAGTCGCTTAGTGTCAGCGCAAACAATCCGATTAAACTTTGGGATGACTACTTCGCTCCGGGCTACGGCACGCCGAACGAAGAAGGGCTTGAGGCGATTAAAATTCTCGCCCGCCTGGAAGGGATACTGCTCGATCCGGTTTACACTGGCAAAGCGATGGCGGGGTTGATAGACGGCGTTGCCCAGAAGCGTTTTAAAGACGAAGGCCCGATTATCTTTATTCATACCGGTGGGGCGCCCGCGCTGTTTGCTTACCATCCGCATGTCTAAGTCATAATAAAATACAGGGTTACTATGCAAGAAAGTATTCAACTGGTGCTGGACTCAGCGCCATTTCTGCTCAAAGGTGCGGTGTTCACGCTGCAACTCAGCATCGGCGGTATGTTCTTTGGGCTGATTCTCGGTTTTTTACTGGCGCTGATGCGCTTGTCTCGATTCTGGCCATTTTCACTACTTTCACGTTTCTATGTATCGATTTTTCGTGGTACGCCGTTAATCGCACAGCTGTTTATGATCTATTACGGCCTGCCGCAGTTTGGTATTGAGCTTGATCCTATTCCGGCTGCAATGATTGGTTTGTCGTTGAATATGGCGGCATATGCATCAGAAACTCTGCGTGCTGCCATTTCATCAATTGAGAAAGGGCAGTGGGAAGCGGCGGCAAGTATCGGTATGACGCCGTGGCAAACTTTGCGTCGGGCGATTTTACCGCAGGCCGCGCGCGTGGCATTACCACCACTGAGTAATAGCTTTATCAGTCTGGTGAAAGACACCTCGCTTGCAGCCACAATTCAGGTTCCCGAGTTGTTTCGTCAGGCTCAGCTTATTACTTCGCGCACGCTTGAGGTGTTTACCATGTATCTCGCGGCTTCCTTGATTTACTGGGTGATGGCAACGGTGCTCTCTTCGTTGCAGAACTACTTTGAAAATCAACTCAATCGCCAGGACAGGGATCCAAAATGAGTGCCATCGACGTAAAACAACTGATCAAGAAATTCCATGGGCAGACCGTGCTGCATGGCATCGATCTGGAAGTAAAAGCGGGTGAAGTGGTGGCGATTATTGGGCCAAGCGGCTCAGGTAAAACTACGCTCTTACGTTGCATTAACTTGCTGGAACAACCGGAGTCGGGAACCATAAGGGTTGGCGATATCTCCATTGATGCAGCGCTTTCGCTGAATAAGCAAAAGAATAAAGTGCGCGAACTGCGCCAGCATGTTGGTTTTGTATTCCAAAGTTTCAACCTTTTCCCGCACCGCACGGTGATTGAAAATATCATTGAAGGGCCGGTGATTGTTAAAGGTGAGCCGAAGGAAGAGGCAATAGCACGTGCTCGCGAGCTGCTGGCGAAAGTTGGGTTAAGCGGCAAAGAAACCAGTTACCCGCGCCGCCTTTCAGGTGGCCAGCAACAGCGTGTAGCGATTGCCCGTGCGCTGGCGATGCGCCCGGAAGTGATTCTGTTTGATGAGCCAACCTCAGCACTCGATCCGGAGCTGGTGGGGGAAGTGTTGAGTACAATCCGCCAGCTGGCTGAAGAGAAGCGAACCATGGTGATTGTGACCCATGAAATGAGCTTTGCTCGTGATGTTGCTGACCGAGCTATTTTCATGGACCAGGGGCGTATTGTTGAACAGGGTCCGGCTCGTGAGTTATTTGCTAACCCTAAGCAGGCTCGTACCCAGCAATTTCTTGAAAAGTTCCTGACGCAGTAGCTTGAACGGCCCCAAATGGGGCCATTTATTTATAGTGAATTAACCCTATAATTAATAAGCGTTATAAATAAAAAATAACTATTGAGTAATGACTTTCAATATTCAGCTGTTGTTGCAGTTAAATCATATAAAGAATGTTGGTAAATGTGATAGCGTTAAGCATTACATTTGAAAATGAATTCAATGTCAGGAGATTCGCCAGATATAATGGATGATCGTAACTTTTTTAGCTGGCGGCTGGATGCGCTTAATATCTTCCAGTCTGTCACTCAGGCTGATGAAATAACAAAAATTCTGCATCAGCAAACTGAGCTGTTGGAGTTTGACTATTACTCGCTATGTATACGTCACCCGGTGCCATTTACTCGTCCTAAAACCTCTTTAAGGTCTTCCTATCCTCAAAGCTGGCTCGATCACTACCATGCAGAAAACTACTTTGCGATTGACCCGGTGCTACGCCCGGAAAACTTTATGCGTGGTCATTTACCCTGGGATGACGAGCTTTTTAGTGATACCCCGCAGTTCTGGGATGCGGCAAGGGATCACGGCCTGCGCCGCGGCATTAGTCAGTGTGTAATGGCACCTAATCGGGCAATCGGTTTTTACTCGGTTTCACGTACTCAGGGCAAAGGGAAAGTATTACCTGGTGATGAGCTTCAGTTACGTCTGCAGTATTTGGGTGAATTGAGCCTGATGACATTAACGCGTCTCAACGATCCGTCTATGGATGCGCTGACATTAAAACTCAGCAAGCGCGAGCGGGAAATATTGCAGTGGACGGGGGAAGGAAAAACATCGGCTGAAATAGCTATTATTTTGTCGATATCAGAAAATACCGTCAATTTTCATCAGAAAAATATGCAGAAGAAATTTAACGCGCCAAATAAAACACAAATTGCCTGTTATGCGGCAGCGATTGGAATAATTTGAAAGGGGAGTTAATTCGATGACTCTTCAACGAAACGGCTGGAGAAAAATTCCTCATCCAGCCGCCGTTTAACGATTACTGACGGTAAGCCTGTTTAATTTGCTTAACAGTATTACCAAAGACTTCTGCGTGTGCCGAGTCGTCCATCTGAGCAATTTGCTTTTCCATTTTGATGATAACCTTGCCTGCATCGGCTTGGCCCATGGCTTTCAGCATCTGAGTCAGCATAGCTTTCAGGCAGGTAACTTCAATAGCCAGTTCACTACTGTTGTCTGCGGTGGAAAAATCAGGAGTGCTCATTTGTGTTCCTCGGTCTCGGTTGGTACACCGTTGTTTTGTGTAACGGTTTCGTAAGGCGGCGGAGTATAGCACAATCGTAAACCATTTTATTAGTGCTAACGCTGATCGTCCAGGTTGTAATCTGTACGATGCTGTTAAATTGTTTTGATTATGTTTGTTTGTAGTTAAAAGTTAGGGTGTATAAGCATTATTTAATACGTCTAATATTAATGGATTATCGTTTTTTTTAATGTGAAAAGCATTTTTATTATTTAAAGACATAAATTAATCAATTTGCTTGTACAGTTTCCACTGTACAATTAAATTTCCAAAAACAGTGGAAACTCTGAAAATCTGTTTTTGCATTTTAAAGTTACCGGAAAACCCGTTAATATAGCGTGATAATTTTTAGTAGCGTAATTCCTTTTCTGGAGAGTCCCCTTTGATCAACGTACTTCTTGTTGATGACCACGAACTGGTGCGCGCAGGGATACGACGCATTCTTGAAGATATCAAAGGGATCAAGATATCAGGTGAAGCAAATTGCGGTGAGGATGCCGTTAAGTGGTGCCGTAGCCATCAGGTTGATGTTGTCCTGATGGACATGAACATGCCGGGCATTGGTGGCCTTGAAGCAACACGCAAAATCGCGCGATACTCAACTGATATCAAAGTGATTATGCTGACGATTCACACTGAAAATCCGCTGCCGGCGAAAGTCATGCAGGCAGGTGCTGCGGGTTATTTAAGTAAAGGTGCAGCACCGCAGGATGTTGTTAATGCGATTCGCTCAGTAAACGCGGGTCAGCGTTACATTGCATCAGACATCGCCCAACAGATGGCTTTAAGCCAGATCGAACCAGAAAAAACGGACACACCGTTTGCCAGTTTGTCTGAGCGTGAATTACAGATTATGCTGATGATCACCAAAGGCCAGAAGGTCAATGAGATCTCTGAGCAGCTTAGTCTAAGCCCGAAAACGGTCAATAGTTACCGTTACCGCATGTTTAGTAAACTGAATATCAGTGGCGATGTTGAGCTGACACACCTGGCCATTCGTCATGGTTTATTTAGTGCGGAGACGTTAATCAGTAGTGAGTGAAATCTTTGACCCACGAGCTTTTCTCAAGACAGTAACCAGCCAACCTGGCGTCTATCGTATGTATGACGCCAGTGAGACGGTTATTTACGTTGGTAAAGCCAAAGATCTGAAAAAACGCCTGTCGAGCTACTTCAGGAGCAATCTTGCCAGCCGTAAAACGGAAGCTCTGGTTGCTCTCATCCAGCATATCGACGTGACGGTAACCCATACCGAGACAGAAGCGCTCCTGCTTGAGCATAACTACATCAAGCTTTATCAGCCACGCTATAACGTGCTGCTGCGTGATGACAAATCCTATCCTTTCATTTTCCTTAGCGGTGATGCTCACCCGCGACTTGCTATGCATCGTGGGGCGAAACATGCGAAGGGTGAATATTTCGGGCCATTCCCGAACGGTTACGCAGTACGCGAAACGCTGGCGTTATTACAAAAAATCTTCCCGATTCGTCAGTGCGAAAACAATGTTTATCGCAATCGCTCTCGTCCATGTTTGCAATACCAGATTGGACGCTGTCTTGGGCCGTGTGTTGCAGGTTTGGTCAGTGAAGAAGATTACGCCCAGCAGGTGGAATATGTGCGCTTGTTCCTGTCAGGAAAAGACGATCAGGTTCTGAACCAATTGATCGCCAGAATGGAAGGGGCGAGCAAAAACCTGGAATTTGAAGCCGCTGCACGAATACGTGACCAGATTCAGGCAGTTCGCCGTGTGACAGAAAAACAATTTGTCTCAAATACCGGCGACGATCTGGATGTGATCGGTGTGTCGTTTGATTCGGGTATGGCGTGTGTACATGTGCTGTTTATTCGCCAGGGTAAAGTGTTGGGCAGCCGCAGTTACTTCCCGAAAGTACCCAATGGCACAGAACTGTCAGAAGTGGTTGAAACATTTGTTGGCCAGTTCTATTTGCAGGGCAGCCAGATGCGCACCTTACCTTCTGAAATTCTGCTCGACTTCAATTTGCCGGATAAAAACCTGCTCTCAGATTCACTGACGGAACTGGCGGGGCGGCGCATCAACGTGCAGACCAAACCACGAGGCGATCGCGCTCGTTACCTTAAACTTGCCCGAACCAATGCGGCTACCGCACTGGTGACGCGTCTGGCGCAGCAGTCGACTATCCATCAACGTTTAGCAGCCTTAGCCAGTGTGCTTGAGTTGCCAGCCATCAAACGGATGGAGTGCTTTGACATCAGCCATACCATGGGTGAGCAGACAGTAGCCTCCTGTGTGGTCTTTGATGCTAACGGCCCGCTACGTGCGGAATATCGCCGCTACAACATTGAAGGTATAACACCTGGCGATGACTATGCCGCGATGAACCAGGTATTGCGTCGTCGTTACGGTAAAACTATCGACGAAAGTAAAGTCCCGGACGTTATCCTGATTGATGGTGGCAAAGGACAACTCGGCCAGGCAAAAACCGTCTTCGCAGAACTAGATGTGGAGTGGGATAAAAATCATCCACTGTTGCTCGGCGTGGCAAAAGGCGTGGACCGCAAAGCCGGGCTTGAAACGTTGTTCTTCGAACCAGAAGGGGAAGGTTTCTCTCTGCCGCCGGATTCCCCGGCGCTGCATGTCATTCAGCATATCCGTGATGAATCCCACGATCATGCCATTTCCGGGCATCGTAAAAAACGCGCAAAAGTGAAAAATACCAGTGCGTTGGAGACAATCGAAGGGGTTGGGCCAAAACGTCGCCAGATGTTGTTGAAATATATGGGGGGATTGCAACCATTAAAGAATGCATCCGTAGAAGAAATTGCAAAAGTGCCAGGCATCTCGCAAGCGTTGGCAGAAAAGATCTTCTACTCGTTGAAACATTAAGGGCTCTGTAGCAACATAGAGACAATTTCCACTTACGACAGACAGTTAACCAGCACTATGCAATTTAATATTCCGACATTGCTTACTCTGTTTCGTATCGTCCTTATCCCATTCTTTGTGCTGGCTTTTTATCTGCCGTTCAGTTGGGCACCTTTCCTATGCGCGTTTATCTTCTGGTTTGCTGCAATAACAGACTGGTTTGATGGCTATCTGGCGCGCCGCTGGAACCAAAGCACGCGCTTTGGCGCCTTCCTCGACCCCGTAGCGGATAAAGTTATGGTCGTGGTTGCGCTGGTGCTGGTAGTGGAACACTACCACTCATGGTGGGTGACGCTGCCTGCGGCCACTATGATTGCCCGTGAAATTATTATCTCTGCGTTGCGCGAATGGATGGCTGAAATTGGCAAGCGCAGCAGTGTTGCGGTCTCGTGGATTGGTAAGTCCAAAACCATGGCGCAAATGCTGGCACTGATTGGTATGCTCTGGCGCCCAAATATGTGGGTTGAGTATGCGGGGATCGGTTTATTCTTTATCGCTGCGGTACTAACTTTCTGGTCAATGTTCCAGTACTTAAAAGCGGCAAGCAAAGATCTGCTCGACAGCTCCGGCACTTAATAACCGTATCAGACACAAGAGATGAGCTCCTTTCGGGCTCATCTCTTACAAGCACCAAACTCCTCCAGATCCAAATACCGAAATCCTCACCGAATCTCAATAGAAGGTTATATTTAACCTATCGATGCCATATCCGATAATAGGGAAATTATGATTCGCTTATCCTCGCTTGCCCTTGTGCTTGCCGCCGTTACCTGTAGCGCCCAGGCCGTTACCTATATGCTTCCACCCGAGGGTAGCCGCTTGGTTGGCTCGCCGCTAACCGTTAGCGTACCTGAAGGGAATACCCAGCCGCTAGAGTACTTTGCCGCGCTCTACGGGCAGGGACTAAGCAATATGCTGGAAGCCAATCCAGGGGTAGATCCATTTCTGCCAAAAGCCGGTACCCAGTTGACGATTCCGCAGCAAGTGATTTTGCCTGATACCGTACGCCAGGGCGTCGTGATTAACGTCGCCGAAATGCGGCTTTACTACTATCCGGATCAGAGCAACACGGTTGAGATCTTCCCCATTGGCATAGGACAGGCCGGGCGAGAAACCCCGCGTAACTGGGTGACGAGGGTTGAGCGTAAGCAGGAAGCTCCAGGCTGGACACCAACACCTAATACCCGACGCGAATACGCGAAAGAAGGGAAAACTTTGCCAGCGTACGTGCCGCCGGGTGAGGATAACCCGATGGGGTTGTATGCGATTTACATCGGCAAGCTTTATGCTATTCATGGTACTAACGCCAACTTTGGTATCGGCCTGCGCGTTAGCCAGGGGTGCATCCGCCTACGCAAGGACGACATTAAATATCTGTTTGATAATGTGCCGGTGGGCGCGCGCGTGCAGCTGATTGATCAGCCGGTGAAAGCAACCGTCGAACCTGACGGAAGGCATTGGTTGGAAGTGCATGAGCCTTTGTCCCGTAACCGCGCGGAGTTTGAATCTGACAAGAAAGTCCCGCTACCAATGACATCGGCACTGCGCGATATGACGCAAGGTTCTGGCGTAGATGCAGGTATGGCGAGCGCAGCGTTGACCCGTCGTTCCGGGATGCCGGTGCCAATTAGCATTGAATCTAGAAAAGCAGGTCAGCTATAAAACGCAAATGTTAAAAAGCAAAAAGCCCGCTTAGTTTCCTAAGCGGGCTTCTCTAATATGGCTCCTCTGACTGGACTCGAACCAGTGACATACGGATTAACAGTCCGCCGTTCTACCGACTGAACTACAGAGGAATCGGTTAACGGGGCGCATAGTAACTAGCGGCTACTGGGTTGTCAAAGGCTGTTTAGGTGAAATGCGTTTGATTGCTGGTTTAATCAACAAAAAGAATAAAAGAGCCGCAAAAACACGGCTCTTTGAGAGATTTACATGCGTTGCGTTCTAACTGGCGCTGTTGCCTCTATCAGCCATGGCCGCGCAGTACTGGAAACGAGCGGCGACAATGTTTCCCGCACCAACTGGTGGTAATCATCAAGCCAGGCAATCTCTTGCTCGCTTAACAACGGTAACTCTACCGCGCTTAAATCAATCGGAATCAGCGTCAGCGAGGCGAATTTACAGAATCCCGGCTGTGAGGCGACAACCTCAACCTGGTTTTCAATACGAATGCCGTGGCTGCCAGCGAGGTAATAACCCGGCTCGATAGTCAGCACGTTGCCCGGCAGCATTGGCCACGGGTTCACTTTTTTCGCCATACGGTGCGGGTTTTCGTGAATCAGCATGTTGTGCCCGACGCCGTGACCCGTACCGTGGTCATAATCCAGACCCAGTTCCCACAGCGGACGGCGGGCAAATGCATCCAGTTGATGGCCCTGGGCACCTTGCGGGAATTGCAGCGAAATCAGCGACAGGAAGCCTTTCAGAACCGCGGTGTAGTGCAGACGGCGTTGGGCATCGAGTTGTCCAAAGTTCAGCGTGCGGGTGGCATCGGTGGTGCCGTTGAAATACTGGCCACCGGAATCATTGAGGTAAAATTCATTACCGACGATGGCGAAGTTGGTTTCCGGCGCGCTGTGGTAATGACACATCGCGGCGTTACTTGCTGCGGCGGAAATGGTGCCAAAGCTTTGCTCGATGAAATTGTCACATTCCTGACGGAAAGCGAGCTGTTTTTCCTGAGCTTCAAGTTCAGTAATCGGGTTGCCAGCGGCTTCACGCAGCGGTACTTCATGGCTGAGCCATGCAAGGAAATTAACCCATGCGGCACCATCCTGAACGTGGCTTGAACGATAGCCTTCCAGTTCAATATCGTTCTTATTGGCTTTCATCAGTGTGATTGGATCTGGCTGCCATTCGATGTCACCGCCGCCTTGTTCCACAGCAAAGCGCACGGCGACAGGCGTGTTGTCGCCATCAAGCAAAAAGCGTTTGCCGGCCGCAAGTTGCTGGCAGCGCGCGAGGAATGTTTCCGGGCTGTGGAGGGCTATTGACTCCAGCACTGAACTGTCGAGTTG
This sequence comes from Buttiauxella sp. BIGb0552, assembly GCF_004366275.1. Lineage (NCBI taxonomy): Bacteria > Pseudomonadati > Pseudomonadota > Gammaproteobacteria > Enterobacterales > Enterobacteriaceae > Buttiauxella > Buttiauxella sp. BIGb0552. The sequence goes on from NZ_SODY01000007.1 coordinate 111,932, forward strand.
TTGCAGCTTCGTCTCGTCAACAAACCACTCAACGGCACCGTCGTTTTTAACCAGCGCAAAAGAAAGCGGCACCGGGCTTGTTGGGATGTCAGAACCACGAACGTTAAGCAACCAGGCAATATTGTCTGGCAATGTGAGGGCAAGATAATCGACACCTTCGTGCGTCAGTGCCTGCGCGACGCGGGCGCATTTGGAGGCGGTTGATTCGCCGCTAATCTCATCAGGCATCTGGCGTATCGGGCCGCGAGGTATCGCCGGACGTGTCGCCCAGATTTGATTGATCGGGTCATCATTAACGGCAACCAGGTCGCAGCCGCTGGTACGCAGGTTTTCATACTGGCTGTTGACCATCAGTAGTGGTTCAAATGCGATACGTTTACCGGCTGACAAGTTTTCATGAAGCCAGAGGTGAATCGGCTCATCGTGTAAATGGTGGATTTCAAACTCGTCCAGATTCACCTGCTGGCGCGCCTGAACCTGATAGCGCCCATCAACGAACAGCAACGCGCGGTCAGCCAGAATCAGCGCCAGGCCCGCAGAGCCATCAAAGCCGCTGATAAACTCCAGTTTGTCGTCATAAGGCGCGCAATATTCACTCTGCCAAGCGTCGGTGCGTGGAACCAGCATGCCATCCAGTTCGCGCTCTTTAAGCAGGCTGCGCAAGGCAGCCAGGGGTGAGGTGTGTTGCATTATTATTTTCTCTTAACGGAAAGGAGGTTCATTAAAAGTACGTAATTTGCGTGAGTGCAGGCGTTCGCCTTCAGCTCGCAAGAGATCAATCGCGCAGATACCAATCTGTAAGTGCTCCGAAATCGCCCCTTCATAAAAGCGGTTGGCCTGGCCGGGGAGTTTAATTTCACCGTGCAGAGGTTTATCGGAAACACATAACAACGTGCCATACGGTACGCGGAAGCGATAACCCTGTGCGGCAATGGTGGCGCTTTCCATATCAATAGCGACGGCGCGGCTGAGGTTAAAACGCAAAGCCGATGCGGAATAACGTAACTCCCAGTTACGATCGTCGGTGGTGACGACAGTCCCGGTACGTAAACGTTGCTTAACTTCTTCACCCGGCATGCCGCTCACCAGTTTGGTTGCGTCATAGAGCGCACGCTGCACTTCGGCAATGCTTGGGATTGGGATATCCGGTGGCAGTACTGCATCCAGAACGTGATCGTCACGCAGATACGCATGAGCCAGAACATAATCACCAATCGACTGGCTTTCACGCAGACCGCCGCAGTGACCAATCATCAACCACGCCGCTGGGCGCAACACCGCCAGGTGGTCACAAATGGTTTTCGCATTCGACGGGCCAACACCGATATTCACCAGCGTGATGCCGGTACCGTTGGCATCGATCAAGTGCCACGCAGGCATCTGGTGTTTTTTCCACGCGAGATCGGAAATCGCTTCTTCCGGGGCCTGGCTGTCGGCCGTCAACCACACGCCACCTGCGCAGGAAAGTGCAACATACGGGCTTTCAGGGTCAAGAATTTGCTGGCAGCCCCAGCGTACAAACTCGTCCACGTAGCGGGTGTAGTTGGTAAACAACACGAATGACTGGAAATGTTCTACCGGGGTGCCGGTGTAGTGGCGTAAACGCGCGAGTGAGAAATCGACGCGACGGGCATCAAAATGCGAAAGCGGGTAGAACTCGCCAGGGTGGAACAACCCATCGGCGGTCTCATCGCCAATTTGCGACAGTTCGGTAGTGGGAAAATAGCGCGGCAAACCGGCGCTCATTGAGCGGTCCAGCGACAAACTGGAACCATCAATCACATACGGATACGGGATTTCATGCTGCGATAACCCTACTTCAATTTGCGCGCCATAGTCGTCATAAAGCAGTGTGAGTTGTTCGGCGAGATAATGGCGGAATAAAGCAGGACGGGTGACGGTGGTGGTGTAACTGCCAGAGTGGGTGAAGCGGGCATAGGCACGGGTTTTATTTGGATGATGTACGGTGCCATCCCAACTGACGCGCAACTCCGGGTAGACAAATAAACCGGCGGCACGTTTTTCAATTTCGGGTAGTGTGCCGTTCTCAACATACTGGCCAATAGCGTCACGCAGTGCGTTGACCGAGGCATCGTACAGCTCCTCTAGTTTATCGAGGGCCTGGTTCGGGGTAAGGGCTGTGGCGGCTGTCTGATGCGTCATCTTTTCTCCTCATCCTGCTGATTTTTACAGGGCTGTTTGCAGCTTCGATAGTATGTCATCGGGAGGAGGGAACGGAAGGGGGCGTGGTCAGAAAAGCAAAAGCCGGCTCAGGAAATATGCAGGCCTTTGCACCTGTGAACGGATTATATCCGTTCAATTTTTGCCGGAAGCCCCTGTCTGACTGATGCCCCAGACACCCAATCCAGCCAGGTATTTGCGACCTTGCGTGTAGGGTCGGCAAAGCCCAGGTCATTGAGGTTTATCCCTGCTTTTATTTTCTCATCAATTGGCATGGCTTCACCGTCGAGATAATGCTGCGCCGCCCCCATTTCACGGTGCCCGTAACCGTGCTCAATGGCAATGACTCCAGGCATCACGCCGTGAAGCAGACTGATTTGTGCTACCGCGTGCCCGCCGGGTGTCGTGATACGGACGGTGTCGCCGTGCGCCAGGCCGTAGCGCTTGCCATCTTCAGGATTGAGCGCCACCACGTTAGTCGGTTTGACATGATGTAACCGTGGGATTGTTGCTGTGCTGCTGGACATGGTATTGGATTTAAACGAAATCAGTTTCAGTGGCCACTGCTGCACAGGGAATATCTCGTCCACGGAGCGCCCGTCAGACAGCCGTGCAGGATACCAGGCCGGACAGCCGCTATAACGTTCGCCAGTAATGGCATGACGATGTGCGGCGACTTCTGCATTCCAGATTTGCAGCGGTTTCTGCCACGCATTGCCGACGCGATTATCCTCACGCCCGCTGCTGTCTGGGGCAAAACGTCCGCCTCGTGAGTAGATGAAGGCGACACGGCTGACCTCATCAGGTTTTAGCGTCTGTTGCATCACGGGCAAAATGCGTTGCACGCCGGTGAGAGCCACGTCCTCCTGATTTGCTGCCGCGACTGGGGCTTTGCCCATATATGCGATGTTGGCGGCAACACGCAGGTAGTAATCTTCCGCGCGATTAAGCGGGTAGCTGTTACCTTGCGTGTCGGTAATTGCATTGTCGCCAAAACCTGGCAGTTCGAGGCGTTTAGCCACTGCGATGCAGAAGGCCTCCATTGATACCGGCTGCCCATCGGCGGTTTGGCTAGTTGCGGACGAAACGACAGGCCAACGGGCGGTGGTGGCTTTGCTGGCAACGCCAGCCCACGGCGCGCTGAATCCCCAGCTTTCGAAGTTGTGAGTATCCGGCACGATATAATCTGCCAGCGCTGTGGTTTCATTCATAAACGCGTCAATGGCAATAAACAGCGGCAGGTTTTTAGGATCTTTGAGTTTCTCTTCCGCCACGGCCCGCAGCCCAGGGATGCCGTAAAACGGATTCGTCATATTGGAGATCCACGCTTTCAGCGGGTAGGGGTAGCCTTCCAGTGCCGAAGTAAGCAGTTCCGTCAGTTGCCCTGCCACGAACGGATACCACGGTGCTTTAGCCGGGAAGGGGGACTTCCCGGCGGCGACTTTATTCCGGTATTCTTCGGAGGATTCATAGGCCGTTTTGCTGCGCGCGATGCTCAGCCCTTTCGGTTTTACCTTTCCAGGAAAGCTGTCCATATTGTAGCGCGGGCCATCGGCTGCACCGTTGAATTTACCCCCGCTAATGAACACTCCGCCTTCCAGACTGAGGTTGCCAATCAGCGCGTTGAGCATCATAACGGCCCAGGCGTTGTAAAACCCGTTGCCTGCCATCATCCCGCCGTGGGTAATGACTGCGGCTTTTCTCCCGTGGCGCGTAAAGGTATCCGCCAGCGCGGCAATTTTTTCTTCCGGCACGCCGCACTGCTGGCTGTATTGCGCCATTGTGAGTTTGTGGGCAGCCTCTTTGAGCAACTGGAATCCGCTTTTCACGGTGACGATTTGTCCGTCAGCCAGCGTGACTTGCTGAGTCACAAATAACTGCGCGCGCTGGCAAAGGCTGGCGGCAACTATTTCTGCATTTTCATTAAGCACCACAGGATCGCTTGCGCCATCGGCCACCAGATGCGCCAGCGTCAAATGCTGCCCGGCAAGTTGCGGGAGCTCATCAGTGATCACCAGATGCGAGGCGTTGGTCCAGCTTTTCTCACCCGCCTGCTGCATGGCTTGCGCATCAGGGGTGGCAAGGTAGTCTGCGTTGTAACGTTCTTTCTCGATGATCCAGCGGACCATGCCCATCGCCAGCGCTGAATCAGTACCAGGAATAACAGGCAGCCAGTGGCCGCGATCGTCGGCCAGTACAGTAGTTAACGGTAGCGCTGGGGCGACGACGACATACTGGAAGTTATCGCGCACGCGGGCGCTGGAGAGTTGCCGCGCCTGGCGTTTAAAAGGGTTGCCGGACTGCGCCGGTGAGGTGCCCATAAACAGCGCAAATTCAACATGATCCCAGTCAGGCTTCACGTGCGGGTTTTTATCCAGATCGCCCATCAGTGCACCAGAACCGGCCCGATAAGCCAGGCCGCAATAGGCGCCGTGTGCGCCGAAGTTTTTGCTGCCGAAACTGTTGAGCGCAAAGCGTCGCAGGAACGTATCGCGGCCATCATCACCCGCATTGGTCACCAGTAATTGGTTAGTTTTCGGGCCAAATCCAGGATGCTTCGGATCGATGGGCGTAGTGGGGGCATGAAGCGCGCGTAAACCTTCTACGTGCCCTTCACCAAATAGATCGCCACCTTCCACGACTTCTTCTATCAGTTGTTCAAAGCTGATGCGCTGCCATTTTCCTTCTCCACGTTTACCGACGCGTTTCATGGGTTCCAGAATACGTAGCGGGCTGTACAGGCCTTCCATCATGGTTGCGCCACGGGCGCAGGCGGTGGAGCGGGAGTCGAGGCCGGTTTCTCCTGCAAGTTGCGCCATCGCCTCGGCAAACGGGACGGAGGCGTTAATGTGGTGTTCATGGGATAAAGGGTGATAAGGGTTGCCTGCAATTCGCAGCACTTTCTCTTTTTCGCGGTCGACCCGCACTCGCACGCCACACTGCGTCCAGCAGCCAAAGCATTGCGTCATCGAGATCACTTGTTGCGGGTTTTGTTGCCAGTGGGGTTGCGCGTTAGCTTCGGGAATCAACGCATTACCGAAGATGCGGTCGCGGGTTATCTTGCCGGAGGTGCCGTTTTGCAAACCGTCAATGGCACGCTTTGCGACATCCCGATAACTCAGCCCAAAAGTCACCATTCCGCCCAGAGCGAGGCCGACTTTAAGCCACTGACGACGGGTTAAATTAGCCATGTTGCATTCTCCTTGCCAGACCATTCACGGTTTCACGAACAATAATGAGCAGCGCTATCCACAAACCAAAGGTGCCGAAGATGGCGAGCCAGCCATCGGTTCCTGCGGGCAGGGTGTAAGGGTTAAATTGCGCGTTAAATTTCGGTATGGTTTGCACCTGAATCAGTAAGGTCCAGCGTATCAGCCAGCACAACGCCATGGCGCTGAACGCCTGCAAAATGCGTAACGGTGTGGATAACGGTTTAAGCAATGCCATGCTGCTAATACCAAGAGATAAACACCAGAATACGGCCCAACCGGCAGCGTAGCCTCTGGCGGAAGGGGCCACTGCAAGCCAGTCGCGAATAGCAGTGCCAGACAGCGTGTCACCGCTGACCCAAAACACGACTACGATGGCAAGCAGCCCGAGAATCCAGAGTTGCCCCTGGGCCAGTTTCCGCTGTAATGCCTGTTCACTGCGCAGCGACACAATGAGCAGCGCAAAAAAGGTGTGGAAGGCACTGAGAAACATCACGAAAGGAAATGCGTAGCTAAACCAGACAGGGCGCGCCTGTACCACAGACACTTCGCGACCGGTATACACCAGCAATCCCACCGCTGTTAAGGCACTTGCCAGCGCCAGCCATTTCGTCACGCGGTAGCTTTTTTGTGTGAAGCGTTTGATAAGTTGTGCGAGAAACCACAATCCCAGAAACCCAGTGAACAGCGGTAAAAATAATGCGCCCCAGGGCATCCATGACCACGGCGTAGGGTAAGCGTAGAAATGCCAGAAGCGAGCGGTTTGGTGCAGATCGGCCGTTAGCGCCAGAGGGGCAGTAATGGCGCAAGTTAAGGCAATCAACAGCGTCAGGTTTTCCAGTTTTGCGGACTCTCTTTTGCGCCAGTGAAGTACACAGGCAAACAGGGCCGCACAGGCGGCAATGCCGATGAAAAAGAAGTATTGCACAGCCCAGGGAAGCCAGCTTATCTCTTGCGGGCGTGCCAGTACCTCCTCGATTAACAGAGAATGCGTCATTTAAACCTCCTGCCAGAGTGCGGGTTGAGCACGCCCCATCAATGGGGTGACGAAGGCCTCGTCCAGGCCTAAATAGAAAACATGGGGTAGGGTGCCGTTCTCCGGTTTCAGCACTTTGATGGCATCGCGGTGCTCGTGAAGCATCTGCGCGATGCGGCTGTTCTTATCCTTCAAATCACCAATAATTCGTGCGCCGCCAACACAAGATTCAACACACGCGGGGAGCAACCCGGCCTCGAGACGGTGGACGCAGAAGGTGCATTTATCGGCAGTTTGTGTTTCGTGGTTGATAAAGCGTGCGTCATAAGGGCAGGCCTGAACGCAATAGGCGCAGCCGACGCAACGCGTGTTGTCTACCACCACAATGCCGTCTTCCCGCTGGAAGGTTGCCTGAACCGGGCAAACGGGAACGCAAGGTGGGTTATCGCAGTGGTTGCACAGGCGGGGCAGCAACACGTTGGTGACGCTGAGTTCGCCTTCCAGTCGCACCTGATATTGATTGACATGGGTGCGGAATTCGCCCTGAGGTGTCTGGTTTTCAATGGCGCAACTAACCGTACAAGACTGGCAGCCAATACAACGGCGCAGGTCGATAAGCATGGCATAACGATGGCGTGTGGAGCCTTCATGTCGCTCAGGGGAGAAGGGGAATTTCGCCTGAGCCAGCGGCACTAAAGAGGCACCCGCGCTCAGGATACCCAGTTGCTGGAGAAACTGCCGTTTACTGCTGTCCATATTTTCTCCCGTCGTGATGCAACAACAAAACATAAGTCACGTCGTTGACTGGCTGGTGATGTATTAAAAATGTCTATGATTTACAGTGTAAAAATCAGGGAGGGGGGACTCTATTGTGGTTAACCACATACCCGTCTTGTTGTTGATCTAAAACAACATAATAAACAGGGATAATTCGGTGAGAGGCATAACGATGAGACGCCTGGCATTACTGCTGTCAGCCATCATGATGAGTAGTGCCGCATGGGCGGGGTCGTGGAATATTGGCATTCTGGCGATGCGTGGCGAGGTGCAGACTCGCAGCCACTGGCAACCGTTGGAAGCCCTCCTCAATCAACAATTGCCTGGCGAGGAGTTTCATATCCAGCCGCTGGATCTCCATCAAATGCAGGAGGCGGTGAACCGTAAAACGGTGCAGTTCGTGGTGACTAACCCCGCGCAGTTTGTGCAATTGAACAGCCATTCACCATTACGCTGGCTGGCCTCTTTGCGTTCCACTCGCGGCGGTAAAGCGGCGAGCAATGTTATCGGCAGTGCTATCCTGGCCAGGCGCGACAGCGGAATCACCTCGGTACACGATCTGATCGGCAAAACGGTGGGCGCTATTGATGCACAGGCTTTTGGCGGCTATTTACTGGGGTATAAGGCGTTAAATGATGCCGGCATTCGCCCTGAAAGGGACCTGCAACTGCGTTTTACCGGCTTCCCGGCCGATGCCCTGGTGTATTTGTTACGCGAAAAAGCCGTTCAGGCGGCGATAGTGCCGGTGTGCCTGCTGGAAAATATGGATAAAGAAGGGCTTATCCGTAAAGAAGATTTTGTGGCGCTGATAAACCATCCTGCTCCCATTCCCTGTTTAACCAGCACACCGCTTTATCCCGACAGGTCTTTTGCGGCACTGCCGACGGTCAGTGATGAACTGGCGGACCGTGTCACGCGGGTACTGTTTAATGCGCCAGAAACCGCCCCTTTTCATTGGGGGGCTCCGGCTTCTACCAGCCAGGTTGAAGCGCTGTTACACGACGTGCGCCAGCATCCGCAACAGAGACGTTTGTGGCTGGATATCAAAAGCTGGCTGATTCAACACCAGGTCGCGATGGGCGCAGTTGCGCTGATGTTACTGTTGCTCATGCTAAATTACATCTGGGTCATGCTGCTGGTGCGGCGGCGTGGTCAGCAACTGGAACGCAATAATGTACTGTTGCGCCAGCAAGAACAGGCACTGGAAACGGCAAGACAAATGAGTGTCCTGGGGGAGATGACCTCCGGTTTTGCCCATGAGCTTAATCAACCACTTAGCGCTATTCGTCACTATGCCGGGGGCTGCCTGATCCGCCTTGAGGCGCAGGATGAGCAGCATCCGTTGCTTCCCGCCCTGAAAGAAATTGACAGCCAGGCACAACGTGCAGCCGACACGCTGCGAAATTTGCGCCACTGGGTTAGCCAGGCACAGGGAAATCCAGTCATGACGGAGGAGTGGGGGCAGGTCAATATTCATGACGCTATTTTGCACGTCTGGCGACTATTGCGCATGGCGCAGAATTTCCCGGCAGTCACACTGCAAATGGAAGTGCATTCTGAGTTGACCGTGCACCTGCCGCCGGTCCTGCTTGAGCAGGTGCTGACGAACCTTATCCTGAATGCAGCTCAGGCGGGAGCGACAACGGTGTGGATTATGGCGGAGCATAAAAATGGCGGCGCGCGAATCACCCTGCAGGATAATGCCGGAGGGATTGATGAAGTGTTATTGCGTCAGGCATTCCAACCCTTTGTGACAACCCGCGAAGAAGGGATGGGATTAGGGCTGGTGATTTGCCAACGCCTGGTCCGTTACGGGCAGGGCGAAATTACTATCCAGAATCACAAAGCTCCGGATGGCCTGACAGGTGTGGCCATAGTGTTAGATTTCACGGAAAGAGAGGAACGAAGCCGCGATGGCGATAATTCATTTGCTGGATGACGATGTGGCAGTGACCAAAGCCTGCGCATTTTTGCTTGAAAGCCTGGGGTACGATGTTCGCTGCTGGAATGAGGGGGCGCTATTTTTGTCTCAGGCCGAGCTTTACCAGACTGGCGTGTTGTTGTTGGATATGCGTATGCCAGTGATTGACGGGCAGGGCGTGCATGAGGAGATGTTGCGGCGCGGCAGTACGCTGGCGGTGGTGTTCCTGACAGGGCACGGCGATGTGCCAATGGCGGTGGAGCAAATGAAACGCGGCGCCGTCGATTTTCTGCAAAAGCCCGTTGCGGCAAAGCCCCTTCAGAGTGCGTTAGAGCACGCGTTACTGGTTTCCGCGCAAGAGTTTGACCGGCAAAAAATTGTTACCTGTTATCAGCAACTCACCCCCAAAGAGCGGGAACTGGCAGGGCTTGTGGCAAACGGGTTACTCAATCGCGAGATTGCCGACAGTATGAATATTGCGGTACGTACAGTAGAAGTGCATCGCGCCCGCGTAATGGAAAAGATGCAGGCGGGCAGCCTGGCCGAACTGGTGAACCGCCTGCAGCAGGTGCGGGAATGACTGGTTGCGGTAGAAACGAAAAAGCCGGGTTTATCCCCTGAGTCAGCAGTTTTCGGATGCCATCACGTTGCTGTCAGGCTTCTGCAAGAGACAATGCGGGATAAGTCCCTAAACCAATGCGAGATTTTTTGCCGTTAAAGCGATATTTGAGATACCAGAGACGGGAAACGCCGGGATTGATAAGCAAATAGGAAACCTGAGCATCGCTCAGTTTGAAAGGTTTATCAGAAGGTTTGGAGCTGGGGATTTTAGAATCATTTAAAGACATTTGGTGGTCACTTCATAATCGAACTGGATAGACTCCAGATCTGACCACCATTTTCGCACGATGCATTCAGACAAATGAAAACGCATCGGGAAGGTTTTTCACGCTAACTTATTGAATCAAAAATAGATGGAGATTCGCAAAGATGCATAAAAACAAGAATTTGGCTCCTCTGACTGGACTCGAACCAGTGACATACGGATTAACAGTCCGCCGTTCTACCGACTGAACTACAGAGGAATCGGTTAACGGGGCGCATATTAGCGATGCGCTTCGGGGTTGTCAAAGCCTGTTATCACGCTGCAGGTTTGTTTGCTGATAAAACAATCAAACCCGGCAATGCAGGCGTGCAGACATATCTTTACAGCACATCAGTTGCCAAACGAGAACGACTGGTTAAGATATGCGGTTCATATAGTGCGAGGGATTCATGTTTAAACGGAAGCATTTTGCAAAGTGGTTTTTATTGCTGGCATGTCTGGTGGTGTTAGTTTGCACCGCGCAGCGCATGGCGGGATTACACGCTTTGCAAATGAAAGCTGCCCAAAGCGTCATGCTCTCGCAAAGCAGCAATTCTGAAGTTGAAGATAACGCATCGATTACCCCTTGCGAATTGAGTGCAAAGTCATTACTTGCCGCACCTCCAGTGTTGTTTGAAGCTGCGTTTTTTGTTTTCAGTCTACTTCTGGCGCTCATTGCACCATTACAAGCTGAACGATCATCTGTTTCTCCCGCCAGGGCATTTAGTTCGCCCACCCTAAGAGTCCATCTGCGATTCTGCGTTTTCCGTGAATGAAACACCGGCTGTTTAACACAGTTCGATAATTCATTTACGGAGAAAAAATATGTTGAGTCTTTTTAGGCGAGCGTTGCTCTGCCTGCTACTGCTATGGCTGCCATTTTCGTGGGCTGCGGAACCCGGCTGGCTTCAATCTACGGATAATCAACACGCCAGCGTTCGGCTGCGTGCAGATACCACACTGCCAGGTGAAACTCGCGTCCTGCTGGATGTGAAACTGGAAGAAGGATGGAAAACCTATTGGCGTTCGCCGGGTGACGGTGGCGTTGCGCCGACTATTATCTGGAGCGAACCAGTGAAATCGGCCCAGTGGTTCTGGCCGATGCCGCAACGTTTTGATGTGGCGGGGATCACCACTCAGGGTTACCACAATGCGGTCAGTATTCCGCTGGTGCTCGATGGTGCTTTTACAGGGAAAATCGCAGGTGTACTTACGCTCTCGACCTGCAAAGATGTCTGCCTGCTGACAGATTTTCCCTTTGAAATCACACCAGATAATGGCAACGCAGCATTTGCCCACGATTATGCACAAGCGATGGGTAAAGTGCCGCTTCATAACGGGCTAACCGATAGCCTGAAAGCTGGTTATCACAGTGCTGATCTGGTTGTGCAGGCCACACGTTCCGCAGGCTGGCAGAAACCAGAGCTGTTTTTTGATATGCCAGAGGATGCCAGTTTCGGTAAACCCAAATATCGTGTCGAAGGTGAAACGTTATGGGCAACCGTACCGGTTAGTGATGGTTGGGGCAGCGCCGGACCCGATCTACGTGGGCGCAATCTCTCTTTGGTTATCGCCGATAATGGCATTGCTCAGCAAAGCAATGTCACGATAGCTGAAACGCCAGTTGTACCTGAGGCAGGGGGCGACTTTGTACTCTGGCAAGTGTTACTGCTGGCCCTGGTGGGTGGGTTCATTCTTAACCTGATGCCATGTGTGTTGCCGGTTTTGGGGATGAAACTCGGTTCTGTGTTACTGGCTGAAAAACAAGAAAAGCGCGTTATTCGCCAACAGTTCCTCGCCTCATTTGCCGGTATTCTCGTTTCGTTTATGGCGCTGGCGCTATTGATGACGGTACTGCGTTTGACAAACCAAGCGGTGGGCTGGGGGATTCAGTTCCAGAATGCCTGGTTTATTGGCTTTATGGCCGTAGTGATGTTGGTGTTCAGTGCCAACCTGTTTGGGCTATTTGAATTCCGACTTTCCTCAAAAGTGACAACCAGGATTGCTACGCAAGGTGGCAATGGCATAAGTGGGCATTTCTGGCAGGGAGCGCTGGCAACGCTGCTGGCAACACCTTGCAGTGCTCCATTCCTCGGCACAGCCGTTGCCGTGGCACTTGGTGCATCGTTACCAACATTGTGGGGCATCTTTTTAGCACTTGGTGTGGGAATGAGCCTGCCGTGGCTGCTTATTGCCATGCGCCCCTCATTGGCATTACGACTGCCAAAACCGGGACGCTGGATGGTGTGGTTGCGCCGCATCCTGGCAGTGATGATGCTGGGCTCAGCTTTATGGCTGGTTAGTCTGTTACCGGTGCATTTTGGGTCAGCAGCAAATACTCCCGTTAAAGAAAATATTGCCTGGCAGCCGCTAAGTGAACAGGCAATTCAGGATGCAATCGCGCAAAACAAGCGTGTGTTTATTGATGTCACCGCCGACTGGTGTATCACCTGCAAAATTAACAAGTTAAACGTTCTTTCTCGTGAGGATGTACAGGCTGTGTTGCAAGAGCCTGATGTCATTGCATTACGCGGAGACTGGACACTCCCTTCAAAAGAGATAACCACATTCCTCAAACAGCGTGGGCAAGTTGGTGTGCCATTCAACCAGGTCTATGGACCCGGCACACCGGAAGGAAAAGCCCTGCCAACTCTATTGACACGAGATGTTGTATTGAACGCGCTAAATGATGCGAAAGGAGATAAAAAATGAAAATGATCATGACGCTTGTACTGCTGTTGGCGACCACTTTTGGTGCCACTGCCCAGACGCAACCTAATAATGAAGAACAAATACAGCAGATGATCTATCAAGCGTTGTATCACGATCCTGCCAGCCCAAGGATTGGTGCAACTTCACCGAAATTAACCATCATTTCGTTTACCGACTACAACTGCCCGTACTGTAAAAAGTTCGACCCAATGCTTGAGAAGATTGTCGAGAAGTATCCCGACGTGGCGGTGGTGTTCAAGCTGCTGCCATTTCGTGGTGAATCATCATCGCTTGCTGCGCGTGTCGCCTTAACGACCTGGCGCGAGAACCCGCAGCAGTTTCTGGCATTGCATCACAGCTTGATGTCGAAACAGGGTAATCACACTGCAACCACTATTGATGCCGCGTTTGTCAAAAGTGGGGTGACAGTGGTTAAGCCTGATGAATTGAGTAGGGAAACACTGAGTCTGAACCTACAGCTGGCGCGGGTCGTCGGTGTGGAAGGCACGCCGGCAACGTTGGTGGGTGATACTTTACTGGCAGGGGCAGTGCCATGGGAGTCTTTGGAAACGCTAGTGAAAGAAAAGCGGGCACAGGCCAATGAAAAGTAAATTAAAGCGCTGGGGACGGGAAGCGTTGGTGATGGTGGTTGTCCTCATCACCATTGTTTTTCTGATGGACTGGTGGCGCGCGCCGAAAATGCCCACGACATTCGACAGCACACCACTTCATACACTAGATGGCCAGGCAGTAGCGTTGAGCGCGTTGAGTGAAGAACGCCCATTACTCCTTTATTTCTGGGCCAGTTGGTGCGGCGTGTGTCGCTATACAACACCTTCTGTTGCGCAGTTGGTGGGAGAGGGGGAAAACGTGATGACAATTGCGCTACGCTCAGGCGAACCTCAGGATGTGACGCGTTGGTTGGCCCAGAAAAAGATCCATCTTCCAGTGGTCAATGATGCCTCAGGAGAGTTATCTCGCAACTGGCAGATTGGTGTCACGCCTACGTTGGTTGTGCTTTATAAAGGAGAGGTTGTCTCGTCAACGACCGGATGGACTACGCTTTGGGGAATGAAACTACGTCTTTGGTGGGCCTCATTGTAATGGCATGAACAGGCGCACCGTAATGGTGCGCCAATACCTCTAATGGGGCATAAGAGAACCACTGTTTCAAACTCATTTTTCCTCGTTTTAAATCACTTTCTCTTATTATCCAGCTTGTTAGCGCATCTGGTCGGATGTTTCTCAAAAGTGGCAAGCATATTGCAATTCTTAGAAAGACATCACTGCCGAGACTGGCGTTGGCATTCCGTGTAGGGGGCAAAATGAATTTAAGACGACTGAAGTACTTCGTGAAAATCGTCGATATTGGTAGCCTGACTCAGGCCGCAGAAGTGCTGCATATTGCGCAGCCGGCGCTGAGCCAACAAGTTGCTACCCTTGAAGGTGAAATGGATCAGCAGCTGTTAATTCGTACCAAACGCGGCGTAACGCCAACAGAAGCAGGAAAAATTCTCTATACCCATGCGCGGACTATTCTGCGCCAGTGTGAACAGGCTCAATTAGCGGTTTGCAATGTGGGCCAAACTTTAGGAGGCCAGGTTTCTATTGGTCTGGCTCCCGGTACCGCAGCTTCTTCAATTACCATGCCTTTATTACAGGCAGTACGTGCGGAATTACCCGACGTGCTGGTCTATCTGCATGAGAACAGTAGTTCTGTCCTGAATGACAAGCTGTTAAGCGGCCAGCTTGACATGGCGGTCTTGTATGACCGTTCTCCAACGGCGGGCATCATCAGCCAACCGTTACTTAAAGAGGAGTTGTTTCTGGTCGGCACCCGCGATTGTCCAGGTCAGACGACAGTCGATCTTTCTGCGGTTGCCGAAATGAACCTATTCCTGCCGCGTGACTATAGCGCCGTACGTAAACGCGTGGATGAAGCGTTCTCACTACGCCGCCTGACGGCAAAAATTATCGGTGAGATTGATTCTATCTCGACGCTGACGGCGGCAATTGCCAGCGGTATGGGGGTAACAGTGTTGCCAGAATCAGCGGCACGCTCGCTGGTGAGTTCGGCAAACGGCTGGATGGCGCGTATCACCAGCCCATCACTGAATTTACCACTCTCGGTGAATTTATCGGCCCGTACCGCGCTGACCCCTCAGGCGCAGGCAGTAAAAGACATTTTGATGTCGCTGGTGGTTCGTCCCGCACAGGAAAATCGCGAACTACTACTGGTAGGATGATTCGGCTTATTGCTAAATCGAATAAGTTGCTGGTTTTTATTATTTGTTATATCGGGGTTGCCACTTTAACAATAGTGTAAAGAATGGTTATGCCCCGGGGGCAATGTGAACTTCCAGCAACTCAAAATCATCCGCGAGGCGGCCCGGCGGGACTACAACCTGACCGAAGTCGCCAACATGCTTTTCACTTCGCAATCGGGCGTAAGCCGCCATATCCGCGAGCTCGAAGAAGAACTCGGTATCGAGATTTTCATCCGTCGTGGTAAACGTTTATTGGGCATGACAGAGCCGGGTAAAGCCCTGCTGGTGATTGCTGAACGTATTCTTAATGAAGCCAGTAATGTACGTCGTCTGGCTGATGTATTTACCAACGATACCAGCGGTGTGCTCACCATTGCTACCACACATACTCAGGCACGCTACAGTTTGCCGTCGGTTATCAAATCGTTTCGCTCATTATTCCCTGAAGTACGCCTTGAGCTAATCCAGGGGACGCCGCAAGAAATCGAGATGCTGCTGCATAACGGTACGGCAGATATTGGTATTGCCAGTGAGCGCTTGAGTACCGATCCCTTAGTCGTTGCTTATCCGTGGTTTCGCTGGTCACATACTTTATTGGTGCCGCGCGGTCATCCACTGATCCATGCTAATCCTCTCACGCTTGATGATATTAGCCATTGGCCGATTATTACCTATCGCCAGGGGATCACTGGCCGTGCGCGCATAGACGAAGCCTTTTCCCGCCGTGGTTTAACGCCGGATATCGTTTTGAGCGCGCAGGATTCTGACGTGGTGAAAACTTATGTTGAGTTAGGGCTGGGTATCGGTCTGGTGGCATTTCAGGCAAGCAGCGAGGAAGGGGAGTTAGTCAGACTCGATACTCGTCATCTTTTTGACACTAACACCGTATGGCTTGGATTGAAGCGAGGTCAGCTACAACGGAATTATGTCTGGCGCTTTATTGAGCTGTGCAATCCTGAGCTTTCTGTTGCCGACATTAAAAGACTGGCGCTAGAGCCAGAAGAGACGGTATTGGATTATCAAATTTGATTCCCTTTCACTGGTTAATGCATCAATATTTGCACGCAGTAGGGGCTTATTTGCTCGAACCGTGATCGGTACGGTGCAAAATTCAGCAAACGGAGTGCGATGACGGAAAATTTCATTGACTCATCGCGTCAGGTAAGTAGAATGCAACGCATCGAACGGCAGCACAGCTTGCCAGAAGATAGTAAAATCAAATGATTAGCTTTAAGGTTAATTGATTAGATTTTGCGGGAATAGCTCAGTTGGTAGAGCACGACCTTGCCAAGGTCGGGGTCGCGAGTTCGAGTCTCGTTTCCCGCTCCAAATTTATGTAGCAGAGTTTCTGTTACAGCCTGCGAAGGTAAAAGGTTTTGGCGCGTTAGCAAAGCGGTTATGTAGCGGATTGCAAATCCGTCTAGTCCGGTTCGACTCCGGAACGCGCCTCCACTTTCTTCCCGAGCCCGGGTGGTGAAATCGGTAGACACAAGGGATTTAAAATCCCTCGGCGTTCGCGCTGTGCGGGTTCAAGTCCCGCCCCGGGCACCATGGGAATAAAAGTAATAAAATCAATGATAAAGCAGTGTCGTGGAAACCACCTTCGGGTGGTTTTTTACTTTCTGCAATTTGAGTCAATGGCGATGGGGTGGCGACAGACTTTTAGACTGTGCTATCCGTGCAAATGAAACCCGCAACCTGCGGGTTTTTTTACGCCCAAATAAAAACGAGCCCGGAGGCTGGGTTCTTGTGGTTGCTGTTGGATTGTCGGCTTCCTGGTACGCTATATTTCAATTGCCCAGCATAGCTGCCTGTCGCGCTTTTTTTTATGTCAAAAAAACCTGACAGCCTATTAGGATTTTAGGTCGTCAGGTTGTTGCGCGGTTTCTGAGTAAAATGCGATTACTAACTTAATATTAAATTACAGTTCTGCTTGCTCAACGGGGATAGGTTTCCCAATATGGTATCCCTGTAACCAATCGATACCCATCTCAGTTAGCATTTTCGCGATTTCTTCATTTTCGACAAACTCTGCAACTATTTCCATATTTTTTAATTTCGCCATTTCGCAAAATGATTTAACGGCACAGTAGCTAAATGGATCATCAATGATGTTTTTGATAAAAGAACCATCGATTTTTAAAATGTCTGCATTCAGAACACGTAATCTGTCATAACTTGAGGAGCCTGTGCCAAAGTCATCAATGGCAATTTTACTGCCCGCATTGCGCAGACTCCTCAGGATGTCTGAGACATTTTCATTATCAAGAATTTCAGACTCAATAATTTCAAAAATAATACGGTAAGGAGCAATGCTGTAATTCTTGAATAATGTAGAGACATTATCCAGAAAGTCCGTTTGGTAAAGTGACTCTGGCGTCAGGTTGATTGAAAAATAACAATCAGGATCAGAGGTTTTTCGGGTCTGCATAAAGCGGAAGGTCTGTTCTATTACCGTGATATCCAGTGCAGGCAGCAGGCCACCTTTGCGGGCCAGGGGAAGGAAGGTATCCGGGAAAATTAATTTTCCATCTGCTGTTTTGAGGCGAATAAGAATCTCATGGTAATGAATTTTACCCCGAACAGAGATGACGGGTTGCGCAGTGAGCACCGTGGATACAATGGGCTGTGCCATAAGCAACAACGATTGTCTGTCGATAGCTTGTTGCAGAACATCGCGTATCATCCCTGATTCAACAATGTTATCACCAGGAACTGTTGGGCTCAGAGATAACGGTCTTCCATGCAACAAAGAAATATAACTGTTAATATTTAACTGTTTTATTGCTTCTGATAAATTGCGAATGATTCTTTTATCACTAGTATAGGCCACCCCACAATTGAGCCCGAGGATAGATGTTTTCCATTGAAAGCGAAAAACCCTGAGTGATCTGTAAAATACTGGGACGTCCGGTAGCGTGTTCAGCCTAAGAATTATACCGTGACCAGGGCTGTAATAAACCTGGTCACAGCATGGCAATAAACCTGTTATATACGAACTTAGCGCTTTAACAAATTCAAAACGAAACTCCACACCATAAGTCTGTTCAAGCTCATTTAGCTCTGGGCAACGAATCAGGCATAATGCTTCTGCTGAGTGTTTATCTATATCCATACTCAGAGCCTGAAAATTTAGAAGCCCAGTGTTTGGCTCGGAGCGATATAATCTACTGACATGTTGGGAGTATTTTAGGTTATGCGCAGATATCACTCCTGTAGCAACAATTGTCAGGGAGAAAATGAAAATAGTTGTGGATGATATGATTAAGCTGTGTAGATGGTTGGCATCTGTAAGCGTATTTGCTATTGAAATATATCCATCAATATAATTTCCCAGCAATGCCAGTATGATAACCCATACAGGAGCTACCAAAGCATGCCCAATACGTACTGTCCCCCATAACATTACCGGCAATAACCATAGTAAAGAATAGTCGGTAAAAAGCAGTGTATTGAGATTTTCTGAAATCAGGCAGTACATAATTATGAGCAGTAAAAGCCACCAGATTGCCTGATATAAAATGGCTGGGCCTGATTTTACTGATGCCCTTACGTGTCTTAAATATTGAAGTCCCCATGCAGGTTTATGGCAGACCCGAAGCAAAAGATAGCAAAAGGGAATACCCGTAATACAAGAGTTCATCATCCATTGCAGGTTAATCAGTGTCTGCACTGTAAAAATTTCAGTGGCTGACTCTGGATCAAAATAAGTCTGAAGTGAGTGTTGAAAAAATATATATAACAGAGAGTTGCAGCAGACAAGCCAGCCTATGCGCCGCGGAGTTAACTGGCTACGCCCAAAACTGACCGTACCACGTTTTCCCGTGTTCCAGTAATACAGTAACTGACTGATTAATGCTGCTAGCAGCTGGGAAGTGAGTGTCAGTTTCGCTGATAATGGATGACTAGTGATCGAATAAAGGAAAAATATCCCTAGTATAGGAAGCGCCTTCTTTCTGTATAACACCAGCAAAGCAGAAATCAGCGGCAGTGTAAGGTCATAAAACCGGATTGTTGCATCTGCAATATGTTCCTGAGCGGTAAGGGACTCGGCCAGAAACTGAAAGATGAAAAATGCCACACCGGTACAAAAAGGGCCTATCATTCTTTTCAGTAAAATATCATCTTTGGCTTCTGCCAATAACATGCTTTATTCTCTGCTTAATAAGTTTATTTTTATAGTTGGATATATTTAATGTGTAAAATTACACATTAAATATGCCCGCAATCTCAGAATATTTCTTTACTGCAACTTGAAGGGGTGATATGCCGTCAAAAAGTTGGTTCTACATCGGATTGATAAAACCATCGTAATTAGCCACCCAAACAGATGAAAGAGATGTTTCTGTATCACATAAATAATCGTTCAAAACGTTCAATGAATCAATATAAAAATATTTTGTGATAGTTTTTTAAGGTCATTAACTCTAAAAATAACAGTTAAGACCTATCAAAACATCAATTGTTAAATTAATGTTATTTAATGGTTTTGGTATGTTGTATTGATGAGTTACACAAGCGCATGTGCAACGAAGACTCAATAAGTGATATCGGCGCACCAGGACTTTATCATTTTTCCTGGTTTAAATTTTTTCATATATTAACGTTAGTATTGGCTATGAATACTGATAATAAATTAATCACGAGTATTTGACTGTTTTATACTCAAAGCTTGTTTAGTTTGTGGTTTTATAATCGTACTCGTTTTGGCTTGCTGCACTTGTGCTATAGAGAAGACTGCTCTTTCCCCGCTATGGCTATCCAACGCCATCGCACTTACGTGTAAGTAGGCGACAACTCCCACTTTGAGCACCTTGATAATAAAATCAATGATAAGCCGTTCCTTCAGAGAACCTCTCGGTGGTTTTGTTCTTTTGGTGATCGGTATTTTATGAATCCATTCTGACAAATCTTTCATTCTTAGATGAATATCACGGCATACTACAGGCTGAAATCAATCGTATGAGTCTTTGTATCAACATTGACTTAAAAATCGCACAACTTCTGGAGAACTCAGTATGAATCAAGGGCCACTAAACGAAGAAGAATTGGAATGGCTGGATGATACACTCACTCAGTATGGTAACGATGACTCCGTACTGGATGTGTCCGAGTTGGACGGGATGCTCACTGCTATTCTTTCTGCCCCTGGAACGATTGAACTCACGCAGTGGCAAACTGCACTTTGGGGCGGCGAATCCCAGCTGCCTCATTGGGAGAGTGAAAAGGAGCAGCAACGCTTTAACGATCTCGCATGTCAGCATATGAACGATATTGCAGAACGTCTGTGTCATGCTCCTGATCAGTTCGAGCCGCTATTTGGTTTACGCGAAATTGATGGCAAGGAATACACCATTGTAGAAGAGTGGTGTTTTGGTTATATGCGTGGTGTAGAACTGAGTCATTGGGAGGCATTGCCAGAACAACTGGAAGCGGCGCTGGACACGATAGCTCTCCATGGGGATGAAGCGCACATTGCAAAGCTTGAGCAAATGACTGAGCAAGAATATGAAGCAAGTCAGGCAGCAATTGGTCCTGCTGCGTTACAACTGCATCGCTTCTGGCAAGAAAAGCGTGAGGCTGGGTCGGCGGTTTTACATTAATTACATGCAGCAAAGTCTTTCTTTTAATAACCAGGCAGCATTCGGTGTGCTGTCTGGCTGTTGAAAAAAACCTTCCAATTACCACAGCGAATTTCCATAAGTAAGTTAAAACAGCTTAAATCGCTGTGTTAACTTACTGTGGTAAAACAAACATCTACATGGCAAATTTCACTATTCCTAATAGTGTTTAAAATAACACTAACCACTAACACCTTCTTTTACAATTCTTAACAAATTCCCTTGTATTCTTTACATTTATGATATAATCAAGATGGGAAAGGAAAGTATCAACAACGATAATTCAATGAATAACGAGTCTACTTATGCCGAGAAATTCTTTGAAATTTACCCATGGAGGGTATCCAGTATTTATAAAGTTTGCTGATTTTCTCTTTATAAACTCGATTTTAATATTGAGCGCATTTCTATTAGCCATGGAATCAGCAAGTACTGTTTTGATGCTTAGCTTTCTTTTTTCTACCACTTTTTTACTATTTGGCGAGTACACTGAGCTTTATCTACATAAACCTAAGAAATGGAGCATACGTGGTCAGCTAAGATTGATCCTGTGCTCATTTTTAACTATTGTTTTTGTTGAGTTTGTCAGATTTTTAGCTGGCGGACTGCAATCACTAGGTTATTTAAGAATTTTTGAGAATAGTTTTTTCCCAGCTACGCTCTTCTGGTATGCCATTCCACTGTTTTTACTCTATTTAATCCATTTAATTGTCCTTAAGTATTCAGCTAAGAAAAGCATTCATGTGGCTATTGTGGGAGTTACAGACAATGGTCTGGCGGCCGAAGAGGCGCTTCTTAAGGAATACTCGGATATGAAACTGGATTTGGCTTTCTACGATGAACGTGATGTTTCAAGATTCAGCACACTTATAGGCCAAATCAATAGCCCCTTTAAGGGGTCAGTAAGTGGCCTTGTTGAAGAGGCCAAAGCGGGAAGGGTAGATGAGATCTATATCGCATTACCGCTAGTGGCATTAGAGAGAATTCGTCACTTTTTGTCGATGATGTCAGATACCACGGTTAATACTTATATCGTTCCTGATTTTAACTCCTACAGTACTCACATGTCGAAGTTGCGCTCTATACATAACTTGCAAACGATCAGCATCCTGAGTTCTCCGTTTGAAGGATTTGGTTCTTTTATTAAGCGTGCCGAAGATTTAGTTCTTGGCAGCATTATTATGGTATTGATTTCCTCACTGTTATTACTAATTAGTATCGGGATAACACTAACTTCACGCGGGCCGATATTTTTCAAGCAAGACAGGTATGGTTTGAGTGGGCAAAAAATTAAAGTCTGGAAGTTCCGTACTATGCACGTGATGGAAAATTCTGATACGGTGGTTCAAGCAACAAAAGACGATCCACGTGTCACTCGTTTCGGTGCATTTTTGCGTCGCACATCACTCGATGAATTACCGCAGTTCTTCAATGTATTGCAGGGTAGTATGTCGATTGTTGGTCCCAGGCCTCATGCAGTCACACACAATGAACAGTATCGTAAGCAAGTCGAAAACTACATGATTCGCCATAAAGTCAAGCCTGGGATCACAGGATTAGCACAAATTAACGGTTATCGCGGCGAAATTGATGCACTTTATAAAATGGAAAAGCGTGTTGAATATGATATCGAATACATCCAAAACTGGTCGTTATGGCTAGATATTAAAATTATTATAAAGACTATTTTCAAAGGATTTGTCGGTAAAAATGCATATTAAATATTTTATTATTGCCGGAATGGTTTTATCGCCGCCGGCCATGGCAGATCTAACACCGAAATCACATATCGGCATTGCGGGTATTGATTTTCAGAGCAACGCTGGTGTGAATTATGGTTATGAAGATAATGTGACTTATCAGCCACATAAAAGAGATGCTATTGGTTCAAACTTTATCAGTGCTACACCTGAGTTAAGTTTAACCGGCCAAAGGTATCAGGATAAATACTTATTAATGTACTCAGGTGATTATCGCAATTATAACAATGATTCAACTGATAATTACAACGACCATTTCTTTCGTTTCAATGGCGCGTGGCGCTATGGGTTAATGCATGGCCTGATGTTAAATGTTGAAGATGCACTTGGACATGAAGACCGTGGTCGTGGCATTACTGAAGGGTTTATACCTGAACAATTTCAAGAGTTTGGCGTTAATTCTCCATTAAGCACTAACTTATTAAATAGTGAACTGCGTTATAGTTACGGTGCTCCTGAAGGGCGTGGCAAAGCAGAAGTTGCGTTGATTTATAAAAAACTTCGTTTCGGTAATACGCAGGATGTGCAGAATACTGACAATGATTTTTACAACTATATCCAGCAGCAGGAATGGCATCAAAACAGCCTCGTTGCTGAAATTTTTGACCAGTACACATCGCAAACGCGATTCCGTTATAGCTTTATTACCAACCAGATCCATTATGATCATGCTTCTGAAAAAGACAGTGACGAATATTATTTGCTTTATGGAATAAAATCACAGGTTACTGGTAAAACTAACATCGATATGAACCTGGCATGGTTGTATAAAACATTTGAGAACAATCCCAACTCGCAGGATTTTAATGGGCTAAACTGGGATATTAAGGGCGAGTGGAAGCCGCTCAAACAATCTATTTTTACAGCACATACCTCACAACGCATTAAAGACCCTTCAGAAGTGGGGGGATATATTTTGGTTTCACAGTATGGCATTTCGTATCAACATTTTTGGTTCGATGACCGTTTCTCCACCTTGTTAGATTACTCGTACACCACAGAAGACTATAAGAAGCAAGATAAGGACAGAAATGACAAGGATGGTGTGTTCACCTTCACCATGAGTTATGACTTCAGGCCCTCTATTAACTTTGAGTTGAAATATCAAATAGATACATTGCGTTCAAATAAAGAGACCGATTCGTTTTATATCGGACCTGACGACGACAGAGAAGTCTTGAGAACGTTGGGTTATGACAATTCGCTGATTATGTTTACAGCTAAGGTGCAGATTTAAAATGAAAATAATGAAATTATGGGTATTTTTATTTTTCAGTGTGCTTCTGGCAGGATGTTCTGCATCTAAGCCGCCACTAATGGATAATCCTGATTCTGAATCAAAAGGATACCTGCTTGATGCAGGTGATGCCGTTAGTATTAATGTGTACGGCGAACCTGATCTTACAATGAAATTTATACTCGATAAAAGCGGAACTATTACTTTCCCTTATATTGGGCAACTCACGCTAAAAGGCAAAACTCCAGAACAGGTAAGTGCAGAGTTAACTAATCGTCTGCGAGGCGATTACCTGCAAAATCCAATGGTGACGGTGAATATTGCTGAGTTCCGAAAATACTATGTTTCAGGTGAGGTAAAAAATCCGAATGGATTTTCCTATGAACCTGGGCTCACAGTTGAAAAATCGATTGCGCAGGCCGGTGGCTTTACAGACAGAGCCGATCGCAAAGATATCAATATTCGCTTAGCTGGCACAAACCAATTGCTTGAGAACGTGGACGTAAGACATTCCGTTCACCCTGGTGATATCGTGATTATTGGCATGGGCTTCTTCTAACTATGAAACTATCAATAGTTGAAAATGGCAAGAAACGAGAAAGCTCTATCGATTTCTCCCGGTTTGCCAAGGAAATTAAAAGAAACAGTTGGAAAATCCTCCTCGGCGGTGTGATTGCTGGGGCGATTGCCTGGCCACTTATCAACATGATGACATCGAAATATGTCTCAACGGCGACAGTGCTGGTTAAGGCTCAGCCTGATAATGTCTCACCGTTCCCGCAAGTTGATGGCTATGACTCGACACGTAACGGCTACTACGAAACACAATATGCGTTGATGCAGTCACGTATTGTGCTTGCACAGGCCGTTCGAAATTTGAAATTGGATGAAAATCCAGATTTCAATGGCGTTAAATCAGACAGCAAAGATGCCAACACTCCCGAAAATCAGCAGCAACGAATTGATAATGCGCTGAAAACCATGCTGAAAAATCTCACTATTACCAGTATTCGCACGACCCATCTGGCATCTATTTCCTATGAGTCACCTTCCCCAGAAATGGCAGCAAAGGTAGCTAACGGTGTTGCGCAGGCGTTTATCAACTATACGGCTGAGCAAAAGCGTATCAATACGCAGAAAGCTCGAGAAAGCAATCTGCAGAAAATGGACGATTTGCAAAAACAAATTGCCGTACAAAAACAGGCAATTGATGAATATCTCAATAAAGAAGGGTTGTTGACCTTCCGTGGTGTAGATGGTTTTGAAACAGAGCAGTTAGGTATTGTGACTAACCGTTTGGCCGATGCGACCCAGCGCCGCGTGGTTGCTGAATCGCTTTACAACGAAGTTAGTAAAGGGACAGGAAAATCTCTCGAAGATGTCATTTCTCTCCCGGTAATTTCGGACCATGCGCAGATTCAGGACTTACGTATTGCCTTGATCCAGGCGAAACGTTCGCTTTATGAATTGCGTAAATCCTATGGGCCAAAGCATGCCAAAATTCAGGAGGCTCAGGCTCAGGTTCAGGCGATCCAGGATCAAACCTATAGTGTGCTGGGTGAGCTGGAAACTGGATTGCGTCAGCAATATCAAGCAGCGCTGGCAGATGAAAATAGCTACCAGAAACAGTTAGATCAGCAAAAAGGAATATTCCAGAAATTGGCAACCAAGCGCGATGGTTATAACAGTTTGAAACTGGCGCTGGATAAAACTGAAGAGTCATACAAAACGTTATATCAACGTACTCAAGAGCAGTCACTTTCGAGTAATTATGCTGAAGCGGATGCTGTATTGTATGACCCGGCAGTACCGGCTGAACGCCCATCCAAGCCTAATAAATCGCTGCTGTTTATTATGGTGGTTTTGTTAGCGCTGGCATTTTGCATCATGTACTTCATTGTGAAAGCCGCGATGGACAGCACGATTAACAACTTGAGCCAGGTGAAGAAGCGCTTGAACCTCGAACCACTCGGTGAGATTCGCCGCTATAAGGGGCTCGGGAGTCGTGCGCAAATCCGCGATATTATCTCTAATAACCCGCTCAATGCAGACATCATTCACAGCATCCGCACCCATATTATGTTGGATAATCGGCAGCTTCAGGCGATTACTGTGACATCAGCGGACCATGGTGATGGACGTACACTGCTGGCAAATCTGTTGGCTAACTCATTTAGCTTCGATCAAAAAACACTGCTTATCGACCTGGATTTTTACAATAACGAGGGTTTGTCGAGCGAACTTGCTAAGCATTCCGCGCAAGGTGTTGCCGAGTTGCTTCGTGGTGAAGTTACCTCCGAAAATCTGATTGTTAAAGTGAATGAAAATCTTGATTTCCTGGCGCGTGGTAATGCGACGGTTTCATCATTGCTCATGCTGTCATCAGAGAACCTTGAGCACTTAATGCGCGAACTACGCAGCAAGTATCAGCGCATTATTATTGATGCTGCGGCGGTGAATCAGAGCCAGGATAGCCAGTTAATTAGTCGGGTTACAGATGGCCTGATATTTGTACTAAAAGCAGGTGCGGCACCGGCTGAGCACATTATCCACGCGCTGGATAAAATCGAAACCAATCAGTCTGTTGTTATCGGCGTAGTCATTAATCAAGTTTTTGATAAAAATCTGGAAACCAAAGAGGGATTACGTTCACTCAACCTGCAAACTAATGAACTGATGAATGGCACAGGCCGGGCATGAGTTTACTGAAGAGCGCGTCTACAATTGCTGGTTCATCAGTCATTTCGCAATTGATTGGTGCGCTCTCTATTTGGTTGATTTCTCACAAATATGATCTGGCCGAGGTAGGGCTTTACGCGCTTAATTACAGTATTGCGCTGATTGGTGCCCAAGTATGCACATTTGCTTCGCAACTTTTGATTCCGAAGCAACAAGATGATGAACTAGCCCAAAACGTCGTGTTTTGTTTACTGCAAAGTCTGATTACTGCTCTCCCGTATGCTTTGCTAACTGCGTGGTTATTTGACCAGAATATCTTCTTCCTTTATTTGCTCACGCTTTCTAATACGTGGGTGTTGATATCGGAGAACTTATCGTTACGTACGGCTAATTTTGGCTTTTTAGTCTTTCAGAGAATATCTGTTTCCGTGGTGGTGGTGCTTTCTGTCATGCTCACCACACATGTTCAGGCGTTCTATTGGGCATGGGCAGGTTCAATGATGCTTCTGACGATTGGCTGCATTCTTTGCGCATTTGAATTTCGCTCGGTGACATTACAACATTTAAGTCTGAAAAATAATTTCGCGTTCTTTAATAAACACGTTCATCACATCACCAAAGTAGGTAGTGCTGAAGTGCTGGCAATGGCAAACGGTAATTTACCTATTATGCTGATTAACTTTTGGTTCTCTGCACTGACTGCAGGCTATTTTTCTATTGTGAGCCGTTTCTGTCTGGCTCCGGTGGTGATCGTTGGAAATGCCGTTCGCAATGCTATTTTTTCAAAATGGTCTATCGATTTTAGACATAACACCTTCAATTATGACGAGTACAAAAAAGTACGCTTGCTGCTGCTGGTACTGGGGGTTATTTGTACCTTAGGCGTATTTATTTTCTATCCGATAGTTATGCACCTTGGTTTTAGTGAAGATTGGATTAACTCAATTCCGACTTCGCGATATATGTTGCCTTATTTGTTCCCGGCTTTGGCTGTCTGCCCACTGACAGTGATTGAGCTTATTTTTGGCTCTCACCGTTACTTTTTACGCATTCAGTTTGAACAGTTGGCTATCGTGTTGATTTCGTTTGTTGTTGTACCCTATTTTTATAATGACTATGCCACATCAATCATTCTGTTCTCGGTACTAACATTCGTCCGTTATGCGTTTATTTATCTGAAGGTCAATAAACGCGCCAACCTCTTAAAAGACAGACCGGTTGTATTATGAATCTTAATACTGGGCACTATTTACAGACCTATTCTTTAATTACCCTTGTGTTTTGTGGGGTAGCTCAATATTTCACCGGCTTATTGTCGGTGCTGTGGATCCCATTTTTCCTGACATTGCTGATGTTTAGCCTGTTGATCATGCAAACGCGCTACGAAACATTACAGCTGGATAAGCAAGAAATAATTGTGCTCACGGTGTATCTCGTCTTCCTGGTCATGGCGGGGGTATCGACAATTTTGCAGGAAGGGGTAACGGATGCGATTGTCGGATTTAAAAATGAAATTGCACTATCTCTAATCATGCTCTGCCTGTTATTAGGATTCTGCCGTGAATCGCAGGTCTACCGTGTAACCAAAACTTTATACTGGGTATTTTACGCACAATTCCCGATGGTTCTTTACCAGTTGTTGTTTGTGGTTCCCCAGCGTGTGGCCACGTATGGTGAGGAAGATAAATGGGATTCAGTGGTTGGAACCTTCGGTGGTGACCCGATGGGCGGCGGTAATACTGCGGCCATGGGGCTGTTTTGCCTGCTGATTATGCTGTTGAAAATTTCTGAATTTAAGCACGGACTAACGACATTTAAATCAATGGCACTGCATATCATATTGGGCTTTGGCTTATGTATCGTTGGCGAAGTAAAATTTGTTATCTTGTTATCGCCAATACTCATGTGCTGGGTTTGGCTAATGCCAAGCTACGTTAAAGGGATGAGTAAAGTAAATCTAAAAGCATTGCTGCTGATTTTTGCAGGCATGGCTCTATTGATTGCGTTTGCGATACTTATCCTGGCTTCTGGTTATTCATCTGCCTTTGGTAGTGACCCAACAGAGAGTTCATTAAGTGTCTTCCTGTCGTCGTTAGACTACATTTTTGATCCCAATTATATTCTGCCATCAGGGGAGGTGGGCCGCTTTACCACACTGACTTTTTGGCTTAAAAATAACGATCTTTGGGGGTTGTCGGGCACGTTATTTGGCTATGGTCTTAATGCGACAAACAGTGGCAGTATTGTCTCGCAGGGTTTTTTAAACCTTACCTATAACTTGATTCTGGATTCGACCTCTTTAAGTATGTTGCTTTGGGAAGTGGGTGTAGTAGGAACTCTGCTATTTATTAGCCTAATTATTTATATGCTAAAAATCGTGCAGCCTAAGCCCCTGTTGGATCGCGAGAAATTAGATCAACAAGACCTCCAGTTACTGAGTTTCTCACCTGCTTTTAGTGTTTTTGTTATTAGCTGTTTATTGAGCCTACCCTATAGCCAAATACTCACAATTACCCCAATGCTGCAATTTATTTTTTATTTATCGCTGGGTTCGAGTCTGGTAATTCGTCGGTCCGTTTATCGTTATGCGGAGCAATAGTATGGCTAATAAACCGTTTATTACAGTGAGTATTAAAACCCTTAACGAAGCCGAGTGCATCGAGAAAACCATCGATAGTATCCAACAGCAGATTGCTGATTATCCGCATAAGATCATCGTGGCTGATAGTTTATCGACCGATAACACTCAACAATTAGCAAGCGCTAAAGGCGTGACCGTGGTGTCTTTAACGCAGCCTGCGGATCGTTGCTGTGGAGTGGGGCATCAACTAGGTTATCTGTATAGCGAGGGTCAATATCTGTTGTTAATGGATGGCGATATGGAACTGGAAAAAGGGTTTATTGATAGTGCAGTTACATTTCTTGAGGCACACCCAGAATACGCGGGCGTTGCGGGTACCGTTGAAATGGATGATGCAGCAAATTATGAGTTCAAGTCACGCAAGCAACGACTACATGAAATATATCCGATAGGTGATTGCGATCATTTAGGGGGGGGAGGTTTATACCGTCGCGTGGCAATTGAAAAAATTGGTTATCTTACCAACCGTAATCTGCATGCCTTTGAAGAGGCAGAGCTCGGGATGCGTTTATTACATGCCGGTTATAAACTCCATCGCCTTGATGTTCCTTATTTCAGTCACACCTCACATAACATGCCGACATTCAAATTAATAATGTACCGTTGGCGAAGTGGTTATAACCAGGCAACAGGTGAGTTACTACGCAGTGCATGGGGGAGACCCTATCTGAGTCACGTTCTTAGAATGGTCAAAAACGAGATTATTTTTTCCATCTATATGTTTTTGCTGTTGGTTTCGATATTGACATTTAATGCTGAAATTATTGGTGTAGCGCTACTGCCATTACTTGCATTTATTATCCTGAAAGCGATTAAAAATCGCTCATTAATTAACGGGTTGCATAGTGTAATAAATTTAGCCGTGCTCTCTGCTGGGTTAGTCAAAGGGCTGACTCATCCAGTACGAGATCCTATGGTTCCACCCGATAGCAAAGTTATTCATGAATAGGCGGCCATGATGAAAATATTACTGGTAAATAAATTTTTCTACATCAAAGGCGGCGCGGAAACAGTTTATTTTCAAGAACGCGATATGCTGAAGCAGGCTGGTATCGAAGTTATTGATTTCTCTATGCAACATGAGAAAAATTTCCCCTCAGATTACGCAGAATATTTTGTCAGTAATGTTGATTATCATAAAAGCAGTAACTTATTGGGCGGGGTTAAAACAGCTGTAAATTTCATTCATAATGCTGAAGCATGCAAGAAAATGAAAGCGTTACTGGAGAAAGAGCGCCCGGATATTGTTCATTTTCATAATATCTATCATCAGCTAACGCCTGCAATTATAAAAGTTGCCCGTGATTTTGGTTGTAAAACGGTGTTAACTGCACACGACTACAAAATTGCTTGTCCATCATACGCGATGTTGCGCGATGGCAAGGTGTGTGATGCTTGTATCAACGGTGCCGTCTATAACGCATTCAAATATCGTTGCTATGAAGGCTCGGCATTTAAGAGTTTATTAATTTCTTTAGAAGCAACCTGGCAATATATTGCAAAAAATTATCAGGCCATTGACGTTATTATCTCCCCTAGTGAGTTTTTGCGGGGGGTGATAAAGCACACATTACCCAATTCGCGCATTGACGTTATTGTTAATGGCATTGATGACAGCCAACCATTTGACAATATAGAAGATAGAGGCTATTTGCTTTTTGTTGGTCGCATCAGCCCTGAAAAAGGAATTGAAACCTTGGCTCAAGCGCATCAGATGATGCGTAATAAAATACCACTAAAAATTGTCGGCCATGGTCCTATCTACAATGAATTGATTGAGAAGTATCCCGATGCTGAGTTTCTTGGTTTTGTACATCAGGGTGAAGAATTAGACAATCTGATAAAGCACGCGCGAGCGATTATTGTGCCTTCGGAATGTAATGAAAATTGCTCAATGTCAGTACTTGAAGCCATGTCTTTTGCTCGGCCAATCGTTGGGTCACGCATTGGCGGAATACCTGAACAAATCCGTGATGGTGTCGATGGGGCATTATTCGAACCAGGAAATGCGCAACAGCTTGCCGATATACTTGACGATTTGGCAATTAATCCAGAAAAAGCCCAACGCATGGGTCTAAATGCCCATGATCGCCTTTGCGGTAAATATGCAATGCGCGATCATCTTCAGGCATTACTGAATTTGTATCAAGAACTGTTAAGTAAGTCATAATATGACCAGAAAAATTACGGTTCTGGGCACTCGTGGAATTCCTGATGTACTAGGCGGGGTAGAAACGCATTGCCAAAATCTCTATCCCGCAATCAAACAACAATTTGATATCGATATCTGTGTTATTGCTCGTGCTCCTTATGTCGATTACCGTCATTCGCAATATAAAAATATCGAAACCCGCGCACTGTGGGCACCGAAAAAACTTTCTTTAGAAGCCATTGCCCATTCAGTTTTAGCGGCATTTTGCACCGTGTTTGATAAATCATCAATTGTTCATGTTCATGCCATTGGCCCTGGGCTTGTCGTGCCGTTACTACGTTTGCTGGGCAAGAAAGTAGTATTTACTCATCATGGCCCTGACTATGAGCGCCAGAAATGGGGATACATTGCAAAACAGGCTTTACTGATTGGCGAAAAACTTGCCGTTAATTATGCCAATGAAGTCATTGTTATTTCCGAGGTTATTAATCAGCTAATCCAAAAAAAACATCGGCGTATGGATGCACATTTAATCCATAACGGGGTTAATATTCCGGAACCGCTGGCAGCAGAAACCATTAGTAAAACACTGGGTCGGTACGCGTTAAAACCTAAGAACTATCTTGTAGCGGTAGGGCGTTTTGTGGAAGAAAAAGGGTTACACGATTTGATTACTGCCTATCATAAATCTGGCGTCTCAGAGACATTAGTATTGGTTGGTGATGCAGATCATCCTTCTGACTACAGTATGCAGCTGAAGCAATTAGCGATAAAAACACCGAATGTTATTTTGACCGGTTTCTTAAAAGGTGATGCACTGAAGGCAGTCTTTTCCCAGGCTAAGCTGTTTATAATGCCTTCGTATCACGAGGGATTGCCGATAGCATTGCTTGAAGCAATGTCGTACTCACTGCCTGCGGTAGTCAGTGATATTCCGGCGAATTTGGAAGTAGGATTGCCAGCTGAAGCCTATTTTAAAGTCGGCAATGTGGCTGATTTAGCCGAAAAAATTAAGGCAAGAGTAGTACTCAACAGTACCGATTACAGTGACTTCCTGCGAAATTATGACTGGCTTGAAATTGCCAGAAAAACAGTCAAAGTGTACCACTCAATAAACAAATCAATAGGTTAAAATTGAGCAATTCAACCAGACGCCCACTCGTACTTGATCGTTTTTATGAAGTGCTTGATGAGGAAACCCAGGCACAACTGACTGCTGAACAAAAGCAGGATATAGAAGATGCAATAGTTTCAGTCACGTTGTCGTCACGTCATCGCATCGATGTCCGCAAGAGCTTCCCATTTTTTGGCAGGCGCTATTATCTGGTCTTTTTGTTAGGGCGAGATTTCCGCAAGCGACTACGCAAAGAATCCACACTGGTGCGCATCGTCGTGACGATTTTGATCCTTTCAGGCTTGCTGTTCGCAACGCTCTGCGTGTTACTCACGCTATATATGATTAAGTCTGCCGTAGGCATTGATCTCATTCATGATTTCCATGTTGGGATTTGGGACTGGTGGCTCAGTCTGAGGAACAAATAGCTTTTGGCTCATTAACCCTCTACGGATAACGGAGTCTCATGAATATTAAAACTTTTATAGCGTTGATGTGCATGGTCGTTCCGGGAGCCGTACTGGCTGAGTCGATGACAGTCGTTACACCTAAGGCACTCTCAGGCCCACTCACTAACCCAGGCATGGGCATCGCCAGTTTTCACCAGGGTTACGGCGAGCAACACACTGAGGCCGATTACCCGAATCCCGGCATTGAATACGAACGCTTCTACTGGAGCGAGCTTGAACCGGTTGAAGGGCAATTTAACTACGCATTGGTTGACGACGCTTTTAAATTCGCAGCGATGCACACGCCCGCGATGAACGTCGGGCTGCGCTTTATGGCCCTCGATGGCCCGGAAAGCGGTTCAAAAATCCCTGACTGGTTGATTAAAAAAGTTAAGGGCGTATGGACTTCAGACGGAAAAACCTTCGTCCCCAATCTCGATGACCCAGTATTTCTGCAATACAGCCAGCGCCTGCTCAATGCTTTCGGCAAGCACTACGATGGAAATGAAAACCTGGCATACCTTGATATCGGCATGGTGGGGTCGTGGGGAGAGTGGCACAACAGCAATTTCCCCTCACTTAAACCGCTCGATAAACGCTACACACCAGCGCAATTAGAACAGTACGTCAGAATGCATTTTACCGCGTTTCCAAAAACACCGAAAATTATGCTGATTGCCGGTGGCGACAACCTGGTCAGCGCCGTGAAGCAGGGGGCAGGCTGGCGGGCTGATTGTTTGGGTGACTGGCGTAACTTTTCGGCAACCTGGAATCTGATGGAAGATGATTATCCGCAGCGCTTAGAGGCGGCTCAAGCTGCGTATTCCGGTTTCA
The DNA here is from genome assembly GCF_004366275.1 of Buttiauxella sp. BIGb0552. Lineage (NCBI taxonomy): Bacteria > Pseudomonadati > Pseudomonadota > Gammaproteobacteria > Enterobacterales > Enterobacteriaceae > Buttiauxella > Buttiauxella sp. BIGb0552. Next base: position 145,327 of record NZ_SODY01000007.1, read on the forward strand.
ATGATGGCTGGAAACGAGCACCTGTGAGTTTCGAAATCTGCGGGTACATGCCGGAGTGGAAAACCGAGCAACATTACAGTCTTACCGAAGTGCAACGCACATTTGACTGGGCCATCGCACAACACGCCAGTACGATTAATTTGAAGTCACGGGCGGTGCCAAAAGAGTATCGCGGCATTGTCGACCAGGCGCTGACCAGGCTTGGTTATCGTTTTCGTTTAGTCTCATTGAGCCATAATTCTGCTGTCGCGAAAGGTGGTGTTCTGACGCTTAATAGTCAGTGGGCAAATGACGGTATCGCACCCATTTACCTGAAATACAACGTGACATGGCGTGTGGTCAACGAGTTGAACAAAGTCATTGCTCAGGGGAAAACCAGTGATGATATTCGCACCTGGTTACCCGGAAAGCGGCCAATCGCATATCAACTGCCAATACCTGGGACGGTGGCTGATGGGCAGTATTATATCGAAGTGGCAATACTGGATGGGACGGGGAAATCGAGAATTAATCTGGCTAACGAAGGGAAACGTAGTGATAGCTGGTATCGGATTTCTAAGTTAAATGTTCAGTGATTAATTGGCTCTGAGTCTGTCAAGACAGACTCAGAGTGTAAATACCCGTCATACTTCAAGCGGCATATGCGTTGGCAATACTTGGTCCATTCGCGGGCCTCGCCATACTAAGAGCTGTAACCATTCGGATTATTTTTCTGCCAGTTCCAGGTATCACGCATCATTTCATCAATCGTTCGCGTGGCCTGCCATCCCAATGTTTGTTTTGCTAAAGATGAATCTGACCAGCATTCCGCAATATCACCGGCCCTGCGTTCCACAATCTTATAGTTAATCTTAGTCTGAGATGTTTTTTCAAATGCCTCAATGAGATCAATGACGGAATAACCCACGCCAGTACCCAGATTTATCGCTTTAAAAGATGCACCCTCATTTTGATGATCCAATGCCGCCAGATGACCACTTGCTAAGTCCAGCACATGGATATAATCGCGAACGCCTGTGCCATCAGGTGTAGGGTAATCATTGCCATATACCGACAGACACTTCAGTTTGCCGATTGCCACTTGTGAAATATAGGGAACCAGATTATTTGGAATACCGTTAGGATCTTCGCCAATTCGCCCCGATTGATGAGCGCCAACCGGATTGAAATAGCGCAAACAGGTAATGCGAAACTCCGGTTGTGCGAGGGAGAAATCACGCAGAATCTGCTCAACCATAAGTTTGGATGTGCCATAAGGGTTTGTGGTGCCGCCAGTCTGGCAATCTTCGCTCAACGGCACTTTTTCGGGATTCCCATAGACGGTTGCCGATGAACTGAAGATGAGGCTATTTACACCGGCATTTAGCATCTCACTAAGTAACACTATTGTGCCAGTAACATTATTCTCATAATATTCCAGTGGTTTTTTAATTGATTCACCAACAGATTTTAAACCAGCAAAATGAATCACATCAGTAATCGAATGTTTTGAAAAAATAGTTCTCAAAATATTCTTATCTAAAACATTAGCAACATAGAGAGTGGGTTTTTTTCCTGTTAACTCTGTAACCCGGACTAATGATTCTTGAGATGAGTTAGAAAGATTATCGATAACGATGACGTCATCACCTCTTTCAAGCAAAGCCAATACAGTATGGGAGCCTATATAGCCAGCACCACCGGTTACAAGAATTGCCATAATATCTCCAGATAAATATTACAAAACTAGTGTGGTATTAGGTGCTTAATTTACTGTCAACGATTGAAAACGTAGCACCGGTCGACGGGTTTTTCTTATGTGTATTCAGGCAAACGATTTTTTACGGTATTTAACCCAAGCCTTAAATAAAACCTTTTTTAAAGGAGATAAAAGGCTGAATACCCAATTTTTGGTGTCATAAACAAGATGGTTGTTCGAAAAATTTAACGTGTGAATACCTGCGCTTTGGTTGATTTCAGGTGTGACATGTGCCGCCAGTTTCTCCTCAAAAATCAGTGGATTGATGGTGATTAATTCTTTGATAAAAATGGATTTTCCGTAAGAGTCAGATGTGCATTCTTGAGTGAGGATATATTTCTTATCATTGATAAAATAAGAAGCACCGGCCCCTCGGTGATGGTGGTTGCACAGTTTTAAAGACGGGTTTATTTTTTTCCACTCACCGAGTATTTGATCTGCAGTGTGAATAACCATCTCATTGTTAAGTGTGGTAGAAATGAGGTAACAGGTATTCTCTAAGGTGAAGAATATATTATCGGTAAATTCAGCGTCAGAAATTAGCACCTTCACCTTTTTCCAGCGAGTGGGAAACTCAGTGGATTGGAAGAGTATCACTTCTTTTCGCTCTGAAGACTCCGGAATCATAAACAGATTATCGTTTAGATAAAAAAGATAAGGGAAGGATAAATGGCACTTTAAATCATCAAACCCTTCTAGTTTGATATCTTGAATCTCATTAAGATTTTCGTCAAGAACCCGACATCTGAGAATGCCTTTAGAATTTAGAAAGCTAAGTGCTTCATAGAAAAGGTAGATTTTATTATCTTTCTCTATAATAAAAGGATCTGCCTGGAAGGTATATTTTTTCTTAAGTAATTTTGCTTGTGAATTATTTAAAATATCCAGAGTATTTTCAGGAAAAGAATGGGAGCTATTTTTGATGATCATGATATCCCATGATTCATGGAAAAATAATTTTCTAATTAATTTATTGTTTTTACTTAACATTTTATCATATTGTCCATATTAGTTATTGCAAGTAACAGGAAAAACATGACGCTTATTATTATAAATAATGCTTAACAATCGATGTGTGGAGCAGCTCATTGCACCAGCAAGTAGCCATAGAAAACTGACATGAGAAGGTGCTGAATTGGAGTATAGACGCTTAACAGATATCCGCCACAGAGTAAGGTTTTTAGCAGAAAAGTGATTATCAGGGATTACTGAAGGGAGAGGGGGAGTTTTAGTTAAGGAGAACCGGCAAGTACAAAATATACTTGCCGGAAATATTTTATTAAGCTTGAGTATCGAGGGTAGAAAGCTCTTTATCTACGAAATAGAGACCTTCGCCGCTTTTTCCAACCAGGCTTAATTTATCCAGTACGGACTTGAACAACTTCTCTTCTTCATGCTGTTCAGAAACATACCATTGCAGGAAGTTGAAAGTTGGATAGTCCTGAGATGTCATCGCAGCATGAGCCAATTCATTAATCTTGCGAGTAATTAATTGCTCATGTTCGTAAGTAGCGTTGAACAGGTTATCTAAAGATGAGTAGTCATTGTCTGGTGCCGGGACTGCATTAATGCGTGGCAAACTTCCAGTGTCAGTCAGGTAAGCAAACAGACGCTGCATATGCTCCATCTCTTCCTGAGCATGGCGACGCAAGAAAGCAGCAGCCCCTTCAAAGCTATGGTAGCTGCACCAGGCACTCATTTGTTGATAAAGCAGGGAGGAATAAAGCTCAAGATTCATTTGTTCGTTAAGTTTTTCGATCATTTCAGCTTTTAGCATGGTGCGCTCCACAAGAATGTATATTTAACAATGTCGCTACTTTAATTTTATTATTTCTATAATGCAAAGGAATTGTTAATTATATTATTGTAATGAGAATGGTTGTTAATATTATTTCTTTTTTATAATTAATTCGTTCTGAAAATAAGAATTATTACTGTTTATTTATGGGTCAGAAGATAAATCTTAGCTAACCCTAATTTTAATGACGTTAAGGTGATTGTTCTATTATTGAACAACACTCTCATCTTTCAGATACCGCTCCATTCCCACTCCGCGACACTGGTACTCAAGCGTTACTTTTTGGCTCAGGCACACAGAGCCACTGGTCACGCTACAGGTTTTGATTGGCTCTCCGTAAGGATATGCGGCGATATAACCCCACTGCTGGCATTGGTGGCTGGCTGCTGATTGCGCAACATAAGTATCCACTTTCGCCGTTTGTAATGGCGCAAGGTCAAATCCCAGACGAACCACACCCACCACTTCACTACTTTTTACGGGCACAGGCGTTTTATTCACCGTACATCCAGCTAATAACGCCGTGGTTAAAATTAAATAAACAGTTTTCATTATTCTGATGCTCGAATGACTTTTTAATGATTTTAGCACGCACAAAAATGAAAAATGACCAACAGCATAAAGCTGTTTAATTTCAATTAGGGCGAAGTAAATGGATTTTCCTAACATAAATTTTGGGGCTTAATAATGGTGAGAATGGGCATCACCAATATTTGTGGGGTGATTAAATTTTGATCACAACTGCCATCAAGTTTGGCTGAATCGTGCCGACAATACTGGTAATGCACGGTCTACTCTCAGTATTGGTATACAAAAACCGAATAAACGGAGCTGAGGTGACTACAGCTGGTGCAGGAAAGACTTTTTATTATTTCACCAGGAAAATACAAAACATGAAGTTTATTCGTAATATCAAAATCCGCGTCATGGTGGTGCTGATACTGATCTTCTCGTCAGTGGCGTGGCTCGGTGTTTCCGGGCTGGCGCTGTGGTTTTTACATGATTTGCAACAAAACCTGGTACTGAATGCGCAACAAGAAATGTGGATCGGTATCGTTCGTTTCTTGCTCGGGGCTTCGGTGTTAGCAAGCATTGCCATTACGTTGGTAACCGAGCGCTATCTTTATTTCTGCCTGGTGAAGCCGGTCGAGAACATTCGCGCACATATGCATATTCTTGCGCGTGGTGAACTCGAAACCCAATTACCTGATTTAGGCAGTAACTGCATTGGTTTGATGGTTTCACCGATCCAAAAAATGCAGTCGAATTGGGAAAAAGCCGTTTCCAACATTCGTTCCAGCGCTCACACCATTCGCGGAAATGCCACGGAAGTGGCTGAGGTGAACAACGAATTGTCTTCTCGTTCTGAGCAACTCGCCGCAGCGTTAGAAGAAACGACTGCCAGCATGGAGCAATTGAGTAGCACGGTTACGCTGAATGCTGAAAATGCCAGCCACGCGAGCGTACTTGCAAAAAATGCGACTAAGACGGCAGTAAACGGCGGGGAGTCGGTAAAAAAAGTGATGACCACGATGGAGACGATAACCAGCAGCTCTCATAAAATTGTCGATATCACCACCGTGATTAACAGCATCTCCTTCCAGACCAATATTCTGGCGTTGAATGCTGCAGTTGAAGCCGCTCGGGCCGGTGAGCAAGGGCGAGGTTTTGCAGTAGTAGCAAGTGAGGTACGTAATCTCGCTCAACGTAGTGCAGTGGCGGCGAAAGAGATAGAAACCTTGCTCAAAGAGTCCGTTGATAACATTCATACTGGTTCTGAACAGGTGAAGAAAGCGGGTGAAGCGATGGGGGAGATTCTGAATGCGGTCACTCAAGTGAACAATATTATGGGCGATATTGCCAATGCGTCGGGTGAGCAGAGCCAGGGTATTGGGCAGGTAGGGGTTGCAGTAAGACAGATGGATGCGGTCACGCAGCAAAACGTCAATCTGGTTCATCAATCTGCACTTTCGTCAGTGGAACTGGAAAAACAAGCGCACCAGCTTAACGATATTGTGTCGATGTTTCGCATCGCTAAACCCGGCTGAAAATGTGGGAATACTCTCAGTTGAACACAGAAGTGTGAGCGCACCTTAATTTTTTAAAACAAAATTTCATTAAATTTGAAAGTGTGTTTGTGAGCTAGTATCGTTAGTGCATACCAAAGCTATTCACCACGGAAAATCCCGTGACCCAATCAGGAGACGGAAATGAAAATAGCACTGATGATGGAAAACAGTCAGGCTGGCAAAAATGCAATCATTCTTAATGAGTTGCAAGCGGTTGCTGCTGAGAAAGAGTACCCGGTTTACAACGTAGGTATGAGCGATGAGCAGGATCACCACCTGACCTACATCCACCTCGGTATTATGGCCAGTATCCTGTTGAACTCTAAAGCTGTAGATTTCGTTGTGACCGGTTGCGGCACAGGTCAGGGCGCAATGATGTCTCTGAACATCCACCCAGGTGTGGTTTGTGGCTACTGCCTGGACCCTGCTGATGCATTCCTGTTCTCACAAATCAACAACGGTAATGCGTTGTCACTGGCATTCGCTAAAGGCTTCGGCTGGGGCGCTGAGCTCAACGTTCGTTACATGTTTGAAAAAGCATTTACTGGCCGTAAAGGCGAAGGCTACCCGATTGAGCGTAAAGAACCACAGGTTCGTAACGCCGGTATCCTGAACCAGGTTAAAGCTGCAGTTGTTAAAGAAAACTACCTGGACACCCTGCGTTCTATCGACCGTGAACTAGTGAAAACCGCTGTGACCGGCGAACGCTTCCAGAAATGTTTCTTCGAAAACTGTCAGAACAAAGAGATTGAAGCATTCGTACGCGAAATCCTTGCTTAATCTCTTTTAGCCATGCTTACGGCCAGCCTTTGCTGGCCGTATTTTTTGTGCCAACACCGCTTTAACTCGTGGCGCTTTTAGCGCCATCCTTCGATTCGCCCGCTAAAATGTGGAACTGGCTCTTGCGGCCACCTTTGATGTTCGGCAGCCATATGCTGCTCATCCCAATGTTTACTGTTTATTCCTTGCTCCGGCATTATTTCCGGCCAGTCTTGCTGCACAGCACTGGTTTTTGGATAAGGGTTATGCAAAGAAGGGTTGGTAAGAGGTTGGATCTCAACAGCAAGAGCTTGAGACCCTATCAGCGATAACATCATCAGTAAGAATATCGATAAGCGTTTCATAGTGGCCTCACACACCTGACCTATAGTTAAGTGTAATTGAGGCCAGCGACCGGGTTAGTGTTTTTTCGACACACAGCTACCCGCATTGTGTGGTAAACGCAGCAGATCAAACAAACCTACCAGGCAAATGAGCGTAATCATCACAAAAGAAATCTTGATAGAAATGCCTGGGATTGCAGTTAAATCGAGCCACTGACTGACTTTCTCCCCCAGACGAATCCCTATCGCACCAAGCGTAATTCCCAGCCCTACAGAAAGCTGTGTGGCGGTACTAAATAGCGTGTTGGCGTAGCTCATTTGCGTGGATGGCACATCTGAAAAGGCGAGGGTGCTTATGCCCGTAAACTGCATCGAACGGAACATCCCGCCAAAGAAGAGTATTGCTATGGTCGCCCATGCTGCGGTGTGCGGAGTAAGAAACGCACAAGCCAGCAGAGAAGCGACGTTCAGAAGGCCATTAATAATGAGTAATTTCTTGAACCCTAATGCGCGAATTAACGATGTCGTTGCAGGTTTCATCGCGAGATTTCCGGCGAAGACTGCCAATACCAGTAAGCCCGAATGAAAAGCATCCATTCCGAAACCAACCTGGAATAGCAACGGCAATAAAAAAGGGACCGCGCTGATGGAGGTACGAAATAAAGAGCCCCCGTACATCGTCACACCAAAGGTCTGTACCTTTAAAGCATCAAGGCGAATCATCGGGTGCTTAGCGTGTTTAAAGTGCCACAGTGAGAACCACAGCGCCGCTGCACCTAATACCAGCAAGCTCACAGTTGGCAGCACCTTAATTTGCGATTGCCCAAGCATTTCCAGGCCGTACACCAGGCTAATCATTGCCACCGCAGTGCCGGTAAAGCCAATGCCGTCAAACGGGCGGCGGTCATCATCATGAATATCGGGAATCAATCGCCACGCCAGCGCCATGGCAATTAACCCAAGTGGTAAGTTGATATAGAAAATCCAACGCCACGACGCGTAGCTGGTGATAAATCCGCCCAGAGGAGGGCCAATAATAGGAGCAACCAGCGCGGGCCAGGTGAGGGTGGCAATCGCGGTGATCAGTAAATGCTTAGGGGTTGTACGCAGCACAGCCAACCGCCCGACTGGCACCATTAGCGCACCACCGATCCCCTGTAAAATGCGCATCGCGACAAACTGCTCAATCGTATTGGCCATGCCGCACAGTACCGAGGCGAAGGTGAAGATCCCTAGTGCCAGGGTGAAAACTTTACGTGCGCCAAATCGGTCCGCAATCCAGCCGCTGGCGGGTATCAATACCGCCAGAGTCAGCAAGTAGGCACTCATACCGATATTCAGATCAACGGCATCAACACCAAAAGTTCGGGCCATTTCCGGCAGCGCGGTGGCAATGACCGTCCCATCGAGAAATTCCATAAAAAAAGCGCCAGCGACCAGGAGTGCCATTCCTGAAATGCCACGCTTTGCTGCCGGAGAAGGGGAGTTAGTCATGAGTGAAATTCAAAATTAAAATAATGTTTTAAAAAATTGTTGAGTCAATTAACCAGTTAAGTCGTGGATATGCAAGCCATTTTGTGTGACGAAGATGTAAAATCCACACTGAAAATGTGTGATGCGCATCACAAAACTATTGATTTATGTGACGGATGTCTTATTATTAGCCCCATAACAAGCAACACCTGCAAAACAAAAAAACTGGAGCACACAATGAAAATGCGCAAAATCCTGAAAAGCATGTTCGAGCAATACTGCAAGACTTTTAAAGATGTACCGCCGGCTGGCATGTTTTAATCTGCCCGCTTGAAAAAAAACCTGCTGCGGCAGGTTTTTTTATGTCTGAAATTTGCCTTTTTACCCACGATATTAATCTTTATATCCACAATTTCTTCTTTAGCACTATTTCGCATAACGTTATGCGTTTTACACTTATTTACATTGTGGGTATGGCTGGTGCACTATGCGGTCTCTAATTGAGATGGAGTCCGTGAATAAATGCGTAAACCCCTGTTGTTATCTGCGCTGTTTGCCTCTTTGGCCCTGGCCCTTTCTGGCTGTGATAATGCAAAAACTGAAACTGCGGCTGCTCCTGCACCGGCTAAACAAGCAGCCCAGGATGGCGGCAATTTAATTGTTGGCGTGACCACCGGCGATCCGCTAGCGATGAACCCACTGTATGCCAGCGACCGTACTACGCTGACTATCATGCAGACGCTATACGCACCGCTTTATAGCTTCAATGGCGATAAAATTGAATGGGCTCTGGCAGAGAGTCTTACGCCTTCAGAAGATAACCTCTCATACATCTTAAAACTCAAACCGAATTTGAAATGGCAAGACGGCAAGCCTATTACCGCAGGCGATGTGGTGTTCACTTTCAACAAATTGCTTGATGAGAAACAGCACAGCTTCTTCCGCAGCATGTTTGTGTACGGCGATAAGCCAATTCAGGTCAGCAAAATTGATGACCTGACCGTGAAATTTACTCTGCCACAGGTGAGTGCTGCGTTTGTAGGCACCCTGGTACAGATTTACCCAATCCCAGAACATGTGTTTGCTAATGACAGTGACGATCTGGAAAAGAGTACCAAAAACGATGCTCCAGTCGGTTCAGGCCCGTTCAAATTCAAAGAATATCGCGCCGGGCAGTATTACTCGCTGACACGCTTTGATGATTACTGGAACGGCAAGCCGAAGCTTGAGACTGTGACTTACCGTTTCGCTAAAGACAGCAACTCTGCCAATCTTGCGCTGCAAAACGGCGAAATCAATATGAAGATGATTGACCCTCAGGATGTCAATCGTTTGAAAAATAGCGGTAAATTTGACTTCGTTATCTACCCGGAAGGGCGTCTGGCATATATGACGTTTAACCAGAATATTGACAGTATGAAGAACAAGGCACTGCGTCAGGCCATTGCTTATGCCATCAATAAAGATGAACTGGTTCAGGCTGCATTCTCTTCGCTGGAATATGCGCAACCTGCCGCATCTATTCTGACGCCAGACACGCTGTATCAGACCAACGATGTTGAAACCTACAAGTACGATGTTGAAAAAGCGAAAGCATTGTTGAAAGAAGCGGGCACGCCTGCCGATCTGAAACTGCGCCTCGCCTACATCAATAGCAATAAAACTCAGGAAAGCATGGGGCTGTATATTCAGCAGCAGCTGAAAAACGTGGGTATTGCGGTTGAGCTGATGCCACTGGATGCTAACGCCATGTCGCAACGCAGCCTGGATATGAAAAATACCTCTTATGAGCTGAGTCTGGGTGGCTACATCATGGGTATGGAACCTGATGGCTATAAGTCTTTGTACCTGAGCAACGAAGCTTATAACTATGCCCACTACAAGAACCCAGCGTTCGATGCGTTGTGGAACCAGGGCGCAACTGAAACTGACAAAACCAAACGTGCTGAAATCTATAAGCAAATCCAGCAGACCGTTGCAAACGACATGGCATGGTACCCAATTGCTTATACCAATGCGGTTGTTGCGGTAGATAAACGTTTTGCCGGAACCAAAGAGGCTGAACCTAAGCCTGTTTATATGTTCCAGGATTGGTCGAAGATCTATCAACAATAATGAACACACTGCCCTGAGGTAGTCGTAGGGTGGGTAACGCAAGCTACTCGCCCTACAGTTTTCCCCCTTCTGGGGGCTTATTTTTTGGAAAGCAGTATGAACAATGTGTTAGTCCGACGCCTGGCCCAACTGGTGCCGATGCTGTTCTTCATCTCGCTGGTGTCGTTTTTGCTGGTCAAACTTGCTCCCGGCGACCCGGTGCAGGCTTATATTACTCCGCGTATGAGCCCGGAGGATATCGAGCGTATCCGCCACAGCCTGGGGCTAGATAAGCCCATGTTTATGCAATACCTGTTGTGGCTAAAAAACGTGCTGCAAGGGGATTTGGGCTACTCACTGATTTACCATCGCCCTGTGTTAACTATGATTGCCGAGCGCATTCCTGCAACTCTTGGCCTGATGGGTGCATCACTAGTTCTGGCTATGGTGTTGGCTATCCCGCTGGGTTTAGTGGCAGGCGCTTACAAACACCGCTGGCTTGATCACTTCCTGAATATGTTTGCCTATATTGGTATTTCGGTGCCTATCTTCTGGTTTGGTATTTTGCTGATAACCGTGTTTTCGGTGCAGCTAAACTGGTTGCCGAGTATGGGCATGCGAACAATTGGTATGGAAGACTCGTGGCTTGATGTGGTTCGTCACGGTATTTTACCGTGCATTGCACTGAGTTTTTATAACCTCTCCAATTACGTGCGTTACATCCGCTCCAACACCATTACGCAGTTGTCGGCTGATTATGTGCAAACGCAGCTGGCATACGGTGCTACACGTCGTTCAATCCTATTCCGCCATGTCCTTAAAAACGTGCTGCTGCCGGTTATCACACTCTTTGGTATCTCCTTTGGCGAGCTGGTGGTGGGGGCGTACGTGACTGAAAGCGTCTTCTCCTGGCCAGGTATGGGCCTATTGGGGATTCAGTCGATAACTTCTCTGGATTACCCGTTAATCATGGCGATGATCATGCTTTCTTCAACGATGCTTATCGTCGGCAATTTATTGGCTGACATGTTATATCGCGTGGCAGACCCGCGCATTAAGGCGTTGAGGTAAGACGATGAGTAGACGTTGGCAACAAGTTAAACATGGCCTGAAACGTAATCGTCCAGCTCAATTATCACTTCTGGTTCTGGTCGTTTTCAGCATTGCAGCATTACTGGCAACATTCAGTCCCTGGGACCCAAACCAGATGTCACTGACCGCAAGGCTCACACCACCGGATGCGCAACACTGGTTCGGAACTGATGACTACGGACGTGACTATTTCACTCGCGCTTTATACGGCGGCCAGATTTCGTTAATGGTCGGTTTTCTGGCAATGATATTTTCAACGTTGATTGGCACGCTGGTAGGCACTGTCAGCGGCTATTTTGGTGGGCGAATCGATAACCTGATGATGCGGGTAGTCGATATTTTGATGTCGATCCCAGCCTTTTTCCTGCTGTTGGTATTGAACGCATACCTGAAGCCCGGCATTGCCAATATCATCCTGATTATCAGTGCATTGACCTGGATGAATATGTCGCGCCTGGTGCGGGCTGAAACCTTGTCGGTGAAAGAGCGTGAGTATGTGGTGTACGCCCGCGCGTGTGGTGAGCATCCGTTAATCATTATTGCGCGCCATATCATCCCGAATATTTTGCCGACCATTATGGTTGCGGCAACGCTGAATATAGCCTCAGCAATTCTGATGGAGTCGACGCTGAGCTTCCTCGGACTTGGTGTGCAGCAGCCAAATGCCTCATGGGGAAGCATGCTCAACAATGCGCAATCCTTTATTGGTGAAGCAACATGGCTTGCGATGTTCCCGGGTGTCCTTATTTTGCTGACGGTGCTGAGTTTTAACGTATTGGGCGATGTATTACGTACTGCCTTTGAGCCCGGAGCTAACCGCGATGAATAACTTACTGGAACTCGATAACCTGCAAACGTCCTTCTTCACCCGCGAAGGGGAAGTCAAGGCGGTGCGCGGTGTAAGCTTTGCAGTCAAACGCGGTGAAGTGGTAGGGATTGTTGGTGAATCAGGTTGCGGCAAGAGTGTTACCTGTAAATCAGTGCTCAAACTGTTGGGTAGCAACGGTAAAGTTGTAGGCGGCCATGTCCATTTTATGGGCGAAGATTTAGCCCGTAAAACTCCCGAACAAATGCGCCATATTCGTGGCAACGATATTGCCATGATCTTCCAGGATCCCATGACGGCACTTAACCCGGTGCTGACTATTGGCAAGCAGATGAGCGAAATCCTGATACGCAATCAGAACCTCAGCAAAAAAGCGGCCAAAGAAAAGTCGATTGCCATGTTGCAGCAGGTGGGGATTGGTAATGCGGAGCAGCGTTACAACCAGTATCCGCACGAGTTCAGTGGCGGTATGCGCCAGCGCGTGATGATTGCTATTGCACTCTCATGCCACCCGGCGTTACTGATTGCCGACGAGCCAACAACTGCACTGGATGTCACCATTCAGGCGCAGATTTTACGCCTGCTAAAACAACTACAACAGCAAACCAACACCGCAATTATGCTCATCACGCACGATCTTGGGGTCGTAGCCCAGGTTTGTTCACGTGTGGTGGTGATGTACGGTGGGCTTGTGATGGAGCAGGGGAGCGTGGAGGATATTTTCTACCGTCCAGCGCACCCTTATACCCGCGGGCTTTTGGCATCATTGCCGCGCCCAGGCGAGGCAAGCGCTCGTTTGTCACCTATCGAAGGCTCGCCACCAGGGTTACTCAACCCACCTCCTGGTTGCCCGTTTGCAGAACGTTGCCCGCAGCGCATGGATCGTTGTAGCAGCCTGCCTCCGATGTACCAAACCGGAGAGGGTCATCAGGCAATGTGCTGGTTATGGGATTCGGAGGTGAACAATGCAGGACGTTAAGCCATTAGTCCGTGTAAAGGGCTTACGCAAATATTTCCATAGCCAACAGGGATGGTTTAATAAAACGCCACCGGTGAAAGCTGTCGATGGCGTGAGTTTCGATATCTATCCAGGTGAAACCTACGGGCTGGTTGGCGAGTCTGGGTGCGGGAAATCAACACTTGGGCGCAGCGTCCTGCGCCTGTTTGATATTACCGATGGCGAAATTGAGTTTGCAGGCCAGGACATTGCAAAGATGAGCGACAAGCAACTTAAACCGTTGCGCCGTCGCATGCAGGCAATTTTTCAGGACCCATACTCATCGCTTAACCCGGGCATGACTGTCGCGCAATTAATTGCCGAGCCGATGAAAATCCATGGTTATGGTAAACAACAGCGCGAAACCCGCACACTTGAACTGCTGGAAAAAGTGGGGTTAAAAGCGGAACACTTAAACCGCTTCCCGCATGAGTTTAGCGGTGGCCAGCGGCAGCGTATAAGTATTGCCCGAGCTCTGTCAGTAAACCCTGAGTTTGTGCTTTGCGACGAACCACTGTCGGCACTGGATGTATCCGTGCAGGCGCAGGTGGTCAATATCTTGCAGGATTTGCAGCAGGCATTGGGGCTGACATATCTGTTTATTGCACACGACCTGTCCATGGTGCGCCATATTTCAGACCGAATTGGTGTGATGTATCTTGGCACTCTGGTTGAGGAAGCACCGGCTGAAACTCTATATACAGAGCCTGCGCATCCCTATACCAGGGCACTTCTTGCCTCAATCCCGGTGGCCGATCCGCATGTGCAAATGCTTGATCAAGGTGGCATTAAAGGCGAATTACCAAGTGCCATGAGCGACTGGCCAGGTTGCAAATTCTGCAATCGCTGCCCAAGGGCGATGGATAAATGCCAAAGCCAAAGCCCGGTGATGCAAGAGATTTCACCTGGGCATCGGGTTGCGTGTTGGTTGTTTGAAAACTCGTGATTAATAGCGGGGGAGCTTATTCAAGCTCCCGCACTACTTTGCATGGCTGCCCCATTGCCAGCACACCCGCTGGGATATCTTTGCTGACAATGCTTCCCGCGCCAATCGTGGTGTTATCACCAATCGTCACGCCCGGTAAAATAACCACATTGCCGCCAATCCAGACATTGCTGCCAACAACAATCGGTTTGGCGCTGGTCAGAAATGGATAATCGGGATCTCCGGTCAGGCGCTCTTTCGCCGACAATGGATGAACAGGGGTGTAGAACTGAACATTTGGCCCCACCAACGTGTTATCGCCAATCGTCACGGTATTGCAGTCAAGAAACACCACATTGGTATTAATAAAACAGTTACGGCCAATGGTGACGTGCTTTCCATAGTCACACCAGAACGGCAATTCAATCCAACTTTCATCACCAAAACCACCCAGCATTTCACGCAGCAGCGTAAGTTTGGTTTCAAAGTCATGAGAATCCAGCTGTGCCAATTGTTTGGTTACCGCCCGTGCGTTGTGATACATCCAGAGCAATTCAGGATCTCGGGTGTTGTAATGCAAACCCGCCAGCAATTTTTCATGTTCTGTCATTGTTCTGCCTTTATGTTTATTGGCAGCATTCTAATCGTGTGACCATAAAAATACTGTTGTAAAAGCCACAAAATTCGCTGCGCGAATAAAGTAATGTAATGTCGATTACCGATACCGTTTCAGCGTGCAGAAATGTACTATGTCGCCCATTGTGAAACAGGAGAGAAATGATGTCTGAACAATTATCTGCCGACCAGGAACTGGTTTCCGATGTGGTGGCATGCCAGCTGGTGATTAAGCAAATTCTGGATGTAATTGATGTGATTGCACCGGTAGAAGTGCGCGAAAAAATGGCTAATCAATTAAAGACCATTGATTTCGCCACTCATCCGGCAGCGGCAGATCCGGTGACCCGCCGCGCAATTCAGAAAGCGATTAGCTTGATTGAGTTGAAGTTTACGCCACAGAACGAAGCGCATTAATTTCATCCGTTAAATACCCTAATAATTCAAGTTGCATCGCGGCGGCAAGAGAACAAATCCCGATGAGCTTACTAAAGTAAGTGATTATTCGGCCCGTCCGTGGGCCTCACCCCTTCGGGGCGCTGTAAACAGCGTTCAAATCTGCTCCTGCAGATTTGTCGGGTGAGTGAATGCAGCCAACAAAGAGGCAACTTGAAGTATTACGGGTATTTTTAGAAGAACGTCATCACCAGCAAGTAACTCGCCGCACAAGCACAGCTCACGCCAATCAACCCTGGTAAAATGAAGCTATGGTTGATGATGAATTTACCAATCTTCGTGGTGCCCGAGCGGTCAAAGCCAATACATGCCAGATCACTCGGATAGGTAGGTAGGACAAAGTAGCCGTAAGATGCCGGGAAGAAGGCAATCAGCATTTTCGGCTCAACACCCAGCATCAATCCCATCGGTGCCACAGCTGTTAACGCAGCCGCCTGGCTATTTACCAGTTTAGAAACCAAAAACAGCACGATGGCATAAGTCCACGGGTGGCTTTTCACCACGCCTTCCAGTGCCATTTTCAGCTCTTCAAGGTGTGCCTGAAAGAAGGTATCACTCATCCAGGCGACACCAAACACCGAGAAAATCGCCACCATCCCGGCTTTAAATACCGCACCATTAGAGATAACGGATGCATTTACTTTGCAGACTATCAACATTACGGCACCCGCAATCAGCATCATCATCTGGATAACCAGATTCATTGATAGCGGCTTTAGCGCACCTTTGATTTCAAACGCTGGACGCAGTGTCGGAATAGCGCCCAATAAGACCACCACCAGGATCCCAGCAAAGAAAATCCAGGTTGACCAGTAGGCTTGTTTTGGGAACACCTGGTCCATCAGCGTTTCGCTGCTGCCGTAAATAAATTCACGCTGTTTTGGGTCTTTGAGCTTCTCCTGAAACTCTTTATCGTCCTGCAAATCTTTACCGCGACGCAAACTCCACAGTGCAGCAATTAACACGCCAAATAACGATGCGGGAACGGAAACACAGAGAATATCGAGAATGCCCCAGGCATGACCAATGCCATGGTTAGCGGCCAGAATTGAGATTAGGGAAACTACGGCGACGGAGACAGGCGATGCGGTAATCGCCATCTGCGAAGCAATTGATGCCACCGCCATTGGGCGCTCCGGGCGAATCCCTTTTTTTAGCGCAATATCGGCGATAATCGGGAACATGGTGTAGACCACATGCCCGGTTCCACACAGGAACGTCAGCATCCAGGTAGTGAAAGGAGCAAGCAGTGTGATGTGTTGCGGGTGTTTACGCAGTAGGCGTTCAGCAAACTGCATCATGACATTCAGGCCGCCCGCGGTTTGCAATGTAGCTGCACAACCGATTACGGCAAGAATGGTGAGCATTACATCAACGGGCGGCTTTCCTGGTTCAAGGCCAAAAATGAAAGTCAGGATAAACAACCCAATTCCACTGATTAAACCAAGCCCCATCCCGCCAAAGCGAGTCCCGACCAGCAGGCATAAAATAATGACAATAAATTCAATAGTAATCATGACAATCCCTTTTAAAATTCAATCGTATAAAGCATTACAGATTGTAAGGATTACCATTGAGACGCAGATCGGATTTGTTAAAACTCAATTAAAACAATTGATTATAACAAAAAATCAACAATTTAATGGACGGTATCTATGCCAACCTGGCAAATTAAGCGTTTAATTGAGTTGGGCGGAGAAGCATCCGCCCAGCAATTTAAAAGGGAATATGTGAGGTTTTAAGTTGTGGGAGTACTGCATATTCTTCACAAAGATCAACTAGTAAGGTTCTTTCTCCACGTCTGAGTTGGATAGTCATACCGTTAGAATCCGGCGTGACGTGCATATCGGTGATCGGTTGTTGATGGTCAAAATCCCAGACGCAAATGAACTGAGAGGTTTGTTCTTTGCTACGTAGAACCAGATAGCTCAGATCTTGAACCGCCGGGTTATCCGGAGCATTTCCTTGCCATAACTCAGCATGACCGTACAGCCATAACGCTTGTCCATTATGAGGGGTGGCGAAGTGACGTGGCTGACTATTGATTAACTGTACGCAACGGGCATCCTTCATAATCACCAGAGGGCCTTGAGTGCTAAATTGCGCACATTCTCCCTCGCTATCCAGCGCTTTACCCTGAAGATGCAACGTCCAGTCAATTTGTTGGCTGTGCGGGTTTTGCACAGTGCTGATATCAATAATCGCGTTATCCAGCCACAGTAAACGACGGCGAAAACGCACATCGCGCCAGGCTTCGCTATCCCACTGCACACGCGTATGGCTATCGAGATCCGGGGGAATTTGCCGCCAGTCTACTCCAGTATCCAGCCAGCAAAATGCATCACTTTCGTGATAATGATGCACCACAGGCACAGCAGGCGGTTGGTTGGTTTGATTTACCGTGATCGTATTGTGGGTGGCGCTATTTTTGTAATACGCATAATGCATGGGCGCGCCGTAACCGGTGGTGCCCAGATCGGGGAGGATCTCTTTCCCACCATTAAAAAGCAGGATATTCAGGCGGTCATAGTGGTCATGTTCACCGCCGAATGGCGTGTGTTTTATCAGCAATGCGCGTTTTTTTTGCGTGTTGCGCCAGATAGTCAGGCCGCAATTTGGAGCGTGTAGGTGACACTCAGGAATCAGTTCCGGCAGTTTCTCTGGCAGTGGCGAGTCGTAAACAAAGGTATCAAAATGGGGCATTGGATACTGCTGGCGAATAGCCTTAAGCGCCGCGGCGTATCGCTCATCCTGGTAGTAATACCAGGCAAACTCATACAGATGGCTATGATCGAGCTTTTCCTGGCCATAGATACAATCATTGATACGTGGAAAGGTGCCATCGGGCATCAGCAGCGCAAGAGGGAAGCTGAGCATTTTTTTATAGAAAGGCTCATCAAGCAAGCTCCAGCGCGAACCAATAGCCAACTTTTCGAATGCCAGGAATCCTTGTAGTGCGTAGAAGTGATAATGAATGGACCCTTCAAACCACAGTCCCTCTTCAAACAGACCATGTTCAAGTTGATAGCGCAGCCCGTAAGGCTGATTTACCGCAAATTCCAGCAAGGCCTCATCTTCGAGAACAAAGCCGAGAACCCCTATGGCACAGCCGATTTTTACCTCATGGTTATGCAATTGGGCAGTGCGATGGGCCATTAGGAATTGCGCACCTTCGCGTAATAAGCGGCTAGTAATGTATTCACGCTGCTGCGCGGACAAAGCTTCAGCGATGCAATCATAGCCGAGGGTGAAATCCAGCATACAATTGGCTTCGCACAGCGTCTGTGCGTTCATTTTTCCGGGGCCGTTGTAAGGGATACCACCGTGGATTTCGTAGCCCGGGTAAAACTCGGCATAGCGCATTAACAGTTCGCGGACCTTATCCAGATAACCTTGTTCACCTGTGAGTTGCCACAGCAAGCCAAGCTGGTGGCAGGCTTTGGCATTCAGCCCATTTAGCTCGCGCCACCAGGCTCCGTCATAGGGTTCTCCGCTAAACGACTGCCCATCAACCGGGCAGCAATGGGAGGTTGGGGTGTGACGATCCCACTTCAGTCTGACTCCGTGATCCGGGCAGAAATAGTAGAGGTTCCAGGTTGCCCGTGCGGTTTCCGGCACTTTGACCGGGTTGTTAAGCACCACGGTATTTTCGGCAATCAACTGCGCCACTATTTCAGGCTGCTGGGTCATGCGTTGGCGAAGGAGAATAAGTTGTTGCGTGGTGAACTGCTTCATCGCTCGATCCTTACTCTCTTTCAGTGTTGTTTTAATGGGGTAATAAGATGGGAGATATCATCAGGATATTTTGCCATTAGCCATTGTGCTTTTTCGGCAAAGGCGCTGTCATCTGGCCATGCACGAGCCGCACTGACCATGTTCACTAACGCTTTTTCATCATCCATTTTGTCGATATCTTTCCACGGCCATGGCTCATTGTTGTGAACATAGTTGGCGACATAGGCGTAACCTTTACGCAGGCTTCGGTCATCAAGGGTGAAGTTCCAGACATCCACCTGCGCGATTTCTCCAAGGCGGCCAAGTTTGTTGTAGGCTTCCAGGTGGAAATTGCTGTAATGCCAGGGACGAGTACGCTCAATTTCCGCCATCTGGCGGCCATCTCTGTCGAAATGAGCGGGAATACGACGCAGTTGGGTGATTTGCAGACGCTTTTTAGCCGCAGCGAGATCGCCACTAAACAGTGCAAAAGACGCTGCCTGCAAATCAAAGTAAGTGCCGTGGTTGTTGTGCCAATTATCTTCTTCAAAACCATTTTGGCTGGTTGTCATCCAGTGGTAGAAATCGCCATACCACTGTTTAATTTTTTGATACTCATCATCACTAATCACGTTAGCCGGGCGTAGTAACTCCACGGCATCGATGACTTCCACCAATGCGCGGCTGTCGATGAGTCCAATTCCACGTCCGTCATTAATCCCAGGGATCGCCTGAGCGTGTTGTAGGTTAGGATTCATGCGCGTGTCAGGATTAACGAACCAGTTCAGTAACTGGTCACGTGCTTTTTCGGCATAGGCTGGCTTTTGGGTAAATTGCCATGCAAGCGACAGTGTCCAAACGTCATTGCTCATATTCACCAAGCGCTTTTTGTCCGTGGCGTCGCTGTTGGCATCCGGGTTGGTTTGACCATCCTTACGAATATAAGGCAGACCATCTTTTTTGTTCGGATCGGGCCACCAGTATGGAGGGAAGCTGTAGTAATCATGTTTGTCACCACTTGCGGCTGTCAGAGTCTTATCCATAACCGAGTAGAGTGGTTTGCCCAGCGCTTTGTCAGCCCCGGCAATGAGCTTTTCATATGCGCCAAGAAACTCAGGGTTTCTCGTCGCAAGCTGTTGTTGGCTGTAACGTAAATCATCAAGTTTGATTTGCAATGGATGTGCATCAGCGGCGTACAGTGGCGATGCTGTTAATACGCTAGCAACCGCTAACGAAAGTAATGACAAGCAAGACAATAAAATGGGTTTCATCGGGCGCATATTTTCTCCGTCCACCAATGGAATAATATCTGGTTATTTATACCCGTCATACTTCAAGTTGCATGTGCGTTGGCTACGTTTACTCACCCGAATCACTTACCTGAGTAAGCTCATCGGGACTCGTTCTCTTGCCGCCTTCCTGCATCTTGAATTATTTTGGGTATATATCTATAGAGGTACTGTTAATTCGTAAAATAAAAGAGTGGGAATAATATATATGATGCCGAGTGCGCAGTGTAAGAGACAGAATGAATTTTTATGTGACTCACATCAAATTAACGCTTTCAAGGGTAAATAGCCTCAGAAAGTGAGGCTGGAGTCACGTAAATCAATGGTTTTAAATTATTTTTCAAATGTTACGAGTATTTTTTATTTATGTAACTCATTGAATTTAATGGTTATGTTTTTAACTGGTATTTTTGACTGACTTTGCTGCGTGACCTGAAGCACACTTCTGCATTATGAAACGCTATTTCTGTTTCGCCCCGTTGTTTTTACCTCATGCATTCTATTTAATTACTCCGCAGCCTTTTTTCATTCTTGAAATAATCTGCTTCACTCCATTTTCTCAATAATCAAATCTCTTAAAATAAGGACGTGAATATAAATGTTTTCCACAAAATTAAAATCCGTATTACTGATCTCCGCCCTCGGTTTTAGTGCTTCGCAAACATTTGCGGCTGAAACGCTAAATGTCTGGATCCGTGCTAGCAATGATTCTAAAAATATTTACAAGCAAGAGGCTGAAACTTTTGAGAAGAAGACAGGTATTAAAATCGAATATTTTAATGCTACGACAGACTTTGAACAGCGCCTTGCTCGTGCAGCTGCGGGCAACGCATTGCCCGATCTGATCTTCAATGATGCGGTAGCCATTGGTCAGTTCATCCAACTCGGAATAGCTGATGAAATAGATCCGAAATCCATTGCAGGTGGCGAAAATATTTATCCTACAGCCTGGGAAAGTACTCGCTACACCGATGGGAAATTCTATGGGGTGCCCACTTCTGCCCAAACCTTTGCGCTGTTTGTTCGCAAAGACTGGCGTGAAAAACTGGGTATGCCTGAGCCCAAAACCTGGAGTGATGTGGCAAAGCTGGCTAAAGCCTTTACCACACAAGACCCGGACGGCAATGGTAAAAACGATACCTACGGCTTTTTGTTGCCGGGTTCCACCACGCGTGGTTACGCCAGCTGGTTTATGAGCGCATTTTTATGGCAGGCAGGTGGTGATTTCATTCGCGAATCAGGCAAGGGTAAATTCAAAGCCTCGCTTGATGAGCCAGCTGCCGCTGAAACCATGGCATTTATGCGAGGAATGCTGTGCGACAAAGTTGTTCAGCCTGGTGCTATCAACGCGACAACCGCAGACATTATCCCATCATTCCGCTCAAGCCAGACCGGTATGTTCTTCACCGGCCCGTATCACATTGCATTGTTTGATAAAGATCCTGGCAAAGACAAGTTTGAAGTCGTGACCCTCGAAGGGCCGAAAAGTAGTGCGACTCTTGCCGAAGGCACCACTGTCTTCATGATGAAAAGTAGCAAGAATAAAGAAGCCGCGCGGAAGTTCATCGAATTTATGATCTCCCAGGAAGGGCAAGAAATCGGTATGGGCAAAGGCACGAAACACATGCCGGTGGTGCGCTTACCTGTGAATAAACAGGTTGATATCCAGACTGTATATGACGATGCACGTTGGGCAACCTTCGCCAAACTTTACGCTGAACACGGGCGTTATGTGCCGCAAGTGCCTAACTGGACGCCAATTCGTCAGATAACCGCCGATGGCTTCAACCGTATTCTGGCTGACTGTAATGGTGATATTGCAGCCGAACTGAAAGCGACCAATGAGAAGGTCAATGCCGAGCTTGATAAACAGCAGGTGCTGGCGAAATAAGTTTGATTTTTGAATTCGGTGAACGGTTCTTGCGCTTATCCATCTGCATGCCCCGAAATGTAGCTCGGGTAAGCGAAGCGTCACCTGACACTCAGTCACAGCCTGAATCTTTATAGAGTGAAAATAACGATGTTAACTTCTCGCCAGAAACGGAATCTGGTGCCGTGGATGTTTCTTGCTCCGGCACTGGTCATCTTCACCTGGTTTAAATTTATTCCCATGCTGCAAGGCCTGGTGATGAGTTTCTACAAGGTGAACTTCAATCAACCAGACGAATGGGTGGGATTTACCAATTTTGCCCGCGCTTTTGCCGATATTGAACTCCATGCTGCGGTATTCAATACCTTCCTTTATGTCGTGGTGACCATGGTGGTTGGAGCGGTACTGGCATTTTTCCTCGCCATGTTACTTGAAGGGCCCGCTCGTCATCTGCGTTTTATCCGCACCGCCATTTTCCTGCCCGCTGTAACCAGTGCGGCTATCGTCGCCGAAATGTGGAGAATCTTGTTTAACCCAACTCCGAACGGTGTGATGAACCACATCCTGAGCTGGTTTGGTATTGCCGACCAGGGATTTCTTGCAAGTTCAGACCAGGCTCTGGGGGTCATCATGTTGCTGCATATTTGGAAAGCGGTGCCGTACAACATGGTTATCTTTATCGCAGGCCTGGCAGGCATTAGCCGCGATTTATATGACGCCTCAAACGTTGATGGCGCGAACTGGTGGAACCGTCTGCGTTACGTCACGCTGCCCGGGATGATCCCGGCGATTTCAGTAGTGTTGATGCTCTCCTTTATTCGTGGGTTCCGTGTGTTTGCAGAAGTGTATGCCACAACCGGCGGTGGGCCATCTAACGCCACTGAAATGATCATGACCCATATCTACAAACTCGGATTTGAGCAATTTGACTACGGCTATGCTTCGGCGGTGTCGTTCCTGTTATTCGCCTTCACCGTGCTGTTGACGATTTGTCACCTCACGTTGAAAAAGCGTATTGCCCGTTATTAAGGAGCCACCGATGTTAGGTAAACGTTGGGATATCGCAGGCCGCTGGATGATTTATGGCTTGTTGCTGATTGTATTCGTTGGGCCATTCTGGGGCATTGTTGCTACTGCATTTAGCGGGGCACCGGTCAAACCGGGCGAGTTGCTGGCATGGCCTAATGAGTTTTCGTTGGAGAATTTTATATTCGCCTGGAACGACATTGGCGTTTGGCAATATCTGCTTAACTCAATGATTGTCGTTTTTGTCGGCACCATTTTGCAGGTGTCGGTGAGTGCGCTTGCTGCTTATGCCCTGGCGCGTAAAAAGTTCATCGGCGTGTCGCTGGTGAGTCTTGTGATCCTCTCCACCATGATGTTGCCGGAAGAAGTAATCGCTATTCCGCTGTACATGATAATCAACTGGAAGCTGCCGCTGATTGATGCGTCGCTCTATAACACCTATCTAGGGATGATCATGCCGGTAGTGGGTTGGGCATTTTCCATCTTCGTGCTGAGCGAATTCATGGCCGCTATTCCCAAAGAGCTAGAAGAGGCCGCACGCATCGATGGTGCGAATGAATGGCAAATCTTCTTCCACGTCATTTTGCCGTTGGTGAAACCTGCTCTAGGCACGGTAGTCACGTTTGGCTTCATCATGATTTGGGACCAGTACCTGCTGCCGCTAATTGTCGTCAACCACGACAGCCTGAACACTATTCCAGTGATTCTCGGCAGCTTGCGTACCGATGAAAGTATCACCCCGAACATCTTTATAGCCATTACGCTTCTGGCGATGTTGCCAAGCATCATCGTTTATCTCGGTCTGCAAAAACATTTCAACCGCGGGATTATGTCCGGCGCGGTCAAAGGATAAGGAGAATCTCATGGGTTCCGTTGTACTGAAGAATGTCTGTAAATCTTATGGCGATGCACATGTCATTAAAGATGTTTCTCTCACTATCCCTGACGGCGAGTTTTGTGTGCTGGTGGGCCCAAGTGGCTGCGGTAAATCAACGTTATTACGCATGATTGCCGGACTTGAGGAGATAACGGGCGGTGAGGTGGCCATCAACGAAAAAGATGTGACCGACGTTGAGCCGAAACTGCGTGATATTGCGATGGTATTCCAGAGCTACGCACTTTATCCGCAGATGACCGTGCGCGAAAATATGGGCTTCGCGTTGAAAATGGCGAAGCTGCCAAAAGCAGAAATCAGCCGTAAGGTTGAGGCCGCAGCCGATCTTCTGGGATTAGGCGTCTTACTCGACCGTTTGCCAAAAGATCTTTCGGGTGGCCAGCGCCAGCGTGTAGCAATGGGGCGTGCGATTGTACGCAATCCACAGGTGTTTTTGTTCGACGAACCACTCTCAAACCTCGACGCAAAACTCCGCACCCAGGTGCGTGGGGAAATCCGCGAATTGCATCGCCGCCTGAAAACGACATCGGTGTATGTGACTCACGATCAAATCGAAGCCATGACGATGGGGCAGATGATTGTGGTGTTGCGTGAAGGGCGTATTGAACAGGTGGGTAGCCCGCTGGAGTTGTATGACCGCCCGGCAAATCTATTCGTGGCAGGATTCATTGGTTCTCCTGAAATCAATCAGTTAAAAGGTGAAGTCATGCTACAAAATGGTGAAATGATGCTGCGCCTCGCCGATGGCTCCCTGCTAAGCTTGCCGCCGGGTATGCAGGTAAAACCGCAACAGACAGTGGTTTATGCGATTCGCCCGGAGCAGGTCAATGTTGTGGAAGAAGGCGAGGGTAATGGAGCACTAAAAGCGACCATTACCGCCATCGAAAACACCGGTTCTGATATGCAATTGTTCTGCAACACTGGAGGTGGTTCATTTACCTCGGTGTTTAAGCAACGCTTAAATGTTCAGGAAGGTGAAACGGTATGGCTACAACCCAAACTGACCGGTATTCATATATTTGATGCCGAAAGCGGGCAACGAGTAGCATGCCATTAAGGAGCGATAGATGAAGTTGTACACCCTGGATGAGACGTGTCTTGAGAATGCCCGCCGTGGCCTACAGCAGCCTTTTTCTCCTTTGCAGCTGGCGTTGGGTCGTCTGGTTAGCGAAGCGGATAAGCTTCGTGGGCAGCCACCGGAAAGTGTGGTGCATAAGAAATTACGCCCGGTAAGCGGTGATCCTCATGATTATTACAGTCTGGGGACGTATTGGTGGCCAAATCCGCGCAGGCCAAATGGCCTGCCATATATTCGCCGTGACGGACATACTAATCCGCAATGCCAGAATAATGACACGGACACCACGCGCATTATCCGCATGTGCGAACGCTGTTTGACACTTGGACTGGCTTGGTATTTTAGCGGGCAGCGTAAATATGCCCAGGCTGCAGCAGAGCAAATCAAGTGCTGGTTCCTTGACGAACAAACGCGTATGAACCCGCATCTGAACTATGGCCAGGCGATCCCCGGTATTGTTTCCGGGCGCGGTACCGGGCTAATCGATACACGTCTTTTATGGATGGTGATTGATACTATTGGTTTGATTAGCCCTGCGGGTGTACTGGATACCGATGATATTATTGGTTTGCACCAATGGTACAGGGACTTCAACCACTGGATGTTTTACAGCGACGTGGGTCATTCTGAATACGTGTGGCATAACAACCACGGCACCTGGTATGACGCGCAACGTGTTGCTAATGCGCTGTTTTATGGTGACAAAGGGCTGGTGGCGCGCATCATTCAGCAGGGCATTACCCAACGAATGGCGGCGCAAATCGACCAGGAAGGCAAACAGACGATGGAGCTGGAACGCCCGGTGCCATTCCATTACTCCTTATTTAACCTTGAAGCCCATCTGCTGCTTAATCGTTATGCGGAACACGTCGAATTTGACCGCTGGAATGCCGTACAAGATGGCAGGAGCGTGAAGCTTGGTATCGATTATCTGATGCCATTTATCGCAGACCCCGATTTGTGGCCTTACAGTGATTTGCAGGGTATCGTCTGGGACAGCGCGTTGCGGTTGTTACTGCAATCCATGAGGGGATATCCAAAGGAGATGACGCGCTATAAAGTCGTGCTGGCTAATTTCCCGGAAGATACGCTCAGTCTACGTGAACAGTTGATGTGGTGTGCATGACTAAGGCGGATTAGCGGGAGCAACATTTTTTTCGCTCGGGTAATAAACGCTGTATTACCCGACACAATGAGACTTAGTGCTGTTGATGATTCACTAAATTTGTCAGGTGCTCATCTGTTTGGCTCATACACAATCCGGCTTTATGAGCACTACGTACTTCATCAAGAATAGTGTTGAGCAACAGGCCTTCGTCTTGTTGTTCCTGATCCATAGTTTTCAGGAACGTGAGGGTGGAATAATCTTTCAATGCTGTTGCTTCAGCGGTCAATTTAGTCAGTGTGGCGCAGCGCTGCTGATAATCTTCAACCGTTTTTTCAAATAGTGTTTCCAAAGAGTCACATTCGCTTTGTGGGGTTTCAATCGTCCCTACAATGGGAGTGCCGCCCGCTTGTTTCATAAAATTAAATATACGCATCATCTGCGTAACATTACATTGAGCCTGGTTTCTTAAAAAATTCGCCGTTCCCGTTAAACTCTTTTCTGAACACCAGTGACTCAACTGTAAATACAGATTTGAGGAATAAAAATCACGATTTATCTGTAAGTTGAGACTTTGAACCATGCCGGAAGTTGCCATGATAATTTCCTTATTTAGCCGGAACATCGGTTAGGATTAGAATTTTGTATGACATGAAATATGACGGGTATATAGATAAAAAAGATTGTATCCATGTCCTGTGAGTCCGCGTCCTGACTGCGTTGTAAAAAATAATACCTCTTTAGGATTATCAATAAAACAGTTGATTCTGGCGTTTCATTCTTATTTACAAAGTTATTCAACAGGAAATATTAAAAAAGACTAATTAAATAATTATCTCCTGGTTTGTCTATTTTAAATAATTTAAGTGAAATGACCAAAACTGTGATTCATCACTGAATAATTAACCTGCTATGAGGTGGTTTATTGTGTCAGATCATATTTGAGCCCTTAAGTTGAATGAGCTCGTGACCGTTTACGATACTGCAATGGTGTCTGGGCCATCATTTTTTTAAAACAGGTGATGAAGTAGGTCACTTCTATGAACCCTACCTCTTGGGCGATAGCTTCGATGCTTAATGGTGAGGTGCGCAATAGATCACAACTTTTCTTTATGCGTCTCGTTAGCAAATACTCATGAATACTGCCGCCGGTTTGTTGACGAAAAATCCGCGAGGTATAGCTGCGTGATAAGCCAATGGATTGCGCCAGCTCATCCAGTGAAAACTTCTCACTATAGTTACTCTCAACCCACTGCATGATGCGTGATGCAACAGTCTGTTGCTGCGGGATAAATAGCTGCGGTTGAGCGGGCAGGAAGGACATAATTTGCATCACCATAAACGCAACGTCGCTGGCGGTGGAGTGCTCCGTGGGGTCGAGTTTGTCGAACTGCTCGAGAATCACTTCCATATAATCGGCCTGCTCACTTAAATCGTAAATTTGTGCCGGAACGTTGCTTGCGGCGAGGGCAGAAAATTGAGCCTGCTGGCGTGGAAAGCCATGCAAGGTACTGATAACAGAAGAGTGTTCAATGTGCATGGTTGTGCGGTGATACTGGTTTTTGTCATCGGCATCGACATGAACCTTGTGTAGCCGAAAAGGTGGGAAGATAAAAAGTCGCCCGGGCCTTGCGGTGTAATGCTGGTTGTCCACCACAACGATTCCGTAGCCCTTTGAAATATAGAGAAACTCAACGCATTGGTGCCAGTGATAGTACCTGGCGCTGGACGCTCGCAGGCGGTGAAATGAGATAACCTGGCTGTCGAGTGTAATTCTCTCCATCAATTGTGGTTCACTCATTTCCCCTCCAGGACAACAAATTTAAATTTTTACGCCATGATTTGTAATTTATTACCCTCGCAAATTGAAAAATCCAGTGAAAATGAAATAACGGTTTATTTTTGTGATGCTGCTCACTCTGAGCCAGGAATAAAAGCGACTACTCTTTGCCTCAACGCACATAAGCAGTGCGAAGACGAATATTAATAACAACAACTTATAATATTCTCGTGTCTGGCGGGAGGACATTGTGCAACCTGAAAACATTACCCTGAATAACCCCCTTAAAAGTCGGGGAGATCTTCATAAACTGGTGAATGAATTATTAAATGCCGTTTCGCCATTCTTTAAAAAAGAGGCCAGTGGCGTAGACCTTGCTAATTTCACCGCCCATTACGGCCAGCAAGTAACCAATATGGAAACTTTCTCTCGTTTACTGTGGGGTGTAACGCCACTGTTGGCGGGTGGGTACGAGCCTGAAGAGTTCTCTTTTTATATTCAGGCCATTAAAAATGGCACAGACCCTAAACATGCCGAGTATTGGGGAGAAGCCGCGGCATACGATCAACGGATTGTCGAAATGGCAGCATATGGACTCTTACTGGCAGTCGCCCATAAACCGCTGTTGGCGCACTTTAATGAACAGGAGAAACACAACCTCTGGCAATGGCTGAAACAGAGTGAAACTCTGGATATACCTGACAACAACTGGCATTTCTTCCCAATTCTGGTGCAGGTCGGTTTCCACCACTGCGGGATGTTGAACAATGCCGATACGTTAGAAAAGCATTTCGACGCCATGGAGCATTATTACCTCGGTGACGGTTGGTATTCCGATGGCCCAGGCCGACCACGTGATTACTATATTTCGATGGGCTTCCATTTCTATGGTCTCATCTATTCCAAATTAATGGCCGATGTTGACCCGCAGCGCTGCAAAAAACTACGCCAGCGCGCAACACTCTTTGCCGCAGATTTCATCCATTTCTTTGCCGACGATGGTGCAGCTATTCCTTTTGGTCGCAGCCTGACTTATCGCTTTGCGCAGGCCGCATTCTGGAGTGCTGCTGCATTTGCAGGTCTGGAAGTCTACGAACCTGGAGTAGTGAAAGGAATTGTGTTGCGTCATTTGCGTTGGTGGTTGCAACAGCCATTGTTTGATCGTGACGGTGTGCTGAGTGTTGGCTACAGCTATCCCAACCTAATAATGGCGGAAGATTACAACGCGCCGGGTTCCCCTTACTGGGGTCTGAAAACCATGCTGGTGCTGGCGTTGAGCGAACAAAATGCCTTCTGGCAAGCAGAGGAAATGCCGTTACCTGAGCGTGAAACGCCTCATAGCATTCCCCATGCGTCGCAAATTCTGGTTCATCAAAAGCACCATTTATGGATGCTGACATCCGGGCAGCTTGAGCTAAATAACTTCGTGAATACCGAAGCTAAATACTGCAAATTTGCCTATTCAACTCGTTATGGATTCACCATTGAGCGTGGTCGCTACGCGCTGAATCATGCGGCACCTGACTCGATGTTGCTGCTATCCGAGAAAGATAACTATTGGCGTGGACGCCGTGAATGCCAGCAAATCAGTACCGCAGACGGAATGATTTTCAGCCGTTGGCTGCCGTGGCACGACGTGAATATCGATACCTGGTTACTGCCGTTGGGCGACTGGCAAGTACGGGTTCATCACCTCAAAACGGCGCGTGAACTCGATTGTGCGGAAGGGGGGTTCTGCCTGCCAAATCGTCCGCTTCCACAAGCACACATGACGCAGGGGAGTTGTTTGCTTACAACCAAAACTGATACCAGCGCCATTTATTGTTTAAGCCCGAAATCACGCAGTGCACAGTTAGTTCTGACACCACCAAACAGCAATCTACTCTTTGCCGAGCGGGCAGTAGTGCCGTTGCTGCAAGGTGAACTGAGTATCGGCACACATCTGTTAATCAGTGCCACCTGGGCAGGGGATACCGACGATTTTGATGCGCAATCTTGCCCGCAAGCCATTATCAGCGAGGGTGTTGTACGCCTGGTGATGGGCAATCAAAGCAAACTCCTTATTCTGGAGAAACACCCATGAACATCTCGACACCAACGCGTACCGCACAGATTAAAATGAGCAGTTTTATCTTTCTCTACTTTTTCACCTGGTCCTCAAGCTTCGGGTTATATGCTCTGTGGTTGAGCCAGAAAGTGGGGCTGGACAGCATCACCATTGGCAGTGTTTTTGCTATCAATGGCGTCTTTGCGGTAGTCATGAAACCGGTCTATGGCTACATCATGGACAAAATTGGTATGAGCAAGTGGCTGCTCTATTTTGTCTGCGCGATTTCGGCACTGATGGCGCCGTTCTTTGTCACGGTTTATCAACCGTTGCTGCTGACGCATACCACCCTTGGCATTGTGATCGGTGCTTTTTACCTGAGCCTCGGCTGGTACGCAGGTGTTGCGGCTTCTGAATCTTATGCCGACCGCTTTAGCCGATTGTATGGTCTGGAGTTTGGGCGCATTCGCATGTGGGGATCGCTTGGTTGGGCAATGGCGGCATCAGTTTCAGGTCTGCTTTTCAACTACACGCCGCTGGCAAACTTCATCGTCAGTAGTACCACCTCCGTATTAATGCTGTTGGTGCTGATTAGCCTGAAAATTGGTGATGAACAACTGCGTAATAACAATGTGATTTCAGCGAATAAAATCGTTTTCGCTGATGTTCTGATGCTACTGAAAAACCGCAAATTCTGGATGTTCAGCCTGTATGTGGCAGGTGTCGCGTGGATGATGTTTGTTGCTGAACAGCAATTCCCACGCTACTTCGTCTCCTTCTTCGATACCAAAGAGCAGGGCAACGCATGGTACGGCTACCTCAGCACAGTACAGTCCGGCATGGAGTTCGTGATGATGATGTTCATCCCGCTGCTGGTGAATCACTACGGTGCAAAAAAAGGGTTGTTGTTGTGCGGCTGCGTAGTGGGGTTACGCTTGATTGCTTCGGGGCTGACCTCCGACCCGCTGGTGATTTCAATCATCAAGCCGTTCTACGGTGTTGAAATTGCCCTGTTGCTAATCTCGGTGTTCAAATATATCGCCGAGCATTTCCATAAGAAAATCAATGCCACCATGTATTTACTGGGTTATCAGGCGATGATTTATGTCGGCTCAGTTGTGGTGGCACCGCCTGCGGGTTACCTGTACGACAAAATCGGCTTCGAGCACACCTACTTAATGATGGGATGTTGCGCACTGATATTCACTCTGATCTCTGCTTTCACTCTCTCGCGCTGCCAGTCAAAACGCGATGAATCCAATACGTTCTTATCCGCTTTAGACACCGCTCCGGTTGAGCCGGCAAAACATTAATTAAAGGAAACGTTATGACCTGTAATTTAGTCACTGAAAATGTGGTGACCGAGCCACTGCGCCCTATTGAATTGCATCAGGTAGACCGTCTGGCCCTAAAACGTAAGCTTGATAATGCGCTTAATAGCGTGACAAAAAAGCTGGATAAAACTATTGCCATCGTCGGGAACAAATTCCCTAACGAAGCTTGTGAAGGGGGTAAATGGCAGCCGACCGACAACGTCGAGTGGACGACTAGCTTCTGGCCAGGCCAACTGTGGCTTGCGTGGGAGATGACTGGAGATGACAAATATCGCCAGGCGGCAGAGCGTTATTTGCCATCTTTTGCGGAGCGCTTAGACAAGCGTATCGAAACAGCCACTCATGATCTGGGCTTTCTGTATTCGTTGTCGTGTGTGAATGCCTGGCGTTTAACTGGCAATGAAACAGCCCGTCAAATCGCGCTGCAAGCGGCTGATATTCTGATGGAGCGCTATAACCCGGTGGCGAAAATCATCCAGGCCTGGGGAGATTTGAATGATCCAGAACAACAGGGGCGGATGATTATTGACTGTAATATGAACCTTCCGCTGCTTTATTGGGCAAGCCAGCAAACTGGCGATCCGCGTTACGCGCAGGCTGCTACTGCACATGCGCAGCAGGCCGCGAAGTATATCGTTCGCCCGGACGCTTCAACTTTCCATACTTATTATATGGATGTGATAACCGGTGAGCCGCGATTTGGTAATACACATCAGGGGTATAGCGACACCTCATGCTGGTCGCGCGGGCAAGCGTGGGGGATTTACGGTTTCTTGCTCACTTATTTGTATACCGGTGATAAAAGCATGGTGGACCTCACCCGTAGCCTGGCGCATTACTTCATCAACCGCTTGCCGGAAGATGATGTTTGCCACTGGGATTTAGCATTGCTCGGAACGGATGCGGTGCGTGATAGTTCCGCTGCGGCAATCACTGCCTGTGGTTTGTTGGAACTGGTGAAAACATTGCCCGTGCTGGATGAACATCGTGCCCATTATGAAGAAATGGCGCTGCGTATTATCCAGTCACTCACTGATAACTATCTGGCGCGGGACGATGAGCCATGTGAGGGCTTGCTGAAACATTCTGTGTATCACATGGCGAGTGGCAAAGGTGTCGATGAATGTTGTAGTTGGGGTGACTATTTCTACCTTGAAGCACTTATACGTGTGCGACAGGTGTGGAGTCTTTATTGGTAAGTTTTGCGCCCCCGCAAGACCGCGGGGGCTACATGGAGAGTAAAATGAAAACTGTTGCAGTTTTGCTAGCCCCGGGTTTTGAAGAAGGGGAAGCCATTGTTACCATTGATATCCTACGTCGTTTAAAAATTAACGTGCGTACCCTTTCCTGCGTCGATACACGCGCGGTAGTGAGTTATCACGATATCCCGATGGTGGCAGACGCTACGCTAAGTGAATGTTTTGATGAAACCTTTGACGCAGTTGTGCTCCCCGGTGGCCCGGAAGGCAGTGTCTTTCTAGCCCAAAGCGCTAACGTTATTGCTTTCGTGAGTCGCCATGACGATCTTGGCAAGTTTATCTGCCCGATTTGCTCTGCTGCGGCACGCGTCCTGGGTGGTAACGGTTTGCTTAAAGGCCGCCGCTACGTCTGTTCTGGTGATTTGTGGCAGCAGGTGACGGACGGTGAATATGTTGATGCTGACGTAGTCGAAGATGGCAATCTGATAAGTGGGAAAGGGTTAGGTAAAGTATTTGATTTTGCACTCACTGTTGCCGCGCGCCTTGAAGGCGACGAAGCCCCAGCGCGAGATCACGCGGAACATATTTATTACCAATGGTAATAGATCAAGAATAGCGGCGGGTGAGCGCAATACTTACCCGCTTTCTTCAATCTGTATTTCTATCAATCAGCTTATCCACCTCAGCGCTGAATTTATGGATAAATCTGCTAGTCCATATTTCATTTGTCCGACATAACGCCCTATTTTTATGTCTTTTATTGCTGAATACATGCACGGTCTTACTGTATTTCTGCCATGTGATTGCGCTCTCCTATGGATTATTAATTTCCCGCTACAACTATCTCCAGCCCCGAAGCAAAAAGCTCATACGGCTAATGGCTTGTTTTAACTAAACCTTACCCTACAGAAAATAAAATCGAGCTGGAGAATACCATGCACAAATTTACTAAAGCGCTAGCGGCAATTGGCATTGCTGCAATTATGTCACAATCCGCTATCGCAGAAACAATGAAGCTGGGTTTCCTGGTGAAGCAACCAGAAGAACCATGGTTCCAGACCGAATGGAAATTTGCCGATAAAGCCGGGAAAGATCTTGGCTTTGAAGTGATTAAAATCGCCGTTCCCGACGGTGAAAAAACCCTTAATGCTATCGATAGCCTGGCCGCCAGCGGCGCGAAAGGCTTTGTGATTTGTACTCCGGATCCAAAACTGGGTTCGGCAATTGTGGCGAAAGCCAAAAGCTACGACATGAAAGTCATTGCCGTTGATGACCAGTTCGTCAACGCGAAAGGCAAGCCAATGGATACCGTGCCATTAGTGATGATGGCGGCGACTAAAATCGGCGAACGCCAGGGGCAAGAGCTGTACAAAGAGATGCAAAAACGCGGTTGGGACGTGAAAGAATCCGCAGTTATGGCGATTACGTCTGACGAGCTCGATACTGCCCGCCGCCGTACTTCTGGTTCAATGGAAGCTCTGAAAGCAGCTGGTTTCCCGGAAAAACAAATCTACAAAGTACCGACCAAATCTAACGACATCCCCGGGGCTTTCGATGCCGCTAACTCGATGTTGGTTCAACACCCTGAAGTGAAACACTGGTTAATTGTTGGCATGAACGACAACACCGTGCTGGGTGGCGTGCGCGCCACTGAAGGGCAGGGCTTTAAAGCGCCGGATGTTATTGGTGTAGGTATTAATGGTGTGGATGCCGTAAGTGAACTGTCGAAAGCTAAGGCCACTGGTTTCTACGGATCTTTGCTGCCAAGCCCGGATGTACACGGCTATAAAAGTAGCGAAATGCTCTACAACTGGGTCACCAAAGGTGCAGAGCCACCGAAGTTCACTGAAGTTACCGACGTGGTGCTGATCACTCGCGACAACTTTAAAGAAGAGTTGGCTAAAAAAGGCCTCGGCGGTAAGTAATCTCTTTGGCGGATGAGGTTTATGCCCATCCGCCCTTCAACATTGGGGTATGTCATGCAACATGAGACACCGTATCTCTCTTTTCGTGGTATAGGCAAAACTTTCCCCGGCGTGAAAGCCTTACAGGACATCAGTTTCGACTGTTATGCCGGGCAAGTTCACGCACTAATGGGGGAGAATGGCGCCGGGAAATCAACGCTCCTGAAAATTTTGAGCGGCAATTATGCTCCAACCCAGGGCTGTATTGCCCTGCGCGGTGAAGAAGTGGCTTTTGCCGACACTCCCGCAGCGCTTAATGCTGGGGTCGCGATTATTTATCAGGAGCTTCATCTGGTGCCGGAAATGTCGGTCGCAGAGAATATTTACCTCGGACAGCTACCTCATAAAGCGGGGTTCGTTAACCGCTCTTTACTGAATTACGAAGCAAAGTTACAGCTTGAGCATCTTGGGCTGGATATTGACCCGAGCACGCCGCTCAAATATTTATCCATCGGCCAATGGCAGATGGTCGAAATCGCTAAGGCGCTGGCTCGTAATGCGAAAGTGATCGCCTTTGATGAGCCGACCAGTTCTCTCTCTCGTCGTGAAATAGACAACCTGTTTCGCGTCATCCGTGAGTTACGCGCCGAAGGCCGCGTGATCCTCTACGTCTCGCATCGTATGGAAGAAATCTTTGCTCTCAGTGATGCCATCACCGTGTTTAAAGACGGGCGCTACGTGCGCACCTTTGATGATATGAAGCAGGTCAGTCATGACTCGCTGGTGCAGGCGATGGTCGGCCGCGATCTTGGTGATGTCTATGGCTGGAAACCTCGTGAGCATGGGACTGAGCGTTTACGCCTTGATGGTGTAAAAGCCCCAGGTGTACGGACACCTATTTCGCTTTCAGTGCGTAGTGGTGAAATTGTCGGTCTGTTTGGTCTGGTCGGTGCTGGTCGGAGTGAACTGATGAAAGGCATGTTTGGCGGTACGCGCATCACCGATGGCAAAGTGTTTATTGATGGTGAAGTTATCAATATCAATAAGCCTGCCGATGCGATTCGTGCCGGCATGATGCTCTGCCCGGAAGACCGCAAAGCTGACGGCATTATTCCTGTGCATTCGGTGCGTGACAATATCAACATCAGTGCGCGGCGTAAGCATATTAGCGCCGGTTGTCTGATAAACAACCGCTGGGAAACAGACAATGCTGCCTCACATATCCGTTCGCTGAACATCAAAACCCCGTCAGCTGAACAGCTGATCATGAATCTCTCCGGTGGCAACCAGCAAAAAGCGATTTTAGGACGCTGGCTGTCAGAGGAGATGAAAGTGATTTTGCTCGACGAGCCAACGCGCGGCATTGATGTAGGGGCAAAACACGAAATCTATAACGTGATTTATGCGCTTGCTGCACAAGGTGTGGCGGTGCTGTTTGCATCAAGCGATCTGCCCGAAGTACTGGGCCTTGCGGACCGCATTATCGTGATGCGCGAAGGGGAAATAGCTGGTGAATTGCTGCATGGCGAAACCAATGAGCAACAAGCATTAAGTCTGGCAATGCCAAAAACCAGTGCGTCTGCCGCATGAGTAAGGAGATAAAAATGTCTGCATTAACTACATCAGGTGACAGCAATAAGAAATCGTCCCTAAGTCTTGGGCGTATCTGGGATAACTACGGCATGCTGGTGGTATTCGCCGTTCTATTTATTGCCTGCGCTATTTTCGTACCGAATTTCTCTTCTTTCGTGAATATGAAGGGATTAGGGCTTGCCATCTCAATGTCGGGAATGGTGGCTTGTGGCATGTTGTTCTGCCTGGCATCTGGTGATTTCGATTTGTCCGTTGCGTCGGTGATTGCTTGTGCCGGGGTCACCACGGCGGTAGTCATCAACATGACCGAAAGCCTGTGGATTGGTGTGGCGGCAGGGCTATTACTCGGTGTGTTATGCGGCCTGGTGAACGGTTTTGTTATTGCAAAACTAAAAATCAACGCGCTAATAACGACTCTTGCCACCATGCAAATTGTACGCGGCCTCGCATACATTATTTCTGATGGTAAAGCGGTGGGCATCGAGGATGAACGCTTCTTTGCACTGGGTTATGCCAACTGGTTTGGGCTGCCTGCACCCATCTGGCTGACAGTTGCGTGTCTGATAATCTTTGGTTTCCTGCTCAACAAAACGACCTTTGGCCGTAACACATTAGCGATTGGTGGCAACGAAGAAGCGGCACGTCTGGCGGGTGTGCCAGTGGTGCGTACTAAAATCATCATCTTTATTCTCTCCGGGTTAGTGTCGGCAGCGGCAGGGATTATCCTTGCTTCGCGTATGACCAGTGGCCAGCCAATGACGTCTATTGGTTATGAGTTGATTGTAATTTCAGCCTGCGTGTTGGGTGGGGTATCACTCAAAGGTGGGATTGGTAAAATTTCCTACGTGATTGCCGGGATTTTGATTCTTGGCACCGTGGAAAATGCCATGAACCTGCTGAACATTTCGCCTTTCTCGCAATATGTGGTGCGCGGTTTGATTCTGCTTGCTGCTGTCATCTTCGATCGCTACAAACAGAAAGCAAAACGTACGGTTTAACGGCTTGGTTCTGCTGCGCAGATTTCGGGTAGTGGGAATACGTTGTAGCGGTAAAGGGTGTGAGTTCTTTTTTGGGGGTGGATTAGCGAAAGCGACATCCACCATTTTTTTGTCATCAACATTGTTTAATTTTCACTCAGATAAGATATCCAGTGTTTAAATGTGATATTGATTAGATTGTTAGTATTTCCCTCCATAAACTAATTCAAACCAGGATATGAATCACTGTAACAATCACGCGGCTAAAGTAGAGTCGGCAGCCTGAATTCGGCCTCAAGGAGATGAGCCAATGAGCAGTGATGTTAATTACACCCGTAGTAAAGTGCATGTTCCCGGGAATCGTAAGTTTGATACCACCTGGGTTCTGAGCCTTTTTGGTACGGCAGTTGGGGCAGGGGTGTTATTTCTCCCAATCAACGCAGGGATGGGCGGATTCTGGCCGTTAGTGGCACTGGCGGTTATCGTTGGGCCAATGACCTGGCTTGCTCACCGGGGGCTTGCTCGTTTTGTCTTATCATCACGTAACCCTGGCAGCGACATCACCGAAGTTGTGGAAGAACATTTCGGAGCTAAAGCGGGCATCTTAATCACTCTGCTGTACTTCTTCGCAATCTATCCAATTCTGCTGATTTACGGTGTAGGTATCACCAACACCATTGATTCGCTAATGGTCAACCAACTGGGAATGGCTTCACCACCGCGTGTGATTTTGTCGATTGTGCTGATTGTCGCGCTGATGGCGGTGATGCTGACGAGTGAGCGTGTGATGCTGAAAATTACCGAGCTGATGGTTTACCCGTTAGTCGGTATCCTGCTGTTCCTCTCTTTATATTTGATTCCACACTGGAACACGGCAGCTCTTTCCCAGGTACCTACTGCGATAGATTTCACTACCACTATGTGGCTGACTATTCCGGTGTTGGTATTTGCTTTTAACCACTCCCCGGCTATCTCCTCATTTGCGTTGTCTCAACGTCGTGAATATGGCAACCAGGCAGATGAAAAAGCCAGCCAGACACTGCGCAAAACATCCACCATTCTGCTGGCGTTTGTTATGTTGTTTGTCTTCAGCTGCGTGCTAAGTGTGACTCCGGCAGATTTGATGGCAGCAAAACAGCAAAATATTTCAATGCTGAGCTTCCTTGCCAACAAATTCGATAACCCGCTGATCTCCATCTTTGGCCCACTGGTAGCAATTCTGGCAATTTCCAGCTCCTTCTTCGGCCACTACCTGGGAGCACGCGAAGGTCTGCATGGACTGGTGAAAAAAATTGCCCGCCACAACGGCAAGCGTTTTGATGACCGCAAGCTGAATAAAGCTATCGCTCTGTTCTTCCTACTGAGCCTGTGGTTGGTGGCAACGCTTAATCCAAGCATCCTTGGCATGATCGAATCGCTGGGCGGCCCAATCATCGCGATGATCCTGTTTATCATGCCGATGTACGCTATCCACAAAATACCTGCGCTGGCGAAATTCCGTGGCAAAGTGAGCAATATCTTCGTTACGGTTATGGGGCTATTGGCTATTTCAGGACTTATCGCAAGCTTCTTCTGACACCTGCCAAACCGAAACGCCAGGCCATATGCGGCCTGGCGATTTATCCTGGAAAATTGCGACACCCGTCACCCTGTCTATACTTACATGGCTAATCATAATCTACCGTTACGGTAGTAATACTAACTATGTAAGGAGGAGCCGCTGGTGGCTGAAGTTGCATCTGTACCGCCTCTACTTTCAGGAAACCTTGCCTTTTTCTTCGACCTCGATGGCACGCTTGCAGAAATCAAACCGCACCCGGACCAGGTTTATATCCCCGCGGCGGTGCGCACATTGCTGCAAAAAATGTCGCTCATGAGTGGTGGGGCGTTGGCATTGATTTCAGGGCGTTCAATGACTGAGCTTGATAAGCTCGCCACTCCATTTCACTTCCCGCTCGCGGGTGTGCATGGGGCAGAACGCCGTGATATCAATGATAAAACCCATGTAGTGACGCTCCCTGAACCGGTAGTAACCGCATTACATCAGCATTTAAGCAATGCGCTTTTACAGCTTCCGGGTACTGAACTTGAAGCTAAAGGGATGGCTTTTGCGCTGCATTACCGCCAGGCGCCCGAAGCAGAAGAGGCTATTTTTGAATTGGCACAGCAAATGACACTGCGCTTTCCTGAACTGGCATTGCAACCGGGGAAATGTGTCGTGGAGTTGAAACCTTTGGGTATTGATAAAGGTGCTGCTATTCGTGCATTTATGCAGGAGGCACCCTTTGCGGGCCGCACACCGATTTTTATTGGTGATGATTTAACAGATGAAGCAGGGTTTAAACAGGTTAACGCCCTTGGAGGGGTGACCATTAAAGTGGGAAATGGCGACACAATTGCTAACTTCCGACTGGCAAACGTACGCATGGTTTATCACTGGCTTGGCAAATTAACGCAACACATAGAACAACAAAAGTCAGATATTTTACGGGGAGAAGATTATGAGTCGCTTAGTGGTAGTCTCTAATCGCATTGCGCCACCGGACGATAAGAAAGGTGGTGCAGGTGGCTTGGCTGTGGGGATTTTGGGTGCTTTAAAGACGGCCGGTGGGCTGTGGTTTGGCTGGAGTGGAGAGGTCGGTGACCCCGATGCTGCATTACAAAAGACTAAACGGGGCAACATCACCTGGGCTTCTTTCAATCTTAGCAAAGAAGACTATGAAAGCTATTATCTGCAATTTTCCAACGCTGTCCTTTGGCCAGCATTTCACTATCGTCTGGACCTGGTCGATTATCAGCGTGAAGCCTGGGAAGGCTATCAACGGGTTAATACCATGCTTGCGAGCAAGCTTAAGCCATTGTTGGAAAAAGACGATGTCTTATGGGTACATGACTATCATTTGCTGCCCTTCGCCGCAGATTGCCGCAAACAAGGGCTAAATCACCGCATCGGTTTTTTCTTACATATTCCATTCCCAACGCCTGAAGTATTTAACGCGCTCCCGCCGCATGAGGAGTTACTCGAAGCGTTGTGTGAATACGATTTACTGGGTTTTCAGACGGAAAACGATCGCCAGGCATTCCTGGATTGTGTTGCAAGTCAGACGCGGCTTGATAGCCTGGATAAAAACCAGCATCAGGCGTATGGCAATACGTTTCGCACTGAAGTGTATCCGATAGGTATCGAACCAGAAGAAATCAAAAAGAGCGCTCAGGGTCCGCTACCGCCAAAATTGGCTCAGCTTAAAGCGGAATTGGGGAGTATCAAAAACATCTTCTCGGTTGAGCGACTGGACTACTCCAAAGGATTGCCTGAACGGTTTCTCGCTTTTGAAGCGCTACTGGAAAATTATCCCCAGCATCACGGGAAAATCCGTTACACGCAAATTGCACCGACTTCGCGTGGCGATGTGCAGGCGTATCAGGATATTCGTCATCAGTTGGAAACTGAAGCGGGGCGCATCAATGGTAAGTACGGTCAATTGGGCTGGACTCCGCTGTATTATTTGAATCAACATTTTGACCGCAAACTGGTAATGAAAGTATTCCGCCATGCGGATGTTGGCTTAGTGACTCCACTGCGTGATGGGATGAACCTGGTGGCGAAAGAGTATGTTGCGGCTCAGGACCCTGCTAATCCGGGCGTGCTGGTATTGTCGAAATTCGCCGGTGCCGCAAATGAATTGTCCTCGGCACTCATTGTTAACCCTTACGACCGTGACGACGTTGCCGCAGCCCTGGATCGTGCGTTAACTATGCCTTTGGCCGAACGGATATCACGTCATAGCGAAATGATGACGGTGATTGAGAAGAATGATATTCACCACTGGCAGAAGCGGTTTATAGAGGACTTAAAGCAGGTTACTCCACGAAATGAGGAGTTTGAGATGGGAAAGAAGGTGGCGACGTTTCCTAAGTTGGCGTGACTCTATTCCATCGCCTATGTTCGGGCGGTGATTTTTCCGTTCGCATAGATGATTTACCTGCATTGCAAACCCGCTAACGGTGAACGTGTCAGGGGGATATTTTCCCCCTGACAACCCTCGCCAGATCATTAAATTGCCATTTCACGGTAAAGCTTAAGCAATTTATATTCGGAGCCAGGTCAAAATCGAATAGGCTTTTGAATTTTTGTTTTGAAGTTAGCTTTGAGTGACATCAATTTAAGATAGATACCCCTCTTATTTCTGATGATATAAGCCAGATTTAACTTAAATACTGCTTATCTCAGCGGGACTAGCAAAACATCAACTTGACTGGATGCTACCACTGCTTTCGCGGAGCAAATTATCTTGCTGAAAAAGGATTGATTGTGGTTACCACAAATCACTAAATCCACAGAACCCTTATTACATATTGCCAGAATGTGCTCACTTAATTCGCCGGTAGCAATAACCGTTTCTGTAATAGGGTAATTTGCCTTTTTAACCAGCTCATCAATAAAAAGCTGAGTCTCTTCAAGCATTAATTCCCGCAGGTTTTCCATCATGGGTGCGGCAAATTGATTATAAAGTTCGGGGTCGGATGCGAGTGTAATCAGCGAAATTTTCCCATTCACCGGTCGGGCGATTGAAACCGCCTTTTCAACCAGGATCTGGCTTTCTGGACTGATGGCGACAGCAACCAATATATGTTGGTAACTCATGACAACCTCCCGCTGATTGATAACAAATTACTTACACTTTCCCTACTACATATCACATTCTTACGCAATAATAGTACCCATAAAGAATGTGCGTCTGCTCATGAAAAATGATTAATAACTCTAATGTAAATGACTTGTGAAGCAGTCTTAATGCCTGGACAGCTCGTTTT
Source organism: Buttiauxella sp. BIGb0552 (assembly GCF_004366275.1). Lineage (NCBI taxonomy): Bacteria > Pseudomonadati > Pseudomonadota > Gammaproteobacteria > Enterobacterales > Enterobacteriaceae > Buttiauxella > Buttiauxella sp. BIGb0552. The sequence goes on from NZ_SODY01000007.1 coordinate 187,139, forward strand.
TCCATCAAACTTTAGTATTAATTTATATTGATACTGCGCCTGTCATCCTGGTGTAAGAATTTATCACCATTCTTACGCGAAATTGAAAAACTCAAGGCGTTATGTGCTAAAAACAAACATTAATGCAGTGTATTAAATTGCTTGATAAAAAATGCGATATAAATCACATAGCTAAGTAGCTCTTAAGACGCGTTATTGATGTTAAGTCATCAGATTGTTAGGCAAACGAAAAGGTTTTACCAGATGAACGTAACGGTTATTTCGAGTTTGATTGTTTAACGAGCAAATGAAAAGTCTTGCTGATGTTTTAAGGGGAGTCATAAAGCAAATATATGTGATCTGTGTCACATATAACTCAAAATTCGCAGGCATCCGCATTGTATGTCTAAAGGGCTACGAGTAGAGTTTGCCCGGAATTAGGAAAAATCTTAATTTAATGTCAGAAATTTAAGCTCCGATAAGAACGTACCCACAAGGAAGTCTCCACTGCATTTTCGTGTCGGTGGATTCAGTGCGTGTTATCAGTCAATTGAATTTGTCTTTTTTGGTTGTTCTAATTTTAACCGGGATTTCTCGGCGACTCACGGGGTGCGGTAATACCGCATGTATAAAAGTAAGTTTTTCAGGATGAACAAAATGCATACATCCGAGTTGTTGAAACATATCTACGATATTAATTTATCGTATTTGTTGCTTGCGCAGCGCCTTATTAGTAGCGATAAAGCCTCAGCAATGTTTCGTTTGGGAGTGACCGAGGATATGGCTAATTCCCTGAGTGAATTAACATTGCCGCAAATGGTGAAATTGGCGGAAACCAACCAGTTGATTTGCCAATTCCGCTTTAACGATAACCAAACCATTACCCGCCTGACACAAGACTCTCGTGTGGATGATTTACAGCAAATTCATACTGGCATTTTGTTATCCACCCGCTTATTAAATGAGGTCTCCGCAATAGACGAGGCACCTCGCAAAAAAAGGGCGTAGCAAAATGAGCGAAAAAAGTATTGTTCAGGAAGCCCGTGATATACAACTGGCGATGGAGTTAATCACGCTCGGTGCAAGATTGCAGATGCTGGAAAGCGAAACGCAATTAAGCCGTGGCCGACTGATCAAACTATATAAAGAGCTCCGTGGTAGCCCACCACCGAAAGGGATGCTGCCTTTTTCTACCGACTGGTTTATGACGTGGGAGCAGAATATTCATGCTTCTATGTTTTGCAACGCCTGGCAGTTCTTGCTGCGCACCGGATTATGTACCGGTGTCGATGCAGTCATTAAGGCTTACCGCTTGTACCTGGAACAATGCCCGGCACAAGAAAGCGGGCCGCTGCTGGCGCTGACTCGCGCCTGGACACTGGTGCGTTTTGTTGAAAGTAACATGCTTGAATTGAACTGTTGCAATTCCTGTGGTGGTAACTTTATTACTCACGCACATCAGCCCGCAGGTAGCTTTGCTTGCAGTTTATGCCAGCCGCCGTCGAGAGCGGTAAAAAGACGTAAACTTTCTACGAATACTGCCGATATTATTCCACAACTGCTGGATGAACAGGTCAAACAGGCCGTTTAACAGTTCGGTGTGGTAAACACTCCAGCAGCGATAAGCAATTATCGCTGCTTTTTTTTGCCCTGCACTGAGCCATAAACACCTCTGATTTGTGATTCCTCGTCACATTTAACAGCAGAAGGATGTACTCGTGCTGATTGTAATAGGCTATCTGGTCGTTATCGCGACAGTATTCGGCGGCTATATGATGACCGGTGGTCATCTTGGCGCACTCTATCAACCAGCTGAATTTATCATCATTGGTGGGGCGGGAATTGGGGCATTTATCGTTGGGAATAACGGTAAGGCTATTAAAGCAACGGTGAAAGCATTGCCATTACTTTTTCGCCGCTCGAAATACACCAAAAGCATGTATATGGATCTCATGGCCTTGCTTTATCGCTTGATGGCGAAGTCCCGCCAACAAGGGATGTTTTCGCTCGAACGTGATATCGAAAATCCGAAAGAAAGCGAAATCTTCGCCAGTTACCCGCGTATTCTTGCCGACACTCTGATGCTGGAATTCATTATTGATTACCTGCGTCTGATTATCAGCGGGAATATGAATTCATTTGAAATTGAAGCATTGATGGATGAGGAGATTGAAACCCATGAAAGTGAGGCTGAAATACCAGCCAATAGCCTTGCCATCATGGGGGATTCACTTCCGGCATTCGGTATTGTCGCTGCCGTAATGGGGGTGGTGCATGCGTTGGCTTCTGCGGACCGCCCGGCAGGAGAATTGGGCGCATTAATTGCCCACGCTATGGTTGGAACCTTCCTGGGGATTTTGCTGGCCTACGGATTTATTTCACCGCTTGCCACCGTTTTACGCCAAAAAAGCGCTGAAACGACCAAAATGATGCAGTGCGTAAAAGTCACTTTGCTTTCGAGTCTGAATGGTTACGCGCCGCCGATTGCTGTCGAATTTGGTCGTAAAACCCTTTACTCCAGTGAGCGCCCATCATTTGTTGAGCTTGAAGAACATGTTCGTGCTGTTCGTTCTCCGAACGCGCAATCGCGCGCCACGGAAGAAGAAGTATGAAGCACAACGCGCGCCCGATTATTGTCGTAAAACGCCGTAAGCATAAAGGCCACGGCGGCGGCGCGCACGGTTCGTGGAAAATTGCCTACGCTGACTTCATGACTGCGATGATGGCTTTTTTTCTGGTGATGTGGCTGATTTCCATCTCCAGCCCTAAAGAACTAGCGCAAATTGCCGACTATTTCCGTACGCCACTTTCTGCCGCCATTACCGGCGGGCAGCGTATCGCCGACAGCCAAAGTCCCATTCCTGGCGGTGGCGACGATGTGACACAGCAACAAGGCGAAGTGAAAAGACAGCCGAATATTGAAGATCTCAGAAAACGGATGGAAGCCAACCGCCTTAAGCGCTTGGGCGACAAACTTGATCAGCTGATTGAATCTGACCCTAAACTGCGTGCGCTGCGCCCACATCTGCAAATTGATCTGGTGCAGGAGGGGCTGCGGATACAAATAATCGACAGTCAGAACCGCCCGATGTTTAAAAACGGCAGTGCAGAAGTTGAGCCTTACATGCGCGATATTCTGCGCAGCATTGCGCCGTTACTAAATGATTTCCCAAATAAAATTAGTTTATCTGGCCACACTGATGACTTGCCTTATGCCATGGGTGAGCACGGTTATAGCAACTGGGAACTTTCCGCCGACCGCGCCAACGCCTCGCGGCGTGAATTAATGGCTGGCGGTTTAATCGACGGCAAAGTCCTGCGCGTCGTAGGTATGTCATCAACCATGCGCCTGACTAATCGCGGACCAGGTGATGCTATTAACCGGCGCATTAGTTTGCTGGTGCTCAACAAACAAGCTGAGGATGCCATCGTGCATGAAAACGCAGAAAGCGATAACCAGCCAATAAGCATTCTCCAACAACCTGCTGCCGCGGAACCGGCGCAGAACACATTACCGCCACAACCCGGTACGAGGTGATAGCGTGAGTATGGATATCAGCGATTTTTACCAGACATTTTTTGACGAGGCCGACGAGCTACTGGCCGATATGGAACAGCACCTGCTGAATCTGCTTCCTGAAGCGCCAGATTCAGAACTGCTGAATGCCATATTCCGCGCAGCACACTCGATAAAAGGTGGCGCCGGGACTTTCGGTTTCAGCGTTTTGCAGGAAACCACGCATTTAATGGAAAACCTGCTCGACGATGCCCGGCGCGGTGAGATGCACCTCAACACCGATATCATCAACCTGTTTTTGGAAACCAAAGATATTATGCAGGAACAGTTGGACGCTTATAAAAACTCACAGGTCCCAGATGCTGAGAGTTTCGATTATATCTGCAAAGCGCTGCGCCAACTGGCTCTGGAAGCCAAAGGTGAAATACCTGCGCCGCCTGCAAAATTGACCGTCGTGGAAAAAGAGTCAGTCGATGCGCTGCCAACTAACGATGGCAATCTGCGCATTGCGATTACCGGGCTGAAATCGACTGAACTGGATTTACTGCTCGAAGAGCTGGGTAACCTCGGTACCTTAAGTGAAGTGGAAAAGGGTGAAAACTCTGTCACTGCAACTATTGAAACGACGGTAAGTGCTGACGACATTAGCGCGGTGCTCTGCTTTGTCATCGAGCCTGAGCAAATCGAATTTCTTCCGTTAACGGCAACTGCTGCGCCAGCCGCTGCAGTTGAGTCAGAAGAAGTGCCGGTGGCACTTGCGGTTAACGCACCTCAGCCAGTAGTTGCCGCGCCTGTGGCTCCGGTCGCACCACGTACGGAAAGAGAAAGCAAACCTACGCGTGTCAGCGAATCAAGCAGCATTCGCGTTGCGGTTGAGAAGGTTGATCAGTTAATCAACCTGGTTGGCGAGCTGGTGATTACCCAGTCGATGCTGGCACAGCGATCCAATGAATTAGACCCGGTTGATCACGGCGAACTGATTACCAGCATGGGTCAGTTACAACGTAACGCCCGTGACTTGCAAGAGTCGGTGATGTCTATCCGTATGATGCCAATGGAGTATGTCTTCAGTCGCTTCCCGCGTCTGGTGCGCGATCTGGCAAGTAAGCTGGATAAACAGGTTGAACTGACTCTGCAAGGTAGCTCCACCGAACTGGATAAAAGTCTGATTGAACGCATTATCGACCCACTGACTCACCTGGTGCGTAATAGCCTCGATCATGGCATCGAAACCCCGGAAAAACGCCTTGCAGCGGGGAAATCAGCAGTTGGTAACTTAATTCTTTCTGCCGAGCACCAGGGCGGGAACATCTGCATTGAAGTTTCTGATGATGGTGCGGGCCTGAACCGTGAGCGCATTCTTGCTAAAGCGCTATCGCAGGGGATGCCAGTGCATGAAAACATGTCGGACGACGAAGTCGGCATGCTGATTTTCGCCCCTGGATTCTCTACCGCCGAGCAGGTTACAGACGTTTCCGGGCGCGGTGTAGGCATGGACGTGGTGAAGCGTAACATCCAGGAAATGGGTGGCCATGTTGAAATTAAATCGCAGGCCAATGTTGGCACCACCATCCGCATTATGTTGCCGCTGACCCTCGCCATTCTTGATGGGATGTCGGTAAAAGTATGCGACGAAGTGTTTATCCTGCCACTCAATGCGGTGATGGAGTCGCTACAGCCGAAAGAAGACGATCTGCATCCTCTTGCCGGTGGTGAGCGCGTACTTGAAGTTCGTGGCGAATACCTGCCGCTGGTTGAGTTGTGGAAAGTATTTGATGTTGCGGGTGCGAAAACTGAAGCGACGCAAGGCATTGTGGTGATTTTGCAAAGCGCTGGTCGACGTTACGCGCTGCTGGTGGATCAGCTGATTGGTCAACATCAGGTGGTCGTTAAAAACCTTGAAAGCAACTATCGCAAAGTGCCGGGGATTTCCGCAGCAACCATCCTCGGTGATGGCAGTGTGGCACTGATTGTTGATGTCTCAGCGCTGCAAGGTTTGAATCGCGAACAACGTATGGCCGGCACCGCCGCCTGATCCTCCGGGTTTGAGAATAGGATAAGAAAATGACTGGATTAACCAATGTGACCAAATTGACCGGGGAAACGGTAGGGCAAGAGTTCCTGGTCTTTACCCTCGGTGATGAAGAGTACGGCATCGATATTTTAAAAGTGCAGGAAATCCGTGGCTACGACCAGGTCACGCGTATTGCTAACACGCCTGCCTTTATTAAAGGCGTGACCAACCTGCGCGGCGTGATTGTGCCGATCCTCGACTTGCGTATTAAGTTTGAGCAAGACGACGTGGAATATAACGACAACACAGTGGTTATCGTACTGAACTTCGGCCAACGTGTGGTGGGTATTGTGGTAGATGGTGTATCAGACGTGTTATCTCTGACCGCTGAGCAAATTCGCCCGGCACCAGAGTTTGCTGTGACGCTTTCAACTGAGTATCTGACTGGCCTCGGTGCACTTGGCGACCGCATGCTGATTCTGGTGAATATTGAGAAGCTGCTTAACAGCGAAGAGATGGCGTTGGTCGATAGCGCGGCGCGCGTGGCTTAATAGTTACTTCTTTATAGGGCGGATAAGCGCAAGCGCCATCCGCCACTATTAAAGCAAATACAGGAAAATTACGCTTCTACGCGCTCACCTGCTTCAGTTTGTTCTTCCAGCTCACCTTCATTTTTCGACAGCATTGCTGTTGCAACGCCATTACCCAATACGTTGATGGCAGAACGGCCCATATCCAGGAAGTGGTCGATACCCATCAGCAGTAAAATACCTGCTACCGGAATATTGAAGCTTGGGATGGTTGCTGCCAGTACAACCAGCGCAGAACGCGGTACGCCCGCAATCCCTTTTGACGCCAGCATTAATGTCAGCATCAGCACCACAATCTCAGAGAAAGTCAGGTGGATGTTGTACGCCTGAGCGATAAACATGGAAGCAAAAGAGCAATACACCATTGAACCGACCAGGTTGAACGAATAACCAATCGGTAGAACAAATGATGCAATGTTACGAGAGCAACCAAAGCGCGTGAGCTGGTCTAGTGTTTTCGGATAAGCCGCTTCAGAACTGCTGGTGGTAAATGCCACCAGAACCGGATCTTTCAGCATCGCAATCAGGCGGAATACATCGCGCTTGAGGACCATATAGCCAACACCAATAAGCACCATGCAGGTCAGGATAATTGCGAGGTAGTAACCACCAATAAAGGATGCGTAGTTAAGCAAAATCCCCAGGCCTTCCGTCGCAACGACAGAAGAAATAGCCGCAAAGATAGCCAGTGGTGCCACATACATTACATAGCCTGTCACTTTCAGCATGATGTGAGAAACCACATCCAAAGCCGCAACTAACGGGGTGTTAAATTTCTCACCCAGTGACGCACCAGCAATACCGAAGAACAGAGAGAACACCACAATTTGCAGGATTTCGTTGTTCGACATCGCGCCTGCAATGCTGGTTGGAATGGTGTGTGAGATAAAGGCTTTCAGGTTCATGCCGCTTACCGCAAGACCGGTTTGCACATCACCCGCTGGCACCTGAAGATTCATGCCTGAGCCCGGATGCTGGAGCGTGACGATGAACAGGCCAATCAGGATAGACAGCACAGATGAAGAGATAAACCACACCATCGCTTTGCCACCGACGCGGCCAATGGTGGACGTCTCGCCCATCTTCATAATGCCCACGGTCAGGGTGCTGAACACTAATGGAGCAATAACCATTTTGATCAGGCGTAAAAAGATGTCGGTAAACAGCGTGATGTTTTCGGCATAACTTTTGATGTTTTCTGCGGCTGCGTATTCATGGATTGCAGCACCCGAGAGGATCCCGGCAAACATGAACAGAAGAATGAACAGCGTGAGTTTGTTTGAACTAGACAATTACGTAATAACCCCGTCGATTAGTAACAATTAATTAACTTATTGAGCCATATGTAATTTTTATGGTTGGCCAATATACATTCGGCCCATAAATTGAACCAAAGCTCGCCAGGATTCAACTATTTTTTACTATTTGTCATATTTGTTAATTCGGAAACGCTGACGTAACAATGTGATTTTCATCACGAAAAAATCCTATTGTTTTCGCAAAACCGCAGAGTTACCCAATGTTGGCATGAGTAATGAATTGATTAAGCGGGAAAATATTTCACATCATCCCATTAACCAGTCGCTTGTTCGATTTCTGAGCGCTTCTGAATTCCTGAGCTAAATTTCAATGCATGCGCCTATTCAGCGCTCAGGCAGTCGAACGTAAGGGTGTTTAAAATGAAGGTTTAACAAAAAAAGGATTCACTCTGGATGCCTTGCGAAAATGTAAACCTGACAGCACAACTGTAAACACTTCTCAGCATCTGGTTGTTAAATTCACTGCATTAATGCAATAACCCGCATCCCGCCGGGTTTCCGTTAAAGTTCCGTTTCTTCATGCCGATAACACCGATAAGAAATCATTAAAAGGGTGTTATATGTTGAACCGTATTCGCGTTGTCACCATGCTAATGATGGTGCTGGTGGTGTTCGCTCTCCTCCAACTCATCTCTGGCGGAATGTTCTTTAACTCGCTCAAACAAAATAACGATAGTTTTAAAGTTTCCAAAGAGTTACGCGTTCAGCAATCGGAACTGGCAAACACTTGGGAATTGATGCTGCAAACGCGCATTAACCTCAGTCGTTCGGCTGCCCGCATGATGATGGATGCCAGTAACGGGCAAAGCGCGGCAAAAACCGACTTGCTTAATAACGCCAAAAAATCCCTTGCCGATGCTCAGAAACATTACACCCTGTTTAAACAAATCCCTGCCATTAACCCGGAGCTCGAAGCTGTGGTTAACGGTATTGATGACGACTACCGGAACTACAACCAGGCGTTAAGCGAGCTGGTGGGCTACCTCGAAAGCGGCAATATGGACGCCTACTTTGCGCAGTCCACCCAAAGCCTGCAAAACGCGCTGGAGAAAGAATATAGCGACTATATTGCGCTAAATGACCGCATGTACGAGCAGTCTTACATTGCCAGCACTCAGGATTACAACTTCGCGAAATGGCAAATTGTTGGCCTTGCGTTAGCACTGGCAGTTGTGATTTTGCTGGTGTGGGTTGGTATGCGCCGGATTTTGCTGCAACCGCTGTCGGTGGTAATCGGTCATATCCGTGAAATTGCCAACGGCAACCTGACTGAAAATATCGTCTCAAATGGCCGCAATGAAATTAGCGAACTGACTTCCAGTGTGCGCCATATGCAGCAAGAACTGATCATAACCGTCGGCAGCGTGCGTGATGGTTCTGATGCCATCTACAGCGGTGCGACGGAAATAGCCGCCGGAAATAACGACCTCTCATCGCGTACTGAACAGCAGGCCGCCTCTCTTGAAGAAACTGCCGCCAGCATGGAACAGCTCACCGCGACCGTGAAACAGAATGCGGAAAACGCCCGTCAGGCATCTCAATTAGCATTAAGCGCCTCCGAAACCGCTCAGCGCGGCGGCAAAGTTGTGGATGGGGTAGTGAAGACCATGCACGACATTGCCGGTTCATCGAAGAAAATTGCTGATATTACCGGTGTGATTGACGGTATCGCCTTCCAGACCAACATTCTGGCGCTGAACGCCGCAGTAGAAGCAGCTCGTGCCGGTGAACAGGGGCGTGGATTCGCGGTAGTTGCCGGTGAAGTGCGCAACCTGGCACAACGCAGCGCTCAGGCGGCGAAAGAGATCAAATCACTGATTGAAGATTCAGTTTCCCGCGTGGATACCGGCTCTGTGCTGGTTGAAAGCGCCGGAGAAACCATGAGCGACATCGTGAATGCGGTGACGCGTGTCACCGACATCATGGGTGAAATTGCCTCTGCCTCTGATGAACAAAGTCGCGGTATCGAACAGGTTGCGCTGGCGGTTTCAGAAATGGACCGCGTGACTCAGCAGAACGCCTCGCTGGTGGAGGAATCAGCCTCTGCCGCCGCAGCACTTGAAGAACAAGCCAGCATGCTTAACCAGCTGGTCGCAGCCTTCCGTTTAACAACGGAACCTGCGTTGACACCTTCGGTTAGCACCACACCTTCGCCTGCGCCGACGCTCAAAACGAGTAAACCGGCCGTAAGCGGGCGCGACGATAACTGGGAAACTTTCTAAGAAACATTAATGGCCGGCAGACGTGTCGGCTGAGGGGCTGTGATGTTCAACCGTATCCGAATTTCGACCACTCTGTTGTTAATCTTGATCGTCTGCGGCGTGCTGCAGATTGGCAGTAATGGATTGTCTTTTTGGGCATTCAGGGATGATTTTCAGAATCTTAAAATGGTTGAAGTCGGAAACCAGCAACGTGACACCTTAACGCAAAGCCGTGCGGCTTTGTTGCAGGCCAGTACTGCCTTAAGCCGTGCCGGTACGCTGACAGCACTCAGTTACCCGCCGGAAGACATTAAGCGCCTGATGGCAAATGCCCGTGGCAGCCTGAAACAGGCTGACATGCTGTTTAACCAGTTTCTGGAAATCCCACCTTTAAATAAAGAAGGTGAGGATATGGTGGTGTCGACGAAGCAGAGCTACGCCGCTTATCGCGATGATTTACAGCATCAGGCGACCTGGCTTGAAAGCAACCAGCTTTCTGACTTTCTGAGTGCGCCGATTCAGAAATCACAGGATATTTTTGACGCTTACTTTAACGCCTGGCAGCAAAGCATCAATGACACCGTGGCGGCGTCGAGTGCTGACAGCAAAATGAACTACCAGATCTCGGCGATTATTTTCGCCAGCGTGACGGTGATCGCCATCCTGATGCTGGTGGGTTCAATTATCTGGTCGCGCCGTATGCTGGTGCAGCCGCTGGATATTGTGCGTAGCCACTTTGAGCACATTGCCGCAGGCGATTTAGCACGCCCGATAAGCGTGTATGGGCGTAATGAAATCTCCGAGATTTTCCGCAGCCTGAAAAACATGCAGCAAGCGCTGAAAGAGACTGTACAGCAAGTGCGCCAGGGCAGCGGGGCGATGCACACCGGGATCGCTGAAATTGCCGCAGGCAACAACGATCTCTCTTCCAGAACCGAACAACAGGCCGCATCGCTTGCGCAAACGGCTGCCAGCATGGAGCAGTTGACCGCGACGGTGGGCCAGAACGCCGATAACGCACGCCAGGCCGCACAGCTTTCCCGTACTGCGGCAGACACCGCACAACAGGGCGGTAAACAGGCCGCAAACGTTGCCCGCACGATGCACGACATTGCGGGCAGTTCGAAGAAAATTGGCGACATCACCAGCGTGATTGATGGTATCGCCTTCCAGACCAATATTCTGGCGCTTAACGCCGCCGTTGAAGCCGCCCGTGCGGGTGAACAAGGCCGTGGATTTGCTGTGGTGGCAGGCGAAGTGCGCAACCTGGCACAACGCAGCGCGCAGGCAGCAAAAGAGATCAAAGTGCTGATCGAAGAGTCGGTCGACCGTGTGCAGCAAGGCTCGCAACTGGTGGATACCGCAGCAACGACAATGGCGGAAATCGTCCGTTCGGTGACGCAAGTTAACGACATTATGGGCGAAATCGCGTCTGCATCCGACGAACAACGCCGTGGCATCGAACAGGTGGCGCAGGCGGTAAGCCAGATGGATCAGGTTACTCAACAGAATGCCGCGCTGGTCGAAGAAGCGGCAGCAGCAACCGATGCTCTGGCAAGCCAGGCCGAACACCTCAGCGGTGTGGTATCGGTGTTTAATCTGGAAACTGTCTGCAACGAAGACGTCACCAGAGATTTAGTAACCAACGGGGTGCTCGTTACCCCCTGATTGTGACTGAGAAGGCGCTATGACATCACCACTGTCCACTGGACAATCGTCATTAATGTTACAGATGACACAGCGTCTACCGCTGTCCGACACGCACTTTCGCCGGATATGCCAGTTGATTTACCAGCGTGCAGGAATCGTGCTGGCCGATCACAAGCGAGACATGGTTTACAACCGCCTGGTGCGACGTTTACGTACCCTGGGACTGGAGGATTTTGGGCACTACCTGAGCATGCTGGAGGCCAACGGCAGCAATGCCGAATGGCAGGCGTTCATTAACTCCCTGACCACCAACCTGACGGCGTTTTTTCGCGAAGGTCACCACTTTCCGATCCTCGCAGAACATGCGCGTAAACGTAGTGGGGAGTACAAAGTCTGGAGTGCGGCGGCCTCAACCGGTGAAGAGCCGTATTCCATCGCTATAACGCTCGCGGATGTGCTGGGTATGGCGCCTGGGCGCTGGAAAGTCTTCGCCAGTGATATCGACACCCAGGTGCTGGAGAAAGCCCAGAGTGCCATTTATCGCCAGGATGAACTGAAAACACTGGCTCCGCTCCAGATGCAGCGCTACTTCATGCGTGGCACCGGGCCACATGATGGGCTGGTACGGGTGCGTAGCGATCTGGCCAGCCATATGGAGTTTGCGCCAATCAATCTTTTGGACAAGCAAGCGCCAATTCCTGGACCGTTTGACGCCATTTTTTGTCGCAATGTGATGATTTATTTTGATAAAGCGACTCAGCAGCAAATTTTGCAGCGTTTTGTACCGCTGCTAAAACCGGGTGGATTGCTGTTTGCCGGGCATTCGGAAAACTTCAGTAACCTCAGCCGCGAGTTTTTACTGCGTGGGCAGACCGTGTACGGACTGAGTAAGGAAAGATCATGACAAAAATAACCGTGCTATGCGTCGATGACTCCGCCCTGATGCGCCAGATCATGACCGAAATTGTGAATAGCCACGATGACATGGAAATGGTGGCAACCGCACCCGATCCGCTGGTAGCGCGTGATTTGATTAAGAAATTCAACCCTGACGTGCTGACGCTGGATGTCGAAATGCCGCGCATGGACGGCCTGGATTTTCTCGAAAAATTAATGCGCCTGCGCCCGATGCCAGTGGTGATGGTTTCGTCGCTCACCGGGAAAGGTTCGGAAGTGACATTGCGGGCGCTGGAGTTGGGCGCGATTGATTTTGTCACCAAGCCTCAGTTAGGCATTCGTGAAGGAATGCTGGCTTACAGCGAAACTATTGCGGAGAAAGTGCGTACTGCTGCGAAGGCAAAACTGGCGGCGCGAGCACCCGTTGCAGCTCCTGCTGCGTTGAAAGCCGGGCCATTGCTCAGTTCAGAAAAATTGATAGCAATCGGTGCGTCAACCGGTGGTACCGAGGCGATTCGCCATGTGTTGCAACCGCTGCCGCTATCAAGCCCGGCGGTATTAATTACGCAGCATATGCCGCCAGGTTTTACGCGCTCGTTTGCTGACCGGCTTAACAAGTTATGCCAGATAGCGGTGAAAGAGGCCGAGGATGGCGAGCGTGTGCTACCGGGGCACGCCTACATCGCACCGGGCGATAAACATATGGAGCTTGCCCGTAGCGGGGCGAACTACCAAATCAAAATTCATGATGGCCCACCCGTGAACCGGCATCGTCCGGCCGTGGATGTGCTGTTCCATTCTGTCGCGAAATTTGCCGGGCGAAACGCCGTGGGCGTCATTTTGACGGGAATGGGGAATGACGGCGCCGCAGGGATGTTGGCAATGCATAAAGCCGGGGCATGGACTATCGCCCAAAACGAAGCAAGTTGTGTGGTGTTCGGCATGCCACGTGAGGCCATTAACAGTGGTGGCGTTAGCGAAGTGGTCGATTTAAGCGAAATCAGTCAACAAATGTTGATAAAAATTAGTGCCGGACAGGCAATACGTATTTAACAGAAGGAACCCAATTAATGGCAGATAAAGAACTCAAATTTTTGGTGGTAGATGATTTCTCTACCATGCGTCGCATTGTCCGTAACCTGCTAAAAGAGCTGGGTTTCAACAACGTCGAAGAAGCAGAAGATGGTGTCGATGCGCTCAATAAACTTAATGGTGGCGGTTTTGGTTTTGTTATCTCTGACTGGAACATGCCGAACATGGACGGTCTGGAGTTGCTGAAAACCATTCGTGGCAACGGCGCAATGTCGGCTCTGCCGGTATTGATGGTGACCGCTGAGGCGAAGAAAGAGAATATCATTGCCGCAGCACAGGCGGGGGCGAGTGGCTATGTAGTAAAACCGTTTACCGCCGCAACACTTGAAGAGAAGTTAAACAAAATCTTCGAAAAGCTCGGCATGTAAGGAGAGGCTCATGCACTCATCTACCAATCCCGCGTCAGAGTTACATTCAACCGGCGATATTATCGTTCGGATAGGCAGCCTGACCCGAATGCTGCGCGACAGCTTACGCGAGCTGGGCCTTGATCAGGCGATTGCTGAAGCGGCGGAAGCGATTCCCGATGCTCGCGACCGCCTGGACTACGTGGTGCAGATGACCGCGCAGGCCGCAGAACGCGCGCTGAACTGTGTGGAGCTGGCTCAGCCTCATCAGAACAAACTTGAATCCGACGCCAAAGCACTCAATGGCCGCTGGGATGCCTGGTTTGAAAATCCAATCGAGCTGGGTGATGCCCGTGAACTGGTTACCGATACGCGCAGCTACTTGTCTGGCGTCCCGAGTCACACCAGCTTTACCAATGCCCAGCTTCTGGAAATCATGATGGCGCAGGACTTCCAGGATTTAACCGGTCAGGTCATCAAACGCATGATGGATGTTATCCAGGAAATTGAACGCCAGTTGTTGATGGTGTTAATGGAAAACATGCCAGAACTGGATGCGCGTGCGAAACGCCCAGCCGACAGCCTGCTCAACGGCCCGCAAATGAACGCGACCGCAGCGGGTGTGGTTGCAAGCCAGGATCAGGTTGATGATTTACTGGATAGTTTAGGGTTTTAAGCCTTCGCGCAGTGCCTGATAATGGGCGCTGCGCATTGCTTAACCCACAAACAAACCCACAAATCCCCCCGTTTTCCTCCCATTAGCGTTACCCCTTTCTGACATGCTGTGCTGGTAATTGTGGCCACGAGATTGTTGCAGTGTCAGAAGAAAGCGACGACGACAAAACAGAAGCCCCCACACCTCACCGACTTGAAAAAGCACGCGAAGATGGGCAGATTCCCCGATCCCGCGAGTTGACCTCACTGCTTATGCTATTGGTAGGAATCAGCATTATCTGGATGGGCGGAGATCCGTTGGCACGACAGCTAGCGGCAATGTTGTCTACTGGTCTTCATTTTGATCACAGCATTATTAACGACCCCAATCTTATCGTTAAACAAATCAGCCAATTGATAAAACAGGCCGTTTGGGCACTGTTGCCGCTGATTTTCGGGCTGGTGATTGTGGCGATTGCCGCCCCTATGCTGTTGGGTGGCATCCTGTTCAGCGGGAAGTCGATACAGTTTAAATTCAGCAAAATGAATCCAATTTCCGGGCTCGGGCGGATGTTCTCTGCCCAGGCAGGCGCTGAACTCCTGAAAGCCTTCCTCAAAGCCATCCTGGTTGGCAGCGTAACAGCCTGGTATCTACTGCATAAATGGCCAGAGATGATGCGCCTGATGAGTGAACCGCCATTGGCCGCTTTGGGACACGCACTCAATATGGTGGCGGTGTGTGGTTTGCTGATTGTGCTGGGGCTGACACCAATGGTCGGCTTTGACGTGTTCTTCCAAATTTTCAGCAACATTAAAAAGCTACGCATGAGCCGCCAGGATATTCGCGACGAGTTCAAGCAACAAGAAGGTGACCCGCATGTTAAAGGGCGTATTCGCCAACAACAGCGCGCGGCCGCACGTCGCCGCATGATGTCAGATGTGCCGAAAGCCGACGTGATTGTGACTAACCCGACGCACTACTCGGTGGCCTTGCAATACGACGAAAACAAAATGAGTGCGCCAAAAGTGCTGGCGAAAGGGGCTGGGCTGGTTGCGTTGCGTATCCGTGAAATTGGCAATGAGCACCGTATTCCAATGCTCGAAGCCCCACCACTGGCGCGTGCGTTATACCGTCATGCTGAGATAGGGCAACAAATTCCTGGGCAGTTGTATTCCGCTGTAGCAGAAGTGTTGGCATGGGTATGGCAACTGCGGCGCTGGCGTGTCGCTGGCGGTTCAATCCCGAAAAAACCTGAAAACCTTCCAGTGCCTGAAGCGCTGGACTTTGCAAACGAGAAGGACTCCGATGGCTAATTTGCTCGCAACACTGCGTCTGCCTGCCAGTATGAAATCCGGGCAATGGCAAATTCTTGCCGGACCGATACTGATCTTGATGATCTTGTCGATGATGGTACTGCCGCTGCCGGCGTTTATACTGGATTTGCTGTTCACCTTTAACATCGCGCTGTCGATCATGGTTCTGCTGGTGGCGATGTTCACTCAGAAAACCCTGGAGTTCGCGGCTTTCCCGACCATTCTGCTGTTTACCACGTTGCTGCGTCTGGCGCTGAACGTGGCCTCGACACGTATCATTTTGATGGATGGCCATACCGGTGGTGCGGCTGCGGGTAAAGTGGTTGAAGCTTTCGGTCACTTCCTCGTTGGCGGCAACTTCGCCATCGGTATCGTGGTGTTTATCATCCTCGTTATCATCAACTTTATGGTTATTACCAAAGGTGCCGGGCGTATTGCTGAAGTTGGCGCGCGCTTTGTGCTGGACGGGATGCCGGGTAAACAGATGGCCATTGATGCCGATCTTAACGCCGGGTTGATTGGTGAAGAAGAGGCTAAAAAACGCCGTTCAGAAGTCACCCAGGAAGCTGATTTTTACGGCTCGATGGACGGTGCCAGCAAATTCGTTCGTGGTGATGCCGTCGCCGGTCTGATGATCATGGTGATTAACGTGGTGGGTGGCCTGTTGGTCGGCATGCTTCAGCACGACATGCCCTTTGGCGCAGCAGCAGAAACTTATACGCTGTTGACCATCGGTGATGGCCTGGTTGCGCAGATCCCGGCGCTGGTCATCTCGACCGCTGCGGGTGTTATCGTTACCCGTGTTGCAACCGACCAGGATGTTGGCGAGCAGATGGTCACCCAGCTGTTCAACAACCCGCGCGTTATGCTGCTGAGTGCCGGTGTTCTTGGTTTACTTGGCATGGTGCCGGGGATGCCAAACTTTGTCTTCCTGCTGTTTACGGCCGCATTACTTGGGCTGGCATGGTGGATGCGTGGCCGCCAGATGGAGCAGCCCGCAGCCCCATCAGCCCCGGTCAAACCCCAGGAAAACCCGCAGGCGGTTGAGGCCACCTGGAATGATGTGCAACTGGAAGATTCGCTGGGAATGGAAGTAGGTTACCGCCTGATTCCGATGGTGGATTTCCAGCAAGACGGCGAGCTGTTAGGGCGAATCCGCAGTATCCGTAAGAAATTCGCGCAGGATATGGGATTCCTACCGCCGGTAGTCCATATTCGCGACAACATGGACTTGCCGCCGGCACGTTATCGTATCCTGATGAAGGGCGTCGAGATTGGCAGTGGCGATGCGTATCCTGGGCGCTGGCTTGCTATTAACCCTGGGACTGCGGCAGGTACCTTGCCAGGCGAAGCGACAATTGACCCAGCGTTTGGCCTTGCCGCCACCTGGATTGAAAGCGCACTTAAAGAGCAGGCGCAAATTCAGGGCTTTACCGTGGTCGAAGCCAGTACCGTGGTCGCCACACATCTCAACCATCTTATTGGGCAGTTTGCGCCAGAACTGTTTGGCCGCCAGGAAGCACAACAATTACTCGACCGTGTAACCCAGGAGATGCCGAAACTCACGGAGGACCTGGTGCCGGGTGTGGTGACGTTAACCACACTGCATAAAGTTCTGCAAAACCTGCTGGCTGAGAAAGTGCCGATTCGTGATATGCGCACGATTCTTGAAACTTTGGCAGAACATGCACCGATACAAAATGACCCGCATGAATTAACGGCGGTGGTGCGTGTGGCGTTGGGAAGGGCTATTACTCAACAGTGGTTCCCGGGCAACGGTGAGGTGCAGGTTATTGGCCTGGATGCGGCGCTGGAACGCTTACTTCTACAGGCATTGCAGGGCGGAGGTGGGCTGGAACCGGGGCTAGCAGACCGTTTACTGGAGCAAGCTCAGGAAGCGCTCAAACGCCAGGAAATGCTCGGTGCACCGCCAGTGTTGTTGGTTAACCATGCGCTGCGACCATTACTGGCGCGTTTCTTACGCCGCAGCCTGCCGCAACTAATGGTGCTTTCTAGCCTTGAGCTTTCTGAAAACCGTAATATCCGTATGACTGCGACCATCGGAGCGAAATAATGAGCCGCCTGTTATTGCTGATCCTTTTTCCTTTAATGACCCATGCGGCAGGTGAGGGAGCATGGCAGGCTAGTGGCGTGGGTGCCACGCTCAGCCACCGGGGCATTTCAGCATCATCCCGTGCTCTGGCACCTTCGCAACCCGTGAGTGGGGTAATGACTATGGTCGCCTGGCGTTATGAGCTGATTGGTCCAACCCCAGCCGGACTTAACGTAAGATTATGTTCGCTAACGCGCTGTGTTGAGATAGAAGGGCAGAGCGGTACGACGCGTGAATTGACCAATGTGGCGGCAAATGAGCCACTGCGTTTTGTCTGGGAAGTTCCCGGCGGCGGCGCTCTTTTCCCCACCTTAAAAGTGCGTACTAATCAGGTTATTGTTAATTATCGTTAGTCCTCAAAGCCGCATTCACGATGCGGCTTTTTCTCGTCTACCTCTCATTTTTAGTCTGCACTTTTGATAAAAACAAACCCCTGTTTTATAAATCGGTGATACGAGTGCTGAGACACTTTGTATTTTTGCCACCATTCATCAAACGATGGCAAAAATGGAAAGGTTTCAATTGCCCCGTCCTTCTACCTTAGCAAGGTAAGGTTCTCGCAAGCCCGACAAGTACCGGGACGTGCAATCTCCATAAAAAAATTAACGGGGTTTGACGGCAATGAAAACACGCAAAATTGGATTGGCAAATTATCTTGCCTACGGCTCCGGGGATTTTCTCGGTGCCGGGACGACGGCTCTGACCGCCGCCTGGTTGCTCTACTTTTATACGACCTTCTGTGGCCTCTCACCGATTGAAGCGACGTTTATCTTTGCGATGGCCAGGGTGCTGGATGCCGTTGTCAGTCCGCTGATGGGCTTCCTGACGGATAACTTCGGTTCGACATGGCTTGGTAAGCGTTTTGGTCGCCGTAAGTTTTTTATATTGCTCGGTATCCCATTAGTCTTCAGCTACAGCTTTATGTGGGTAGGGGAGATGAGTTACTGGTATTACCTGGTAACCTATCTTATTTTTGACGTGGTCTACACCATGATTCTGGTGCCGTATGAAACACTGGTCCCGGAAATGACCGATGACTTCAAACAGAAAACCAAATTCTCCGGCGCGCGTATTTCCATGGCGCAACTTTCCGCAATTCTTGCTGCATTCCTGCCGGGTATTTTGTTAAACCACTTCGGTAAAGACAACGCAATTTCCTTCTTCTATTCAAGCCTGGTATTCGCCACCATCTGCGCCATCGTGCTGACATTTGTCTGGTTCTTCACCTGGGAACGCCCTCGTTCAGACTGGACAGAAGCCGCACTGCGAGCAGAAGAAGAGAAGAAAACACTGACATTTGCCCAAAGCATGAAGCGCCTGAATGTCGAGTTGACCTCCACTTTGCGTGTTAAGATCTTCCGCCAACACTTGGGCATGTATCTGGGCGGTTATATCGCGCAGGACGTGTTCAACGCCGTGTTTACCTATTATGTGGTATTCGTGCTGATGCAAAGCGCAAGCATGGCTTCCAGCTTGCTCGGCACTATGGCGATTCTGCAATTTATCGCGGTTATCGGCATGATTCCACTGTGTATCAAATATGGCCCGGCTCCGTCCTACCGTATGGTTGTGGTGATCTTTGGCCTGAGTTCTATCTCTTATGCGTTGTTGTATTACGCGGGATTAAGCGATGTCTTCTCACTGCTGATGTTGGTTTCTGCTATCGCTGGCTTGGGCCGTGGCGGCATCAACTATGTGCCGTGGAATACCTACACCTATATTGCTGATGTTGATGAAGTGATTACCGGTCAGCGTCGTGAAGGGATCTTTGCCGGGATCATGACTCTGACGCGTAAAGCATCTCAGGCAGGGGCTGTGATGCTGGTGGGTATCGTGATGCAGCTTTCTGGTTTTGTTTCCGGGCAAACCACACAGCCACCTGCGGTTAGCCACACTATTCTGATGATTTTAAGCTTCGGTACAGTTGCGGTACTGGCGTGCGGTTTCTTAGTTTCTCTGCGCTTTAAACTCAATTTACAAACTCACAGCGTATTACGTGAAGAGACGGCGAAGATGCGTGTTGCGGGCCGTCCGGTTCCGGAAGCAACCACACCACAAGCTCGCGCCACAGTCGAAATGCTGGCTGGTATGCCTTACGACACGCTTTGGGGCAACAACAATATTGGTTATCTCAACCGTAATAAACCTGCGGCTCCATCATTGAAAGAGGCTGCCGCAATGCGTTCGAATACATCATCACAGAGGTTAAGTTAATGATTATTTATCCCGTCAAACACAGCGCTTTACTGTGCCAGCCGGAGCATTTTATTGCCCGGGATGAGCTGAAAACCCTGATCCACAAGGTGACGGATAATCTGATTAATATTAAGGATGAAACGGGCCAATTCTTGCTGCGACTGGATGACGGAAGAGTCATTGATACCAAAGGTTGGGCTGGTTGGGAGTGGACGCATGGCGTCGGTTTGTACGGCATGTATCAATATTATCGCCAGACCGGTGATAAGAAGATGTGCGAAATTATTGATAGCTGGTTTGCCGACCGTTTCGCAGAAGGCGCGACCACCAAAAACGTCAATACCATGGCACCGTTCCTGACGCTGGCTTACCGCTACGAAGAGACGCGAGATCCATCTTACTTACCCTGGCTTGAAAGCTGGGCTGAGTGGGCAATGTATGAAATGCCACGTACCGAACATGGTGGCATGCAGCACATTACGCTTGCGGAAGAGAACCATCAGCAGATGTGGGACGACACGCTGATGATGACCGTATTACCGTTGGCAAAAATTGGCAAATTGCTAAATCGCCCGGAATATGTGGAAGAAGCGACCTACCAGTTCTTACTGCATGTACAGAACCTGATGGACCGGGAAACCGGGCTGTGGTTCCACGGCTGGAACTATGAAGGCAACCATAACTTTGCGCAGGCACGTTGGGCGCGTGGTAACAGTTGGTTGACGATAGTTATTCCAGACTTCCTTGAGCTGGTGGATTTACCTGAGAACAACGCGGTGCGTCGCTATCTGGTACAAGTACTGGAAAATCAAGTTGCCGCGTTGGCAAAATGCCAGGACGACAGTGGTTTATGGCACACGCTGCTCGACGATCCGCACTCTTACCTGGAAGCATCCGCGACAGCCGGTTTTGCCTACGGCATTCTGAAAGGTATTCGTAAGCGCTATATCGGCAAAGAGTATGCAGAAGTAGCGGAAAAGGCGATGAAAGGTATCGTCAAAAATATCTCGGCAGAAGGGGAGTTGTTGCAGGTTTCGTTTGGTACCGGAATGGGCAGCAATCTGGATTTTTATCGCCAAATCCCTCTCACCTCAATGCCGTACGGACAGGCGATGGCGATACTTTGTCTGGGCGAGTATCTGCGAATTTATTTGTAAGCACTCACAACAGGCCTGGGGAACCGGGCCTGCAAATTACTACTAAATCAAACCTACGGGCAAACCCCATAAAGTTCCTCCAATTTAATAATAAATAAATGGCGTAATGTGTGACGCAATTCATTATGCTGCCGCTGTCGATAAGCCCTTCACTGGTTTTTACCCTCCTTAACGATTATGCGAATGGCGAAGCGGAGCTTCTCTTTCGACCCCTCTTTTCTTGTTGATCCCTACTCTGGATTAATAAACAAACGATGACCGGCGTTCTCCGTTTCGTGCCGTCATCAGGATAATTTGATGTCTATTTCCCCGTTAGCCCGGGTTGCCAGTAATAGTATTGTGGAACCGGGTGTGGTGCTTGGTGCGCATGTAAGTATTGGCCCGTTTTGTGTTATTTCCGCAGGTGTAGTGATAGGCGAAGGAACTGTTGTTGGCGCTTACTCGGTGATTAATGGCCTGACAACAATCGGCTGTAATAATACTTTCGGCGAGTTTTCATCCATAGGTGATGCGAATCAGGATCTTAAATATGCCGGTGAACCCACGACGGTCGTTATTGGTGACCGGAATCAGATTGGCAAAAATGCCACTATTCATCGTGGAACGGTTCAGGGGCTTAGCACCACTATCATCGGTAATGACAATCGCTTTTTGAGTTGTGTCCATGTTGGTCATGATTGTGTGGTCGGTAATGGCACATTGATAGGTGATAACAGTGGGCTTGCCGGGCACGTTGAGCTAGATGATGATGCGCAGATAGGTTTTATGTGTGCTATCCATCAATTTTGCATATTGGCGAGTGGGGTTAAGATCCTCGACCAATCAGCAGTGGTTCAGGATGTGCCGCCGTTTGTGACGGCGGGTGGTAACCGCGCTGTGCCGCTGGGTATCAACGCAAGTTCGAAAGCGTTTCAGGCGTTAGAGCTAGAACAGCAGGATTTGATTCATACATTGTATGAGCGGTTTTACAACCAGGCGCTGGCGATAGAAGAAGTGAAGAGGTCTTTGAAAATACTGGAAAGTGATTTCCCGGTGATTGGCCTTTATGATCGGTTTTTTGCGCGGTCGGCGCGGGGAATTGTTCGCTAATGTGATTTGAAAAAGCCCGTCGCATCAGGCGACGAGCTTTTTGCTATTACATACGTTCTACGGTTTCGATACCCAAGGTATCCAGACCCAGCTTCAGCGTTTTCGCGGTTAACAGAGCCAGTTTCAGGCGGCTGTTACGCGCTTCTTCGGAGTCAGCAGCCAGAATCGGGCAATGCTCGTAGAAGCCAGAGAACAGGCCTGCCACGTCATATAAGTAAGTACACATCACGTGCGGTGTACCATCACGCGCAACCACATTCAGCGTTTCTTCAAATTGCAGCAGGCGTGCAGCCAACTGTGCTTCGCGATCTTCACGAATCACTACTGGCGCTTTGAGCAGTTCAGCTTCATCAATCTCAGCTTTGCGGAACACAGACAGCACGCGAGTGTATGCATATTGCATATACGGTGCAGTGTTGCCCTCGAAGGCCAACATGTTGTCCCAGTCAAAGATGTAATCGGTGGTGCGGCTTTTCGACAGGTCTGCGTATTTCACTGCGCCAATACCGACGGATTTCGCTAACGCTTCCAGTTCATCCGCAGGCATGTTCGGGTTTTTCTCTGCCACCAGATTACGCGCACGTTCCATGGCTTCGTCGAGCAGATCGGTCAGTTTTACCGTGCCGCCAGAACGGGTTTTGAACGGCTTGCCGTCTTTGCCCAGCATCATGCCGAACATCTGGTGCTCCAGGGTGACAGATTCTGGAACGTAACCGGCTTTACGCACGATGGTCCATGCTTGCATCAGGTGTTGATGCTGGCGGGAGTCGATAAAGTAAAGCACGCGGTCTGCATGCAGGGTTTCATAGCGATATTTCGCACAAGCAATATCGGTGGTGGTGTAGAGATAGCCGCCATCTTTTTTCTGGATGATAACGCCCATTGGGTCGCCGTCTTTGTTCTTGAACTCATCCAGGTAGACTACGGTTGCGCCTTCGCTCTCGACCGCAAGACCTTTCGCCTTGAGATCTGCCACGATGCCCGGCAGCATTGGGTTATAAAGACTTTCACCCATTACGTCGTCACGGGTCAGCGTCACGTTAAGGCGATCGTAGGTTTGCTGGTTCTGCGTCATGGTGATATCGACCAACTTACGCCACATTTCACGGCAGTATTCGTCGCCGCCTTGCAGTTTTACGACGTATGCGCGAGCACGTTCCGCAAATTCTGCGTCTTCATCGTAGTGTTTCTTGGCTGCGCGATAGAACTCTTCCAGGTCGGCCAGCGCCATTTCACCCGCGTTTTCTTGTTGCTGCTTTTCAAGATACGCGATCAGCATCCCGAACTGTGTGCCCCAGTCACCCACGTGGTTGGCACGGATAACTTTATGGCCAAGGAATTCCAGCGTACGCACCGCAGCATCACCAATGATAGTGGAGCGGATATGGCCGACGTGCATCTCTTTCGCCACGTTTGGTGCGGAATAATCGACCACGATGGTTTGTGGTGCAACGGTATTCACGCCTACACGGTCAGAAGCAACAGCTTCATCGACATTTTTTGCCAGGAATGCTGGGTCGAGGAAAATGTTGATAAAGCCTGGGCCGGCGATTTCAACTTTGCTGGCAATTCCGGTCAAATCCAGATTGGCAATCACCAACTCTGCGACTTGTCGTGGTGGCTTGCCCAGTGATTTTGCAACTGACATCACGCCATTGGCCTGATAGTCGCCGAACTGAACTTTTGCTGATTGACGAACCTGCGGTTCGCAATCCGCAGGTGCACCTGCGGCAATCAGTGCCTGACTGACTTTATCTGAGAGAAGAGCCTGAATATTCACCGGGATACCTTACTTTTTGCTAAGGGCTGCCGTGACTTTTACAGCAGCCGTATCATTGGGGATAAAATTAGGGCGTAAGTATAACTGTATTTACCCCCCTTAGTCAGCAAAAGCCTTGCCCGGTGCGCCCTGGACTAATATCAACGGTATAGTGAATAACCATTCAGAAATATAGCCTCGTTTCGGGTGTTGGTGATATCTGCCTAAATTGGTAGATTAGCCCGCATTCGTGACTTGAGAGGATAGGGTGATGGCCAACTGGCAGACAATTGCAGAGTTGAATGATATTTCAGCGGATCTCCCGCGATTTACACAAGCGTTAACAGAACTTGCCGCGCGGCTTGATCTTGAAATCGCACCACTCGACGCCGATCACATTTCTCTGCGTTGCCATCAGAATACGACGGCGGAACGCTGGCGTGCAGGCCTGGAAAAGTGCGGCACATTGCTGTCGGAAAATATCATTAATGATCGCCCAATTTGCCTGTTCAAATTAGACGAACCCGTTTGCGTGGCACACTGGGAATTTAGCGTGGTTGAACTGCCGTGGCCGGGTGAGAAACGCTATCCGCACGAAGGTTGGGAGCATGTAGAAATTGTGCTGCCGGGGGAGTCTGAAACGCTAAATGCACGAGCGCTGGATTTAATGTCTGACGCGGGTTTACGCCAGACCGGAATTTCAGTGAAAACCAGTTCGCCTAAAGGCGAACGCGAGCGCTTGCCAAACCCAACGCTTGCAGTGACCGACGGCAAAGTCACCATCAAATTCCATCCATGGAGTATTGAAGAGATCGTTGCCAGCGAACTAGCAGACTGAGTTCATGGCTGCTTCCATGCGTTTAATGGCTTCATTAAGTGTTGCTGAGGTGCAGCCAAAGTTAATTCTCACGAATTTCGCTTCGCCAAAATCAGCCCCAGGAGAAAAACCTAATCCGGCTTTCTGGAAGAAGAGCGTCGGGTTTTCTACCGGCAGAGCGCTTGCATCCACCCATCCGAGGTAAGTGGCGGGTGGTGATGCCATCGTAAGAGCTGGCATATTATTCACGGCACTTACCAACGTGTTGCGATTGCGACGCAGATAAGGAAGTAACTCTTGCAACCACGGCTCACCATCGCGCCACGCTGCGGTGGCGGCTGTCAGCGCCAGCACATCCACACTCGGTACAATCCCATCGCGAACTGTATTAAATTGCTTACGCAATTGCGGGTCAGGGATTATCGCAAGTGATGCGCCAAGCCCGGCAATATTGAAGGTTTTCGAAGGTGAAAGCAGCGTGATAGAACGCTGTTCTGCGTCGTGGCTCAGTGTCGCGAAAGGGATGTGTTTAGCACCTGGATCAAGCAGCAAATCACAATGAATTTCATCAGAACAGACGATCATGTCGTGGCGTTGGGCGAATGCCAGGTGCTGTTGTAATTCCTCACGCGTATAGATGGTGCCGCCTGGGTTTTGTGGGTTGCACAACATCAGCAATTTTTCTTTGCCGGTTAGCTGAGCTTCCAGCGCCTGCAAATCCATAACCCAGCGGCCATTTTCAAGGAGCAGTGGTGCGTTGAGTTGTGAGCGATTGGCAAATGCAGATGACTTTCGGAATGGAGGGTAAATAGGTGTTGGCGCAATGGTAGTTTCATCGGCGGCCGTAAAGGCGCGAACACTCAAATTCAGGCCCGCGACAATGCCCGGTAAAAAGACGATCCACTCTGGTTTAATCTGCCACTGGTAGCGGCTGGACATTCTTTCAACGACAATATCCACTAATTCTTGCGGCCGGTTACCGTAACCAAAAACTCCGTGTTCTACGCGTTTATGAAGGGCTTCGAGAATACAAGGTGGTGAGCGAAAATCCATATCTGCCACCCACATAGGTAACACTTCATCACCATATTTATTCCACTTCGAACTGTCGCTGTGACGGCGGTCGATGCCTTCATCAAAATTGAATGCCATGATTGTACTCGTTATATTTCAAGTTGCAGGGGAGTTGGCTGCACTCAATTACCCGAATCACATACTTAAGTAAGCTCATCGGGATAATCTCCTTTGCCGCCTACCTGCAACTCGAAATATTTAGAGTACCGCTACCTTTTTGTGATCGTGTTTTCACATTATCATTTTGTGTCATTGACACAACCGCCAGGCTAAAGATTTTAAGGAGTAATCAATGCCTTTGCTTGAGATATGTTGTTATGGAATTGACTGTGCAGTCACTGCGCAACTTGCCGGAGCGGACAGGCTTGAATTATGTTCAGCCCCCAAAGAGGGTGGTTTGACCCCTTCTGCTGGGGTGCTGCGTAAAGTGAAAGAACGAGTTTCGATACCTGTGCATCCAATTATTCGCCCACGCGGTGGTGATTTTTGTTACACCGATGCCGAATTCGAGACCATGATTGAAGATATCGCTTTCGTACGCGAGCTCGGTTATCCGGGGCTGGTGATCGGTATGTTAGATGGGGAAGGGCATGTTGATGTATCTCGCATGAAGCGAGTCATGGAGCAGGCTAAAGGTATGGCAGTGACTTTCCACCGAGCGTTTGATATGTGCCATAACCCCCACCAGGCGTTGGAACAGCTCACCGATTTAGGCGTGGCGCGCATCCTGACTTCAGGCCAACAGCAGAATGCAGAATTAGGACTTTCATTACTTAGGGAACTAAAACAGCATTCCCGTGCTCCAATCATTATGGCCGGTGCTGGTGTGCGATTGAGCAACTTGAAAAAGTTTGTCGATCAAGGCATTGACGAAATGCACAGTTCAGCCGGGCAGGCCGTGCCATCACCGATGCGTTACCGTAAAGCGGGTGTGTCGATGAGCGCTGATGCGGAAGCCGATGAGTTTAATCGTTACTGCGTTGATGGTGATGTAGTGGCAGCAATGAAAGCCGTGTTGGTTGCAGGGAAGACTGCAGCCTGACACTTAAAGATTTTAACCGCGCATCATGTCGCCCATGTGATGTTGCTCGTACCAGGCCCCGGCGTTTTGCTGGGGCTTTTTTTATCCATATCAATAAGTTACGATTTTATCGAGTGCTGTATAGGCGCTTAGTTATCCTTCTGAAATAAATACGGTTTCCGATTTAATCAACGCGCCTTGTTAGCCTCAACCCTTCCCAAAAGCCTGTTAATTCCTCTGCTAGACTTTAGTGTAATAAATAGTCATTTATTGCTGAGGAGTAACGGAAATGGCGCTATCCAACAAAGAGTCATCTGGAAAGATAACGGCCAGGGATCACTTACGTTTCCATCGTGCTCACCAGCATTTAATGCCAACGTTTGGGGAAAGTTGGTTTGCATTAAAAGCCGAAGCCTTTGCCAGGTTTTTTGGTACGCCTTTCTTCCTGGGCGCTCAAACTATCATCGTTTTAGTTTGGATAGTTCTCAACGTGACGGGTGTGAGCCACTTTGATCTCTATCCCTTTATTTTGCTGAACCTGGCATTCAGTCTACAGGCCGCTTATGCGGCACCACTCATTTTGCTGGCCCAAACACGCCAGGCGGAGAGGGATAAAGCGCACGGGGAAGCCGATGCATTGCACCGTGAAGACTTAGCTCAGGCTAATGAAAAACGATTAAAATTTGCGGCCGAACAAGCCGAACAGATGATTAAATTGATTGAGATGAATACTGAGCTGACTAACGTGACTAAGCAGCTAACAGAACGTATCGAAATCATCACAGATCAACTGCATAAGCAATTAATTAAATAGAAATACGGTTAACCCTTTCCTGTGGCTGTGAGCCGTTTGCGGGCTTTTAGTTTCCCTTGGCCCAGGATCAGTTCTGCAAAAATTCACCATAATTTCTTCATATTTACATGGCACAATGCCAATTCTATCCTGTCTACCTCATGTGGCAAAATTGTTAACCACATATTTCGAAATTGCTACATTGTACAAAGCGTTACATACGGATACCAATCACTCAATGAATAGAGTAGTTCATTTCTTTATTATTAAAATCCATTTAAAAATATTGATTGAATAATATTTTCTATTTTTATTTAGTGTCGACAAAGTTGTGTTTATTATGAAAATAAATAAAGCTATTTTATTGCATGTTTCCATGGCGATCCTTGCTGCTTTGGTCTTAACCCTACCGCCATTTATTAATAGCTTACAACCTGCGCTAAAATTTCAACCACTCATTAAAACAATGGAAGGCACGCGCAAAATTCAGTCTGAGAAAATGGCGACCATTTCGCATGCTTTAAATGGTAATGCGATATTTTTCCTCGGGGCATCTGAAGTTTCAACCTCTGAAGATGAGCATTTTGCGGTCTATAATTTCTTCAATACAAAACTGCATCAACCGACCGTTGCCTACGGTGACAGCTTTGTCGATAACATGACGCAGCTTGCTTTGTTGACGCGCTTTAAACAAGAACTGTCGCCAAAAACGAAACTGGTGTTGTTATTGTCACCTGATAGTTTCTTTTTTGATGGCATTCCACCGACAATTTTCGCTGATCATTTCCCTGACTCGGTATTTAAACCATTGATGTCGGATGCAACAATGCATCCCATCTTGACCCACTATTTAACCCATATCGACCCGCAAGATGTTGACCATTTGACGTTTAGCCAGATGCGCATTTTTGGCTGGCATTACAAAATTGTCTGGCGTGAAATTAAATATCAATTCTCATCATTCTGTGAATTGATCAGGAATTATTTCCTGTCATTTTCCCATTTTGGTCAATCGAATATGCAGCCGTGGCCTACCCCCCGCGATAACTGGTCGAATATTGACTGGAACGCTGAATTGCAGTTGGCCCAGAAACTGAATCGTTCTCGTCATGAAAGTGCAGCCACGTTATGGATGGATAAAGACATATTTGCAGACGATAAAACGGTAGAGGAGTGGTATACCGCGCCTCCATCGCATCCAGAACAACAGGCGTTTACAGCTATGATAAAGCTGCTGCACGAGCGCCAGGTCAATGTAGTCGTGATTATCGATCCGCTCAACTCGTGGGCTTTAAAGAATACCGAAAAATTCCAGCCGACCGACCGCTTCATCCAACAGACACTGAAAAAGTATGATATTCCATATTTTGATATGTACGACCAAATATATCAACCGGGATGGAATTGGGACCGTCTTCACCCAACCGAATTAGCATGGGTCGCAATGGACCGTTATATTGCAGAGGCATTTAACAAATGAAAAAAGCGATTCGACTCTTTGTCCTCTATTTCTTTTTGATGATCACCATTATTGCCTGGTCATCAATTGATAACAGTATGAATTTGAAGCTGCATTTTGAATATCAGCAGTTTTAAGGAATAAGAGAATGTACACAAGCGCACCTTTCTTTGCTGTGTTATTTGCGAGCTCACTCATTTTTACAGTAGCTAATCGCTTGTTGGGTAATCGCCTGACTTATGCATCGCTATTTTCTGCTTTTGCGCTGTTTGCCGTATGGGAATATGTCTTCAAAAGCCAGATCACTATTCCCATTTTAATGTTTGGCTATTTGTATACCATCGCCACATTAAAAGACAAAACATGGCTTAAAACCTGGCAATCAGTCATCTTGAGTTTGCTACCACTGATACTGGTAAAACTGCATTTAAATAACCACTGGGGCATGCTCGGGTTGTCATTTATGACCTTCAGAGCGATAGATATTTTACTCTATCGCAACAAGAAAGACTCCCGTGATTTCTTCCAGTATTTTAGCTATCTCTTTTTACCTTTCATTATTTTGGCGGGGCCGATGTACCGCTGGCGTAGTTGGGTACAGGATATTTCTAAACCCAATTTTCGCCTCACGACTGCGGTGTTTTTGCAGTCAATGGAGCAAATATTCTATGGCATCGTGCAGAAGTTTCTGTTTGCTATGCTGATTGATAATTTCATTATCAGCCACTGGAGTCATCGTCCAGTTACTATGACGGTTTGGGTGGTGATGTCGCTGGCCTATAGCTTTTATCTTTATTTCGATTTTGCCGGCTACAGCAATATGGCGATTGGCGCAGGACGTTTGTTCGGGCTCAATCTCCCCGCCAACTTTAACCTGCCGTTACTGGCAAAGAATCCGCAGGATTTCTGGCGCAGGTTTCATATTAGCCTGTCAGAGTGGCTTCGTGATGTGGTCTTTATGCCGATTTATATGAATCTGATGAAGATCGATTTTTTCAGAAATCATAAGGTCACGGCACAAAATATCGGTATTTTCTGCACTCTGTTTTGTATGGGGGCCTGGAATGGGCTGGAGCTTAATTATGTTGTCAGTGGTGCATTGTTCGGCAGTATTTCCGTTATCCACAATATGATTCTTTGGCTTGCAAAGCATAGCCCACGAATGACCAGCTGGTTACAAAAACCACTGATTGTCCTGACGGGGCGGTTTTTAACCTTAGCAAGTGCGGCAGTCTCTCTTTATATTTTTAGTGGAATGTCTCCAGTATGATTAATAATTCTGATTTACAACAACTCAATGATTATCTGCAGGCGGTTTTACTTGAACCACAAAATAGTCACCAATTAGCGATCACCGGCAGTGATAATAGCTTGACCTGGCAGGAGCTTAGTTCAGCTGTAGTTTACTGGAAGATGCGTTTCGCCGGGCTAAATTTAACGCCAAATATACCCATTGTCCTTTATGGTCACCAGCAAGCGGAATTTGCCTGCGCTATTTATAGCTGCCTGCTCAATAACATTCCCTATATCCCGGTGGATAATATCTATCCGGCAGAGCGCCTGAAAGAGATCTGTGAATTAGCCAGTGCACCTTACTATTATGATGTAAGGCTGCGTTGTTTTGTGGCGACCGGAGTCGAGGCGCAAGAACTGGAACAGCAGGATTTGGCCTACATTATGTTTACCTCAGGCAGTACGGGTAAACCAAAAGGGGTGCAGATTGGCCGTGAAAGTGTATGGAATTTCATACAGTGGGTGCGCAATGATTTTTCCCTGCCTGAAACCCCGGTGCTGATGAACCATGCGGTATTTAGCTTCGATCTGTCTTTAATTCCACTGTTGGGAAATCTTGCGACTGGCGGGCATATCGTTCTTAACGCAAAAGAGGACATTGCAGCTGAAAACTGGCTGGCGACGTTAAAGCAGAAAAAGGTTTCTGCCTGGGTTTCGACCCCTTCTTTTGCCTATCAAAAACTGCTGCTTCCAGAATTTTGTGCTGAATATTTAACTGACCTGAAAGTCTTTATTTTTATCGGTGAAGTTCTCAGTAAAGCACTGGTAAAGCATCTGCGTCGTCTTTTTCCTGAAGCCAAAATACTCAATTCTTATGGCCCAACGGAAGCGACCATTGCCACGACGGTTGTTGAAATCAGCGATGAAATGCTTATAAGCGAATGTGATCTTCTGCCAATAGGCCAGATGATGCCGCATTCTGAAATGGAAATAACCGCAGATAATGAATTAATTATTTGGGGTAAGAACGTCATGCGTGGCTATCTCGGGTTGGCGAAAGAAAATAGCGAGAAACTGTTATGGAATGAAAGCAAACAGTGGCGTGGCTATAAAACGGGCGATCTGGGTCGTATTAATAAAGAGCATTTATATTGCCAGGGGCGCAACGATAGCCAGATTAAAATGAACGGTTATCGCATTGAAATCCATGAAATCGAAAACCGGCTGTTAGCACTTTCAGGAATTAGCGAAGCGGTTGTGTTACCGCTGACTAAAAAAGATGGGGCTGTTCTACGCCTTGCGGCTTTTTGTTCTTCATCGCTTTCTGAGAAAGAGATCAAAGCTAATCTCACCAAAACATTACCGTCTTATATGGTGCCATCTCAGATTGTCGTCATGGACATATTACCTCTCAACCCTAACGGGAAGATTGACCGCAAACTACTCGATGCACAGGCGCGTACCTGTTAATCATTAAA
The DNA here is from genome assembly GCF_004366275.1 of Buttiauxella sp. BIGb0552. NCBI lineage: Bacteria > Pseudomonadati > Pseudomonadota > Gammaproteobacteria > Enterobacterales > Enterobacteriaceae > Buttiauxella > Buttiauxella sp. BIGb0552. The sequence continues at coordinate 218,902 of NZ_SODY01000007.1, forward strand.
GGATAAGAAAATGGAACAGAAAATTTTAGCCCTCTTTGAAAACGTGTTGTCACGTAAAGTGGCGTTTAACGATGAGTTGGTTGAGTCCGGTATTCTCGACTCAATCACAGCGGTTGATGTTGTGCTGGAGGTGCAGGCCGAATTTGGTTGTGCCATTCCACCAACAGATGTGGCGACAGTGTTGAAGACACCAGCAACGTTGGCCGCCTGGCTTGAAGAAAACGTCTGAAGACGAGATTCACTACTTTATGGCCCCGGCGTTTTGCTGGGGCTTTTTTTATTTTAATGATTTAAACGTGTTAGGCTCCCTCTAAACAATGGAGGACGGTATGAGTATCACAGATAAAGAGCTTTACGATGAAATGTGTCGTGTTGTTGGAAAGGTGGTGCTTGAGATGCGCGATCTTGGCCAGGAACCTAAACATGTTGTTATTGCGGGTGTTGTCAGAGCCATGTCTGCTAATAGCAAGATTCAGCGTTCTGAATTGACGAGTAGTGCGATGCAAGAAGTCATTCGTGCGCTTGGATTTGAGGCGAAATAAGTAAGGCCACATTCTGTGGCCTTAAGATAATTATGGCTTACGAGCTACAAGAACGGCGCGCAGAGGGGCTGGATAACCTTCGATGGTTTTGTTCGCATCGTTCGGATCAAGGAAGTCGGCCAGTGATTCGGTGGTCAACCAGCTAGTACGACGTTGTTCTTCGCTTGTGGTGTAGCAATGGTCGACAATTTTCACATCAACAAAACCACATTTCTCCAGCCAGTTTTTCAACGCCAAAGCTGATGGGATGTAATAGACGTTGCGCATCTGCGCATAACGCTCGCCTGGCACCAACACCGTATTCTCATCACCTTCCACAACCAGCGTTTCGAGCACCAGTTCGCCATCTTTAGCTAGCTGATTTTTTAGCTGATAAAGATGGTCGAGTGGGGAGCGGCGGTGATAAAGCACGCCCATCGAGAACACGGTATCAAAGATATTGAGTTCAGGAAGCTGTTCGATACCAAGCGGCAGCACATGGGCACGTTGGTCATTACCCAACAGTTTACGCACCGCTTCAAACTGGCAAACAAACAACTGCATCGGGTCGATACCCACCGCGAGGTGTGCACCCGCACCAATCATCCGCCACAGGTGGTAACCGCTACCGCAGCCGACATCCAGAATTGTGCGCCCGGTAAGCGGGGAGATATGCGGTAAAACGCGATCCCATTTCAAGTCTGAGCGCCATTCGGTATCGATGTCTACACCATACAGAGAATATGGCCCTTTGCGCCATGGCATCAGGTTACGCAGTAGTTTTTCAATCCCCAGTTGCTGTCCATCGCTGAGTGGCGTTTCAGACTCAGCGGTGACGCTGTGCAATAAATCCAGACGATACGGCGCAAGTTCTGGCAGGTATTCAACGGTGTTATACCAGTGCTTGAACTGGCCGTGTAGGTTCTCACGCTGCCAGGTGGCAATTTGTGCAGGCAGGGTTTCTAACCACGGAGCCAGCGGGCTTTTCGCGATAAGCTGATAAAAATTACCAAAGTCTATCATGCAGAAGTTCCTGATTTCAGTGCAACTAAAGAGCCAAAGTTAAAGCACTGGAACCATAATTCTGCGTGGTCAAATCCGGCTTGTTTGAGGCGTTTTTTATGTGTTTCGACAGAGTCGGTAAGCATGACGTTTTCCAGCATGCTGCGTTTTTGGCTGATTTCCAGCTCGCTATAGCCGTTCGCACGTTTAAAATCGTGGTGCATATTGAACAGTAATTCGCCGACTTCACCATCTTCAAAACTGAATTTTTCCGACAGCACTAACGCGCCACCTGGGTTCAGACCCTGATAGATTTTTTCCAGCAGCAGTTTGCGGTCATCAGGCTCAAGGAATTGCAGCGTGAAATTCAGCACCACCATCGAGGCATTTTCGATAACGATATCGCGGATATCGCCTTCGATAACATCAACTGGGGTTTGCGCTTTAAACGCGTCAAGATGGCGTCGGCAGCGCTCGACCATAGCAGGGGAATTATCTACCGCGATAATTTTGCAGTTGTCATGCTGGATGTTACGACGCACGGATAACGTTGCCGCGCCAAGCGAACAACCAAGGTCATAGACCTGGCTACCTGGTGCCACAAAGCGCTCCGCCAGCATACCAATCATAGAAATAATGTTGGAGTAGCCAGGCACCGATCGTTGAATCATATCGGGGAACACTTCAGCTACGCGTTCATCAAAGGTCCAGTCACCTAATTTGGCGATCGGGGCGGAAAACAGCGTATCGCGGTCAGACATAACGTTAAATCCGGAAATTCGAAAGGGGCATATTTTGCGTTAATGCAGCGAGAAAACCAACTCCCATGGCATATACCACAGGTTAGCCAGCACCATCAGCAGCAATGAACACCAGGTGGCACTCATGCCAGAACGACGCCAGGAAATTAAACGATGGTGAAAACCATAAGCATGCATCAGGCGCCCGGCAATCAGCAGAAGCCCGCAAATATGCACCATCCAGGTTTCGGCACCGTTCATTTCCATCAGCAATAAAAGTAGCAATGCCACCGGGATATATTCCACGGCATTACCATGAATTCGAATCGCACTCTGAAGTTCGCTAAAACCGCCATCGCCATAAGAGACGCGGTACTGCAAACGCATACGAACAACATCAAACGAGAACTTAATCAGCAACAAAGCACCCAAAACGGCATAGAGCGCGCTTACCATACTCACATCCTATAGAGATAGTTCCAGCAAGCCTATGATAGCAGCGCAAACCGTATGCTGTCGCTACCCCTAAAATAGGGAGTTTTGTTTTGGAATTGCCGGTTCGTTACCCAGTTCAGAGAAGGCGTGTTGCAGCCCCGGCCATAATGTATGAACCAGATCGTGTACCAGCCCGATATCTGGCGTGTGTAAAAAGAGATATGGCGTGGTGGTTTGTTCCCACTTTGGCAAGGTTTTAATCCAGGCGCTAAAGAATGCCAGATTCTGTTCCATATCGTCGCTGCCGATAAACCGCACCAGCGGATTTTTGGCCGTCACGAGGGCGTGAACCGGAACTACGGGTTTTTTGCGTTGCGCTCTGCGCTGCTGTCAGCCATCCACGCCCCGTACACATTGAAAACCATCTGGGCGCTTGTATGTCCCATCTGATTGGCAATGAAGCTCGGGTTTGCTCCAGCAGACAAGGACCAACACGCAGTCATCCATTTTCTGAGCGTGTCCACTGAGACACGAACGTTATGACGTTCGCTGAGTTTTCTGCGGCTAGTGTGGGTTCAAAGTCGATGTATTAGACGAACCCAGCTCCGCCCTCCTGGCATATATTAATTACAGTCGGAAAAAAATAGGCACCTGGAACCCACCCAAGTCTGACTCGTTTTCAATACTGCTATCCGTTGTTTCAAATCGCCAGTCCCTCTCATATTTTAAATACTCACAATGGCATTTAACATTTAATAAACGTTTATTTTTAGACTCGATAACAATCTGGCTTGTGGCATTTTCATGCCAATCCATACATTTACTCTATTGGTTAATCGATAATTACGATAACTCACTGAATAATCGATAAACGCATTATTGACTGGAGTGTGGTGTAAAAGTACACCCTGAATAATCTTGAAATGTTTTTTGATAATCATCAATATTCTCTTTCCAGAAAACAAACTGGAAGCTATAGAAATTTGTTTTTGATCAAGATAACAAATATTGATGGGCAGATTTTACTGCAAAACATTTTTATTCCCGGAAGAGATAATTAAGTTACCTCCAAAGGCAGCGTCTATTTTCTCTTTTACTCCAGTGAGGGTTTTATGAAAAAGGTATTTCTGGCAAGTATTTTATTTGCAAGCGCTTGTCCATCATGGGCTGTCGTAACCACCACATTAAAAGTGGCAGGGACATTAACAAATTCAGCATGTGTACCTAATTTGAGTAATGGTGGCGTGGTTGATTTTGGCACTATCCGTTTAGGCGAATTATCTCCGACGGCAAATAACGCATTGGGTGAACGTACAATAACATTTTCTATTTCTTGTGATTCGCCAACGAAAGTGGGCTGGACATCACTAGATAACCGTTCTGCTACCGACCCTAACTTACCGGTCCATTTCGTAGACAGTAATTACACCATGACGGCCACAAGCCAGGTATTTGGCCTGGGTCAAACCGCTGCGGGCGTGGGTATTGGCTCTTATGCTATTGAAGTGCCAGCATCGGGTGTAACAGCTGATGGCGTGCTGGCGACAATTATGTATAGGCAAAAAGATCAGTCACCTCAAACCCCATGGACCACGACGCCATTTATGCACGGTCAGGATTCTAATTTCCGTACTGCCTCTGTGGGTGGTGATGACAAAATGCCAATCGCATTTACCATAGCAGTATTCCCAATGATTGTTTCGGCAACCATTAAATCAACAAATGCCCTGGCAATTACCGATGACACTCAACTTGATGGTCAGATGACAATTAGCCTGGTTTATCTCTGAGAGATAAATATCAATCAACTCAAATACATTTGATTTCTGAGTTCATTTAATTATTGAAGGTTATTATGAAAAAATTAACTTTAGCAATAAGTTTGCTTATTGCTGGCATCAGTGCAGCCATGGCAACAGAAACTGCAACATTGCACGTAACAGGGACGTTAACTAATTCGGCATGTGTTCCAACGCTGAGCAATGGTGGCGTGGCAGATTTCGGGACTGTTCGTTTAGGCGAATTATCTGCGACCGGGACTAACCAATTAGGCTCGCGTGACCTGGTATTAACCATCAGCTGCGACGCACCGTCTAAAGTTGCGTGGACAACCATGGATAACCGTTCAGATAGCCTGGCAACGCTGCCAATTAATAACGCCTTTGCAGATGGTTCCCAGAGCCAGAACGCGATTAACCAGTTCGGCGTGGGCAAAACCACAGGCGGCGTGAATATCGGTGCCTATACCATTGCTGTGCTGTCTAACGTAATGGCTGATGGCGCAAACAAATCTGCTATTTCCCGCGACGACGGTAACACCACATGGAGCCCGAATAGCCTGGGTGCTATGAATAACAATGCCACCCGTAAAATGACCGTGGCAGACAGCGCAACGGTTGACCCAATCTCCTTCACTAACGCGACATTCCCATTACGCGTGGCACTGGCGATTCAGGGAACACAAGCGCTGGCGATTGCTGACGATACCCAGTTAGATGGTCAAACGACTATCAGCCTGGTTTATCTCTGATTTATTTGTGTAACGCTGAGTATTTGGGGCAGTTTTGCTGCCCCCTTTTTTATTAACGATATTACAGCACGGACTGGCGTGTAATAATTACAGGATTAACTGAAAATGTTTATATCTTCTCCATTATCTCGCCGCGCGTTGTTGAGTGTTTCTTTGCTATGCGCTACTCCCGTATTTGCTGCAGGTTTAGTCCCGGAAACATCGCTGCTCATTATTGATGAATCCAATATGGGCGGTACAATAAACCTGGTGAATACCGATGCTTTGCCAAATTTATTATATACCACCATCACCGATTTACCCGATGACAAAGGCGTTCACCTGAATGTTACGCAACCGGTGGTGCGAGTGGAACCCGGCCAGACTCAGCAATTGCGTTTTATTATGAAGAGTGATGCGCCATTAACCACCGAGCATTTAAAACGCGTTGTTTTTGAAGGTATTCCGCCGAAAGATTTTTCTAAGTCTATGAAAGTTGGTTTTAATTTACGTCAGGATATTCCGGTATTAATTCACCCGAAAAACCTGCCAATTGTAAAAGATGCCTGGACGTTGCTGAACTGGACAAGTACTGGCAGCACCATCACCGTTAAAAACCCAAGCCCATATGTGGTGCGCCTTGCGCTTACAGTCCAGACGTTGCCTTCAGGGGCAAACGCCAGAATCGGCAAGCCCTATATTCTGCCGGGCGAAACGTTGACAGCCACATTGAATAAACCTGCTACAACCGATAGCCAGGTTAAGTTTTCACCTGCCAGTCGTTACGGCATTGAAGTTGCGAGTTATACCGCGCCACTCAATAAGTAGTCGAAGTTAAGAGAATCAGTATGTATAAATTGTCAGACCTGTCATTTTGCCTGCGCGTTATTCTGCGCAGTTCTTTACCTGTAATGCTGTTAAGTCATAGTGCCTGGGCGACAGAATATATATTTGATACTGAAATCTTAAAAAAGCGCGGCGTGGATGCCAGCGTGAATACCTATTTTGCTAATGAAGCTAAATTTTTACCGGGCATGCACCCCGTTTCTTTAAAAGTGAATGGCAAAGATAAAGGCACTATCGCCGTTCGTTTTGGGCAGAAAGGCGAACTGTGCGTGGATAACGAATTCCTAAGCGCCGCAGGGCTTCAGGCAATTAAAGAGCCGGATGCAAAAAGCTGCCACGATTATCATGAAGAATTCTCGACAGCGACCATAACGCCACTGCCTAACGGCGAACAACTGGTAATTGTTGTCCCGCCTGAAGCGGTAGCAAACGATCCGGACGGTGCGCTATCTAACGTTTTACACGGTGGCAGCGCAGGTGTGCTGAACTACAACCTTTTTAGCACCTCGAGCCGTTATGACAGCAGCAGTTCTGATTACCGCCAGGCGATGCTTGAAGGCGGTATGAATATTGCTGACTGGTTTTTACGCAGCAATTACGTCATCACCAGCAACAATGGAGATTTCACCGCCAACAGCCTGTACACCTACGCGGCACATACCTTTGTCGAGCAAAAACGCCAGTTACAAATAGGGCAGGTGAATGCTATCTCCGGTTTATTCAGCGGTACGCCAATTAATGGCGTGCAGTGGAGTCCGGAAAGTGCGCTGTTTTCGGGCGATTCCGGTGTCACGGTGCGCGGTATTGCTCGCGGTGCGCAGGCGCGTGTTGAAGTGCGCCAGACGAGCCAACTTGTCTATTCGACATTAGTGCCGGCGGGGCCATTCACCCTCGATAACGTGCCGATAATTCGTAGTAATACCGATCTGGATATTACGGTTGTTGAAACCGACGGCTCATCGAACCATTACGTCATTGCGTATTCCTCGCTGAACGTGCAGCGTTTTACGCGTCCGCAGGGTTTTTCATTATCTGTGGGGCAAGTCAGAGATGTGAGTTCGGACTACAGCAACCCGATGGTGGCGAACTATTCCAACGCGTGGCGTTTGCATCACGATATCAGCCTTACCGCTTCCGGGGTGCAGGCGAAAGATTACCAGGCCGCAGGCGCATTGCTGGAATACCAGCCCACGACAAACTGGGACATTGGCACCCGTCTGCTGGCAAGCAGAGAATCCTTTGGCGATTCAAGCAAAGGGACGAAAGGCGAGATTTCACTCGGGATTTATCCGCTGGAAACGGTGTCATTTTCCGCCTCGGCTGCAAAATACAGCGCGGATTACCGCGAGTTAACCGACGCGTTGAATAAGAATTACACCAGCTATGCCAACAGCTATAGCACATCAGTCACCTGGAACCAGGGAATCCTGGGCACGCTGGCGCTTGGCTACAGTCTGAACCAGGGCAGCAAAGACAATAAAGATTCGTGCTATCTGAATGCCACCTGGAGCAAATCCTATGAGCGGATTTCCATGCAGGTTAATTGGCAAAGTCTGGTGGGCAACAGCAGTAAAGATCAGAACAATGAAGATATTTTCTACGTCAACATTAGCATTCCGCTTGGCTCGGAAAGCTTTAGCACGCACATGCGAAAGCAGGGTGATGACACTACAGTTGGCGCAACAACCAGCGGCTCTCTGACGCAAAATACGGTTTATTCCGTTTCAACCGACCGCGATATTCAGAACAACAACACCAGTTTCAATGGTGACATTAATACCAATCTGCACTACACGCAGCTTGATGTCGGCGCGGGGGCGGGCAGCAATCACCAGACTAACTACAACATGACGCTAAGCGGCGGGGTGGTTATGCACGAGAACGGCGTCACATTTTCGCCGTACAGCGTGAAAGATACGTTTGCAATCGCACGCCTTAGCGAAGCCGTGGGCGGCATTGAAATTTCAACCCCGCAAGGCATCATTTGGACGGATGCATGGGGGCAGGCGGTGGTACCGGGAATGCCGCTGTATCGCAATGCGCGAATTGAAATTAACAGTAACAGTTTGCCGCAAAGTATGGATCTGGCGAACGGCACAAAAGTCGTTGCCGTCGGCCATGGTTCGGTGAGCAGGCTCGGCTTCAAAGTGTTGAATTCCCGCCGGGTGATGCTGCGCGTGCTACTGGCGAACGGCGAACCGCTGCAAAAGGGTGTTTCTGTGGTTGATGAGAAGAGCAATTACATTGTGACCGCCGTCGATGATGGCCATGTTTTCCTTAATGATGTCGGCGGCGTTTCTGAACTGTACGCAGCCGATGATGACGGTAAGCGCCTGTGCCAAATCCACTGGAAACTGCCTGAAAAGCAAGATAAAGAAGCCTTTTACGAGCAAAGCGAGGGCGTATGTCGATGAAAAGAAATTTGTTTCACACTCTAACATTGGTGTCCCTTTTGGTGACGGCGGTGCCTTGTGTTGCCAGCAGTGATTGCCAGATAACGCTGTCGCAACCCACACTGGATTTACACGTGCTGCGCGCCGACGACGCTGTGAAAAAATCCCGCGACTGGAATGAGATGCAGGAACAGGAAATCAATGTCAGCGTCTATTGCCCGGATGCACGCAAATTCGCGGTGTTTTTCGGTGGCACAACTAATGGCAAAGACCAGTTTACATTCGGCAGCCAAAGCAACATCAACATGGAAGTCAGCAAGCTCACGCTGGATGGGCAACATTACGCGGTGAGTAAAACGAATAATCAGGGAAGTTTGGTGGCACAAGGCAGCGCCGCGGATGAACTGCGGGTTGGCAACAATGAAGGGATTATGCCCATGGCTGGCAACACTTTGGCGCTGGGGAAACAGATGAATTTCACACTAACGGTGACACCACGATTAACACCAGGCGAATTTAAAGTTAGCGACCGCACAACGCTGGCCGCCGACATTTCGTTAACTGTTGTTGATGGGAGTTAACCACGAAACAGCTGGATTTTTCTTCAGGGGTAAGTCTTTCATCGCCAATATCGCTTCCCCTGCCTTACAGCACCCATGATGGCTTTACCCGAATTTTCGTACTCAGGTAGGGACAGTACGCGACAATTCCCATCCCAGAATCCAGGTACACAACAGCGATCGCCAGTAGTGCCTTTAATGGCAAAGGTACGAATATCTTCCGAAGGGACAGGAAGCTTTTCACCTGGGCGAGGGAAGTAAATCCTCACCCAGCCAATGATCATGTTATCCATAGACGCTACTCGCTGAGGAGCCAGAATTCGGCTTCATCAAACATTTCCTCGACCAACCGCACCCACCTGGGGTGCGACCATTGTGGAAGGCCAACGTATATCACAGCGCGGAGAGGACCTCGTCAGTGCTACGAACACGTCCTATACGCGGGAAGATATTCGTCATGCTGCCCTGGTGTTGTTCGCTGCTGGCCGCACTACAGGCATCTTCGGCAACGACCAGGTTAAAGCCCAGTTCCCAGGCGTTACGGGCGGTTGATTCCACACCGATATTGGTAGAAATACCGCACAGTACAATGGTATCAATACCACGGCGGCGCAATTGAAGTTCTAAATCCGTGCCGTAGAATGCGCCCCACTGGCGTTTAGTGACCTCAATATCACTCTCTTTTTTACCCAGTGCTTGCGGATAAACCCACCAGTTTTCAGGCAGCGCATGTGCACCTGCTTGTGCATCTACGGGCTGCTTGAGTGCTTCAGCAAAATCTTTTGACCATCCAACGCGCACCATAATAACGGGGGCACCATTGGCACGGAATTTTTCAGCAAGCTTTGCTGAACGAGCCACCACATCCTGTGCACTGTGCGGGCCGCCTGCAAACGGCAGGATCCCTTCCTGCAAATCAATGATTACCAGCGCGGTTCGTGAAGTATTCAGTTCTAACATTGGGTGACTCCGGGGAAAAATAAGGTGATCGGCTAATACCTTACGATGAAACCAGGGGCCGATAGTTTACAAATTTTGTTAATTTTTGTGAGTTTTACCAGAACATGGCGCTTTCAAACACGCCAGTCAGTCGTATCGGGCTTATCGCGGGGCATTATTTCCAGTATAATAACCCCCTTTTTTATCAATAGATGACAGACAGAAATAGTGGCCACCGTTGCAGGTAGTGGACAGTGAGCGGCTAATTTAAGGGATATCTCATGCGTACAGTATATTGCGGGCAGCTAAATCAATCCCATGTGGGACAACAAGTAACACTGTGTGGTTGGGTCAATCGTCGTCGTGACCTCGGTAGCCTTATCTTTATTGATATGCGCGATCGCGAAGGCATCGTGCAGGTGTTTTTCGACCCTGATCGTCAGGACGCGTTCCAGTTGGCATCTGAACTGCGTAATGAGTTCTGCATCCAAATCACCGGTACTGTTCGTCCGCGTGATGAGAAAAACATCAACAAAGATATGGCTACCGGTGCTGTGGAAGTTTTCGCAACCGACCTGACCATCATCAACCGTTCTGAAGCGCTGCCGCTGGATTCAAACCACGTCAACACTGAAGAAGCGCGTCTGAAATTCCGTTACCTGGACCTGCGACGCCCGGAAATGGCAAACCGCCTGAAAACGCGTGCGAAAATCACCAGCTTCGTGCGCCGCTTTATGGATGACCACGGTTTCCTGGATATTGAAACCCCAATGTTGACCAAAGCCACACCGGAAGGTGCGCGTGACTACCTGGTGCCGAGCCGTGTGCATAAAGGTAAATTCTACGCGTTGCCACAGTCCCCACAGCTGTTCAAACAGCTGCTGATGATGTCTGGCTTTGACCGTTACTATCAGATTGTTAAGTGCTTCCGTGACGAAGACTTGCGTGCTGATCGTCAGCCAGAATTTACCCAGATCGACGTTGAAACCTCCTTCATGTCTGCACCACAAGTGCGTGAAGTGATGGAAAAACTGGTTCGCGACCTGTGGCTTGATGTGAAAAGCGTTGACCTGGGCGATTTCCCGATCATGACTTTTGCTGAAGCGGAGCGTCGTTACGGTTCTGACAAACCAGACCTGCGTAACCCAATGGAACTGGTGGACGTTGCTGACCTGCTCAAAGACGTTGAGTTTAAAGTGTTCGCGGGCCCGGCAAATGATGCTAAAGGCCGCGTTGCTGCACTGCGAGTGCCAGGTGGCGCACAGTTAAGCCGTAAACAGATTGACGACTACGGCAAGTTCATTGAGATTTACGGCGCGAAGGGGCTGGCTTATATCAAAGTGAACGAGCGTGCTAAAGGCATTGAAGGCATCACCAGCCCGGTAGCTAAATTCCTGAATGCAGAAATCGTTGAAGCGATTCTGACCCGTACTGGCGCACAAGACGGCGACATGATCTTCTTCGGCGCAGACAACAAGAAAGTGGTTGCTGATGCGCTTGGCGCACTGCGTCTGAAAATCGGTAAAGATCTGAGCATCACCGATGAAAAAGCCTGGGCACCGCTGTGGGTTATCGACTTCCCAATGTTTGAAGACAACGGTGAAGGCGGCCTGACCGCAATGCACCACCCGTTCACCGCACCGAAAGATATGTCACCAGAAGAACTGGCGGCCGATCCGGAAGCAGCGGTTGCGAACGCATACGATATGGTTATCAACGGTTATGAAGTGGGCGGCGGTTCCGTGCGTATCCACAACGGTCAGATGCAGCAGACTGTGTTCGGCATTCTGGGTATCACTGAAGAAGACCAGCGCGAGAAATTCGGCTTCCTGCTCGACGCCCTGAAATACGGTACACCACCGCATGCAGGCCTGGCATTTGGTCTGGATCGCCTGACTATGCTGTTGACCGGTACCGACAACATCCGTGATGTTATCGCGTTCCCTAAAACAACCGCAGCAGCGTGCCTGATGACTGAAGCACCAAGCTTTGCAAACCCAGCGTCTCTGACTGAGCTGGGCATAGAAGTGATTAAAAAAGTCAAAAATGACATTTCCCTCGAGAACGAGTGATATGGCCTTTAAGCGTCCCGTCTCGGTACTGATTGTGATTTTCGCTCAAGACACCGGACGGGTGCTCATGTTACAGCGGCGCGATGATCCTGATTTCTGGCAGTCGGTTACCGGCAGCATAGAAGAGGGTGAAACCGCGCTGTATGCTGCGCAGCGTGAAGTAAAGGAAGAGGTCGATATTGATGTTGTCTCAGAGCAACTGGCCTTGATTGACTGCCAACGCTGTGTGGAATTCGAGATTTTTACACATTTACGTCATCGCTATGCGCCGGGCATCACGCGCAATACGGAATATTGGTTCTGTCTTGCGCTGCCAAACGAACAGCCGATTACCATTTCGGAACATCTGGCATGGGAATGGACAGACGCACAAGCTGCGGCTGCTATGACCAAGTCGTGGAGCAACCGGCAAGCGATTGAAGAGTTTGTAATTAATGCTGCCGCAAGGTAGCCATTTTGGAGATATTTTTATGGCAGGTCATAGTAAGTGGGCCAACACAAAGCACCGCAAAGCTGCGCAAGATTCCAAACGCGGTAAAATTTTCACCAAAATTATCCGTGAGCTGGTAACCGCAGCCCGTTTGGGCGGTGGTGATCCGGGTTCTAACCCGCGTCTGCGTGCAGCCATTGATAAAGCGTTATCCAACAACATGACGCGTGACACCTTAAACCGTGCAATCGCACGTGGTGTGGGTGGTGATGAAGACGCCAACATGGAAACCATCATTTATGAAGGTTACGGTCCTGGTGGTTCAGCAGTCATGGTTGAATGCCTGAGTGATAACCGTAACCGTACCGTGGCTGAAGTACGTCACGCGTTCAACAAATGCGGTGGTAACCTGGGAACTGATGGCTCTGTTGCTTATCTGTTCACCAAAAAAGGCGTTATCTCTTATGCTCCAGGCAAAGACGAAGACACCTTGATGGAAGCCGCTCTTGAAGCTGGCGCTGAAGATGTTGTTGCATATGACGATGGCGCAATTGACGTGTTCACTGCCTGGGAAGAGATGGGTGCAGTACGTGATGCACTGGAAGCCGCAGGGCTTAAAGCAGACGAAGCCGAAGTTTCCATGATCCCATCTACCAAAGCAGATATGGACGCGGAAACTGCACCGAAACTGATGCGCCTTATCGACATGCTCGAAGACTGTGATGACGTGCAAGAGGTTTATCACAACGGTGAGATCTCTGACGAGGTTGCGGCAACCCTGTAATGGTGTTGTCTGAAACCGTACACCTGTTTACAGGAGACGCGTGATGGCGATTATTCTCGGCATCGACCCGGGGTCGCGCGTTACCGGTTATGGCGTCATTCGCCAAACTGGTCGGCAGCTTACCTATTTAGGTAGCGGCTGTATTCGTACTCAGGTTACCGACTTACCCTCGCGTTTGAAGCTTATCTACGCGGGGGTGAGCGAAATCATTACCCAGTTCCAGCCAGAATATTTTGCTATCGAGTCCGTGTTTATGGCAAAGAATGCCGACTCCGCTCTGAAACTCGGTCAGGCGCGCGGTGCGGCTATTGTTGCGGCTGTAAACCATGATTTGCCGGTGTTTGAGTATGCGGCTCGTCAGGTTAAACAGACGGTTGTTGGCATCGGTAGTGCCGAGAAAAGCCAGGTTCAGCACATGGTACGCACTTTGTTGAAACTCTCTGCGAATCCGCAAGCGGATGCTGCAGATGCTTTGGCTATCGCGATTACGCATTGCCATGTGACGCAGAACTCGATGCAGATGAGCGATACGCGGCTTAATCTGGCGCGGGGACGATTAAAATAAATATATCCTTCATACTTCAAGCTGCAGGTGCGTTGGCTGCTCTCGCTCACCCGAATCACTGACTTTAGTCAGCTCATCGGGATTCGTTCGTTTGCCGCCTTCCTGCAACTCGAATTATTTTGGCTATGGGCTGGATATTTATCCAGCCTTTTTTATATGATAGGCAAAATTTTTTACGCAACAGTAGGGGAAGCAGTGTGATTGGACGACTCAGAGGCATCATCCTGGAAAAACAGCCACCGCTGGTATTGATGGAAGTGGGCGGCGTTGGATATGAAGTACACATGCCAATGACTTGCTTCTATGAATTACCGGAAATCGGCAAAGAAGCGGTGGTGTTTACCCAGTTTGTGGTGCGTGAAGACGCGCAACTGCTCTACGGTTTTAATAACAAACAAGAACGTACCCTGTTCCGCGAGCTGATCAAAGTGAATGGTGTTGGCCCGAAACTTGCGCTGGCTATCCTCTCTGGTATGTCGGCACAGCAGTTCGTTAATGCTGTTGAACGCGAAGAAATTGGCTCATTAGTTAAGTTGCCAGGTGTTGGTAAAAAGACTGCTGAGCGTTTGATTGTCGAAATGAAAGACCGCTTTAAAGGAATGCATGGCGACCTGTTTACTCCGGTGTCAGATTTGGTGCTGACCGCTCCAGAAAGTGGCGCAACAGATGACGCCGAATCAGAAGCTGTTGCGGCGCTAGTATCGCTGGGCTATAAACCACAAGAAGCCAGCCGCATGATTAGCAAAGTCGGCAAAGCCGGTGCCGATTGTGAAACCCTGATCCGCGAAGCATTACGCGCAGCACTTTAAAGCCCCTGAGGTAGATGAAGGATGATTGAAGCAGACCGTCTGGTTTCGCCAGATACTATCACCCCTGATGAGTTAATCGACCGCGCGATTCGCCCGCGTTTTCTGGCGGATTATGTCGGCCAGTCGCAGGTTACATCGCAAATGGAAATTTTCATCCAGGCGGCGAAACTGCGTGGGGATGCGCTCGATCATCTGTTAATTTTTGGCCCACCAGGGTTGGGTAAAACCACACTGGCGAATATCGTTGCCAACGAAATGGGCGTGAACCTGCGAACTACTTCTGGTCCTGTGCTGGAAAAAGCAGGGGATTTGGCGGCGATGCTGACCAACCTTGAACCGCATGACGTGTTGTTCATTGATGAAATCCACCGCCTTTCACCGGTTGTCGAAGAAGTGCTTTACCCGGCAATGGAAGATTACCAACTCGATATCATGATTGGTGAAGGCCCGGCCGCACGCTCAATCAAAATTGATTTGCCACCCTTTACTCTGATTGGCGCAACTACCCGTGCCGGTTCTCTGACATCTCCACTGCGTGACCGTTTCGGTATTGTGCAGCGCCTTGAGTTTTATCAGGTCGCTGATTTGCAGCACATTGTTGGCCGCAGCGCGAGCGTGCTGGGACTGGAAATGAGCGAGGAGGGCGCGTTAGAAGTGGCGCGTCGTGCGCGTGGGACACCACGTATCGCCAACCGTCTGCTGCGTCGTGTGCGTGACTTTTCGGAAGTCAGACATGACGGAACCATTAATGGTGACATAGCGTCGCAAGCACTGGATATGCTCAACGTTGATACCGAAGGGTTTGACTATATGGACCGCAAGTTATTGCTGGCGGTGATAGACAAATTCCTTGGCGGCCCGGTCGGGTTGGACAACCTCGCGGCTGCAATTGGTGAGGAGAGGGAAACGATTGAAGATGTGCTGGAACCCTTCCTGATTCAGCAGGGCTTCCTGCAACGTACTCCACGTGGGCGTATCGCAACGCCAAGAGCCTGGACTCACTTTGGGATTGTGCCGCCAGACGCATAGCAGTGAGTAAAACGGCGGATGGTGTTCGTGCTAATCCGCCTTGAGGATTTATAGGTTGGATAAGCGCAAGTGCCATCCAACACTATCTTAAGCAGGCTGCTTCTTTGCCATACTCAGAATAAACAACACCGCTGAACTGAGTACCACTGAAGGCCCGGCAGGTGTGTCATAGAATGCGGAGAACGTTAGCCCGCCCGTCACTGAAAGCATGCCGATAATCACAGCAAAACCTGCCATTTGTTCAGGTGTACGCGCAAAGCGACGCGCTGTTGCCGCAGGAATAATCAGCAGTGAGGTGATAATCAGTGCACCAACAAATTTCATCGCCACACCAATGGTCAGTGCGGTCACCAGCATAAGTAGCATCTTCACGCGTTGTAGGTTTACGCCGTCAACATGAGCAAGATCAGGGCTGATGGTCATCGACAACAGATTTCGCCATTGCCAAAGCAGCACGCCAACGACCACGGCAACCCCCAGAGCAATCGAGATAATATCGGGCATCGTGACTGAAAGCAGATCGCCAAACAGATACGCCATTAAATCGACACGAACGTTAGACATCAAACTGACTACGACCAGACCCAGTGACAAAGCGCTGTGAGCCATTATTCCAAGTAAGGTATCTAACGCCAGATGTGGACGTTTTTCGAGCCACACTAGACCTAACGCCAGCATCAAGGTGACCGCAATCACGGCATAAAATGGGTTTACATTGAGCAGCAGGCCGAAAGCGACGCCTAATAAAGAAGCGTGGGCGAGGGTATCACCAAAGTAGGACATCCGACGCCAGACAACGAATGAGCCGAGCGGGCCAGCAGCGCATGCCAGCAAAATCCCGGCAAGCCAGCCGGGCAACAACAATTCAATCATGACTGGCCATTCCCTCTGCGCAGAACGATACGTCCGGTAAGATCGTGACGATGATTATGGTGGTGGCGATAAATCCCTAACTGTTCAGCACCACGCGCACCAAACATCGAAATAAATTCCGGATGCATAGACACCACTTCTGGCGTGCCAGAACAGCAAATATGGTGATTCAGGCACAACACATCATCGGTTTTTGCCATCACCAAATGCAGGTCGTGTGAAACCATCATCACTGCGCAATTCAGCTCCTGACGCAGTTGATCAATCAGGTTATACAGAGCCAGTTGCCCGTTAACATCAACGCCCTGAGTCGGTTCGTCGAGCACCAATAACTGCGGCTGATTTAACAACGCACGGGCCAGCAGAACACGTTGGTTCTCGCCGCCAGAGAGTTTTTGCATCGGTGCTTCAATCAGATGGGCTGCCTGAACGCGTTTTAATGCGGGCAGGATATCGCTTTTTTTCACACCCGGACGCAGGCGCATAAACCGGCTAACGGTTAATGGCAGGGTGGCATCGAGGTGTAATTTTTGCGGTACATAACCAATTCGCAGGTCGCGGTCTCGCTTGATCACACCTTCATCAGGTGCTACCAGGCCCAGTACCACGCGGACAAGCGTTGATTTTCCTGCACCGTTTGGCCCAAGCAGCGTCAGAATGCGGCCCGGTTTGAGATCGAGTGAAATATCAGACAGCACACGGCGTTGTCCGAAAGAAACAGAGATATTTTCCAGTGATACCAGATTTGTCATGACAATTTCAGGGGTTGCAGAAGTTAGCGGATGTTATAATATCACACATCTCATATTCATAACGATGAAAAGTCGCATTATGTTACATAAAAACTCATTTCTTTGCGCAGCTTTAACAACTGCTTTTCTGGGTGCTGCTGCTGTACCGGCACAGGCCGCTGTAGTCGCCTCTATTAAACCGTTAGGTTTTATTGCCGCAGCGATTGCTGATGGCGTCACGCCGACAGAAGTTTTACTGCCAGATGGCGCTTCTGAGCATGATTATGCACTGCGTCCGTCTGATGTAAAACGCTTACAAAGCGCGGACTTAGTAGTGTGGATCGGTCCAGAAATGGAAGCGTTCATGCAGAAGTCTGTTAGCCAATTAGCTGAACAAAAACAAGTGCAACTGGCCTCTTTACCAGGCGTGCAACCCTTGCTAATGAAGGGAAGTGACGACGATGGTGATAGTCACGAAGGACATGACCATTCAGCCGAAAATAGTGACAAAGATCACCATCACGGTGAATACAACATGCATATTTGGCTTTCTCCAGAGGTGGCGCGCCTGTCAGCGGTTGCAATCCACGATAAATTAGTGGAACTTATGCCCCAAAATAGAGCCAAACTTGACGCCAACTTGCAAACTTTCGAGTTAGGATTAGCCAATATCGATAAGCAAGTTGGTAGCGTGCTCGCGCCCCTCAAAGGAAAAGGGTATTTCGTTTTTCACGACGCCTACGGCTACTTTGAAAAACATTACGGTCTAACGCCACTTGGCCATTTTACCGTTAACCCAGAAATCCAACCTGGTGCGCAGCGTTTACATGACATCAAAACACAGTTGGTTGAGCAAAAAGCCGTGTGCGTTTTTGCTGAGCCGCAGTTCAGGCCAGCAGTAATTAATGCCGTAGCCCGTGGCACTAACGTTCGAAACGGAACGCTGGACCCACTGGGGATTGAAGTTAAGCTCGGCAAAAACAGCTATATGCAGTTTTTGAACGGGCTTGCGAACCAATATGCGAGCTGCCTGAAAGGAGATTAATGAGGAAGTGAATACGTGCAACAGATAGCCCGCTCTGTCGCCCTGGCATTCGACAATTTGTCCCGGCCCCACCGCGTTATGCTGGGGTCTCTTACAGTTCTTACACTTGCGGTCGCTGTCTGGCGACCGTACGTCTATCATCCTGAAGCCAGCCCCGTCATTAAAACCATTGAGCTTGAGAAAAACGAAATTCGTTCGTTACTCCCTGAAGCCAGTGAACCGCTAGATCAGTCTCCGGACGCAGAAGACGACACAATCCCGCAAGATGAGCTGGACGATAAAACTGCCGGTGAAACGGGTGTTCATGAATATGTCGTGTCGACAGGGGATACGCTCGGTAGCATCCTGAATCAGTATGGTATCGACATGGGCGATATCAGCCAACTCGCGACGGTAGATAAAGACCTGCGTAACCTGAAAATCGGCCAACAGATCTCCTGGACGTTAAACGACGATGGCGAACTTCAGCGCCTGACATGGGAAATGTCACGCCGCGAAACGCGCACATACGACCGTTCAGGCAGTACTTTCAAACTCAGCAGTGAAATGCAGCAAGGCGAATGGGTTAACAATGTGCTGAAAGGCACGGTTGGCAATAGTTTTGTAAGTAGTGCGAAAGATGCCGGATTGACCAGTGCCGAGATTAGCTCGGTTATCAAAGCCATGCAGTGGCAAATGGATTTCCGCAAACTGAAGAAAGGCGATGAGTTTTCTGTGCTGATGTCACGCGAAATGCTCGATGGCAAACGTGAACAAAGCCAATTGGTGGGTGTGCGCCTTCGCAGCAGTGGTAAAGATTACTACGCCATTCGTGCGGAAGACGGCAAATTCTATGACCGCAGCGGTTCCGGTCTTGCGAAAGGTTTTATGCGCTTCCCGACTGCAAAACAGTTCCGTATCTCGTCAAACTTTAATCCACGCCGTCTCAACCCGGTAACCGGGCGTGTGGCCCCGCACAAAGGTGTCGATTTTGCGATGCCGCAAGGTACTCCGGTGCTGGCTGTCGGTGATGGTGAAGTTGTTATGGCCAAACGCAGTGGTGCGGCAGGTTACTTTGTCGCTATCCGCCATGGTCGTACATATACCACTCGTTATATGCACCTGAAAAAGCTGTTGGTTCAGCCAGGGCAGAAAGTGAAACGTGGAGACCGTATCGCTCTCTCAGGTAATACCGGGCGTTCTACGGGGCCGCATTTGCATTATGAAGTGTGGGTTAACCAGCAGGCGGTAAATCCATTAACCGCGAAATTGCCTCGTACCGAAGGGCTGACAGGCTCGGATCGTAACGATTATCTGGCTCAAGTTCGTGAAGTCACACCGCAACTTAGCTTCAATTAATCCATCATTATGAAAAAAGCCGGTACTTTGTTGCCGGCTTTTTCTTTGTCTGATGGGCATTAGCCCGCTAAGATACTTACAAATTCATGTCATCAACGATTTGATGCTGTACTGAGAATATGCATGGAAAAAGCAAAAAAAAGTCACAGTGAGTTCATTCCTGAATTTCAAAAGGCCTTCTTGCATCCGAAATTTTGGGGCGCCTGGTTAGGTGTTGGCGCTTTCGCAGGGCTTGCTATGTTACCGCCGTCATTACGGGATCCGCTTTTGGGCAAAGTAGGGCGTATTGCCGGACGCTTGGGTAAAAGTGCGCGCCGTCGTGCACAAATAAACCTGCTGTATTGCTTCCCCGATATGCCGGAAGCTGAACGTGAAGCTGTTATTGATGAAATGTTTGCCACCGCTCCTCAGGCGATGGTGATGATGGCGGAGCTTGCGATTAAAGATCCGCAAAAAGTCATGCAGCGCGTTGACTGGCACGGTAAAGAGATTATCGATGAGCTCAAACAACGCGAAGAAAATGTCATCTTCCTCGTACCGCACGGCTGGGCTGTGGATATCCCTGCGATGCTGTTGGCGTCTCAAGGGCAGAAAATGGCGGCGATGTTCCACAATCAGGGCAACCCGCTATTTGATTACATGTGGAATACCGTGCGTCGCCGTTTTGGTGGCCGCCTGCATGCACGTAACGATGGGATTAAGCCGTTTATCAGCTCTGTGCGTCAGGGATATTGGGGTTATTATCTGCCAGACCAGGACCACGGTGCCGAGCACAGTGAATTTGTTGATTTCTTCGGGACATACAAAGCGACATTACCAGCGATTGGCCGCTTAATGAAAATATCGCGTGCGCATGTTGTTCCGCTGTTCCCTGTTTATAACAGCAAGACGCATCGCCTGGATATTCATATTCGCCCGCCGATGGACGACCTGCTTAATGCAGACGACCACACCATTGCTCGGCGTATGAACGAAGAAGTGGAAATTTTGGTGGGTCCGAATCTTGAGCAATACACCTGGATACTGAAATTGCTTAAAACGCGTAAGGAAGGGGAGACTGAACCTTACCGCCGCAAAGAGTTGTATCCTAAGAAATAAAGAATAAGAAATAACAAAGGGGCCGATTGGCCCCTTTTGCATTTATGCTGTGAATGGATTACTCAACACACAGAATACGCGTGGTGTTGGTGGTACCAATGGTACTCATCACATCGCCCTGAGTGACGATAACCAAGTCGCCAGAAACCAGGTAACCTTTATCACGCAGCAGGTTCACCGCATCGTTTGCAGCTGCAACACCGTCGCTTGGGCTATCAAAGAACACAGGCGTAACACCACGGTACAAAGAGGTGAGGTTCAGCGTGCGCTCATGGCGAGACATCGCGAAGATTGGCAAACCGGAGCTGATACGTGAAGTCATCAGTGCGGTGCGGCCAGATTCAGTCATTGTGATGATTGCAGTAACACCTTTCAGGTGGTTTGCCGCGTACATCGCAGACATCGCAATCGCTTCTTCTGTGTTGTCAAACTGTACGTCCAGACGGTGCTTGGAAACGTTGATACTTGGGATTTTCTCAGCGCCCAGGCAAACACGCGCCATTGCAGCAACGGTTTCAGCAGGGTATTGGCCCGCAGCCGTTTCAGCAGAAAGCATTACCGCGTCGGTACCGTCCAGCACGGCGTTCGCCACGTCCATCACTTCAGCACGCGTTGGCATTGGGTTGGTAATCATCGACTCCATCATTTGAGTCGCGGTGATCACCGCACGGTTAAGCTTACGTGCACGACGAATCAGGGTTTTCTGAATACCGACCAACTCTGGGTCACCGATTTCAACACCCAGGTCACCACGGGCAACCATCACCACGTCTGATGCCAGAATCACGTCGTCCATTGCCTCTTCGCTGCAAACGGCTTCGGCACGTTCCACTTTAGCGACAATCTTCGCATCACAACCTGCTTCACGCGCCAGGCGGCGAGCGTAGTTCAGGTCTTCGCCACAACGTGGGAAGGAAACCGCCAGGTAATCAACGCCGATTTTCGCAGCCGTCAGGATATCGGCTTTGTCTTTATCTGTCAGCGCTTCAGCGGACAGGCCGCCACCCAGCTTGTTGATACCTTTGTTGTTCGACAGCGGGCCACCCACGGTGACTTCGGTGAACACTTTCATGCCTTGTACTTCGAGCACTTTTAACTGTACGCGGCCGTCATCAAGCAGCAGGATGTCACCTGTCACGACGTCAGCAGGCAGACCTTTATAGTCGATACCGACTTTTTCTTTGTCGCCTTCGCCTTTGCCCAGGTTGGCATCAAGCAAGAATTTGTCGCCGATGTTAAGGAAAACTTTACCTTCTTTGAAGGTAGAAACACGAATTTTCGGCCCTTGCAGATCGCCCAGAATAGCGACATGACGCCCCAGTTTCGCTGCAATTTCACGAACTTTATCGGCACGGATCTGATGATCTTCTGCGGTGCCGTGGGAAAAGTTCATACGCACCACGTTAGCGCCAGCTGCGATAATCTTTTCCAGATTATTGTCGCGATCTGTGGCCGGGCCTAAAGTGGTAACGATTTTGGTTCTACGTAGCCGTCTGGACATGTATTACTCCGTTGACTGAAACAACTTTGGTGTTGCGTTAACAAAAGATTCGGTAAATCAGCGTGCGTTGAAAACGCAAAGCAACAACTTAACCGAATGACCTAAAAAGTTACAGCTTTGTTATAAAAACTTACTTGTTCTCGCCAGAGACAAACAGCCCCTTATCAAAACGCGATTCCTTGAGCGCTTCTTTGACTCGCTTCAAGTTATCTCTGAATTTCGCACCACGACGCAAAGTAAAGCCTGTCGCCAGCACATCAATGACCGTGAGCTGTGCAAGCCGTGACACCATTGGCATATAGATATCAGTGTCTTCAGGGACATCGAGCAATAAAGAGAGTGTCGCTTCGCGGGCCAGCGGCGAGCCTTCTGAGGTTATCGCCAGTACAATGGCATCGTTTTCACGCGCCAATTGAGCGAGTTCAACCAGATTTTTAGTTCGCCCGGTATGCGAGATGAGTACAACGACATCTTCTTCACTACAATTCATGCAGCTCATGCGTTGTAAAACGACATCGTCGGAATAGATAACGGGCACATTAAAGCGAAAGAACTTATTCATTGCGTCATGTGCTACAGCGGCTGAAGAACCTAGACCGAAGAAAGCGATTTTCTTGGCCTGGGTGAGTAAATCCACAGCACGATTGACTGCTGCCATATCCAATGATTGCCGTACCTGGTCAAGGCTTGCCATAGCGGATTCGAAAATTTTGCCGGTATAAGCTTCAACGCTATCGTCTTCGTCAACATTCCGGTTTACATATGGAGTGCCATTCGCCAGACTTTGCGCTAAATGTAATTTAAAATCTGGAAAGCCTTTGGTTTCAAGGCGGCGGCAAAAGCGGTTGACTGTCGGTTCGCTGACATCGGCACTGCGGGCAAGGGTTGCAATGCTTGAGTGAATGGCATCTTGTGGTGCGGTAAGAATCACTTCTGCGACTTTACGTTCTGATTTGCTAAGGTGTTCCAGTTGAGACTGGATTTTGTCCAGCATATTCATAGGTGTCCGGCATTCATGGATTTTATCGATTTCAACAAATGGAGAAATCGTGACGCGATTTAGCAAGAATATACGCTTGCCCATTAGTGATTGGACAAGTTAATCGATGTAAGGATGTTGTTTTTTTTCATAACATGATCAGTGTCTAACTTTCGACATGATATACATCAACAACGAAACTTCGAAAAATTCGATTTATTGCCGTGAAATGGCACTGGCGGCCAAATCTTGCCCATGAATGCGATCAAATAATGGCTGAAGACTTACCTGAACTCAGCAAAAGCAGTACATTATTCTGTAATTAAATTACACACGGGCCGGAGTTAACCTCCCGAAATAATTCGAGTTGCAGGTAGGCGGCAAAAGAGCACATTCCAGGAGCTTACTTGAGTAAGTGACTGGGATGTGTGAGTGCAGCCAACACCCCTGCAGCTTGAAGCATGATGGGAGAGCCCGGACATCCGAAACGAGGAGAAAAGACATGGCGGTAACACAGACAGCTCAGGCATGTGACCTGGTGATTTTCGGCGCAAAGGGCGACCTTGCGCGTCGGAAACTTCTGCCATCCCTGTATCAACTGGAGAAGGCAGGGCAGATCCACCCGGAGACGCGCATCCTGGGCGTGGGCCGCGCAGACTGGGATAAAGAGGCTTATACCAAAGTAGTGCGCGAAGCGATCGAAACCTTTATGAAGGAAAAGATCGACGAAAGCCTGTGGGATAAATTGAGCAGCCGTCTCGATTTTTGCAACCTGGATGTTAACGATACTGCAGCCTTTACCAAACTCGGTAAAATGCTCGATCAGCAAAATCGCGTCACCATCAACTACTTTGCTATGCCACCGAATACTTTTGGCGCAATCTGCAAAGGTCTGGGCAAGGCAAAACTCAACGCTAAACCTGCTCGTGTTGTGATGGAAAAACCGCTAGGTACCTCGCTTGCGACTTCCCAGGAAATCAACGACCAGGTTGGCGAGTATTTTGAAGAGTGCCAGGTCTATCGTATCGACCACTATTTAGGTAAAGAGACGGTACTGAACCTACTGGCGTTGCGTTTTGCAAACTCCCTGTTTGCCAATAACTGGGATAACAAAACCATAGATCATGTGGAAATCACGGTAGCGGAAGAAGTGGGTATCGAAGGGCGCTGGGGTTACTTTGACCAGGCCGGGCAGATGCGCGACATGATTCAAAACCACTTGCTGCAAATTCTGTGCATGATTGCCATGTCTCCACCGTCCGATCTCACCGCCGACCATATTCGCGATGAAAAAGTAAAAGTACTGCAATCCTTGCGCCGTATCGACCGCAGCAATGTGCGCGAGAAAACTGTCCGTGGCCAATACACCGCAGGCTTTGCGCAGGGTAAAAAAGTCCCGGGTTACCTGGAAGAAGAAGGTGCGAACAAAAGCAGTAGCACCGAGACCTTTGTCGCCATTCGTGTCGATATTGATAACTGGCGCTGGGCAGGAGTCCCGTTCTACCTGCGTACCGGTAAACGTCTGCCAACCAAGTGCTCTGAAGTCGTGGTCTATTTCAAAAGCCCACCATTGAACTTGTTCAAAGACTCCTGGCAAGATTTGCCACAGAACAAGCTCACCATCCGTTTGCAACCGGACGAAGGTGTGGATATTCAGGTGCTCAACAAAGTGCCAGGGCTTGAACACAAGCACAACCTGCAAACCACTAAGCTTGATCTGAGCTACTCCGAAACCTTCAACGAGTCACATCTGGCAGATGCTTACGAGCGCCTGTTGCTGGAAACCATGCGTGGGATTCAGGCACTGTTCGTGCGTCGTGATGAAGTGGAAGAAGCGTGGAAGTGGGTAGATTCCATCACCGAGGCTTGGGCCGCGGACAACGATGCACCTAAACCTTATCAGGCTGGAACCTGGGGACCGGTTGCCTCAGTGGCAATGATCACCCGTGATGGGCGTTCGTGGAACGAGTTCGAATAAATCTCCGTCATCCTTCGAGTTGCCTCTTTGTTGGCTTTCCTCGCTCACCCCAGTCACTTACTTGTGTAAGCTCCTGGGGATTCGCTGCGTCGCCGCCTCAATGCAACTCGAATGATTTAGGAGATAAAACTCCTCGGATTTTGCAAAAATCGTGTAACAAATGATTCATATTTTACCGGTAACATGATCTAACACCAAAGTGGTGCAAATTTTTTAATTTAAAAGCCCTGACTGGATTCACCAGCAGGGCTTTTTTATTTACACTAGCTGAAGCGATTTTGCCCTGATGGTACGGATTGCCGCCTCACGAGAAGAGAAAAGAGCCGGTAACGTCGACCACCTGCCCACAGCGACGGCAGCCACTTTATGAGGACTTGTTATGAATCCTAATTTGTTACGCGTAACACAACGCATCGTTGAACGCTCCCGCCAAACCCGTGAAGCCTACCTGGCACGGATTGAAAAAGCGAAGTCGAACACCGTACATCGCTCTGAATTAGCGTGTGGCAATCTGGCACACGGTTTTGCCGCCTGCCAGCCAGAAGATAAAGCCGCGCTGAAAAGCATGCTGCGTAACAACATTGCGATCATTACGTCCTATAACGACATGCTTTCCGCGCACCAGCCGTATGAGCATTACCCTGACCAGATTCGTAAAGCGCTGCATTCCGTTGGCGCGGTAGGGCAAGTTGCAGGTGGAGTTCCGGCCATGTGTGATGGCGTGACGCAGGGACAGGATGGCATGGAACTGTCATTGCTCAGCCGCGAAATTATTGCGATGTCTACGGCAATTGGCCTGTCTCACAATATGTTCGATGGTGCACTGTACCTCGGCGTGTGTGACAAAATCGTCCCGGGCTTAACCATGGCGGCGTTGTCATTTGGTCATCTGCCTGCGGTATTTGTGCCATCAGGTCCAATGGCTAGCGGTTTACCGAATAAAGAAAAAGTACGTATTCGCCAACTTTATGCTGAAGGCAAAGTGGATCGCATCGCGCTTCTGGAATCTGAGGCTGCTTCTTACCACGCACCGGGTACTTGTACATTCTACGGTACTGCCAATACCAACCAGATGGTAGTTGAGTTCATGGGTATGCAGTTGCCAGGCTCTTCATTTGTTCACCCGGATGCCCCTCTGCGCCATGAATTGACTGCCGCGGCAGCACGGCAGGTGACGCGTCTGACCGGAAACGGCAACGAGTGGATGCCGATCGGCAAAATGATTGATGAAAAAGTGGTCGTGAACGGCATTGTTGCTTTGCTTGCGACAGGCGGCTCCACCAACCACACTATGCACCTGGTGGCGATGGCGCGTGCGGCGGGGATTATCATCAACTGGGATGATTTCTCTGATCTCTCTGATGTGGTGCCATTATTGGCTCGCCTGTATCCGAATGGCCCTGCGGACATTAACCACTTCCAGGCGGCGGGCGGCGTGCCGGTATTGATGCGCGAATTGCTCAAAGGCGGTTTGCTGCATGAAGATGTCAACACCGTTGCGGGCTTTGGTCTGCATCACTACACCATGGAACCGTGGCTGGATAACGGTCAGTTGGCATGGCGTGAAGGCGCAACAACCGCGCTCGATACTGATGTTATCGCGACCTTCGAAAAACCTTTCTCTAAACATGGCGGCACGAAAGTCCTCAGCGGTAATCTGGGTCGTGCGGTAATGAAAACCTCTGCGGTGCCAGTAGAAAACCAAATTATTGAAGCGCCTGCGGTCATTTTCGAAAGCCAGCATGACGTTTTACCGGCTTTCGAAGCAGGCCATCTTGACCGTGATTGCGTGGTTGTTGTCCGCCATCAAGGGCCAAAAGCTAACGGCATGCCAGAATTACATAAACTTATGCCGCCACTTGGGGTATTATTGGACCGCTGTTTCAAAATAGCGTTAGTCACTGATGGACGGCTGTCGGGCGCTTCAGGTAAGGTGCCCTCTGCTATCCATGTTACCCCAGAAGCTTATGATGGTGGGCTACTGGCAAAAGTCCGTGATGGCGATATGATTCGCGTCAACGGGCAAACGGGTGAACTGACATTGCTGGTCGATGATGCCGAGCTGGAAAAACGCACTGCATACCACCCGGATCTCAGCGCGGATCGTGTTGGAACCGGCCGTGAACTATTTAGCGCGTTACGCGAGCAGTTATCTGGCGCGGAACAGGGCGCGACCTGCATTAAATTTTAAGGACCGGATGCAGCACTTGCTGCGCTGGAAACGAATTATAAAGTTGGTTGAAGAGGCTTGAGATGAAAAACTGGAAAACTACTGCGGAACAGATCCTGAAAACAGGACCGGTTGTCCCGGTTATCGTAATTAACAAACTGGAACACGCAGTACCAATGGCTAAAGCATTAGTTGCTGGCGGCGTGCGCGTTCTGGAAGTGACTCTGCGTACTCCATGCGCAATGGACGCAATCCGTGCAATCGCTAAAGAAGTACCAGAAGCGATTATTGGTGCGGGTACCGTACTGAACCCAGAGCAACTGGCAGAAGTGACCGCAGCTGGCGCGCAGTTCGCCATCAGCCCAGGTCTGACCGAGCCACTGCTGAAAGCAGCAACCGAAGGCTCCATTCCATTGATCCCAGGTATCAGCACTGTTTCTGAACTGATGCTGGGTCTGGACTACGGCTTGAAAGAATTCAAATTCTTCCCGGCTGAAGCAAATGGCGGCACCAAAGCGCTGCAAGCTATCGCAGGTCCATTCTCTCAGGTTCGTTTCTGCCCAACTGGCGGTATCACACCGGCTAACTACCGTGACTACCTGGCGCTGAAAAGCGTGCTGTGTATCGGTGGTTCATGGTTGGTTCCGGCAGACGCGCTGGAAGCTGGCGATTACGATCGCATTACTACTCTCGCCCGTGAAGCTGTCGAAGGCGCGAAATAACACGTCATCCTTCGAGCCGTAGATGCGTTGGCTACGTTCACTCACCCCGGTCACATAGTTATCTATGCTCCCGGGGATTCGTTCTCTTGCCGCCTTCCTACGACTCGAATGATTCGTGTTATTGAATCCCTGCTCAGATGAGCGGGGATTTTTTTTATCCTTTGACGATTATGGCTTTGGTTGCAGCGATAGCACGTGCAATGGCATCTTCCACGCTGGAACCCGTTGCCAGTGCCACACCCATTCGGCGTTTACCGTTAATCTCAGGCTTACCGAACAGACGTACTTGCAAACCTGCGCCCACTGCGGCACCCGCATTGCCGAACTGCACGTTGTCGCTGCTCAATTCTGGAAGGATCACCGCAGAAGCTGCCGGGCCGTACTGGCGAATGTCACCAATCGGCAAGCCGAGGAAAGCGCGGACGTGCAATGCAAACTCGGAAACGTCCTGAGAAATCATCGTCACCATGCCGGTGTCGTGCGGGCGAGGGGAGACTTCACTAAAAATAACCTCATCGCCACACACGAAAAGTTCGACGCCAAACAAACCGTAACCCCCCAACGCTTTCACCACTTTTTCAGCAATTTCTTGCGCACGGGCAAGAGCGGCATCGCTCATTTGTTGCGGCTGCCAGGATTCGCGATAGTCACCATCTTCCTGGCGGTGGCCGATTGGGGCACAGAAATGCACGCCATCGACAGCACTAATCGTCAGCAGGGTGATTTCAAAATCGAAATTCACCACACCTTCGACAATAACTTTGCCTTTACCTGCGCGACCGCCTTCCTGAGCGTACTCCCACGCTTTCGCTAACTGGTCGGCTGTACGAATAAAACTTTGCCCTTTGCCAGAAGAACTCATCACCGGTTTAACGATGCAAGGCAGGCCGATTTCTACAACTGCCTGTAAAAATGCAGCTTCATTATCGGCAAAGCGGAAGCTGGAGGTCGGCAGAGCAAGTTCTTCTGCGGCCAGGCGGCGAATACCTTCGCGGTTCATGGTCAGTTGGGTTGCGCGCGCGCAAGGCACCACGCACTGACCTTGCTGCTCAAGCTCAACCAGCATGTCTGTTGCGATCGCTTCAATTTCGGGAACGATGAAATCCGGCATTTCTACGGAAACCAGTTTTTTAAGCTCGGCACCGTCCAGCATATTGATGACATGGCTGCGGTGAGCAACATGCATAGCGGGGGCATCGGCGTAGCGGTCTACTGCGATAACTTCCAGACCAAGACGCTGGCATTCAATCGCCACTTCTTTTCCTAATTCGCCTGACCCTAACAACATGACTCGTGTAGCTGATGGACGAAGCGCTGTTCCCAAAATTGACATAATCTGTATACCCGAACGGAGAAAATAGACCGGCGGATTATAAACGAAAACGTTTGCGTACGCAGCGATTTTCCCACTTGCGATACAGGGGTAATATCATTACACTGTTTAAATAAACAGTTAAACCGGAGCTGCAAAATGGCGGTTGAAATCAAATACGTTGTTGTACGAGAGGGGCAAGAAAAAATGTCTTTTGCCAGTAAAAAAGATGCAGACGCCTACGACAAAATGCTCGATCTGGCAGAAGTGTTGAGCGAGTGGCTCGTACACAGCCCTGTTGCTTTCGAAGAAGGGCAAAGCGATGTGCTGGCTATGTGGATGGCAGAAAACAAAGACGTGCTTTCCAGCGTGCTGAAAAGCGGTAAATTTCCGGACCTTGAAAGTACTGAAACTGCCGGTGAAGCCGCAGATGAAGCCGATAACGCTGAAGAGTCTGTTGCAGACGATAAAGTGGCTGAACACCCGCGTAAACGCACTAAAGCTGCATAAGTTTTATCGCGTCGGGTTACCGGCGCGGTTCTTTTCTCATCTTTAGCCTAATCAGACACTTCTTGACAGCCTTTGGCTTAACCTCAGATGTTAAGTTCTCACAAAGGGTGTCTCTAATGAGCAATTGGTTACAGCAGCTTCAGTCTATGCTGGGGCAAGCGACGCAATCCATCCAGAATCACACTGGTCAGAATCAATCCTCACAAACTCCTCAGGGAAACAATTCTCAGGGGCTGAGTAAGTTACTGGTGCCTGGCGCACTGGGCGGGTTAGCGGGCTTGCTGCTGGCGAGCAAATCGTCACGGAAACTACTGACAAAGTACGGCACCAGCGCGTTATTGGTCGGTGGTGGTGCGGTTGCGGGAAGCGTACTGTGGAACAAATATAAAGACCGAGTGCGTGAAGCCCATCAGGGTGAGCCGCAGTTTGGGCAGCAAACTTCGCCTGTCGATGTTCGTACGGAGCGCCTGATTACCGCTTTGGTTTTCGCGGCTAAAAGCGATGGTCATATTGATGATAAAGAGCGTCAGATTATCGAGCAGCAACTACGTGATGCCGGTATCGAAGGGCCGGGGCGTAATCTAATTCAGCAAGCTATCGATCAACCTCTTGATCCGCAACGCCTCGTCGAAGGCGTTAATAATGAAGAAGAAGCGCTGGAGCTTTACTTCCTGAGCTGTGCTGCAATCGACATCGACCACTTTATGGAGCGCAGTTATCTCAATGCGCTCGGCGATGCGCTAAAAATTCCTCAGGATGTACGCGAAGGCATCGAACAAGATATTCAGCAGCAGAAACTAAATCTGCCGGGTTAATCCCGGCATTTTCCCTAAAATCCCACGTTACGCTTGCAAGGCTGTCTGAATTTGCCACCCTTACAGGGTGTTAACTCAAAAAGAAAAATGACATGCCACCAAAAGCAAAAAAAATCCCCCACACCATGACCATGCATGGTGACACCCGCATCGATAACTATTACTGGCTGCGCGATGATGAGCGTTCTGATGCACAGGTGCTTGATTATCTTCATCAGGAGAATGACTACGGTCATCAGATCATGAGTACGCAGCAGGCGTTACAAGAACGCCTGCTCAAAGAGATGATCGACCGTATCCCCCAGCGTGATATTTCTGCACCTTACACGCAAAATGGCTATCGCTATCGCCAGGTTTTCGAAACCGGTAATGAATACGCTATTTATCAGCGCCAGTCTGTGGTGTCGGAGGAGTGGGAAGAGTGGAGCACGCTGGTAGATGGTAATCGCCGAGCTGCCCATAGCGAGTTTTACACCATGGGCGGCATGAGTATTACGCCTGATAACACCGTCATGGCACTGGCTGAAGATTTTCTTTCTCGTCGCCAGTACGGCTTGCGTTTCCGAAATCTGGAAAGCGGGAACTGGTACCCGGAAGTGCTAGATAATGTCGAAAGTAGTTTTGTCTGGGCGAATGATTCCGCCACGCTTTATTACGTCCGCAAGCATCCCAAAACGTTATTGCCGTATCAGGTCTGGCGCCACACGGTGGGGCATCCATCCTCCGTAGATGAATTAGTCTACGAAGAAAAAGACGAAATGTTTTATGTCAGCGTCCATAAAACCACGTCGAAGCACTTCGTGCTGATTTACCTCAGCAGTGCCACGACCAGCGAAGTGTTGTTGCTCGATGCTGAACTGGTAGACGCGCAACCGCAGATCTTTGCACCGCGCCGCAAAGACCACGAATACACTCTTGATCACTATCAGCATCATTTCTATCTCCGCTCTAACCGTGCAGGCAAAAACTTTGGTTTGTACCGTACAAAAGTACGCGATGAAAGCCAATGGGAAGAGCTGATCCCGCCGCGTGAGCAGGTGATGCTGGAAGGCTTTACCCTGTTTACTGACTGGCTGGTGGTTGAGGAGCGTCAGCAAGGGCTGACCAGCCTGCGGCAAATTAATCGCAAAACTCGAGAAGTGACGGGAATTGCTTTTGATGACCCTGCTTATGTCACTTGGCTTGGACATAACCCGGAACCGGAATCTTCTCGTCTGCGTTACGGTTACTCATCAATGACCACGCCAGATACATTGTTTGAGCTGGATATGGATACCGGCGAGCGGCGCGTGATTAAACAAACCGAAGTGGCGGGTTTTGATGCCAGCCATTACCGCAGCGAACATTTATGGGTCACCGTACGTGATGGTGTGCAGGTGCCGGTTTCCCTGGTCTACCACCGCGACCACTTCCAGCGAGGGAAAAACCCTTTGCTGGTATATGGCTATGGCTCTTACGGAAGCAGCATGGATGCGGATTTCAGCAGCAGCCGTTTAAGCCTGCTAGACCGAGGATTCGTCTATGCCATTGCACATGTACGAGGAGGTGGCGAACTCGGCCAGCAGTGGTATGAAGATGGTAAGTACCTGAAGAAAATGAACACCTTCAATGATTATCTGGATGTCTGTGATAGCTTGCTTAAACAGGGATACGGCAACGAAAACTTGCTCTATTCGATGGGCGGGAGTGCAGGTGGCTTACTGGTTGGGGCCGCAATTAATATGCGTCCAGAGCTCTTCCACGGTGTTGTTGCGCAGGTGCCATTTGTTGATGTGTTAACGACGATGCTCGATGAGTCCATTCCACTCACGACCGGCGAGTTTGAAGAGTGGGGGAATCCGCAAGACCCTGAGTATTACCACTACATCAAACATTACAGCCCGTACGATCAAATCACCGAACAAGCCTACCCGCACATGCTGGTGACCACCGGACTACATGATTCCCAGGTGCAATATTGGGAGCCTGCCAAGTGGGTCGCAAAGCTGCGTGAATTACGTAGCGATGATAATTTGCTGTTGCTATGTACTGATATGGACTCAGGGCATGGTGGGAAATCGGGCAGATTTAAATCTTACGAAGGCGTGGCTCTGGAGTTCGCTTTCTTGATAGCCCTGGCACAAGGAACTTTACCAGGGCGGGCGGGGTAGGTTGTTACTAATCCTCGAGATAATGCTTTAATGTCATTCTAAGATCCGGTGCTAATTCTTTGATGTTATTCAACATCCATCGTAAATAGCCCGGATCTTTATCTGCAATTTCTGCAATCGGTTCGCCGCGATATTTACCAAATGCCATGGTTTTCACAAGTGCGGGACGACCTGTAATGGTCACCATTTGGTCTGGCGTCCAGCCTGACTCATCCATAATGCGAATCAGTAAAGCAGCGGTGATATAGCAATCAAACAGCGCGCGGTGATGATGCAGCCCGGCAGGTGTTTCAACTTCCAGCTTGAGGGATTTATATAAACCCATATTGCTGTATTTGATACCTGGCCATAAACGACGCGCCAGTTTTACCGTGCAAATCCACTCGCTATCGGGCAGTTCAGGCAGCATTCGCTGGTCAAAACTGGCGTTATGAGCGACATAATATGGGCTGCCGTGATAGCGTGGAATAACATCCTCGATCCACGGTTTATCCGCGACCATCTCTTCGGTAATTTTGTGAATAGCCATCGCCTGGTAGCTAATAGGACGATCCGGGCGTACCAGGTCACTCATCGGATTAACAATCTTGCCATTGACGATATCGACAGAGGCAACTTCTACCACGCCACCCTGTAGACCACAGGTTTCAGTATCAATAATGCGCAGCATATATACTCCATCAAGCCTTAGCGTATTTTATTAATGCGCTAGCGTAATGGAATGATTTCACCGTGCCAACCTTTTGCATCACGTCTTCCAACTGCAAGTAGCTCGCCATGATCGGCGCGAACAACTAATTCACCGCGATCGTCCCAACAAGCGCTACGTCCCGCAGACCGATATTTGCCGGTAGAAAACGCGTGGTTAGCTAATAAAACGGGCAAATTGTATTTATGGGCCCAGCGTTGCAGATACATTTCATCTTTCTGGTAGCTGATTTCATTAATGAATTTCCCCGTGGCATAGAGACTTGCACCCATTTCAGCTGCACTACGCGGCCAGGTTTCTTCATCGCTGTCGGTGCTAAAACCCATTGCCACGCTACGGTTTTGCAAACCTACCAATGGCGTGTGTTGATCGGAGAGATCAATATCGCAGGTTTGTGGTTTGCAACAGGCAACTCGGGAACCATCAGGCAAAAAACCCACTGATCCTGGAGATACACTTTGTTCACTGCGCAAGGGTAGACCCACGACAATAGTCATTTGGTGTTTTATGGCGGCAGCTTGCAAAGGATTCAGGCGTTCATCGGAGAAGGGAAGGGCGTAAACGTGATGGTTTTCAATGTTAAAACCGGTGAGTGAAAGTTCGGGGAAAATCAGCAGATCTATTCGTTCAGCAACCGCGCAGTGAACAAAATCTAAATGATGTGTGATATTCGCATCGAGGTCATCGGGTGTGGCGCCATACTGCGCCGCAGCAACATTCCAGACAGGCATACGTTCTTCCTTAATCAATCTACCCAACGGCCATCATCCTATGACCGCAACAAGTAATTCCTGTGTTTAGATATATAAACCGGGAAAAATCTTAACACCATTTTTGTCAGGAAGTTTAGTGTGGATAAGATTTATTTCACTTTAGGTTCGTACGGCAGTCTGGACAAGTTGACTGAAGCCAGTCGATGAGCAGTCAGTCTTTCTCTGAACCAGTCACGCAAATGCGCCGGTTGCTCGCGTTCTACCACTTCAGCGATCACCGGCATATTGTAGCGTTCCTTAAATGCTACGCCAGCAGCCGCAAGATCGACGTTGATCTTATCCATTTCGTCCTGGGGTAATTCAGCAAGATTGTAATTCATATTGGCCTCCTATTTTTTGCCGCAAAGGTACTTGTTGATATCCGTGATGACAAGTTTTTACATTCATTGATAGCTGTTCTCATCTCGACTTAACCTGGGCTCAAGGTTATCCTTTTGCCGTCTCGAATAAGAAAAAGGAATAGTTGATATGGCTTTCACCCGAACTCGTCTCATTACCATCGCCACTCTCTTTACCGCACTTACCGTTTCCAGCTCAGCTTTCGCGCATGCGCATCTAAAGCATCAATATCCAGCGGCAGATGCTGCGGTAACGGCTGCGCCGCAGGCGATTACCCTTAATTTCTCTGAAGGAGTTGAAGCGAATTTTAGCGGACTTACGCTCACCGGGCCACAGCAAACAGTCGTGAAGACTGGTACGGCTAAGCGCAACGAAAAAGATGATAAGCAGCTTATTGTTCCAGTCGATGAGGCTATGAAACCGGGTGATTACCAGGTTGATTGGCATGTAGTATCCGTTGACGGACATAAGACTAAAGGGAAGTATCACTTCTCGGTGAAGTAAGCCGGATGCTATCAGGTTTCTATATCGCGCTGCGATTTATTCATTTTACTGCATTAATGGTGCTGCTTGGCAGTACCATCTCATGCTCATTGCTTGCTCCTCAAGCGTTTAAACCGGTTCTTATTCGCCGACTAAAATGGCAATGGCATTCTGCCGTTTGGATGACGTTGCTAAGCGCAATATTGTTGTTATGTGCTCAGGCTGGGATGATGGGCAGTGGTTGGCGAGATGTCATTAATCCCCAGATTTGGCTGGCGGTTCTTGGCACGAGCTTTGGGTCCATCTGGTTGTGGCAGATATTATTGAGTGTGGTGACACTGGTAGTGTTGTTGCTCAAACCGCGCCCTTTGCAATCCATGCTAATGATCCTTGCGGCGGCACAACTTATTTTGTTGGCAGGTGTCGGGCATGCCGCGATGCGTGAAGGGATTGTCGGTGGCTTACAACGCATAAATCATGCAGTGCATCTTCTTAGCGCTGGCTGGTGGGTTGGCGGATTACTGCCGCTTTTGATGTGCATGCGCATGGCTCAAAAACCGCGCTGGCGGGGCTGTGCGATTACCGCGATGATGCGTTTTTCGCGTTACGGGCATCTGGCGGTTGCTGCTGTAATACTCAGTGGACTAATCAACAGCCTGATGATTTTAGGCTGGTCATTACCACTGGAAAGTAACTACATGCGCTTCTTGTTGGTGAAGGTTGCCTTTGTTGCCTTGATGGTTATTATCGCCCTGTATAACCGCTATTTTTTGGTGCCGAGATTCAATCGTATGCCAACAGCCACAAAACAGTTCATCCAGTTAACGTGGTTGGAAGTCATTTTGTCGGTGGTGGTGCTCCTTGCTGTAAGCATTTTCGCTACCTGGGAACCATACTGAAGACGTTATTAGCTCAAGAGATATTCATGAAAAAAAGTATTTTGACGCTGTTATTACTGGCTTGCACAGGTAGTAGTGCATTAGCCGCACCGCAAATTATCACCGTAAGCCGTTTTGAAATGGGCAAAGATAACTGGGCATTTAACCGTGAAGAGGTAATGCTAAGTTGCCGCCCTGGACATGCGCTTTTTGCAATCAACCCAAGTACCTTGATGCAATACCCGTTAAACGACGTAGCGCAACAACAAGTGAGTAGCGGCAAAACCACTGGCCAGTCTATCTCCGTGATTCAAATTGATGATCCTAAGACACCGGGACAAAAAAAGAGTCTTGCTCCATTTATTGAGCGTGCTGAGAAGTTGTGTAACTAAAATGCTATAACTCACTAATTAACAATAAAAAACCGCAATAACCGTAGACCGGATATTGCGGTTTTTGTCTAAAATATTACCTAAACCGCAGTTTTTTTCTGAACACTTTTGCGCCAGACTGGAAAACCTGCGCCGGTAATCTATTCTTAGAAGGCAAGGCGATGTCTGCCTGCATTAATGCCAACTTTTAGCGCACGGCTCTCTCCCAAGAGCCATTTCCCTGGACCGAATATAGGAATCGTATTCGGTCTTTTTTTATCTATATGATTTATAAAGGTTTTTTGTGGTCAGTCCCGAAATATCCCGAAATTTTCCCGAAAACTCAATATTCAGTCTAAACCATAACATACTCAGCCCCGCGCGAATCAAGGTATTTTTTAGTCATTGTTAAATTTTTGTGTCCTAACAATCGCTGTGCAAAATCCTCGCTATATTCCTTTTCATACTCACGACTCGCCAGGCTTCGCATTTCATGGAACGCTGGAGGGTTCGCCCCGAAACTTATTCCACTGGCATTACGAACTTCTGCAAATGCTTGTGTTAATCCATCCGGTGTCAACGGACCAGGTTTCCTACCGCCTCGACGAACAGCTGAATAAAGCATAAAGTCAGAAGGGTTATTCTTCCTGCAATTATCTATAACATCCCCCAGAACTAGTCCGGCAGAATTAAGTTTCAAATCCAGTGGTAGGGCTAATTTGTGTCCTGTCTTTTGCTGCTCGATAAACAGGCGATCATCGCGCACATCACTAAAACGAAACAGGGAGATGTCTTCGCGCCGCTGACCCGTTACAAGTGCAAGCTCAAATGCGCGCTGCACCCATTCTCCAAAATTTTCTGCAGTAGAATGCAGCAATTGGTACTGTTCAAGGATCAGACGCTCGCGTTTAACTTTTGGCGTCGGTGCCCTGGTCGGTTCCACCGGGTTTAAACTAATATGCCCCTCTACTATTGCCTCTCTGAAGATATCAGATAGAACCGAGCGCAACGCAACGGCCATGCTTTTCTTATCACACTCGATATATCCTTCCAGGAAGGTCGCAATATCGCGAGTAGTGATCGCATTCAGTGGCATGTTTCCAAATTCATCTTCAAGGGTTGCCAACTGGTTTCGACGAACCTTCATAGTGTTCGGTTTTAGTTCCCTTCGCTCCAGGATAACAGAGTACCGCTCCAGCCATTTTGAGACTGTAAAATCAGGCGTTTCCATAATTCGTTCTAAAAGACTGGATGGCAGGTAGTTCTGGTCGAGATAGTTATTTGCTTCTATGGCCTGGGCTACAGCATCCTTGCGCGCAATCTTACCAAGAGAAATTTCTTGTCCAGTGATCGGATTGCGCCAGGAGTAGATTTGCTTTGTTTTGCGAAAGGTCAGATTACGCGGCAGATTAGCGTCGTAACGTACTGGCCTTTTCGTCATGTCTCAGTCTCTCAAGTAGTGTTCCGGTCGCGGGTAATTTCCGATGCTTAGGTTTTAAGCGAAGGTTCTTTTTGCTCGGGTCAACGTAAATTGAGTCCGGCATTAATTTGTACTCTTTACCGTGGAGTTCAGGTGCAGGATAAATGCGACCCTCACGAACCCAGCGCCGCAAGGTTGAAAGCGACGGGGGAGTGGAGTAAATCGAATTGGCCCATTCCTGCAAGTTGAGAAGCTTTGCCATACTTATTCTCCAGCAGACCGGTACACTTATTATAAGTGACCGGGCTACGTTAAATTGATAAATCAAAATCAAACTGCGGCAGCTCGCTGCGCACGCAATTTCGCTATATGTTCGGCCTGCTCAATGTCCCGTTTAATCAACTCTGATTCTTCCCGCGTCAGCGGTTCAAAGTCCTGGTTGAAGCGGGACATGCTCGCGATACAGTTCCTGCCACGACGGCGGTAAAACACCTCGGTGTCGGTAGCCCTGCTGATGATGCAGGGCTCTCCGTGCTGGTCTGCGTATACTGTGTTTGGGTAGATTATCCGGAACACATTTACCTCCGAATTTTCCCGCGCAACTCCTCAATCTCTTTGCAACTGGCGCACAACTGGCAACCAGGAATCGCTATCCGGCGAGCCTCCGGCAACTCTTCATCACATTCACGGCAATGAGTCGCTGATATGGCGTGCTCATTCAATCTGGCACGACTCAATGCAGCGTTACGATGCAGCTCTTCCAGTTCGCTCGCGTTATCAATGATGTCCATTAATTACTCCTTGAGCGGGAGGGGTAACCTCCCGGCAGTCGTTAGCCAACGTATTCTGGTTTCATATCAGCGAGGGTGATAGTGAACTGATCGTGCAGTTCGTCGCCTAAGTGGCGCTTAGCTGAATTAAGAGCTCGCTCAACATCCATAAATCGCTCTGCTGCGTCAGGTTCCCCCGGATTTGGAAGCGAGTTAATTGCAGCTTCAATGCGGTTCTTATGGTCCACGCGGTGATAACGTGCCACGGCTTTGTTTTTCAGTTCCGTGTAGATAGCATTGCCCAGGGTAGGTTTGGCAGACTCAACATCTATACGAATTGCTTTAGCCGCATCGACATCTTGAACAGCTTCAATGCGATCGCGGAACTCATCAGCCAGGACATTAATGTTTGTAGTCGATTCCTGCGCGCTGGTGGTTGTGGCCACTGAGTCGCTGGCAATCTCTTTCAGACTCACTCGCTGGGCTGGAACCGGGTTAATTTCACGCTCTGGCTTTTGCTCTATATCTTCCGGGCTGTAAACACCCAGAATGACCTCAGGGCAGTACAGGCGAGCCCAGTACTTAACTGCCAGATACGCAATTTGCTGCTTAGGTGCTGTTTTCCAGAGAGGTGAATTACGTGTGGTTATATCTCCGAGGTAGATATTTTCACCCCAGGTGACTTCGGTCTCACCACGTAGAACGGCACCTACACGAATGAACAGGCCCAGTTCGTCACGACCATCCTTAACGCCAGCTATCTTTTCCCAGTCACCGCCATACTCGTAGTGGAATCGACCAACTATTGCACTTGAGCTGGAAATCACCGCGTTTACCAGTTGGGCTTCGTAACCCAGCACACCATTTACCAGATGTGTTTTCTGCGCGACAGCATACGGATTCATACCCCATTGCATGGCTTGCATGACAATAGCCATACAATCAGCAGGTTTCCCGGCCAGGTGCTTTGGTACAGTAACAACAGATTGAGCCATCAATTCTGCAAACGAGGTCAATTGCCCCAGCGCCTGAACGTTGAATACGGCGTTACTGGCAGAAATGGTATTTGGAGCCTGCTGTTCAGCCGTTACGATATTGGTGTTTTGCATGTTCATTTCCCCTTATGCCAGGCGCAGTGATTCAAGACGGCGCAGGTCAAAATCGTTCAGTTCGTCGGTGTAGTCTTCTGCAATCGGTGCTGGCCACACATTGGTGTCCAGAGCGTTGCTAATTGCATTTATAGCTTTCCGGTATTCCAGTCGCCCCAGCTCCAGTAATTCTTCAGATGCTTCGATGATGGCAACCCAGTGGTAGCCCTCATCCTTATTCACGAATATCCAGAAGAACTGGTTGAAGTCGGCAACATCGCAGTACATCGCGGCGCTCAGGTGGTAATCACGCTCAATGATTTCGCGATGCAGTTTGGCGCGCAGGAAGTCCTGTTTCACTTTTCCCAGGCTGATGGTTTTGAGATCTACGCCGATGCGAACGCTGGACATATCAATTTCCAGGTCAGGACGAACGCGAACCTCTAAGCCTGTTTCCTCATCCATACCGAAATAACTGACTTCATTTGCTCGATTAGGGTGTTGCAGGAGCTGGCCAGCAGAAGGGTGGTTGAACAGTGCCTGCTGAATTGCTTTCGCATGAGACAACTGGCGTTCGCTCAGTATGATTTTGTCCTGGTTGGCTTCATTCCATTGATGTTCGTATTCCTCTGCAAAGATGGCATCAGGCTTCACCGTCCGGATGGCTGAAGACAGAACATCTTTAGTGCCGGTGAGCTTCAGCTGTTCTGATTTGTCTCTTCCTTCGTTGTATTCATGAATGAAGGCTTTTAACGAATCAGTATTGGTGAATGCACCATCTGGAATGCCAGGGAAAACAGCAAAGTCTGTTTCCAGTGTTTCTGGTTCCAATGCCAATGCATGCACCAGAGTGCCAAACGTGAATGCTTCACTGGTTTCGCGGCCAATAGTTTTGGCAACATGGCGACCGTGGAAGTACATAAGAGATACACGCGCATCTTTTACCTGAGTACTGCTGATACCGTTGGCACCGTGATAAACCTCGTTTGGCAAACCTTCATAGCGGCCTGGCTCAAAGTAAGCAGGGAACTCAGCAGCTGGCTGCTCTATGGCAATGACTTCTTCACCATCTGCAGCAATACTTTCGCCTGCTGAAATCTCAACACCACTCGCGATTTCGTTACCGTTAGTCGCTTCCACCGGCTCATTGATTACGGTCTCCACAGGTTGTTTTTCTTGTTTCTCGACTTCATTTGATGGGGTATTGATGACCGGGTTATCATTTTTTGGGGAACCCATCAGGCCTTCAATTGAAAATACAGTTGCGCTAATGCGCTTTACCTCAGGCTGGGTTGAGGCGCTGTCTAAATCAGGTTTGGCTTGCTCGGAGGCCACATTATTACTGGTTTCAATGGTGGTGCCTGATACTGCCGAACCCATAGCAATTGCCAGTGTTTCTGCGCTTGGATTGGCGTGGTCAGTTTCAGTTAACTTCGCGTTAATCCATGCCTGGTGAGTACCTGGCATCATGTGAATGTTTGGTGCAGCACTCCGTACAACAGCGAAGATAGCAGCGCGGGAATAATCGAGAATGCCAGGGCAGTGACGCAGCTTGCGTGACCATTCTTTCCACGGAGATTCTTTGGCTGCAATCATCTCTTTAGCACGGCGGTAAATGCTGACGGGGATGTTGTAGATATCGAAATCCATAGGTAAAAGCGCGCCCGCAATTTCGATATCGAGCGTATCAAGAGTGTGCTCAAGGTCAGGAGAACGATCGGTCTTATTCAGGCCACCAGCAGTCGCACCTGATGGCGTACGTGGAACTGAAGTTATGTAATTACCTGCGGCCCACTCACGAACCAAAATTCCGCGATCAATATGTTCTGTGGTCAGCCATAAATTAGAGAATTGAACGACGCGGGTCAGTTCGTGACGCTTATCCATTGGGAATACAGTTTTGATGGCATAGGTGTATTTCCACAGTTGCGCGGTGCTGAGGTCTTCAAGTCCTGGCGCGTTTCTGGCTGCCAGTAACAGGTTCTGGACGTAGCTGTTATCGGTATCTAGCGACATCTCCATAATTTGAACGCGCTGCGCGTGCTTAATATGATGAGCGGTAACGGTACTGATAAGCTGAGAAAGCAGTCTTCTGCCGAATGCCATTTCCGCCACTGGGTATTCAGTGAGGTCACCGTCATTAGCATCAACAACCAGGTCTTTATCCGCAGTGGTGATATTAGCTGTGGCAGCTGGTACCGACGAAGTTTCTTCGGTTGCGATAATTTCGGGAGTAGCGGCATCTGCAATGACTGGAGATTCAGGTGCTGCATCAACAACAGCAACAATCTTCTGCCAAGTCTTACTGTCATCTGCGAGCTCGTAGCGCTCACCCCATGAAGCATCCAGCACGCGCTCTTCTGGTAAATCATCGAACACTGGCACGTTAGTTCGAACCGGCAGCATGTAATCAGCGCCGCGTCCTGTCTCAATGTCGTTATCTTCCAGGATGTTCATGATTTCACGATCGGCACGAGATTCAGATTTGCAATCGAACCAGGTGAACATATTTGGCTTACCTGCTTTAGGCCGAGCTTTGATTAGATAGGCGAACATCATTGTTTTTACGCTCCAAAAGGTTGTAAGATCCCCGAGCCATTGAAAGCGCCCATTGGGTGGTTACTTTGGTTAAACAGATTTCCAGCGCACTTTGCCGGTACCGCTGGACGTAGAGCCCGCCTTGCGCGGGTTTTTGCGTTTCACACGCCCGATATGGGAATTCCCATATCGCTAAAACTTCGTTGTTACTGCTGGCTGCTCATCATTGCGAATCAGACCGTCGACCGGGTAACAATCACCGACAACATTCTGCTCTATAGCTGCCTGCTCACACTGGGCCTGGTTGTCATAGACTCCCAACACCACATCCTGAAAATCACCGTTGGTCATGCCTAATGTCAGCACTAAAGCGAATAGGGTGCTCATCAGTGAATCCCCGTACCTGCAGGAACCAGACGCTTATCCAGCTTGTTGCAAATGTAAGGCTGACGAATCAACCGCGTATTACCCACTGGCTGGCAGTAGTAAATGCCCGAGTCCCGGTTGAATGACACCAGCCATGGCGCCATGGTTACGCTGTCGCGGAAGTGGCGAGCCTGACCTTTAGCCAGCTCCGGGAATGCTGGAACGTGAACCACCGGTGCAACCGGACGGCGATGAAACTGGAAAATGCTTGCTGCCTGTTTAAATAAGCTAATCATCTCAATCCCCTTTGCCCTTATCGCCAGGCTGGCGGAACGTTTCTTTAACCTGACAACGCTGCGCTTGTTGTCGATGCAACTAACAATACAAATAAGTATTGTAATTGACAAGAGAAATGAAAAAAATATTTTCAATTAGGCGGGATGAAATACAGCCAGCTAGGTGGCTGCATTAAAAAACTAAGGCGTGGAGATTACTTCTGGATGCTTTGAATGATGCTGAATACATCATCCTTGAGTAGATCAAGTTCTTGAAGGGTGGTCTTAGCGTGAACAATCAGGCGCAATTTTTCTGCTTCAGGCATTTGATTAAACAGTGCGAGCAGGGCTGTTTCTTTTTCATCTAACTGTCGTGGGGCCGAGACCACGCTAAGCGCGTCATCACCTGCTTCCGGGGGCATAAAAAACCAATGCTCTGGTTTCCCGGCGGCAGCTGCAAGCCGCTTTAGCCTCTCTCCTCTCGGGGCTGATTCACCTTTTGCCCATTGCTGAACCGCCTGGGGAGTAACCATCGCTCTCCTGGCAATATCTGACATGTTCCAACCGAACTCATCTCTAACGAGTTGCAGTCGATAAGCAAACGCTTCATGGGGTGCTGTTTTCATGTCTTCCATTCTACAAGGTAGCCTTTCACTCCGCATTGCAAAGATTATTTTCAATCCGCATTGAAATAAATATTTTCATATTGTAATCTTGGTTTTCATCAACCGAGGTCTTGATATGACAAAATCCATAAAACAGCGTGTTTGCGCTGTTATGACGCAAACAGAGATGGCTAAACAGTTAGGCACCACATCACAGGCGGTGAGTCTCTGGTTAAACCACGAGGCCCCTGCCCATAGAGTGCTTCCAATCTGCAAGTTGCTTGAGTGGGAAATCACGCCTCACGAGCTTCGCCCCGATCTCTATCCAAACCCAACCGATGGTTTACCGCAGCAGGAGGCATAACCATGCAAACCCTAACGTTTCAAGATGATAGCAAGCCGAACTTCATGCCAATGATAAATCGCTATCAACCCAAGCAGCATGATGAGCATGAAGTGATCCGCGATGCTGTCCGCTCCTGGGCTGCTGCAATCGACAATCAGGACGTTGTTGCAGCGCTGATCATTGAACAATGGAATGCCA
This sequence comes from Buttiauxella sp. BIGb0552, assembly GCF_004366275.1. NCBI lineage: Bacteria > Pseudomonadati > Pseudomonadota > Gammaproteobacteria > Enterobacterales > Enterobacteriaceae > Buttiauxella > Buttiauxella sp. BIGb0552. The sequence goes on from NZ_SODY01000007.1 coordinate 262,917, forward strand.
GCGGCGGTGAGGGAATTGATTTTCCCGATGATATTAGCCGTGGGCGCCAGAAGCTGTTTCGCTACCTGGACAACAAATTCAACTCTGAGAAATACCGGGAGAACATCCAGAAGCTCACGCCCTCGATATTGTCGGTGCTGCCGCTGGAGTTTCGTGGCCGCTTAGTTCCTGCGGACAACATCATGATGCGCCTGGCACGACTGGAGAAAGAAACCAGCGAGGCCAAGGTGGCAGTTGCGCTTGATGCGCCAACTCATCAAAAGCTGAAGGAGCTGAGCGAGGGGATTGTGGAGATGTTTCGTGTAGACCCGGCACTGACTGGCCCGCTGTATGAATTGGTGTCGAGCATGTTGGGGGTGATATGAAAGGTTCAAAAATGGCGAAAGCCGCGCTGGTGGAACAGCAACGGCTTTCAGGTGCAATAACGTCAGCTATTACGGAATCGATTATGACAAACGTCGAACTGAAACACCAGGCGAAAGGGGCATAGCTATGTCAAATGTCGCTTACGCCAATTTTGCGGCTCACTCAGCCGCCAGGAGCAACAGGATGGAGAACCAGAAGAATGGTTACATTCCGTTGTACCGGAGCATCAAGAAGAAGCCCTGGGCTAAGGATGTGTTTCTCAGAACGTTATGGGAGAACCTGCTTATTGATGCGCAACGCCAGCCTTATGCCGCCAGATTTAAAGGCCATGTATGGCATCTGCAACCCGGACAACTGGTGGTAACTGCTGCCGATCTCGGTCTTGCACTATGTGACCGGAAGGGAAAGCCAACAAGCCGTGATGCAGTCGAAAGAATGCTGGGCTTTTTTGTGCGCGAAGGGATGATTTCAATGGAGGGTGAGAAGCAAAAAGGGCGCGTGATCACCATCCTGAATTATGCGCAATATGCTGAAAAAGTGAGCAATTTACCCGCACAAACATCCGCACAAACATCCGCACATGATGAAGCCAGTGCTGTCGCGGCTTCGGAGGGTATGGGCGCACATGGAGCCGCACAAACATCCGCACAACATGAACAAGAAGATAATAACAATACTAAAAAACCTACGTCTGAGAATTCTGACGAATCCTCCGACGAGCGTTTGAAAAAGTTTTTGTCTTCCCATCCCGAAGCGGTGATTTACTCCCCAAACGGCAGCAAGTGGGGGAGTGCTGAAGACCTCCAGGCCGCTGAGTGGATCTCCGCGCTGGTGAATACCATCAAGCCCACTACCAGACAAGCCAATCTGACGGCCTGGGCTAACGATGTACGGCTGATGCGTGTGCTTGACGGGCGTACCCACCGGGAGGTTTGCGAGTTGTTCAAATGGGTCAGCAAAGACGCCTTCTGGAGTATCAACGTCCTGTGTCCGGCAAAGCTTCGTGAGAAGTGGGACACGCTGTCGCTCAAGCGTGACGCCGCTAAGCGTGGTCCTGCGACCACCAATGCTCTCGATTTCGACAACACCGACTGGGCTGAGGACATGAAATTATGAAATCTGTGATGACAGCTATCAACAATCGCGACGCCAGCGCTCTACAGTCAATGTCGAATGCCGGGCAGGAACAGCAACCCATTCCTGACTCAACAAAGCACATTTTCAATGAGTTATTTCGCCAGCTCAAGGCGGCATTTCCAGCCCTGACGGTCAACATCAAGACTCAGGACGAACTCAACGAACTGCGCCGCCAGTGGCTTCTGGCATTTGCGGAGAACCGCATTACCACCATTGAGCAGGTGAACTCAGGCATGCGCATAGCCCGCCAGCAGGAAACTCCATTCCTGCCATCACCAGGGTTATTCATAGCGTGGTGTCGCCAGGGTGAACAACAGCGCTTCGGGCTGCCAACAGCTAGCGAACTGGTCACGATGGTTTACGAGTACTGCAAACGCCATGGCTATTACGATAGCCCAGAGTCTTACCCTTGGGATAAGCCAGAGCACTATTGGATGGTCACAGCTCTGTATTCAGGAATCCACGCCAATGGCTGGAATGATGGCGAACTACGCCGCAAAGCCGCCACTGAGCTTGCTGCAATGGCTTCAAGAATCTCTCGAGGTGAACATATCCCTGCACCGAAAGTCATGATCCCGACGCTTGGCGGTAAGCCGCTTTCTCAGTCGCAAGGTCTGGAGAAGATTTCAGAACTGCGCGCGAAGCATGGACTCAAGGGAGGTGCGTTCTGATGGCAACAACACACTCAGCACCACTGGATGAAACTTATCACCAACGGGTAGCAATCATCCGCTCGGAGCTTTCAGGACGTGATCGACTGACGTTCGGTGATATCAAAGCCCTGCTCAATACTTCTAACTGGGTGACGAAGAGACTGCTCGAGCAAGCTTCAAAAACGGGTGATTTGTATAAGTACGGCAAGCGTGGCTACTTCCTTGATGCAGCACATTACGAAGCCTACGCAGAAAATCTGGATGAGAAGCTTAGGCAGAAACGAATAGCGGCCAGCAGGGCATATAACGCAGCGATGCGAGCCAACAGGCCGAAGCCTAAGCCGGTTAAATACATCAACATCGTCTGCCAGGAATGCCGCCAGAATTGGCAAGGCTACCAGGTACATAAAATTTTCGGTAGTGGAGCACGCGCATGAATACCAAAACTCAGAAATTAGTCACAGCAGGATATGCGCTGGCTAAAGGGCTTGATGCCGAATCGGCAAAGCTGGTGAAAGAGCTGGCAACCGAACTTGCTGTGCAGCGTGTGCGTGCAGATGAGCTAAACAAGCAGGTGGTCAATCTGGCGGTTGAGAATTCCTCCCTGCTGCCAAAAGCGGCCAGCGAATTATTAAATGCCTGGATGCTTCACAAATACTGGGTCGGTATTCAGGTTGCACTGATGCACGTCAACGCAGGGAGATTGCACGACGGCATGACATGGTTACAAAACACTGTGTCTGGACCTGGTATCGAAGCTCCGGAGCTAAGCGATTTTGCTGAAATCGAGGCATGGGCCAACGAACAGCAAAAAGACAGCATCGGCCATGTTCGGGCATTAGAAATTATCAAAGCAGCATCACCCGCAACCGACGCCGCACTGGCAAGCATTCAGGCGAAGTATCGTGCAGAGGGCATCAACTTTTCTGCGGGCCGTCTTTGCGCTGCGTACAACCACGGCTTTATTGATAAGCCTATGAAGGAAGTCGCTGACGTAGTGCGCATGATTCTGGACGCCAAAGAGGAATTATCCGGCGGCACGTTATTAGCAAGTGATGGCCTTTCAGGTGAGTATGCCGAAAAATCTCTGGAAGAGTACGCCGAACAACTGGGAAAAGGAGCTGCCGTATGAGCAACTCACTTGCGTACGGCGCAAAGCTGACGCCTGAATCATTCGCTGATTTTGTTCAGCGTTTGAAATATCACAGCCGCGGCAAAGGCGTTAATGACCACTGTACCGCTGACGCTATTTTCATCGTCCAGAGAAAGCGGTTGGTCAACGGAATTGATGCCGACTATACCGACCAGCTCATGGTTTATTGCGACGATTGGAAGTGGTTCAGCATTCAGGAGTATTGGGATGATCTGGATTCTGATGCAAAGGTTGAACTGAACAAGAAATCTCAGGATTGGTGCGAAAAGCAATTCATGAAGGCCGACAGTGACGATCAGTGGTATCTGCTCGGCGAACTGGAAGACCACACCGTCACCGGCTATCAGTGGGAATGGGAATACGTTAACAGCCATTTCACACGTGAAGCTGCCCAAGCTTTTATACAGCGAAAGAAGCACGACTATCCAGACGGCATGCGCATCTATGTAGACGCCAATATTTATTGCTGGGAATTCAACGCCATCAAAGAAGCATTGATGGATGGACGACTTGTACTTTCTGATGGAGCTGCGAAATGAGCAATAACATCGAAGCGCTGCCTTCAATTCTGGATATGTGCTGCGGCTCCCGTATGTTCTGGCTCGATAAGGAGGATGAACGCGCTGTGTTCGCTGATATTCGTAGCGAAGAGCACTCGCTTTGCGACGGTCGCCGCCTGGTCATTCGTCCTGACCTGATTGCCGACTTCCGCGCGCTGCCGTTCGCCAACGATTCTTTCCCAGTCGTGGTGTTCGACCCGCCACACCTTGAGCGTGTTGGCGATAGCGCCTGGATGGGTAAGAAGTACGGCAAACTGAACAAAGAAACATGGCTCGATGATTTACGTGCCGGGTTCGCTGAAGCGTTCAGAGTGTTGTGGCCACACGGCGTGCTCATCTTCAAATGGAATGAAACCCAAATACCGGTTAGCCAGATTCTGGCGCTCACACCTGAGAAACCGATCATCGGGCAGCGCACTGGCAAGAACGACAAAACCCACTGGATTCTATTTGTGAAGTACGGGGTAGGGACCCTGAACTATGAGTAGTAGGCATCAGTTGTGAAAGATACAACCTTCACTCATGCATTTGATTTATGAATTATTATGTTTAATATAAAAATATTTACCAAAATGGTTTACAATTTATTGGTTTCTGGTAAATTTATTGAATGAGATTTGAAGTAACAGGCATTCGCATCGCGCAATGCTCGCACCTTACAAGTAAACCGAGGATTTAACTATGGCACTCACTGAATTCGGTAAGGCCGTCAGAAAAGCGAGGATAGACACTGACTGTACACTTTTAACAATGTCAAAAGAGCTGGGGGTGACTTCTGCTTTCTTAAGTGGTTTGGAAACTGGCAGCAAAAAGATTCCTAAAAAATGGGTCAAAGAAATCCAAGAGTTTTTTAAAGCTCGCGGCCTTGAATTGAGTAATCTGCAGGAATTGGCAGATGTTTCAAATGAGTTTGTTTCATTAGATGGGCTGTCTCAGAATCAGCAAATGCTAGTAGCTGGTTTTGCTAAATCCCCTTTGACACCTGAACAACTTAAACGCATCGCTGAGCTTATGAAAAATATCAATAACTCCGGGGATTAAATATTGGAACCATCAACTTACGTGTTACGTGGAAACCGTGTTGCACCAATGAGTTTGAATGAAATAGCAAATGGCGCGATAAATTATAGTAGCTTTTTCAATCTTAAAGCGATGAAAAAGAAGAATAATTTAGATAAGGCGTTCGAAAAATTAAGTGAGTTTGGCATTACGCTTAACATAGTCGAAGACCGAGTTTGGGAAAAAATGACCTATGGCCTTACGACAGGGCATTACGACCCAAACTCACTAACAATTAGCGTCCCCAACAGGATTTATGAGTTAGCCTGTCAGGGAGAAAGAGAGTCTTTATTTGTTCTTTTTCATGAATTGGGGCATCTGGTTTTAGGTCATAGGGCCGTGCTTCATAACTCAAAGAAGGAGGCAGTACAGATGGAAGATGCTGAATGGCAAGCTGACACGTTTGCTGAGGTGGTTTTGAGCGAGTTAGGTTTTTACATGAATCAGTTGGCATTTGATTTTCTGTAAAAAAGCCCTGCTGCAAACAGGGCTCCGGTTCGGAAAGTCTGCAAAACTTTCCGGTGTGTATGGAGGAAACCCGCCACTACACTTAGATTTGACAACACGGAGTATAGTGGCGCTCCCAACAAAGCGCAACCTGGATGGTTTTACAGGTATGCAGGGAAATATAGCAATGGCTATGGGAACCTGTCGCAAATGTGGTAATGCCTGCGAAATTATCTTCCGCTACACAACATGTGTGGATGGTGTAATTCGTCACGCAAAAAAAGGAAGACCTTTCCCGATCCCACTTTGTGATTGCTCTGGGAAAAAAGCTGCTTAAAGTGGCACTTAATAATAAAGCCTGACTTTTTGTTGGGCTTTATTTTGTCAAAAATTAATCACTAGCGTTGATTAGGAATTTTAAAATGAGTCAATTCCAACTTGCCATAATTGCTAGAGAAATTGATGGTGAAGTAATTCATCTCAGAACCAAAGATGGGTATATCAACGCCACAGCAATGTGTAAATCGGCAGGTAAGTTGCTTGCGGATTATACCAGACTTAAAAGTACTGAAGATTTTTTTGATGAATTATCCAGCGATATGGGAATTCCCATATCGGAGTTAATTCAATCGTTTAAGGGTGGTAGATCCGAAAATCAGGGGACATGGGTTCATCCAGACATAGCTATCAATTTAGCTCAATGGCTATCCCCTAAATTTGCAGTTCAGGTATCCCGCTGGGTGCGTGAATGGATGTCTGGTGATAGAGCACCAGCTGAGCTACCAGTTCATTTAAAACGCTATATGGTTAATCGCGGCAGAGTTCCTCACACGCATTTTTCCATGCTCAACGAACTTACTTTTAACCTCGTTGCACCTTTAGAGCAGGCTGGCTACACATTACCTGAAAAAATGGTTCCTGATATTTCTGAAGGCCGGGTTTTCTCTAAATGGCTTAGGGATAATCGTGGTATTGAGCCAAAGACATTTCCCACTTATAGCCACGAATATCCTGATGGAAGGACTTTCCCGGTGCGTTTGTATCCGAATGAATACTTGGCTGACTTCAAAGAGCATTTCAACGAAGTTTGGCTGCCATTACATGCACCAAAGTATTTTGCTGAGCGTGATGTAAAAGCCTTGGCGCTAATTGAGCGAATCATGTTGCCTGATTTAGATTCTGAATAGCGACAATCGCCATCATGGCGCAAAAACCGATTCAACCTTAGCCGCCTAACCAGCGGCTTTTTTATGTCCGTCATTCACCGAAACATGATCGATTTTACCGATCGATAGCATCGCATCGATCAATGAAACTGATTAATTAAGAAGCACAGAGCCGCAACAAATTTTCAACCTGCTATCAGCGCTGGTGGTCGTTTAGGTTTCGTTTAGGTCGACACTGGCCTGTGTCGTTGAGTGACATGAAGTGACGAAACGCAGCCATTCAATCAGTTAACCTCGACATATTTGCCGCTCGGCATTCGTTAACACTAACGATCAAATTTTGATCTAATGTAGCGAAAAAGATTATTAAAATCATCCAGATAAATAACCTTGCATAGATACATGGTTTTTGTGCATACTTGGAAAAAGAAAATAGTACTGTTTATACATACAGTTATTATGTGCTGTTTGTTTGTGTTGTGGTAGCAAAAACTACTGAATACAGTTTTTATGGCTTTTTGTTTCCGCGCAGGTTATTAGGAAAAAAGTCGACTTTGCTACAGTGGTTGCGCATAGCCGAGATGGCTTTGCAAAGTGGGATTCTGGGTCCCGAAAATTAATCGGTACGGAAGGGGGTTGATGTGTCTCAAGCAAGTTCTGAGGGTAGTGATTCTTACGATCTAGTGAGACGCTCCGATGGTGCAATAAAGTGCTCCTTCAAGTTCAAGGCGGGAGAGCGATTGTTGTTAAACAATGGTGGCGTAGAAATAGGCCACAAACTCCTGCAGAAAGACGAGCGCATTATCTCTCGAGCGACACTGGTTGAGATGGTCAAAGAGATATCTTCCAGCAATTGACCTTTGCAAGACATGACTTGCATAATACAACTATCGGTCTGAACACCCGATAACCTGACTACGATGCGCCACGGAGTGAACACCATGGCGCAAAAATACTACCAATTTGAACTTTCTCGCCTGACGTTATCCGACGCCAGCGATTCTTTGTACTCTGCGTTCGCCCTTGGGGGTGACGCTTGAACTTTCCAAAAGAGGGCGTTCGCCTTCACCAGACAAACTTCGACGCCATAGGTCAGCAGCTCCAGCCGCTATTAGCTGGTGGTGATTGCTATCGCCTGATACTCAAACCTTGGCGCGATAAGCGCAGCCTACCGCAGAACGCGTTAAGCCATATGTGGTACGGAGAAATCAGCGAATACCTGATTCGTTCAGGGCGCACTGAAGCGACCCCAGAATGGGTGAAGCGCAACCTCAAGAAAACCTATCTCGGCAGCGTGGAAATCACCTACACCGATTTCATCACTGGCGAGAAAACCACAACGTGGGAACCGCGACACACTTCTGATCTGGATGCAGGGGAAATGCATCACTTCCTGGGCCAGGTCGAGATGTGGTGCGCGCAGTTCGGTCTGTTCCTCACTATTCCGCACAACTGCGAGTATCAGCAGCTGCGCGACCAGCAGAATCAGTGAGGTGAGCATGGCTAAGCAACCTCGCCGCAAGTGCAAAGTCTGTCGTGAGTGGTTCCATCCGGTGTATTCAAACGTCTGGTGGTGCTGTCCTGAGCATGGTGCGCAGTACGCGCTTGCTCTGCGCAGTAACGAAAAAAAGAAAGCAGAAGAAGAGCGGCAGGCCAGGCGTCGTCAGGCAGTCAAGCCGCTGAGTTACTTCATAGGCCAGGCACAACAGGCCTTTAATGACTTCATCCGGTACCGCGACAGATTAAAGCCGTGCATCAGCTGCGGTCGCCACCACGATGGCCAATACCATGCAGGCCATTACCGCACGACAGGCGCGAACCCGGAGCTACGGTTTCACGAAGACAATTGCCATAAGCAATGCGCTCCCTGCAATAACCATCTATCCGGAAACCTTGCCGCGTACAGGCCAAAGCTCATTCTCAAAATCGGTCAGGCTCGATTTGATGCACTGATGGGGCCGCACGAACTACCGAAATGGCGACGTGATGACTACATCGAAATTCGCAATATCTACCGGGCAAAGCTCAAAGAACTCAAACAGCAGGAGGCAGCGTGACACCTAAACAGCGCCGTGCACATCGAACAGCAATAGAACGCGCAGCAGCTGCACCACGCAAAAGCTATCTGGGCCGATTTACTCCGCTCACTAGCATCCAGTCAGCCTGGATACAATCACTGCTTACGGTCTGGGGTGAGTGTGTTGGCGGTAAAACCAGCGCGCAATATCGGCTTGAGAACTGCAATCGTTTTATATCGAGTGCAAAGCAAGATGAGTGGACAGACACCCAGCTTTCTCGAATCACTACCGCAATAAACCAGGCTCGCGAGGAAGGGTTCAGAGGGCGAGAGGCCGTCCGTCGTGCACATACTATTTTATGGTCAGCCACTCTGAGTGAAATGATGGATGAAGCGAGTTGGCGGGATGATGCAGACCTGGTAGAACGTGCCGTATTGAAGGCTTTCAAATCAGATGATCCGGTATACCTTATTGGAATTAACTACTACGCTACTCGAGCAAAAATTGCTGACATCACTCGGGAACTGCAACAGGTGGCGCCGTGGTTAACGACAGGAGAAGCAAGGAAGAGGGTGCGCTGGTGTATCCAGATTTTTCAGGCGAGAGCGTTTTTGTCTGTGCGCCGCACGATGGAGACAGATGCTTGATTCAAACGAATAGAGATGAGCATCAAATCACGTTTTTCGATATAGCAGTTGAAAACGGGCCAGAAATATGAATAATTCAGGCATGCTTGGCAAAGCTGCGCCACGATGGCAGCGACGATAAGCGACCTGAAAATGTGAAACCTCGCCATGGCGGGGTTTTTTAATGCCTATAGTGCTGTAATACCAACAAATGCATTCGCATGAACGCTGGTGGGTTCACAGTTTTCGCACTCTCAAATCTGTCGACCGCATCCCGCCAGTGTTCAGCCGAATGCCTAAAAACTTGCAGCCTTAATTATCTTTTCTATACTCTTTTCTGCATCTGATAATGCATCTCTGCAAGTAAATTTAAGAGCGTATGGCTCGTATATAACTACCAGACTTTGGGCCAGCACTCCGATTGCTGGTCTTTTTTTATCCGCCATTAGCTCAACGGGACAGAGCATGGAGCTTCTACCTCTATGGTTCGGGGTTCGAGTCCTCGATGGCGGACCATATTCCAGCCAGGGCAATTTCAGGTGTATGTTATTCCCTTCGCTTCTGTAGATTAGTACTAACGCCAAACCCACTGCTGCTATCTTTTATTCACCAATCATTATTGAGATATGGATGATAAAAGAAGGTTTCTACTGGATACAGTTCTACGGCAAAGTGCAGGTTGCCCGTTACATTCATCAAAAAACAGAAGATTTAGAAACTGGTGTGTGTGTAATTGGTGCCTGGGAATTAGTTGGCCGTCAGCGCGAAATAATCAATTCCAGCGAAGTTGAGGTGCTCAGTTCTCAGCTCTTACCACCTTGAAAAGATACACAAGTTATCTAATATTTAATTGCTGGCCTACAAAACCAGCCTCGTTAGTACTTCTTACGGTTAATCCCCCTATGCGGAGGGGCGAACTAAGTAGGCCTTTGCAGAGAAGCACGCGGAATAGTGTTGCTTAGTCTCTATTCCACCGGGAGGCACCCGGGACCGTAAGAAAAACACTTTTCACCAAATCCAGCAGAATGCTGGTACCCATATTAGCCTCGGCATCTGCCGGGGCTTTGTATATATAGAGGCAATTATTTTTTTGGAATCAGTTTGCTTGGGAAGTATTCAGTCAGAAAATAGCTGAGGTGCTCGAATGCCCATTTCAAACCATCCTGCTGACGAGCCCCAAAAGTCAGGTTCACTTTTGAGTATGATTCGCCATAGATTTCAAATGGAGATGCTAGCCAGAGCAGGGTTTGTTGAGCGTATTGAATGGCCTGCTGCTGGATTTCCTCCTCCGGTATGGCCTGAGAAAGATATTCATAAAAATGTACATCCAGATTAACAAGGTACTCCTTTATCTCCCCAGAAGTGCCGGGGCGAGCTGAAAAATCGACATATCCAAATAGCGATTCGTTATCTAAGCCAATAGTGCAGCCAAGGGTCATAAAGACCCCATTTTTACCATTTACCGCTGATATGAAGTCTTTAAACCAAGGGAACTCAGCAATCTCATGGATATCATTTATCTTTTCTGGAGATTGAATGAGGTCAAATCCACCATTATTAATATCTCCATTTTCCCGAACTTCGTAACTGTAGGGGAATCTGGTGAAATTATGACGTTCAGTTATTTCCATTTTTTTCCTTAGTTGCCATTGATCCGAGGTAATCAGCTATACCCCTATGTTAAGTGCGCCCATGCTGCCACATGGGCGGGCTGAACCTTCAGGCTACCAGACAACACATTCACCTGATTGATACATCTCAACTTTCTGCCTCGCTTATGCGGGGCTTTTTATTCCCATCACATAGCACCCGCACTCAGCGAGGTGAGAGATATGCGCATGCCTGGAAACAACCCCGACCTGTTCGCATTAATACTGGCATTCCTGATGACATTGCTCGGGGCGATGGCTGGATATGCCTACCGTGTCATTAATGGCGCTCGCTTCAGTTGGGTGATGCTGGCATTACAACTCATCGTTTCTTTGTTTGCTGGTGCATTGATGATGCTTACTGCGATGCACTACCTATGGCCTGTAGAAATAACCGGGGCTATCTGCGGAATGGCTGGCTGGTCAGGTTCAACCCTAATCAAGGCGCTTGAAGCGCGCTTTTTGAATAAAGCAGGAGGCAGTAATGCAGGAACCCAAGTGGATAGTTGAAGCAAGGAAGTATTTAGGTCAGTTAGAAATCAAAGGTCCTCGTCATAACCCCCTCATCCTTCAGTTCTGGAAAGACATCAAACGTAGTGGAATCAAAGATGATGAAACGCCATGGTGTGCAGCCTTTGTCGGTTCCATGCTCGAGCGAGTCGGAATCAAATCCACCCGCTTTGAGTCTGCTAAGTCCTACCTCAACTGGGGTGCCGAGCTACGCGAACCAGCCTTCGGTTGTGTTGTTGTATTCAGTCGCGACGGCGGCGGCCATGTTGGATTTGTCGTCGGGCAACGTGAAAACGGTGATTTGATGGTGCTAGGTGGCAATCAGTCCGATGCGATTAATATCCGCGCCTTCCAGCGCTCGCGAGTATCCGGTTATCGCTGGCCAGTGAATGAGGTGAAAGACACTCGACAACTTCCGGTGATGAACGGGAGCCGTTCGGAGAGCGAGGCATGATTACTTACTTCCTGCTTTCACTGAAAACGCACTGGCGCTGGTGGCTATCCATCGCCGCGCTGGTGGTGATTGCATGGCTCTGGAATGAAAACACCCGCATCGATGCCAGCCTGACCACGCTAGAGGGTGAGAACAACAGTAACCGCGCTGTCATGGATAACATGCTCCGCACTGTCGCTATCACTAACATTGTTCTGGGAGTCAATCAGCATGCCAAGAACCAAATCGCACTGGAGTCACAGAGAGCCGCGAGCGACATCAAAGCTGCTGTTGCGGGTGATGATTGTGCTGCTCGGGTTGTTCCTGCTGGTGCAGCTAACCGGCTGCGGCAATACGCGGACAGTGTACGTGCCAGTGCCTCAGCAACAAATCCCAGCCAGCCTGACCGCTGAAACACCGCAGCCCTTTATTCCTGATCCGCTGACTTACGGAGCCAGTCTGGATTTAAACGTCAGTCTGCTGTCGGCGCTGGGGCAGTGCAATCGGGATAAGGCTGATATAAGAACCATTGAACAATCGAAGGCATCACATCCCAACTGATGGGCTGTAGCATTACTACCAAACCGCACTAAACTGAAAATAGATAACATTGTTTTGTGCTTGTGGTCCTTTACGCCGCTCTGTCCGAGCGGCTTTTTTATGCCTATTGCACAGAAACAAGCCATTACAAAGCTCATCTGCGGGTGGGCTTGATAATGGCTTTATCCAGTTAGTAATTAACCATGGCAATGGCACTAAAATTATCAGTTATAGACATGCCAACTGAGCAGGACATGATGGATGAGTTCGAGAAGCTCAGAGCGGCACTTGCTGGGCGCCTATTTACCCCACAGCTTCAGGCCTACGTTATTGATGAGATAACCAGCGCGCTCATGGAAAAAGTGTCCCTTAAGGCTGAGCTACTTTAAAAGGTGGATATCAGGAAAATCGAGGATGCTCGTTCACGTGTCAGTGAGTGAAAATACCCGCATGAAAAAAATCCCTTACGAATGTAATCCAGTAATTCGTAAGGGTGGCTAGATAGCCTTCATCACAAGGAACGCGCCGACAATACGCTTGTTAGTTGAAAAAGTACGATTAATTAAACTTCAATTAATCAATTATTAACCAATAATTAACATTGAGTTTTCTGTAATTTTCTTTTGATACAGTGAATTGTGTTATTCCGGACAAGTGGAATTATATAATGCATTAATAGAATTAACATTTTGCCCGGCAATCTTGGATTATTAATTGACATCACCATGGGCAGACCCATCGTAAAGGCGTAATAGCAGGAGTAACCAATGAGCAAACCGGACTGGGAGGCTATCGAATCGGCTTACCGGGCTGGTTTGATGTCGCTCCGGGAAATAGCCTCACAGCACGGAATAAGCGACACAGCAATCCGTAAGAGAGCAAAGAAAGACGGATGGTCCAGAGACCTGGCTGCAAAGATACAAGCGAAAGCTGATGATCTGGTTCGCAAGCGTGAGGTTCGCACTAAGGTTCGCACCGAAACATCGATTTCAGAACGCGAACTTATTGAGGCTACCGCCGAGGTTATTGCCAATGTCCGAATGGAGCATCGAGGCGATATCCGTAGGGCTAGAGAGCTGACCAATGCGCTATTTGATGAGCTTGCCGGGGAGTGCGCTGACGTAGCAGCACTCGAACAACTTGGCGACATGTTGCGATCACCAGACGATAAGGGTATGGACAGGCTGAATGATATATATCACAAGATAATCAGCCTGCCATCTCGCGTTAAGTCGATGAAGGATTTAAGCGACAGCCTGAAAACTCTCATTGGCCTGGAGCGCGAAGCGTACAGCATCGAGAATAAAGCCGAAGCCAAAGAGACTACCCACAACGTAATGCCGGTACCGACATGCGACAGCGTTGACGATTGGGAGGCTGCGGCGCAAGTACAACAACGCGGGGTTTTAGGTGGATGAATTACAAAGCCGTCTGGAAACCTTTGCCGGGGTCGCAGTCTCTGTCCCTGAGCTGCCCATGTAACGAGATACTGTATGAAGGTACGCGCGGACCGGGTAAGACTGCAGCGCAGTTAGCCCGATTCCGCAGGCTAGTTGGCCTCGGCTACGGCTCATTTTGGCGTGGCGTCATTTTCGATACCGAGTATAAAAACCTCACCGACATCATTACTCAATCCAAGCGTATGTATCGCCTGTTTAACGATGGCGCTCGCTACCTGGCATCAGCCAGTGAATTGCGCTGGGTATGGCCAACAGGCGAAGAGCTGCTTTTCCGGTTCGGCAAAGAAGAGGCTGACTACTGGGATTTTCACGGCCAGGAGTTCCCGTTCATCGGCTTCAATGAACTGACAAAGCAGCAATCACCTGAGTTCTACGAAATGATGTTCTCTTGCCGGCGATCGTCTTTCCGGCCGGAGGACTATCCGCTTGATAATGGCACGCTGATTAAGCCGATCCCCCTTGAGACATTCAGTACGACCAACCCGTTTGGCATTGGCCATACGTGGGTGAAGAAGCGTTTCATTGAGCCAGCGCCGCGCGGAACCATCATCCGCGAAACGCAGAAGGTGTTTAACCCGCAGACCGAGCGCGAAGAGGATGTGACGCTAACACGCGTTGCTATTCACGGCTCGTTCAAAGAGAACCCGTATCTCGACCCTCAATACATCGCCACTCTGATGAGTATCAAAGACCCCAATCGCCGCAAAGCATGGGTGGAAGGTTCATGGGATGTAACTAGCGGTGGTCGCTTTGACCATCTGTGGAACGAATCACTGCACGTTATCAAACCTTTCTCTATTCCGGAAAGCTGGACGGTTGACCGCTCCCATGACTGGGGAGAGTCGAAGCCGTTCGCAAACCTTTGGTGGGCGCAGTCTGACGGCACCGAAGCGACGCTTCCGGATGGGAGTAAGTTCTGCCCACCGAGAGGGTCATTGATTCTTATTGGTGAATGGTATGGCTGCCCACCCAACGAGTTGAATAAAGGCCTGAATATGTCCTCTACAAACGTTGCCAAAGGCGTAGCGTGGGTGGATAAACGCCTCGTCGGTAAAGATGCTGGCGAGCCTGCAGAGACTCAAGGCAAAGGGCAAATACACATCATGCCGGGCATCTGTGCCAAAGTTGTAGCGGGCCCGGCTGATAGCGCCATTTACAACACTGCAGATAATGAACTTTCCATCGGACAGAAGATGGAAAAGCAAGGCGTGAAGTGGGTTGAGTCCAATAAAAAACCCGGCTCGCGGATCAATGGCGCGTCTTTATTCGCTGACATGCTTGAGGCGGTAATTGAAGGTAAGAAGACGGAATCAGGTATACCTGAGAAGCCTGCTTTTTATGTGTTTGATTATTGCCGCGGCTGGATTAGCCGGGTGCCAGTACTCGTTCGCGATGACAAAAATCCGGACGATGTTGATACCTCCCAGGAAGACCACGACTGGGATGCTACCCGCTATCGTGTTCTGCATATTCATTACAAGCCAACCGGCAAAGTCACTAACCTACGGATATAACCATGCCTGACATTTCAACACCCAATCTGGACTATGGGAACATGGTTCAGGCGTGGGATATCAACGACGCGCTGATGGGTGGCACGCTGTATATGCGCCAGCTTGGCAAAACCTACCTGCCAATGTGGCCCAAAGAAGACAAGGATGCGTACAAAGAACGCCTGGCTGTGGCCACGTTGCTGCCAGCATACGAGGAGACCATTAAACAGAACATTGGCCGGGTATTTGCCGAGCCTGTTCAGTTGAAAGAGTCCGTTCCTGATGGGGTTCGTGAGCTTGCGCCAAATATCGACCTTGAGGGCAACCGCTTCGATGTCTGGGCGCAGTCGCTCTTTGGACTCGCAATGCAGTATGGCCTGGCGCATGCGCTGGTGGATTATCCGCGCGTTGATACCGAGCAGGTGAAAACGAAGGCCGAAGAAAAGGCTACTGGTGCACGCCCATACGTCACGATGATTAACCCTCGGCAGGTCATTGGCTGGAAGTCGAAAGTCACAGGCGGAAAAGTAGTACTGACCGAGCTGCGCATCAAAGAGGTCGTTATTGAAGATGGCGACGACTTTGGTCAGAAGAAAATTGAGCAGATTCGTTATCTGCGTCCGGGTAGTGTGCAGTTGCATCGCAAATCGACGGATGCACAGGGGGCTGCGAACTGGGTGCTGCATGAAGAGTGGAATACCTCTCGTGATGATATCCCGCTGGTCACTCTCTACACCAAGCGCACTGGCTTCATGTGTGGCACACCTCCGCTATTGAATATGGCGTTGCTGAACATCAAGCACTGGCAGAGTCAGAGCGAGCAGGACAACGTGTTGCATGTGGCTCGCGTGCCGTTACTGGTGGTTTATGGGCTCGGCGAAAACGAAGAGCTGGTCATCGGCTCGTCATCTGCGACTGCATTTGACGACCGGCAGCGGCAAGGGCTTGAATACGTCGAGCACACTGGCGCAGCTATCAGCGCGGGCAAAGAATCGCTCGCTGACCTGGTTGAACAGATGCGCCAGGCGGGCGCGAAGCTGCTGCGTACCGAGAATACCTCCACAAAGTCTGTCGATCAGACCAGCGAAGAGACAATGCAGGAGCAATCGCCGCTCTACACCATGGCAAACAGCCTGGAAGATGCGCTGGCGAACATCCTGCAAATCATGGCGGAATATCTCAACTTGCCGGAAGGCGGTTCGGTTGATGTACGCACTGAACTGGACGTCGAAACTAAAGAGTTCAACCCTCCGGCTGCGCTTGCAATTCAGGCGCTACGGCAGGGCGGCGATATTCGTCGTATCGATGCCATTAAATCGCTTCAGAAGCTTAACCTCATCGACGCCACGATGGACCCGGATAAGGTGCTGGATGAGTTACTCAACGAGGTTCCAACGTTAACGGGTGAATGAAATGCGTAACCGCAAATGGACCGTTAACCAACACCTGCAGAACGAGGCCATTGCGCACAGCTTATTCGTCAGCCGTTATGGTAATGGCGCGGCACGTCGCATTGTTCTCATACTGAATCAGGCGGATGCCGAACTCGCTGCGCAGCTGCTGGTGGCGCTCGAGGACATGAACCCTTACACCATGACGGTTAAGCGGCTGGCGACTCAGCTCAAAGCGGTCCGGGCGATTAACCAGCGCATTTACGCCTCGTTAAGTGAGTCACTGACAGCAGAGCTGGAAAGCTTTGCAGCGCATGAAGCCACTTATCAGGCGCTGATGTTCAGCGACGCATTGCCCGAAGTGATATTGCAGCATGTACCACTTCAGCAGCTCACGCCGCAGCAGGTGTTTGCCTCCGCTGTCTCGCAGCCATTCCAGGGGCGTTTGCTGAAGGAGTGGGGCGAGAAGCTGGAAGCGGACCGGATCGAGCGACTAACCAATGCCGTGCGAATGGGCTTTCTCAATGGAGAAACCACGGAACAGGTTGTTCGCCGCGTTCGTGGCACCAAAGCCAGTAACTGGCAGGATGGCGCATTACAGGTCAGCCGGGCCAATGCCACCAGTGTTGTGAAGACCGCCATCAATCACGTTGCCGCTACCGCCAGGCAGGACTTTGCGGAAGCAAACAGCGACCTGATTAAGGCTAAACAATGGGATTCGACCCTGGACAACAAGACCACGCCAATCTGTATCGTGCGCGACCATCTGCTGTACTCGCTCGACGGGCAGCCAATAGGCCACGAGGTGCCGTATCTCAATGGTCCCGGCAAAGCGCATTACTGCTGTCGGTCTTCAGAAACCTACATCACTAAATCATGGCGAGAGCTGGGCATCCCGGTTGATGAACTCGACGGTACCACTCGCGCATCGATGGACGGGCAAGTGCCAGCAAAGACCAATTACCGGGACTGGCTGAGTAATCAGAGCTATGCCCGGCAAGAACAGGTGCTTGGTGTGACGCGCGCCAGGTTGCTCTCCGATGGGAAACTAACGGTAGATGAGTTCTTTAACGACCGGGGCGAGATGCTCACGCTCGAACAACTCAAGCGCATTGATGCCAGCGCGTTGGATTAGCAGCAAACAACTTTATCGGGGTCGCCAACTGGCGGCCCTTTTTATTGCCTGCCGTTTAGCGGATGCGACGCGGCGAACGGGTCGGATGACCTTTTAGCATTGGCCGGAAGGCTGGAGAAAGACATGAAACTGAAACTTGATGCAAACGGACACGTAGTGGTTGAAAACGGTATGCCTGTGTATGTGCATGACGACGGCAAAGAAATCCCGTTCGATGCCTCTGCGGCGATGGGCAAAATCTCTCAGCTCAACGGTGAGGCCAAAACTCACCGCGAAGGGAAAGAGCAGGCGGAAGCCAAACTATCCCAGTTCGCCAGCATCACCGACCCGGCGAAGGCGCTCGAAGCACTGGACCTGGTATCCAAGCTCGACCAAAAGAAGTTGATCGACGCGGGTGCAGTTGACCAGGTTAAAGCCGAAATCACCAAGGCATTCCAGACCCAACTGGATGAAGCCAACGGCAAGAGCCAGAAACTGGAATCGCAGCTTTATCAGGAGATGATCGGCGGTCGCTTCGGCAGTTCGGCGTTCATCAAAGATAAGGTCGCCATCCCGGCAGACTTCGTTCAGGCCCGCTTCGGTCAGGCATTCAAAATCGAAGACGGCAAGGTCGTTGCCTATGACCAGCAGGGTAACAAGGTCTATTCACGCACCAAGCCTGGCGAACTGGCTGACTTCGACGAAGCGCTGGAATCGCTGGTTGAGCAATACCCTCAGAAAGACCACATCCTCAAAGCATCCGGCAACACTGGCGGTGGCTCTCAACAGTCGCAGCATCAGGCCGGGCAGAAAACCATGAAACGCGATGCGTTCGATTCTCTCGATACGGCTGGCAAACAGACCGCATTGAAAGACGGCATGAGCATCGTTGATTAACTCTAAGGAACCTTAAATGGCTGGAAACACCCTGACTGGTCTCATCCCGACCATCTATACCGCTCTCGATTCTGTATCCCGCGAACAAACCGGTTTTATCCCGGCAGTAGCTCGTAACGCAAAAGCGGATGCCGCAGCGAAAGACCAGACGGTCACCGCACCTGTTGCGCCGGTTGCTACGACCGTTGATATCACCCCCGGTGCGAACGCGCCAAATGATGGTGAGCAATCCGTTGGTACCGTAAACGTCAAAATCACCAAATCCAAAATGGCTCCGGTCAAATGGAACGGCGAAGAACAACTGGCTCTTGGCCCAGCAGGTACTTACAACATCATCCTGGCTGACCAGTTCAAACAGGCGTTTCGTGCATTGAGCAATGAAATGGATGCTGACCTGGCGACACTATTCTTCAACTCTTCACGTGCCACCAGTTCGCCAAAAGACACGCCATTCAGCGTTAAAGATGATCTGTCCGATGCAGCAAATGCCCGTCAGATCCTGACTGATAATGGCGCGCCAATGACTGATTTGCGCATGGTGCTGGGCGGCGAGGCGATGGCGTCTATTCGCGGCAAGCAGTCCGTGTTGTTCAAAACGAACGAAGCGGGTACTGACCAGCTGCTGCGCGAAGGCGTTATCGGCCGTGTGATGGGATTCAATCTGCATGAATCCGCTAGCATCAAACGCACTCCTAAAAGCACTGCCACTGGCTACAAGGTCAATGGTGCCAAGAAAGAGGGCGATATTATTATTGCTATCTCGGCGGGTACTGGTGGCATTGCTGTCGGCACTGCGGTGACATTCGACGGCGACTATAACCAGTACATGGTGGTGGCTGCGACCTCATCCAGTATTACCATCGGTGCACCGGGCTTGCGTCAGGATCTGGCTGACCAGACGGCAATGACTGTGCTGTCTGAGTTCGCGCCTAACATGGCGTTTGATCGCAATGCCTTCCTGCTGGCTTGCCGAACTCCAGCAATGCCTGATGGTGGCGATACCGCTGACGATGTGATGAACGTAACCGACCCGGTTTCCGGCATCACCTTCCAGATCGCTCTGTACCGTCAGTACCGTCAGGTGCGCTATGAAGTTGGCGTTGCGTGGGGTGTTGCATCCATCAAGCCTGCGCACAGCGCAATCATCATGGGCTAACCATCGGGGCTTCGGCCCCTTTATCTTCTGGGAGGCCCAATGGCCGGACTGACGAAAGAACAGCGTGCAGAGCGCGAAGCGGCAAAGCTTGCAACTGATACTGCGCAATCCAATCCTGCTCCGCAGGAAACGCAGGAAACGCAGGAAACGCAGGAAACGCAGGAAACGCAGGAAACGCAGGAATTGACACTGCTCATCATGGTGCGCGACGAACCGGAGTTTCCTGGTGGCCCGCTTTCAGCAGATGTGCATCCGGATGAGGTTGAGAACTGGCTGGCGCTGGGCTGGCAACTGGAGGGCTGATTATGCTGGTGGCTGATCCGGCTTCCCCTGGCTTCAACAGCTACGCCAGTGTTGTCGACCTCAAAGCCTTCGCTGACTCTCGCGGATACTCCCTCCCAACAGATGATGGTGAGTGTGCTCAGTTACTGGTGCAGGCGATGGACTATCTCGAGGGGCTGGGGTGGCGCGGTGAGCGTGCTGTTTCATCTCAGCCTTTATCGTGGCCACGCACTGGATTGCGTTTCGATGGAGTTGACCTGCCTGATGATGCCATCCCTAAGCAACTCGTTGCCGCGCAATGTCGCCTTGCCATTGAGTCGCAGGAAATCGACCTGGCACCTTCGGTTGCTGGAGGCGGTGCCGTGACGATGGAGCGCGTTGAAGGGGCGGTAACGGTGCAATACGAAGCCGGGACCAGCAAAGCAACGCCATCATTCCCTTGGCTGTTCGCTTTACTGCGTGGGCTGGTGGTAGGTGGTAAACAGGTCCGGGTGACAAGGGGATAGCATGGCAATCAATTATCTGCGAATGCGTGCGACTGCAACCCGGTTGCTTACCGAGAATGGCACGCAATACCCGTTAACCCGTGGTGGAACTGTTCAGCGTGATGAGAATGGTCGGGAAGTTAAAACCCTCGCGATATCATCGACCGTTACGGGCGTTATCACTGAGTATCACCCTCGTGAAATTGATAACTCACTGGTGCTGACTGGCGATATCAAGCTGGCGGCCACGTTCGAAACAGAAATCCGTATTGGCGACCTGATTACCGTCGATGGCAGAGCCTATCGTGTTGTGCAGCCCAACCCTGTTAAACCGGGCAAGGTGCTCATCAGCTACAACGTTCAGCTAAGGATGTGACCATGAGCAATCAGGCTTTTCTACAGTCCATCCAGATCATTGTCGATTCGACCAAAGCAGATGTTGAGGCAGTAGCGCGAGTGACTGGTATCAAAATACTGGCGCAGCTTGTTCGAATGTCGCCAGTGGGTAACCCGGATGTTTGGGAAGCGAACCAGACGGCGGTTGCGTTCAACGAAGAGGTGACTAACCACAACAATGCGCTGCGCAATGATGAAGCGAACCTGACTAAAACAGGGCGGCTACGTAAAGGTTTGAAGGTTCATGACTCGATGGATATCAAAGCGCCACCTGGTTATACCGGAGGACGCTTTAAAGCCAACTGGTTTGTGGGCATGGATTCGCAGCCGGTTGACGCCACTGATGATGTCGATCGCACCGGGAATATCTCAATGCGGCGTGGGCGTGTCATCCTGGAAACATTCAAGGTGGGCATGACCTCAATCTATTTCGCGAACAACCTTCCCTACGCCTACGAACTTGAAATGGGTCATTCAAAGCAGGCTCCAGGCGGAATGGTGCGCATCACTGCACAGGACTTCCAGAAGCTGCTCTCTGAAGCAGTAAAAGAGGTGCGCAATGGCTGACCAGTCGTTACGTATTGTCGAGATACTTGAGCAGCGCATTGCTGTAGTTGCCAGTGCACAGGAAGTGCTGGTGGCATGGGAGAATATTCCTTTTACGCCACCACAGGACAAGCCTTATCTACGCGTCTTCGTTCTACCCGCCACCACGCAAAGTCTCGACTTTGAAGCGAAGGCGCAAACCTACCGCGGAATACTGCAGGTAAATGTGATCGCGATGTCTGGTAATGGTGTTGGCGAATCGCGCAGCCTGGCGCAATTAATTGCTGATGAATTTCCTGAGGGGAGGCATCTTCCTGATGGTGAGTTATCGGTATACATCAGCGGGCAACCCACCATTCACCCAGGCATTCAGGATCGGACATCTTCTGGCCCGACTGGTGGGTCGGGTTCAATCAGCTACACCATTCCCATCTCAATCAGCTACCGCGCTGATTACTGACCCGCTCCCCGGCGGGTTTTTTTATTACCTAAATTCAGGAGAGTGCAATGGCATTCGCAATTCCCAATGGCTCGCGTGTGAATATCGCGAAGGCATATCTCGCGCCTGTGGTGTTCACTGCGGCCTCAAACGCAGCTGAATGTGAACTCACGGTAGCATCGGTGGCAGGTATTCTGGCCGGTGATGTTGTACAGGTGAACTCAGGTTGGTTGAAACTCGACAGCATGGTTTTGCGCGTTAAATCAGTTACCACCACCAAAATTGTGCTGGAAGGTTTTGATACAACTAATACGAACAAATTTCCTGTCGGTACCGGCGCAGGCACGCTACGTAAAATTGATTCGTGGATCACGATGCCGCAGGTTATGACGCTTGGCACCGAAGGTGGTGATCAGCAGACCATCAGCGTCCAGTTTCTGGAGGATGATAAAGCTCGAACCATCCCGACATTTAAAAATGCTGTCGTTCAGGTATATACCTTTGCACATGATCCTCTGCTCGCCATCTACGCCCGTCTGATTGAGCTCGATGAATCAAGCGATACAGTCGCTGTATGGTTCCATAATCCACGCGGTAAGGCAGATCGCTACTATTCGGCAAAAGTATCATTTCAAAAGGTACCTAAGACCGAAGTTAATGCCGTTGAAAGTAACGAAGCTCGCATGAACTTCGAATCGGACATGCAGATTTATCCAATCGCCGATTCCTCAGCAACACCGCTGGCGTTCGTTTCCGATTTGAATACGACAACCAAATCACTTGCGACGGGCGCATCCCTGGACCTCGCTGTTGTGGTATCAGGTGGCTCCGCGCCATACACCTATGTCTGGAAGAAAGCCGGTACCGTACTACCATCGCAAACATCCGCGACGCTCCATATTGCGGCAGTGGCTGCAGGCGATGCGGGTTCGTATATGTGTGAAGTTACCGATGCAGCGGGTAAAACCATTACCTCTAAGTCCTGCGTTGTCAGCATCACCTGATTATTTTGCCCGGTTCGCCGGGCTTTTTTGTGAGTCGAAACCATGACCAAATTCACCCTGATCCCTAACCCAACCTTTTCCGTAACTGCTTCAATCCCCCGCGCTGGCACCGAAGACGGCAAGCTGACATTCACCTTCCGCCATAAAACGCTCGATGAGTTACGCGCTATGGATGAGAAGCTTCAGAAGTCAGCAGAAGGTAAAAAGTCCGCTGTTGAACCGCAGGCTGACTATCTTATGGAAATCACTGAAAGCTGGGCGCTGCCTGATGATTTCACCCGCGAAAACGTTATTACCATGCTGAAGAACTACCCACGAGCCTTCGACAGCATCGGCCTGGCTTACACCAAAGAACTGATGGGATTGCGCGAAAAAAACTGAAACAGGTCGCCGCAGCGATGTATACGCCGGGGCCGTCAGTTGCGGAACTCAGCGCTTTTGGTTTAACGCCTGAAGATGTGGAAGAAGAGGTCGGGATCCTGCCGTCAGTATGGCAGTCCTTCGCTGTCTTCTCATCGCTGGCGACGCAATGGCGCGTGGGTGCGAGTGGCGCAACCGGCATCGATTATAACGTTCTCCCCTGGATGTTTGAATTGCACAGGGTCGAGGATGCGGCGGCCTGTCTGGCTGATATTCAAATCATGGAGCACGAAGCTCTCAAAACGATGAGTAAGGTGGCGTAATGTCTGAACAAATCGCGTCGATTACGCTGCGTGCTGATGTTTCGGATTTGAAAGCAGCAAATAATGAACTCGATAAATTATCAGATGCAGCAGCCGGTGCCGCTGCTGGTGCTGATAGCCTGGCTGATGCGGCAAAGCGTGTTAAGCCTGCCACGCAGCAGGGAACGGAAGGGCTTAAAGAGCAGCAGAATGCTTTAAAGGGTTTGCTGGAGAATATTGACCCAGTCACCAAAGCCCTTAACCGCCTGGATGAGCAACAAGCTTCACTGCGAGGATTTCAGACCAAAGGGTTTCTGGATAACGATACCTTTCAGTCTTACAACAAAATCCTTGATGACACGCGCTTAAAGCTTACTGATACGGGTGAAGCTGCGGCGCGTGCGCAGGCAGAACTGGCAGCCACGCAGGCTGCAGAGAAGCAATCGGCCTCACTGAAAAGCCTGCTTGGCTCCATTGACCCGACTATTCGCGCATTCAATGCGCTCGATGAACAGCATGCACTGCTTGTTTCGCACTTCGAGTCAGGGCGCATCAACAGCAGCCAGTTCGAGCACTTCAACGGCATCCTGAACGAAACGCGCCAGCGGCTGACAACCGTCGCTGATGTCTTGCCTGAAGCGCTGACAAAGCAACAACTCGCCGCCCAGAAAGCGGGGATTTCAATCGGGCAATACAACCAGGCGCTGCGCACATTACCAGCCCAGTTCACTGACATCGCCACACAGCTGGCTGGTGGTCAGTCGCCATTCCTTATCCTTCTCCAACAGGGCGGGCAGATTAAGGATCAGTTCGGTTCGGTCGGCGGTGCGATTTCCGGAGTCGGTGGTTATCTGCGCGGGTTGCTGGGTTTGCTTAACCCGGTGACGCTGGGAATTGGCGCGCTGGTGCTGGGTGTTGGGGTGCTTGCGACGGCCTGGTACAAAGGGACGCAGGAAGCCTCCGAGTTTAATCGTCAGCTCATTCTGACGGGGAACTACTCGGCACAAACAGCAAGCCAGTTGTCAGAAATGGCGCAAAAGATTGGAGGCTCGAGCAACAAGGTCGCAGCCGCTGCCGCCACGTTATCTCAGGTAGTTGGCGCCGGCACATTCAAAACCGATCAGCTGGAGTCGGTAACCCGCGCCGCGATGGCGATGGAAAGCGCGACCGGGCAATCGGTCGATGCCACGATTAAGAACTTCCAGAAGCTATATGCCAATCCCACGAAGGCATCGGAGGATCTTAACTCCACGCTGCATTACCTGACGGCCAGTCAGTATGAATACATATCTTCATTGGAACGACGAGGAGATATGGAAGGTGCAGCTGAAGCCGCTGCCAAAGCATACAGCCAAGCAGAGCAGCAAAGAGCACAGGCAATACTCAACAACATGGGTTTGATTGAGAAAGCCATTAAATCAGCCACTGATGGGTGGAAAGAGTTTTGGGATGCCGCCCTGAATGCTGGCAGACCGATGACAGAAGCTTATCAACTTGAACAAGTTAATAAGGCGATTGCCCAGATTTATGCCGATAGGCAGAAGTCAGGAAAAGCAGATCTCTTTGGTGAAGGGCTGATAAACCTTCAGAAGCAAAAAGCAGATATTGAATTCGCCATTAAGTCGCAAGAAGGTTATGCAGAGGCGCAGGCCAAGTCTAAGAAAATTAATGAAGAAGGCATCGCTGCGCAGCAGGTAATGAATAAGTACCTGGATGCGGGAACTACAGCTGCAGAAAAGCGCAGTAAGGCACAGGAAGAGCTTAACAAACAGATTGCAGCGAATGCGCGAGCGGCTAAGGCCACACAAACACTTCCACCAGAAAGTAGAGTTGCTAAATGGTCCCAGGAAGATATTGCTAAAGCGCGTAAAGGCATCGATGAGCTTTATAAAGATCCTAAAGTTGCCAAAACCCCAGCTGTTCGGGTGGCGGCCGGTGACCGCTCACTCGATACCTACAACGCTGAAACGCTGGCACTACAGGCCCAACTTAAAGTTCTTCAGCAGCATACCGGCGTTAATGATGTCATCAGTCAACAGCGCAAGCAGCAGTGGGAGATTCAGGCCAAATTCAGCGTGCTTGAAGATTCCGCTAAATCCCGGACGCTGACCAAAGACGAGCAATCGTTACTGGCAACGAAAGATAAAGCCTTAGCCCAGGCGGAAATCAACGCCGGAATAGGCGACCAGATTGCCAGCCAGCAAAAGCTGAACTCTTTAGCAGACCAGGCGAATAAGTTTGCACAGCAGCAAGCAGCTAAACGTGAAGAAATCGCCGCGGCAGCACGGGGTGAATCAACGCGTGAAGCGGAAAGGGCATCCTCCCTTCAGCGCATTAAAGAGGCGTATTCATACAACCCTGAAGCACAGAAAAAGGTTCTTGCCGAACAGCGGGCAACGTATCAGGCCGAAGATGAGTTAAGGGATAACTGGATAGCAGGTGCCAAGCGCGGCTGGGCTGATTATGCCGATGCCGCCACCAATACCTATGATGGCGTCAGGAATGTAGCCTCTTCAACATTCACAGGCCTGTCCGACATGCTGACCAGCTTGATGACTACTGGGAATGCCTCCATCAAAGAGTTCGGCAAATCCATGCTGAAGATGATCTTGGAAGTTACTAACCGTCTCATGGTGGCTTATGCGGTGCAAGCAGCTATGGGATGGATTAGTGGCTCTTCAAATCCGCAAGGCGGAGGAGTTGGCAGCCCAGATTTTGTTGGTCCAGTGAGGAATGCCAAGGGAGGAGTATATCAGTCGGCAGGGTTACATCAGTACGCCAACGGCGTATACGACTCTCCTCAGCACTTTACATTCCAAGGTGCAACCAAGTTTGCAAAAGGAGGCGTGTTTGGTGAGGCTGGCCCTGAAGCTATTATGCCATTGACGCGTGATTCGGCAGGACGGCTAGGGGTAAAGGCGCATGGTGGGGGGGGGATGGCACCTGTAATTAACACGACAATAAACGTTGATGCTGGTGGATCAGCGACTGCCCACACCTCAAGTACTGGCGATGCCATGGGGCGAGCCCTAGCGGATGATATGCAAAATGCCGCGCTCCAAGTAGTTCAGAAACACCTGAAACCCGGCGGTATGATCTACAACTTCAGTAAGGGTAGATAGTGTTTCACTCATCCCCTGGTTATCATGCCTAAAACCACGATAAATAAGGGGATGATGGTGAAAAGACTGCTATTGGTAGGGGCTGCTTGTTTTCCACTTGTCGGTTGCTTTGGAGAGTATAGCGAAGCCATTAGTTATGGTGAATCACAGATTAAGGAAGCGCTAAAAGATCCTGATAGCGCCAAGTTTAGTGATGTTTGGTTTTCTCCTGATGCGAATAATGGTAAGCCAAGAACTAGTGGATATGTTTGCGGGAAGGTTAATGCTAAAAACGCAATAGGGGGTTATGCAGGTGATTCGGCATTTGTTATATACGTAGGGCAGACAGATTCTGGGTTTGTCAGTAGCTCTGCTGTTATTTCCCAAGATTCTGAGGGGCCCAATATGGCGATAATCACATCATCTTGTAAAAAATAACTACTAAGCCCCGGCCAGTCCGGGGCTTTTCACATCAGTAGCAAGTACCGCCAGCGTGGTGAGATCCGGTTCCGCCATGCGGATGCGTACCGCGTGGACACGCCATAGTAGAAACAGACATCATGCCGAACATTACAACCAATACCAATGCGATCATTTTCTTCATTTCATTAACCTTGCCATTAAATGATGCGATGGTGCAGGGCCGCTCTTTGGCGGCTACAACTCTATTTATTGAGAGCGGCTATTAATTGCAACCGTATTGATTACAATTGTGAGAGTAATACTGGCCTTGAGAGTTTGTTCCAGAAATCATGCGGTTACCGTTGCCCATATTTGTCTGAGTCTCATTCCAAGACTGACCATTGGACGCAGTTCCATTTGTATATGTTGTATTACCAACGGTATTGGAAGTTTGTGACCAGTTTGACCCATTACTGGAGTTACCATTCACGGTTGTCATATTACCCATGCGGCTTACCGTATAACTATTTCCATTATTATCATAACAACTGGATAACGCATTTGTACCAATGCATTGAGCGCTTGATCCAAATGAAGTTAAAACAAGCAATAATGCCAGAATATTTTTCATTAAATTAACCTTACAAGTAAATATAGAATTCAAAACGCAATTCTACTCCTAAGATGTGTGAATTAACCATCCCACTTAGGCCGGTTTTTATGGAGCAATTATGGCAGTAGAAACCTATAAATGGCATTCGCAACTTGGTGCTGGACCTATCGAATATAGTCAGACAGTCCGTGCAGCCCAGTTTGGTGATGGCTATGAACAAGTAGCCGAGAACGGGATTAACTCGACAGCTATCCAGTTGCCAATGAAGCATGTGGGGGCTGAAGCGGAAGTGAATGAACTTCGCACTTTCCTGCTGACTCATGTAGTGAAAGCATTCGTCATTACCCCCCCAGGTGAAGAGAAGGGGCTTTACCGCGTTGTCGCTAATTCTGTACGCAAGAACGTTATTAGCAGCAAGTTCGCAGAACTCACTTTCACCATCAAACGAGCCTATGGGGTGTACGCATAATGGCTTTCGTCGACCAGGCCGCAAAACTGGCACCCGGTGGCAGGGTGCGCTTGATTGAAGTTGATGCGTCGGAATTCAGCGGTGGTATACACCGTTTTCACTACAGTCCATTCCCACACACTCCAGAAGAAATCGACGCAGCAGCCGGCGATGAAAACAAGCTAGGCCCGAAGCCAATCATCTTTGATGGCAAAACTTACGATTTCTGGCCATTCCAAGTGGTTGACCTTGCTCTTTCAACTGACCAAGCCGCAGAGCCAAAACTCAGTGTGTCGAACCTGGATGGTCATATCACTGCGCTTTGCCTTCAGTTCAAAGACATGGTGAATTCGAAAGTCAGCATTATCGACACCTATGCCGTATACCTTGATGCCGTGAACTTTTCCGGGGGAGTTAATCCAACGGCTGATCCAACGATGTTCTCACTGCAGACGTTCTGGATAGACATCAAATCATCTGAAGATGACGAGGTCATCACTTGGGCGCTGAGCAGCCCGGCTGACCTGCAGGGCTTAGTGATCCCTACAAGGCAAATCACATCACTTTGTGAGTGGGCCTTGCGGGGCCAGTATCGGAGTGGTGATGGTTGTAGTTATAACGGCATAGCTTATTTCGATGCCAAAGGTAATCAGGTAAGCGACCCAGCGTTTGATGTTTGCGGAGGTTGCCTCATTGATTGCCGCAAGCGCTTTGGTGCAGGACTGGCAGAACCAAACACTGCAACTCTCGATTTTGGTGGCTTCCCCGCAACGGTTCTCTTCACTCGATAATCAGGTTTCACAATGAACAAAACGATAATGACAGCCATCCGGGCTCATGCACTGGAGGAATCTCCTCGCGAGTGCTGCGGCTTCGTCATTCAATCCGGGCGACGTCAGAGCTACATACCGATCCCCAATAGCCATGAAAACCCGACTGAACACTTCCGTATCGATGGGGATCATTGGGCAAACGCCGAGGATTCGGGAACGATTATCCGTGTTATCCATTCGCACCCTGGTGACGGAGCAAGGCCAATTCCCTCCGACCTTGATCGTCAGCAATGCAACAACTCAGGTGTGATTTGGGGCATTTACGCACCTGACTGTGATCAGTACGCCGAAATTACACCCGATGCCATTCCGCTTATCGGCCGCGCGTTCATCCTTGGCTCGCATGACTGCTGGGGATTGATTATGGACTGGCATGCCACGCAGGGCGTTGAGCTGAATGATTTTCGAGTCGATTATCCTTGGTGGGAAAGCCAATACACGGACAACCTCTATTTCGATAACTGGGAGAAAGAGGGCTTTATCGAATGTGACCCCATGCCGGGTTGCATGGTCATCATGCAAGTTGAATCCGGAAAGTGGAATCATGCCGGGATCATCACCGAAGAGGGTGAGCTATTACATCACCTCTATGGTCAGCCATCCTGCATCACGCCGTATTCACGCGGCTATTTCAAAGAAAGAACGATGATATCTGTCCGCCACAAAAACTTACCTCTGGAGCTAACACAATGGCGCGTTTAACAACCATTCGCTTATACGGACCATTAGGCGCTCGTTTCGGGCGCGTTCATAAGTTTGCAGTTCAAACCTCGATGGAAGCAGTCAAAGCTCTTAGCGTTAATTTTGACGGATTTGAAGACTACCTACACAATGCCAAAAGCAATGGGATGGTATTCGCTGTATTCAGAGGCAAGCGAAATATTGGGCTGGAAGATTTTAAAAGTCTTGGTGGAAACGATGACATTCGCATTGCTCCAGTTATGGAAGGGGCAAAGAAGGCCGGATTATTCCAAACGATACTTGGGGCAATAATGGTAGTGGCTGGGGGAATCATGACTTATGTCTCAGGGGGAACAGCCTCTCCAATGGCCGCAGGTTTAATCTCATCTGGATTAGCAATGATGGCGGGTGGCATCTATCAGATGCTTTCACCACAACCTAAAGGTCTTCAAGGCCGTGATGATCCGGACAATAAACCAAGTTATGCATTTGGTGGTGCGGTTAACTCATTGGCTATGGGTAACCCGGTCCCAGTATTGTATGGAGAGCGAGAAATTGGTGGCGGGATCATTAGTGCAGGGATCGTAGCAGAAGATATCTAATCGCTGTTTCACGAGCGACTGAGCAAAATTCATTCAACTTATCAATAAGATGATTAAGGTCGTAACAATTTGTAACTTGAATATGTTAAGATTAATCTGATTGCAATCAAAGGATGATCTTAATGAAAAAAGTTATAGCTGTAGCTCTGGGTGCTTTGTTACTTTCTGGCTGTTCTATTCGTGTTGCTGATTTAACCGTCGGTAGTACCAAGAACTACAACATTAACGGTAATAAATTTATTACCGGTCCACGCGTTACTGCCGAGGACTCATATCCAGTAGTTCTTTTCCCGCTGGGAATCCCAAATATGAAAACAGCAATTGATAAAGCCATTGAGAATGATAAATGCGCTGTCGGTTTGAGTAACTTAGTGATTACTCAACTTAACCACTCATTCATTTTTGGCAAAATCGGCGTTCGTGCTGAAGGTAATTTGATCATTGATAAGTCATTACCTGGTTGCGAAAACCATAGCTGAATGTTTAATTTAAATACTAAGCCACCTTCGGGTGGCTTTTTTTATGGGAAAAATATGGCAACGATTACTGGTGCAAAAGGTGGCAGCCAGAAGCAACACACGCCTGTAGAACAGCCAGATTCAGCCCAGTCAATGGCGCGTTGCCGCATTTTACTGGCATTGGGTGAAGGCGAATTTGCAGGTGGACTGGATGCTACTCGAATTTATCTGGATGGTACGCCGTTGGGCAATGCAGACGGAACCATGAATTTCGAAAATGTGTCATGGGACTTCAGACCCGGCACTCAAGTTCAGGCGCCCATCCCCGGATTTCCTGCCGTCGAGAATGAAACAAGGGTTGAAGTTTCTCTGACAAAGGCAACGCCCTGGACGCGTGCGCTGAGTAATACGCAGATTGATGCGGTGCTGGTGCGAGTGGGCATTACCGGGCTCCAGCAACAGGAAAATGATGGTGATATCGTGGGAACAACGGTCGCATATCATATCGATGTTGCGACCGATGGCGGTGCTTATTCAACGGTGATGACCAAAACGGTTACTGAAAAACTCAGCACGCTGTATGAGCTGACTCACCGCATCAATTTACCCAAGGCGAATACCGGCTGGCAGATTCGAGTTGTGCGAGATACAGCAGACAGCGCCAGCCAGATGCTACAGAACAAAACTCAGATTCAGGCTATCACCGAGGTCATTGATGCGCGGCTACGTTACCCGCACACCGCGCTGCTGTACGTTTCGTTTAATGCAAAAGCCTTTAGTAACATCCCGCGCATTTCCTGCAAGCCCAAAGGCCGTGTTATCCGCGTTCCCTCCAATTACGACGCTACAGCGAGAACGTACAGTGGAAACTGGGATGGAACGTTCAAATGGTCATGGACGAATAACCCAGCCTGGATCTGGTTTGACATCCTCACCCAGCAGCGTTTCGGTTTAGGCCGACGCGTCACTGTCGATATGCTGGACAAGTGGGAGTTGTACAGGATTGCGCAGCGATGTGATCAACTGGTACCAGATGGGAAAGGTGGGTCGGGTACTGAGCCTCGCTTCCTTTTCGATGTTTATATCCAGTCACAAGCTGATGCTTTCCAGGTAATCAAAGATATTGCCGCTGGCTTTAATGGTATGACGTGCTGGGGAAACAACATGTTCAACGTTGTTTCTGATATGCCGGTGGATACGGCGAAGATTCAGATCCTCACCCGCGCTTCGGTGGTGGGTAAACCGGTCTATTCAAGTGGCAGTGAAAAGAACCGCTATAGCTCTGCACTGATTAACTTTAGCGACCCGGATAATCATTATCAGGATCGCACGACTGCGGTGATGTTTCCTGACCTGGTTAAGCAGTTCAAGTTCAAACAAACTCAGCTAACAGCTATTGGTTGCACTCGTGAGAGCGAAGCGCAACGCCGGGGCGGCTGGGCGGTCTATTCAAACTACCTTGATCGCATGATTTCGGTCACCACCGGTCTGGACGGTTACGTATATATACCCGGGAAAGTTTTCGCTTTTGCTGATGAACGGGTATCAGGCCGAATCTATGGCGGTCGTGTTGTTGCATACGATGCAGCAATCAAGGCAGTAACCACGGACCAGGGAACCAGTGCAGTAGCTGGCGATACATTGATGATCCGCACCATTGGCGGCACTGTCGAGAGCAGGGTAATCCAGGCGGTTAATGGTACTCAGTTAATCGTGGCCACGGCATTCGTTTCTCAACCTGCTATGGATGCTGTGTTTGTCATCGATGCAGGGCAATTGCGCCTGCAGTATTTCCGGGTAACGAATCTCACCTATAACGATGAGGAAAACACATTCTCCATCGCTGCAATTGAATACAACTCGTCAAAATATGACGCGGTTGATAACAATGCCCGGCTCGATACTCCACCGATTAGCCTCATTCCCACTGGCCTGGTTGGACAGCCCGGGAATGTATCCCTTTCAAGCTATGACGCGGTTCGCCAGGGGCAGCGCATTGCTACGCTTCTCGCGACCTGGGATGCACCGCTGGATAAAAACGGTAAACCGCAAGCCGATGTCGTTGCCTATCAAGCTCAATGGAAGCGCGGTGATAACGAGTGGATTAATGTGCCTCAAACCTCGATGCGTAGTTTTGAAGTGCCGGGCATATTTGAAGGGGATTATCTGGTTCGTGTTCGAGCCATCAATTCCGGTGGCGCATCGAGTTTGTGGGCCAGCTCAATGCTTACGCATATCAAGGGAAGGACTGGCAATGTTCCTAAGCCAGTTGGGCTTACTGCTACAAATGATGTTGTATTTGGTATCAACATATCCTGGGGATTCCCGGCGGATTCAGGCGATACGCTGAATACTGAAATCCAGTACAGCGCTGCGGCTGATGGCTCCAGCCCAATGTTGCTTGCCGATGTGCCATACCCTCAGAAGCTTTATCAACAGATGGGTCTTAAGGCTGGGCAGGAATTCTGGTACCGCGCGCGCTTAATCGACCGTATCGGCAACCAGGGCGACTGGACTGACTGGGTAGGCGGTCAGGCGAGTATCGATGTCACGGAAATCACCGAGGCCATACTTAACCAGATTAAAGACACCGACCTGTTCAAAGACCTGATTGAGAGCGCTGTCGACAGTAATCAGAAAGTCGCCGACATGGCCAGCGCCATCACCGAGAACGCAGACAAGCTTGCCGCAGCTGTGGGAGCAAATAAACAGACTGCAGAGTCCATCATTCACAACGCGCTGGCGATTGCGAATGTGGTGGTAAGCCAGTCGGCGCAGAACGGTGCGAACTCAGCGAAGTTTGAGCAACTGCGTGAAGTGATTGCGACTGAAACTGAGGCCCGTGTTACGGATGTTCGCCATCTCGAGGCGAAAATTGGTGAGAATGCTGACGGTACCGCGAAAAACACGGCGGAAATCACGGAAGTGCGCCAGGTTATCGCAACGGAAACTGAAGCGCGCACCACGGCGGTCGATAAAGTGTCCGCAGCAACGAAAGTGGCGTCAGACAAAGCCGATACGGCTGATGGCAAGGCAACAACAGCGGGCAATAAAGCGGATGCAGCTGGCAGGGTGGCGGCACAGAACACGGCTGATATCACGACTCTGGACCAGGCTGTCACGACGCTGGATAGCGCCACGGCCTCACGATTTGAAGAGGTATCAGCTGAACTCGCTGACAAAACGGGCCAGGTTGGAACAATTAAGGGCGGCGTGCAGAATACCTCGATTGCTCTGATTCAGAACACACTGGCGCAGGTTAATCAGTCGCAGCGCATGAGCGTTCAGTATGGCGATAGCAAAGCCGGGATTCAGCGCGTCGATAATGTGATGGCTGATGCCAGCAAGGCCGTTGCTGAGTCGCTGAAAACACTGGATTCCACCGCAGGTGGCAATACGGCAAACGTCACTGATTTATCAAAAACGTTAGCTGATTTCACGCAAGTCGCTGCGACTCGTATCAACTCAATGACCGTGACAATGGGCAACCAGACGGCTGCAATTACTGAACTATACAGCGCTCAGATTGATACCTCTGGCAAGCTCAACGCAATGTACAACATCAAGGTCGCCGTTGACTCGAACGGGCGGCAATACGCTGCCGGGATGGGCATTGGCGTGGAGAATACACCAGGGGGGATGCAGTCACAGGTATTGTTCCTGGCTGACCGGTTTGCTGTCATGGCTCAGGCGGGAGGTGCGGTAACGCTGCCTTTTGTCATCCAGAACGGGCAGACCATCATACGCGATACCGTCATTGGTGATGGCACGATCACTAATGCCAAAATCGGTAACTTCATTCAGTCCAATAACTACGTGGCGAATACGTCAGGCTGGCGGCTGGATAAGAACGGCTCCTGGTTTAATTTTGGCAGTGATGGTGCAGGGGCAAGAAAATCGACAAATGTTACCGACAGCGTAAGGGATGAGAATGGCGTGTTGCGCTGCCAATGGGGAAAACTGACGGGAGTATTCTAATGGTATGGGGATTTCAGACATGGGATGCGAATGGCAAGCCGAACAACTACGGAATTAAGCCGGTCTCTGTGGTAGGGCGAATACCTCTCGCAGTGGGTCAGAACGCCGGCAGTTGGTCGTTTACTGTGCCTGCAGGGATGAAGGTGGGTTTCGCCGTATCGCTCGATGAGGGAGGGAGTACTGTCGGGCGCAGGATTGTTGCATCAGGAAATACCATCACTGTAACGGCTGCTTCAACTGTAGGACTGGGGAATTATCCCGCCTCTAAATGTGAGTTGGTTGTTTTCATGGAGAAGGCGTGATGTCCGATTTCGGCGCAATGATCGTTATGGACAATGGGCAACCGTTTGTCACCCCGCAGTCAACGCCATTCTGCCTCTACGGTAAATATGAGTTTAATTCGGTGGCAAACGGCACCGCTCAACACATAGAGCAGAATATTGTTATAGACGCCAGTTACCCCGTCATGGTGTTCGTTAAAACGACGAACACCGCACAACCGACACCTGTGATTGCATATCGTATTGGGGGGAGTGTCTATATTGCAGGAGATAACCCATACGGGCAGTCATTTACATTAACAGCATATGTATTTGCGATATTCCCACAGTCGTTACCATCCTGGGGCTTCGCAATCTGGGATGCAACCGGGAAACTGGTGCTCACAAACGAATCAAAAGTGTTGTCTGATCTACAAACAGTCGGCACACCTGGAGATACTGGCGGGGTTAATATCGACCAGACTCTGCAAGGGTCATACGCTGTAGCGCCTTGTATATTAGGCTCGTCAATATGGCAGGTAACTAACAGCTCCGCAGGTCAGCCAATAATAATTAATATCACGGCTTATACCGGGGCGAGATTTGACGGAAAGAACACACGCATTAATGCTGCAGGAAATCGAGTCGGCCAGGGAAGCTCGATTGGTGGGACGAATACAGGAATGGCAATCACGGCAATTAACACCGCAGCATATGATTAACTGATCGCTCTGAGTATCAGCCTCACAATCTCGAGCTGTAAATAACAATCGTCAATTTAAGAAACCGCTTCGGCGGTTTTTTTTCGTCTGGAGAAAACATGATTTACACCACAGGCACTATCGCAGGCAACGGCAGCACAATCACCGGTACCGGCACAAACTTTACTGCGGCTGGCAGTCTTATCCGCGTTGGCTGCTCGCTCATTGCATTTACAACCCCAGTACAAGTCCTTCAAATCACCGCCATCACCAGCGGTAACGCTTTATCTGTCACCCCGGCAGTGAGTCCTGCAATTGCTGCCGGTACGAAATACGCCATCCTGCTTAGCGACAGCCTGAGTGTTGACGGCCTGGCGCAGGACATTGCTGAGACGTTCGGCATGTATCAGAAGTACATGAGCGGATTCGCAGATGTGATGAATGGCACGGGTGATGTGACCATCATGATTAATGGCGCACAGGTAACTGTTCCGGGCCAGAAGTCACTGGCGAAAAAAGGAGAAAACTCCGACATTACATCGTTGAGCGGACTGACGACCCCGCTTAGCATGAAGCAGGGAGGGGTGGGCGCATCGGACCCCGCAGGTGCACGCGCAAAACTTGAGCTCGGGGATGTAGCTACACGGAACATAAATAAATTACTTGTTTCAGATTCGAGCCCATCAGTACCCGTCATGCTTCAAACGAATAGCGATTTTAGAAATATCGTTTCATATGACGCTCTTAGCGAATATCCGTTGGGATTGAGCGCGGGATTGGCGACGGGTAAGCAGCTTCCAGGGTCAGGAGTAGCTGAAAGTGGGTTTGTTGGGCTCATTAACGTCAGAACATGGGGAAATAACAGCGCGGGACAGTGTAGTTTTCAGATTGCTGTGAATGACAATGTAGCGGGTTTCCGCCGCACGTATCAAGCTAATGGCACATGGTTTTATTCTAACTTCCTTAGCTGGTATCACTCAGGAAATACAACCAGAGCTTCTGACGGAACATTAAAAGCCGCCTCGCCTGTCGTAAAAATCTTCGCTAACGGCAATGCGGAAACAAATGAAGAATCAGAGGGAGTAACGGTCACTCGCCAGGCTCCCGGGGTATATCTTGTTGAAGG
>NZ_SODY01000008.1:0-265954 GCF_004366275.1 Buttiauxella sp. BIGb0552
TTATTTTCGCTTTTCGTCTGGCTGACAAGCCGGTTTGTAAGCCGTTGTGCCGTGTCAGTGGAGGCGCAGTATAGGGATTTTCTGGAAGCTGACAACCCCTATTTTCAAAATAATTACCAACCGCGCTCTTTTTAATCGTTCCGCTTATTTTTGGCGCGATTTTATCGCTTTTGGCAGGTCTGCGAGGCTATTAATGACAAAATCAGCCGCTGCTTCACTTTGTTCAGTGACTGGCTTGCCGGTACGAACCAACACTTTTGTCCCTACATGTGCCGCTGCAGCTGCCTGCATGTCTTCCAATTTGTCGCCAACCATATATGAAGAAGCCATATCTATATGAAGGAACTCTTGAGCGGAGAGCAACATGCCCGGTTGTGGTTTGCGGCAATCACAGGTTTGGCGAAACTCTTCTACTATTGCCTCTGGGTGATGCGGGCAATAATAGATGCCATCAAGATCAACACCACGGTCTGCTAACGACCAGTCCATCCATTCAGTGAGATTTTCAAAATCATCTTCAGTAAACATGCCACGAGCAATGCCTGACTGGTTGGTGACGAGAACTAATGCATAGCCCATTGCCTTTAACTCACGCATTGCATCAATTACACCCTCAATGAACTCGAACTGGTCCACTTCATGAACGTAGCCATGATCCACATTAATGGTGCCATCACGATCGAGAAAAATAGCGGGAACAGACTGTGCCACTTGGAAACTCCTGAAACTGGGATTATTAGCTGTAGTATCGCATGATTTCTTATCCTCGCGGGAACAGACAATCATTCGCAGATTGATTTAGACGTCTGGATGCCTTAACATCCATACTGATGACGGTCATCGCCCGTTATCGGCAGCAGAAAATGCCACGGCTTACACTCATACGATAATAAATAACCTAATGATTAAACTTTCGAATATCACCAAAGTGTTCCAGCAAGGAAGCCGCAGCATACAGGCGCTGAATAATGTCAGCCTGCATGTTCCTGCTGGGCAAATTTATGGCGTGATCGGCGCATCAGGTGCAGGGAAAAGCACACTCATACGCTGTGTAAACCTGCTCGAACGCCCAACTCAAGGTTCAGTACTGGTCGATGGCCAGGAGCTGACTACGCTTTCTGAAGGGCAGCTGACTAAAGCTCGCCGCCAGATTGGCATGATTTTCCAGCACTTTAATTTGCTCTCTTCCCGTACTGTTTATGGCAACGTTGCATTGCCTTTAGAGCTGGATAATACGCCACGTGAAGAAATTAAGCGCCGCGTGTCTGAATTACTCGATTTAGTCGGCCTGAGCGAAAAGCACGATGCATACCCAGCTAACCTGTCCGGTGGGCAAAAGCAGCGTGTCGCGATTGCTCGCGCTCTGGCAAGTAATCCAAAAGTCCTGCTGTGCGATGAAGCCACCAGCGCACTCGATCCCGCAACGACACGCTCGATTCTGGAACTTCTGAAAGATATCAACCGCCGTCTTGGCCTGACTATTCTTTTAATTACACATGAAATGGATGTTGTTAAACGCATCTGTGATTGCGTTGCGGTCATTAGCGACGGTGAGTTAATAGAACAAGACACCGTAAGCGAAGTGTTCTCTCACCCAAAGACACCGCTGGCACAACAGTTCATTCAATCCACTTTGCATCTGGATATTCCGGAAGATTACGCACAGCGTTTGAGCGCCGATAAAAGCGAAACAACGGTTCCTTTACTGCGCCTGGAATTTACCGGCCAGTCTGTTGATGCTCCGCTGCTTTCCGAAACCGCCCGCCGCTTTAATGTGAACAGCAATATCATCAGCGCGCAGATGGATTACGCTGGAGGCGTGAAGTTCGGCATTATGCTGTGTGAGTTGCACGGAGAACATCAAGATATGGACGCTGCTATCGCATACCTGCAGCAGCAACATGTAAAAGTAGAGGTGCTGGGTTATGTCTGAGCCAATGATGTGGTTACTGTTAAAAGGCGTGTATGAAACGCTGGCGATGACGTTTGTGTCTGGCTTCTTT
This sequence comes from Buttiauxella sp. BIGb0552, assembly GCF_004366275.1. NCBI lineage: Bacteria > Pseudomonadati > Pseudomonadota > Gammaproteobacteria > Enterobacterales > Enterobacteriaceae > Buttiauxella > Buttiauxella sp. BIGb0552. The sequence goes on from NZ_SODY01000008.1 coordinate 2,004, forward strand.
GGTTTCGTTCTTGGGTTGCCTGTTGGTGTGCTCCTCTATATTACACGTCCGGGGCAAATCAGTGCGAACGCGAAGGTTTATAACAGCCTTTCAGCGTTAGTGAATATCTTCCGTTCTATCCCGTTCATTATATTGCTGGTATGGATGATTCCATTTACTCGTACCATTGTCGGGACCTCAATTGGTCTGCAGGCTGCTATCGTGCCATTAACTGTAGGTGCCGCACCATTCATCGCACGTATGGTTGAAAACGCCTTGTTAGAAATCCCGTCGGGCCTGATTGAAGCTTCACGCGCAATGGGTGCCACACCAATGCAGATCATTCGCAAAGTTCTGTTGCCAGAAGCACTACCGGGTCTGGTGAATGCTGCAACCATCACGCTGATTACCCTGGTTGGCTATTCTGCTATGGGTGGTGCGGTTGGTGCCGGTGGCTTAGGTCAGATTGGTTATCAGTACGGTTATATCGGTTATAACGCTACCGTGATGAATACGGTATTAGTGTTATTGGTGGTATTAGTGTATTTAATTCAATTCTCAGGCGATCGTATCGTCCGGGCAGTGACTCACAAATAATACGTTCAACACAACATCGTTTTTACACATAGTAAGGAAGGGATATGTCTTTTAAATTTAAAACCTTTGCGGCAGTTGGTGCTCTGATTGGTTCTCTGGCACTTGTGGGTTGCGGTCAGGACGAGAAAGATCCAAACCATATTAAAGTTGGCGTCATCGTTGGTGCTGAACAGCAGGTTGCTGAAGTTGCGCAGAAAGTCGCAAAAGAGAAATATGGCCTGGATGTTGAGCTGGTTACCTTTAACGATTACGTTCTGCCTAACGAAGCACTGAGCAAAGGCGATATCGATGCTAACGCCTTCCAGCACAAACCATACCTGGATCAGCAGATCAAAGACCGTGGTTACAAACTGGTAAGCGTAGGCAACACATTCGTATACCCAATTGCTGGTTACTCCAAAAAAATCAAATCTCTGGATGAGCTGCAAACTGGTGCGCAGGTCGCTCTGCCAAACGATCCAACTAACCTTGGCCGCTCTTTACTGCTGCTGCAAAAACAAGGTCTGATCAAACTGAAAGATGGTGTTGGCCTGCTGCCAACTGTTCTGGATGTCACCGAGAACCCTAAAAACCTGAAGCTGGTTGAGCTGGAAGCACCTCAGTTGCCACGTTCTCTGGACGATGCTCAGATTGCTCTGGCTATCATCAACACCACTTACGCAAGCCAGATTGGCCTGACTCCAGCGAAAGACGGTATCTTCGTTGAAGATAAAGACTCTCCATACGTGAACATGATCGTATCCCGTGAAGACAACAAAGACGCTGAAAATGTGAAGAAATTCGTTCAGGCTTACCAGTCTGACGAAGTTTACGAAGCAGCAAACAAAGTCTTCAACGGCGGCGCAGTAAAAGGCTGGTAAGTTTCCATTCTTCTATTTTTGCGTAAATAATCTAAGACGGGCTTATGCCCGTCTTGTTATTTGTGCGAGAGCTTGGTTCAATAATCGCGTTTTATCATTCATTGAGGAAAAATTATGCGTGCTTTACCGATCTGTTTATTAGCAGTCATGCTGAGCGGCTGTACGATGCTAAGCAGATCCCCTGTTGAACCTGTTAAAAGCACTGCAACAACACCGGCACCTGAGCCTGTTAAACCTAAGCCAGTTCGTCCGGTCCCCGTAAGAATTTATACCAATGCTGAAGAGTTAGTGGGTAAGCCTTTCCGCGATCTTGGCGAAGTCAGCGGCGATTCATGCCAGGTTAGCAATCAGGATTCGCCACCAAATATCCCAACAGCCCGTAAACGCTTGCAAGTTAACGCATCAAAAATGAAAGCAAACGCCGTGTTATTGCATAGCTGTGATGTTACCAGTGGTACTCCCGGTTGCTATCGTCAGGCCGTTTGTGTTGGGTCTGCGTTAAACGTTTCGGCAAAATGACAGCCTTTAGTTTTGAGCAAATCGGCGTTATTCACTCTCCTTATAAAGAGAAGTTTGCCGTTCCCCGCCAGCCTGGTTTAGTGACTGATGGCGGTGGCGAGCTGCATTTACTGCCTCCGTATAATGTGGCAGATGCTGTTCGTGGTCTTGAAGGCTTTAGCCATCTATGGCTTTTGTTTGTCTTTCATCAAACGATGGAAGGTGGCTGGCGCCCGACGGTTCGCCCGCCGCGCCTGGGTGGGAATGCGCGTATGGGCGTCTTTGCTACTCGCTCGACTTTCCGCCCCAATCCCATTGGGATGTCGCTGGTTGAGCTGAAAGGTATTCGTTGCCAGAAAGATCAGGTCATTTTGCAGTTAGGCAGCCTGGATTTGGTCGACGGCACGCCGGTCGTTGATATCAAACCTTATTTGCCGTTTGCTGAAGCGATACCAGACGCCATGGCGGGTTATGCGCAGCATGCTCCCGCAGCCGATATGCCGGTTTACTTTACCGCTGAAGTGCAGCAGCAATTAACGGTGCTGGATAAACGTTACCCTTATATTGAGCGTTTCATCCGCCAGGTGCTCGCACAAGATCCTCGTCCAGCCTATCGTAAGACAGAAGATGTGGGGAAAACCTACGCCGTTTTATTGCTGGATTTTAACGTTCGCTGGCGTGTGACCGACGAAGGTTCAGAAGTGTTTGCAATTGAGACCCGTTAATTTATCGCCCTTCTCTTTTGACATCCCTGCCACACTGGTAAACTAAAACACTTATTTTGCATCAGGCTACTCAGGTAGCCAGTTATCTGCCGTTCAAATGGAACCGTAACAACATGCGTACTAGCCAATATCTGCTCTCCACACTGAAGGAGACACCAGCCGACGCTGAGGTCATCAGCCACCAACTGATGCTGCGTGCCGGGATGATCCGCAAACTCGCTTCTGGTTTGTATACCTGGTTGCCGACCGGTCTGCGCGTCCTGAAAAAAGTCGAAAACATCGTGCGTGAAGAGATGAACAACGCCGGTGCCATCGAGATGTGCATGCCCGTGGTTCAGCCCGCAGATTTGTGGCAGGAGAGTGGTCGTTGGGAACAGTATGGCCCAGAGCTGCTGCGTTTTGTTGATCGCGGCGATCGCCCATTTGTTCTCGGCCCAACTCACGAAGAAGTCATCACTGACCTGATTCGTAATGAGCTGAGCTCTTACAAACAACTGCCACTGAACTTCTTCCAGATCCAGACTAAGTTCCGTGACGAAGTGCGCCCACGTTTCGGCGTCATGCGTTCCCGTGAATTCCTGATGAAAGATGCTTACTCTTTCCATACTTCTCAGGAATCCCTGCAGGAAACTTATGATGCAATGTATCAAGCCTACAGCAAAATCTTCACCCGTATGGGTCTGGATTTCCGTGCAGTAGAAGCAGATACCGGTTCTATTGGTGGCAGCGCATCTCACGAATTCCAGGTACTGGCACAGAGCGGTGAAGACGATGTTATCTTCTCAACTGATTCTGATTTCGCCGCGAATATTGAATTTGCTGAAGCCGTTGCTCCAGCAGGTGGTCGTGCTGCACCCACTGTTGAAATGACGCAGATCGATACGCCGAATGCAAAAACCATCGCCGAGTTGGTTGAGCAGTTCAATCTGCCAGTTGAAAAAACAGTGAAGACTTTGATGGTCAAAGCTACCGAAGGTAGCGCTTATCCGCTGGTTGCTCTGCTGGTTCGTGGCGATCATGAACTGAACGAAGTTAAAGCAGAAAAACTGCCGCAAGTTGCCAGCCCACTGACTTTCGCGACCGAAGAAGAAATTCGTGCCGTCGCTAAAGCAGGTCCAGGTTCACTTGGCCCAATTAATCTGCCAATCCCTGTTGTTATCGACCGTACCGTTGCCGCAATGAGTGATTTCGCGACGGGCGCAAACATCGACGGTAAACACTTCGTTGGCGTTAACTGGGAACGCGATGTTGCGCTGCCAGAAGTTGCTGATATTCGTAACGTGGTGGAAGGCGATCCTAGCCCGGACGGTAAAGGCACTCTGCTGATTAAACGCGGTATCGAAGTGGGTCATATCTTCCAGCTCGGCACCAAGTATTCTGAAGCAATGAAAGCCTCTGTTCAGGGTGAAGATGGCCGTAACCAGACGCTGACCATGGGTTGCTACGGTATCGGTGTGACTCGCGTAGTGGCTGCAGCAATCGAGCAGAACAACGACGAGCGCGGCATTGTCTGGCCAGATGCGATTGCACCTTTCCATGTTGCGATTCTGCCGATGAACATGCACAAATCTTTCCGCGTGAAAGAACTGGCTGAAGAGCTGTACTCAACTCTGCGTGCCAAAGGCATCGACGTATTAATGGATGACCGTAAAGAGCGTCCAGGCGTGATGTTTGCCGATATGGAACTGATTGGTATTCCACACACTGTCGTTATCGGCGATCGCAACCTTGATAGCGAAGAAGTTGAATACAAAAACCGCCGTGCAGGCGAGAAGCAGATGATCAAAACCAGCGAAATCATTGATTTCTTGTTGGCGCAGATTCCACGCTAACTCTGACGCATAAAGAAAAAGCCCCGCTAAGCAATTAGCGGGGCTTTTTTATATCCACGGTTTATCAATCGTGACAGCTTTTCTTAGGCTCAAATTTAGCTGTTCTGTCAGCAACGACGGTTTTCTTCAACTCGCCGCTATCTGGTGATGCCTGCAAGGTAAAGTGCGCATCAACCACCAGCAACACCGGCTGGTAATCCTCACCCCGCGCTGCCGCATATCCACGTTCCAGTTCTGCGTTACTGGCCACAGGGAATGTTTTCCCGGTGTTGCAATCCTGGAAAATTGCCGCATCAGCCATATATTTGTACATGCCTTTCATGGTCATTGGCGTTGCAGGTAACGCTTCTTTACTCGGCGTCAGAGTGTAATTGAGCTGAGACTCAATCGAATTACCTGCCCTGTCCAACATCTCCAGGTTATCGCCTTTCGGGCGGAAATAGAGCTTTTCACCGTCACGTTCAGTGAGAACAAGTTTATCCGCCGTACGCGCCCAGCTACCGTAAGATGCAAATACTGCCGGTTCTTTTGCGTCCTGATAACGTTGGTTCATCACCCAGGTGCCGTCTTTTTCCAAAAACAGCGACGTTTCAATCCCTGAACAATCCGCACAAGGTAAAACCCCTTTATAACTTTGCTGCATTGGCTGTAGTTCTGCGGCTTGAGCCGGCTGTAACGTTTGAACTTCAGCCCGGTTATTACAACCAAAAAGTGCAAACAAGCTGCATACGGCAACTGCCGACAATAGAATCTTTTTCACCATCTCTTCCCTCTTCTGGTCAATATCTTTGCCGTTCGTCACTCAGGGCGACGGACTTTTCCACGCAATGATTTCGTCGTTGATTTTTGTGATTTCGATGCCAGACGACGCTCTTTTGACGCGCGCGTAGGTCGCGTCGCTCGTCGGCTTTTCTGCTCAACGGTTAATTCCTGAATCAATGAAATAAGCCGTGCGACTGCCGCTTCACGGTTCATTTCCTGACTACGGTATTCTTGTGCCTTAATTATCACCACGCCATCAGGCGTAATCAAATGGTGACTTGCCGCCAGCAAGCGTTCTTTATAATACTCTGGCAGGCTGGAGGCACGAATGTCAAAACGCAAATGGATAGCTGTTGAGGTTTTATTCACATGCTGACCGCCCGCTCCCTGCGCGCGGATAGCCGTAATAGTGACCTCAGTGTCCGGTATAGCTACCGCTCGTGACACCACTATCATCAATGATGCTGCCAGGCCGTGAAATGAATTTCGAGATTATTCTCAGCATCAGATAACCAGATAGCGCCATCCTGAATGGTAGCCTGCAAGTTCATCGAACGTGTACCAAACTCACACAGCTTCGCCAGTTGCTCATCATCCAGATACCAGATAGACAAGTTTTGGTATTGCTTGAGTTTGTTCTGATGCTGCTGCCACCAGACTTCCGCAGCACGGCTGTTATAGGTAAACAGCGCCACTTGCGCAGATTGGCTACAGGCTTTTTTCAGACGTTTTTCTTCTGGCAGGCCCAGCTCAATCCACAGGTCGATACCCATATGATCGTTACGCTGCCAGATTTCCGGCTCGTCTTCAGCACTTAAACCACGGCTAAATTGCAGGCGCTCGTTGGCGTATTTAATCCATGCCAGCAAACGCAGCATCATACGTTCTTGCGTTTCCGAAGGATGGCGCGCAAGCGTCAGGTTGCTATCCAGGAATTGATTGCGATCGAGATCGGCAACATTCACCATCGCTTTATAGATTGTCGCTTTTAACGCCATCACACTTCTCCACACGAATAAGGCGCTCATTGTAACGAAAACCCCGCTAAAACGCTGTTATGTATTCACTCAAGTAGCGAGTTGGTCTGCTGATATCGGTTTCACTGCTGTGGTATAGTCACCTTGCTAAACAGAGTTTATCTTCGTAGGCTTAACTGGCATCACACGATTAAGTCTGAGTTCGGGACTCTGAAAGGAGGGCGTGTGGAAAAGTATTGTGAATTAGTACGGCGGCGCTATGCGGAAATAGCCAGCGGAGATTTGGGTTACATTCCCGATGCACTGGGTTGCGTATTGAAAGTGCTGAATGAAGTGGCTTCCAACGAAGCACAACCAGAATCGATTAGGGAACAGGCGGCGTATGCTGCCGCGAACTTACTGGTGAGCGATTATGTCAATGAATGATGCCTATCAACCCATCAATTGTGATGATTATGACAATCTCGAGCTCGCCTGCCAGCATCACTTATTATTGACGCTGGAGTTAAAGAGCGGAGAAGTTTTCAAGGCGAAAGCCAGTGACCTGGTGTCTCGTAAAAACATCGAATATCTGATTCTCGATGATGCCGGAGCCACTCGCGAAGTTCGTCTCGATAAAATTACCAGCTTCAGCCATCCTGAAATTGGTACTGTCGTAGTTAGCGAGTCCTGATACGCAAAGTATCCGCATATGCGGGCAGCCATGAGCTGCCCGTTTTTTTACGGTTTCATTGAGGCGTAGTAAGCCGCCAGATTACTTATATCTTCATCGGAAAGGCCGCTCACATAAGCCTTCATCACTTCCGCTTGCCCACCGCTGCGCTCACCTTTTTTATATGCCTTCAACGAGTGTTCAAGATACGCCTCGTTTTGCCCGGCAAGATTCGGGTACATCGGCACGGACACTTTCCCCGTCGCACCGTGGCAGGCCACACACATCATTGCTTTCTGCTCACCAGCGGCTGCGTCACCTTTTGCCAGTACCGGTTGGCTACACAACAACACTCCAGCCAAAATAATCATTCTTTTCATTATTGATTCTCCTTTTGCCAGTCGACACGCCAGCATGATTGTTCCGTTGCAATGCCTTCCCGGGTGACAAAAACACCCAGTGCTGCAATTAATTGCTCATCATAAAATAGCAGCGGCGTTCTTTCGCGCAGCCAGGGTGGAATACCTGACTCCTGCCAGATTTTTTTCAAACTTCGACCTCGTTCGCGCCCAACAATATGGAACTGTCCGGAAGCCTTAAAGCGTAAAGTAACAGGCTCGTTATCGTGAGGTGCCCGAATTTCCTGTCCACACGGCGCACATAAAAGCGTGCCCAGGCCGTCAGGCAACGTGAGTGGTGCAAAAGGTGCCGGCCAGGAAATGATTTCATCACCCAATCCGTTCATCAAAGGCAGCCAGTACAGCGCCCCCTGATAACGGCGAACTTCGTAAGCGCCAAATCTCAGGCGAGGAGTGGCATCGTCACGGCTGGTCGCAACTTCACCCCACAAGCGCGCTAAAGCAGCCCGTGATGGCATGGCGGCTTTTTGCCGGGCAAACCAACGGCGTAACAACGCGGCACGTCGGATATCGCTCAGGGACAGCAGAGGCTCAATCAGTAATGAGCCATCATCCTGAATCAGCGCATTGAGTTGTTCGGCAAGTAGCTCATCAAGTAACTGCTCTTGCTCGCCACACAGTTCAGCGCTACGAGCAACGCTTTGCGGGAAATGCGGCCAGCGCTGCTGGATTTCAGGAATGACCCGCAACCTCAAGAAATTCCGGTCGTAGCTATCATCCTGATTACTTTCGTCTTCTATCCACGTTAGCTGGTGTTCATTCGCCCACGCTTCCAGATCTTTGCGCGTTTGCCCCAGCAGGGGTCGGATTAATTCTGTCTCACCAAACGGCAAACGTTCTGGCATTGCGGCCAGCCCCGCAGGGCCACTCCCCCGCTTCAGGGCAAGTAAAAACGTTTCACACTGGTCATCAAGGTGCTGCGCCGTCAGCAACACTTCGTCTGGCCGTATTGTTTCAGCCAGCGCCTGATAACGAGCCGCTCGCGCGTGGGCTTCAAGGCCCAATCCCTCGTCTGCCAGTTTTACGCGTTTGACTTCAAGCGGCACGTTCCATTGCTCACAAACTTGCTGGCAATGTTCTGCCCATTCATCAGCATAGGGGCTTAAACCATGATGAATATGCATGGCGCGAATCTGGAGGTTTGCGGCCTGCGTATCGCGAAGCGTAACCAACTGATGGAGCAAAACCGTGGAATCCAGGCCACCACTAAACGCCACCAGCAAATTCGGGTGCGGTTGCAATAATTTGATGAGAGGACGAAGTGGCATAGTCAGTAACTTGAATAAGGTTTTGCCCGGCACGTTACCGGGCTACGAGAAGAGAGGCAAGCGTTACTGCTGGTATAGCTCAAGAGGCAAGCCATCGGGGTCGTTAAAGAAAGTAAAACGCTTATTGGTGAAAGGATCGATACGAACCGGCTCACACTTCACACCATGCTTCTCAAGGTGAACAATCGCGCTGTCGATATCGTCAACGCTAAACGCCAGATGACGTAACCCACAAGCCTCTGGGCGACTCGGCCTTGCTGGCGGGAACGGGAAGGAAAATAGCTCAATGACATATTGCCCGTTCAATGCCAAATCACCTTTCCATGAATCCCGTTCTTCACGATAGGCTTCCGCTTGCAGCGTAAAGCCAAGAATATCGCAGTAAAAATGCTTACTGGTTGGGTAATCCGACGCGATGATAGCGATGTGGTGAACTTGCTTTAAACCCAGCATAAATGCTCCTTTTTCTTTTTCGCACGGTAACTATCATGCATCGGTAAATCAATACGCTACACCGATTTTAGGACTCGTACTCTGTAGATGCCATCCTCACCCAGTTTGGCTCCGTGAATGTCGGTTTCAAACCCAGGATAGTGCTCTCCCACAGAACACAGCATCAGCAGGAAATCGAGCACTGCCCGACTTTCATTGGTGATCATCTCACCAGGCATCACCACCGGCACACCGGGTGGATACGGCAGGATCATGTTTGCTGAAACGCGATTAAGCAATTGTTCGATTTCTACCGTTTCAACGTTACCTTTCACTTGCTGTTGATACGCCTTGTGCGGCGTCATTTTCATTTCCGGGAGCACATCAAAAGCACGCAGCATCAGGTCAGAAAGATTATGCTGCTTAATCAATTTGTGGATGCCTTGCGCCAGGTCCTGGATACGCATATTGCGATAAAAATCAGGATCTTCAGCATACAAATCCGGCAGCATGTTTTTCACACGCAAATTGAGGTCATACGAGCGTTTAAACTCCGTCAAACCACGCAACAAACTTAACGCCTTGGTTTTGTCTATCCCAATGCTAAACAGGAACAGCAGGTTATATGGCCCTGTTTTTTCGACGACCACACCGCGTTCATCAAGGAACTTCGCCACCAGTGCCGCGGGAATGCCCTCATCAGCCATCGTCCCTAACTCATCCATGCCTGGCGTCAGAATGGTGACTTTTATCGGGTCGAGGTACATATGGTCAGCATCGGCATCTTTGAAACCGTGCCAGTTCTCTTCGCCGGGCGAAATCGGCCAACAGGCGGCTTCATCAATAAATTCCGGCTGCCAGATATCGAAGAACCAGTCCTCTGACTCTTCTCGCAGGCGCTGAACTTCACGACGGAAATGCAGCGCACGCTCTACCGAACGGTTAATCAACCGCTTGCCGGGGTTGCCTCGCAGCATTGCTGCCGCCGTTTCAATGGATGCCACCAGCGGATAACTTGGCGATGTAGTGGTATGCATCATGTAGGCTTCGTTGAAAGTTTCCTCGTCGTAGTCACCTTTAATATGAATGAGGGATGCCTGCGACAACGCTGCCAGTAATTTGTGTGTGGACTGGGTTTCGTAAATCACTTTCCCCGGCACGCGATCGCCACTCATACCGCTTTTACCCTGATAAATAGCGTGGAAGTTGGTGTACGGCACCCAGGCGGAATCAAAGTGGATCGAGGGTACATCGAGAGTCTGTTTGATAAATTCGGTGTTATACAGCAAGCCATCGTAAGTCGAGTTGGTGATAACCGCATGCACCGGCCACTGGGCATTTTCCGTCGCAGCAACTTTCGCCTCGATACTCTCGCGCATAAATTCACGCTGCGGAATGCCGCCCAAAATCCCCAGCGCGTTGCGTGTCGGTTTTAACCAGATGGGTACCAGGTCGGTCATCATCAGCAAATGGGTCAGCGATTTGTGGCAGTTACGGTCAATCAGCACCGTGCTGCCGGAAGGTGCGGCATACATACCCACGATTTTATTCGACGTGGATGTGCCGTTGGTCACCATATAACTCTGCTCCGCACCAAAAGTACGGGCGATATATTCCTCAGCTTCCAGATGTGGGCCAGTGTGATCGAGTAACGATCCCAGTTCCGTCACCGAAATAGAGACATCCGCTTTAAGCGTGTTCGCGCCAAAGAAGTCATAGAACAAACAGCCAACCGGGCTTTTCAGATAGGCGGTGCCCGCCATATGCCCCGGCGTGCAGAAGGTATATTTCCCTTCGTTCACATAGTTGAACAATGCTTTGGTTAACGGCGGGGTGATGTTGTCGAGATATTCATTGGTGTACTGACGGATGCGCAGGGCGATATCGTCTGCCGCACTGAGGGCGTATTCAAAGAACCACAGCGCCATGCGCATTTCGTTGACACTGACATCCAGCGAAGAGTGTGTGTTGATAAACGCATACAACGGCAGATATTCATTCAGCGCATTAATTTCGCTGCATAAATCCAGGCTGTATTCATCCCAGTCAAAAATGACGCTGCAGATACGCGGGTTATGTTCGATTAGTTTCAGCAGGTCGGTACTGTTGGTCGGGTAAATCAGGCGAAAACCCTGAACTTCCAGCGCCTGGTGGAGTTCTTTGATTGGCTCGTCTTTGTAGAAAACGCCATGCGGTCCCATGATTGCAATAATATTCAACGCTTACCTCCTGGAAAAAAACCTTCAGGTAAGCATAGTTTATTGAAAAGTGGCTGAGGACAAGTGCAGAGGTGTAAAGCTTCTTAAAGTGTGGGATTCAGATAATAAAAGAGGCCAGAATTTCTTCTGACCTCCTTCTTCAGAGCATCAAGCTATTATGCGTAACCGTAACTCATCAGACGGTGATAACGACGAGCCAACAGCTCTTCGGTATTCAACACGTCCAGATCGGCAAGATCGGCCAGCAATTGCGCTTTCAGTGAAGCGGCCATTGCTTCCACGTTACGGTGTGCACCGCCCAGTGGTTCAGGGATCACGGAATCAATCAGCTTCAGCTCTTTCAGGCGTGGCGCAATGATACCCATCGCTTCTGCAGCGATTGGTGCCTTATCAGCACTTTTCCACAGAATTGACGCACAACCTTCCGGAGAGATAACGGAATAGGTGCTGTACTGCAGCATATTCACTTTATCGCCCACGCCGATTGCCAACGCACCACCAGAACCACCTTCGCCGATTACGGTACAGATGACCGGCACTTTCAGGCCAGACATTTCACGTAAGTTGCGAGCGATAGCTTCTGACTGGCCGCGTTCTTCTGCGCCCACACCAGGATAAGCCCCAGGGGTGTCGATGAAGGTAATGATTGGCATTTTGAAACGCTCAGCCATTTCCATCAAACGCAGTGCTTTACGGTAGCCTTCTGGTGCTGGCATACCGAAGTTACGGCGGATTTTCTCTTTAGTCTCACGGCCTTTCTGATGGCCAATGACCATAACAGGACGACCATCAAGACGCGCAATGCCACCAACAATAGCTTTATCGTCAGCATACGCACGGTCACCCGCAAGTTCATCGAACTCATCAAAAGCGAGACGCAGGTAATCAAGCGTATACGGGCGCTGCGGGTGACGCGCCAGTTGAGCAATCTGCCATGCTCCTAAATCGGCGAAGATTTTACGTGTGAGTTCTACGCTTTTTTCACGCAGGCGCTGCACTTCTTCGTCGAGATTAATATCTAACTTTTCGTCCTGACGGCTAACTGCAGTCAGGGAATCAATTTTCGCTTCCAGCTCTGCAATCGGCTGTTCAAAATCGAGGAAATTCAGACTCATAATATTCCTGTATTAGTCAAACTCCAGTTCCACCTGCTCCGATCCTATCAGCGTGCGAAGCTCATTGAGCAAACGATCGCTTGGGGATACACGCCATGCTGCGCCAAAACGCAAACGCGCACGTGCATCCGCTCTCTGATAGTAGAGATGTACTGGAATGGTCCCCGAACGATGGGGTTCCAGAGACTGACGGAGACGGTTCAAAAGCTGGTCATCAATTTGCCTGTCCGTCAGCGAGATAGCAAGCCCACGCGCATACTTTTCGCGGGCCTCGTCTATATCCATAACTTCGCGAGCAGTCATTTTAAGGCCACCGCTGAAGTCATCAAAGCTGACCTGTCCGCTGACGATCAGGATACGGTCTTTTTCCAACAGATGCTGGTACTTTTCTAACGCATCTGTGAATAGCATCACTTCCAGGCGACCAGAACGGTCATCCAGAGTACAGATGCCAATGCGATTGCCGCGCTTGGTAACCATCACCCGCGAAGCAATCACCAGACCCGCAGCTGTGGTCATTTTACCACGTTCTGTCGGGTGCATCTCTTTCAGGCGCATGCCACCGACATAGCGCTCAATTTCTTTCAGATACTGGGTAATAGGATGCCCCGTCAGGTATAACCCTAACGTTTCACGCTCACCATCCAGCACCACTTGTTCAGGCCATTGCATTACGCTGGCGTAGGACTGCTCAACCTGCTCAGGTTCATCGGCCAATACACCGAACATATCCACCTGGCCGATGGCTTCGGCTTTCGCATGTTGGTCAGCCGCTTTAAGTGCATCAGGCAACGCATTCATCAGTGCTGCGCGATGCGGCCCAAGGCGGTCAAACGCCCCGGACATCACTAATTTTTCAAGAATGCGTTTATTGAGTTTTTTAACGTCAGCACGCGCACACAGGTCGAACAGCTCGCGGAAATAACCGCCCTCGTTACGCGCCTCAATTATCGCTTCAATTGGGCCTTCACCGACACCTTTAATCGCGCCGATACCATAAACGATTTCCCCGTCGTCATTAACGTGGAAATGGTACAGCCCGGAGTTAATATCCGGTGGCAGAATTTTCAGGCCCATGCGCCAGCATTCATCCACCAGGCCGACGATTTTCTCGGTGTTATCCATATCAGCGGTCATCACCGCCGCCATAAACTCTGCCGGATAGTGCGCTTTTAGCCACAGCGTCTGGTAAGAAACCAGGGCATAAGCGGCTGAGTGAGATTTGTTAAACCCATAGCCGGCAAATTTCTCTACCAGGTCGAAGATCTTAATCGCCAGTTCACCATCAATGCCACGAGATTTCGCACCATCTTCAAAACCGCCACGCTGCTTCGCCATTTCTACCGGGTTCTTTTTACCCATCGCACGACGTAGCATATCCGCACCACCTAGCGAGTAACCCGCCAGCACCTGTGCAATCTGCATAACCTGTTCTTGATACAGGATAATGCCGTAGGTCGGTTCAAGTACCGGTTTCAGGCTTTCATGCTGCCATTGAATATCCGGATAAGAGATGGCTTCACGCCCGTGTTTACGGTCGATAAAGTTATCAACCATGCCCGATTGCAGCGGGCCGGGGCGGAACAGCGCAACCAGTGCGATCATATCTTCGAAGCAGTCAGGCTGCAGACGCTTGATAAGATCTTTCATGCCGCGGGATTCTAGCTGGAACACAGCAGTGGTTTCCGAGCGTTGTAGCATGTCGAAGCTTTTCTTGTCTTCGAGCGGGATTGCCGCGATATCAATCGGTTCTAAACCTTGCTTTGCCCGACGCGGGTTGATCATCTTCAACGCCCAGTCGATGATGGTCAGCGTACGCAAGCCGAGGAAGTCGAACTTCACCAGGCCCGCATATTCCACATCGTTTTTATCGAACTGGGTGACCGGGTTTTGGCCCTGGTCATCGCAATAAAGCGGAGCAAAGTCAGTAATTTTGGTTGGTGCAATAACCACGCCGCCAGCATGTTTACCAGCGTTACGCGTGACACCTTCAAGCTTACGCGCCATATCAATAAGCGCTTTAACTTCTTCGTCAGCTTCATACATTTCGGGAAGCTGCGGTTCAACTTCAAACGCTTTGGCAAGCGTCATGCCAGGATCTGGCGGGATCAGTTTAGAAATCCGATCGACAAAACCGTATGGGTGCCCCAGTACACGGCCCACATCGCGGATAACCGCTTTTGCCGCCATGGTACCAAAGGTAATAATCTGTGATACCGCTTCGCGCCCGTACATTTCGGCGACGTGGTCGATAACCCAATCGCGTTTTTCCATGCAGAAGTCGATATCGAAGTCGGGCATCGATACACGTTCCGGGTTAAGGAAACGTTCGAACAACAGGTCAAACTCTAGCGGATCAAGATCGGTAATCTTCAGAGCATAAGCCACCAGTGAACCCGCACCAGAACCACGGCCAGGCCCTACCGGCACGCCGTTGTCTTTGGACCACTGGATAAATTCCATCACGATCAGGAAGTAGCCCGGGAACCCCATCTGGTTAATAACTTTTAGCTCAATATCCAGACGCTCGTCGTACGGCTGCCTTTTCACCGCACGCTCTTCAGGATCTTTGAACAAGAATTCCAGACGATCTTCGAGCCCTTCTTTAGACTTCATCACCAGGAAGTCTTCGGTAGACATCTCACCGGTTGGGAATTGCGGCAGGAAATATTCGCCAAGGCGCACTGTAACGTTACAGCGTCTGGCAATTTCTACGCTGTTTTCCAGCGCTTCCGGGACGTCCGAAAACAGCTCGCACATCTCCTCTTCGGTACGCAGATACTGCTGCGAAGAGTAGTTACGCGGGCGTTTAGGATCATCAAGGGTAAAGCCATCGTGAATAGCAACGCGGATTTCATGGGCATCAAAATCTGTAGACTCAATGAATCTTACGTCGTTCGTTGCAACAACCGGCAAACCACGTTCATCCGCTAAAGCGACAGCGGCATGCAAATAACTTTCTTCGTCAGGACGACTAGTACGAATCAGTTCCAGATAGAAGCGATCGGCAAAATATTGCTGATAAAATTCCAGGCACAGATCAAGCTGTGCTGTATTTCCACGCAACAAGTTTTTGCCAATATCCCCCATGCGCCCGCCAGAAAGAAGGATCAGCCCTTCATTCAGTTCGGCAAGCCACGCTCGGTCGATAATGGGGCCTGCAGCACCGTAACCACGCTGGTAAGCCTTAGAGATGAGCAATGTCAGGTTTTGATAACCGACATTGTTTGCAGCAAGTACGGTTAAATGGCTGAGTTCATCACCCAACAATTCATTCGCAACGTTAAAATCAGCACCAATGATCGGCTTAAGCCCTGCGCCGTGCGCAGCACCATAGAATTTCACCAGCCCGCAGAGGTTGGTAAAATCAGTGATAGCAATTGCTGGCATCCCCATCGCCGCGGCTTTCTTCACCAGCGGTGCTGTTTTTGCCAGGCCATCAACCATGGAGTAGTCGCTGTGCACCCTAAGGTGTACGAAACGTGGTTCAGCCATTTCTCATTCCGTTTAGATATGTAACGTACGTCCGCAAATCAGGACGCCAGTCCGAGAGCGCGTTTGACCGGAGCAAAGCTACGACGATGATGTTCAGTCGCACCATGCTCTGCCAGCTTTTCCAGATGGAAAGCTGTGGGGTAGCCCTTATGTTGGGCAAAACCGTATTGCGGGAAAGAGAGATCAAGCTCTGCCATTTCACGATCGCGCGTCACTTTGGCAATTATTGATGCCGCACTGATTTCTGCAACCCGGCTATCACCTTTAACCACTGCCAGAGAAGGCATCGGTAATGCAGGGCAGCGGTTGCCATCAATCAGTACATATTCTGGAACCACGCAAAGGCCTGCAACCGCACGCTGCATCGCAAGCATTGTGGCGTGCAAAATATTTAGCTGGTCAATCTCTTCCGGCTCAGCACGCCCAAGACTCCAGGACAGTGCTTTTTCAACGATTTCATCATAGAGCGCGTTGCGGCGTTTTTCAGAAAGCTTCTTCGAGTCGGCAAGGCCAATGATAGGCTTCGCCGGGTCGAGGATCACCGCAGCGGTGACGACTGCACCAACCAGCGGGCCACGGCCGACTTCATCAACACCCGCAACCAGGTGCGTATGAGGATAAATAAATTCAATCATTGTGCGAGCTCCAACACAGCATCGGCCGCCTGTTCATCGGCATTACAACGAATCTGCTGATGCAGTTCGCGGAAGGTGTCATGAATTTGGTGGCTCTGCGCGCCGTCTTCCAGCAACGGACCCAGCGCCTGCGCAAGTGCATTTGGCTCGCACTCTTCCTGCAGCAATTCTTTAACCAGTTCACGGCCAGCCAGTAGATTTGGCAGTGAAACGTAATCGGTTTTCACCAGTCGTTTCGCCAGCCAGAAAGTAAATGGCTTCATGCGATAGCCCACCACCATCGGGCATTTCGCCAGCATGCACTCAAGTGCCGCAGTACCTGATGCCAGCAATGCGGCATCGCTTGCCACCATCGCTTCGCGACCTTGCCCATTGAGCAAATGCATCGTCAGGTCAGGCGCGACTTCTGCTTTGATACGCTCAAACTGCTCACGGCGTTTGGCATTAACCAAAGGAACGACAATTTCGAGCCCCGGGAAACGCTCACGCAGCAAAAGAGCTGTTTTCAGGAAATCCGCGCTGAGCATTTCAACTTCTGCTCCCCGGCTCCCCGGTAATAGTGCCAGGCATTTCGCATCAGGGGAAATACCCAGAGTCGCGCGGGCGGCATTTTTATCAGGATCAAGCGGCATGGCATCCGCCATGGTATGACCGATAAACCGGCACGGAACATTAAATCTATCGTAAAACGCTTTTTCGAAAGGCAGAAATGCGAGCACTAAATCCGTTGCTCTGCCAATTTTGAAAACGCGTTTTTGCCGCCATGCCCAAACGGAAGGGCTGACGTAATGAATGGTGCGAATACCCTGCTTCTTAAGATTGCCTTCGAGCGTGATGTTGAAATCAGGCGCATCAATGCCGACAAAAACGTCTGGCTGCAATTCGGTGAAACGGTGCGTGAGATCGGCTCGGATATGCAATAAGCGACGCAGGCGACCGAGCACTTCAACAATGCCCATCACCGCCAGCTCTTCCATCTCATACCATGCTTCACAGCCTTCAGCCTGCATCAGAGGCCCGGCAACACCAACAAAGCGAGCATCAGGATGACGAGCTTTCAGAGCACGAATCAGACCAGCACCAAGAATATCGCCGGAAGTTTCTCCGGCGACCAGGGCAATCGTAAGCGGACGACCAGGTTTCATTTAGCGAATCAGACCACGAGTTGAACGTTCAAAGAATTCAACAAATGCGTTCACTTCTGGATGTTGCTCAGCAATCGCAGCAATTTCAGGCTTCGCTTCTTCGAAGGTTTTCCCGCTGCGGTAGAGAATCTTATACGCGTTGCGAACAGCGTGAATAGCTTCTCTGGTAAAGCCGCGGCGTTTAAGCCCTTCGATGTTTACGCCGAATGGCGTTGCGTGGTTGCCCTGCGCGATAACATACGGCGGAACATCTTGTGCCACACCGGAACAACCACCCACCATCACGTGTGCACCGATAATGCAGAACTGGTGCACAGCGGTCATGCCGCCAATGATTGCGAAATCATCAACGGAAACGTGACCAGCAAGAGTTGCGTTATTTGCGAGGATACAGCGGTTACCGACTGTACAGTCATGCGCCACGTGAGCGTTGACCATCAGCAGGTTATCGCTACCCACCTTCGTCAAACCACCGCCCTGCTCTGTTCCGCGATGGATGGTGACGCTTTCACGAATGCGGTTGCGATCGCCAATTTCCACACGAGTTGGCTCACCGGCATATTTCAGATCCTGGTTAACTTCACCAATGGAAGCGAACTGATAAATCTCGTTATCTCGGCCAATAGTCGTATGACCATTTACCACAACATGGGATTTCAGAACGGTACCTTCACCGATTTCAACATGCGGACCAACAATACAAAACGGACCAATATGAACGTTAGCACCAATAACGGCACCGTCTTCCACAATGGCAGATGGATGAATAAAGGCGGATTTATCAATCACGTATTAACTCTCCCGGCTGCGGGCACACATCATAGTTGCTTCGCAGACAATTTTACCGTCAACAGTTGCCACACCTTTAAAGCGCGTCAGACCACGGCGGGTTTTCTCGAAAGTAACTTCCATGACCATCTGGTCACCAGGTACGACAGGACGTTTGAAACGCGCTTCATCGATACCAGCAAAGTAATAAAGCTCACCAGGTTCCAGTTTCCCTACGCTTTTGAACGCAAGAATACCGGTGGCTTGCGCCATCGCTTCAAGAATCAGCACACCCGGGAAAATCGGTTTACCAGGGAAGTGGCCCTGGAAAAACGGCTCGTTTACTGTGACATTTTTTACTGCACGTAAAAAACGCCCCTCTTCAAAATCCAGCACGCGGTCTACCAGCAAGAACGGGTAACGGTGTGGCAGAAGTTCCAAAATCTCTTCGATGTGCAGAGTATGAGTGTCGGTAGTCAAGATACTCTTCCTGTCTAAATGTACCAAATGACAATAATAACACGGCCTGCGACTATCTCGGGATAGCTAGCAGGCCGCAAATCAGTAAGCACTAACGCGTCTTGGGCGGGTGACTTTTAGTCTTGTTGATTGATTTTTTTCTCAACGGATTTCAAGCGTTTGCTGATCTCGTCGATATTCATCACCAACGCGGCTGTTTTACGCCACACTTTGTTCGGCTGTAGTGGAATACCTGAGGAGTAAACCCCCGGCTCTGTGATAGGGCGCATTACCATGCCCATTCCAGTCACGGTGACTTTATCGCAGATTTCCATATGGCCATTGATAACACTGGCACCACCAATCATGCAGTAACGGCCAATTTTCAGGCTGCCTGCCATGATCACACCGCCAGCAACAGCAGTATTGTCGCCAATCACAACGTTATGTGCAATCTGGCATTGATTATCAATGATAACACCATTGCCAATAATCGTGTCGTCTAGTGCGCCACGGTCAATCGTAGTACAAGCACCGATCTCGACACGATCGCCAATAATCACGCGACCAAGTTGGGGGATCTTCACCCAATTGCCACGATCGTTAGCATAACCAAAACCATCTGAACCGATGACGGTACCGGACTGAACCAGGCACTGTTCACCGATCTGGATTTCATGGTAAATCGACACATTCGCCCACAGGCGTGTGCCAGCACCAATTTTGGTGTGTTTACCCACGAAACAGCCAGGACCAATCACGACGTTATCACCAAGCACTACGCCAGATTCGATAACCGCATTGGCGCCAATGGCTACGTTATTACCCAACGTCGCAGTTGCATCAATCACTGCACTTGGTGCGATGTTTTGAGCAGGTTGCGGCGTGGAATCAAGGATTTGCGCCATGCGAGCATATGTGAGGTAGGGATTCTTCACTACCAATACCGCGCTATGTGCGAAAGGGAGGTCGGCTTCAGTCATAACGACGGCAGAAGCCTGGCAAACAGCCAATTGCTCACGGTAACGTGGGTTAACCATGAACGTAATTTGGCCAGCCTGGGCCGTTTGCATAGATGCAACGCCGGTGATGACGAGATCGCCATCACCGTGCAAATCTGCATCCAACTGCTGGGCTAAATCAGCCAGTCGAATTGAAGACATTACTTATTTAACCTGTTTCAGAACATCTGAAGTGATGTCTTTAACACTGCTGCCAGCATAAGCAACGGTGTTAGCATCCAGAACTACGTCGATGCCTTTGTCGTCAGCAACTTTCTTCACTGCGCTCTGAATACGAGTAACCAGTTTGCCACGCTCTTCGTTAGAGCGACGTTGACGATCTTGTTCGAATGCCTGAGCTTTAGTCTGGAACTGCTGACGTTGAGCCATCAGATCTTTTTCAGCTTTGCTGCGGTCAGCAGCTTTCATGGTAGAACCATCGCGTTGCAGCTTTTGCATTTTGGACTGCAGGTCGCCTTCCATATTCTGCAACTCGCTTGCGCGGCCTTTAAACTCGTTTTCAAGAGTTTTAGACACACCGGTGCTCTGTGCTACCTGTTGGAACAGGTTGCCCATGTTTACTACAGCAATGCTGTCAGCTGCTTGAACGCTGGCAGATGCAGCCATAGCGAGGCCAAGACCTGCGGCAAATAACCACTTTTTCACAATAAACTCCTTACCATCCCGAATGTGTCCGAAGACACTCTTTTTTGCGTGTGCCAGTTCTGCATTTAGCGAACTGGCATCAACGCTACACTGCTTTTATGCATTCCTTCGCACAGAACAGTTACCAGGTTTTACCAATGTTAAACTGGAACTGTTCCGCTTTGTCGCCTTCGTACTTCTTGAACGGTTGGGCATAAGAGAAGACCAACGGCCCCAGCGGTGACATCCATTGCAATGCGATACCTGCTGACATACGAATATTACTTGGGTCACTGTAGTCCGGAATCCCGTCTGCAGAATACTTGGTATTATCCCAGTTAGTATCCCAAACAGTACCCATGTCCATGAACACGGAAGTACGCACAGAGTTCGCGTACTTCTCGCTCAAGAACGGCGTTGGCGTGATAAGTTCAAGACTTGCCACTGCCATTGCGTTACCACCGACTGCATCGTCAGAACTACAAACTTCAGTTGACGAAGCTTTGTTACAGTTATCTGTATCATTGCCGCCGTAATAAACAGCTTTAGGACCAATGTTATTTGACTGGAAACCACGAACAGTACTGGAACCACCGGCATAGAAGTTCTCATAGAACGGCATTTCTTTGCCGCCAAGACCATCACCGTAGCCCCAACGAGTACGTCCTAACATGACCCAGGTATGATCCTCATCAATTGGGAAGTAGCTCGCAGTATCCAGAGTCACTTTATAGAACTCGTTATCTGAACCCGGAACGGTCACTTTACCGTTCAGGTTTACGCGTGAGCCTTCTGTTGGGAAGTAACCACGGTCAAGCTTGTTGTACGTCCAACCATAGTTCAGCGTGAAGTCATCTGCAGCAAAACCATTGTCATCAGATGATGTGCTAGCCGATTGACCAACAGAATCCAAATAACGCCACATCGCAACCTGTGGCTGCATGTTGGACAGGTCGTTATGCACGTAACCTAAGCCCAGACGCAATGTGTTGTTTTCGTTAACCGGGAAGCCAAGCGTTCCGTCCACACCATAACTTGTGTTGGTGTAGTCAGAAAGATCCGCGTCATCAGCTTTAAAGTCATTGTAGAAGAGACGGCCACCGAGGCTCACGCCATCAACTGTAAAGTACGGATCGGTTACCGACAATTCAGCATATGTCTGATAATCGTTTTTGGTACCGTTGATACCAACCGAGTAGCCTGTTCCTAACCAGTTATCCTGTTGGACACCGACCTGGAAACTGATACCACTTTCAGTACCGTAACCCACACCAAAGTTGAAACTACCGGTGTTGCGCTCTTTAACTTTGTAGACCACATCAACCTGGTCAGGGCTACCTGACACACGTTGCGTATCAACATCTACAGTTTCGAAGTAACCCAAACGATTCAGACGATCTTTACCTGAGTTCACAAGATCGCTACCCAGCCAAGTCCCTTCCATTTGGCGCATTTCGCGACGCAGGACTGAATCTTTACTGGTGTCGTTGCCTTCAAAACGAATTTTACGCACGTAGTAACGGTTACCAGAATCAACGTTCACATGCAGTTTAACGGTCTTATCTGCATCGTTGATTTCAGGTTGTGTCTGCACTCGTGGATAGGCGTAACCATAACGACCCAACAATTTCTTGATGTCGTCTTCCATCTTGGTCACTTTGGTGCCGTTATAAAGCTCACCTGGTTTGAGTTTAGTCAGCGTTTCAATTTCTGCTGAGTGCCCTGCCAGATTACCGTTCACCGTCACGCCAGCAATCTTGTATTGATCGCCTTCTGTAACGTTGATGGTCACGTAAATGCTTTTCTTATCAGGCGTCAAACTGACCTGAGTCGAATCGATGTTAAAGCGTGCATAACCGCGATCCAGATAGTAACTGCGCAGCGTTTCGAGGTCGCCGGCCAGCTTCTGTTTCTGGTATTTACGGTCACCCACCACGTTCCACCATGGCACTTCATCGCGCAACTGGAAATGCGAAATGAGTTCATCAGTCGTAAACGCATGGTTGCCGACGATGTTGATTTGCTGAATTTTGGCAGAAACGCCTTCCTGGAATACCAGTTTCAGGTCAACACGGTTACGCGGCAATGGCGTAACAACGGCTTTCACGCTGGCACTGTACTTACCAACGCTGTAGTAGAAATCTTCCAGCCCTTTTTCAATATCAGCCAGGGTCGTTCTATCCAGTGATTCGCCGACACGCACACTAGAAGCCTCGAGGTTCTGCTTGAGCATGTCGTCCTTCACGGACTTGTTACCGGAGAAGGTAATACTCGCGATTGTCGGGCGTTCTTTCACCTGAACAACTAACGTTTCGCCATCACGAAGTACCCGGACATCTTCGAAGTTCCCGGTAGCAAACAGTGAACGAATAGTATTACTGATATCCTCGTCAGAGACAGTATCGCCTACGCGAACCGGCATGCTGAGGAGGGCCGCACCGACGGCGACTCGCTGCAGGCCTTCGAAATGAATATCCTTCACCACGAACCCGTCTGCACCGTATACGGTGGCGCTGCTAAACAGCAGCGACGCTATGAGCAACTTTTTCATCGCCATCGTTGTTATGCGTTCTTCCTAACCTATTCTCTCTAAAACCGAGAGAAATCATTGAAAAGTGCAAGCCCCATCAACAGCACCAGCAATATAGAGCCAATGCGGTAACTAAAGTCTTGAACTCGCTCGGAAACCGGCCCACCCTTTAGCTTTTCAATCGCCAAAAAGAGCAGATGCCCCCCGTCCAGGACGGGTAACGGAAACAGGTTGATTATCCCCAGATTAACGCTAATCAGCGCCAGGAACATCAGATAGTAAATCAACCCAGATTCCGCTGACATCCCTGCCCCTTGAGCTATAGAGATTGGCCCACTGAGGTTATTCAGTTTGATGTCACCGGTTATTAATTTTCCCAGCATGTTGACTGTAAGCTTCATCAGTTGCCAGGTTTTATCTGTGGCTTCTGCGACAGCAGCAAACGGCCCATACTGGCGTACTGTTTTATACTCATCAGGCAGCGGGATAACTTTTGGTACTACCCCCGCAAACCCTTCAGCCTTCGCTTTACCCGGTTTTGTATCCGGTATCAGCGTTAAAGACAAGAGTGCCCCTTGTCTTTCTATTTCTAGCTCCAGTGGGTGACCTGGATTGTCACGCACCTGACTAACAAATTCTGTCCACTGAGCAAGCGCCGCACCGTTGACTTTAACGATCCTGTCCCCGGCTTGCAAACCCGCTTTGCTCGCTGCGGAATCGGGCTGTACTTCTTGTAATACCGTTTCAATTTGCGGACGGCGAGGTCCGATGCCTAATGAAGTAATCGGATCCTGCTTTTCTGGCTCAAATTGCCAGTGGCGCAAATCAAGCGTTTTCTCACTTTTCAGATTTGAACCTAGTGGTGCCAGCGTAAGATTAACACTGTCATCACCAATCTTTGCCATCAACTCAAGTTGAACCGATTCCCAGTCAGGCGTTTCGATACCATCTATCGCTTTAAGTTCCATGCCTGGTGCAATTTGTGCTTCTGCTGCTATCGAGTTGGGCATTACTTCACCAACAACCGGACGAACACCAGGGACACCGATGATAAACACCAGCCAGTAGGCAAACACAGCGAAGATAAAGTTAGCAATAGGACCGGCTGCAATAATTGCAGCGCGTTGAGAAACGGTTTTGTTATTAAAGGCCTGATGGCGTAGTTCGGGCGTAACCGGCTCAACACGCTCATCAAGCATTTTGACATAACCACCCAGTGGGATCAGGGCGATTACAAATTCGGTACCGTGGCGATCGGAACGACGCCAGAGCGCTTTACCAAAACCAATGGAAAAGCGCTCTACTTTGACACCACAGCGGCGAGCAACCCAGAAATGGCCGAACTCATGCACGGTAATTAATACACCCAGTGCGACAATAAACGCAGCCAAATTCCAGAGTAAGCTCAGCATATAACCTTCCGTTAAATCGTCCTGAATACCAGCAATAACAGACAGGCAAATACCGGTACTGCTGCTGTGAGGCTATCAATGCGGTCAAGGATACCACCATGACCGGGGATCAGGTGACCGCTATCTTTAATCCCTGCTTCACGCTTAAACATACTTTCGGTTAAATCGCCCAATACTGAAGCAAGAGCGGCAATAACCGAACAGGTCAACAGAATAGCCGGTGACACATCCAGATTCGCCCACATGCCGAACAGCACGGAGATAATCGCAGAAGTGAACAACCCACCAAAGAAGCCCTGCCAGGTTTTACCCGGAGACACTTTCGGCGCTAATTTGTGTTTGCCAAACATTTTGCCAAACATATAAGCACCGGAGTCTGCACCCCAGACCAGAACCATCACATACAACAGCCAGATTGAGCCAGTGTAGTGGTTAATATCGTAATGCCAGTTACGTAATACAATCATGCCCCAGAAAAACGGCACAATCGTTAATACGCCAAACAATAGACGCAACGTTTTTGAGTTGCGCCAGATTGATGCAGAACCCGGATAAAACAACACCAGTAACAGCGCGGCAAACCACCAGGCAAGTGATGCCCATAGCGAAGCCTCAATCAACGGAATATGAACCGTACGCTGGTATTCGGGTAATGCATAAAGCATTAATGCCAGTAACAGACCACACAATACAGCAAGCCATACACGTTGAGAACGTGCTTTAAAACCTGCCAATTGTCCCCATTCCCAGGCTGCCAGCATACATACCACGAGGGTTGTAATAGCAAATCCTACTGGTGGAAGCCAGAATAACGCGGCAATAACCACCGGGATTAAAATAAACGCAGAAAGCAGGCGATACTTCAGCAAAAGTGACCCCCAACAGGCTTACTCACTACCAGGTGCTGTGCCGCCAAAACGACGCTCTCGATTTGCAAAAGCATTTAGTGCACCTTCAAAGTCTTGTTCATCGAAATCAGGCCAAAGAACATCGGTGAAATAAAGTTCTGCATAGGCAATCTGCCAAATCAGAAAGTTACTAATACGATGCTCTCCCCCTGTCCTAATTACTAAATCTACGGGAGCCAGTTCATTCATGCAGATTTGCTTACTCAGCATCTCTTCATCAATCTGGTCTGGACGTAGTAAGCCTTCTTGCACCTGTTCGGCAAGATGCCGCACACCTTGAATAATATCCCAACGACCGCCATAGTTCGC
Organism: Buttiauxella sp. BIGb0552; assembly: GCF_004366275.1. Lineage (NCBI taxonomy): Bacteria > Pseudomonadati > Pseudomonadota > Gammaproteobacteria > Enterobacterales > Enterobacteriaceae > Buttiauxella > Buttiauxella sp. BIGb0552. The sequence continues at coordinate 27,646 of NZ_SODY01000008.1, forward strand.
GGCAATATTGAGAGTCAAACCTGTGTTGGCACTCGTTAAGTCTTCGGCTTTTTTGATACGTTCTTGCAGGCGAGCATTGAATCGGCTGATATCGCCGATAATACGCAAACGGACATTGTGACGATGCAGACTTTTGACTTCACTGTCTAAAGCCCACACAAACAACTCCATTAGTGCGCTAACTTCTTGAGCTGGACGATTCCAGTTTTCACTACTAAAAGCATAGAGCGTAAGTGCATCTATACCATTATTTGCCGCAAAACTTACCGCCCGGCGAACAGATTTCGCCCCAGCCTTATGGCCGGAAACCCTCATCTTCCCTTGTCGTTTCGCCCAGCGACCGTTGCCATCCATAATAATGGCAACATGGCGCGCGCCATGTTCGGATTGTGTTTCGCTTAATTGTTGGTTTGCAGACAACATAACGCGTAATTATTCCCAGATAAGGATTAAGCGGTACTCAGAATGATCTCAGCTTTTACATAAAAAAGCCGTGCTATAACACGGCTTACCAATCTTTCAGTCAGTTATTCCTGGCCGAAAGATGGCGCAGACTATATCACTGAAGCACAAAGCTAACAAATAGAGGCATATCAGCTGAATAAATAATCATCGAGAAGCGATGCGCGTCACCAAACCTCGGGCAACCTCGCGTGCTTTCGCATCAACAGCAAGAACCTCTTCCACACTCTTCGGCTCAGTCAATTCAACACTATCAAGGACGGCACGATTTAAGGAAGCAATGTCTGTAAAACGTAGCTGTTGTTGCAAGAAAGCCTCAACCACAATTTCATTTGCTGCGTTCAGTACGGTCGTTGCAGCCTGTCCTTGCTCAAATGCTTCCATCGCAAGCTTCAGACAAGGATAGCGATGATAGTCCGGTTCCATAAAGGTGAAAGTGCCGATTTTACAAAAATCGAGCGGTTCAACACCTGACTGCACGCGCTCAGGAAATGCCATGGCGTGCGCGATAGGCGTGCGCATATCTGGAGCGCCTAACTGCGCCAGCACACTACCATCACGATAACGAACCATCGAGTGGATAACCGACTGCGGATGTATCAGTACTTCCATTTGTTTAGCTGAAGCATTGAATAGCCAACGAGCTTCAATGTATTCGAGACCTTTGTTCATCATGGTGGCCGAGTCGACTGAGATTTTACGCCCCATCGACCAGTTCGGATGGCTACAAGCCTGGTCCGGAGTCATTACTGTCAGTTCACCTAACGGCGTCTCACGGAATGGGCCACCTGATCCGGTAAGAATAATCGACGAAACGCCATTACCCTCAAGTTCAGCGTACCCGAGGTTTTGCTGAATTGTTTCCGGTAAACTCTGAAAAATTGCGTTGTGTTCGCTGTCGATAGGCAGAAGCTGTGCGTGGCTTCGTTGTACAGCATCCATAAACAGACGCCCACAAGTCACCAGTGCTTCTTTATTTGCCAGCAAAACTTGCTTACCCGCCGCAATCGCCGCAAGCGTGGGTAACAGACCTGCTGCCCCAACAATAGCTGCCATAACCTGATTCACTTCGTCCAGCGCAGCCATTTCACAAGCCGCCTGCTGCCCCGCCAGAACTTCAGTGCGACTCCCCTGCTCTTTGAGCAAACGGCGTAACTCACCGGCAGAGACTTCATCATCCATTACTGCCCAGCGAGGCTTGAACTCCAGGCACTGCTCAGCCATGCGCGCGACATTTTTCCCGGCAACCAGGGCCGTGACGGAAAACTTATCAGGATTATGACGAACAACGCTGAGGGTACTGGTACCGATAGATCCGGTAGAGCCAAGAATGGTCAGTTGCTTCATGGGACGCTCTGGAGTTTTAGTATGAATAATCAAATAAAAAACGCCGTAGACAATAATCGTGGCATGAGCCACGGCTTGCATACGGCGTTTGATCCGTCATCTCAACGGATTAGAACTGCATCAACTCAGCTTCTTTCTCAGCAAGTGCAGCATCTACTTTCTTGATAGCAGCATCAGTCATTTTCTGAACGTCGTCCTGAGAACGGCGATCGTCATCTTCACTGATTTCTTTATCTTTCAGCAGCGCTTTAACTTTGTCGTTAGCATCACGGCGAACGTTACGAACCGCCACGCGTGCGCCTTCAGCTTCGCCACGTACAATTTTGATCAGATCTTTACGGCGTTCTTCAGTCAGTGCAGGTAGTGGAACACGAATGTCAGTACCAGCAGAGCTTGGGTTCAGACCGAGGTCGGAAGTCATGATCGCTTTCTCAACGGCCTGGCTCAATGAGCGGTCAAACACGTTGATCTTCAGTGTGCGAGAATCTTCAACCGTTACGCTTGCCAATTGGCGCAGTGGAGTCGGGGTGCCGTAATACTCCACAATGATGCCGTCCAGCAGAGATGGAGAGGCGCGGCCGGTGCGGATTTTACTGATTTGGGTTTTGAACGCTTCTACGCATTTTTCCATACGCACTTCGGCATCTTTTCTGATATCGCTAATCACGTTACGAATCCTTGAAAACTGGTTTAGGGCAGACCACACTTCACGCCGCTATGCAGACGCTGCGAGCTAAGTATAGCCCTGTTTATTCATGGCGCCCGTTGGGGTTGCCTGTTAACACTATCTGAAACTGAATCTTACCCTGATTAAGCATCGACTGAAATTACTCAGTGATCAATGTGCCTTCTTTTTCACCCATGACCACACGGCGAAGCGCACCAGGTTTGTTCATATTGAAAACACGAATCGGTATTTTGTGATCGCGGGCCAGCGTAAACGCCGCCAAATCCATCACTTTCAGTTCTTTTTCCAGTACTTCGGTATAGGTCAATTGCTCACAAAGCGTGGCGGTAGGATCTTGAACCGGATCCGCAGTAAACACGCCATCTACTTTCGTGGCTTTCAGTACTACGTCCGCTTCAATCTCAATACCACGCAAACACGCAGCAGAGTCAGTAGTAAAGAACGGATTACCGGTACCAGCTGCCAGGATAACTACGCGGTTATTGCGCAGCAAGCTGATAGCTTCTGCCCAGCTGTAGTTATCACATACGCCATTCAATGGAATAGCAGACATCAGGCGGGCGTTCACATAGGCGCGATGAAGCGCATCACGCATTGCCAGGCCGTTCATTACGGTTGCCAGCATGCCCATGTGGTCGCCCACAACACGGTTCATACCGGCTTTTGCCAGGCCTGCACCGCGGAATAAGTTGCCACCACCAATCACCACCCCGACCTGAATACCCAATTCAACCAGCTCTTTAATTTCCTGAGCCATACGATCAAGGATGCTTGCATCAATACCGAAGCCTTCGGTACCTTGCAGCGCTTCGCCGCTTAGCTTGAGCAGAATGCGTTTGTAGACAGGTTTTGCATTGGTAGCCATGATTCTTTCCTGGGAACAGTCAACGAATGGGGATGGTAAATTCAGACGACATAATGTCGCATATCAACAAGATCTGTATCAGAGCAGGCTGATTTTTAAAGCCAGATAAAAAGGAACCGCCAATTGGCGGCTCCCTTTAAAAATTAAGACTGCTTGGACATTGCAGCAACTTCTGCTGCGAAGTCAGTCTCAACTTTCTGGATGCCTTCGCCCACTTCAAAGCGGATGAAGCCAGTTACGTCAGCATTGTGCTCTTTCAGCAACTGACCAACAGTTTTGCTTGGCTCGATAACGAAAGGCTGACCAGTCAGAGAAACTTCACCGGTGAATTTCTTCATGCGGCCTTCAACCATTTTCTCTGCGATTTCTTTCGGCTTGCCAGACTGCATAGCGATGTCCAGCTGAACCTGGTACTCTTTCTCAACAACTTCAGCAGACACGTCTTCTGGCTTAACGAATTCTGGCTTGCTTGCAGCAACGTGCATAGCGATTTGCTTAACCAGCTCTTCGTCAGCGCCTTTAGCTGCAACAACAACACCGATGCGAGCACCGTGCAGGTAGCTACCCAGAACATCACCTTCCAGAACAGCAACACGACGAATGTTGATGTTCTCACCGATTTTAGCAACCAGTGCAACACGCTCTTCTTCGAACTGTGCTTTCAGTACTTCGATGTCAGTAACTTTGCCTGCAGCAGCAGCGTCCAGCACTTTGTCAGCAAATGCCTGGAAACCACCATCTTTAGCAACGAAGTCAGTCTGGCAGTTAACTTCCAGAATCACAGCGTAGCCGTCTGCGATCTTAGTTTTGATCACGCCGTCAGCAGCTACGTTGCCTGCTTTCTTAGCTGCTTTGATCGCACCAGACTTACGCATGTTTTCGATTGCCAGCTCGATGTCGCCATTAGCTTCAGTCAGTGACTTTTTGCAATCCATCATGCCTGCGCCAGTACGTTCACGCAGTTCTTTTACCAGAGCAGCAGTAATATCAGCCATTCTAAAATCCTCGGTTATCTCGTAGAGAGAGATAAGCCCTGGTCCACGAAATAGACGAACCCTGGCTCAAAATAAAAAGGGGGCCTGAGACAGGCCCCCTAACCAAACTATTCAATACCTGGTTAATAAGAGCTCAAATAAGAGCGAACCTTATTATTCAGCTTCTACGAAGCTTTCTTCTGCCTGAGAAGCCAGATCCTGAGAGCGGCCTTCACGAACGGTAGCAGCTACAGCACCCAGATACAGGGTTACAGCACGGATTGCATCGTCGTTACCAGGGATAACGAAATCAACGCCATCTGGATCGGAGTTAGTATCAACGATAGAGAATACTGGGATACCCAGGTTGTTCGCTTCTTTGATTGCAATGTGTTCGTGATCAGCGTCGATTACAAACAGTGCATCCGGCAAGCCGCCCATGTCTTTGATACCGCCGAGGCTGTTTTCTAACTTAATCAGCTCACGGGTACGCATCAGCGCTTCTTTCTTGGTCAGTTTGTCGAAGGTACCGTCCTGAGACTGGATTTCCAGGTCTTTCAGACGTTTGATGGACTGACGAACAGTTTTCCAGTTAGTCAGCATACCGCCCAACCAGCGATGGTTCACGAAGAACTGATCGCAGCTCAGAGCAGCTTCTTTTACTGGTTCGCTTGCAGCACGCTTAGTACCAACGAAAAGGATTTTGCCTTTACGAGAAGAAATCTTGCTCAGTTCAGCCAAAGCTTCGTTGAACATAGGTACAGTTTTTTCAAGGTTGATGATGTGAACTTTGTTACGAGCGCCGAAGATGAAAGGCTTCATTTTCGGGTTCCAGTAACGGGTTTGGTGACCGAAGTGAACACCAGCCTTGAGCATGTCGCGCATGGAAACAGTTGCCATGATTAAAACCTCTATATAAAAGTATGGGGTTAAGCCTCCACGTATCCCATATTACCGACCCCTAAGGGCACCCCGGAATATGTGTCGATACGTGTGTGTTATTTACACAAAGTGAGAGTGTTGGCCGTATCCGAAAAATCGGAATACAAGTCCGGCGCGCTTTATACCATAAAACAGACCCGGACTCCAATAGTTGTTAGTGGATAGTGCGCACACCGATTCTCGATTTGGCACCGATCGTAGGCCCTGATACCATTACCCCACTACTGCTCAATTATTGTCGATAACGACGACACCTGCGGATCGAATGAATGGCTATCTCAATTAAAACACCTGAAGAAATCGAAAAAATGCGCGTTGCGGGCCGCCTTGCCGCTGAAGTGCTGGAAATGATTGAATCCCACGTACGACCGGGCATTTCCACTGGCGAACTGGACCGTATTTGTAACGATTACATTGTTAACCAACAGCAAGCGGTTTCCGCGTGCCTTGGCTACCATGGCTTCCCGAAATCCGTGTGCATCTCCATTAATGAAGTGGTCTGCCACGGTATTCCTGATGACGCTAAACTCCTGAAAGATGGTGACATCGTCAACATCGACGTTACCGTTATCAAAGATGAATACCACGGCGACACCTCAAAAATGTTCATCGTTGGCAAACCGACCATTCTGGGTGAGCGTCTGTGCCGCGTGACTCAAGAAAGCCTGTATTTGTCTCTTCGCATGGTAAAACCAGGTATTCGCCTGCGCACTCTGGGTGCAGCCATTCAGAAGTTCGTTGAAGCTGAAGGTTTTTCTGTGGTTCGCGAATACTGTGGGCACGGTATTGGCCGCGTATTCCACGAAGAACCGCAAGTGCTGCATTACGATGCTGATGACGGTGGCGTGGTGCTGCAACCGGGCATGACTTTCACTATCGAGCCGATGGTGAACTCCGGCGATTACCGCATTCGCACCATGAAAGACGGCTGGACGGTGAAAACCAAAGATCGCAGCTTGTCTGCACAATACGAGCATACTATTGTGGTGACAGATAACGGCTGCGAAATTCTCACCTTACGCAAAGATGACACCATCCCCGCGGTGATTTCGCATAACGACTGATTGCCTGGCGAAAGTCAGCAATCGAAGCCGGCTTATGCCGGCTTTTTTTATGGATGGCGACATGACACCGAGCTTACCCGAGCAGTACGCAACCACAGTGCTTCCTGAGATTTCCGGGCAACCTGAATACCCTGTCAACTGGACAGACTCAGAGCTTAATTGCGCCGAAATCAAAGCCCGCCTCGACACTTTCCAGCAGTGGTTGGGGACAGCATTTGACGACGGTATTTCCGCCGAAAAACTTATCGATGCCCGCACCGAGTTTATCGACCAGTTACTGCAACGGTTGTGGGTAAACTACGGTTTTGGTGATGTCGCTGAAACCGCGCTCGTCGCGGTGGGTGGTTACGGGCGCGGTGAACTTCATCCGTTATCTGATATTGATTTGCTGATACTCAGCCGTAAACGTCTGAGCGAGCCGCAATCCCAGAAAATCGGTGAACTTCTCACTCTGTTGTGGGACGTAAAGTTAGAAGTCGGCCACAGCGTACGCACGCTTGAAGAGTGCCTGCTCGAAGGCCTGTCTGATTTAACAGTTGCCACCAACCTGATTGAGTCACGCTTACTGATTGGCGATGTCGCACTCTTCCTTGAACTGCAAAAACACATTTTCAGCGACGGTTTCTGGCCATCTGCCAAGTTCTTTGCCGCAAAAATTGATGAGCAAAATGTTCGTCATCAGCGTTACCACGGCACAAGTTATAACCTCGAGCCAGATATCAAAAGCAGCCCCGGCGGTTTGCGTGACATCCATACGCTGCAATGGGTCGCGCGTCGCCATTTTGGTGCCACGTCCATGAGTGAAATGGTCGGCTTTGGTTTTTTAACCGAAGCAGAAAGAAATGAACTGGATGAGTGCCAACACTTGCTGTGGCGTATTCGCTTCGCTTTACATCTCGAAGTAAATCGCTATGACAACCGTTTGTTATTCGACAGGCAGCTCAGCGTTGCTCAACGTCTGGATTACAACGGTGAAGGCAATCAGCCGGTCGAACACATGATGAAAGATTTCTATCGTGTGACCCGTCGCGTCGGTGAGCTTAACCAAATGCTGTTGCAGTTGTTTGATGAAGCGATTCTTGCGTTAGATGCCAGCGAAAAACCGCGCCCACTTGATGATGACTTCCAGTTACGCGGCACTCTGATTGATCTGCGTGACGAAACGCTATTTATGCGTGAACCGCAGGCTATTTTGCGTATGTTTTACATGATGGTGCGTAACCGTGACATCACCGGAATTTACTCAACCACCCTACGCCATTTGCGTCATGCGCGTCGCCATTTAGTACAGCCGCTTTGCTACATTCCGGAAGCGCGCGAGCTGTTCCTCACGATATTGCGCCACCCCGGTGCCGTGAGCCGCGCCTTATTGCCAATGCACCGCCACAGCGTGTTGTGGGCATATATGCCGCAGTGGTCGCATATCGTCGGGCAGATGCAGTTTGACCTGTTCCATGCGTATACGGTGGATGAACACACTATTCGCGTGCTGCAAAAACTGGAAAGCTTCGCGAAAGAAGAAACCCGTCCGAAGCATCCATTATGTGTCGATCTCTGGCCGCGCCTGTCGCATCCAGAGCTTATCTTGATTGCAGCCCTGTTCCATGACATCGCCAAAGGCCGTGGCGGGGATCACTCGGTTCTGGGCGCGGAGGACGTTATAAAGTTTGCCGAACTGCACGGGTTGAACTCTCGCGAGACGCAACTTGTCGCGTGGCTGGTGCGCCAACATTTGCTGATGTCAGTCACCGCGCAGCGTCGTGATATCCAGGACCCGGAAGTGATTAAGCAGTTTGCTGAAGAAGTGCAGACTGAAAACCGCCTGCGTTACCTGGTTTGCCTGACCGTCGCTGATATCTGTGCGACCAACGAAACCTTATGGAATAGCTGGAAACAGAGTCTGTTGCGGGAACTCTATTTCGCCACAGAAAAACAGCTGCGTCGTGGGATGCAAAACAGCCCGGATATGCGTGAGCGTGTACGCCACCATCAACTTCAGGCGCTGGCGTTACTGCGTATGGATAACATCAACGAAGAGGCGCTGCACAATATCTGGCGCCGCTGTCGGGCCAACTATTTTGTTCGCCACACGCCAAACCAAATTGCATGGCATGCGCGACACTTGCTGAAGCACGACCTCAGCAAACCGATGATTTTGCTTAGCCCACAGGCAACACGTGGTGGTACCGAAATCTTCATCTGGAGCCCTGATCGCCCTCACCTGTTCGCCGCTGTTTGTGCCGAGCTGGACAGGCGCAACCTGAGCGTTCATGACGCACAAATATTTACTACGCGCGACGGCATGGCAATGGACACCTTTATTGTGCTGGAGCCGGATGGCAGCCCGCTTTCCGCCGACAGGCACGAACTCATCCGCCACAGTATTGAACAGGCTATTACGCAGGCCAGCTGGCAGACGCCTCAACCGCGCCGCCAGTCCGCCAAACTGCGCCACTTTACCGTCGATACCGAAGTCAATTTCCTGCCTACTCATACTGACAGGCGCACATTCCTGGAACTGATTGCGTTGGATCAGCCAGGCTTACTGGCGCGGGTAGGTGAAGTGTTTGCTGACCTCGGAATTTCACTTTACGGGGCGAGAATTACGACAATTGGCGAGCGAGTAGAAGATTTATTTATAATAGCTACCGCTGATCGGCGTGCTCTTAATAATGAGTTGCAAGAGGAAGTACAGCAACGGTTGACAGCAGCCCTTAATCCAAACGATAAATAACAGTCTGTTAATTTCGTCACAATCAGGAAAATGTTCACAATGCCAATGCAGCAGCTACAAAACGTAATTGAAACCGCTTTCGAGCGCCGCGCCGAAATCACTCCGGCAAATGCTGATACCGTCACTCGTGAAGCGGTAAACCAGGTCATCTCCCTGCTCGACAGCGGTGCGCTGCGCGTTGCCGAAAAAATTGATGGCCAGTGGGTTACCCACCAATGGCTGAAGAAAGCCGTTCTGCTTTCTTTCCGTATCAATGACAACCAAGTTATTGATGGCGCAGAAAGCCGTTACTTCGACAAAGTGCCGATGAAATTCGCCAACTATGACGAAGCACGTTTCCAGAAAGAAGGTTTCCGCGTTGTGCCGCCAGCGGCCGTTCGCCAGGGTGCATACATCGCACGTAATACCGTTCTGATGCCTTCTTACGTTAACATCGGCGCTTATGTTGATGAAGGCTCTATGGTTGATACCTGGGCAACTGTCGGTTCTTGTGCGCAGATTGGTAAAAACGTTCACCTGTCTGGTGGCGTAGGCATCGGTGGCGTTCTGGAGCCATTACAGGCTAACCCAACTATCATTGAAGATAACTGCTTCATCGGCGCGCGTTCAGAAGTTGTGGAAGGCGTTATCGTTGAAGAAGGTTCTGTGATTTCCATGGGCGTTTACATCGGCCAAAGCACGCGCATTTATGACCGTGAAACTGGTGAAGTACATTACGGCCGCGTGCCAGCAGGTTCCGTGGTCGTTTCCGGTAACCTGCCATCTAAAGATGGTAAGTACAGCCTGTACTGTGCAGTTATCGTGAAAAAAGTCGACGCGAAAACTCGCGGCAAAGTTGGAATCAACGAGCTGCTTCGCACTATCGACTAATAAAATATGCAAAAGGCGGGCTCTCCCGCCTTTTTAGCATTTAGGGCTAGCGGAAAAGGATTTTTCCGTTAATTATCTTGATATTGCTGATATCGAAAAAGGTAACACTATGTACGATAACTTGAAAAGTCTGGGTATTACCAATCCTGATGAGATCGATCGTTACAGCCTCCGGCAGGAAGCCAATAACGATATCCTGAAAATCTATTTCCAGAAGGATAAAGGCGAGTTTTTCGCTAAAAGCGTGAAGTTTAAATACCCACGCCAGCGCAAAACTGTCGTTGCCGATGGCGTCGGTCAGGGTTACAAAGAAGTGCAGGAAATCAGCCCGAATCTGCGCTATGTAATTGATGAATTAGATCAACTTTGCCAACGAGATCGCACTGAAGTGGATCTGAAACGCAAAATCCTCGACGATCTTCGCCATCTGGAATCTGTAGTTGCTCACAAGATCAGTGAAATTGAATCCGATCTTGAAAAGTTAACCCGCGGTAAATAATGCAAAAGGGCCGGAATCTCCGGCCCTTTTATTATCTTTGCTCATCCAGTTGCAACGCCACATACAGCAGCAATCTATCGTCAAAATTTCCTAAATCTAACCCTGTTAATTCCGAAATACGGTTAAGTCGGTACTCGAGCGTATTACGATGAATAAACAATGCCTTAGACGTTGCCAGTGGCTGCACGTTATGGCGGAACCACGCGCTTAACGTTCGGCGCAGCAGCCCGTTGTTATCCATTGATTTCAGGCGAGCTAAAGGGCGAGCCAATTCATTCGCCTGCCATCCGCCACGCAAACTATCCAGCAGCACCGGCAACATCAAATCCTGGTAAAAATAGCCCCGGCTTTCTGGCATACGCTGTTTGCCGACCATCATGGTAGTGCGAGCGGTTCGATACGAGCGCGCAATACTACCAGACCCGGTAAAATAGTTGCCCAGCGCGACACGAAAGCGTAGCTGACCATTTTCTTTCATACGGTTGATTAGCTGCTCTACCCGCTTGCGGTGATCTTCTGCATCCCAACGGCCAAAAGGATTTAGCGCAGGTTTTAGCACCACCATTTCAGTTAACGACACAATGGCTATTAAATTATTCCGCTCAGGTGTCGTCAGTGCAGTTTGCAGCTGCTGTAACTCTTCCATAGCGCTTTCCACGCCAAGCTGCCCACTATCGACTTCCACAACAGCGACCACTCGAGGTTGATTCAGATCGATACCCAAACGTTGTGCCCATTCGCTCAAAGCCGGTGTCTGTTCTTCAGCCTGAATCAAATTCATCACTAACTCTTCACGCAGACGAGTGTCTTGTGCCAGCAAGTGCATCAGACGAGATTGTTCAAGCATCATCTCCGCCGTCATACACACCAGCTCACCGTACTTACGCAGCGAGCCAGGTTCCCCTGTCAGACCGATAACACCGACAATTTCACCTTCGATGCGCAGTGGCAGGTTTATCCCTTGACGCACGCCGTGCAGATGCCGGGCTACGGCATCATCAATATCAACCACACGCCCCTGGGAGAGCACCAGCAATGCACCTTCGTGCAATTCACCAATACGTTCTTTATCACCACTACCAATGATTCGCCCACGCGCATCCATCACGTTTATGTTGGTATCAATAATGGTCATGGTGCGCGCCACAATGTCCTGCGCCATTTTGGTATCAAGGTGCCAGCCAGCCATGTGTCCTCCTGAGTCGTGCTAATGGCCTAGCATAGGCGAGATGGATCGCCTCAGCATTGTGCGAATGCACAAAGCACCGATGAAGAGTATGGAGTTGTGGTAAGGCTCACAAAAAAGGGCCGCAATTTGCGGCCCTGATAGTTTAAGGAGAACTTAGTGGCAATTAATTACTGCATCAACAGATAGATGGTGCTGTCGCCACGCTGAATATTAAGCGCCATTACAGACGGTTTGGTGTCCAGAATTTTGCGCAGTTCAGCGATGTTATTTACAACCTGCTGGTTAACACCAATGATAATGTCGCCTTTTTTCAGGCCAATACGTGCAGCAGGGCTATTGCCTTTTACGTTATTGACGATGACACCCTTCTCATCTTTACCGCTGCGGTTGCTCATTTCAGCACCTTCGATACCCGTAAAGATGGTGGCTGAATCAACCTGAGTCTGGCTGCTTTGTTGCAGTTCCAGATTCACTGATACTGGTTTGCCATCACGCAGCAGGCCAAGAGTCAGTTTGCTGCCAACTGGCATAGAACCCACTTCAGCGCGCAAGGCAGCGAAGCTACTAATTGCTTTACCGTTCATGGAAACCACAACGTCACCGGCTTTCACGCCCGCTTTCGCAGCAGAAGAGTTAGGCATAACCTGGCTGACGAATGCACCACGTTGCGCGTCAACTTTCATCGCTTTTGCTAACTCGGAGTTCAGCTCAGTCCCAAGGATACCCAGTTCGCCACGCTTAACTTGACCATACTGCACCATCTGCGCAGTCAGGTTTTTCACCATGTTGCTTGGGATAGCAAAACCGATACCGATGTTGCCACCGTCTGGTGCCAGAATCGCAGTGTTAATCCCGATCAACTCACCATTAAGGTTAACCAGTGCACCACCGGAGTTACCACGGTTGATTGCCGCATCTGTCTGGATAAAGTTCTCATAGTTTTCAATGTTCAGGCCACTACGACCTAAAGCTGAAACAATACCGGAGGTCACGGTTTCGCCCAGACCATATGGGTTACCGATAGCTACGGTGTAATCACCAACGCGCAGTGCGTCGGAGTCGGCCATTTTTATCGCAGTCAGGTTTTTCGGGTCCTGCAACTGCAGCAGTGCGATATCAGAACGTGGATCTTTACCCACCACTTTTGCTTCAAACTTACGTCCATCACTCAGGGAAACCTGAATTTTTGTTGCATTATCAACAACGTGGTTGTTTGTCACCACATAGCCTTTAGCGGCGTCAATAATTACACCAGAACCCAGTGCTGCAAATTTCTGCTGCTGACCGCCGCCCTGAGGGCCTTGGTCCGCCGGGCCACCCTGGCAGAATGGAGAGCTCTGGAATGGAGAGCCTTCCTGACAGAATGGTGAATTATCACCAAAGAACTGCTGGAAGTTACGCCCCATACGCGGCGTATTAACAGTGGTGCTCCCCTCAACGTTAATACTCACTACGGAAGGCATCACTTTTTCCAGCATCGGCGCAAGGCTTGGCATAGGTTGCCCAGCGGTTGCAGGTACAGAAGAAGCGGTCTCTGCCGCAATTGCAGATACAGGACTCAGCGCCAAACCCAGGCTAAGAGCCAGCGCGCTCATTGCTAAAGTTGTTTTTTTCATCGATTTCAGTCTCAAGTTAATAAGTCACGCAAAATTGCTGTGTAGGCCAATATAGAGTGACAATTGAGGCGCTAAGTTCCGCCGATAAGTCACTGGAAAAAGTAAAAATTTATTGTCCGTCTTTACAAAACTCAATGAGCAACTTATTCCACCGCCATCAGGCGCCGATACTCATCCCAGGCGAATAAGTCCGTCATTCCGCTGATATAATCCTGAATTAGACGACAGCGGTAATAATATTCCCATACTGGGAAATCACTGGCTGACGGCGTCAAATCACTGACGGCTTCAATATACGCAAGTCTATGTTTTGTCGATAATTTGTGGAACAATCGAGTTTCAATCGGCAGACGACGTAAACTTTCTTTCTCCACCAGTTCAGCAAAATCCTCAACTGATATATTGAGTAATGGACTGTAAATTTCAAGTAAGCCACTGATAACGCGATAACCTTGTAACTCAAGTTGCTCAACTTCTGGGTGACTAAATACATGTTTAAATGCAACCTGCTTATATAGCTCTAGCAGGCGCGCAAAGGGGCTGTCATCTTCTAGTAGTGCGTGATTGAACTCGCCGCTAAATATATCGCTGATATTATCGATAAAACGTTGAGCGGCATAAGGCACCAACTGATTTAACGTATTGACGCGCAGATACATAAAGAACTGATCTTCGGTACTGCGGCGCATCTGATTTGAACGGGATTTCTCCCAGGCCTCATCCACTACATGCTCAAAAAGATCGCCTTTGCTATGCTCGCCCCAGGCATCACATAAGTGCTGATAAAGTTGTTCAACGCTGAAAATGCGCTTCTCAACCGCATCTTCCAGATCCGCCACACAGTATGAAATATCATCCGCAGCTTCCATTATCCATGTCAGTGGGAAACGGCTGTATTCGCCCAGTTCAAGCTCCGTACGCAAACGGGCAATGTACGACTCTTCAGAAAGATAGAAGCCAGGTTTTTTCATCAGATAAGCGTGGCTTTTTGGCGGCTCGCCAACAAACCAGGCCGGGCGCGTATATTTGAGAATGCAACCAACCTGCGCCCAGGTCAGATTCATACGCAATAGACTATGTACCAGGCGAATGCCCTGCGCATTGCCTTCGAACTGACAAAGATCCTGGCGCACCTTGTGGCGCAAGCCATTCAGTTGATCTTCACCTTCACGCAGGCGTAAAGCTTCAACCCGGCAACGATCGTCGCTGCGCGGCTGGCTTCCGGCATCTGTTGGGAATAAACGCTGGCGGAACCAGTCATTAATAGCTGACTCACCAAAATGACCGAACGGTGGGTTACCGATGTCATGCATCAGGCAGGCCATTTCAACGATGCTTTCAAACGGGCCGGTGAGCTCATGCAGCCCAAAGCGCTCAAGATCCTGCTGCTCCTTCAGGCGGCTCAGCACTTCTTTGGCGATGTAGCGGCCGACTTGCTGAACCTCCATCGAGTGAGTCAAACGTGTGCGAACAGAGGCATTACGCTCCAGAGGGAAAACTTGAGTTTTCTGCTGCAAACGGCGAATTGCCGGAGAGTTAACGATTCTCCCGCGATCGCTTTCAAAAATACGCAGGATTTCATGTTCGTTCTTCAGCCCTTCAGGAGAGCGGAAACGGCGGTGCCAGTTAATTTTCTTACGGAAATCTATTTCACTCATGCCATCTCCTGCGCCTTTTAACAGCGGATTAATTCCTTGATGCCAGCCATGATAGACTATGAAGGTAATTTAACACTTTAGCGAGAATCACTATGAAAGTAGGCATCATTGGTGCAATGGAAGAAGAAGTTACGCTGCTGCGTGACAAAATTGAAAGCCGTCAGACTCTGAAGCTTGCAGGGTGTGAAATTTACACCGGCTCCCTGAATGGCGTTGAAGTAGCTTTGCTGAAATCAGGTATTGGCAAAGTCGCAGCTGCAATGGGTGCAACTCTCCTGCTTGAGCATTGCAAACCAGATGTAGTGATCAACACCGGTTCTGCAGGTGGTCTCGCATCCACACTTAAAGTTGGCGATATCGTGGTTTCTGATGAAGTGCGTTACCACGACGCAGATGTTACCGCTTTTGGCTATGAATATGGCCAATTGCCAGGTTGCCCAGCAGGTTTTGCTGCTGACGCCAAACTGATTGCCGCGGCTGAAGAGTGCATTGCCGAGCTGAACCTGAACGCCGTGCGCGGTTTGGTTGTTAGTGGTGATGCGTTTATTAACGGTTCTGTGGCACTGGCAAAAATCCGCCATAACTTCCCACAGGCGGTTGCTGTGGAAATGGAAGCGACAGCAGTTGCGCACGTTTGCCATAACTTCGGTACCCCGTTTGTCGTGGTGCGCGCGATCTCTGATGTTGCTGATCAGCAATCCCATCTGAGCTTCGAAGAGTTCTTAGCTGTTGCGGCGAAGCAGTCCACGCTGATGGTTGAAAACCTGGTGCAGAAACTGGCTCGTGGTTAATAAGAACTTTTGGCGCGGCATCACCGCGCTACTGTGTTGTCTCCCGGCGTGGCTTAATGCCGCGCCGCGGGTTATCTCATTATCGCCGAGCAATACTGAACTGGCATTTGCGGCTGGTATCACTCCAGTAGCGGTCAGCGCCTGGTCAGACTATCCGGAAGCCGCCAAAAAGCTTGAGCAAGTCTCGAACTGGCAGGGGATGAACCTTGAGCGCATCGTGGCGCTAAAACCTGATGTGGTTCTTGCCTGGCGTGGTGGAAATGCTGAGCGCCAGGTCAACCAACTAAAAGCATTGGGTATTAAAGTTGTCTGGCTTGATCCGGCAACGGTCGAAGGTGTGGTTGCGGCATTGCGTCAATTGAGCCAATACAGCCCGACACCCCAAACGGCCCACAACGCCGCAGATAAACTGGCAAAAGAGTTTGCCGATTTGAAAGCGCACTATTCTCAGCACCCGAAGAAAAAAGTGTTTCTCCAGTTCGGCCAGCAGCCGCTATTTACGTCAGGAAGTGGTTCAATTCAGAACGAAATTCTGGAAGTATGCGCAGGGCAAAATATCTTCGCTGATAGCCGGGTTCCCTGGCCGCAAGTGAGTCGTGAACAGGTGCTAAGCCGCCACCCACAGGCTATTATTATCACCGGCGATGAAACGCAAATCCCTCCGGTTGAACAATTCTGGAATACCCAGCTAAAAATTCCGGTTATTGCAGTGAATGATGACTGGTTTAGTCGCTCAGGCCCACGTATTATCCTCGCCGCAAAACAGCTCTGTGAGGAGCTGGCAGAAAAATAACCTTTTCTATGAGGATAACACCCACATGCTCGTCTATTGGCTGGACATCATTGGCACAGCCGTCTTTGCAATATCCGGCGTACTGCTGGCAGGTAAACTACGTATGGACCCGTTTGGTGTTCTGGTTCTTGGCGTAGTGACCGCAGTTGGCGGCGGAACTATTCGCGATATGGCACTGGATAATGGCCCGGTATTTTGGGTTAAAGACCCAACCGACTTAGTGGTCGCAATGGTCACCTGTATGCTGACTATTGTGTTGATTCGACAACCGCGTCGGCTACCAAAATGGATTTTGCCAGTGCTCGATGCCGTGGGACTTGCGGTGTTTGTCGGTATTGGGGTGAATAAAGCATTTCTGGCGGGCGCAAGCCCACTGATTGCCATCTGCATGGGCGTGTTGACCGGTGTTGGCGGTGGGATTATTCGTGATGTTTTAGCGCGTGAAATCCCGATGATCCTGCGTACCGAAATTTACGCCACGGCGTGTATTGCAGGCGGGATTGTGCATGCCACTGCGTATTACACCTTCCACGTTCCACTGGAACAGGCGAGTATGATTGGCATGGTCGTCACCCTCGCAATCCGTCTGGCGGCCATTCGTTGGCATCTCAAATTGCCGACGTTTGCACTCGATGATAGACAATAGAGAATAAAAAAGCCGGATGACGCTTTCGCTTATCCGGCCTACAAGAATTTTTATAACTAACCATTTAAACCGAATAATTCGAGTTGCAGAAAGTCGACAAAGTCGTAAGTCCCCAGGAACATAGATAACTATGTGACTGGGGCGAACGGGTGCAGTCGACGCATCTGCAGCTTGAAGTATGAAGGTTTAAACGCTGAAGGAGGAACCACACCCGCAGGTGCTTTTCGCATTCGGGTTGGTCACCACAAAGCGTGAGCCTTCCAGACCTTCAGTGTAATCCACCGCACCGCCTACCAGATATTGCAGGCTCATTGGGTCAACTACCAGCGCAACGCCTTGCTTCTCGATAGTCATATCGCCGTCGTTAATCTGATCGTCAAAGGTAAAACCATACTGGAAACCACTGCAACCACCACCGGTGATGTAAACGCGCAGTTTCAAATTCGGGTTCTCTTCATCCGCGATCAGGTTTTTTACTTTATTGGCTGCTGCTTCGGTAAACTGCAACGGCAGCACTGCTACGTCATCACTCATCATTTGCTCCCAACGAAATAAGAAGTCGGGTAAAGTTTAACCCAGCCTTTGGGGGTCATTATCTAATACCCGAGTAAATCGTTCAAGTATTCTCCCCGGCAGGGGTTTGCTGCTCTTTCGCCCGCTGTTCGGCTTCTTGTTTTGCCAACGTGCGCTCAAGAATCGAGGAGTATAGCGGCTTTCCGCCGAGAAATTGTGCCAATAGTGTCGCGCCAAGGCAGGTAATAATCATTGGCAGAATGAGCTGATAATTGTCAGTCATTTCCAGAACCAACACAATCCCGGTCAATGGCGCACGCACTGATGCGGCAAACAACGCCCCCATTCCGGCGATGGCAAATGTCCCAACTTCAAGATGATAGGCCGGGAACCAGGCCGCACTCGCGATACCAAATGCAGTGCCAAGTAATGTACCCAAAGCTAGCATTGGTGCAAAAATCCCGCCAGGCGCACCGGATGCAAAACATAGCAACGTGGTAATCACACGAGCAATAAAGATAAACAGCAGCATGCCAAGGGTGTAATTGCCTGCGGCTGCAATGGGGATCAGATTAAAACCGCCCCCGGCCGCTGCAGGTTGGATAAGACCAAGAATCCCGCAAATACCGCCCAGCAAGCCACCAATAATCACCCATTTTTTCAGATTGCCGCCGTGAAGGCGCTGGAACATATCCTGGGTGCGGAACACCATCGCGTTAAAGAACACGCCGACGATGCCAAATACCATCCCCAACACCAGATACAACCACAGCGTGTTAACCGGCGCGTTAGCCAGTTTGCCGACTTCGATAACCGCATTTTCACCATTAAAAATACGGAACACCACGCTCGACATAATCACGCCGATAAACACGGCTTTTATCGAAATCAGGTTGTAGCGAAATTGCGGGCGCATCTCTTCAATGATGAACAGGATCCCCGCCAGCGGCGCATTGAATGCGGCTGAAAGGCCTGCGGCGGCACCGGTTGCTAACAGCGAATGGCGAGCTTCAGCACCACGCAGGCGGAAAATATCCAGCACCATGCGGCCGATATTCCCACCCAGTTGCACCGTTGGCCCTTCGCGCCCGAGCACCATGCCAGCACCGAGCGTCCCCATCCCGCCGATAAACTTCACCGGAATAACACGCCACCAGCGCACCGGACGCAACTCTTCCAGTGCCCCTTCAATTTCAGGGATACCAGAGCCCCCTGCTTCCGGCGCAAAACGGCGCACCAGATAGTAGCCAATCATTGCCAAAAGCATTGAGCTAATGAATGCCAGCGGCCAGACAATCAGGCTGTGATCAGCCACATGAGCCAGCATTGCCAGGCGATTTTGTTGAACCCAGGTGACCGCTTTTTCAAAAGCGACACCCACCAAACCGGCTAACGTCCCTACTATCGCGGCCATGAAAAGAATAGCGACGGGAGTTTTATCCTGTCGAATTAGGCGACGCACCATGTCGCCCCTGCGTAAGCGCACAACCTGCTGTGCTTCAAAAGAGGGGTGGGAGTGATTCATTAGGCTAATCATTTATTGGTAATACAAATCGAGGGGGCATTCTACTCTCTCGACGCGTTTGGGCAAAACTTTCATAACTTCGAATGTTTCCCTTAGAATAGCGTGTAGTCATTATTTCCACGAATCCACGAATTGGAGCCGATTCATGAGTAAGTCTGAAAACCTGTACGCTGCAGCACGTAAAGTCATTCCTGGTGGAGTTAACTCGCCGGTTCGTGCTTTTACTGGCGTCGGCGGTGTGCCGCTGTTTATCGAACGCGCTGACGGGGCTTACCTGTATGACGCTGACGGCAAAGCCTATATCGATTATGTTGGTTCATGGGGGCCAATGGTTCTCGGTCACAACCACCCGGCAATTCGTAATGCCGTGATTGAGGCGGTTGAACGTGGTTTAAGCTTTGGCGCGCCAACTGAGATGGAAGTAAAAATGGCGGAGCTGGTGACCGACCTGGTTCCAACCATGGACATGGTTCGTATGGTGAACTCAGGCACAGAAGCCACCATGAGCGCCATTCGCCTGGCACGTGGTTTTACCGGTCGCGATAAAATCATCAAATTCGAAGGCTGCTACCACGGCCACGCTGACTGCCTACTGGTGAAAGCCGGTTCTGGCGCACTGACCCTCGGCCAGCCAAACTCACCGGGCGTTCCGGCTGATTTCGCTAAACACACCCTCACCTGCACCTATAACGATCTCGCTTCCGTTCGCGCCGCGTTCGAGCAATATCCGCAAGATATCGCCTGCATTATCGTTGAACCCGTTGCAGGTAACATGAATTGCATCCCACCAAACGATGACTTCCTGCCAGGCCTGCGTGCGCTGTGCGACGAGTTTGGCGCACTGTTTATTATCGACGAAGTCATGACCGGGTTCCGTGTTGCACTGGCGGGCGCACAGTCTTACTACGGGGTGGAGCCTGACTTGACTTGTCTGGGCAAAATCATCGGTGGTGGGATGCCTGTAGGTGCATTCGGCGGTCGTCGTGAAATCATGGATGCGCTGGCGCCAACTGGCCCGGTTTATCAGGCGGGTACGCTTTCCGGTAACCCAATTGCGATGGCGGCAGGTTACGCTTGCCTGACTGAAGTCGCGCAACCGGGCGTTCACCAGACATTGACTGAACTGACCGAAATGCTGGCAAGCGGTTTGCTGCATGCAGCGAAAGAAGAAAACATTCCATTGGTCATGAACAATGTGGGCGGCATGTTTGGTTTGTTCTTCACGGATGCAAAATCTGTGACTTGCTACCAAGATGTGATGGCGTGTGACGTCGAGCGCTTTAAGAAGTTCTTCCACCTGATGCTGGAAGAAGGTGTTTACCTGGCACCATCTGCGTTTGAAGCAGGCTTTATGTCAGTTGCGCATTCGAAAGAAGATATTCAGAAGACTATCGACGCTGCGCGTCGGGTGTTTGCGAAGCTGTAATCGATATGGATAGTGTCGGATGTCGCTTACGCTAATCCGACCTACTAAAAGAAAAGACTGTTGCAGTTGTAGGGTGGATTAGCGCGAGCGACATCCACCATTCATCATCTCGTCTGCTTACGGAGCAAATAGACGAAGTATGGCGCACCGATAAACGTTGCCAGCAAGCCAGCAGGCACCTGATCCGGGAACAGGATCATTCTTCCGCACCAGTCCGCCGCAACCATCAGCATCCCACCTAATAACGCCGATATTATCAGCTGCGGCATTGCACGCCGGAACCCGAGCATACGTGCGATATGTGGTGCCATTAGGCCAACAAAACTCAGCGGGCCGACGGTCATCGTTGCCGCCGCGGTTAAGGTCGCGGCCAGCAAAAGCAGCGCAAAGCGTGATGGTGTCAGAGCCATACCAATCGCGCGCGCAGTTGCCCCACCTAACGGGAGAATCATCAACCAACGGCGACACAGCGGCGTCAGGGCAAACAAAATCACCATCAGGATAAGCGTTCTGACAGCCTGGTCACCGGTAACATTATAGGTTGAACCAGAAATCCACGTCAGAATCCCAGCCATACGTGGATCACCACTCGCCATCAGCAACATCAACAACATGGTAAACGCGGTACTCAGCGCCATCCCGGCGAGTAACATGCGTTGCGGGGAAAAACCGCCACGACTGGCCGTCACCATAATCACCAACAGTGTCACCGCAGCACCCAGGCTACCGGCCGGGAACAACCAACCGAATGCATTTCCAGGTACGATAAACAGCATCACCACCACGCCGAATGCCGCACCGGAACTGATACCTAACACTTCGGGGCTGGCCATCGCATTACCGGTCAGACGCTGGATAACGCTGCCAGCAACCGCCAGCATCATGCCCGCAGTCAGTGCAGCTAATACACGTGGCCAACGCCACTGTAATAACTCATGGAATAACGAACCGCTTACCCAGTTCCAGCCATACGCATCGCGTCCAAGCGTTAGCGCAGTGACAAGAACCAACGCTAACACACCGCTACCAACTAACACCCACCATGCCAGATGCTGGCGCTCGCTCGGAACGTTATCGCCCTGGTTCATCGCTGGTGTGCCAACAGTACGTAAGCGTGGCAGTAACCACAGCAATAACGGCGCTCCAATAAGAGCGGTCACTGTACCGGTTGAAATCTCACGCCACGCGCTGGTCAGCCAGATAACGGATTGATCGGACAGCCACAATATCAACGCGCCAATAAGCGGTGCGAGGAACAAACGCGCAACCAGGCGGCGTGCCCCAAGCATTTTCGCCAGCAACGGCGCGAACAGGCCAATAAAACCAATAATCCCGACTGCATTAACCAACAGCGCACTGATGGCAATCGCCAGTACCAGCGTCGCGAGGCGCACCATGGAAAGTGCCAGCCCCAGGTTACGTGCCACACCATCGTCGAGCCCCATCAGCGTTAGCGGGCGCAACAACAGCAGTGTTAATAACAAACCGCCGACCAGACGTGGCCACAGGCCGTTAACGATGTCCCAGTCTTGTTGGTTTAACGAGCCAGTGCTCCACAGGAACATGTTCTGCAACTGGTCGTGATGGAAAATAGCCAGCAGCTGGTTTACCGCTCCACAGTAAAGGCTCAGTACCAGCCCTGCGAGAATCAGCGTGACCGGAGATAACCGCTTGCCCCAGGCAACGCCAAACACCAGTAAACCCACAACGCCTGCCCCTACCAGAGCGGCAAACTGTTGTGTGGCAAACCCACCGGGCAACGCCCACAGCGTGGCAACCGTGATACCGAGTTGCGCGCCACTTGCCACACCAAGTGTAGTTGGCTCAGCAAGCGGGTTTCGTAACACTTGCTGGAATAGCACACCTACTAATCCAAGCCCTGCCCCAACTAACAAAGAGATAGCAAAGCGCGGTAGCAAACTGTAGTGGAATAACATCTGATTGATGTCATCAATATTGGGCTGCCACCAGGCCGCACTCCACTGCGCAGAAGGCAACTGTGCATTCAGGTTGTGTAACGTCAGCGCGCAGGCAATAACAAACAGCAGGGATAAAAGCAGCGCGGGGAGCAAAGCATAACGATGTTTCACGTCTGGCTCCCTATGGCTTTAGCAAGCGTAGTGGTGAAGTTCATGGCGGAAAGTGTCGCGCCGTAAAGCCATACTGGCGGCACGCGTTGGAAGCGGTTTTGACGAACAAAAGGCATCGAGTTCCACAATGGCGTTGAGGTTACGCGGGCCATTTCAGCATCGTTATTATGATCAAAGCAGATAACATCGGCGTCCTTAACTTCGGCGAGGCGCTCAAGGCCAACGACCGCACTGCCCCAGAAGTTGGTTTCACCTTGCCAGGCATTTTTTACGCCTAGCAAATCCATCACCTGTTGGAACAGGCTGTTTTTGCCAATAACCAGCGCGTGGCGGGAATCTAACAATGTCATCAGCAAAACGGGTTTATCCCCACGGGAAGCAAAGCGGGGTTTCATCTGCTCGATAAATTGATCAAATTTCAGCAGGTGATCGCGTGCTTCCTGCTGCATACCTAATTTTTCACCCAGTTCTGTCAGTGACTGACGAGCAACGGTCAGCGGCTTCCCGGAACCATCGTTGAAACTAAAACCCAAACCCGGCGCGATACGCGACATCTTTTCCGGTGACGGGCCGTAGCCTGCGGAATAGAGAATCAGTGACGGTTTTAATTGGGTCAGCAGTTCGAGATTGGGTTCGGTGCGTAAACCAACTTCGATTATGCCATCGGGCAATTTCGGTTCACCGACCCAAGCCTGATAATTTTTGATATCAGCCATCGCGTAAGGCTTAACGCCCAGCGCCAGCATCAATTCGACAGGTAGCCATTCCAGCGCAACAATTCGTTGCGGATCGATTGCCGCCGCATGAGCGTTGCCCATTTTGAGCAACAGCGGCGAGAGCGCCAGTGCCGTTAACAACTGGCGACGGCTCAGTAAAGGGTTAATCAGCTCACTCATCAGTAAACGAAGCTCACCGGAGCCGCGCCCGCAGGATGTGGCAGAATACCCATTGGGATACCGTAAATCTGTTCCAGCGTTTCGCTTTGCATCAATTCAGCAGGGCTACCCTGGGCAATCATTTCGCCACCGCGCAGCGCTGCAAGGTTGTCGCAATAACGCGCCGCCATATTGATATCGTGCAGAACGGCAATCACCGTCAAACCACGTTCCTGGCTAAGACGATGAATCAGCGCCAGTACATCAACCTGGTGGGCAATATCCAGCGCCGAAGTCGGTTCATCCAGCAACAGGCAACGGCTATCTTGCGCCACCAGCATGGCAATCCACGCGCGCTGGCGTTCGCCGCCAGAAAGACTGTCTACCAGACGATGAGCAAAAGGTTTCAGCCCGACCAAAGTGATGGCCTCGTCAACCAATTCCCTGTCCGCTACGCCAAAACGACCCAACGCGCCGTGCCACGGATAGCGGCCTATCGCCACTAACTCACGCACGGTCATGCCTTCAGCTGCCGGAAGTTGTTGCGGTAAGTACGCGACTTTGCGCGCAAATTCCTTGCTGCTCCAGCTATCCAACGGGTGATTGTTGAGATGAATTTCCCCATCAGAGGGTTTCTGATGGCGGCCAAGCATTTTCAGCAGTGTCGATTTCCCCGAGCCGTTGTGGCCAATCAGGCCTGTGACTTTGCCAACAGGAAAGGTCATCGACAGAGGATGAAGAAGCGTGCGACCGGGTACGCGGAAGGTAACGTCAGTGAGGCTAAACGTGGTATCGGGATGAACAAGTTTGTCCTGCATGGCAGCCATCTTTGTTGATGGGCACGGGGAACCGTGCCCGAATACACTTAGAAGCGGAATGTTGCAGTCGCAACAACCTGACGCTCAGCGCCCCAGAAGCAACCGTAGGTATTGAAGCAACTGGCTACATATTCACGATCGAATAGGTTATTCACGTGAACAGCCACGTTGGAACCAGCCATACCAACACGCGCCAAATCGTAGCGCACCAGGGCATCGACAACAGTATAACTTCCCACTTTGAAGGAGTTCGCCGGGTCGCCATAGCTGGAGCCGGTGAAGCGTCCACCAGTGCCTAACGTCAGACCAGACAGTGCGCCATCAAAGAAGGTGTAGTCAGCCCACAATGAAGCCATATGTTTTGGCACCTGTGCTGGCGTGTTGCCTTTGTAGTTGGTATCCGTGGTGTACTCAGCATCGGTGTAGGTGTAAGAACCAACTACGTTTACGCTCGCAGACAGTGCCGCTTTCGCTTCAACTTCAACGCCACGCGCGCGAATTTCACCACCTTCAACCGAGAAGAATGAGCCCGCAGGGTCAGCCATCAGGTTGTTGGTTTTGGTCAATTGGTACACCGCGCCGGTCAATACAATCGGACGATCGCTCGGCACATATTTCAGGCCCGCTTCATACTGCTTACCTGTAGAAGGTGAGAACAGATTACCCTGTGCGTCGGTCTGTGAAGCAGGTTCAAACGACTCACTGTAGCTGAAATACGGTGTGATACCGTTATCAAACAGATAGTTAACACCACCACGCCAGGTAAACTGAGTGTCATCACGTTTGGAAGTAGTACCAGCCACGCGGTTGTAGGATTCCTGATCGGCCCAGTCATAACGGCCGCCCAACGTCACCAGCACTTTATCCCATTGCGCCTGGTCCTGAACATAGAGGCCCGTTTGCTTCTGGCGGTTCAGGATCTGATACGGACCGGAGTTCGCCGGATCTTTCGAATTGAAATCGAAATCGGTATACACCGGATTGTAGAGATCCAGCAGCGGTACGGAGTCGTCGTAACCAAACCAAGAGTTTATGTCGTTACGCATACGCATAAAGTCAACGCCGGTCAGCAGAGTGTGGTCCACTTCGCCGGTGGCAAATTTGCTCTGCAACTGGGTATCAACAGTGAAGTTTTGCAGCTTCTCATCATCAACCACGTATTTACGAGCCAGATAATGGCCTTTGTCCGCCGGCGCTAACGCCGCACATTGCTTGCTAAAGCTGTTAGCTGGATCGGAACAGACGCCGTAACCGTAGACGCTGTTTTGCGAAGTTTTGTTTTCGGCAAAGCGCAGGTTCTGACGCACGGTAAAGGTATCGTTGAATTCATGGTCGAAGCTGTAGCCAACCATTTTCTCATTACGAGAATAGGTATTGTTCTTCGCACCTTCATTGAAGTCAGTAGGCAGACGATCGCCGTTTGGCAACGGATCGACCGTTCCCTCTTTTGGCAGCCAGCCGTAGTAACCGGTTTCCGGTTCGTTCTGGAAGTAAGAGAGGAAGGTAAAGTTAGTTTTGTCATCCGGACGCCATGAGAAAGACGGCGCGATGGTATAACGCTGCTCTTCCGCACGATCCTGCTGAGCATTGTTCGAACGAGCCAGACCCGTTAAGCGGTACAAGTACACGCCGTCGTCATCTATTGCATCGCTGAAGTCAAAGCCGGTCTGGAAGAGGCTGTCAGTGCCCATTTTGAACTGGATCTCTTTCAGCGGTTCCGTGGTCGGACGCTTACTTACCATGTTCAGCAAACCACCCGGGCTGCTTTTTCCGTACAGAACGGAAACCGGACCACGCATGATTTCAGCGCGCTCCAGCATATAAGGATCTACCACAGCGTCGTTATAGAAGTTGCCCTGCATCTTCATACCGTCGAGGTAGTTATTTTGACTCTGACCATCGGCCGCAAATCCGCGAATCACCAAATAGTCATAAGTATTTGAAGCACCACGAGTTCCCACAGCAACACCTGGGGTATAGCTCAAAGCTTCTTTCACCGATCTTGGTTGATGCAACGCCATCTCTTCGGCAGTTACCACAGAAATAGACTGAGGTACCTTTTCAATAGGCGTATCGGTTTTGGTCCCAGTCGCAGACTGACGCGCCGCGATCGTGGCCGCAGGTCCCCAGGCACTTTCTTGCGGGGCGCTGGCCGAAACGGTGATGGTATCTTCTTTGCTGGTTGTGTTGTCTGCTGCAAAACTTGATGCACTCACGCCACTGACGGCGGCCGCAACAAAGAATGCAAGTTTACGGATTGAGGTGTTGACTGGTTGTCCAGTTCTTAAACGCGCCATTGGTTTTTCTCTGATGAAGTAGTGACGAATGATAACGTAAACGATAATTATTATTAGCCGCAGAATAATAGACGAAACGGAAAGTGCATAGCAAGCAGGAAACGCCCCTGCTAAGCGCGAGGGAATAATAATTAACCAGAGTGATTGCATGGGCTTAATAAAAAAGAAAAGCCCCCGTGGTAAACGGAGGCTTTATGGGAAAACCGTGAGGTTTATTTACTGCCGAACATGTCTTTTATCCAACCTGCAACACCGTCACTACTTTCTTGCTGCTGAGGTTGTTGCTGCTGCGGCTGTTGCTGTTGTGGCTGCTGAGTCTGTGGCGCCTGTGACTGACTAAACGGATTGTTGTTCTGCTCAGCCTGCTGGCTTTGCTGGCACAACCCGTCCGGATTAGTGGTCCACACTGGCAACACACGATCCCCGCCGCCGCCACACTGGAAGTAGCCTGCGCTATCAACACCCATATCAACGATATCTTCCGGCGGGTTCAGCACCAGTGGAATCGGCGTCTGGTTGGCAAGGTAACGCTGGTAAAGCGACATCGCCCCGCTCGCACCATACAGTTTGGTCGGCTGGTTGTTGTCACGCCCTACCCAGGTAATCGCCACTTCTTTGCCGTCGATGCCCGCAAACCAGGTATCCACGTTATCGTTGGTGGTACCCGTTTTTCCTGCTAAGTGCAGGTTCGGATATTTGCCCCCTAACGCACGACCCGTACCGCGAGCCATAACCTGCTGCATGGTAAACAGCGTCATGTATGCAGCCTGAGGAGGAACAGCCTGCTCCGCCTGTGGGAAGCTTTGGTATAGCACGGTGCCATCTTCAGCAATAACCGAACGCAAGGCTGAAAGCGTTGCCCGGTTGCCACCGCTGGCGATGGTCTGGAATGCCTGAGCCACTTCAATTGGCGTCAGGTTCAGCGCACCCAGCAACATCGCAGGAACCGGATGTAACTGGTTCTGCGACACACCAAGTTTGACCCAAGTGTCTGTGACAGCAGGCAGGCCCAGCGCCATCCCCAGGTTGACGGTTGGCACGTTCATAGAACGCGTCAGCGCATCCACTAGCATGACTTTGCCGCTCTCACTGTAGCGACGGTCATCGTTTTGCGGCGACCACACTTGCCCATTTGGCTGTTTCAGCGCGATTGGCGCATCGGCAATCCAGGTATTCAGACGGTAAGCGTCAGGCTGGCTTAATGCCGTCAGATAAGTCGCTGGTTTTGCCAGAGAACCGATAGAACGACGAGCCTGCATCGCGCGGTTGAAGCCCGCAAACTGCGTTTCAGCTCCGCCGACCATCGCACGAACTTCACCGGTCGAACGGTCAACAATGACCATTGCCGCTTCCAGATCTTTCAGTTTGCGCGAGTTACGCAGAACCGGAACCCCTTCACTCACCGCTTTTTCTGCCGCATCCTGAGAAACGGAGTCGAAAGTGGTGAAGATCTTCACGCCGGACAAGTCTTTAACTTTGTCGCCAAGTTTGGTCTGGAGTTCGTTACGCACCATCTGCATAAAAGCAGGCTGCGGCGAAATCACACCACCACGCGGTTGCACACCCAGAGGGCGCGCGCTCAGCATGTCGTAAAGTTCCTGGTCGATGACCTTCTGCTCTTGCAGCAAGCGCAATACAAGGTTACGACGTTCCAGCGCCAGTTTAGGGTTACGCCACGGGTTATAAATCGACGCGCCTTTTACCATGCCCACCAGCAATGCTTGCTGATCGAGGCTCAGTTCTTCGACCGGTCGGCCAAAGTAATACAGGCTCGCCAGCGGGAAGCCGCGAATTTCGTTATCACCGCTCTGGCCGAGATAGACCTCGTTCAGATACAGCTCAAGGATGCGATCTTTGCCGTAACGCGCGTCCATGATCAGCGCCATGTACGCTTCGTTCGCTTTACGCCAGTAAGAACGCTCGCTCGATAAGAACAGGTTTTTGACCAACTGTTGCGTCAGCGTACTTGCGCCCTGCACGGTACGGCCAGCTGTCAGGTTCGCCAGCACCGCACGGCCAATGGAGAAGAAGCTAATCCCGTCGTGCTCGTAGAAATGGCGGTCTTCTGTTGCGATCAGCGTGTCGACCAGCAGTTCCGGGAAACCGGTGCGCGGCACAAACAGGCGCTGTTCACCATTCGGTGAAGACAACATGGTGATCAAGCGTGGATCCAGACGGAAGAAACCAAAGCTGCGGTTGTTATCCATGTTCTGGATGGATTCCAGATGGTCACCATCAAAATTCAGACGTGCGCGGATCTGCCCTTCTTTACTGTCAGGGAAATCAAACGGACGACGGATCATCTCAATGCTGTTGCCCTGTACCGTAAACTCACCAGGGCGCGTCATCTTCGTCACCTGACGGTATTGGGTCGCTTCCAGCAGGTTAACCATCTCTTTTTTGCTGTACGGCATGTCTGGTTCAAGGTTCACCATACGGCCATAGACTGCCGCCGGGAGCTGCCAGACTTTCCCATCAATACGGGTACGGATCTTCTGATCCAGGTAGACACCGTAAATCACGAACAGCACAGCAAAGACAACAAACAGTTTTACCAGGAACCAGAACCAACGGCGCTTTTTACGTGGCGGGCGACCATTGCCACTGCCTTTTCCTTTACGTGGCGGCATCGGTTCCTCGTCTTCAAAATCATCATCGTAATCCGCGTCATATTCCTCTTCACGGACACGACGACGGCTTACTTTCTCTTTCACAGGACGTGAAGGTTTCCCTTTACGTCCAATCGGTTCGCGGTCATTCCCCGCCATTGCTTTCTCCACCAAAAATAAGGCGCACGGCCTGATTCTCCTCATCTCAACTCAAGTCGAAAGAGGAAATCTCTCAAAGTTATTGGTACTTTTTGGTACGCCGCGTAGGCAGCGCGTCTGCTGGCGAGTCCGGCCAGACGTGTTTTGGATAACGTCCTTTCATCTCTTTTTGCACTTCCCGATACGCGCCGTTCCAGAATGCGGTTAAATCACGCGTAATCTGCAATGGGCGCTGCGCCGGGGAGAGCAACTCCAGAACCAGTGGTACACGGCCTTCGGCAATCACCGGAGTTTGAGCTTCACCAAACATTTCTTGCATACGCACAGCAAGAACTGGCGGGTTTTCATCATCATAGCGAATGGCTATCTGGCTTCCAGTCGGCACAGTGTAATGAGTTGGCAGCGCACTATCCAGACGTACGCGTGCGTTCCAGTCGATCAGGTTCTGTAACGCCCGTGTGACATCAATATTTTTTAACGCGCGAAGCGAGTGTACACCATGCAGTTCGGGTAATAACCAGCTGTCTAAATCACGCAGCAGCGCCTCGTCTGAGACGTCTGGCCATTTAAGTTCTGGCAGCCATTTTGCAGCACAGACCAGGCGTGTTCTTAACTGTTGCGCATGCGCCGACCAGTTAAGCACTGACAGGCCTTTCTCACGAATACCATTAAGCATCGCTTGATGCAGTTCGTCTTCGGAAGGTTTCGCCAGTGGCTGAACTTTCAGAATTAACTTGCCAATTTGTGAACGGCGAAACGCTTTTAAGGTGCCTTGTGTTTCATCCCACTCCACAGAATCGCTTTGTGTCAGTAACTCAGGGCACTGCGCCGTTAGCGCATCAATATCCAATGGAATGGCCTGCAAGATGCGTGCATCAGGCGTATGGCTTCCCTGTAATAAAAGTGGTGCCAGCAGCCATTCGTAGCGTGTTAATGGGTCATCCTGATTGAGCATCGCCCCCATACCATTGGCTAATTGGTAGCGACCGTCCAGACCACGGCGGCGAGCAATCCTGTCGGGAAACGCCTGCGCCAGTAACGGAGCCGCAAGGGAGAAATCCGCTTCGCCACCGCGGCTGTTAAGCCTTTTAAGCAACTGGGTGCTACGCTGCTGCCAGTTATCCTGACGTCGACTAAAAGCATTACGCAAATCGCTGTCCTGACCGCGCGGTGGCTCTTCAAGAATCGCGACAAGCCGCGCTGCGGTTGCCTGTTGATCGGCATCTTTAGCGTTAACCAACATCGCTGCCAGGCGCGGTTCATTACCCAGGTTCGCCATTTTCTGGCCTACGGGTGTGAGTTTGTTTTGTCCATCCAGAGCATTGAGCTGGCGCAACAAGGTTTGCGCAGCCGCTAAATTGGTGGCAGGCGGGGTATCAAGCCAGGTCAGTTGGCCCGGATCCTGGCAACCCCATTGCAGTAAATCGAGTAGCAGGCCAGAAAGGTCGCTTTGCAGGATTTCTGGTTCACTTTGCAAGCTCGCGCGTTCTGCCTGCTCGGCACTGGTTAAGTGCAGACAGATACCCGACTCCAGACGCCCCGCTCGCCCGGCACGTTGAATCATCGACGCTTGGCTAATGCGTTGGGTGATAAGCCTTGTGAGCCCAGTGCGAACGTCAAAACGCGCGACGCGCTCCTGCGCGCAATCCACCACCAGGCGGATACCTTCAATAGTCAGGCTGGTTTCGGCAATATTGGTCGCCAGCACCACTTTGCGAGTGCCGTTTTCCGCAGGGAGAATTGCTTTGCGCTGTTCGCTTAAAGGCAGTGCACCGTATAACGGACAAAGCTGAACATCACTTGTGACGCGCTCTTGCAGCTGTTGCATAACACGCTGAATTTCACCGACACCAGGCAAAAACAGCAACAGAGAACCCGACTCTTCGCGCAGCAAATTCGCCACAGCGCTAGCAACCGCTTCATCAAAGCGTTGATGGGTAGAAAGCGGACTGTAGCGACGTTCAACCGGAAATGCTCGCCCTTCAGAGCTGATTACCGGAGCTTCCGGTAAACATTGCTGAAGGCGCGCATTATCAAGCGTTGCCGACATAATCAGCAATTTAAGATCGTCACGTAACCCTTGCTGCACGTCGAGTAACAGCGCCAGCGCCAGATCGGCTTGCAGGCTACGTTCATGGAATTCATCGAGGATCACCAGCGCAACACCTGAAAGCTCAGGATCGTGCTGAATCATACGCGTCAAAATACCTTCGGTTACCACTTCAAGCTGGGTGTTAGGCCCAACACAGGTTTCGGCACGCATCCGGTAGCCAACTGTTTCACCGGGCTTTTCACCCAATAATTCAGCCAGACGCTGTGCAACATTACGCGCAGCCAGGCGACGTGGTTCCAGCAGTAGAATGCGACCGCCCAAGTTTGCCTGCCGTAAAATCTGCAACGGCAACCAGGTCGATTTACCTGCCCCCGTTGGGGCGCTCAGTAAAACCTGCGACGCATTTTGCAAGGCGTTAAGAATATCGGGTAGCACTGCGGCAACCGGTAATGACGGCACAAACGGCTCCAAACGGGTATGATGCGAAGTTCGCTATTGTAGCATCAAGCCAATTCATAACGAGAGACCACTATGGCCGAAACTCGCCGTCTGTTTTTTGCCCTCGAATTGCCAGCCGAGGTACAACAACAGATTATCCAGTGGCGCGCCACACAGTTCCCTGAAGATTCCGGGCGTCCGGTCGCTGCTGCAAATTTGCATCTGACTCTCGCCTTTTTAGGCGACATCAGTGTTGAAAAGCAAAAAGCACTCAGCCTGCTCGCCGGGAGAATCCGCCAGAGCGGTTTTACCCTGACAATTGATGATGCAGGGCAATGGTTGCGGTCAAACGTGGTATGGATTGGCCCCCGGCATGCCCCTCTGGGGCTGATTCAACTGGCAAATATGTTACGTGCACAAGCGGCTCGTAGCGGGTGCTACCAAAGCCCGCAGCCGTTTCACCCGCATATCACGCTTTATCGGAACACACCGCGTGCGGTCACCATCCCGCCACCCAATTTTCGCTGGCAATACAAAGTTGAAGACTTCGTATTGTATGAGTCAGTTTTCAAGCAAGGGCGAACGCGTTACCTGGAGCTACAGCGCTGGTCATTAAGCAATAAGGAAGAGTAAATGGAGTTTAGTCCCCCGCTACAACAAGCCACACTCATCAAACGCTATAAACGCTTTCTGGCTGATGTGGTAACTCCGTCTGGTGAAGAGTTAACGCTCCATTGCCCAAACACCGGCGCGATGACCGGATGTGCAACACCAGGCGATACTGTGTGGTATTCCACATCAGATAGCCCAACTCGAAAATATCCCCACACCTGGGAAATAACCCAAACGCAAAACGGCGAATTTATTTGCGTTAATACGCTGCGCGCTAATGCGGTTGTGAAGGAAGCATTAAGTTCGGAAAGCATTTCAGAATTAATTGGTTATACAACCATTAAAAGTGAAGTGAAGTATGGTGCTGAACGTAGCCGCATTGACTTTATGTTGCAGGCAGATTGCAAGGTTAACTGCTATATTGAAGTAAAATCAGTCACGTTATCAGAACAAGGAAATGGCTATTTCCCGGATGCTGTAAGTCTGCGTGGGCAGAAGCATTTGCGAGAATTGATGAACGTGGTTATGCAGGGCGAACGTGCGGTGCTGCTATTTGCAGTATTGCATTCTGCTATCACCCAGGTTTCCCCGGCACGCCACATCGACGCCAAATACGCACAATTATTATGCGAGGCGCAACAGTGTGGAGTTGAAGTTATTGCGTATAAGGCTGAACTTTCGGATAAAGGCTTGAGTCTAATCTCGCCGTTACCTGTTTGTTTGATTGAAGAGTGCCCGCAATAATTCGAGTTGCATCGCGGCGGCAAGTGAATAAGCCCCGATGAGCTTACTGCAGTAAGTGATTCGGGTGAGTAATCGCCGCCAACAAAAAGATGCAGCTTGAAGTATAAAGGGTATTAACGTTTGTCTGTTTTGTGTGCTGGCGGTTCGCGTAAATACGCTTTTCTTCACAGGCTTGTCAAGAGAGGAATTTATATAATTGCCATCCTGAAAAGCATCTGCTATTTATAGCGGCCTGATTTTCCCCCGAACAGGGGACCGATAATGCGTGTTAAGGAGAAACAACATGCAAGAAGGGCAAAAGCGTAAAACATCGTCCCTGAGTATCCTCGCCATCGCTGGGGTGGAGCCATACCAGGAGAAAACGGGCGAAGAATACATGAACGAAGCCCAGCTGACGCACTTCAGGCGTATTCTTGAAGCATGGCGTAATCAACTTATGGATGAAGTTGATCGTACCGTCACGCACATGCAAGAAGAAGCGGCTAACTTCCCTGATCCGGCAGACCGTGCCACTCAGGAAGAAGAGTTCAGCCTGGAACTGCGTAACCGCGATCGCGAACGTAAACTGATCAAGAAGATCGAGAAAACGCTCAAGAAAGTGGAAGACGAAGATTTCGGTTACTGCGAATCTTGTGGCGTTGAAATCGGCATTCGCCGTCTCGAAGCTCGTCCGACAGCTGATTTGTGCATTGACTGTAAAACGTTGGCAGAAATTCGCGAAAAACAAATGGCCGGTTAACGGCTCGCAATTTCAGATTACTCATAATGGCGGGATACTCTCCCGCCTTATTTATTTCTAGCCTACCGCAGCAAATCATGAACACACCCCACTACATTGGACGCTTTGCCCCCTCGCCTTCGGGTGAACTCCATTTCGGCTCGCTAATTGCCGCACTCGGCAGCTACCTGCAAGCACGCTCAAAACAAGGCCAATGGCTGGTGCGTATCGAAGATATCGACCCACCACGTGAAGTACCGGGCGCTGCTGCTACTATATTGCGCCAACTTGAGCATTACGGTCTGGAGTGGGATGGTGAAGTTTTATGGCAATCCCAACGACACGAAGCCTACCGCGAAGCACTCTCATGGTTACATCAGCAAGGGCTGAGTTATTACTGCACCTGCACGCGCAGCCGGATTCAGCAAATTGGCGGTTTTTACGATGGCCATTGCCGCGCGTTAAACCAAGGTCCTAATAATGCCGCGTTGCGTTTTATACAACATCACCCGGTATTAAGTTTTGAAGATAAACTTCATGGGACGTTAATAGCCGACGAACAACTGGCCCGCGAAGATTTCATCATTCACCGCCGGGATGGGTTATTTGCCTATAATCTTGCTGTGGTAGTGGATGATAATTATCAAGATGTGAGCGAAATTGTACGTGGCGCAGATTTAATTGAGCCAACGGTAAGACAAATTTCGCTGTATCAACAATTTGGTTGGACGGTGCCTGATTACGTACATTTGCCCTTAGTGCTTAATGAGAATGGGGCAAAGCTTTCTAAGCAGAATCACGCGCCAGCCCTACCGCAAGGCGATCCACGTCCGGTTATTCATGCCGCGCTGGCATTTTTGAATCAACCAGAAATTGCCCATTGGCAAGATTTGACGCTCAACGAATTACTCAGTCAGGCGGTACAAACTTGGTCGCTTGAGGCTATTGAACCAGGCTCGGCGTGAATACGCCATTCTCAAATGCCACGCACTGAGCTATGATTAGCCGCTGTTTTTTTTGTCCCTATGATTGACACTGCCGAGGTGTACTATTTTTACCCGAGTCGCTAATTTTTGCCGCAAGGTGCTTAACCGCGATGACGTCGTGGTCGAGGAGATTGAAGATCTCCCGCAAATCACGGTAATTCCGCGTGACCAGCACGCTCTGTCCCGCAAAGATATCAGTGAAAATGCCCTCAAGGTGCTCTATCGTCTGAACAAAGCTGGCTACGAGGCTTACCTCGTGGGTGGCGGTGTCCGTGACCTTTTGCTCGGCAAACAGCCGAAAGACTTTGATGTCACGACCAGTGCTACGCCAGATCAAGTGCGTAAACTGTTCCGCAACTGTCGTCTGGTGGGTCGCCGCTTCCGTCTGGCGCATGTAATGTTTGGGCCGGAAATCATCGAAGTTGCTACTTTCCGTGGTCACCATGAAGAGCAAAAGTCTGACAAACAGACTTCTCAGACCGGTCAAAACGGTATGTTGCTTCGTGACAACATCTTCGGTTCTATCGAAGAAGATGCACAGCGCCGCGATTTCACAATCAACAGCCTCTATTACAGCGTGGCTGATTTC
Source organism: Buttiauxella sp. BIGb0552 (assembly GCF_004366275.1). Lineage (NCBI taxonomy): Bacteria > Pseudomonadati > Pseudomonadota > Gammaproteobacteria > Enterobacterales > Enterobacteriaceae > Buttiauxella > Buttiauxella sp. BIGb0552. The sequence continues at coordinate 63,236 of NZ_SODY01000008.1, forward strand.
TCCGTTCGCGATTATGTCGGCGGCCTGCGTGATTTACGCAATGGCGTTATCCGTCTGATTGGTGACCCTGAAACGCGCTACCGTGAAGACCCTGTACGTATGCTTCGTGCAGTGCGCTTTGCCGCCAAGCTGAACATGACGATTAGCCCGGAAACTGGCGAACCTATTCCGCGCTTAGCGACCTTGATTAACGATGTGCCGCCTGCTCGTTTGTTTGAAGAGTCATTGAAACTTCTGCAAGCTGGCCACGGTTATCCAACTTACGAATTACTGCGCGAATATCAGCTGTTCCAGCCGTTATTCCCGACCATCACCCGCTACTTTACCGAGCAGGGTGACAGCCCGATGGAACGCATGATCGTTCAGGTGCTGAAGAATACCGATAACCGCATTCAGAATGATATGCGTGTTAATCCGGCCTTCTTGTTCTCTGCCATATTCTGGTATCCGCAACTTGAGATGGCCCAAAAGCTGACTCAGGAAAGTGGCCTTGCCTACATGGACGCTTTTGCACTGGCGATGAACGAAGTGCTAGATGAAGCTTGCCGTGCGCTGGCGATTCCAAAACGTATCACCACGCTGGTTCGTGATATCTGGGGCCTGCAGCTTCGCCTGTCACGCCGCCAGGGCAAACGCGCATGGAAGCTGATGGAGCATCCTAAATTCCGTGCAGCTTACGATTTGCTGGCACTGCGTGCTGAAGTGGAAAATAACCAGGAATTACTGCGCCTGACCAAATGGTGGGGTGAGTTCCAGGTTGCAGCTCCGCCGGCACAGAAAGATATGCTCGATGTGTTAGGTGATGAACCTGCCGATCGCCGCCGTCACCGCCGTCCACGCAAGCGTGCACCACGCAGCGGTGGAAGTGCATGACGCTTGCGTACATCGCACTCGGCAGCAACCAGGCGTCACCGCTTGAGCAAGTGACTCAAGCGCTGAACGCCATTGCAACCATCCCGCAAAGCCGGGTGGTTGCAACTTCCTCGTACTACCGCACCCCGCCGCTCGGCCCGCAAGACCAACCCGATTACCTCAATGCTGCTGTGGCACTAGAAACCGAACTGTCTCCCGAAGCATTACTAGCCCATACTCAACGTATTGAGTTGGAGCATGGTCGCGTGCGTAAAGCTGAACGCTGGGGGCCGCGCACGCTTGATCTCGACATCATGCTGTTCGGTAATCTGACTGTTGCAACACCAACGCTTATCGTGCCGCATTATGATATGAAAAATCGCGCGTTTATGTTGGTTCCGCTGCTGGAAATTGCACCTGACTGCACCTTCCCGGACGGCAAGCGCGCCGCTGATATTTTAGATACTCTCTCCCAGGATGGGATTACGTTTTGGTAACCACGGACGTGTTCTGTTTGCTAATGTAGCGATTTCACCTCTCATTCTTATTTCTCTGGGATTGCCATGAAACCAATCACCATGTCTCAGTTGCGCCAGTGGAAACAGGCCCAACGCAAATTCGCAACCATCACCTCTTATGACTTCAGCTTTGCAAAACTGTTTGCCGATGAAGGCATTGGTGTGATGCTAGTTGGCGATTCATTAGGGATGACTGTTCAGGGGCACGACTCCACTTTACCCGTTACCGTGGAAGATATTGCCTACCACACCCGCGCCGTGCGCCGTGGTGCGCCAAACTGCCTGCTGCTTGCTGACCTTCCTTTTATGGCATATGCCACACCTGAACAGGCGTTTGCCAATTCAGCCATCGTTATGCGCGCTGGTGCAAATATGGTCAAAATCGAAGGCGGGAGCTGGTTGGTTGAAACAGTCAAGATGCTGACCGAACGTGCCGTTCCGGTATGCGGGCATTTGGGCCTTACGCCGCAATCCGTGAACATCTTCGGTGGCTATAAAGTCCAGGGGCGTGATGAAGCCGCCGCACAGACACTATTCGATGATGCCGTGGCACTCGAAGCGGCAGGTGCACAATTGTTGGTGTTGGAATGTGTTCCGGTCGCTCTGGCAAAACGCATCACTGAAGCGCTGAGCATTCCGGTCATCGGTATTGGCGCGGGTAATGTCACAGATGGACAGATTCTGGTTATGCACGATGCCTTTGGTATCACCGGTGGTCATATTCCAAAATTTGCCAAAAACTTCCTTACAGGAAACGGCGACATGCGCGCCGCGGTACGCCAGTACATAACTGAAGTTGAATCAGGCACCTACCCAGGTGAAGAACATAGTTTCCACTGACAGGAGAAGGGTTGTGTTGATTATCGAAACGATACCGCTGTTACGTCAGCAAATCCGCCGCTGGCGCCAGGAAGGTAAACGCATCGCACTGGTGCCGACCATGGGCAACCTGCACGACGGCCATATGAAACTGGTCGATGATGCGAAAAGCCGCGCCGATGTGGTGGTTACCACCATATTTGTGAACCCGATGCAGTTTGACCGACCGGATGATTTAACTCGCTATCCCCGCACCTTGCAGGAAGATTGCGAGAAACTAAACCGTCGCAAAGTCGATTTGGTGTTTGCCCCTGCCCCAGCCGATATTTATCCACAAGGACTGGACTCACAGACCTTTGTTGAAGTTCCAGGGCTTTCTACCATGCTCGAAGGCGCAAGTCGTCCAGGGCATTTCCGTGGCGTCTCTACCATTGTCAGCAAGCTCTTTAACATGGTGCAGCCTGATATCGCCTGCTTCGGTGAGAAGGACTTCCAGCAAGTCGCCGTGATCCGCAAGATGGTGGCGGATATGGGTTATGACATCGAAATTATCGGCGTGCCAACGGTTCGTGCGAAAGACGGCCTGGCACTGAGTTCACGCAATGGTTATCTAACCGCAGAACAGCGCAAAATTGCGCCAGGTTTGCATAAAGTGATGCAGTCTCTGGCAGATAAACTGCGGTCTGGTGAGCGAGACACGGAAGAAATGTTGGCTATCGCCGCCACCGAACTGAATGAAAAAGGCTTTCGTTCTGACGACCTGCAAATTCGCGATGCCGATACCTTGTTAGAGCTGAACGTTGAGAGTAAACGTGCGGTGGTATTAATGGCCGCATGGCTTGGCCAGGCGCGTTTGATTGATAATATTCAGGTTGATCTGGCGCAGTAGACAGCATTCATAAATCGGGCAATACTGCCCGCTTATATTCATAGAGCTGATAAAATCAGCTCTATTCGGACCCCGTAATAAAGGTTTAATTTTATGATACGCACCATGCTGCAAGGCAAACTTCACCGTGTCAAAGTGACGCAGGCGGATTTGCATTATGAAGGCTCCTGCGCCATCGATCAGGACTTCCTTGAGGCGGCAGGCATTCTGGAATATGAAGCCATTGATATTTATAACGTCACCAACGGTAAGCGTTTTTCAACTTACGCTATCGCGGGTGAGCGCGGTTCAAAAATCATTTCGGTGAATGGTGCCGCAGCGCATTGCGCGGATGTTGGCGACATCATGATCATTGCCACTTACGTGACTATGCCAGATGAGCAAGCCCGCACCTGGCAGCCGAAAGTCGCCTATTTCGATGGCGATAACGAAATGAAACGTCTCGCTAAAGCCGTACCGGTTCAGGTTGCATAACAACCTCCGAACGAATGAAAAAGACCTGCTTTGTTAAGCAGGTCTTTTTTATCTTAAGATTTTGTCTGGTTGCTGATAAGCCGCGACATGGTCTCTAACGAGTCAGTTCTCAATATATAAAGTCGTTTTAGCAAAAACGGATTATCCCCCGGCTTCACTTTCCCACGCACTGTCGTCACAGCCATATGGAACCCCGCATCGTTGGCTGCTGTCACCGCCTTATCGTTGTAGCCGCCGAACGGATACGAAAGATATAAAACATGCGGATTAAACTGCGCAAGCGCGCGGCGCGAGTGTTCAAAATCAAGCAGGATATTACGATAGGTGCGGCGTAAAAGTGTCGGCTGACGATTAGCGTCAACGCGATGCAAGAAATGGGTATGCGACTGGATATCAAACACATCCTGGCTGGCCTGTAATTCCGAGATACTCATAAACTGCAGCGTTTTCGGGTTCCAGGTTTGCGGATGAGCCTTGATGCGCGAAGAAATAATAAAGGACGTCGCTTTGAAGCCGTACTCTTTAAGAATCGGATAAGCGTAGCGATAAACCGATTTCAGGCCGTCGTCAAAGGTAATCACTACCGCCCGCGCGGGCAGATTCATACGGTTACGCACGTAGCCTTCGAGCTGATACATCGTAAGGGTGGTGTAGCCCGTGTCGCGCAACCAGGTCATTTGGTTGCTGAATGCTACCACCGAGGTAGTTGTTGATGTATGGCGAAAGCGAGTGTTCTCTTCATCACGCAGAATATGGTGGTAGGTGAGTACCGGAATACCATTGTCCTGCTGCGCATCGAGACTGCTGACATACCCAAGGCGATTGCCAATACGAATTTGATACCAGGTTTGGTTTAAACGGTCTTTCAGACTGGCAATAATTGGGTAACGTAAATTATCGGCCAATGTACCGAACGTGGCGCTCCGGGTATCCGGTTCGTTATACACAGCAACATCACGGAAAGTGACCAGATTCTGGTTGCTCAGCGGTTTATTCAGATCACCCAGTCGGTCTTCAATCCGTTGCTTACCTACAACCGGTTCAAGATGCTCTTTATCAATAAAGCCGGTGCCAAAGCCAAAGTTAAATTCGTAATAGTCTGCCGCCATTGGCACGACCGCCAGAATCTGCCCTTCCTGAACAGTGCCAACAGAGATGACTTTATCCCCCACCTGCGCCCAGATATCAGCATCTTCAGTGGTTTGCATATATTGCGCGGGAGTGTGATTGCTGCTGAGCAGGCTGGCATTAGCGCTACTGCCACAAATCAGCATCAGCAAAGCAAAAATAAGGCGAGTTAGCATAACGAATTTGATAGCACTGAGTGTCCCAACGGCGGAAAGTGGGTGTCATTCTAACAAAAGCCCACCCGATACCAACCTTTCAAATCAATATTGGTGGAGTAATACGAATGGCGGATTTTTTTGCTGTTGATGCCAGAGGCTGGTGATGTCATCGCCACCCTGCTCAACAATGCGGTCACGGAACTCTTCGCTGGTCAGCGTTTCTCGGTGCATGCGCATCGCGAATAGCACAGGCAGCGTGACACCAGAGATCACTTCACAATGGGAATGTTGGTGGCTCATGAGTGCAGCCGTACGATAAGGTGCAGCCCCGGTTTGATCGGTCAGAAAGACCACTCCATCCCCAGAATCGCAATTGTACAATGCATCACACATCATACGACTTAGCATATTGGTGCTAAGCCCATTCCAATAATTCACCGCGTAACATTGCGGTTGCGGTCCAAAACGTCGCTCGATTGCATCCAGCATATCTTGAGCGTAATAGTCATGACCGGCAATAACCCAACCTAACATCGCGTTCTCCTTTTCGCAGAGCGCAAGTGTGCCAGAGCGGGAAATCTGCCACGTGATGCTAATCAAAACGGAGTAAGAAAACGCTCAGTAACCTCCCCTTTCGGGGAGGTTAGCAGAATTAGCTGCGCAAACCGCGGCCACGTTGAATCAGATACCAACACAGGATATAGAAGGCGGCGATAAAGCCCACCAGCACGGTGACAGTAAATAGCAATGGTACGTCGTTGATACCGAGGAAACCGTAACGGAAGCCACTGATCATATACACCACCGGGTTCAGGTGGGATAAAGCCTGCCAGAACGGTGGCAACAGCGTCAGGGAGTAGAATACACCGCCTAAATAGGTCAGCGGAGTCAGCACGAAAGTTGGGATCAGGCTGATGTCGTCAAAGGTCTTGGCAAACACGGCATTGAGCAAACCAGCTAACGAGAACAGGATGGCAGTCAACAGCAGCGTCAGGGCGACAAACAGCCACGAGTGAACCTGGAAAGGCACGAAGAACAGCGATACTGCCGTCACCAGAATCCCGACACACAGACCACGCGCCACACCACCGCCAACATAACCGGCAATGATAATGTGCGTCGGCACAGGTGCCACCAGCAGCTCTTCAATGTTGCGCTGGAACTTCGCGCTGAAGAACGAAGAGGCCACGTTAGCGTAAGAGTTAGTAATCACCGCCATCATGATCAGGCCCGGCACGATGAACTGCATGTAGGTAAAACCATGCATTGAGCCAATCTGCGAGCCAATCAAATTACCGAAAATAATAAAATACAGGGTCATGGTGATGACCGGCGGTACCAGCGTCTGGATCCAGATACGCGTGAAACGGTGAATTTCTTTAGTCCAGATACTTTTTAGCGCCACCCAATAGAGATGCATCATGCCTGCTCTCCTTTCGAGCCATTTACCAGCGTGACGAACAACTCCTCAAGACGGTTAGCTTTGTTACGCATACTTAATACCTGAACCCCTTGCGAGCTTAACTGACTGAAGACACTATTTATTCCTTGCTCACGCAGCACTTCCACTTCCAGAGTGGAAGTATCCACCAGCCGATATTGGTAGCCATCGAGCTTCGGTAATGGGCTTTTCGGTGCTAAATCGAGAATAAAAGTTTCTGACTTCAGTTTTGAAAGTAGTGATTTCATCGAGGTGTTTTCGACTAGCTCACCGTTTTGAATAATACCGATATTGCGGCACAGCATTTCTGCTTCTTCAAGGTAGTGAGTGGTCAGAATAATAGTGGTGCCTTTATCGTTCAGATCCTTCAGGAATCCCCACATAGAGCGACGTAGTTCAATGTCGACACCCGCAGTTGGCTCATCAAGAATCAACAACTTTGGCTCATGCATTAAGGCACGAGCAATCATCAGACGGCGTTTCATACCACCCGATAACATACGTGCACGTTCGTTGCGTTTTTCCCACAGATCGAGCTGTTTCAGGTACTTTTCGCTACGCGCAATGGCTTCGTTTTTTTCAACGCCATAGTATCCCGCCTGGTGCACAACGATTTGCTGTACGGTCTCAAACGGGTTGAAGTTAAACTCCTGCGGCACCAAACCAAGCTGGCGTTTAGCGTTAACAATGTCTTTTTGCAGGTCATAACCAAACACGCGTACCCGGCCAGAGGTTTTATTTACCAGCGAGCTGATAATACCGATGGTAGTGGATTTCCCTGCGCCATTCGGCCCCAGCAGAGCGTAAAAGTCCCCTGCCTCAACACGAAGATCTATGCCACGCAGTGCCTGAACACCGCCGGGATAGGTTTTCGTTAACTGTTCCAGTTCTAATGCAATGGTCATTATTTGCGGTTACCTTGTTCGGTACAAAAAAGTTAAGCTGTTTAAAAATTATTTCAGTTGCACAATCAGTTGCCCTATATTACCTCAACGCACTTCATCCGTTACAGGTTGTTAACCTCCATGAAAGACATTGATACCCTCATCAGCAATAACCAGGTCTGGTCAAAACTGATGGAGGACGAAGACCCGGGCTTTTTCGAACGTTTGTCTCAGGCCCAAAAACCTCGCTTCTTGTGGATTGGCTGTTCTGATAGTCGCGTACCAGCTGAACGTCTTACTGGCCTTGAGCCTGGAGAGTTATTTGTTCACCGTAACGTGGCAAACCTGGTAATTCATACGGATCTAAATTGCCTTTCTGTAGTGCAGTACGCGGTAGATGTTCTGGAAGTTGAACACATAATCATTTGCGGTCACTACGGGTGCGGTGGTGTACAAGCGGCGGTTGAAAACCCGGATTTAGGGCTAATTAACAACTGGCTGCTGCATATCCGCGATATCTGGTTCAAGCATAGTTCGCTACTGGGAGAACTCCCACCGGAACAGCGTCTGGATACACTTTGCGAGCTCAATGTGATGGAGCAGGTTTATAACCTTGGCCATTCAACCATTATGCAATCCGCATGGAAACGCGGGCAGAAAGTCACTGTCCACGGTTGGGCTTACGGTATTCACGATGGACGCTTACGTGACCTGGAAGTCACCGCAACCAGTCGCGAATCACTGGAGCAAGGTTACCGCAGCGGGATTTCGAACCTTCAGAATTCCCATCGCAGCCACAAGAATAGAACACCTTCGCAGTAATGCTGATAGCAAAAAGGGCCTTAAAGGCCCTTTTTTAATGGATGTAGCAAAAGACTTACTCGTCCAGCAGAACCACTTTGCCAACGTATGGCAGATGGCGATAACGCTGAGCGTAATCAATGCCGTAACCCACTACGAACTCATCAGGAATAGCGAAACCAACCCACTCAACATTCACTTCCACTTCGCGGCGCTCTGGTTTATCCAGCAGCGTACAAATGGCCAGTGATTTTGGTTCACGCAGGCTAAGAATCTCACGTACTTTGCTCAGCGTATTACCGGAGTCGATAATATCTTCGACGATCAACACGTCTTTGCCGCGGATATCCTCATCGAGATCTTTCAGGATTTTCACATCGCGGGTGGTGGACATGCCGCTGCCATAACTGGATGCGGTCATAAAATCGACTTCGTGGGGCACTTGCACTTCACGGCACAGGTCCGCCATGAACATAAATGAGCCACGCAGCAAGCCAACCAGCACCATATCACTACCGCTATCACGATAATGTTCAGTGATCTCACGACCCAATTCAGCGATACGGGCTTTGATCTCCGCTTCGGGGATCATCACTTCAACAGTATGTTTCATAGTTATAACCATATGATTTAAAAATAAATCATTCGATGTTGGTTAGATTTTAGCCAACACAAAATATTCAGGCCAGCAGTATAACAGCAAAACCCATTCCCGTGCCCAATTGGTAAAAAAGCCATTTATGTGATGAATATCACACTTGTTAATAACTATAATGAATTGCTATCAAACTTTTAAGAGCGTGATAATTGTGAAAACAAATAACTCTGGTTCGCGGGTCATCGCAACCTTAACAGTCCTGTTTGCGGTACTGACTGGACTGTATTTATTAATTGGCGGGATATGGTTAGTGGCAATTGGTGGGTCCTGGTACTACCCAATTGCAGGGGTGGTGATGTTAATCACCGCATGGTTACTTTGGCAACGCAAAGCTCTGGCCCTGTGGCTCTATGCTGCATTACTGCTTTGCACCGTGGCATGGTCTGTCTGGGAAGTTGGTTTTGATTTCTGGGCATTAACACCGCGTTTAGACGTTCTGTTCTTCTTCGGCGTATGGCTGCTACTGCCATTTGTTTATCGTCATCTGATTTTACCCACTGCAGGTGCGGCTCCGGCCCTTGGTGCGGTGCTGGCGATTACCGTTGTGGCGCTGGCTTGGGCGGTATTTAACGATCCTCAGGAAATCAACGGCACGCTGAGTGCCGATGCGACAACCCCCGTTTCCGCATCATCAACCATTCCTGATGCCGACTGGCCTGCATATGGTCGTAATCAGGAAGGGCAACGCTACTCTCCTTTAAAACAGATCAACGATAAAAACGTCGGTCAGCTTAAAGAAGCCTGGCGTTTCCAGACCGGCGATCTGAAGCGCCCGACCGACCCGGGTGAAATCACCAACGAAGTCACTCCGATTAAAATCCGCGACACGCTTTACCTGTGTACCGCGCACCAGCAGTTGTTTGCGCTGGATGCGACCACCGGTAAACAGAAGTGGAAATTTGATCCGCGTCTGGATACGAATCCTTCGTTCCAGCACGTGACTTGCCGTGGTGTTTCTTACCACGAAGCCACCGCGGATAACGCAACTCCGGATGTGGTTTCAGATTGCCCACGTCGTATCATTCTTCCTGTGAATGACGGACGTCTGTTTGCCATTAATGCCGATAACGGCAAGCTTTGCGAAAGCTTTGCTAACAAAGGCATCCTGAATCTGCAAACCAGCATGCCGGTCACCACGCCTGGCATGTACGAACCGACTTCACCTCCGATTATCACCGATAAAGTTATCGTGATTGCCGGTGCGGTAACCGATAACTACTCCACTCGTGAGCCGTCTGGTGTTATCCGTGGCTTTGATGTGAACAGCGGTAAATTGCTGTGGGCATTCGATCCGGGTGCTAAAGATCCCAACACCATTCCTGGTGATGAGCATCATTACACCATTAACTCACCAAACTCCTGGGCACCAGCGGCCTATGACGCGAAGTTAGATTTGGTGTACCTGCCGATGGGTGTTACCACACCCGATATTTGGGGCGGCAACCGCACACCGGAGCAAGAGCGTTATGCCAGCAGCATCGTGGCACTAAACGCAACTACCGGGAAACTGGCCTGGTCATATCAAACGGTTCACCATGACCTGTGGGATATGGATATGCCATCGCAGCCAACGCTTGCGGATATTACCGTTAAAGGCGAAACCGTTCCGGTTATCTACGCGCCTGCGAAAACCGGCAATATCTTTGTGCTCGACCGTCGTGACGGCAAACTGGTGGTTCCGGCTCCAGAAAAACCTGTTCCACAAGGTGCTGCAAAAGGCGACTACGTGACGCCAACTCAGCCGTTCTCGGACTTAAGTTTCCGTCCGAAGAAAGACCTGAGCGGCGCGGATATGTGGGGAGCGACCCTTTATGACCAAATGGTTTGTCGCATCATCTTCCATAAATTGCGTTATGAAGGCATTTTCACACCACCGTCTGAGCAAGGCACGCTTGTGTTCCCAGGTAACCTTGGGATGTTCGAATGGGGTGGAATTTCCGTTGATCCTAACCGTCAGGTAGCAATTGCCAACCCAATGGCACTGCCGTTTGTATCTAAATTGATGCCACGTGGCCCAGGCAACCCGATGGAGCCGCCGAAAGACGCTAAAGGTTCAGGGACTGAAACAGGTATTCAACCTCAATATGGTGTGCCGTATGGCGTGACGCTGAACCCGTTCCTCTCTCCGTTTGGTTTACCGTGTAAGCAGCCTGCATGGGGCTACATCTCTGCGGTAGATTTGAAAACCAACGAAGTGGTATGGAAAAAACGTATCGGTACTGTGCGCGACAGCTCACCGCTTCCGTTGCCGTTTAAAATGGGGATGCCAATGCTGGGTGGCCCAATATCTACCGCAGGTAATGTTCTGTTTATTGGCGCAACCGCAGATAACTACCTGCGTGCTTATAACATGAGCAATGGTGAGAAATTGTGGGAAGCACGCCTGCCAGCCGGTGGCCAGGCAACGCCAATGACCTATGAAGCGAATGGTAAACAGTACGTCGTGATTTCTGCGGGTGGCCACGGCTCCTTCGGAACCAAGATGGGTGACTATATCGTCGCTTACGCGTTACCGGACGACGCTAAGTAAAAAACTGTCGGATAGCGCAGCACTTATCCGACCTACGAAACTGGCGGATGAACAGACGTCTGTTCATCCGCCTTTTTTATGCCACCGTAAAGCCAAGCATCATACCGGTATCTTCATGCTCCAGCAGATGGCAGTGCGCCATATACGCTTGCTCTTTAGAAGCCGCATGCTCGAACTTCACCAGCACTTCACTGCGCCCACCTTCTACTCGAACCGTATCTTTCCAGCCTTGACGATGGGCCGCTACCGGTTGGCCATTTTCACTCAGGATGCGGAACTGTGTGCCGTGAATATGGAATGGGTGAAGCATCATGTCGCCCTCACCGGAAATCGTCCATTTCTCGTATTTGCCTTTTTCGGCAGCAAACGCTGGCGTGTTCATATCAAATGCTTTGCCGTTAATCTTGTTGGCATTGTGGAAATCGAAGCCTGGCTTGCCGTGGTTCATTCCGCCATGGTTCATCTTCCCATGATCCATCTGGCCCATATTACCCATGTTGCCATGTCCGGCCATGTTCATGCCCGCCATTGCCTGCTGACCATATTTGCCCATCAGCGCCTGCATCCCCATCATATCTAGCATCGGGTCCATCATCAGTTGCAGCCAGCGCTCGGTGATCCCTTCAATATTTGGCAGAGTCGGTACGGTAACCAGTTTGTCTGGCATTTCGCCGGACGCCGCAATAATCAGTGGCTGAATGTGCACAACGGGCTGGGGTTTGTCGAAAGGCTCAACCGTCATACCCATTTGTTTGACTGGCAGCGTGACGATATCAAACGCCTTACCGTCACTCGTATCCACCAGCACTTCGAAACGCTCGCCCATCAACATAGGGAGTTCAGTGACTTTCACTGGTTCCGTGAGTAAGCCACCATCACTGGCTATCACGTACAGCGGGCGGTTATCGCTAGCCGCTATATTGAGCGAACGCGCGTTACAACCATTGAGTAAACGCAAACGCAACCAACCACGTGGGTTGGCATGTTGAGGATAAACCGCGCCATTGCACAGCAGAGTGTCACCAAACCAACCTACTGCGGCACTCATCACGTCTAGCTGATAATCAATTTGCCCATCGGCCGCAAAGCGTTTGTCCTGAATAATCAGCGGGACATCGTCGATGCCCCACTGTTTTGGTAAGCGTAGCGCACGACTTTCTTTATCATCGATTAATACCAACCCTGCGAGTCCCATCGCAACCTGATGGCCTGTTTTGCCATGCTGATGTGGGTGGAACCAACACGTTGCAGCGCGTTGTTGCGGAGTAAATTTCACGGAGCGTTTACCACCTGCGGCAATCACGCCTTGTGGCCCACCGTCAACGTCACCGGGAACTTCTAAACCATGCCAGTGAACCGTGGTTTCTTCTGTGAGGTTATTATTAATCTCAACGGTGACCTCTTCGCCCTGAGTCAGTTGCAAAGCAGGACCTAGCAAGTTGCCGTTATAGCCCCAGGTAGTGGCAGTTTTTCCATTGAATGTGCTTTTGCCCGCTTGCACAGCTAAACGAATGCTATTCTTTGCATCAGGGGCGAGAATTTCGGGGATCGGTAGTGCGGGTCTATCAGCGGCCAGTGCCGCTTTACTCCAGAGCGGTAAGGCGCTAAACGCACCAATGGCAGCAGAATATTTTAGAAAATCACGGCGATGCATATTCAATTCCTTTAGGTTGCAGGCGTGCCATTAAGCATAAACCCTGCCCTTACAGGAAGGTCAAGTTTAGAGCAGATAATAATTCTCGTCGTGTCTCATTTAACTGTGTTAACGTTTCGTATCTGATAAAAAGTGGTAGATGTGATGAAGATGGGAGTTAGGGCGTTAATGCTGGGTTTGTTGCTGGCTTTTTCCACCAGCAGTCAGGCACTTAGCGAGTCTGAAGCAGAAGATATGGCCGATCTTACTGCGGTATTTGTGTTCCTGAAAAATGATTGTGGCTACCAAAACCTGCCTAACGGACAAATTCGCCGCGCATTGGTCTTTTTTGCCCAGCAAAACCAGTGGGATTTGAGCAACTACGACACCTTCAACATGAAGGCGCTTGGCGAAGATAGCTATCGTGATTTAAGCGGTATTGCCATTCCAACTGCCAAGAAATGCAAATCCCTTGCCCGGGACTCGCTCAGCTTGCTCGCCTACGTGAAATAGCCCGAACTTCCACAACCCTTTGCGGAAAGTTATGCCGTCCCAAAAGTCTTCACCCAGGCTTTTGGGACACTGCTTTAATAACAAGTCATCGGTTCTGTGCGATAAACTCTCGGTATGCGTTTACAACCTGCAGAAAATCCTCAACGCCGCAGAATGACAAACTCTCTTCATCGTAGTAGTTCATCCCTTCTTCCATTTCATCACCTGAAATTTCCAGCTGATTGGCGCGAATCATCACTTCTTCACCATCGAGCAACACTGTGTATTCATGCCCGACACGTTGCCACTGGCGCTCGCTACCTTTCACTGAATTTGCCGCTTCTTCTACTTCATCAAGCAGGCCGAGATTATCTTTCACTTCTTCGTTAAACCAATGGCCCACCACTTCATGACCCATCGACATACGCACTTTCACCAAACCGGTGACATCACGCAAAAATTCATATTCCATGGTGTTTTCCTCTACCCTGCCTGGGGAAATGCAGTACCCCTTAGCGTATAAGGTAATTATCGCAGCAAAGTCGGCGAAAAACAGCGTTCAGGTCCGCGCGTGGCAAATAAAAAGGGAGGCCTAAGCCTCCCTTGTCGCAGATTGGGTAAATGTTATACCGCAGTCTGGAAAATCACGCCGTCTGCCTTCTCGGTGTACTGAGAAAGTTTGTCGAAGTTCAGGTAACGGTAAGTATCTACCGCAGTCTTATCGACTTGCGCCATAAAGGTCTGGTACTCGTCAGGCGTTGGCAGTTTGCCCAGCAGTGAAGCCACTGCGGCCAGTTCTGCAGAAGCCAGGAATACGTTCGCACCGGTCCCTAAACGGTTAGGGAAGTTACGGGTAGACGTTGAAACCACGGTTGAACCGTCTGCTACACGCGCCTGGTTACCCATGCACAGTGAACAGCCCGGGATTTCGATACGCGCACCGCTCTTACCAAATACACTGTAGTAGCCTTCTTCAGTCAACTGAGCGGCATCCATACGCGTTGGTGGTGCAACCCATAGACGAGTCGGCAACTGGCCTTTATGGCTATCGAGCAGTTTACCTGCCGCACGGAAGTGGCCGATGTTGGTCATGCAAGAACCGATAAATACTTCATCGATTTTCTCGCCAGCTACATCAGACAGCAGACGCGCGTCGTCAGGGTCGTTTGGTGCACAAAGGATTGGCTCTTTGATATCGTTCAGATCGATTTCGATGATCTCTGCGTATTCCGCATCGGCATCGGCTTCCAGCAACTGAGGATCAGCCAGCCATTTTTCCATGCCCTGGATACGGCGCTCAAGCGTACGACGATCGCCGTAACCTTCTGCGATCATCCACTTCAGCAACACAATGTTAGAGCTCAGATATTCTTCGATCGGCTCGCGATCCAACTTGATGGTACAACCAGCAGCTGAACGCTCAGCGGAAGCATCGGTCAGCTCAAACGCTTGCTCTACTTTCAGAGTTGGCAGGCCTTCGATTTCCAGGATGCGGCCAGAGAAGATGTTTTTCTTACCCTTCTTCTCAACGGTCAGCAGGCCCTGTTTAATCGCATACAGCGGGATGGCGTGAACCAGGTCGCGCAGAGTGATACCCGGCTGCATTTTACCTTTAAAGCGCACCAGCACCGACTCAGGCATATCCAGTGGCATCACACCCGTAGCCGCAGCAAACGCCACCAGGCCAGAACCCGCCGGGAAGGAAATCCCGATAGGGAAGCGAGTGTGGGAGTCACCACCCGTACCGACGGTATCAGGCAGCAGCATACGGTTCAACCAGGAGTGGATAACACCGTCGCCCGGACGCAGCGAGACGCCGCCACGGTTCATGATGAAGTCAGGCAGTGTGTGGTGAGTATTCACATCCACCGGCTTTGGATAAGCCGCAGTGTGGCAGAAGGACTGCATTACCAGGTCAGCAGAGAAGCCCAGGCATGCGAGGTCTTTAAGCTCATCACGGGTCATTGGACCGGTGGTGTCCTGAGAACCCACAGAAGTCATTTTTGGTTCGCAGTACTGATTTGGGCGAATACCGTCCACGCCGCAGGCACGGCCAACCATTTTCTGCGCCAGAGAGAAGCCGCGAGTACTGGCTACTACATCTTTAGCCTGAACAAACACTTCGCTGCGTGGCAGATCCAGCGCTTCACGCGCTTTAGTCGTCAGACCGCGGCCAATGATCAACGGAATACGACCGCCAGCACGGACTTCGTCGAGCAGCACGTCAGTTTTCAGCTCAAAATTAGCAATAACAGCGTTGGTTTCGTGGTTACGCACTTCGCCTTTGTATGGATAGATGTCAATAACATCGCCCATGTTCAGGTCGTTTACGTCAACTTCGATTGGCAGCGCACCCGCATCTTCCATAGTGTTAAAGAAGATTGGCGCGATTTTGCCACCGAGCACCACACCGCCGCCGCGCTTGTTCGGCACGTTCGGGATGTCATCACCCATGAACCACAGCACGGAGTTAGTCGCAGATTTACGCGAAGAACCGGTACCTACAACGTCGCCCACGTAAGCCAGCGGGAAACCTTTTTGGTTTAACGCTTCAATCTGTTTGATCGGGCCAACACTACCAGGTTGATCGGGCTCGATACCTTCACGGGCGTTTTTCAGCATCGCTAAAGCGTGCAGAGGGATATCCGGGCGTGACCAGGCATCTGGTGCCGGAGAGAGGTCATCGGTGTTTGTTTCACCGGTAACTTTAAATACGGTAACGGTGATTTTCTCAGCCAGTTTCGGGCGAGAGAGGAACCACTCAGCATCAGCCCAGGATTTCAGCACTTTTTGTGCGTGGGTATTGCCCGCTTTTGCTTTTTCTTCCACATCGTAGAAGTTATCAAACATCAGCAGCGTGTGGGACAGGGCTTTAGCGGCAATAGCTGCCAGCTTTTCGTTATCCAGCGCGTCAATCAGAGGGTGAATGTTGTAGCCACCTTGCATAGTGCCAAGCAGTTCTACAGCTTTCTCTGGGGAGATTAACGGGGAGGTAGCCTCACCTTTAGTGAGGGCAGCCAGGAAACCGGCTTTAACGTAGGCGGCTTCATCAACGCCTGGCGGAACACGATTGGTAATAAGATCTAAAAGGAATTCTTCTTCACCCGCTGGCGGGGATTTCAGCAGCTCGACCAGTGCGGCCATTTGGGATGCTTCTAAAGGTTTTGGAACAATCCCATCTGCAGCACGTTCGGCTACGTGCTTACGGTATTCTTCTAGCACGACGGTTCTCCTCGCTCTCATTGTCATTTCGGTTCCGGCTATTATCTTCACGCTCCTGTGAGACAGCAGTTTGTAGGGTAAATGCCCGGTACCGCGACGGGCAGCATAGCAGGATTTTCAGGGGGGGTGAATGTGTTTACAAAAAAGCAACATTAAATACTTGCTGAATCGTTAAGGGCAAAACATTACTTTTCGATATGACCGTCTGGCCTCTTTTTAATTGATGATTAGCCGGTTCTGGAAGGCGTTTTTTCACCTTATTTTTGGAGGGGGTTACCCTGCAAATGCAAAAAAGTGCTGATGTTAAGAAAACCATCAGCACCGATATGCATTTAATAAAAATTGGCAATAAAGGACGTATTAAAGCTGCTCGCCGTTAGACTTAATCACCTTCTGATACCAGGCGAAAGATTTCTTCTGGCTGCGTTCCAATGTTCCATTACCTTCGTTATCTTTATCAACATAGATAAAGCCGTAACGTTTTTTCATCTCGCCGGTGCCCGCAGAAACCAGGTCGATGCATCCCCATGGGGTGTAACCCATCAAGTCAACGCCGTCTTCAACCACCGCTTTTTTCATCTCGGCGATATGAGCAGACATATAGTCGATGCGGTACTGATCATCCACCACGCCATCGCTTCCCTGAACATCAATCGCTCCAAAGCCGTTTTCAACGATAAACAGCGGCAGTTGATAATGATCCCAGAACCAGTTCAGTGAGTAGCGAAGCCCTACCGGATCAATCTGCCAACCCCAGTCTGATTTTTGGACATGTGGGTTAGAGACCAGGCTCTTAGATTCATCGTAATCAAGTTGCGGGTTATCGTCAGTGGCTTTGGTGGCAAACGACATATAATAGCTAAAGCCGATGTAATCGACGCAGCCCTGCTCCAGAACGGCGAGATCTTCGCGGGTAATATCCAGCTCGAAGCCACGGCGTTCAAAGTAATTCAACAGATGTTGTGGATACTTGCCACGGACGTGCACGTCGGTAAACCAGTAACGGCGGTGCATGGCGTTCATCGCCATCATCATATCGTTAGGCGCACAGCTCAACGGGTAGATTGGGCACATCGCGATCATGCAGCCAACCAGCAGATCGGGGTTGATCTCACGCGCCGCTTTCACGGCCAAAGCGCTGGCGACCAGTTCATAATGCGCAGCCTGGAACATCACCGGCTCACGATCTTCACCCGCTTCATACTTCAGGCCTGAGTTGGTAAACGGCGCAAAGTCTTCGTGGAAGTTAGCCTGGTTGTTGATCTCGTTAAAGGTCATCCAGTATTTCACTTTGTGCTGGTAACGAGTGAATACCACTTTGGCAAAACGCACGAAGAAGTCGATAAGCTTACGATTACGCCAGCCACCGTACTCGGTAACCAAATGGTAAGGCATCTCGAAATGCGACAGAGTGATAACCGGCTCGATACCGTGCTTCAGGCACTCATCGAACAAATCATCATAAAATTGCAGACCTGCTTCATTAGGCTCCAACTCATCACCTAGCGGAAAGATACGCGTCCAGGCAATTGAGGTGCGGAAACATTTAAAGCCCATATCGGCAAACAGTTGAATATCTTCTTTATAACGATGGTAAAAATCTATCGCTTCATGATTAGGATAATTTTTGCCCGGCAACACACCTTCAGTAATTTCGCGTGGAACACCATGAGCACCAGCGGTCATGACATCGGCAACGCTTATTCCCTTTCCACCTTCTTTCCAGCCGCCTTCCAACTGATGAGCTGCAACCGCACCACCCCACAGAAATCCATCTTTAAATCCGGACATATTCTTTCCCTCAATTAGAGATCGCGAGTGTGCGACCGGTATTGCTGATTGAAATGGTAGACCGCGCCGATAAGTCCGGCGTCATTGCCATGGCTGACGGTATCGACATACTCGCCTATCGAAAACCAGGCTAGATGTTCACGAAGCAGCGCAAGAAACCCGGGGCGTTCAACAATGCCGCCACCCACCAAAATCTTTTGCGGATCGAATAAATTGACGAGGTTATAGAGACCTGTACCAATGCCGTTAAAAAACTCTGTAACCAGACGCTGACACACAACGTCACCTGCGTCATAACGCTCGAAGACCTCTTCTCCGGTGACCTCTTCTAGCGACTTACCTGCGTAATCAGCGTAATGCTGACGCAGAACTCGCATGGTGCAGGTTGCGTTCATTGTGTAGTGGGGAACATCGCGTGGGCCTGCACGTTCGGTGAGCATATAACCGAACTCTCCCGCCCTAAAACGCGCCCCATGTACCAGTTGGTTATTGCAAAAAATTGCGCCACCGATTCCGGTTCCGATAGTCAGCACTAGAAAATTAGCCATCTCCGCCGCCTTGCCCTGCCAGCGTTCAGCCAGCAACACACAGTTAGCGTCATTTTCAATAGCAACAGGAAGCTGGGTTTGTTCTTCAAACCACGCTTTGATAGCGAAATTATCAAACTTGCGAATAGCGCCGCCCATCTCGATAAAACCGGTGTGCGGGTTTACATAGCCCGGAGCGCTGATAGCTATGCCTTCGCATTCTGGATGGGCCGCAATCCATGTAAGAATCGCCTGCAAAATTTGTTCACCGTCACTGTCGCTAATCGGCTGCTTTCCCTTCTCCAGAATTTTTCCGTCAGAGGTAATTACCCCCATTTTCAGCGCCGTACCACCGATATCAAATGCTGCAATCTTCATGCGGTTCTTTCCTTCAGAATTACTCGGAAAACAGAGGGAAAATAACTGTTCTAATTCATTTTTTATTATCGAACGTGATGACTAAAACAATCTTAATGAACCATGAGTTCAATTAGCAAGTTGCGGCCCATAAGCATTTAAACCTCTTTTGAACCTGTTAAAAAAGCCAAGACACAAGAGGTTAGAGGCTGCTGCTAAATAAACATCACAACATGTGCATTTATTTGGGGTTTTCTGAACAACTTTTTTGCCGGGAAGTGTGATCGATGATCGGAATTAACGCCCCGTATCAGGATCATTTTTCCGATTGGGTCATCTTCCGAGGTAAGAAATACTTCACCTGAAATTCGAACACGTTCGTGTAGAGAATCGAATAATCTATGGGGTTGTTACTCTCATCGATAGATTGCGTCTCCATTTTAATAATGGGATCACGAACGCTGATATGAAGCATTTTGGCTATTTCCGGGGAAGGAAGCACCGGTTGGAAGGACTCATAGCAGCCCTGAATGACGACGTTACATTCGTCCTCAATGTATGAAAATTTTGATTTCTTCATGTGATTAACCGTCAAGTCAGGAAAGCGATTGACGGAAAGCCAGGTTTCCTCAAGCTGCATAGGCACGTTATCAATGTGGCGTAGCCGCTTTGAGTAATAAATCGGTTCACCCGCAGTCAGTTGCAAGCGGATGGCTATTTCCTCTGATGCCGCCTGTAACTCAAACCTCAGCACCTGGCTGGTTGGTTTCTTCCCTTCGCTTCTGGCAATTTCTGTGAAGCTGTCCAGGTGAGTAACGAAAGCCTGGAAATGTTTGTTGCGTAAATAGGTTCCCGAGCCATGTCTACGCTCAATCAATTCCTCGTCTTCCAGTACTTTTAGCGCTTTTCTCAACGTGTTACGCGAGACATTACACGACTCCGCCAGCTCCTTTTCCGATGGGAGAATATCGCCAATGTTGTAGGTAGGGCTGCTAATTTTGTTTTTGAGTAAGTTAACAACATCTTTGTAAACCACTTTTGAACCTCCGCAATCCATTTTAAATCAGTAAGTTATATTCTTTTCCGTGCTGGAGCCATTCATACGTTCATTTTTATTGGTTTTTTTAAACAACTCAGCCGTTACTAACTGTGATCAAAATTGCAGATGCCTGGTTAGATATTCATTAAGTTACCCTGCATCTGAACATCAACATATATTGAGAAGGTAAAAATGAAAAATATATTATTGGTTTGTGCTGCTGGAATGTCCACGAGCATGCTCGTAAAACGTATGAAAGAACATGCTGTAGCGGGAAATATTGAAGTCAATATTAACGCACTGGCAATTTCTGAAGCAAAAGACAGAATAAAGAAAAATGAAGCGGATATCGTGCTACTGGGACCACAGGTACGCTTTCAGAAAAGTGAAATAGAAGAAATTACTCAAGGGAAAATACCTGTCGCCGTCATTGATATGAAACACTACGGGCAAATGGATGGGAAAACCGTATTAGACAATGCGTTAATGCTGCTTGCCAGTCATTAACCTTTAATATCCCAGGTCATTAGTGCACGAGCCATAATTTAATTCCGGTGTAAGTTGCCGGCATTTTCTTTTGTCAAAATGGTGACTGCAATGATTTCCTGAAATTCGACTCAGCATTATTTATATACCTTAACTCTCAATATACCCATACAACCACAAGGGACTCGTCATGAGTTTAATGGATAACTTTGAACGCGGCATGGAAAAAATCCTTGTCCCTGTCGCGATCAAATTAAATTCTCAGATACATATCTCTGCTATTCGCGATGCCTTTATTCTGTCATTTCCTATCGTCATGGCAAGCTCGCTTATTGTATTAATCAACTTTGCCATTCTCTCGCCGGATGGTTTTATCGCCTCTATTTTACATTTGGGTATCATTTTCCCGAATTTAGCAGAAGCACAAAAAATATTTTCTCCGGTAATGAATGGTTCGGTCAACATCATGTCCATCATGATTGCCTTCCTGGTTGCGCGTAATATAGCGATAAATTATCAGCAAGACGATTTACTCTGCGGGCTGACGGCAATTGGTGCTTTCTTTGTCGTTTACACGCCTTACCAAATGGTGGGAGGCCAGGCTTATTTAACGACCCAGTATTTAGGGCCACAGGGACTTTTTGTTGCCATTATTGTCGCCATGCTGACCAGCGAAATTTTTTGCCGGCTTTCGCGCAACCCTAGAATCACCATTACGATGCCTGATGCTGTTCCACCAGCCGTTGCACGTTCTTTTAAAGTACTGATCCCGATTTTCTGTGTCATGATTTTCTTCTCAGTCGTTAACTACTGCCTGACGAAGATATCGCCAAACGGCCTGAATGAGCTTATTTACACACTCATTCAGGCACCACTGAAAAACATGGGCACCAATATTTTTGCAGTATTAATACTTGGTGTAGTGGCGAACTTCCTGTGGGTATTGGGTATCCACGGCCCTAATACTGTTGCAGCTATCCGTGAAACTATCTTCTCTGAAGCCAATCTTGAAAACTTATCATTTGCCGCATCTAACGGCACGACCTGGGGAGCACCTTACCCAATTACCTGGGGTGGCATAAACGATGCCTTTGCCAACTATGGTGGCTCAGGTATGACACTGGGCTTGCTGTTAGCAATATTTATTGCCTCACGCCGCGCCGATTATCGCGACATGGCAAAAATGGCCTTCGTTCCTGGACTATTTAATATTAACGAGCCTATTATTTTTGGCCTGCCGGTGGTTCTGAACCCAATATTAATAATCCCGTTTATTACAGTGCCTTTTGTTAACTCTTTAGTTGGCTACTTCTTCGTTACTATGGAGATTATTCCGCCGATTGCTTATGCCGTTCCCTGGACAACCCCCGGCCCATTAATTGCATTTTTCGGAACGGGAGGAAATTGGCTAGCGCTCTTTGTGGGAATATTGTTCCTGGCTATTTCAACATTAATTTACTTACCTTTCGTTATTGCCGCGAACAAAGTCAACGCCACACAAGCAGCACAATAATTATAGTTTGATTCCCCCTCCTTCAGTCGCCCCTGACTGAAGGAGAATAATAATTATATTTAGAGGTGTCACATGTATTCAAGACCATTGAAGGTTAGTTTATTATCTTTATCAATACTTCTGGCTTTATCCTCATCAAATTCTCTGGCGGCTAAATTAACAGTTGAGCAGCGCCTCGAACTTCTTGAGAATCAATTATTAGAAAACAGAGCTGAATTAAATAAAACACAGAAGGAATTAGCTACATATAAAAATAAAGTGGCGAGTTTAGAAAAAAACACTCCACCACAAATCGCTCAGGCAACTCAAACCGAGTTATCACCGGCAGCGGATAATATTACCAATGAGAATAAACCGGTGGGTGATATTTCAGCTCCAACTTCAGTGAAAGCAACACAGAAAGTGGCTGTGATAAGTCATGAAGGTGGAAAAACCAGCGTTGAAAGCGTCACACTGAAAGATATCAGTAAATTTATTAAAGATGATATCGGCTTTAGCTACCAGGGTTACTTCCGCTCAGGCTGGGCTGCCTCTAACCGTGGATCGGCGCAAACCTATGCTGCAGGTTCACTGGGGCGTTTTGGTAACGAGATGAGCGGTTGGTTCGATTTAACTCTGAACCAGCGGGTATATAACCAGGATGGGAAGACAGCCAACGCTATCGTCACCTACGATGGTAATGTGGGTGAGCAATATAATGATGCCTGGTTTGGCGACAGCGATAATGAAAATATTCTGCAATTCAGCGACATCTTCCTGACGACCAGAGGCTTCCTTCCTTTTGCACAAGAAGCCGATTTCTGGGTAGGTAAACATAAACTACCTGAATATGAAATTCAGATGCTCGACTGGAAAACACTTACAACCGATGTTGCCGCAGCCGTAGGTATCCAAAACTGGGATCTGGGGCCAGGACAACTCGATGCTTCCGTAAGTCGTAATGACGTAGATGTTTACTCGCGTGATTTCAGCCACACGACACAGATGAACACCAATTCCGTGGACTTACGTTACCGTAATATCCCTCTCTGGCAGGATGGTTCACTCTCACTGATGGGCAAATATGCATTTGCCAATAAAACAGATGACCAGAAAACCAATGAAGACAATGGTTCCTTCTTTAAACTGGAGGATACCTGGATGACGACTGCCATTGTTCGCCAGAATCTTCCTCGCGGTTCCTTTAATGAGTTCACACTTCAGGTCGCCAACAACTCTTATGCCAGCAGCTTTGCCAACTTCTCCGGAGCCAGCAACTCGATGGCAGCCGGGCGTTATTACTATGGCGACCATTCTGACGGTATCGCCTGGCGTCTGATTTCACAGGGCGAAATGTACCTGGCAGACCAAATCATCATGGCGAACGCGTTAGTCTGGGCACATGGCGAAGATATCTACAGCTATGAGAGCGGTGCCCATAGCGATTTCAACAGCCTTCGCGCTGTTATTCGCCCTGCATGGATTTGGGATACCTGGAATCAGACCGGTGTGGAATTAAGCTGGTTTGCCCAGAAAAATAAAACTGAACAAGGCGTTAATCTGAAAGAGTCAGGTTTTAAAACAACGCTTTACCACGCGCTCAAGGTCGGGCCAAGTTTGCTAGGCTCACGTCCGGAGATTCGTTTTTACGGAACCTACCTTAATATCCTGGATAACGAGCTTTCGCAGTTCAAGTTTAATGACAACAGCAACAATGAGTTTATGGCTGGGGTTCAGGCAGAAGTTTGGTGGTAATGATTCCGAAGATATCGTGAAGTAACACAGGGCGTAGGTGCGTAAATACCTAAGCCCTTTTTTACACAGTCGCCACAGTCCCCTACAAACACCCTCGCAATGCGCATTCAGCGCAGCTCGAAATAATATTTCACGCTTTCGAGCAACATTTCCGGCAAGAATCACCGTTTAAGTCAAAAATTAAACTATCAGCTCCATATACTCGCCAGAAACCGCCGCGTACCGGCATAACTCTCTACTTCTGAATACCAGGAGAAGTTAAATGAAGTTGCCCTTCAAGCCTCATATTCTTGCCCTCATATGCAGCGCCGGAATTTTAGCGGCATCTGGTCTTCTGTATGTAAAAAGTCAGACGACGAGTGAACCGACGCCTGCAGCTCAGACTGCACAACCAGCTCCAGCAGCCCCAGTAACACCAACTGCTCCAGCTCCGACCGCGACACCAGCGCCTGTGGCAACTACCGCAGCAGTCGCACCACCTACTTACACTACGGCACAACTCGACCAATGGGTTGCACCAATTGCGCTCTATCCTGACCAACTTTTATCACAAGTCTTGATGGCGTCGACGTATCCCGCAAACGTAGTGCAGGCGGTGCAATGGTCCCGTGATAATCCGAAGCAACAAGGTGACGCAGCCATCCAGGCTGTCGCCAACCAGCCGTGGGACCCGAGTGTAAAATCTCTCGTGGCCTTCCCGCCGCTATTGGCTCTGATGGGTGAAAACCCGGAATGGGTGCAAAATCTGGGGGATGCATTTTTAGCGCAGCCTAAAGATGTGATGGATTCAGTGCAGAAATTACGTTTGCTGGCACAACAAACCGGCTCATTGAAAACCACTCCACAGCAAACAGTTACTACTGCGCCAGTCACGGTTAACCAAAATACGACGGTGGCAGCGCCTGCCAGTAGCAGCTCATCTTCATCCAAAACCGTGGCAGCGGCACCAGCAGAAACAGTGATTAAAATCGAGCCGACAGATCCGCAAGTGGTTTATGTTCCGAGCTATAACCCATCGACGGTATACGGTACCTGGCCAAACACGGCGTATCCACCGACCTATCTTCCGCCCCCTCCGGGAGAACAGTTCGGCAACAGTTTTGTCAATGGTCTGGGATTCAGCCTGGGTATTGCCACTACTTACGCTCTGTTTAGTAACCTGGACTGGGATGATGACGATTATCACCATGACTACCATGGTGGCGGCGGGTATGAGCGCAACGGCGACAATAACATCAACATTGACGTCAATAAGTTCAACCGAATTTCCGGGCAAAATCTACAAGGTCGTAATGTGGGCTGGCAGCATAACCCGACTTATCGCAATGGCGTTCCTTATAACAACAGTAACGTTGCCCAACGCTACCATCAGACCAACGTCGCAGGTGGTTTAAGTGCTACGCAAAGAAGCGCGCCCGTTAACCGTGATGCCCAGCGGCAAGCCGCAGCCACACAGTTACAGCAAAACAAAGGCAGAATTGATGCGGCAGCTCCGCAGTTGGCTTCCCGCGATACACAACGTAAGGCTTCATCGCAACAATTGAACCAGATAGCCCAACGCAACAATTACCGCGGTTATGATTCGCAAAATACGGATTCTCGCCGCAATGCAGCGAAACAACAGTTCAATCAATCCACCACTCAACAACGTCGGGACACCGCTAAAACTCAGTTGCATAACCCAACAGCGCAACAGCAGCAGCGTCGCGACAATGTGAAAACGCAAGAGCACCGTCAGACGTCACAACAGCAGCAACAGCGACGTGAGACAGTTCAGCAACATCGTAGCAGTAGCAATCTGAGCCAGACGCATCGCACAGCATCCACACGCCCAAATGCATTTAGCGGTAATGATAGCCGCTCCCCTTCCTGGCAGGCGCAAAACCAGCGTGGACAACAAAGTTTGAATCGATCATCGGCAAACCGCGAACAACGGAGCGGGTCCAGAGAACGTAGCTCGGGAAGCCGTGAAATTCATCGCCGTTAATAAGGAGGCATCATGAAAAATCGTATGAAGTTAAGTGCATTAGTAATGCTTATGCTGCCTGCTTTTGTTCAGGCCCAACAGCAATTCACCACTCCTGAGCTTGCGGCAAACTCGTTTGCCAATGCCGTGATAAGCCAGGATGAAGCCGCGCTAACCGAAGTTCTGGGCGATAACTGGCGTCACTATCTGCCGGATGAAAAAGCCGACCCGGAAGCTGTCGCCCGTTTTATTCGCGACTGGAAAGTGAGTCATAACATCGAGGAAAAAGGGGAAACGGCCCATTTGAATGTCGGGCAGGAAAACTGGCAGTTGCCGATCCCTATCGTGAAAACTGAAGCTGGATGGCATTTCGATATGAAACGCGCCGCAGATGAAATACACACGCGTACCGTCGGCCTTAACGAACTGTCCGCAATTCAGGCGATAAATGCCTATGTAGCGGCACAGCAAGACTACTATCAGCTCGACCAACAATACGCGCAGAAGTTTGTCAGCAGCGAAGGTAAGAAAGATGGCTTGTACTGGCCAGTGACACCCGGTGAAGAGCCAAGCCCACTCGGCCCAAGCTTCAGCCCTGAGCAACCTGGTATGGGTTATCACGGTTATCATTTCCGCATTCTGACCGCGCAGGGGGCTCAGGCTCCGGGCGGCGAAAAGAACTATATAACTGACGGGAAAATGGCTGATGGCTTTGCGTTAGTCGCCTGGCCTGTTGAATATGGCGAAACGGGGGTGACCACCTTTATGGTGAATAACCAGGGGCTGGTGTATCAGAAGGATTTGGGCGAGCAGACGGCTGAAAAAGTGAAAGAGATAACACAGTTCAACCCGGATGAAAGCTGGCAGCAAGAGCAGCAATGACCCAATAAAAAAACGGCCTAAGCCGCTTTTTTCTTTACCATCAAGCGATTACTTCTTCTTCGCTTTCGGGTTTGGCAGATCGGTGATGCTACCTTCGAAGATCTCAGCAGCCAGACCTACAGACTCGTGCAGAGTCGGGTGCGCGTGGATGGTCAGCGCGATGTCTTCTGCGTCACAACCCATTTCGATAGCCAGACCGATTTCGCCCAACAGCTCGCCGCCGTTAGTACCGACAATCGCACCACCGATAACACGGTGAGTTTCTTTGTCGAAAATCAGTTTGGTCATACCGTCTGCGCAATCGGAAGCGATAGCACGGCCAGATGCAGCCCACGGGAAGGTGGCGGTTTCGTAGCTGATGCCTTTTTCTTTCGCTTCTTTCTCGGTCAGACCCACCCAGGCAACTTCTGGTTCGGTATAGGCGATTGAAGGAATCACTTTCGGGTCGAAGTAGTGCTTCATGCCGGCGATAACTTCAGCGGCAACGTGGCCTTCATGAACACCTTTGTGAGCAAGCATTGGCTGGCCGACGATGTCGCCGATAGCGTAGATGTGCGGCACGTTAGTACGCATTTGCTTGTCGGTGCGAATGAAGCCACGGTCATCAACTTCAACGCCAGCAGCACCAGCATCCAGCAGCTTACCGTTAGGTACGCGGCCGATAGCAACCAGAACCGCGTCGTAACGCTGTGGTTCAGCTGGAGCTTTTTTGCCTTCCATGGTGACGTAGATGCCATCTTCTTTGGCTTCAACTGCAGTCACTTTGGTTTCCAGCATCAGGTTGAACTGCTTGCTGATACGTTTGGTGAAGACTTTAACCACGTCTTTGTCAGCTGCTGGGATAACCTGGTCGAACATTTCAACCACGTCAATCTCTGAACCCAGCGCATGGTACACAGTACCCATTTCCAGACCGATGATACCGCCACCCATAACCAGCATGCGTTTTGGTACGGCTTTCAGTTCCAGTGCGTCGGTAGAATCCCATACGCGTGGATCTTCATGCGGAATGAATGGCAGCTGAATCGGACGAGAACCCGCCGCGATAATTGCGTTATCAAAAGTGATAGTCGTTGGACCATTTTCACCTTCAACAACCAGGGTGTTAGCGCCGGTAAATTTACCCAGGCCAGTCACCACTTTAACTTTACGACCTTTTGCCATACCGGACAGGCCACCAGTCAACTGGTTGATAACCTTTTCTTTCCAGGTACGAATTTTGTCGATGTCAGTTTTCGGCTCGCCGAAAACGATGCCGTGCTCAGCCAGTGCTTTCGCTTCTTCGATAACTTTAGCAACGTGCAGCAGGGCTTTAGAAGGGATACAGCCAACGTTCAGACAAACACCACCGAGGGTGCTGTAACGCTCTACAATGATGGTCTCCAGACCTAAATCAGCGCAACGGAATGCAGCAGAATAACCTGCCGGGCCTGCCCCAAGTACGACGACCTGAGTTTTGATTTCAGTACTCATCATGACCTCTTTATTATTTTCCGCCTGCAGTCTACAAAATTGTTAACAATTTTGAAACAAAAATGGCAAGCGAATTGTCCTTTGCATCAGATAATCTCGAACTACATCACGAGATTACCAGAAAAAAGCCGACCGCAAGGCCGGCTTTTTGGCTTACATCACCAGGCGGCGAATGTCGGCCAGCGTGTTGTTGATGATGGTGATAAAGCGCGCACCATCAGCACCGTCGATCACACGGTGGTCGAAGGAAAGAGACATTGGCATCATCAGACGCGGAGTGAACTCTTTACCATTCCAGACTGGCTCGATAGCAGACTTGGAGACACCAAGGATTGCCACTTCTGGCGCGTTAACGATTGGTGCGAAGTGAGTCGTCCCGATACCGCCCAGGCTTGAGATAGTGAAGCAACCGCCCTGCATTTCGCCAGCAGTCAGCTTGCCATCACGAGCTTTCTTGGAGATAGCCATCAGTTCGCGAGACAGCTCGCTAATGCTCTTCTTGTTCACGTCTTTAAAGACGGGAACAACCAGACCGTTTGGCGTATCAACCGCAACACCGACGTTGATGTATTTTTTCAGCGTCAGCTTCTGACCGTCTTCGGACAGGGAGCTGTTGAAGCGTGGCATTTGCTCAAGAGCAGCTGCAACCGCTTTCATGATGAACACTACAGGAGTGAACTTCACGTCCAGCTTGCGCTTGGCCGCTTCGTCATTCTGCTGCTTACGGAATGCTTCCAGATCGGTGATATCAGTTTTGTCGAAGTGCGTAACGTGCGGGATCATCACCCAGTTACGGCTCAGGTTAGCACCAGAGATTTTCTGGATACGGCCCAGTTCCACTTCTTCGATTTCACCGAACTTGCTGAAATCAATTTTCGGCCATGGCAGCATGCCTGGCAGACCGCCGCCAGTTGCCGCAGCTGGTGCAGTTTCTGCACGCTTAACAGCATCTTTCACGTAAGCCTGAACGTCTTCGCGCAGGATACGACCTTTACGGCCAGTCCCTTTCACTTTCGCCAGGTTCACACCGAACTCACGCGCCAGACGGCGAATCAGTGGAGTTGCATGAACATATGCGTCGTTTTCAGCGAATTCAGTTTTACCGGAAGCCTGCGCTGGTGCCGCAGTTGGTTTCTGAGCTGCCGCCGCAGGAGCCGGAGCTGCTGCTTCTTGCTTAGCTGCTGGAGCAGGCGATGCGCCTTCCACTTCAAAGACCATAATCAGAGAACCGGTAGACACTTTGTCGCCAGTATTGATTTTGATCTCTTTAACCACACCCGCGAACGGAGCCGGGACTTCCATAGAGGCTTTGTCGCCTTCTACGGTGATCAGTGATTGTTCAGCAGCAACTTTGTCGCCCACTTTAACCATCACTTCAGTCACTTCAACTTCGTCACCGCCGATGTCTGGGACATTGACTTCTTTAGAGCCAGAAGCCGCAGGTGCAGCAGCCGGAGCCGCTTCAGCTTTAGTTTCTGTAGCAGCCGGTGCAGCACCTGCTACTTCGAAGACCATAATCAGGGAACCGGTAGACACTTTGTCGCCAGTGTTGATTTTGATTTCTTTTACCACGCCCGCGAACGGTGCCGGGACTTCCATAGAAGCTTTGTCACCTTCAACGGTGATAAGAGATTGCTCTGCTTCTACTTTGTCGCCCACTTTAACCATAATCTCGGTCACTTCTACTTCGTCACCGCCGATGTCTGGCACGTTCACTTCTTTTGCTGCGGCGGCTGCCGGAGCCGCTGCTGGCGCTGCTTCTTTCTTCTCTTCAGCCGGAGCTGGTGCAGCTTGCGCTGCACCTTCGGCGGATTCGAAAATCATAACCAGTTTGCCGGTTTCAACTTTGTCACCAACCGCAACTTTGATCTCTTTGACCACACCTGCTTGCGGAGAAGGGACTTCCATTGAAGCCTTGTCACCTTCCACGGAGATGATGGACTGGTCAACTTCAACCTTGTCGCCCACTTTCACCATGATTTCGGTAACTTCAACTTCGTCTGCACCGATGTCCGGTACTTTGATTTCGATAGCCATTTTATTCTTTACCTCTTATGCCAGACGCGGGTTGACTTTATCAGCATCGATGTTGAATTTGATGATAGCGTCAGCTACCACTTTCTTATCGATTTCGCCACGTTTAGCCAGTTCGCCAAGTGCTGCAACAACCACATAAGATGCGTCCACTTCGAAGTGGTGACGCAGGTTTTCGCGGCTGTCAGAGCGACCGAAGCCATCAGTACCCAGTACGCGGTAATCGCTTGCTGGGATGAAGTTACGGATCTGCTCAGCGAACAGTTTCATATAGTCAGTAGATGCCACTGCTGGTGCATCGCTCAGAACCTGAGCAACGTACGGTACACGTGGTTCTTCAGTTGGGTGCAGCATGTTCCAGCGCTCACAATCCTGGCCATCACGCGCCAGTTCAGTGAAGGAAGTTACGCTGAATACATCAGAGCCAACACCGTAGTCTTTAGCCAGGATCTGTGCTGCTTCACGTACGTGACGCAGGATAGAACCAGAACCCATCAGCTGAACTTTACCTTTGCTACCTTCAACTGTTTCCAGTTTGTAGATACCTTTACGGATGCCTTCTTCCGCGCCTTCTGGCATGGCTGGCATGTGGTAGTTTTCGTTCAGCGTAGTGATGTAGTAGTAAATGTTCTCTTGCGCTTCACCGTACATACGCACCAGGCCGTCATGCATGATGACTGCAACTTCGTAAGCGTAAGAAGGATCGTAAGAGATACAGTTAGGGATAGTCAGAGACTGAATATGGCTGTGGCCATCTTCGTGCTGCAAACCTTCACCGTTCAGTGTGGTACGACCGGAAGTCCCGCCGACCAGGAAGCCACGCGCCTGTTGGTCACCCGCTGCCCAGCACAGGTCGCCGATACGCTGGAAACCGAACATGGAGTAGTAGATGTAGAACGGGATCATTGGCAGATCGTTGGTGCTGTAAGAGGTCGCAGCAGCCAGCCAGGAAGAACCTGCGCCCAGCTCGTTGATACCTTCTTGCAGGATCTGGCCTTTCTCGTCTTCTTTATAGTAAGCAACCTGCTCACGGTCCTGCGGGGTGTACTGCTGGCCGTTCGGGCTGTAAATACCAATCTGACGGAACAGACCTTCCATACCGAAAGTACGCGCTTCATCGGCAATGATTGGAACCAGACGGTCTTTGATAGACGGGTTCTTCAGCATCACGTTCAGGGCACGAACGAAAGCGATAGTGGTGGAGATTTCTTTGTTCTGCTCTTCTAACAGAGAGCTGAAGTCAGCCAGTGTTGGCAGTTCCAGTTTCTCGGTGAATTTTGGCAGGCGCGTCGGCAGGTAGCCGTTCAGTTTTTCACGCTGGCCATGCAGATATTTGTACTCTTCGCTGCCTTCTTCGAACTTGATGTAAGGCAGTTTTTCGATTTCCGCATCGGTCACTGGAACATTGAAACGGTCACGTACATAACGCACGCCATCCATGTTCATTTTCTTAACCTGGTGCGCGATGTTTTTACCTTCGGCAGTTTCACCCATGCCATAACCTTTAACGGTATGAGCAAGGATTACAGTTGCTTTGCCTTTGGTTTCTTGTGCATTTCGCAGTGCAGCGTAGATTTTCTTCGGATCGTGGCCGCCACGGTTCAGTGCCCAAATCTCATCGTCGGACATATCTTTAACCAGTGCAGCAGTTTCTGGATAACGACCGAAGAAGTGCTCACGTACGTAAGCGCCGTTTTTGGATTTGAAGGTCTGATAGTCGCCGTCAACGGTTTCGCCCATCAGCTGCAGCAGCTTACCGCTGGTATCTTTACGCAGCAGTTCGTCCCAACGAGAGCCCCAAATCACTTTGATAACGTTCCAGCCAGCACCCGCGAAGATACCTTCCAGTTCGTTAATGATTTTGCCGTTACCGGTTACTGGGCCATCCAGACGCTGGAGGTTACAGTTGATGATGAAGCACAGGTTGTCCAGTTTTTCACGGGTAGCGATGGTGATCGCACCTTTAGATTCTGGCTCATCCATCTCACCGTCGCCCAGGAACGCGTAAACGCGCTGTGCGGAGGTGTCTTTCAGACCACGGTGTTCCAGGTATTTCTGGAATTTAGCCTGATAGATTGCACCAATTGGACCCAGACCCATAGATACGGTCGGGAACTGCCAGAATTCAGGCATCAATTTAGGGTGCGGATAAGAGGACAGACCATTACCGTGAACTTCCTGACGGAAATTGTTCATCTGGTCTTCAGTCAGGCGGCCTTCAAGGAAAGCACGTGCATATACGCCTGGGGAGATGTGGCCCTGGAAGTACACCAGATCGCCGCCATCTTTCGCATTGCGCGCGCGGAAGAAGTGGTTGAAACACACGTCATACACGGTTGCAGAAGACTGGAAAGAGGACATATGGCCGCCCAGATCGAGGTCTTTTTTAGACGCTCGTAGGACAGTCATGATGGCGTTCCAACGGATAGCAGAACGAATACGGCGTTCCAGCTCCAGATTCCCCGGGTATTCCGGTTCATCTTCAACGGCGATGGAGTTTACGTACTGACGGGCAGCAGAACCTTCTGCAACTTTTACTCCGCCTTTACGGGCTTCGCTCAGTAACTGATCAATCAGGTACTGTGCGCGCTCAACACCTTCTTCACGGATGACCGATTCGATCGCCTGTTGCCAGTCGCGAGTTTCGATCGGATCCACGTCATTTGGGAAACGTTCTGACATGGGTGGTATTCCTTATCTGTGTCTAATACGTTGATTTTCTGGAACCTGTCCCATTGTATTTTCCTTGGAAAAACACAATAAGACAGGTTCTGCGTTTAGTTGCCGCGCTCTAAAAATTGGCGCTTTTGAGAATCTGAAATTTCAGACTCTTATTCCTTACGTTGCTGTAAGCGCCGCAGAGAACGTTCTCGACGACTCTGTTCGCGGCTGCGATCCAGCAATATTTCTTCGATAAATGCCAGGTGACGGTGCGACGCTTCGCGCGCCTGCTCCGGCTGGCGAGCCATAATCGCCGCAAAAATGCTGGCGCGATGGCTGCTCACTTGCGCCAGCATTTCACGGCGCGCATAGAGCAATTCAAAATTCTGACGAACGTTTTGTTCGAGCATCGGTGACATACAGCGCAACAAATGTAGTAGCACAACGTTGTGGGCGGCTTCCGTCACGGCGATTTGATACTGCATAACCGCATCGGATTCTGCATCCAGATCGCCGGACTCTTGCGCTTTTTGAATGGCTAAATGGCAGTCGCCAATACGTTTGAGGTCTTCGTCTGTACCACGCAATGCAGCGTAATAGGCAGCGATACCTTCAAGGGCGTGGCGGGTTTCAAGCAGATCAAACTGGGATTCAGGATGGTCAGACAGCAGTTCGACCAGCGGGTCGCTTAAACTTTGCCAAAGACTGTTCTGGACAAAAGTACCGCCGCCCTGACGACGAAGCAGGAGTCCTTTCGCTTCGAGACGCTGAATGGCCTCGCGTAGTGAAGGACGAGATACGTCGAATTGTTTTGCCAATTCGCGCTCTGGTGGGAGTTTTTCGCCGGGACGCAAGGTTCCCTCGAGGATGAGAAACTCCAACTGCTGCTCAATCACATCGGATAGTTTTGGTTGGCGGATTTTGCTGTAGGCCATTTTTTCCCTGTCTCTGCCATTAGCCCTATACCCGTCATACTTCAAGTTGTTGGTGCCTTAGCTGCTCTCGTTCACCCGAATCACTTACTTAGGTAAGCTCACCGGGACTCTCTCGTTTGCCGCCTTCCCACAACTCGAATTATTTGGGGTATATCCCCTTCAGACTTCAAATCATCTGGGGCTAGTCAATTGGTATGACCAATTTCACATTCTTGACGCTAAAGTAACAAAGTATTCACCTTCTGTCCATATTGGTTTTGATTGAAATCATTAAACCAGGCACATTTTAACAACATTACAGAAATGACGTTTCAAAGCTGTAACTTTGCACAAATGTCACATTTACTCACACACAGACGTATTTAACGTTTACGAAACAGCAAAAAGTGCCTTTTCTTGCAATTTGAACCGATTCATCACTTTAAAATATGAATATTAATTCAACAAATTCGCTTAACGTGGAGAAATAACAGGCGGAATAAATAATTCGGGCGGGAGAACAACTGGTTTTTTTTTATTCAACTATTCACGGCAGTAATAGAAAGCAGGTGCAAACACTGGCACTTACCACTATTCTTTGCGCTGCGGTAGTCCAATGCGCAAAATACTGGAATTCAAAACCGTAAAATAAAGACTACACATTACGGAATTACAAACTTACAGAGGCGCGGCCAGCGCCCTGAAAATGACCACACGAGGTTAAATGATGGAACAAGGCGACACGCTGAAACGCGGCCTTAAAAACCGCCATATCCAGCTCATCGCGCTAGGTGGAGCTATTGGGACAGGCCTGTTTCTGGGCAGTGCGTCTGTCATCCAATCCGCCGGGCCGGGGATTATTCTTGGTTATGCGATTGCAGGCTTTATTGCCTTCTTGATCATGCGCCAGTTAGGTGAAATGGTCGTTGAGGAGCCGGTAGCTGGCTCATTTAGCCATTTTGCTTACAAATACTGGGGCGGATTCGCAGGTTTTGCTTCTGGCTGGAACTACTGGGTACTGTATGTACTCGTTGCCATGGCAGAACTTACTGCAGTTGGTAAATACATTCAGTTCTGGTACCCGGAGATCCCAACCTGGGCATCTGCCGCGGTCTTCTTCGTCGTCATCAATGCCGTCAACCTCACTAATGTAAAAGTATTTGGTGAGATGGAGTTTTGGTTCGCGATTATCAAAGTCATCGCGGTTGTCGCTATGATCGTATTTGGCGCATGGTTGCTGTTTAGTGACCACGCAGGCCCACAGGCGACAGTGCGCAACTTATGGGAACAAGGTGGATTCCTGCCACACGGTTGGACCGGACTTGTGATGATGATGGCGATTATCATGTTCTCGTTCGGCGGTCTGGAGCTGGTTGGGATTACTGCTGCGGAAGCAGATAACCCACAGGTTAGCATTCCGAAAGCAACCAACCAGGTTATCTACCGTATTCTGATTTTCTATGTGGGTTCCCTGGCAGTGCTGTTGTCTCTGATGCCATGGACTCGCGTTACCGCAGACACCAGCCCGTTTGTCCTTATCTTCCATGAACTGGGCGATACCTTTGTTGCAAACGCACTTAACGTTGTTGTTCTGACCGCCGCACTGTCTGTTTATAACAGCTGTGTTTACTGCAATAGCCGTATGCTGTTTGGCCTGGCCCAACAAGGCAACGCACCGAAAGCACTGCAGAAAGTTGATAAACGTGGCGTTCCAGTGAATACCATTTTGGTATCTGCTCTGTTCACCGCTCTGTGTGTACTGATCAACTACCTGGCACCAGCGGAAGCCTTTGGCCTGCTGATGGCTCTGGTGGTGTCTGCACTGGTCATCAACTGGGCGATGATTAGCCTGGCGCATATGAAGTTCCGCCGTGCTAAACAACAACAGGGCGTGAAAACGCGTTTCCCAGCCCTGTTCTATCCATTGGGTAACTACGTCTGCCTGCTGTTTATGGCGGCAGTATTGGTGATTATGGCGATAACTCCAGGCATGGCTATCTCCGTATGGCTGATTCCAGTATGGGTAGTCGTTCTCGGTATCGGTTACTTCATCAAACAGAAGAACTTGAAGAGCGTTAAAGCTTAAGCCATTCTTCTTTAAATAAGCGCCCCGGCGAGCTTTGGCTCACCGGGGCGCTTTGTTATCTGCTTCACATATTCTTAACAATGACAGTATTGTCCATCTCTGTGGCGGATTACGGACACGCAAATTTCCTCCAATAGCTCAATACTCTTGTCCATATTCTGGTCAGGAGCATTTTCTATGGAAAGCAGCACATTATCTGTGAAAGAAAAGATTGGCTACGGAATGGGGGACGCCGGATGTAACATTATCTTTGGTGCCATTATGTTGTTTGTTAATTATTTTTATACGGATATTTTTGGCCTCGCCCCGGCATTAGTGGGTGTTATGCTGCTTTCAATCAGGGTGATTGATGCAGTAACGGACCCAATAATGGGTGCCATTGCTGACAGAACACAGAGTCGCTGGGGACGTTTTCGTCCATGGATTTTATGGATGGCAGCGCCATTTGCCTTCTTCAGTTACCTGATGTTCACCACGCCTGATTGGGCTTATAGCAGCAAAGTTATCTATGCCTTTGTTACCTATTTCCTGCTCTCTTTAACCTATACCGCAATTAATATTCCTTACTGCTCACTTGGCAGTGTGATTACCAACGATCCGAAAGAACGCGTGGCCTGCCAGGCTTATCGCTTTGTTATGGTTGGTATTGCAACGCTCATTCTTTCGCTTTCTCTGCTGCCGATGGTTGACTGGTTTGGTGGCGGCGACAAAGCCAAAGGTTATCAAATGGCGATGGGCGTTCTGGCGGTACTGGGCATGTGTATGTTCCTGTTCTGCTTCACGACCGTCAGAGAGCGTGTTCGTCCGGCAGTGCCTAGCAATGACGATCTCAAAGCTGACCTGAAAGATGTCTGGAAAAACGACCAGTGGGTGCGCATTCTTCTGCTGACACTGTGCAACGTCTGCCCGGGTTTCATCCGTATGGCGGCAACCATGTACTACGTCACTTGGGTGATGGGCCAAAGCACCAGCTTCGCGACATTATTCATTAGCCTCGGCGTAGTCGGCATGATGGGTGGCAGCATGTTAGCTAAAGTGCTGACTGACCGTATCTGTAAACTCAAAGTGTTCTTCTGGACCAACATCGTGCTGGCCATTTTCTCCAGTGGTTTCTACTTCCTCGACCCGCACGCCACGACACTGATTGTTGTGATGTATTTCCTGCTGAACATTCTTCATCAGATCCCTTCCCCACTGCACTGGTCACTGATGGCCGACGTAGACGACTACGGCGAGTGGAAAACAGGCAAACGCATCACCGGCATCAGCTTCTCCGGTAACTTGTTCTTCCTGAAGCTGGGGCTGGCGATTGCAGGCGCAATGGTTGGCTTCCTGCTTTCCTGGTACGGCTATGATGCCGGTGCCAAGCAGCAAAGCCCTGAGTCAATTAACGGTATTGTGATGCTGTTTACCATCATCCCAGGCGTTGGCTACCTGATTACCGCAGGCGTTGTGCGCTTGTTGAAAGTTGACCGTGAATTAATGCAGCGCATTCAGGCAGACCTTGAAAAGCGCCGCATCAACTATCGCGAACTGAATGAATATCACGACAGCAAACCTGTTGAAGCCAAACTGTAAGGAAAGCCCTATGAATCAGGAGCAATG
This sequence comes from Buttiauxella sp. BIGb0552, assembly GCF_004366275.1. Taxonomy (NCBI): domain Bacteria; kingdom Pseudomonadati; phylum Pseudomonadota; class Gammaproteobacteria; order Enterobacterales; family Enterobacteriaceae; genus Buttiauxella; species Buttiauxella sp. BIGb0552. The sequence continues at coordinate 100,803 of NZ_SODY01000008.1, forward strand.
GCCTAATCCATTTATTGAGCAGCGCGCCGATCCGTTTATTTTGCTGCATGAAGATTACTACTACTTTATTGCGTCAGTACCAGAGTACGACAGGCTGGAGATCCGCTGCGTACGCACAATAAGCGAGCTGCCAGATGCACAACCTACCGTGGTATGGCGCAAACCCAATCGTGGCCCAATGAGCGAACTTATCTGGGCACCAGAGCTGCATCATATCGACGGTAAGTGGTACATCTATTTCGCCGCCACCCACACGCAGGAACTGGATCAGTTAAATATGTTCCAGCACCGCATGTTTGCGCTGGAATGTGCGGATGCAGACCCGCTCACCGGGAGATGGGTTGAAAAAGGCCAGGTAAAAACGCAGTTCGACAGCTTCTGTCTTGATGCCACAACCTTTAAACATCAGGGCAAGCAATGGTATTTATGGGCGCAGAAAGATCCTGATATTGCAGGTAACTCCAATATTTATCTTGCCGAGCTGGAAACCCCTTGGGCCATCAAAGGCACGCCGTTGATGTTAAGCAAGCCGGAGCTGGACTGGGAATGCAGAGGTTTTCTGGTTAACGAAGGTCCAGCGGTTGTGGTTCATGGCGATAAGCTGTTTGTCAGCTATTCCGCCAGCGCCACCGATGAAAACTACTGCATCGGCTTGTTGTGGATCGACCTGAATGCCGACCCAACTAACCCTGCTAATTGGCATAAATCGCCACAGCCAGTGTTTGCCACCAGCTACGAGAACAAGCAGTTTGGGCCGGGCCACAACAGTTTTACCAAAACTAAAGACGGGAAAGATGTGCTGGTGTATCACGCGCGAAACTACACGGAAATTGAGGGCGACCCTCTGTATGACCCGAATCGCCACACACGCCTGAAAACACTCGAATGGGATAAAAACGGTATGCCGGTGTTCGGCATACCGCCTGCAGATAATCGTTAGAATTCCCAATGCCCTTCACTTTGAAGGGCATTTTTTTGTTTAAACAATTCTATTGTAGGTCGGATTAGCTTAGCGATATCAGTAATTAAGCCAATGAAAAAAATGTTGAGTGGTGGTAATCCTTATCCACCTTACAAAAACTCTTCAGTGGCCTTTATGCGCAATCTGGTGTTTTTTGGTTTTAAAAAGGTGATAGCTGTCAGACCAATTTATTCTTGTTATGTGACAACTTTCTCAATCGGCAAAAAACATAACTCCTGGAGCAAATATCACAATAGCGTAATAAACCATCAGTCCATAGAGTGAGTAAATAACACACTCAATGCCTGGAGAAATAAAATGAGTACAGCAAGGAAACTCTCCGTTGCGGAAAAAATTGGCTTCGGTATGGGCGATGCCGCATGCGGAATAGTTTATTCCTCAGTCACCATGTTTTTAACGTATTTCTATACTGATATTTACGGACTATCCGCTGCCGCAGTGGGAATAATGTTTCTGGTTACCCGCGTTCTTGATGCAATTACCGACCCACTTACCGGATTGGTTGCCGATCGGGTACACACGCGCTGGGGGCATTTCCGACCATGGTTAATTTGGTTTGCAATTCCTTATGCGGTGCTGGCGGTATTAACCTTCAGTACACCGGATTTTGGTGAATCAGGAAAGCTGCTTTACGCTTATATTACCTATACATTATTAATGCTTTGCTACACATTTATTAACATTCCGTATTGCGCACTGGGTGGCGTGATTACCACCGATGAAAAAGATCGTTTATCTGCCCAATCTTATCGCTTCACTATTTCGTCACTCGCCGGATTAGTTGTTTCTGTCGCAACATTATTTTTAGTTGACTGGCTGGGTAAAGAAAATAAACAATTCGGCTTTCAGGCAACCATGGCGATTATGGGAACACTCGCCGTCATCATGCTATTTTTCTGCTTCTTTAGCACCTCTGAACGTGTTCGCCCAAAAGTCGAAACTAACAGTAGTATGATGGATGACCTGCGAATTTTATTGGCGAATGACCAGTGGCGTATCGTGGCAGTGATCACCTTTTTCTCAAGTATGGCAGGCGTAATGCGCAGTGCAGCAACATTGTACTACGCTACTTACTTGATGCTCGGCGGCATCGAAAGTGCTGCTGGAACCGCGATGAAATCCGCATTTGTTTCCACAAGTGTGGTTGGCACCATTATCGGCAGCATCGCCGCAGGCTATTTGGCACAACGCTATCGTGCTGTATCATTATTTAAAAATATTAACTTATTGCTGGTTGTTATCGGTGTGGTGATGTTCTTTGTTCCACCAACCTGGCTTGCTGTTGTATTCCCACTTTATTTCCTCGTCGGCTTCTTCCACCAAATGTATCAACCTTTCAAATGGAATATGATGGCTAACGCGGCAGATTACGGCGAATGGAAATTTGGTCGCCGAATTACAGGGCTATCGTTCTCCGGAAACCTATTTGCATTAAAAATGGGCATGGCCGTTGCTGGGGCATTTGTCGGTTTCTCACTTGGATGGTTCGGTTATCAGGCGGGTAATCCAACGCAAACAACGCTTGCTACCAATGGCATTATTGGTTTATTAACCATCGGCCCGTCTATTTCCTATCTGGTACTCTACTGGTTAAGCCGTTTCTATATTCTTGATGACAAAATGATGAACCAAATTCAGCGCGATCTCGCTCATCGTGAACAAGTTGAAGAAATTAACACCCCAGCAGTTACACCAGCTTTAATTTCCAAAGGTGCTAATAATCATGGTTAATATCACAAATCGCCCTGGATATTACAAAAACCCAATTATCCATGCAGATTATTCAGATCCAGATATTGTGCGCAAAGGCGATGATTTTTATATGGTTTCATCGAGCTTTAACCATTTTCCCGCGCTGCCCATTCTGCATTCGAAAGACTTAGTAAACTGGAAAATCATCAACCACGTATTCTCTCACTTTGATAACAATACTTACGACACCATGCAGCCGGGAAAAGGTGTCTGGGCACCGTCGGTTCGCTATCACGATGGAAAGTTCTGGGTATTTTTCAGCACGCCAGATGAAGGCATTTTCATGTCGTTTACGGAAGATCCTTATGGAGAATGGAGCGCGCCACACTGCGTGAAAGCCGCAAAAGGCTGGATTGACCCCTGCCCGCTTTGGGATGAAGACGGGCGAGCCTGGCTGGTTCATGCTTTTGCCCACAGTCGTAGCGGCAGAAAACATCAGTTGCAGTTACTTGAGATGTCGCCGGATGGCCGTTCGATCCTGAACGAAGGGCGAGTTATTTACGACGGAGCGCTGGATCAGCCGACGATCGAAGGGCCAAAGTTCTACAAATGCAACGGCTGGTATTACATCTTCGCGCCTGCTGGAGGGGTTGAAACCGGCTGGCAATCAGTATTGCGCGCCAAAAATCTGCAAGGCCCATGGGAAGCCAGAGTGGTTTTACAACAAGGAGAAACTCAGATTAACGGCCCGCATCAGGGCGGTTTTGTTGAACTCGATAACGGCGAATGTTTGTTTGTGCATTTCCAGGATGCCGACCTTTATGGACGTATTGTGCATCTACAACCCATGCGCTGGCTGGAAAATGGTTGGCCGATCATTGGCGAAAACCAAACGGCTGAAGGAATTGGACAGCCCGTAACTGAACATCGCCTCCCTTCAATCGCAAAAGATCCGCAGGGTAATGAAACGCCGCAAACCAGCGATAGCTTTGCCGAAGGCCGCCCAGGTTTACAGTGGCAATGGCAGGCTCATCCCCAGCAAAAATGGCTACAATCCGCCACAAATACGCTGGCACTAACCTGCCAGATAATGCCGGAATACCAGGGCGAGCAGGCGTTGTACGCTCAACCAAATCTGCTATTGCAAAAATTTCCTGCACGTGAGTTCAGCGCAACCACCAGACTAGAGGCGGCGTTCGTTCAACCGGGCGAACTCAGTGGCCTGATAATTTACGGCGAACGCTACGCAGCGCTGGCGCTTGAGCAGTATGAAGGAAAGCGCAAAATTACGTTTATATCCGCCTGGATGAGCGATACCGGGGTACTTCATCAGCAACAACGAGATATTGCCGACTGGCTGCAAAACACGCCACTTTGGCTAAAGGTGGATGTAAAACCTGGCGGAATTTGTCATTTCAGTTTTAGCGAAAATGGCACTGACTGGCAAAGTGTCACGCCTTGTTTTGCTGCAGGAAAAGGTAAATGGGTTGGCGCAAAAGTGGGGATTTTCGCCGCCTCACACCAGGCAGTAGCACAACCAGGAGTGGGTTTTTATTCACACTTTACTATCGAGGTTTAAGATTGAGAAACCCGGTGGCGCAACGCTTGCCGGGAATCCCTTTAAATAAAGAACCTTCAATAGAGAGCATTAAACCAGAGTGCCGTAAATAGTCAGCAACGCCACCACCACCAAAATCACCAACGACGTTTTCTTCGCCATCGAAACCGCCGCCTTCGGCGTTTTGATTTTATCGAGATGCGGCTCTCGGGCTAGCGAATACTGAGCCAGCCTGGTCAATACCTGATATTGCGAAGTATGGCGATCGGCTAACGATGCAAACCACGCAGGAAGCGCCCTTTCTCCATGTCCCAGTAGTGCATATGCCACACCAAACAGACGCACTGGCACCCAGTCCAGCACATGTAAAATGGTATCAATACCGGAATGCAAACGCTCTTGCGGAGAATGATGGCGCGCAAGCCACGTCTGCCACGCGCGCAAGAATGCATAACCCGCAAGCGTTACCGGCCCCCACACACCGCCGACGATAAACCAGAAAAGTGGTGCGAGATAAAAACGAAAGTTAATCCACAGCAGCGCATTTTGCAGCTCTTTCAGATACTCACGCTCATCACAATCAGGTGGAACACCGTGAATCAGCGTCAGTTCACTCGCCATCGCATCGCGCGCGTGACTATCGCCATGGCTCACAGCCTGCAAATACGCATGGTAATGCAGTCGAACCTGGCCTGCGCCAATACACAACACGCCGAGTGCAATCCAGAAAACGAGCAGTGGCACGTTGAAGAACAAACCTTGTAACGCGCGAATACAGAGGAAAACCACCAACATACATAGGGCAGTCATCAGAATAGTACGTAATAACGAAAAGTTTTTTACTCGCCGGAAAAGCGCTTCAAGGCGGTGATCTAGCTGCCAGTGTTCGCCCAGCTTAAATAACCGTTCCCAAATCATCACCAGCAGTAATGTAAACAGCGTCATTCCATCTCCTTATTCGGCGTTACCTCTACCGAGTGGCGAAAACGCGACCAGTCGAATGCAGGACCAGGGTCGGTTTTACGCTCCGGTGCAATATCGCAATGTCCCGTCATATGGTCAGCAATTGCCGGATAAACCTTCACCAGTAGATCTGTAATCGCGGCAAGCTGTTGATATTGCTCATCAGTATAGGGCAGCGTATCTGTCCCCTCCAACTCAATACCAATCGAAAAATCGTTACAGCGTTCACGGCCCTGATACAAAGAAACCCCTGCATGCCAGGCGCGTTTATCAAAAGCAACATATTGAACGATTTCGCCATCACGACGAATAAGACAATGTGCTGAAACTCGTAAATGTGCGATACCCGCGAAGTACGGATGAGCTTGCGAATCAAGTGTTCCGGTAAACAACGCATCAATCCATGGCCCACCAAATTCGCCTGGCGGTAAACTGATGTTGTGCACCACCAATAAGGAAGGTGTTTCATCCTCTGGTCGGCAATCGAAATGTGGGGATGGGACATGTTTAACACCCACCAGCCAGCCGTCTTTTAGCTGCATCCACGGTCTCCTTAGAGTGGTACTTGAGGTCGCATCAATGTAGCATGTTTCGACATTAACTAAGCCATTTCGGAGTTTTATCATGCCTCCTCGCCGTTATAACCCAGACCGCCGACGTGACGAGCTTCTCGACCGTATTAACCTTGATATTCCAGCAGCTGTTTCTCAGGCTTTGCGTGAAGATCTTGGTGGTGACGTCAACCCCAATAACGATATCACTGCGCAGCTCCTGGATGCAGATCACCGTTCACATGCCGTAATCATCACCCGTGAAGATGGCGTGTTCTGTGGTAAACGTTGGGTCGAAGAGGTTTTCATCCAGCTTGGCGGGGATGTCAAAGTGACCTGGCATGTTGAAGATGGCGATCTCGTTGCCGCTGACCAGCCACTTTTCGAATTAACTGGATTATCACGCGTGCTATTAACTGGCGAGCGCACCGCGCTTAACTTTGTGCAAACTCTGTCTGGTGTGGCAAGCGAAGTGCGCACCTATGTTGATTTGCTTGCAGGCACAAACACGCAATTGCTCGATACCCGTAAAACTCTGCCGGGCCTTCGTACCGCGTTGAAATACGCAGTACTGTGTGGCGGTGGTAGCAACCACCGTTTAGGTCTGTCCGACGCATTTTTGATTAAAGAGAACCACATCATCTCCTCAGGTTCCATTCGCCAGGCGATAGAAAAAGCCTTCTGGTTCCATCCAGATGTGCCTGTTGAGGTTGAAGTCGAATCTCTTGATGAACTGGAACAGGCACTGCATGCCGGGGCTGACATTATCATGCTCGATAACTTCAACGTTGAAGACATGCGTAAAGCTGTCGCTATCACCAGTGGTAAAGCACGTCTGGAAGTTTCAGGAAACGTAACTAAAGAAACTATCCGTGAATTTGCTGAAACGGGTGTCGACTTTATCTCTGTTGGCGCACTGACTAAACATGTCCGCGCGCTCGATCTCTCCATGCGTTTCCGCTAATTTCTGCCAGGCAGATGAGCAAAACTCATCTGCTTATATCTTCCCGTTACGTTACCGCTCGCATTTTTATTGCCGTCTTTGCAAATAACAAAAATATCCTGGAATAGAGCTTCCTGATATTTACACTCGCACTCGCCTGAAGAATTTAAACGACGCAAAGTGCCGCTATCTCAACCAGGAGCGGCATATGAACAAACAACAAGGATTCACACTTATTGAGCTGATGGTTCTTAGTACAGCTAAAATAAAGTAATATTTATTTTTATAGTACAGTAATGCTGACTATTTAATGCCACCAATAAGTGCTTGTAAATAATGGTTTTTTATGTTTATGTGATGAAGGTTTGAAGCTTTTCTAATCGAGACCATTGATAGATAATCAGAAAGTTCTAATGTGGGAGTGGCATAGACGCAAGTAATTGTTTTAAGATTGATACTGCACCGACAAATCGCCGCGAAAATTAAGAATGTAGGGTATCACCTCAAAGCAGATAAGTTAGATATTAACATATCAATTGAACAACCTCACATAGCAAGCAGAATTAAATGCGTTAGTACTTTCATACTATAAGGAAACTATATGCCACGATTTGTAGAGATACCATTTTCAGATTCAAAAGAATTTGAGTCATATGTTTGTGATTATTTCTCCATACAGTATTCAACTGTATTCGCCACATATGGCTCAGCAGGACAAAATCAGTATGGTATTGATGGCTTACATTATTCACCCAGTTACAACAGCAAGGTTCATGTTATACAATGTAAAAACTGGAATGCTAAAGAATTAAAACTAAGTGATATATTAGCAGATATTGAAAAAACAAAGAATTTAAATATTAAATTTGATGTATTCCATTTTGTAACTTCCAGCAAAAAGAGCACAAAACTACAAGATGACATAGCTAATAATCTTGAAAAACTAACTAACAATTTTAGTTTTGATTTTCAAATTCACTATTACAGTGATTTTTTTAATGATTCATTAAGGCACAAAAACATTGTAAATAAATATTTTTCAATGTTTCTTAATGAAGAGGATTCCCCTCAAATACGAGATACAAAGTCTCTATTTATGTTAGCTCGCTTCATAGAGTCTTCGTTTGTTGATATACCCTACCATATATCGAAAGCAAGAATAAACGAAACTCCAGCATACTCTTCCTTAGAATGTTTAAGTACATTTCAACAGACTATACCAGATGGTATCTTTTATGATCCCAAACTTAATGAATATGTAGAGATCTTCTTAGAATATATAGAAAAAATCAACCATTATAGAATACCAAATTTTGAGTTCAAGTATGACCAAAACATACCACGCCTCTTTCATTTAAAGTATATAGGGAAACCTGAAGAACATAACTTTATTGTAACTAAAATTGAAAACTTGATCGAGAACTTCTCTGAAACATTTAAGAGATTTTTAAGTTATATCAAGAGAAATCATTATGATTTCGATATATTCAAAAACTATTATGTGCCACCAAATATTTAATAGTTAGGTATACAAGCAAACTTAAGTCACCCATAATCTATACCCGTAGAATTTAAGTACTGGTATTTAGGGGGAATAATGAAAAACCTTTGGGTGATGTTAATTGCATTAGCTTTGACAGGTTGTGCAATGGTTCAGTCAGTACAATGATGGAAAAACTGTGAGTATTCAATCTGACGCTTGGTATGGTTTAGATGGTTTACAGAAAACAGCTAATAATGCATGTAATCAGTATGGTAAATCTAAAGCAACATATACACATAGTGAACCCGAATCTACCCGCAGGGACAGGTGTACAAAATACAATTTGGAAATGTGAGTAGTAACATTTTACACGTGGAGACAATCATGACTGAATCAGAATTCTATAAAAAATATCCAACAAAAGATTTTGAATTGAATCGCGTACATATTAAAGAAGGTGGTTTTCAGGATTCAATTGAAGAAATCACATATGATGTTGTAGATAAACATTCTGATAAAGTAGTAGCCAGGATTAAAAGAACAGAAGTCACTAATCGCGGTAGCGAATCTACTATTTTCTGGGAATAATAAAAAAAGCCCCGAACGGGGCTTTCTATTTAGTTACCACTAAGTAGCATAATGATGATTCTGATAATGTAAGATAGTACAAATGAATCAAATTTAACCCCATCCAATACAATCCCTTAATAGTGGTGATTTTCTGGAGCAGGACAAATGCAACCCGAACCAATCATTTGTCCCATTTTAAAAATGTTCAGAAAATCGCAGCTATTTGCTTTTATTCAGTATTACATTGTACAATTAGGAGAAAAATTCAGCTCGACATCAATGAAAATCATCCTTCTGTAAAAGGACAAAACGAATGAAATGGATTAAAAAATTTAGCAAGGATTTTGAAAATGATAAATTAAGGATTTCATACTCTCGCTTAAATTGGAATTATTTAAAACCGTCAATTAAAGAAACATTAGATATATTATCTGAAAAATTAAATAAAAATGGAATCGATACTTTTACTCATGATTATTCTGATGATGGGAAAGTTATAGGCTTTGATGGTTTGAATTTACAATTTAGCAATTCGTTTACAGGAAATGTTCGCATAGCCGAAGCTGAGGATAAACTAAATAATCTTCATACCCAGAAGGGGGGGGTTCTTGCAATTACTTATAATGCAACGGGCTCTATAAACATAATGATACTACCTTCTAAATCAGAAGACAGTTTGGCTAAGCATACTCATATCATTCTTCACTATACCTATAATGCAAGAACCATTACACCTAAAAGAATAGAAAAATGCGTGAAAGCATTTATACATTATCACCGCTATACGGGAGTTTTGCATCAGAGTACTTTAGCCGATAATTTAGTTGTAAGATGGCTGAAGATAAGAATGTATTGGATTCAGTACTTGAATCCAAATGAGAAGTTTAAACGATACTCGGGGTTATATATTCCTATAGTAAGCTTAATTGTAGCTTTTGCAGCAGCAATTGCATCGATACTATCACTTGTTATAGCTTTGAAAGCCCCATAAGTTTCTGGTTTCAGTTTTTAATAAAATAGTGTGAATACAAAAAAGAGGTATTTAATTTAAAAACCTCTAGGAACGCACTCAAAATAAAGACTAAAAGTAGTATTTTAAATAGCAGGATGATTTAAAGAGATGGGGGCATTAAGCCCCTTTATTTTTAGCACTGGTCTTATCAAAGTACATTTCAAAATCAACATCAAATTCTTCGAATTTTTTTAAAGTTTTTTGCAATTCCTCAACATCATTTCTAATATTGTCCACAGCCTTTTTGAGGTTGTCATCAATGATATAACCACTACTATTTTGCAAGGGAAGTTTGATCGCACTCCATAAAACGTAGCTTCTTATTTGTATAGATTCATAATCAGAGCGAATGTTTTGGGCTGAAGTTATTAAATCTTTTTTTAGAAACCAATTAAAACGGGATAGTTGTTTAATTGTAGCTTGAATTGTGAGCGGTGTTATTTTTTCATTTTTGAAACAGTCAAGCAAAAAATCACAATCATCAACTGTGATATGACCTTTAAGAAGAGATATTATAACCTCATCTCCTTCACTTTTTCTTTTTATTAAATGAAGATGATTATAATACTTTGATATAGTAGTCATAATTTCAGGATATTCATAAACTATTAACTTCTTTGCTAACTCGTAACCATCTTCATGTTTTTTCTGATTAATCCAATCTGGTGCTTTTCTGTATGCTGCTATAGCAATAGTAAGAGTACCGAATGTGCTTATCGAACTTACCCAATCACTAACACTACCGAATTCTGCACCATTAAACACGGCTTTCAGCAAGAGCATAGTACCAACAACACACAGTGCAATTACTGAACCTTTAAGAATGCTATTAATTTTATTCACAGTTCATCCTATCAATAGTACTTTAATGGTTATTTAAAACTATAATTCAAATCTGTCAGTACTAATCCTAACAGGCATTCACTTTGGAAATTTGAATATTTCCTCAATCTCTGTTTTAAACGATTTAGAATCCTCAGCAATAGTACTTTTAAGGGCAGTTAAAGCTTGCTGAGATTCATGTAACGCATCAATATCCCTACCTCTTTCATCTGCAAAAACCTTTAGCGAAAGATTACAAAATTCTTTTAAGCGGCTAAAAGCATTTTCTACTTCTGGTGACGCCTCTATTTTCCATCTTTTACAAGATTGTAACTTAGATTGCAAAGCTATTATTCTATATACAATAGTTATAATCTCATCCCTAAGAGGGTTAAAATGAGGGGCATCTCTCCGAGCATTAATAATATCAAAAAATAAACGCTGTATATCATGTTCCACCTCGTCATATTCTGACATTAATGAAAGTGTATGATTAAAACCAGTTTCATTTCTTTTTTGTTTGAACCAATTAGGGGCTTTCTTCAAAGCGATTAACGCAATAGCAAAAGTACCAGCAGTTGCTACAGCACTTAACCCAGCCCACCAATCAGCAACCTTACCCAGGTCTATTCTACTACCCTGAACAAGCATCATCACACCGATAAGCAATAACATCCCTACGATGCTCAACAGTAGAATATTAATAACCTTCAATACCTTATCCATACACTACCCTTAGAATTCATCTACTGTATTTCTTACGTTTTCAATCAAATCAAAATCAAGATGAACATCATAAACATCAAAGTTCATTGATGTTTCATGCTCATCTTCGATATACATATCTTTGCAACCATTATTAATGCTGTAATCTATAGTGTAATGAATACAATATGTATTATCATATAAATATTCTACACCTTGTATAACGATATAATCAGATGATGTAGCACGATAATCAATGAAACTTAGATCAATGTTCAAGATACGTACTAAAGTACGATCCCTTATCTTTTCACTTAAAATTTCAAATAGCTTTTTTGCACTCTCGTTATTATGTTCTGTAATATTCGTAGTGATTGGGTAATGTCCCATGATTGTACAGCCTCATGTATTGATTATTTCTCCATCCTACAACATCCATCAAGTACTAGATATCGTGAAACTTAGAAAGGTAGTTAAACCTGATCACAAAATTCATCTTCTAGGTGCTGAACATCATTTAGTTAGGTCAAACCATCTAAAAACATCTCTCACTGTTCTTCATATAGCTGTATGGAGCATACCCTACAGCACGTACTTCCAGCCCGTACATGCAATTTTAGGTACAAAAGGGATATCCTTTTACTTATGATGCAATAGTTCTAACTCAGTACTTAATAACAGCCAACTTTGTTCGCATGCTTGTTTGTTTTTTTAATTATAATTGATTGGCTTTTGTCTAAGTTTTTTACTTACAGGCACTAACTTTAAAATATTCAATAAGTCGAAAGATAACTAAAGTGGTTTCCAAATACTATAAATATTGGGAGGTGTTTATAGGAGGAATGAATTTTTTCTGAAATAAAACAAGTTAGATTGTGTACTAAGTTCAAATATATTTGATGCAGAAACTAAGCTGAAACAAAAAGTACTTATGTGCTATACTATATGTATAGAAATTACAATCCTGATTGGCGGTCTTTCATTCGTGAAAGACTGATAAAATAGAACCTGATCCTATCGAAAATGTAGATGGCAGATGAGTTGTCCAGACAGAACGAAGTGCAAATTAGACCCGTCAAAAAGTTAACGAACGGCAATGCGGCACTATAAAGAACCGGATAATACCCCGTAGGTTCCTCGATAGACATATAAGCCAATGCTTACCAAATGGTATAAGGGAGTCTATTGTTTGAATAGATGATCTGGGCTACGGATTGATACAATCCGCTACTGGTATTAAGTACTGTATAAAGTACTTAATATAAAAAGCCAGTACAAGAATGTATAATATAGATCCGTCCAGAAATTGATGATTTCAAATACTTAGACACTTATAGAAATTGTTCATGTAGTTTCTATAAGTTGAGTAGTGATGAGCTACGACCGTTGCATAAGAACTTAGATAGGAAGAAACCGGGCAACCCGCTTCCGCTTGTTCTGATTTATATAAAATAGATCCGTCCAGAATTCTATACATGAAATGTTGACAAGTATCAGCGTCAAACACTTTAAGAAGTTCAAGATAATTGTATTTCTTAAATTTCTTCCTCCCTTGCGGGGGATAGAATTGTATCTAAGAAATCCCGTCAATAAGTGTTGTTTAAACTATAAGATAATTAAAAAACAACTAATTAAAATCTTTTGAATTGAATGAGAGCTAAATGAACGCAGTGAATTTAGAACGAATGAAAATTCTTGACTTACGAAGTAAGGCAATCAACACAACAACCTATTAAATTAATAGCATTTAGGCTTTATAGATATCCAACGGATTAAATCTCTATGTAGCACACTCAATCACATATCACTAAGTTACTTTAAATAATTTTTATTAATAATTAATTGTACAGTACCAATGATATTCATTTCCACAGAAGCATTTCTGTCTACAAATATAGATGGGTAAACATTATTATCACTTAATAGGTACACCCCATCAAGTTTCACTTGTACTCGTTTGATTAAGTAGTTACTACTTTGAAACAGTACTACAAGCTTATTATCTTTGAGTTCCTTATCTTTTGTATCAATCACCAGTACCGAACCATAGTTAAGCGTTGGGTACATTGTATCGTTAACAACACTCAATGCTACAAGTGAAGCTGCATCTGGAGTACTGAGAAGTTCAGAATCAACTATCAGTTTCTTAGTTGGGTTATCAATAAAAGGAACATCAAGAGCATGTTCTTGTGCATATGAAACCAGTGAAGCCTTGCCCGTAGCTAACCATTCCACCGACACATTGCCAGCTCTCGCAAGCAGTACGAGATTCTCAAGCGTTGGACTTGAGATACCTTGAAGATAGTTATGTACAGTACTGTACCCAATCCCAGCCCTCTTAGCGAAATCTCTTCCAGAACCAGATGGAACCAGAGTTTTTAGCCTTTCACTGAATTGTTTAGTACTTTCTTTTTTCTCAATCATTTATGTAACTCGATCTCGTTCATTTTAAGGAACGGGTGTTCCTTATCATATTTGACAAGTTCCTTATAATGATCAATCATATCCCCAACTTAAGTAACGAGTGGTCATTATGAGTAATCATAATCAGCTAGGATCTCAAAAAAAGGAATCAATTACCAGCCCCAGCAACTGGCATAGGGCTGACATCATTGCGGCAATTAAGAAGAAGGGAGGAACACTTTCACAGTTATCGCGGGAAAATGGTTTACACGAACGAACTCTATACAATGCATTAGAGCGAAAATGGCCTAAAGGGGAACAGATTATTGCCGATTACATAGGTGTATCGGTAAAGGAAATCTGGCCTGAACGTTACAGTACTACGAAATAATTATGGGTATGTAACTTATTTTATCTGCTTGTCATAACTACTGTTGATAAAGTTACTATGTTAGTTCATGTCGTAATTTTTGGAAGAATATAAGATTCTCAGGTGATGATAATTGTTATACACCAAAAATTGGTAACGAATGTTGAATGCGGCTTTTAAATTAAAGAATGAATAATTCAAAGGGATCTATATGTTAGGTTTAATTGTTATTATTATTTGCATTGCCATTTCAGTATTTGTCTATAAGAAAATCGCAAAGAGATGCCGTAATATAGGGCATGGTGGTGTAAGGTCTTTTTTGACTGCATTGATACCAAGTTTTTTTATATTCATTATCACAATGGTTATCGGGGTTAATAATTTATTCCCTAACGATAAAAAATCAACTATTTCCGATGTATCTGTACCAGCACCTCTATCTGCGAAGACTACAAACCAGAGTGCACATTATTATGATAATTTCTCAAGAAATTTTGATGAATTATACGTTCAGTATGAAAATTCAAATGCTATGAAAGTTTATTACTGCTTTGAGTTCGGAGGTGACCAAGAGAAAAATGGTAATGCTTATGCATTAATGTTTAGTGAAATATCTAAAACCAACCAGATGTCAAACGATATAATAGAATCTACCAAGCAATTTCAACAGTTTCTTTTGAAATATAATAACGATATGCCAGAGGTTCTTAAAAAGAAATTATTCACTACTAAAATTGAAATAGGGATAACATGTAATAAACTTGCAAAATTGGGAAATCATGAATTGCATAATGAATAATCTTTATCAAAAATAGTAAGTATACTCACATAACTAAACCGTAAATTCTTAATAAAGTAGAGTCTCTATATGAAATATAAATTATGTTCACTATTATTACTGACAGTATTTTCAGGTGTTGTACAGGCTGGAGTAGTGGGTGCTAATATTGATAATGTTTTGGATAACTGCAAGAAAAATGCTATATCAACGATTGATTCTCAAAATTGTTATAACACCGCGACATCGGCTTGGGATTCTGAGCTTAATAAGCAGTATAAAGAATTAATTAAAGATCAGCCTGAAAGTGTTCGTACTGCATTACAAAACACTCAGCGTTTATGGATCAAATATCGTGATTCATATGCAGAGACTATGAATCAGTACTACAAACAGCAAGAAGGGACTACTTGGGGTTTGGTCGCTCTAGAATCAAAGATGTCGATAACTCGAGATAAAGCTATCGATCTATATCGTCTGAGAAATAGTACAGATGTTTCAATAACTAATAGTACCAATATCATTAAAAAAGATGCTAATGCTCAAATAGAACCTGAAATAAATAATGAAAGTGGAAATAAAAAAATAGCGGATAACACAGCAGTTATACCAACATCTGATGACTCCCTATCTAAAGGTGAGTTCACTTGTAAGTTTGTCATGGAGGGTGATAAAAGCATACAAGAAAATGGATTAGTTATTAATACTGCAAGAATGCATGTGAAGGACAATGGAAAACAGTTTACTGTAACGACAGGTGATTATTATAATATCCCTAAAAAAATGGCAAGTCCAAATTTAGATACGTCCTTACGAAAAGAGAATGAATTGATTGGTACTGGTGGGTTAGAAAATGATGGTTCGGTCACGGCCTATAAAAAATACAAAAATGGTAATTATTTATTAAAGAATTTTAGTGATACAAGTTTTAATCATATAAGATTCACAATTACACTATTTGCATGTAAATGAAGTCCTTAGATTATATAAGAGGTCATGCTAATGACCTCTTATAATTAGAAGAAAATACTTATAGCCTGTTCTATTTTTGTTCGTTACCAGGAAGATAATGATGAAATCCTACATGTTGTTAATTTTTCTTAGTCTTAGTGGATGTGCCTCACATGGTGACCAAAACAATGCCACTATTGAAGAGTTCATGCAACAATATGCTTATGTTAAGAAAAACTGTGAACGGATGATCGCAGCACGTAATACATACTATACGTGTGAAGATCCTAATAATAATATGCTCTTGCAGCCAACATTCATCGCAAAACCAAATCCAGATAATCCCAGAAATAATTCAGTACTGTACGCTACATGGGGTCCGTACGAATTCAGTATGAATGCACCTTATCAGGTATGGTAATTAAAATTATTAATTTATGGAAAAGGCATAACCGCAAAGGTATGCCTTTTGTTAATTGGAACAGATAGATAAAGCTGGTGGGAATCCAGAGTTCACCACCTTCAACGTGTTTTTGGTACTAAATTCACAAAGTAGTACACCGAAAAGCAACCGTTCTGAATCCTCTTTGAAATATCGGTGAATTACTTCATGCAAGGCACACTCTGCCGCAGAAAAGTAATCTGATTTTTGAGTATTCATACATTAAACTCCGCTGAGTTCAATTTAAGTACGTCGTTAGTACTGAGCATGGATTTTTTTACTCTAAAAACTGTTGCTCTACCGCAGTCACACAACTTTGCGATCTCATCCGGTGTGTTCTTCCCTACCTGAAGCATTTCAATAATTTTACTGTGTAAGGCAAGATTCTTTTGCTTGCCCTTGTACCTTCCAGCTTCTTTAGCAACAGCTATACCCTCATTACGTCTGGACGCAATGATTCCCCTTTCAAATTCGGCAACTGCACCCATCATAGTAAGAATTAATCTTGATGAAGGTGAATTGTCAAAACTCATCTTGTTATCAACAAATTCTACTCTTACATCTCGCTTTGTTAACTCATCGACCAATTCAAGAAGATCTTTTGTATTTCTGGCTAATCTATCGATCGATAAAACTCGAAGGGTATCGCCTTTACGTAACCGGGAAAGTAGGCTTTGAAGTACTGGCCTGTCGCTAGTGGATTTCCCTGATACCTTCTCAGAAAGTACCTCATCACATAATGGTTCAAGAACTACCAGTTGACGATCCAACCGCTGTTCAATACTTGAGACTCTGCAATACCCGAAAATCATATACGCACCCAAAAGTATCATTTGAATTAATGAAATGATACAGTATCAGATACTTGGTTTCAAGGTACATATGATACTAAACGAAGTACTGAAAAAATTGTATCGCTAGGGAGTACCCAAATGAGAAATTTCTATTTATTTTAATGTACTGGAGTATTTGACCTCTCCATATCTAAAAGTGAACACAAACTGCTCACTCAGTCATCATGCATGTTTGAACTTCTAGGCACCATACTATTGAGACCCTTCCAGGGTAACGTTATAGTGTCCCGACACTTTGAATTAATGGCCTGGAGGATTGCTACTTGGAACCTGATTTTAATATCTCAGTAGAAGGGTTTAATACTGTTGAAGAAGCAAATGACATAGGTAATTTAGTGCTTACCGCTACAAAAGCTCTTGCAGAACAGCATAATATGAGCATTTCTAAGCTGAAGTCGATAGTCATTTCCTATGATTTTGGAACTGCCCTACAACGGGTAGCCTCTAGCTACAACCATAAATCATCTAGCTCATTTACCGATAGCAAACAGGGTACGGCTGTCGGGCAATTAGTTTCTAAAATAGGCTCAAATGGGCAGTGTGATGAATACACACTAGTCTTGTCTGTTAACTTTTTTGTTGAACTGTTTAATGATGAGGGAAAGATTTCCCTTAACGAAAAAGGAATTAGAGCTGTCATTCATCGCATTCATCATGAGCTAGTACACGTCCATGAAAAAAATACACTTACATGTTTAGATCAAAGCTTTAATGTTAATGAATATGGCGAAGTACTTCTTATTTCCGCGACCAAAGCATGGTCTGAGTATCTTGCTAACTTTATGTCCTCACTATCTGCTCCACAGGAAATTGTTGATGATTTTCTAGATAATCTTAACATCGTCATGATTGAAGTTCCTCATGAGATTGAGACATTAATCTGGAACTATAAGAATCACATAATCCCGTTAGATATAATGTTTTTTGAAGTCAAAAAAAGAGTAAAACTAATTGCAAATTCATACGGATACGCTATGGGTTATGTGCATGCCCTCAATATCAACCTTGAAATATACTTACCGGAACTAGCTGCTACACTTTCCAACTCAAAATTAAAAAAATCATTAGCTGACCTCGATAATGCCTTTGAAAAATTAACAGAAAGATATAAAAATAATAACATAGAAGGTTACAATGATTTTAGTAATATTACAGCTGCCATAGACTCTATTTTTAATGTATTTGGTCTTACTTTAGAATGCCCTGATTGGTCTGACAAATCAGGTCTCTATATACATGTAATATAATAGCTTCTTTGTAATGCAGTAACTAACCAAGTAAGAATTTTGTTATTTAGCTCTGGAAGGGAAAGTCAATGAGTAGAAGGGAAATAATTAAAATTAAAGAAGATGATAAAATTTTCTTTAATTTATTTTTTGATAGAAAAATTGATAGTTTTAAAGAAAAATCGAGAACGCATATGATGCTACAACTTGCGTTAGATAAGGCTCACGACATACGAAAATTTGAAATAGAATTATACTGGAAACGTGCAACCTATTTTTTTGCATTCTTTACTGTGATCACAGCCGCCTTTGGTTTCCTATTTACCTCTAAAGATTTTAATTTCTATGCCCCCGCAGCAGCACTCATAGGTTCATTATTTTCAGTTTGTTTTTATTTCGTTAACATTGGTAGTAAGTACTGGCAATGTAATTGGGAATATATTATAGACAAACTCGAATACTATGTCACTGGAAACCTTTATAAAGTTTATTTTATGACCCTAAAGTACCTTTACGTCCATCTGTATCTGATATCAATTCTATAATAAGCATAATAATATTTGTCAGTTGGTCATTATGTTTTGCAGCGTCTGTTTTTCAATCATATATTAATGATATCAACTTTATGATTATATCATTTTGTATATATCTATCACTTGTTGGGTTAACAATCACCCTCTGTTGGAAATCCGTCGAAAAAATAATCTCTAAGAATGAAAGTAATATCCCGAGATACTTCAAATTTAGAAAGCACACATATGTTGAGTATCCACAGAAAACAGCCTCTTAACGCGATGCTTCTCTTATTAAATTTCCCATTGGTTAAAAACTAACATCATTATCAAGCACTAAACACTCACAATGATCATGAAATTCTTTTAATCATTAAATATTCAATTGGAATTGACGTATATAAATCCTTAAGTGATTTATAGTTAATGCATATCACAATATTGAGATTGTTAAAAGGATCTAGTATTTGTTATCTAACAGTGCCTCTAGACCGTGTATTTTTACCTAAACGACTTTGTTTAATTTCAAGAATGTTACTTCTTTTCTTTATGGTTCTATATGCATGTTGGTTAGTAATATTGGGTTTGTACTAAAAGAAAATAAAAACATAATCTTCCCATTATTCATTGTACTGACGTTATCTATGGTATACATAGTGATTTTTACTTTCTCTGAAAACAAAAATCAAGATGTGCTTATTGCGTTTTATATTTCTTATTATACATAAGGATAGCTTAAACAGTTCTTTCAAAATAATCATAAAAAACCTGTGGTTATTTCCTTTTTTTCTCTACTTACTGTTTAATAATATCCCTAAGCATTATATATTATAACTTTGACAATGATGTTTTTAGCGTTGATTTTTTACTTTCATTTTTCTAAAAGAGATTATGATATGGAACTAAAATACTGGAATCGTGGTTTGTTAGGATTGGTTGCTATTCTCTTATCTTTAGCAGGATTAGTATTGCTGAATGTATTGTTTGTCGATGAAAAAGGAGTGGAATGGGGATCAGTTAGTGATTGGATTAGTGCTATATGCAATATAGGAATCTTATGTTCCGCTATTTGGGCCGGTCATATTGCCAGCCATTGGTTACAACAGAAAAAAAGAATGAATACTCTTGACTCAGCACATCAAATAGCAATTCAATTTGATAAGAAATTGTGGTCTATAAATTCTCGCCTTTATGCTGATGCATTGTTTCGAAGAAGAATAGTTAGTGATATTCTTAATGAAGAATCACATGTTGAGATTAATAAAAAAATCATATCGGAGATTGCACGGATTACAACTTCTGACCTTGATGAGTTAAGTGAACTATACACCGAAAGAACATTGCTAGGGCGGTTTAACATTACAATAAATGGTTCATTTAATGAAATGATTACAAAAATTGTATCATTACGTACTAATTATCTTGAATCACATTATGACTACTTACTGTTACTCGCAAAAAACATAAATTTTATAGAGTGCGACGAGGTCAAAAAAGCTGAAGCCCAGGTAATCGACTTCCAGAAAAAAATAGCCACCATTTTCGAAAAGGAGTTAGGGAGAAAAAACATTGATAGCGATTATTCATTTGGTAAAGATTTATAGTACTATATTATTTTTTTTCTTAATTTAATAATTATTTTCTGTTCGGTATGGCAAGGATGAACGAATGCAATGGGGAAGTATTAGTGATTGGTCAGCTCCTTGAGTTCTTTAGGTACTTTAGTTGTGGCATGCATGGCTTATAAGGCTGCACCAGATTGGATTAACAGGAAAAATATTGAAGGAGGTGGAGAGCTTGCCCAGTGTTTTATCAATATTCAAGTGGAAGATGCGTTGCTCGAGTTAGATAAAGCAATGTTCAATCTTGAACACCTAATAAAAATTGTTGATTCAGAAAATGGATTCTTAAAGAAAAGAGATAATAATAGATATATAACAGAATTCAATTCATCCATGGGAAACACTTCAAAAAATTCTAAAATTTTAAATGAATCACTGATAAAGCTTCATAGATTCGGTTGGAATTTTAAGAATGAGTTCAATGTTGAAATACTTGATTTCCTGGGTATAGATGAATGGATTGAAAGCTATGATGATAATATCAGTTACTCTTACCTTGCATTAGAAGCCCATAAATTAAATAGGGTCGGAGATTTTAAAGATGTAATTTATGAGGAGGCTAAAACTAACTTTTATGAAGATGTAAATGAACTTATGCCTGAACTGATTAAATGGAAAAAGGCTTTACAAAAAATATCATACTCAACAGGGGTTTATAATTCTTTTTTCAAAATAAAATAAAGTCTTTGCTATTGATTTCTGTTCATTTGAGAAAGTTAGTGTTAAAAAATTTGAAGTAGCTTTAAAATAAGAGAGATATTTGCATGCTCCTTCTAAGCAAGATCCTTAACCAAAATTAAAATTAGCACACAATTAAAAAATGTAGTATTTTAATTGAATAGGTAATCCCTTAAGTTTATTCAACTGAAAAATTACATACCATAGCAAAATTAATTCATCAATCTTAAGGCAATTACTTTAATCGCGTTCACATTTATAAGACACTTAAAAGTGTGTTAAACATTCTGGTTTAGACCCATATACAAGGAGCTGTGCTCACGTGATTTGTGATGCCATAGCAATTGAGTACTGATTATTGAGTGTGCTGTAAATAGACGAGATAGGCCTCTCAGTCGTGATCCAGAGCCCCTGTTGCTGGATAAATTGCTCAAAGGGCTGCAAATCGAATTGTGATGTAATTATGTAGTATGATGCATGAGGGTTATCTTGTGTTTTTGATAAGGATCTTCATCCACATCAAAACCGATAATTCTCAATTTTTCATGGCTATATTTCAGATCAAGTGTCGGCTAATACGTATATGTAGCTACTCAATTTTAACCCACTTACCATCATTATGCCTTTCCCTATTACCACTGATAGTATCAATTATCAAACCTCCCTCATCACTGATCGATTGCAATATTACCCTGCCTGTTTTAGCATCAACAATAATCATCTGCATATTAATTTTACTGAAATACTCAATACGGATTAGTAATGTATTTTCGTTTCTAAAAACTCCAATTTCTTTAACAACACGCCGAAGCCTTGCATTAAAGTCCTGTCTCATCGCTACGTTTTTACGATCCAGCAATTCAGGGCTGATTGCATTCCCAATAGCCTTTACTTCTGTAGACACATCATCCAATGATTCCAGATTTTTTATCTGAGTTTCAAGATTGATAATAGTTGCTTGCAAGGCTTTATATGCCCTACGGTCGATGGGATCTGGTATATCGACCTTATTGATATCAGCTAACACTTCATCACGGTATTGCATTTTAGTAATCAGGTCTGTTTTCAAAGCATGTAGTTCTGCGTTGATATTCTTATCATCTACGATTTCAAACTCAATATTACGAATGTATTGCAATACAGCATTTTCTACAATGTCATACTTAAAACCCCGAGTATTACACCGACCATTGCCAGCGGTTTTGTTTGTGCAATAAAAATAGCGTTGGTTATTTTTTGAATCTGTCATCACTGATAAGTGTGCTGTGTTGCAATAACTGCATACAGTGAGACCAGCAAAAAGGTTATTCGCATTGCGGTTGATCTTTTTGTCACGTCCTGGTGACTTCAGTCGTTGCTGCACAGCACTGAAGTCTGTATCACTTATGATCACTGGATACATCTTCAAACCATCATACTCACCGCGTAATGATGATTGTGTGACGTGTGAACCAGTTACACGCCTGTCATTCAATATCCGATGAACTAACCAACTACCCCAAGTGTTGCTGTTATACAGATAGCCTTTATCGTTAAGTGTATCGCGTATAAATGCTTGACCATATCCACTATTGTATAGCTCAAAAATCAACCTAATCTGCTCTGCGTGGTACTCATTGACCTGATACTTCCCACTTTCAACGTGCAGCCATGCAGGACACTTAGCAGTCAATGCTTTCTGATCGGTGACTACATTTTGAAAGCGTTTGTCCCAGTTCTTTGTTGATAGCTTCTGCTTCCTGAGTGATTCCTTATGGCTTCGCTCCAACCCTGTGGCTATATCAATCAATTTCGAATTTTTTGTGTGAATTATGTCCAGTTCGGTTTCATGAATGTGGCAATCTGCCCAAAGTAAGTCCATTAAAATGCGGGCAGCTCTTTGTGGGTTTGCTCTGGAAAAGCGATCAAGATTCTCAACTATCAACACCGCGTTTGAAATTGCTCCTGATATGCATTGTTCTATAAAGTTAAATAGAACTGACCCTTTATCGATGTTCTTACCGCTAAAGCCGCTCACGCCTTCGGCGTTCAGATACTCCATGTGATCAATGCTCAGATCATAAGACAAATCATCTTTTGTCTTGTCTTTTGGCTTGTCTTTTTCTTTGGCTTCGTACTCTTGCACGTAACTCAACAGCAAGTTCTGCTGTCGAGTCATACCGAAACCGCCGTTAGCTGTGCTTTGCCCTTTCTGTGAAACACGGCAATAACAATACGCCTTCTTAATGTTTTGGACACTCATGTACTTTTATCTTATCTACTTTGAATAATTACTTTAATTTAGCATAGCTAATGGTAGTCATCGGTATTATTGCGATTCTTAGCGCCATCGGTATTCCCACCTATCAAAACTACCTGCGCAAAGCGGCTCTGACTGACGTGTTGCAAACCTTCCTGCCCTATCGTACCGCCATTGAACTTTGCGCGATTGAAAGGGGTGGGATTAGCCAATGTGACGCGGGGAGCAACAGTATTCCTACACCTAAAACCACCCGCTACATAAGCAGCATGAGCATCGAACAAGGTGCTGTTACGCTTGCGGGGCAAGAAAGTCTCAACGGACTAACCATTTCCCTGTCTCCACGCTGGAGTGATGTAGAAGGAATTGAAGGCTGGTCACGAACCTGTAGCGCTGGCAGTAATAATTCTCTTCAACAAACCTGCGAAGAAGTCTTCCGTTTTGATAATACACAAGCGGGAAATTAAACCATGGCAAATCAGCAGATTCTCGCACTGTGTAACCAATATCAGGCGATATTGCTTTC
Source organism: Buttiauxella sp. BIGb0552 (assembly GCF_004366275.1). Lineage (NCBI taxonomy): Bacteria > Pseudomonadati > Pseudomonadota > Gammaproteobacteria > Enterobacterales > Enterobacteriaceae > Buttiauxella > Buttiauxella sp. BIGb0552. The sequence continues at coordinate 124,685 of NZ_SODY01000008.1, forward strand.
TGAAGCTCCATTGCTGCATATCGCTATTGCGCCAAACCCACCCGTACAGTTTTTTGAAGCATTGCGTTTTATCTGTGATAAGCCTGCCAATGTTGAATACTGGCCAGTTGAACAGCTGGAAAAAGCAAGGCACTCGCGGCCGTCTGTTAGCGCGGAGGAACCTCTTGAGAATACAGCTCCAGTGGTTCAACTGTTGCAAGATACGCTCCACAAAGCCCTGCAACTCAGGGCATCAGACATTCACTTCGAACCGTTAGAGCAAGGGTATCAAATTCGTTTTCGCGTTGATGGCGTGTTGCAACTTCAACCACTGCTGCCATCACATCTGGCTGCACCACTAACCGCGCGACTTAAGGTATTGGGAAATCTGGATATAGCAGAACGCCGCCTTCCCCAAGATGGGCAAATGGAGATCGAAATCGAACAACGCAAATGTTCATTTCGCATAGCGACACTGCCGGTATATCACGGTGAAAAAGTTGTGTTACGTTTGATGGCTCAAACAGAGCAGACCTTTGAGCTATCGGAGTTAGGCATGTCACCAGAGGATAGCTCTCGCTTTCAAAGCGCTTTAGCCAATCCCCAGGGCATGATTCTTGTCACCGGCCCCACAGGGAGTGGGAAAACAATCACGCTTTACAGTGCATTAAAGATACTCAACCAAGTCTCAACCAATCTATGTAGTGTTGAAGACCCGATAGAAATCCCTATGCAAGGTCTTAATCAAACGCAAATTAACACTAAAGCGGGGCTTAATTTTCAAAGTGTTTTACGCGCCTTACTACGTCAGGATCCGGATATCATCATGGTGGGTGAAATTCGTGATGGCGATACGGCAGAAATAGCCATTAAAGCAGCGCAAACAGGGCATCTGGTACTTTCAACATTGCATACTAATTCCACGACTGAGACTGTCGTTCGCCTCGAACAAATGGGAGTCGAGCGATGGATGTTAGCATCTGCACTGAATATGGTCGTTGCACAGCGCCTGGTACGTAAACTCTGCCCACACTGTAAAGAACAACTCCCTGAAGACATCATCCTACCCACATCGCTTTGGGCCACAGCTTTGCCTCGTTGGCAAGCAACTGGCTGCGAGCGCTGTTATGGAGGGTTCTACGGGCGAAGTGCATTATTTGAAATTTTGCTTATCGATACAGCACTTCAATCAGCAATTATTGCCGGCATGCCAGCCCATGAAATCGAAACTCTGGCAAGGGAACAAGGCATGATGACGCTATTTGAAAGTGGCTGCCAGGCTGTTGAACAAGGGCTAACCACTCTTGAAGAGCTATATCGGGTGCTTGGTGTTCCTCATGGCTAAATTTGTACTCTGGCACTGGAAAGCAGTCGATCAACACGGGCAAATTCAACAAGGGGATGTGCTTGCAGATGACGCGGAATCTGTCAGTGAAAAGTTATTCACTTGGGACCTCCAGCTTTTACAGTTGCGGAAAATATCGCACACCCGCCGAGGCTGCTGGCATATTCAGCAAAAAATACAGATATTCCGCCAGCTGGCGACGTTGCTTCAGGCGGGAATATCTTTGTCTGACGGGCTATTACTTATCGCGCAGCAACACCCTTTTGGTGAATGGCGGGCATTACTAAAGGATATCGGGCATCGCGTTTCTAATGGCATCTCTTTCTCTGCCGCCTTACAGCAATGGCCAGGGATTTTCCCACCGTTGTTCATCGCTCTGATTCATATTGGTGAGCTAACCGGGAAGCTAGACGAGTGCTGCCAGAAGCTAGCTGATCAACAAGAAAAACTGTACCAGCTACGTAAAAAGGTCATGAAAGCCCTGCGTTATCCACTATTTATCGTAGCGGTAGCACTACTGGTGACAATCGGGATGATGAGTTTTGTACTGCCCGAATTTGCCAATATTTATCGTTCATTTAATGCCCCATTACCCGCTATTACAGTGGCGGTAATGGCAGTATCAAACTGGGTAACAACACAGGGAGCATGGTGGCTGTTAGTCACTCTTATACTCACGGCCTTTGGCTATATTTTGCGAACAAAGAAACCTCATTGGCAAGAGTACGAACAACGTCTGATGCTGCAAATCCCATTGCTCGCTCCGCTATGGCGTGGGCAAATCCTTAGCCAAATCTACACCACACTATCCCTTTCCCAGCAGGCAGGAATTCCCTTGCTACAAGGGCTTAAAGCTGTAGAAACCACTTTGCCGCAACTACTGTGGAAGCAGGTTATTCTGCAAATAAACTACCAGGTGACTCAAGGAATACCACTATGGCAAACACTCTCACAAAGCGAGCGCTTCACGCCATTGTGTTGCCAATTGATAAGAATAGGAGAAGAGTCAGGCGCCCTGGATTTAATGCTCGAGAAGCTGGCGAGTTGGCATCATAACCATACCGAGGAACTGGCAGACAATCTTGCCGCCGCTCTGGAGCCAGTAATGATGTTAGTTGTGGGGATTATCATTGGGACGCTGGTCATCGCGATGTATCTGCCTATTTTTCAGTTAGGCGATGCAATGAGCGCGGGATGACGGCGTAGCGAAAATGCCACGCCGTATGTCGCTGATAGCTTAGAGGCTATTGAAAACGCGGTTTTCCTGCTCATTCACACGAATGAACGTAGTACGCTTGGTCAACTCTTTCAGGCGAGAAGCACCAACGTAAGTACATGCAGAACGCAGGCCGCCCATAATATCGCGGGCAGTATTTTCAACAGGGCCACGCAATGGCAGCTTAACGGTTTTGCCTTCTGCTGCACGGTACTGTGCAACACCACCAACATGGCGGGTCATTGCAGATTCGGAGCTCATGCCATAGAACAGCATGAATTTCTCGCCGTTTTCTTCAACGATTGTGCCGCCACTTTCGTCATGACCAGCCAGCATACCGCCCAGCATCACGAAATCTGCGCCGCCGCCAAATGCTTTAGCAACATCGCCCGGCATAGTACAACCGCCATCACTAACAATCTGGCCACCGAGGCCATGAGCAGCATCAGCACATTCAATAACAGCAGAAAGTTGCGGGTAACCGACACCTGTTTTCACTCGAGTAGTACACACAGAACCTGGACCGATACCAACTTTAACGATGTCCGCACCCGAAAGGATAAGCTCTTCGCACATTTCACCAGTAACAACGTTACCTGCACAGATAACTTTGTCCGGCCACGCTTCACGCGCTTTAGAAACGAACTGAGTGAAGTGTTCGGAATAGCCATTAGCTACATCGATACAGATAAATTTCAGCGCTGGGTTCAAAGAAAGAATCTGTTTGGTCTTCTGGAAATCAGCGTCTGATGTACCGGTTGAAACCATCACGAACTTCAGGATGTCGTCTGAAGCAGACTTAACGAAGTTGCTCCACTCTTCAACAGAGTAGTGCTTATGCACGGCGGTGAGGATATCAAACGAGGCCAATGCCTGGGCCATGCCGAATGTACCAACGGTGTCCATGTTAGCAGCAATGATCGGAACACCTGACCATGCAATACCGGAGTGTTTGAAAGTGAACTGGCGCTCGAGCTCTACATCAGAGCGGCTTTTCAGTGTGGAACGTTTCGGGCGGATAAGAACGTCTTTAAAACCTAACTTCAAATCTTCTTCAATACGCATGTTGCAGATTCCTGGGTCGAATGGCGAAGGACGCGTGAACGCAATCGGCAATACATACCCTGGATAATTCGAGTTGCAGGATTGCGGCCAACGCATCTGCGGCTTGAAGTATGGCGGGTATAACTACCAATTCCAGTGACGCTATCATACGCACTATTAATGCAGCCGCAAGACTGCGAAAACAGTCTTTTTTACGCTACAATCGTTAAAATTTACCTTAGAAATATAAAATCGCTTCAGGGTCCGACTCTTATGGTTTATACGGTTGCATTAACGGGTGGTATTGGCAGTGGTAAGAGTACTATCGCCGATAACTTTTCCCGCTTAGGTATTACCGTTGTTGATGCTGACGTCATTGCGCGTCAGGTCGTAGAGCCCGGTCAGCCCGCTCTTCGCATTATTTCTGACCATTTTGGTGATGAGATCCTCCTTCAGGATGGCACTCTCAACCGTCGAGCTCTTCGCGCAAAGATCTTTTCTTCCGAGGAAGAGAAAAAATGGCTCAATGCTCTGCTACACCCACTTATCCATCAGCGCACCCAAGCCGAAATCAACCAGGCTCTTTCTCCCTACGTTTTGTGGGTTGTTCCTTTATTAATTGAGAATAACCTACAACAAAAGGCAGATCGTGTTCTGGTTGTTGATGTCTCGCCAGAAGTGCAAATCGCACGTACTATTGCGCGCGATAAAGTTAGTCGCGAACATGTGCTGCAAATCCTTGCTGCACAGGCGACACGCGAGGCACGCTTAAGCGCCGCCGATGATGTAATTAATAATGATGGTGGTACTGCACAGGTGGCCGCACATGTTGACCGTCTGCACCGCCAGTATCTGCAACTGGCAGCCCAGGCCGCACAGCAGGAAAATGAATAATGAGCACCCAGATTCTTTTTGAGCACCCACTTAATGAAAAAATGCGTACCTGGTTGCGTATCGAGTTCTTAATCCAACAACTCGAAAGTTCATTACCGGTAGACGAAACAGCCAAAGCACTTCATTTTTTCCGCAATATCGGTGACCTGCTCGATGTCTTTGAGCGTGGTGAGATTCGCACAGATATTCTTAAAGAGCTGGAACGCCAGCAGCGTAAATTATTGAACTGGTCTGAAGTTCCAGGCGTAGATATGCAGCGCATTGATTCACTGCGTAGCCAACTCAAAGAACGTGGTGGTGTTTTAATGGCAGCCCCTCGCTTGGGACAAGCATTACGTGAAGACCGTTTGATTGCCCTCGTTCGCCAGCGCCTGAGTATCCCAGGCGGGTGCTGTAGTTTTGATTTGCCAACATTGCACATCTGGCTATATTCCCCCCAGGATCAGCGTGATGCGCAAATTAATAGCTGGCTTGCGACGTTGCAGCCATTAAAACAAGCGCTGGATCTGGTACTCGATATTATTCGTAATTCTGCACCATTACGTAGACAAACCAGCCTCAATGGTTTTTATCAGAATAACGGGGATGACGCCGATTTACTGCGTTTACAGCTGGACCTTTCCTCACAGCTTTATCCGCAGGTTTCTGGTCATAAGAGCCGTTTTGCGATCCGTTTCTTACCACTGGATAGCGAAAATGGACTCATCCCTGAACGTCTCGATTTTGAGCTCGCGTGCTGTTAAGGAGCGAATATGACTGAAACAATAAAAGTGAATTGCCCGGGTTGCGGTAAAGTTGTCATCTGGGATGAAACCAGCCCATATCGCCCATTTTGCTGCAAACGCTGCCAGTTGATTGACTTAGGTGAATGGGCCGCCGAGGAAAAACGAATTCCTAGCAGCGGCGATTTATCAGAAAGCGACGACTGGAGTGAAGAAGACCTGCGTTAACCTTGCTGTAGTTTGTTAATAACTAGTTTGCTAATTACTGGTTCATTGGCTGGTGGAAAATCTGACGCCACCAGCGCATTTTGCGCAATCCATTGACCCGGTTGCCCTTCTTTACCCCACGGTTCACCTTCCCAACTTTCCACCATGAAAAACCACAGCGTGATATGCCGGTCCGGGAACTCATAAGCCAGTTTATCAAAAAGAGTAAAGCCGGTAGCCGTGATACCTGTCTCTTCCTGAAGCTCACGAACCAATGCCTGCTCAGGCGTTTCATCGGCTTCAATCTTCCCACCGGGAAATTCAAGCTTATTGGCCATGTGAGCATCGGCGGCTCTTTGAGTAATAAAAATCTCACCCGCTTGATTGCGGATTATGCCAACGGCGATTTCTAGTTGTTTCATTTTTGTGCAGCTGCTCCATAGAAAAAAGGCGCAGCAAGCTGCGCCTTTATCGACAATTACATTCTTAGCTTAAACGGCCATGGCACTGTTTGAATTTCTTACCTGAACCGCATGGGCACGGATCGTTACGGCCCACTTTGCGCTCACCTGTTTCCGCAGCCAACTCTTCAGCAGCAAGTGTGTCAGCATCCTGATGGCTCAACTGTTGCATCTGCGCCAAACGTTCAGCTTCTTCACGACGCTGCTGCTCCATTGCCTCTACTTCTTCAGGCATACGAACCTGCACTTTGCTGAGCGTACTGATCACTTCATATTTCAGCGCTTCAAGCATTGATGCAAACATCGCAAAGGATTCACGCTTGTATTCTTGCTTAGGATCTTTCTGCGCATAACCACGCAAGTGGATACCCTGGCGCAGGTAATCCATCGCTGCAAGGTGCTCTTTCCACAGTGAATCCAGAGTCTGCAACATGACGCCTTTTTCGAAGTGGCGCATCATTTCAATGCCAACAACCTCTTCTTTACGCTTATACACTTCAATAGCGTTCTGCAAAATACGCTCACGCAGAGTTTCTTCGTGCAGTTCAGGCTCTTTATCCAGCCACTCTTTAATTGGCAGTTCAAGGTCGAAATCGTTTTTCAGGCGTTCTTCCAGGCCTTCAACATCCCACATTTCTTCCAGTGATTGCGGTGGAATGTGTGCGTCGATAGTCACTTTAAAGACGTCTTCGCGGATGCTGTTGATGGTTTCGCTAACGTCGCTCACATCCAGCAATTCGTTACGCTGGCTGTAGATCGCACGACGCTGATCGTTGGCCACATCATCATATTCCAGAAGCTGTTTACGGATATCGAAGTTACGGCTTTCAACTTTACGCTGGGCGTTAGCAATTGCCTTAGTAACCCATGGGTGTTCAATCGCTTCGCCCGGCTTCATACCGAGTTTACGCATCATGCCTGAAACACGATCCGATGCGAAAATACGCATCAGTGAATCTTCCATGGACAGGTAGAAACGAGATGAACCCGCATCGCCCTGACGGCCGGAACGGCCACGCAACTGGTTATCGATACGGCGAGATTCGTGACGCTCGGTACCGATAATGTGCAAGCCACCTGATGCCAGAACTGCGTCATGGCGAATCTGCCAGTCAGCTTTAATCTGCGCGATTTGCTCAGGCGTTGGGTCTTCAAGCTCAGCAACTTCTGCCTGCCAGCTACCACCCAACACGATATCCGTACCACGACCAGCCATGTTGGTTGCGATGGTCACAGAGGCTGGGTAACCGGCCTGAGCAACGATACCTGCTTCGTTGGCGTGGAATTTGGCGTTCAGAACGTTGTGTTTGATACCGGCTTTGGTCAATTCAGCAGAAACCACTTCGGATTTCTCGATTGAAATAGTACCGACAAGAACAGGCTGACCGTTGATCGTGCGCTCTTTAATATCTTCAATGATTGCCATAATCTTGTCTGCTTCGGTCATATAGACCAGATCAGGCATGTCTTTACGGATCATTGGACGGTTAGTCGGCACAACAATGGTATCGAGTTTGTAGATAGAGCTAAATTCGAATGCTTCGGTGTCCGCAGTACCCGTCATACCGGCCAGTTTTTCATACAGGCGGAAGTAGTTCTGGAAGGTGATGGATGCCAGCGTCTGGTTTTCGTTCTGAATGTCGACGCCTTCTTTAGCTTCAACAGCCTGATGCAGGCCATCAGACCAGCGGCGACCTTGCATGGTACGACCGGTGTGTTCATCAACGATGATAACTTCGCCATCTTTAACGATGTAATCAACGTCACGGGCGAACAGCACGTGCGCACGCAATGCAGCAGTCACGTGGTGCATCAGCATAATGTTCGTCGGGGAGTACAGAGACTCACCTTCTTCCATGATGCCTTCGCGTACCAGCAACTCTTCAACCAGCACCAGACCGCGTTCGGTAATGTTTACCTGACGAGATTTTTCGTCCACCGAGAAGTGGCCTTCGCCCTGGAAAGTATCAGAATCTTCTTTTTCCTGACGGATCAGGCTCGGGATGATTTTGTTTACTTTACGGTACATCTCGGAGCTATCTTCAGCAGGGCCGGAGATAATCAGCGGCGTACGTGCTTCATCGATAAGAATTGAGTCAACCTCATCCACCAATGCATAGTGCAGTTTGCGCTGAACGCGTTCTTCAGGGCTGAACGCCATATTGTCGCGCAGGTAGTCAAAGCCGTACTCGTTGTTGGTGCCGTAAGTAATGTCAGCTGCATAAGCTTCGCGCTTTGCAGGTGCTGGCATGTTTGGCAAGTTGATACCAACGCTCAGGCCAAGGTATTCGAACAAAGGACGGTTGTTTTCAGCATCGCGCTGGGCCAGATAGTCGTTCACAGTAACAACGTGAACACCACGGCCGCTTAATGCGTTCAGGTATGCAGGCAGAGTTGCAGTCAGTGTTTTACCTTCACCAGTACGCATCTCTGCGATGCAGCGTTCGTTCAGAACCATACCGCCCAGCAACTGCACGTCGAAGTGGCGCATGCCGAATACACGTTTACTCGCCTCACGAACAACAGCAAAAGCTTCTGGGATCAGATTCTCCAGCACTTCGCCTTTCTCAAGACGCGCACGGAATTCGCCAGTTTTTGCTTTTAATTCATCATCCGAAAGTTTTTCAATTTCCGGTTCCATGCTATTGATAATATTTACAACTTTACGCATACGACGCAGGGTGCGGTCGTTGCGGCTACCGAAAACTTTAGTTAATAATTTGATTAGCATAATTAATTCTCAAACGCCTACCGTCAGGGCAGAGCTAAAATAACGTTATAATTAAAGGAAATGGAGTTAGCTGAGGCGTTGTGGGCCAGCGCGGATACCCTGGACCTGGCTTATCCAAATGGCAGGACTAAAAGTCTCGACAGCTGGCGATTGCCAAAGTGCAGTGTGGCGCACAATAACTGGGGGTTTGCTTTCCTGGGTGAGCAGCGCACTGAGCGTGTCCAGTAAAGCGAGTTTATGTGCCTGAAGTGGCAAACTCTCTTGTGCTGCTGGCTGCGTTTGCGGCGCCATAGCAAAAGAAAGGTGACGAATTACAGTTCGAATTGCATGCTGATGCCAGTAATCGACACTAAATGATGGTCGGCGGGTACTTTCCTGCAATAATGCCAGACTATTGAAGCTGACCTTGTTGAGGTAATCGTGGCTACTGGTGGATGTTTCAGCAGGGGCTGTTGGCTCGGTATTTTGGCTGAGCGCAGGCATACCAAAACTCGCCGCGACCATCCCTAACAAGAGATGCGGCCAGAAATAACGTCTGCCAAACTGTCGCCAACAATTTAGAATACCAATCACTTTATCCGCCGGAGCATTATGTATGCGTGATAGTCGCCCACAATCTTTAGATCATTTGTTCGATGATGCTGGAGCCGAAAGCGTGTTGCAAAACGTGCAACAACGCGCAACTGCACTACTTAGGCTCAACAGGGCTGTGAAAGGGATATTACCCGCTCAACTACATCCCTGGTGCCGGGTAGCAAATTTCCGACAAGGCATTCTCGTACTTGAAACTGCAAATGCTAGCTGGCTGATGCGTTTACGCTATGAACAAGCCACGCTACTGAGTGCATTACGTGCACAAATATTACCATCATTGACATCAATCGACATCAGGATTAATCCATCACTGGCTGCAATTGGGCAAGAATCAGTACAAGAAAACAGCATTCAAACAGTGAAGGGTAAAACTGAAGGGGTCAACAGAGTTCTGAGTCAGCAAAGTGCAGAGGCATTAAGAATGGTGGCTGAACGTAGCCCGGAAAAATTAAAGGCAATAATAGAACGACTGGCGTCATTGGCCGGAGAGAGTACCAATGAAACCAGTCGCAATAAATAATTCTGGTGTTATGCCAGAACCATTTTCGGTGCTTTGAACGCTAGCGGAAGCTCAGCATCGTCTTCGAAGGTTGCCCATTCCCAGGCTTCCTGCTTCGCCAGAACCGCTTGAAGCAATTTGTTATTTAGTGCATGACCAGATTTATAGGCGGTAAACGCGCCGATAATGTTATGGCCACACATGAACAAGTCACCAATCGCATCAAGCATTTTGTGACGAACGAATTCATCTTCAAAACGCAAGCCGTCTTCGTTCAGTACGCGATAATCGTCAACAACGATGGCACAATCGAAGCTACCGCCCAGGCACAAACCACGGGACTGCAGATATTCGATATCACGCATGAAACCGAAGGTACGAGCACGACTAATCTGGCGCATAAACGCGTCGGCAGAGAAATTCATGCTGTAGCGTTGGGTGCTGGCATCAATCGCCGGATGGTTAAAGTCGATGGTGAAATCCAAAGAGAAACCATTATACGGCTTGAATTCAGCCCATTTGTCGCCGTCTTCAACACGAACTGTTTCTTTGACGCGTACAAATTTCTTCGCACAGTTTAATTCGTCAATCCCGGCATCAAGCAGCAGGTAGACGAATGGCGCTGCACTACCGTCCATGATTGGGATTTCAGGGGCATTGACTTCAACAATGATGTTATCAATACCTAATCCCGCAAGGGCGGCATTCAAATGCTCAACGGTAGAAATCCGCACATCGTGCTCGTTCACCAGGCAAGTACAGAGCATGGTATCACGCACAGATTTGGCATCTGCCGGAAAATCTACCGGAGGATTCAAGTCAGTGCGACGATAGATGACCCCGGTATTTGCCGGCGCAGGGCGTAACGTCAGCATGACTTTCTTGCCGGTATGTAAACCGACACCAGTCGCCTGAACGATACGTTTAAGAGTCCTTTGTTTGATCATCGTATAATCTCGCCAAATTAACTATCCAACCGAAGTGTATATCACAATCGGTGGGCCAGTTTAGCACAAAGAGCGCAGTTCCCCAAATTCCGGTTTATTCTTAATCAGCTTGCTTGCGCAAAAACGCTGGAATATCCAGATAATCAGGCTCTTTCGTCGTTTGTGGCGTATTGTCATTAACTACCTTGGCAACAGGTTTCTGCTCTTGCTGAAGCGGAGCCATACCGTGTTGTTGGTAGCGATCCATAACTGGCTGTTGAGTCTGCTTGTTGGTCACCAGGGTAATTTCTGGACGTTTGTCCATGCCAATACCGGTTGCAACAACAGTTACACGCAGTTCGTCGTTCATCTCTGGGTCCAGAGAAGTACCGATAACCACAGTCGCGTTATCAGATGCGAACGCACGAATGGTGTTACCCACCGTTTCGAACTCATCCAGACGCAGGTCGAAGCCAGCGGTGATGTTAACCAGAACGCCACGAGCGCCGGACAGATCGATGTCTTCCAACAGCGGGCTGGAAATCGCCATTTCTGCCGCTTCTTCAGCACGGTCTTCACCACTTGCCACACCAGAGCCCATCATGGCATAACCCATTTCGGACATTACTGTGCGCACGTCAGCAAAGTCGACGTTCATCAGGCCCGGACGAGTAATCAGTTCTGCGATACCCTGCACCGCGCCTTTGAGCACATCGTTTGCTGCGCCAAAAGCGTCAAGCAAAGAAATACCACGGCCCAGTACTTTCAACAATTTGTCGTTAGGGATAGTGATCAAGGAATCGACGTGCTTAGAGAGCTCAGCAATACCCTGCTCCGCGAATGCCATGCGCTTCTTGCCTTCAAAATTGAATGGCTTAGTCACAACAGCAACGGTCAGAATGCCCAGATCTTTAGCAACCTCTGCAACTACAGGTGCAGCACCTGTACCTGTACCACCGCCCATACCTGCAGCGATAAATACCATGTCTGCGCCTTCAAGGGCCGCACGTAACGCTTCACGGTCTTCTTCCGCAGCGGTACGACCCACTTCAGGGTTCGCTCCAGCACCCAGACCTTTGGTAATACCATTACCAATCTGGATAGTCTGGCCTACAGCAGTTTTACGTAACGCTTGAGCATCAGTATTCACTGCAAAGAATTCAACACCTTCGATGCGTTCGCGCACCATGTGTTCAACGGCATTACCGCCGCCACCACCGACGCCGATGACTTTAATCACCGCGTCGTTGGTCAGTTCCATAGGTTCAAACATAGTTTCTCTCCGTTTTGTGCCTGTCGCCTGAGACCGCTAATTTTGTCTGGTCTCTTATAAAATTTAAAACTCTTTTCTCAGCCAGCTGTTGATTCGCTTAATCCATGAGCCGACAGAGGTTCGTTTTTCCACTTCTGCTTCACCACTGAGATGTGTTTCTTTCCCGTAGTGCAGCAAGCCGACTGCTGTGGAGTAATAAGACTCCTGGGCATAATCAGTCAGGCCTGTAATATTGAGCGGCTGTCCGATACGTACTTGCGTATGGAACACCCGTTGCGCGCAAGCTGCCAGCCCTTCAATTTGCGCGGCGCCACCTGTCAGAACAATCCCAGCGGCCAGGTGGTGCTTCACACCTTGCTGACGAAGTTGTTCTTGTAACTGCAAAATCTCTTCGTTTACCAGGTTCAATAATTCGGTATAACGAGGCTCGATAACTTCAGCGAGCGTCTGGCGTTGCAGGCTACGCGGTGGACGTCCACCGACACTTGGCACTTCAACGTTTTCATCTTTACCCACCATCGAACCTAGCGCGCAGCCATGGCGCACTTTAATAGCTTCTGCGTCACTCGGTGGTGTGCCGAAGGCATAAGCGATATCGCTGGTCACCACGTTCCCTGCATAAGGGATAACTTTGGTGTGGCGCAGTGCGCCGCCAGTGTAGACCGCGATATCCATTGTACCACCACCGACATCGACTACGCAGACCCCTAATTCACGCTCATCTTCGGTCAAAACTGCGTAGCTTGCTGCAAGGCCTGCAAAGATCAGTTGGTCAACTTTCAGACCACAACGTTCAACAGCTTTGACGATGTTTTTAGCCATGTCGTTGTGGCAGGTAATCAAGTGCACTTTAGCCTGCATGCGAACACCTGATAAACCTACAGGATTTTTGATGCCTTCCTGGTAGTCAATTGCATATTCTTGCGGGATTACGTGCAAAACACGATGTTCGTCACGTACGCGTACTGACTTCGCGGTGTGAACAACGTTCTCAACGTCTTCCTGTGTCACTTCTTCTTCTGAAATCGGCACCATGCCAATCTCGTTTTGACAGCTAATATGCTTACCTGACAGCGCAAGGTAGACCGAAGATATCTGGCAGTCCGCCATTAATTCGGCCTGGTCAATCGCGCGCTGAACGCATTTCACGACTGACTCAAGATCGTTTACGCCACCTTTGTCCATACCACGCGATGGGCAACTGCCCACGCCAATAATATTGACCATACCGTCAGGCAGAACTTCCCCTACTAAAGCGGCAACCTTTGCGGTACCGATCTCCAGTCCTACTACCAGTTTTCTGTCCGTCGCCTTGATCATTGTTATTCTGCCTGTGCCTGATTCTGTTGCTGATTAGGATTAGGTTGTTCTGTTACGGGAGCAGGCTGCCAGCCTACTGCCGCGCCTGAGTCATAACGCAAGTCGACATAACTAATCCTTTTGTTGTCGGCTTGCTCTTGCTGCTGCAGAACAGGGTAAAGTTCTACAAAGCGACTCAAGCGTTTCATCGTATCGCCCCGGCCCAAGTTGAGCTTAATGCCATTATTCAACGTCAATTGCCAGGAACGACGAGCGGTCATCGCCGCTTCTTTCAACGTAAATTTATCCTTTGCCAGCACTGCGCCCATGTCGCGGAAGCCTTCCAACACTTCACCTTCACTGCCTTCTGGCCCGGATAACATAGGTAAAGTCTGCTTTGCAGAACGTTCTGCAGGAACACTAAACGAATTTCCTTGCGCATCAATCATATGCTGATCATTCCAGCGCGCGATGGGCACATATTCAACCAGATGAATCTTCAATTCGTCCGGCCACTGCTTTCTTACGCTCGCCTGCTTAATCCATGGTAAGCGTTCAATTTGCTGCTGGATGATATTCACATCCTGGGTCATAAAGGTGCCCGGGGGCCCAAGTGCCAGAATTGACTGACGAATATCATCGTTGCGGGTGTAATGACGTTCACCAGTAACCACCAACTTCGAGAGCGGCAGGCGCTGAGCATCTTCCATCCAGCCGACCACAATCCAGCCGCCGATAAATACCGTAAACAGTACTGCGCTCAGGAAAATTATCCCGGCCAGTCGCCCACCGTTACTGCGACGAGTACTGGTTTCTTCTTCTTCCTGGCGATTACGCGTATTCAGAGCTGCTTGCGACATATCAGTCTGCCAACTCCAGAATACGCACTACCAGTTGAGAGAAGGTCATCCCAGCCTGACGTGCCGCCATTGGCACCAGGCTATGGCTGGTCATACCTGGAGAGGTATTAACCTCCAGCAGATAAAACTGGCCGTCGCTATCTAGCATGACGTCTACGCGCCCCCAGCCACTGCAGCCCAAAACTTGCCAGGCTTGCAGCACTAAAGCCTGCAATTCTTGTTCGCGCTGCTCAATTAAACCGCTCGGGCAGAAATATTGTGTCTCATCAGAGAGATACTTCGCCTCATAATCATAGAAAATTCCAGCGGGTTGGATACGAATTGACGGTAATATTTCTTCGCCAAGAATCGCAACCGTGTACTCAGGGCCACTTAACCATTTTTCAATTAGCACTTCTTCGTCATGCTCAAAGGCTAATTCAAGCGCTGCAGGCAGTGCTGAAACGTTATCAACCTTAGACATACCAACGCTTGAGCCTTCACGGCTTGGCTTAACGATGACAGGCAACCCTAAGCTTGCGATGCGTTCAACTGTGGTTGCACTAATGCCCGCTTCAACGTCACGACGAGTTAGCGCAACCCACGGAGCAACCGGTAAATCAGCACCTTTCCACAGCAATTTGGTACGCAATTTATCCATAGTGACAGCAGAAGCCATCACGCTACTACCGGTGTAAGGCAACTTTAAGAATTCCAGCAATCCTTGCAGCGTTCCGTCTTCCCCACCACGACCATGTAAGGCAATAAATACTTTGTCGAACCCCTGCGCTTTTAGCTCAGTCACTGGCGTGTTTTTAGGATCAACTTCGTGCGCATCAATTCCTGCTTCTCGAAGACCCGCAAGTACTGCAGCGCCTGATTGCAATGACACCTCACGTTCAGCGGAAGTACCGCCCAGCAGGACAGCGATTTTATCAGCCATGTTGGTCTCCTTCCTTAGTGTGGGACTGCAATTTAAATTCAGCCAGGTTTCTGGCAACTTTCCCGACATTTCCTGCACCTTGCACCAGGATCAAGTCATTTCCCGACAAAACTGGTGCTAAAACGTCAGCAATCTGGCTGGCATCTGGGACCAGAATCGGGTCCACTTTTCCGCGTCCACGAATGGTGCGGCAAAGTGAACGACTATCAGCACCGGGAATCGCAGCTTCACCAGCAGAATAAACGTCCAGCATCAGCAATGAATCCACTTGCGACAATACGTTAGCAAAGTCATCGTACAAATCACGGGTACGAGTGAAACGGTGTGGCTGGAAAATCATGACCAGGTTTTTATCCGGCCAGCCCGCGCGCGCCGCTTTAATGGTTGCATCGACCTCTGTCGGATGGTGACCGTAGTCATCCACCAGCATTGCGGTGCCCTCTTTGCCGTTGACCGCTGCAAGCGGATATTCGCCTAAGAAATCAAACCGGCGACCTGTCCCCTGGAAGCTTTCCAGAGCACGCAGAATGTCTGCATCATCAATGCCTTCTTCTGTTGCAACAGAAACCGCCGCAGCCGCATTTAACGCGTTGTGACGACCTGGTGCGTTCAGCGTGACATGCAGAGCAGGTTTGTCCTGGCGCACAATCGTAAAATGCCCCTGCGGGCCTTTCTGCTGATAGCTTTCAATGCGCACGTCCGCATCTTCGCTAAAACCGTACGTAGTGATTTTGCGACCTACGCGCGGCAACAACTCGCGAATAACTGGATCATCGACACACATTACGGCCAGGCCGTAGAACGGTAAGTTGTGCAGGAAGTTAATAAATGTCTGCTTTAAATTCTCGAAGTCACCCTGGTAAGTATCCATGTGATCTGCTTCGATATTCGTCACCACAGAAACCATCGGTTGCAGGTGGAGGAATGACGCATCACTCTCATCTGCTTCTGCAATCAGGTAACGACTGTGACCTAAACGCGCGTGGGTTCCTGCGGCTTTCACCAAGCCACCGTTCACAAAAGTAGGATCCAGGCCTGCTTCTGCATAGATGCTGGAAACCATCGCCGTGGTGGTTGTTTTGCCGTGCGTACCGGCAATCGCAATGCCGTGACGGAAGCGCATCAACTCAGCCAACATTTCAGCACGGCGGATAACCGGGATACGGGCTTCATGAGCCGCAACAATTTCCGGGTTATCCATAGAGATTGCGGTCGAAACCACCACAACGCTCGCATCCAGCACGTTTTCCGGGCGATGGTTGAAATAAATCGTGGCGCCCAGCGCCGACAACTGTTGAGTGACCGGGTTCGGAGCCAGATCAGACCCACTAATCTGGTAACCTTCGTTAGCTAAAACTTCGGCAATACCGCCCATACCGGCGCCGCCGATGCCAACAAAGTGAATGTGCCGGACGCGACGCATCTCGGGCACGATAGAACGCAGTTTCGCCAGTTGTTGTGTATTCATTCTCTAACCTGCAGCGTCGAACGCCATTACTTCAAATATTCATGGGCAACACAGCCGCCCACAATGATTACGCCAGTGCTGCGGCGCTCACTTCTTTTGCTACCCGCTCTGTGGCATCAGGAATGGATACAGCACGCGCACGCTCAGCCATTGCCAATAACGTTGCTCTGTCCCATCCGGCGAGAGTTTGGGTAACGGCATCCACGGTAAACTGCGGTTGCTCCAGTATTTTTGCCGCTCCAGCTTTTTCCAACGGCAGCGCATTCCAGTATTGCTGCCGGTCTTTGTGCTGGAAGGGAACAAACAGTGCAGGTAACCCTGCGGCCGCGACTTCGCTAACGGTTAATGCACCGGAGCGGCAGACCACGACATCGGCCCACGCGTAGGCGGCGGCCATATCATCAATAAACTCGGTTACTTTATGCTGAGGCTGTCCTGCATCTGCATAACCTTGCGTAACAAACTCTTCGCCACCTTTGCCACTCTGGTGCCAAATGGTGACAGCATCGCCCAGGCGACCGGCAACTTGCGGGATGGTCTGGTTCAGCACGCGCGCGCCCTGAGAACCACCAACAACTAATACCCGCACAGGGCCTTCGCGCCCGGCAAAACGTTCTTGTGGCAATGGTAAAGCCAGCACATCGGTACGTACCGGGTTGCCCACTACGTCAGCATTTGGGAATGCACCCGGAAACGCCTGCATCACTTTTTTAGCGATCTTTGACAGCCATTTGTTGGTTAACCCGGCAATACCGTTTTGCTCATGCAACACCACCGGAATACCCAGTGACCATGCCGCCAGACCACCAGGACCTGACACATAACCACCCATCCCCAGAACCACGTCCGGACGATAGGCTTTCATGATGGCCCGCGCTTGACGCCAGGCATTGAAAATACGAACCGGCGCCAGCAACATTGCTTTCAGGCCTTTACCACGCAAGCCTGAAATACGAATAAAATCGATCTCAATCCCATGCTTAGGAACTAAGTCAGCTTCCATACGATCGGCGGTTCCGAGCCAGCGTACTTGCCAGCCCTGAGCCATTAAATGATGAGCCACTGCAAGACCCGGGAACACATGCCCACCGGTCCCGCCTGCCATCACCATTAACCGCCGGGTTTGATTACTCATCGCACACCCTTCGTAAACGCCTGCGCTTTGGCCAGACGTGTTTCATGATCGATACGCAGCAACATCATGATTGCTGTAGACATAATTAATAGACTCGAACCACCGTAACTGATCAGTGGTAATGTCAGGCCTTTCGTTGGCAGCATACCCGCTGCTGCACCCACGTTTACCAGTGCCTGGAAACTAAACCAGACTCCAATTGAGCAACCTAAGAAGCCCGCAAAACGCTGGTCCATTTCTAATGCACGTTTGCCAATGGACATCGCACGAAAAGCCACGAAGAATACCATCAATAAAGCTAGTACCACACCGATATATCCCAGCTCTTCTCCGATAATCGAGAAGATGAAGTCGGTATGTGCTTCTGGTAAATATTCAAGTTTTTGAACCGAGTTACCTAAGCCCTGCCCCCACAATTCGCCGCGGCCAAATGCCATCAGAGACTGTGTTAGCTGGTAACCACTACCAAATGGGTCATCCCATGGATTCCAGAATGACGTTACGCGGCGGATACGATACGGTTCAGCAAGGATCAGCAAAATAACGGCTGAGATACCCATACCGATAATCGCCAGGAACTGCCAGAGTTTGGCTCCCGCCAGGAACAGCATCGCAAGCGTAGTAACAAACAGCACAACCACCGTACCAAGGTCAGGCTGCGCCAGCAGCAGCACGGCTAATACCAGAATCACGCCCATCGGTTTGAGGAAGCCGCGCAGGTTATTACGCACTTCATCAACCTTACGAACCAGATAGTTGGCGAGATAACAGAACAACGACAGCTTAGTGAACTCAGCTGGCTGAATACGCAACGGGCCGAAAGCAATCCAACGTGATGCACCGTTAACCGAGCTACCGACAACCAGTACAATCAATAGCATAGCGATAGAGAGCAACAGCATTGCGGTACTGTGACGCTGCCAGAAATCCATCGGCAGGCGCAATGTCACCATTGCCAGAGCAAACGCCAGAATGATGTACAACCCGTCGCGTTTCGCAAACAGGAAGGGATCATTGGCCAGGCGCTGCCCTACTGGCATAGATGCAGATGTCACCATAATGAAACCGACAGCTGCTAACCCGAAAGTCAGCCATAACAACGTGCGGTCATACATCACGATGTTATTGGAATCTGCTTCCTTGGTGCCCATCACCCAGCCTTTAAGCGCCGAACCCAACCAGGCCAGGATGGCAAATCCAGGCACGCGAGGCATACGCAGGCGAGGGAGAGATAAGCGCATCAGCCAAGCTCCTTCGCAAGTAAGGTGAATTGGTCACCACGTTGCTCAAAGTTTTTGAACTGATCGAGGCTTGCACAAGCAGGGGAAAGCAGAACCATATCACCTGTCTTGACACGAGAAGCGATTAATTTCATCGCCTGTTCCATCGTTTCAGTTTGCTCAGCAACATCCGGACGCAATGCAGCAAGTTCAGCACCATCGCGGCCAAAACAGTAAAGACGAATTGCAGAGCCTTGCAGGTATTGAGCAAGTGAAGAGAAATCAGCAGATTTGCCGTCACCCCCTAACAACAGATGCAGCGTACCTTCAACTTTCAAGCCATTTAGCGCCGCTTCAGTGCTGCCAACATTGGTTGCTTTAGAATCGTTAATCCAGCGCACGCCGTTACGTTCCCAGGCAAGCTGGAAGCGATGAGCAAGGCCGGTAAATGTTGTAAGTGCTTTTAGGCTGCTGGAGCGCGGAAGTTTTACTGCATCAGCCAGCGCAAGTGCAGCAAGTGCGTTGGTGTAGTTATGACGACCAACCACTTTCATTTCTTTGGTGTTCAGTATTTTCTCGCCTTTCACCCGCAGCCAGGTATCGCCTTGCTGGTGATTAAGGTGATAGTCACCTACGTCTACGCCAAAGCTGATGCAGCGTTCATCTGCACCACGCACAGGCATCGTCAGCGCATCATCGGCGTTGACTACACAGACAGCGGCGTTTTCATAAACACGTAATTTGGCTGCACGATACTGCTGCAGACCAAACGGATACCTGTCCATATGGTCTTCAGTGACGTTAAGAATCGTCGCTGCAGCAGCTTTCAGGCTAAAGGTGGTTTCTAACTGAAAGCTGGATAACTCAAGCACGTAAAGCTCACGATTTGGCTCCAGCAGCATTAACGCGGGCAGGCCGATATTTCCACCGACACCCACATTCACACCAGCTGCTTTAGCCATTTCACCGACTAAAGTGGTGACAGTGCTTTTACCATTCGAGCCAGTAATCGCCACAATCGGAGCTTGTGCTTCGCGGCAAAAGAGTTCGATATCACCCACAATTTCAACACCGGCATCTGCCGCACGGGTCAAAGCAGGATGGGCTACGGCGATACCAGGGCTGGCAATAATCAAGTCAGCCGCTAACAACCAGTCTTCGTTGAGTGAGCCAGTATGTCGCGCCACCGATTCAGGCAATTTCTCAAGACCCGGCGGTGAAATGCGGGTGTCCATCACACGTGGTGTAACACCACGCGCAAGGAAAAAGTCCACGCAGGACAGGCCCGTGAGGCCTAATCCGATAATGACGACATTTTTACCCTGGTAATCAGTCATAGTTAACGTACCTTCAGGGTAGCCAGGCCAATCAGGACCAGCATCAGCGAAATAATCCAGAAGCGCACAATGACTCGCGGCTCCGGCCAACCTTTCAATTCATAATGGTGATGAATTGGGGCCATGCGGAAAATGCGCTGCCCGCGCAATTTGAAGGAGCCGACTTGCAAGATGACCGATAGCGTTTCAACCACAAACACGCCGCCCATGATTACCAGCAGGAATTCCTGACGCAACAGTACAGCGATTGTTCCGAGCGCACCGCCCAGAGCTAATGAACCCACATCGCCCATAAATACTTGCGCCGGGTAGGTGTTGAACCATAAGAAACCAAGCCCCGCACCAACAATCGCCGTACAGACGATGACCAGTTCCCCGGCATGACGTAGATAAGGAATATGCAGATACTCTGCAAACTTAATGTTACCGGTCGCCCAGGCAACCAGCGCAAAACCTGATGCCACCAGCACGGTTGGCATAATCGCCAACCCATCCAGGCCATCAGTCAGGTTTACTGCGTTACCAGTGCCGACAATAACAAAGTACGCCAACAGCACGTAGAAAAGACCAAGCTGCGGCATTACATCTTTAAAGAACGGCACAACCAGCTCGGTGGCTGGCGTTCCTTTTCCTACGCTGTACATCGTGAAAGCTACAGCCAGCGCGATGACCGACATCCAGAAGTATTTCCATCGTGCAATCAGACCTTTAGTGTCTTTACGCACCACTTTGCGGTAGTCATCGATAAAGCCAATCACCCCGTAACCGATCAGCACGAACAACACACACCAGACATAAGGATTTGATGGATATGCCCACATCAACACGGAGATAACGATAGAAGTCAGGATCATAATCCCGCCCATCGTTGGTGTACCGCGTTTGCTGAAGTGAGATTCCGGGCCGTCGTTACGCACAACCTGGCCGAAGGAGAGTTGCTGCAAACGAGCAATCATACGCGGCCCCATCCATAACGAGATGAACAGAGCGGTCAGCAGGCTGACAATGGCGCGAAACGTCAGATAGGAAAAGACGTTAAAGCCGGAATAATATTTGACCAAGTGTTCGGCCAGCCAAACTAACATGTTCCATTCTCCTGTAATGCGTGTACTACCTGTTCCATGGCGGCACTACGTGAACCCTTCACTAAAATGGTAATCATTGAATGCTCAGCGAGTAGCGCCCTCAGGCGCATAATTAAAGAAGGCTTATCGGTAAAATGTTCGCCAACTTCAGAGGCGGTACTGATTGTTTCGCTCAGTGTGCCCACACTTAGTACGCAATCAATGCCTGACGCTTTTGCTGCTTCACCCACCTGACGATGGCATTCAACAGACTCTGCACCCAACTCCCCTATATCACCGACCACCATCACGCGGTAACCCGGCATTTCAGACAGCACCTGTGCTGCAGCGGTCATCGACCCCACATTGGCGTTGTAACTGTCGTCGAGGAGCAATTGGTTTTCAGAAAGTTGAATCGGGAACAGACGCCCGGGAACGGCTTTAAGACCTGCCAGGCCGGTTTTAACCGCTTCCAGAGAAGCGCCCACTGACATCGCAAGTGAGGCCGCAGCCAGCGCATTAGCAATGTTATGGCGACCAGGAAGTGGGAGCGTAACATCAACGTCACCCATTGGTGTTTTGATGGTGAAATCGGTGCCATGCGCAGTAATGTGCACATTGGTTGCAGTAAAATCACTGCCTGTGGCATTAGGCGAGAAGCGCCATACTTTGCGCTCACCAATCACTTCCTGCCAGTTCAGCCAATCATTGTTATCTGCGTTGAGAATAGCGATGCCGTTCTCAGGCAAACCAGTGAAGATTTCACCTTTTGCTTTCGCCACACCGGCAAGCGACCCAAACCCTTCCAGGTGTGCAGCTGCCAGGTTATTGACCAACGCAGCTTCCGGGCGTGTGAGGTTCACAGTCCAGGCGATTTCACCCTGGTGATTCGCACCGAGCTCAATAACCGCATATTCATGTTCTGGCGTCAGGCGTAACAACGTCATTGGCACGCCAATATCGTTATTCAGATTGCCAGCGGTATATAAGGTGTTACCGCACTCACGCAAAATAGATGCGGTCATCTCTTTTACAGAGGTTTTACCGGAAGAACCGGTCAGCGCGACAATACGTGTTGGAACTTGCTGACGCACCCAGGCTCCGAGCTCGCCAAATGCCTGATGCGTATCGGCCACTACTAGCTGTGGAACATTGATAGCTAACTTGCGGCTAACCAATAACGCCCCTGCCCCACCATTCACGGCATCTTGCGCAAAATCATGAGCATCAAAACGCTCACCTTTCAGTGCGACGAACAGACAGCCCTGCGTTAATTTGCGCGTGTCGGTAGTGACATCAATGATATCAGCGTCAGCACCATGCAACTCTCCCTTCAGGACAGTGGCAAGTTGGCTCAAGGAAACGCGGATCATGCCACAACCCCCAACAGACGGGCGACAGTGACACGGTCGGAGTAGTCCAGACGGCGTACACCCACAATTTGATAATCCTCATGACCTTTCCCGGCCACCAGAACCACATCATTCTCTTGCGCTTGCATAACTGCGTTAGTGACAGCTTCGGCACGGCCTGAAACCACATGTACACGACCAGCATCCAGCATACCGACAAGAATATCGGCAACGATCGCTTTTGGCTCTTCAGTGCGAGGGTTGTCATCGGTAACAACAACAACATCGGCATACTGTTCAGCGATACCACCCATAATTGGGCGCTTACCTTTATCACGGTCACCGCCGCAGCCGAAGACACACCACAGCTTGCCGCTACAATGTAAACGAGCTGCCTGCAGGGCTTTTTCCAGCGCATCTGGCGTATGGGCATAATCCACTACAACCGTCGGCTTACCAGGAGCTGCGAAAACTTCCATGCGACCGCAAACAGGTTGCAGGCTCGGAGCCGTTTTCAGCAATTCTTCGAGTGAGTAATCCAGCACTAACAGAGTGGCCAGCGCTAACAACAAGTTGCTGACGTTGAAAGCCCCCATCAGGCGACTTTCGATTTCACCATCGCCCCATGAAGAGCTGAACTGGATAGTGGCCCCGCCATCGTGATAATGCACGTTGGTTGCTTTCAACCAACGGCCACGACAGCCAGGCTGTAAATTATCTTCCATCGTAACGGCAACAGCGTCAGGCAAACGCGCTAACCAATTGCGTCCGACTTCATCATCAGCATTGATAACCGCATGCCCGTAATCATGTTCTGAGAACAGCAGCCATTTGGCGGCTTCATAGCCTGCCATATCACCGTGGTAATCAAGATGATCGCGGCTGAGATTGGTGAATACGCTGGCGGCAAATTTCAATGCGGAAACACGATGCTGAACCAACCCGTGTGAGGAAACTTCCATCGCTGCAAAGCTCGCGCCTTCATCAGCCAGGGCCGCCAGCACGTGCTGCACGTCGACTGCAGAACCAGTGGTGTTTTCGGTAGGTTTCACATTTCCGAGTAAACCGTTACCCACAGTACCCATAACGGCACTGGTTTCGCCCAACAGCTGGCTCCACTGCGCGAGCAACTGAGCGGTCGTGGTTTTGCCATTTGTGCCCGTTACGCCAACCAGGCGTAATGCACTTGAGGGTTCGTTGTAAAAACGCCCGGCCAAAGCAGAAAGTCGTTGATGCAATTGGCTCAAATAAATAACCGGCACACCGTGCATTTCACGGATTTCGCCATCTACTGCTTCGCCTTCAGCTTCAGCAACGATAGCGGCTACACCTTGCGCTATTGCCTGCGGGATATATCGACGCCCGTCCGCCTGATGACCGACTATAGCCACAAAAAGGTCGCCCGATGCCGCCACGCGGCTATCGAGTGTCATTTCTCGCAGAGCTCTCTCTGGCGCTTGTGGCACCCACGGAGCAAGAAGGTCGCGCAAATTACGATCTGCCACCTGATCCCTCATTTTGATTGATTACAAATTCACTTTTTTCACCTGTCGCCAGAGCATCCGGTTCGATATTCATGGTGCGCAGAACGCCGCCCATAATGGCACCGAACACAGGTGCAGAGACGGCACCACCGTAATATTTCCCTGCTTGTGGGTCGTTAATCACCACAACCAGCGCAAATCGAGGGTTACTTGCTGGCGCTACGCCTGCGGTGTAAGCAATGTATTTGTTGACGTATTTTCCGTCCGGACCGACTTTTTTCGCCGTACCGGTCTTAATTGCAATGCGGTAGCCTTTGATGGCGGCTTTAACACCACCACCACCAGGCAATGCCACACTTTCCATCATATGAACGACGGTACGAACCAACTGTTCAGGGAAAATACGTTCACCTGGAACCGGTGGATCAACCTTCGTAATCGACAGTGGGCGATACACACCGTAGCTGCCAATCGTTGCGTAGACTCGCGCTAACTGTAACGGGGTTACCATTAGCCCGTAGCCGAAAGAGAAGGTGGCCCTCTCTATGTCAGACCACCGTTGTTTTTGCGGATATAAGCCACTGCGTTCTCCGACCAGCCCCAAGTTGGTCGCTTTTCCCAATCCAAAACGCGAGTAAGTATCTACCAACGCTGAGGAGGGCATCGCTAACGCCAGTTTAGAAACCCCGACGTTACTCGACTTCTGTAGCACCCCGGTAAGGGTCAATTCGCTGTAGCGCGCCACATCTTTGATCTCATGACCATTAATGCGGTACGGCACGGTATTCAGAACGGTATTCTCACGTACCACGCCACGTTGCAGCGCAGTCATGACCACCATAGGTTTCACTGTCGAACCCGGCTCGAAAACGTCCGTAATGGTACGGTTACGCATCACGTCTTTCGGGGTTCCGCTTAAATTATTTGGGTTATAGGATGGGCTGTTTGCCATCGCTAATACTTCACCCGTGCTGACATCCACCAACACCGCACTACCTGATTCTGCTTTGTTGAAAGCCACCGCGTTGTTGAGTTCGCGATAAACCAGAGCCTGCAAGCGTTCGTCAATGCTCAAAGCCAGGTTATGAGCAGCCTGGCTATCGGTTGAAGAAATATCTTCAATAACACGCCCGAAACGGTCTTTACGCACGACGCGCTCGCCCGGTTGGCCGGTCAGCCATTTGTCGAAGCTTTTTTCAACGCCCTCGATACCCTGGCTATCTACGTTAGTGAAGCCAATGAGGTGAGCGGTTACTTCGCCTGAAGGGTAGTAACGACGAGATTCCTGGCGTAAATGAATGCCGGGAAGTTTCAGTTTTTTGATGTAATCGCCAATATCAGGGTTTACCTGACGAGCGAGATAAATAAATCGGCCTTTCGGGTTGCTGTTAACACGGGAAGCTAGTTGGTCAAGAGGGATTTTCAGAGCATCCGCCAGCGCTTTCCAGCGGTTGTCCAGCGTAATACCACCTGCATCATGCAGCTCTTTCGGGTCGGCCCAAATCGCATTCACCGGCACGCTTACTGCCAATGGGCGACCAGCGCGATCGCTAATCATGCCACGAGAAGTAGAGACTTCCTGCACACGCAAAGAGCGCATGTCTCCCTGGCGAACCAGCATATCTGGCGCAATGATTTGCAGCCAGGCAACGCGCCCCAGCAAGAAAACCAGCGCCAGCAAAATGCAACCGCAAAGCAACGCAAAACGCCAACTTACAAAGTTGGCCTGTTCTTCCTGGCGTTTCGGTTTAAGCGTTTTTGCCGCTGCTCTCATCTGCCACGCGATTCCTTATTGCTGAACTACAATGTTTTCCTGCGATGGGTCAACATGCTGCAATTGCAGCTTTTCCGTTGCGACCCGCTCCACCCGGCTATGATCGCCCAGTGCATTTTCTTCCAAAATCAGATTTCGCCATTCGATATCCAGCGCATCACGTTCCACAACCATTTGCTCACGCTGAGCGGTAAGCAGACGGGTGTGGTGAGCGGTTGTCACAACAAAAATGGCGGTAACGATAATGGCGGTGAACAAGATCAGCGGTAGTTTCCCATGACGCAGCAAATCACCACCAATCACTGTTGGTAATGCATGCCGCTCGCCACTGCTCAACTGGCCAGTAACTTTATTCAGGGCTTCTGCCACTCTGCTGATCATGCGTTCGTCCTTTCAGCGATGCGCAGAACCGAACTACGCGCGCGCGGGTTTTCCGCCACTTCTTCATCGCCTGGCATCATTTTGCCAATTGATTTTAAATATCTGCCACCAAGCTTATTCAACTGGGCTTCAGTCATTGGGATACCGGCCGGAACCTGTGGTCCACGGGTGTTTTCACGCATAAAGCGCTTAACAATTCGGTCTTCCAGAGAGTGGAAACTGATAATTGACAGGCGGCCACCCGTTGCGAGCGTTTCAATCGAGCCTTTCAGTGCCTTCTCGATCTCATCAAGTTCACTGTTGATCCAGATACGAATTGCCTGGAAAGTACGCGTGGCCGGGTGTTTGAATTTGTCTTTAACCGGCATTGCTGCTGCTACAACCGTCGCAAGTTCTTTAGTACGTGTCATTGGCTGTTCGCGGTTGCGCTCGATAATGGCGCGCGCAATACGTTTGCCGAACTTTTCTTCGCCGAAGGTTTTAATCACCCAGGCGATATCTGCTTCTTCAGCACTGAGCAACCATTCGGCAGCTGACTGACCACGAGTCGGGTCCATACGCATATCCAACGGGCCATCACGCATAAACGAGAAGCCGCGTTCTGCATCATCGAGTTGCGGGGAAGAAACGCCAAGATCCAACAGTATGCCGTCAATTTTGCCCAGCAAGTCGCGTTCGCGTGCGTATTCAGCTAATTCAGAGAAGGGCCCATGAATGATAGAGAAGCGCGGATCATCAATTGCCCGGGCAGCCTCAATCGCTTGAGGATCACGGTCAATTGCCAACAGGCGCCCTTCTGGTCCCAGTTGGGAAAGAATCAAGCGAGAGTGGCCACCGCGGCCAAAAGTGCCATCTATGTAGATGCCATCCTGACGAATGTTGAGACCATTCACGGCCTCATCAAGCAGGACTGAAGTATGTTTAAAATTTTCCATCATTATTTATAGTGACAAGTCCTGCAGACGGTCCGACAAGGTGGTTGTCGTAGCCTGCTCAGCGTCGATGTCTTCCTTGACCTGTTGATGCCAGGTCGTTTCATCCCACAGTTCAAACTTATTGAACTGCCCAACCAGCATCACTTCTTTGGTTAGCCCGGCGTATTGGCGCAAAACAGGTGCTAGCAATAATCGCCCGGCGCTATCCATCTGACATTCACTGGCATGCCCCAGTAATAATCGCTGCACGCGACGTTCAACAGGGTTCATGCTCGACAGACGAGCTAGCTTTTGTTCAATAATTTCCCACTCGGGAAGGGTATAAAGCAGCAGGCATGGGTGATGGATGTCGATGGTACAAACCATCTGACCTTCAGAGGTTTCGACAAGCGCATCCCGGTAACGGGTAGGTACGGCAAGCCGCCCTTTGCTGTCGAGATTGACTAATGTTGCCCCACGGAACATGCCAGCCTCACCCTTAAATTCCCCTTTCCACCACTTTGACCCACAAAATCCCACCTAAAGGAGTTTACGGAGCGGAGGAAAACCTTGTCAAGCAAGCTACAACGCTAATGGAAATAATTTTCATCTCCTAAGCGATTGATAAATGACTGGCGTGAAAAGGCGCTACATCCACGATGCAAAATTAACGTTATGAATATTTGAAAGAAAAAAGATCAATAAGCATAAATATCGTTAAATCGACTGAAAACCTGCAAGGTAAAATATGAAGTGTTCAGTTTGCGACGCGGTCGGCATTTTAAGGTATTTCTCTGCAGGATAACAGCGCCAGATGTAGGCGAAACGCGGGCTGCGGGTTAGTTTGAATGGTCACTGAGAACTATTGTTTAATTATCGGGCACTTTTACACACTGCTATGTAACAAAATAATTCAGAAGAAGGAATTATATCGATTCTGGAATTAAGAGAAGTGTCTATTATCAATGAAAAATAATTACCTGAATAACTATGGGATATAAAACGGGATTATTCTTAATTAAGAATGGCAGCCGTAACTGCCATCTCTTGTTAGTGCCGACTTAAACTGCCACGGCGATATAGATTACGACGAATACGGGTTAATCCAGGCTTAGGTTTACGTGGCTCATCGAGGCTTGCCAATACCAATTCCAGTACTCGCTCAGCTACATCACGGTGGCGCTGCGCAACAGCCAAGACTGGACATTGCAGGAAATCGAGCAATTCATTGTCCCCGAAAGTGGCAATAGCCAGTTCTGACGGCAAATGACCTTCACGTCGTAAAGTTACATCCATCACACCCTGCAATAATGCAAATGAGGTGGTATAGAGCGCCTGTGGCATTGGGTGCGTTTCCAACCACTTGTCAAAAAGCTGCGCTGCGGCTTCACGCTCATAACTGTTGGCATATAAGAAGTGCACTTCACGTGGATCATCTTTCCACGCGGTACGGAAACCTTGTTCGCGCAAGTAGCTCACTGACAGCTCCGGCAACGCGCCAAGATAAAGAACCGTTTCTGCAGGGAAAGTACGCAGCTCACTGGCCAGCATTTCCGCATCTTCCTGGTCTGCACCGACTACGCTTATGAAATTTTCGCGATCTAATGCACGATCGAGCGCGATGATGGGAAAAGGATCGTTCGCCCAGCGTTGATAGAATGGATGTTCAGGCGGCAGTGACGTTGAAACAATGATCGCATCAACCTGGCGTTGTAGCAGGTGCTCAATACAACGCATTTCATTGTCAGGCTGATCTTCCGAGCATGCGATAAGCAACTGATATCCACGCTGACGAGCCTGGCGCTCCAGATAGTTGGCGATACGGGTATAGCTTGTGTTTTCAAGGTCTGGAATAACTAATCCGATAGAACGCGTGCGCCCGGCACGCAATCCTGCAGCCACAGCATTCGGGTGGTAGTTATGTTCGCGTACAACTGCCATGACTTTCTCAACGGTCTTATCGCTAACGCGATACTGTTTTGCCTTACCGTTGATGACGTAGCTCGCCGTAGTGCGCGAAACTCCAGCCAGGCGCGCGATTTCATCCAATTTCACAGTAGCCCCTTATTTAGGATTTCCATAACCATACCCTGGTCATGGTTTCATTTTTATCATCTAAGCGCAGAATAATACCTCGGGCAACCGCTTTTGCTGGCAGTTGCTGCGCTATTTGCAAAAAAAAACCCGGTACGTGTTTTACCGGGTTTATTATTTAGCCGCCATTACAGGCTAGCGCATAATCTTATCGCCACGCGACACGCCTACAATACCTGAGCGTGCTACTTCGACAATCTTAGCCACTTCACGAATGGTATTCAGGAATGCGTCCAGTTTGTCGCTAGTTCCAGCAAGTTGAACAGTGTAGAGCGTTGGTGTGACATCAATGATTTGCCCACGGAAGATTTCCGCGTTGCGCTTCACTTCTTCACGCCCGTAACCACTCGCCTGCACTTTTACCAGCATGATTTCACGTTCGACATGCGCCCCTTGCACCAGTTCGCTGACACGCAGGACATCCACCAGTTTATGCAGCTGTTTTTCAATCTGCTCCAGCACTTTCGCATCACCAACCGTTTGGATAGTCATGCGAGACAGT
Source organism: Buttiauxella sp. BIGb0552 (assembly GCF_004366275.1). Classification (NCBI taxonomy): domain Bacteria; kingdom Pseudomonadati; phylum Pseudomonadota; class Gammaproteobacteria; order Enterobacterales; family Enterobacteriaceae; genus Buttiauxella; species Buttiauxella sp. BIGb0552. The sequence goes on from NZ_SODY01000008.1 coordinate 154,382, forward strand.
GTGGGATCATCAGTCGGAGCCACGGTCAGACTTTCAATGTTGTAACCGCGCTGAGCAAATAAGCCTATTACACGGGACAGCGCCCCGGACTCATTTTCGAGTAATACAGATAATATCCGGCGCATAATCAGGTTCTCTCCGTTTTGCTTAACCACATCTCATCCATACCACCGCCACGGATCTGCATTGGGTACACATGCTCAGTGCCATCAACTGCGACGTCGACAAATACCAGACGCTGGTTACGCACGGCCTCCAGCGCTTCGATCAACTTGCTTTCCAACTCATGCGGCTGGTTAATGTTGATACCTACATGCCCATAAGCTTCCGCAACGCGCACAAAATCAGGTAACGACTCCATATAGGATTGAGAATGGCGGCCAGAATAAATCATGTCCTGCCACTGTTTCACCATACCGAGATAGCGGTTGTTGAGGTTAAGCACCAATACCGGCAAACCATATTGCAGCGCGGTAGAGAGTTCCTGGATATTCATTTGAATACTGCCATCACCCGTAACGCAAACCACGGTCTCGTCTGGCAATGCCAGCTTCACACCCAGTGCGGCTGGCAAACCAAAGCCCATAGTGCCGAGGCCGCCAGAGTTAATCCAACGGCGAGGTTTATCAAAGGTGTAATAAAGTGCAGCAAACATTTGGTGTTGACCGACATCTGAAGTGACGTAGGCCTCGCCTTTGGTCAAACGGTAGATAGTTTCAATCACCGCCTGTGGCTTAATCTTATTGCTTGTTCTGTCAAACTCCAGACACTGGCGCGCACGCCATTGCTCAATCTGTTGCCACCAGTCACGGATATCATCGCAGGACTGCGACGTATCTTCCTGCGCCATCAGCTCCAGCATTTGCTGTAAAACCTGGCGCGCATCGCCAACAATAGGAATATCCGCACCGACAGTTTTAGAAATAGAAGTTGGGTCGATATCAATATGCAGCACCGTCGCATTCGGACAGTACTTCGCGAGATTGTTGGTGGTACGGTCATCAAAGCGCACACCTACCCCGAAAATCACGTCGGAGTTGTGCATCACCATGTTAGCTTCGTAGGTTCCGTGCATCCCCAGCATGCCTAAAGCCTGCCGATGAGTCCCTGGAAACACACCAAGACCCATTAACGAGGATACGACCGGAATATTCAGCTTCTGGGCTAGTTCAAGCAGTTCATCATGACAGGCAGAAGTGATCGCACCGCCACCGACATACATGACCGGTTTTTTCGCCGCCAGCAAGGTTTGCAATGCGCGCTTAATCTGCCCCTTGTGACCTTGAGTGGTCGGGTTATAAGAACGCATACTGACGGTTTCGGGATAACTATAAGGGAACTTATTTGCCGGACTCATAATGTCTTTTGGCAAATCGACCACAACCGGACCTGGGCGGCCACTTGCTGCAAGCCAGAAGGCTTTCTTGATGATGCCAGGAATGTCTTCTGCTTGTTTGACTAAAAAGCTGTGTTTCACGACCGGGCGAGAAATCCCCACCATGTCGCATTCCTGGAATGCATCATAGCCAATCAGCGATGTTGCAACCTGACCAGAAAGCACCACCATTGGAATGGAGTCCATGTAAGCCGTAGCAATGCCGGTGATTGCGTTTGTAGCACCGGGACCGGATGTCACCAGCACGACCCCCACTTCACCGGTTGCACGTGCCAGGCCATCAGCCATATGCACTGCCGCTTGTTCATGGCGTACCAGCACGTGATCAATGCCGCCAATAGTATGAAGCGCATCATAAATATCGAGTACTGCGCCTCCTGGGTAACCGAATACATGTTTAACGCCCTGATCGATAAGCGATCGGACGACCATCTCGGCTCCTGACAACATCTCCATGGTTTGCCTCCAGGCTTACGTGTTTGACCGACCACCGAAATCATTTCAGCTAAGTCGTTGAGGCAGGTTATTGCGCCCTGCATATGTCTTTTTATTATTGATAGTTGCCTAACATAACCGTTGAAAATCAGGCAATCAATTGCCAATCTTCAAGTCTCAAACAAGGATTTTCTTACGAACACTACAAAACCCTCTGCTGACAGAGTTATGCTCTGACCATAAGCGGAAACTATGAATGAAAATATTATGGATGATGGCTTTGCAGGATAAATCTAATTAGCGGACGATTTATCATATGTTCTGGAGAGAAGGAACAAAACCAACTAAAGAGGAAAATACTACAAAGGCTAATAAATGAAGGATAACCGGATAGTTTTAACCATCCGGCTTACTCAGACAGGTACTCTAAATCTACTTACTGCACACTGTAGTCAGTAATTTTTCCATCCATTGATGCCCTTTATCGCGCCCTGCTGCTTCATGCCACGATAAATAACAAGTAGCTGTATTATCTTTAAGCGGCAGTGGAAATGTTTGTAAATTAAGTGACTCAGAAAACTCCTCAGCTAACCAGCGTGGAGCTATCGCAACCAGTTGAGTCTGCGACACAATATTTAAAACGCTGATCATTGCCATCCCTTGATAAGCAATACAGGCTAGTTTATCTGCTGTTTGATACCATGGTGAACTGAATGATGCAAAGCGATCCAGGGAAACAACCGCATGTTTTTCGTTATAAACGTCTTCTTCAGTTAATGGGTTAACTAAGCGTGGGTTTTTCTTACTCGCCACCAGAACCATTTCATCTTCAAATAGTGGAATACATGTAAACTCAGGACGACGAAATTCAGAATAGCTAATAACAAACTCTGTTTCCTGATAACGTAATTGATGTTCAATATCTTTATTTAAAGACGACTTAAAGAGTAACTGAATACCTGGCGCAAACCGTTTCACATTATTAAAGATAACAGAGGTTAAAAAATTATCTAAAGGGCTGCTGACACAAATGTTAAACACCCTTTCACTGCTGCTCGGGTCAAAACCTGCTCCTGGTAACTCATTCTGTACCAGCTGCAATGCCTGGCGAATGGCGCCAAACAGTTGGAAGGCGCGAGCCGTAGGCTGTATACCTCGGCCATAACGTACGAATAGCTCATCATTGAACATTATTTTCAATCGGGCTACCGCATTACTCACTGCGGGCTGAGACATCCCCAGGGTTTGAGCAGCACGGGTAATATTCTGCTCTTGCATAACAGCATCGAATACAGTTAATAAATTTAAATCAACAGAGCGTAGTTGAGGTTTTAACCCATCATGTACTGTTGGTTGTTCTACATAATTATCAGGCATGGCAAACTCCACTAAGATGGTTCGTCCTTTTTCACAGATTAACTCTGCGGGCTATCCCTATTATCACTTGCTAAGCAGAGCATGCTGATCAATACAATTGAAAACATTATTTAAAAATAGAATTTTTAATTCACGCTTCCTGACACGCCAATACGGCTTCAGCTACTGACAAGTCTGCTATAACTATAAAGATGTGTATAACTTTTTGTGTCAGTTGATTTCCTGAACATGCTAATGAAATCACAAAATGACTTAGCGCACAATGATTCGCCCAATGAATTATATATCAATCTTGGATGACATCGCGGGTCTGAAACAATACTTCTACTGATAATCGAGTGATAAGGAAAGGAGATAAATTCCTAAAATTGGATTCTTGCCTTTTTTAACCCTCGTAAATCATAATCATGATGAATGATACTGGTAATAAACATATTATTTTTAATTGTTTCTGACGATTTCATTTTTACATAAAACGGTAAACAGTCCTTTTTCATACCTTTTATAAATATTATGAAAAATTGATATACCAGCATAAATAACTGACCGTCACACCCACCTTACTATCGCCAAAACTGTGCCTGAGAGAATCGATTGTTGACACAGCAAGGCAGATCAAGTACCAATAAATGCATAACGAATTCACTTGGGGCTTGAAAACATGATTCGCACCATTCGCCTACTAGGTCTACTACTAAACGCAACTTCTTTGCGCGGTAGGCTGGTGGGCGAAATCGAGCGTTGATTCAAGCCATCAGACAGAAAAAACCCGCGCCACTGCGCGGGTTTTTTTATGCTCGTAGCAAGGGCCCCTAAGACGAGAAAGGACCATAACATGAGCCAACAAGTCATTATTTTCGATACCACTTTGCGTGATGGTGAGCAGGCATTACAGGCAAGCCTGAGTGTAAAAGAGAAGCTGCAAATTGCGATGGCACTGGAACGTATGGGTGTTGACGTAATGGAAGTTGGTTTCCCGGTTTCCTCTCCTGGCGACTTCGAATCTGTACAGACCATCGCTCGCAATATCAAAAATAGCCGTGTATGTGGCCTCGCTCGCTGTGTAGATAAAGATATCGATGTTGCCGCCGAGGCGCTGAAGATTGCCGAAGCATTCCGTATTCATGTGTTTTTGGCCACTTCCACCATGCACATCGAAACCAAATTACGCAGTACCTTCGATGATGTTTTAGCTCGTGCAGTCAATTCTGTTAAACGCGCCCGTAACTACACCGATGACGTAGAGTTCTCATGTGAAGATGCTGGCCGTACTCCAATCGATAACCTGTGCCGTATTGTTGAAGCCGCTATTGGCGCAGGTGCTACAACCATCAACATCCCTGATACTGTGGGTTACACCACGCCAGTGCAGTTCGGCGGCATTATTCAGACTTTGTATAACCGCGTCCCTAACATTGATAAAGCAATTATCTCTGTGCACTGCCACGACGATTTAGGCATGGCGACCGGCAACTCTATCGCTGCGATTCAGGCCGGTGCCCGTCAGGTTGAAGGCACACTGAACGGTATAGGCGAACGTGCAGGTAACACTGCGCTGGAAGAAGTCATCATGGCGATTAAAGTACGCGGCCAAATGTTAGACGTGCATACCAATATTAATCACCATGAAATCTACCGCACCAGCCAGATTGTCAGCCAGCTGTGCAACATGCCAATCCCTGCCAACAAAGCAATCGTCGGCTCCAATGCTTTCGCACACTCCTCCGGTATTCACCAGGATGGCGTGCTGAAAAACCGCGAAAACTACGAAATCATGACCCCGGAAACTATCGGTCTGAATCAGGTGCAGTTGAACCTGACATCCCGTTCTGGCCGTGCGGCGGTGAAACACCGCATGGAAGAGATGGGCTATAAAGAAGAAGATTACAACCTGGATTCTTTGTACGACGCCTTCCTGAAACTGGCCGACAAAAAAGGTCAGGTCTTTGATTACGATTTGGAAGCACTGGCCTTTATCGGCAAACAGCAAGAAGAACCAGAACATTTCCGCATGGAATACTTCAACGTGCAGTCCGGCTCAAGCGTGATTTCTACCGCTTCTGTCCAGTTGCAGTGCGGTGAAGAAACGCAGTCTGAAGCAGCAACAGGTAACGGCCCGGTCGATGCGGTTTACCAGGCGATTAACCGCATCACCAATTACGATGTCGAACTGGTGAAATACCAATTGTCTGCGAAAGGTCAGGGTAAAGATGCGTTGGGTCAGGTAGATATTGTTGTGACCCATAAAGGCCGCCGTTTCCATGGCGTTGGTCTGGCGACTGATATCGTTGAATCTTCGGCAAAAGCGATGATTAACGTGCTGAACAACATCTGGCGTGCAGGTATCGTTGAAAAAGAATTGCAACGCAAAGCTCATAATAAAGAAAATAATCAGGAAACCGTGTGACATGTCAAAAACTCATCATATAGCAGTATTGCCGGGTGACGGCATTGGCCCAGAAGTTATGGCTCAGGCGCTGAAAGTGCTGGATGCAGTTCGTACGCGCTTCGATATGCGCATTACCACCAGTCAATATGACGTGGGTGGCATTGCTATCGACCGCCACGGCAACCCGCTGCCACCCGTTACCGTTGAAGGCTGCGAGCAAGCAGACGCAATTCTGTTCGGCTCCGTGGGCGGCCCTAAGTGGGAACACCTGCCTCCGGCCGAGCAGCCAGAGCGTGGCGCATTATTGCCGCTGCGTAAGCACTTTAAGTTGTTCAGTAACCTGCGCCCTGCTCGCCTGTACCAGGGTCTGGAAGAGTTTTGCCCACTGCGTGCTGACATCGCCGCGAACGGTTTTGACATTCTGTGTGTGCGTGAACTGACTGGCGGGATCTACTTCGGCCAGCCGAAAGGCCGTGAAGGTTCCGGTATGCACGAGAAAGCATTTGATACCGAAGTGTATTACCGTTTTGAGATCGAGCGTATTGCGCGCATCGCTTTTGAATCTGCTCGTAAACGTCGCAGCATCGTCACCTCAATTGATAAAGCGAACGTGTTGCAATCGTCGGTGATGTGGCGCGAAATCGTTGGTGAAATCGCGAAAGAATACCCGGACGTTGCGCTGTCACACATGTATATCGACAACGCCACCATGCAGCTGATTAAAGATCCGTCCCAGTTTGACGTGCTGCTGTGCTCCAACCTGTTTGGTGACATTCTGTCTGACGAATGCGCGATGATCACCGGTTCTATGGGCATGCTGCCTTCCGCAAGCCTGAACGAGCAAGGTTTCGGCCTGTACGAACCTGCGGGCGGTTCCGCGCCTGATATCGCCGGTAAAAATATTGCTAACCCAATTGCGCAGATCCTTTCTCTGGCTCTGTTACTGCGCTACAGCCTGGATGCTGAAGAGGCCGCTTTGGCCATCGAAAACGCTATCAACCTTGCGCTGGAAGAAGGTTTCCGTACCGGCGATTTGGCTCGTGATGGCAATGCAATCAGCACCGACGAAATGGGCGATACCATTGCTCGCTTCGTGGCAGAGGGGAAATAATCATGGCGAAGACGTTATATCAAAAGTTGTACGATGCCCACGTCGTCTACGAAGCAGTCGATGAAACACCACTGTTGTACATCGACCGTCATCTGGTGCACGAAGTGACCTCCCCGCAGGCGTTCGATGGTTTGCGTGCGCATAAGCGCCCGGTGCGTCAGCCAGGTAAAACATTTGCCACCATGGACCACAACGTTTCTACGCAGACTAAAGACATCAACGCTTCCGGCGAAATGGCCCGCATTCAGATGCAGGAATTGATGAAAAACTGCAAAGAGTTCGGCGTTGAATTATATGACCTGAACCACCCGTTCCAGGGCATCGTCCACGTGATGGGCCCAGAGCAGGGTATTACTTTGCCTGGCATGACCATCGTTTGTGGCGACTCGCACACCGCAACCCACGGCGCATTTGGCGCATTGGCGTTCGGTATCGGTACTTCGGAAGTTGAACATGTTCTGGCAACGCAAACCCTGAAACAGGGCCGCGCCAAAACTATGAAGATTGAAGTGACTGGCACCGCTGCACCGGGCATTACCGCGAAAGATATCGTGCTGGCAATCATTGGCAAAACCGGCAGTGCGGGTGGCACCGGTCATGTAGTGGAATTCTGTGGTAGTGCGATTCAGGCGCTGTCGATGGAAGGCCGCATGACATTGTGCAACATGGCAATCGAAATGGGTGCCAAAGCGGGCATCGTTGCACCAGACGAAACCACGTTTAACTACGTGAAAGGCCGTCTGCACGCACCGAAAGCAGAAAGCTGGGATGACGCCGTCACCTACTGGAAAACCTTTAGCACTGATGAAGGCGCTAAGTTCGACAGCATTGTGACCCTGGATGCGGCTGACATTGCACCGCAAGTCACCTGGGGCACCAACCCAGGTCAGGTCATTTCCGTCACCGAAAACATCCCGAATCCTGAATCTTTCGCTGATCCGGTTGAACGTGCCTCTGCTGAAAAAGCTCTGGCATACATGGGCCTGAAACCAGGCATTCCATTAACCGAAGTCGCTATCGATAAAGTGTTTATCGGTTCATGCACCAACTCACGCATTGAAGATTTGCGCGCTGCGGCAGAAATTGCCAAAGGCCGTAAAGTTGCACCAGGCGTGCAGGCGTTGGTAGTTCCAGGTTCCGGTCCGGTTAAAGCGCAGGCCGAAGCAGAAGGTCTGGATAAGATCTTTATTGAAGCTGGCTTTGAATGGCGCTTACCTGGTTGCTCCATGTGTCTGGCGATGAACAACGACCGCCTGGAGCCGGGTGAACGCTGTGCATCCACCAGCAACCGTAACTTTGAAGGCCGTCAGGGCCGCGGTGGTCGTACGCACCTGGTTAGCCCGGCAATGGCAGCAGCCGCCGCTGTTTCTGGTCATTTTGCTGACATCCGTACATTGAAATAAGGGAAACACCATGGCAGAGAAATTTGTTCAACACACCGGCCTGGTCGTTCCGCTGGATGCCGCAAACGTTGATACCGACGCAATTATTCCTAAGCAGTTTTTGCAGAAGGTGACCCGCACTGGTTTTGGTGCTCACTTGTTTAACGACTGGCGTTTTCTGGACGATGCCGGCCAGCAGCCAAACCCAGAGTTCGTGCTGAACTTCCCGGAATTTAAAGGCGCTTCAATTTTACTGGCGCGTGAAAACTTCGGCTGTGGTTCTTCGCGTGAGCATGCGCCGTGGGCATTAACTGATTACGGCTTCAAGGTGGTTATCGCGCCAAGTTTTGCGGATATCTTCTACGGCAACTCATTCAATAATCAGTTGCTGCCGGTTACGCTGAGCGAAGCAGAAGTCGATGAGCTGTTTAAGCTGGTCGCGGCAAATCCGGGGATTAAATTCGTGGTCGACCTGGAAGCACAAACTGTGATTGCGGGAGAGAAAAGCTATTCGTTTAATATCGATACTTTCCGCCGCCACTGCATGTTAGAAGGGCTCGATAGTATCGGTCTGACGTTACAGCACGAAGGTTCAATTTCAGCTTACGAGCAGAAACAACCGGCGTTTATGCGTTAATAAGCAGCAAGTCTTATACCCAAAATAATTCGAGCTGCATCGCGGCGGCAAGTGTTCGAGGCCCAGGGAGCTTACATGAGTAAGTGACCTGGGCGAGAGCACGAAGCCAACAAAGAGTCAGCTTAAAGTATGAAGGGTATTACTTAAGTGTCTCAACCAGCCCTTTACGTTGCCCTTCCAGCGTCACCACTTTGCTACACACATCGCGGCCAAACTGCTCGAAATCTTTTTCCTGATTTTTCCACTCATTCTGAATCGAGGTCTGTAAGCCACCAAGGCTTCCCAGTACGCCTTGCAGCGGATTGCCGCCACCTTTCAGAACCGCTTTAGCACCCATTTCGTTAATGCTGTCCTGCAAGATGCCGCCCATCGCCTGATTCACCAACTGTTGCCCTTCGGAGCGCACTTGATCAATCGCTTTATAGTGGAAGGTTAAACCATCCGGGCGGGTTTCAATAATACGGTTCATCTGCTCTTTAAGCTGCGCGTCGAGTTTAGTCAGACGGCCACGCATATTGCTGCTCTCACCCACTTCTTTAGCGATGATTTTATCCAGCGCGACACGACCCTTTTCAACACGTGTCAGTGCACCGTTGTTGATCCAAGGGAGATCGGTGCGCAACGCTTTCTGGTAATCCAGGGCCAACTGGCGCTGCGTTGCGTTTAATGTGTGTGGCTTGCCGTTAAATTTCAGGCTGCCATCGGGGGCAATAACCAGATTGCCATTCTCACCAACAACCTGAACGGATTGCGGGTTGATTACCACGTCATCGCGAGGCGTGACGCTGCATTTATAGTCGGCCTGCGCCTGCATCGCAGTTAGCAGCAGAACGCCCATCAGTGCCTTACGAATCATAGTGACTCCTGAACATCTAAAAATTTAAGAAAAAAAAGGCCGGTTTTCACCGACCTGATTATTCTGCATATACCCACAGATTTCGAGTTGCAGGAAGGCGGCGACGCAGTGAATCCCCAGGAGCTTACTTAAGTAAGTGACTGGGGTGAGCGAGGAAAGCCAACGCACGTGCAGCTTGAAAGATTAGGGTATATATCAATCCCACCAGACATCAAACAGCTCGCTAGTGCGAACGTCTTCTGCCTTGTGATCCTCAAGCCATTTGCGCACCAGAGCCTGATGCTCTTCGGTACATTTGCCGATTTCCTGCAGGCAGATTAAGCCTTCCCAGGAAAGGTGGCCGCCGCCATCAAAAGCCAGACCATTTTTATCGATAACTTCATCGATGAATTCATCAACGATTTTATCGATTTGTTCTTCGGAGGTGCCTTCTGGGAAACGCCATGCAACAGAGAACCCCACTTCCTGGAATTCGTCGATGTGCATTTTCTTACGCAAACGACGGCTACGATTAATTGCCATTACTTTACCCTCTCGAACATTAAGTCCCATACGCCGTGACCAAGACGATGGCCACGTTGTTCAAATTTGGTCACCGGACGTGAATCCGGGCGCGGTACGTAGTCGTTAGTCTCTGACTGGTTTTTATAACCATCAACAGAGGACATCACTTCGAGCATGTGTTCCGCATAAGGTTCCCAGTCGGTTGCCATATGGAACACACCACCCAGTTTCAGTTTGCTTTTCACGAACTCGGCAAACGGCACTTGAACGATACGGCGCTTATTATGACGCGCTTTGTGCCACGGATCAGGGAAAAAGAGCTGAACCATGGATAAAGAATTGTCAGGAACCATTTTTTGCAGCACTTCGACCGCATCGTGGCACATCACACGCAGGTTCTCGACACCTTCTTCGTGAGCCGTCGCGAGACATGCACCCACACCCGGTGAATGCACTTCTATGCCCAAAAAATTCTGCTGTGGATTAGCCTTTGCCATTGCCACCAGCGACGTACCCATGCCGAAACCGATTTCCAGCGTGACTGGCGCTTCGCGGCCAAACAGCTCGGTAAAATCAACAGGCGCGTCTTGATATTCAACGCCCATCACCGGCCAATAGTTTTCCAGAGCGAACTCCTGGCCCTTAGTCAGGCGGCCCTGACGGCGCACAAAACTACGAATCCGGCGCATTGCGCGGCCTTCTTCATTAAATTCCGGTGAGATGACGTCATTTTTCATGGTGTTCAGGCTTAAGTTAGTTTTCGGGAAACGGGCATTATCCAAAGTTAATGGTGAGAAGCAAGCACCAGAAAGTTCCGGTTTACAGCACAGAGTCGTCTGTGCTGGAATCAGCCCCCTAAATCACACACTTATTATTTATCGGATGCCGGGTAACAATGACACATGCGCCGCAATTCTCCCACCAGGTTCTCGACTGGTACCAAAAATACGGGCGCAAAACACTGCCATGGCAACTCGAAAAAACGCCTTATAAAGTATGGCTGTCTGAGGTGATGTTGCAACAAACGCAAGTTGCCACGGTCATTCCTTACTTTGAGCGTTTTATGGAGCGCTTCCCGACTATCACAGATCTCGCCAACGCCCCCCTTGATGAAGTGCTACACCTGTGGACTGGGCTGGGTTATTACGCTCGCGCCCGAAACCTGCATAAAGCTGCTCAAATGGTGGCGAATCTTCACATGGGCGTGTTTCCAGAAACCTTTGAAGAAGTGGCCGCATTGCCAGGTGTTGGGCGCTCGACTGCGGGCGCTATTCTTTCTCTGTCGCTTGGTAAACACTTCCCGATTCTCGATGGCAACGTAAAACGCGTGCTTGCACGTTGTTATGCCATTGGAGGCTGGCCCGGTAAAAAAGATGTTGAAAAGAAACTTTGGGATATCAGTGAGCAAGTCACGCCCGCGCAAGGTGTAAGCCAGTTTAACCAGGCAATGATGGATCTTGGAGCGATGGTTTGTACCCGCTCGAAGCCAAAATGCGAACTTTGCCCGGTGAATAATATCTGCGTGGCCTATGCCAATAACAGTTGGGCCAGTTATCCAGGTAAGAAGCCTAAAGTTACAATACCGGAACGCACCGGCTATTTATTGATGATGCAGCACCAGGACAGCGTACTACTTGCCCAGCGTCCACCGGTTGGTCTGTGGGGTGGCTTGTACTGTTTCCCACAATTCGATACCGAAAATGAACTACGCGACTGGCTGGCACAACACCAGATTCCAGCAGATAATCTCACGCAATTAACCGCCTTCCGCCATACATTCAGCCACTTCCATTTGGACATCGTCCCAATGTGGCTCCCCGTGCCTTCATTCAGCGGGTGCATGGATGAAGGGACAGCTCTCTGGTATAACTTAGCGCAGCCACCATCCGTAGGACTGGCCGCCCCTGTAGAGCGTTTATTACAGCAATTACACGCCGAGCCGGTAGTGATTAAATCAGCGCGAGCTGTTGAAGAAGAATGAGGATTAAAAATGAGCAGAACTATTTTTTGTACCTACCTGCAACGTGATGCCGAAGGCCAGGATTTCCAGCTGTACCCGGGCGAGCTAGGCAAACGTATTTATAACGAAATATCTAAAGAAGCATGGGCTTTGTGGCAGGCCAAACAAACCATGCTGATTAACGAACGTAAAATGAGCATGATGAATCCAGAACATCGCAAAGAGCTGGAAGCTGAAATGGTCAATTTCCTGTTCGAAGGCAAAGAAGTCCACATCGAAGGCTACACGCCGCCAGAAAAATAACAATACGAGGGCCATCGGCCCTTATGCAAACCAACAAGCACAAGCATACGTATACACGGAACGATGAAAAAATTTCTCGCGCTAGCTCTGGTTGTCCCGTTGCTCATCTCCTGTTCGAGCAAAAAAGATGATTCCTATAACGAAGCTTTTGTTAAGGACACTAATGGTTTTGATATTTTGATGGGGCAATTTGCTCACAACATCGAAAATATCTGGGGTATGAAGGAAGTGTTGATTGCGGGTCCAAAAGACTACGTAAAATATACTGACCAGTACCTGACACGTAGCCACATCAACTTTGACGACGGTACGATTACCATTGAAACCATTGCTGGTACCGATCCTGCGGCGCACCTGCGCCAGGCGATCATTACGACTTTGCTGATGGGTGACGATCCTGGTTCTATCGATCTTTATTCCGATGCCAACGATGTGTTGATCTCCAAACAACCATTCCTGTATGGCCAGGTTGTCGATAACACCGGCCAGGCAATTCGTTGGGAAGGTCGCGCTGCCAAATTTGCTGACTATCTGCTGCAAACTCGCCTGAAAAGCCGTAGTACCGGGCTTAAAATTGTTTATAGCGTGACTATCAATCTGGTACCAAACCACCTTGATAAACGTGCACATAAATATATCGGCATGGTGCGTAAAGCATCGAAGAAATACGGTGTCGATGAATCGTTGATTCTGGCCATTATGCAGACGGAATCAAGCTTCAACCCCTACGCAGTAAGCCACGCCGACGCGCTCGGTTTGATGCAAGTTGTACAGCACAGCGCAGGGGTTGATGTATTTAAATCTCAGGGGAAATGGGGCAAGCCAAGCCGCAGCTATTTGTTTGATCCTGAAAGCAATATCGATACGGGTACTGCTTATCTGGCCATTCTGCAAAACAGCTACCTGAGTGGAATTGATAACCCAACATCACGTCGCTACGCTGTGATAACTGCTTATAACGGCGGTGCGGGTAGTGTTCTGCGCGTGTTCAACAACGACAAGAACCGTGCCTACAACATTATCAACAGTATGGATCCGGGCGATGTGTATCAGACTCTTACTACACGCCACCCTTCAGCGGAATCACGCAACTATCTATACAAAGTGAATACCGCACAGAAGAGTTACCGCCGACGCTAACTTCTGATGCTTGTCCTATCTCCCACCAGCCGTTTCTACGGTGGGAGATATCTCTCTCCTCTCCCGTTTTATCGCCTGATTGCGCAAAAAGTGTAACCCAAATCACTATTCTCGAATGCAATTTGAGGATGTTTTCATTTATTTGCTGAATGTACCAAAAATTACTTCACGGCACTGCTAATGTTACTTTCACAACATATTTCATGTCATATGTTAGAAATGAAACATTCAACACCAAAATCCTGTGAGGAAATTTACATGAACCTTAAGCTGCAGCTAAAAATACTTTCGTTTCTGCAGTTCTGCCTGTGGGGGAGTTGGCTCACTACGCTCGGCTCCTATATGTTCGTCACCCTCAAGTTCGATGGCGCAGCTATCGGCGCGGTGTACAGTTCTTTGGGTATTGCTGCGGTATTCATGCCGACGTTACTCGGCATTATTGCGGACAAATGGATTAGTGCGCGCTGGCTCTACGCGGCTTGCCACATTGTCGGTGCCATAACCTTGTATTTCGCCGCACAGGTCACAACGCCAAGCGCGATGTTTATCGTCATTCTGCTGAACTCTCTGGCCTATATGCCAACGCTTGGGTTGGTGAACACCATCTCTTACTATCGCCTGCAATCAGCGGGGATGGATATCGTGAGGGACTTCCCACCAATTCGTATCTGGGGAACCATTGGCTTTATCTTCGCCATGTGGGGCGTTAGCTTCTCAGGCTTTGAATTAAGCCATATGCAGCTTTATATCGGCGCAACACTGTCCGTCGTTTTAGCGCTGTTCACTCTGACGCTGCCGCACATCCCGGTCGCCAACGCGCAGAAAAACCAGAGCTGGACTTCAATGCTTGGCCTGGATGCTTTTGCGTTATTCAAAAACAAGCGCATGGCTATTTTCTTCATCTTCTCCATGCTGTTGGGCGCCGAACTGCAAATTACCAATATGTTCGGTAACACCTTCCTGCACAGCTTTGACCAGAACCCGCTGTTCGCCAGCAGCTTTATCGTCGAACACGCGTCGGTGCTGATGTCGATTTCTCAGATTTCCGAAACCGTATTTATCCTGACGATTCCGTTCTTCCTGATTCGTTACGGCATTAAAAACGTGATGCTTATCAGTATCGTAGCGTGGATGCTGCGCTTTGGTCTGTTTGCCTTTGGCGACCCATCACCAATGGGTACCGTATTACTGGTGATGTCGATGATCGTCTACGGGTGCGCCTTCGACTTCTTCAACATTTCCGGTTCAGTATTCGTTGAAAAAGAGGTGAGACCAGAAATCCGTGCCAGTGCACAGGGCATGTTCCTGATGATGACAAACGGTTTTGGTTGCATCCTTGGCGGGATTGTCAGCGGTAAAGTGGTAGAGCACTTCACGCTACAAGGTATTACTGACTGGCAAAGCGTGTGGCTGATTTTCGCCGGTTATTCACTGGTGCTGGCCTTCGCCTTCGTCGCACTGTTCAAATATAAACATGTCAGGACGCCAGCGGCCGTTCAGCCAGCAGTCTGATAATCAATGTCTCCCGTTTCATTCAGAAACGGGAGACATTGTTCTTACGCCTGAATCATATAACCGTACAAACGCTTAATTCCATCAGCATCCGTTTCGCTATACACGCCCTGCAACTCCGGCGAGAAGCCCGGCAGCATATTCACGCCCTCTTCAAGCGCCAGGAAATAACGCAACGCGGCACTGCCCCAGACTTCGCCTGGCACCACACAAAGCACGCCCGGCGGGTACGGTAACGCTCCCTCCGCTGCAATACGCCCTTCTGACTGACTAAGGCGTACCAGTTCCACATTGCCGCGAATAAACTCGCTGTTGGCATCCTGCGGGTTCATGGCAACGGCAGGGAAACTGGCTTTGCGGAACATCGCTTTTTGCAGATCCTTCACTTCAAAACTGACGTACAGATCGTGCATCTCCTGGCAAAGTTGACGCAGCGTGTAGCCTTTATAGCGTTGGGAATACTTCTGATAGATCGTCGGCAACACATCCACCAGCGGCGTATCGTCTTCAATATGCTGTTCAAATTGCGCCAGCATCGCTACCAAATGAGCCATCTTCTCCGCGCTTTCCGCAGGCGTGAGCAGGAATAGAATCGAGTTGAGATCTGCTTTTTCGGGGACAATACCGTTTTCACGCAGGTAGTTTGCGAGAATCGCCGCAGGTACACCGAAGTCCGTATATTGCCCAGTTTGCGGATCGATCCCCGGCGTAGTCAGCAGCAGCTTGCAAGGATCGACAAAATATTCATCCTGCGCATAGCCTTCAAAACCATGCCACTTTTCACCCGGCTCAAAGCTAAAGAAACGGCGTTCCTGGGCAATTGCTGTAGTTGGGTGATCCTGCCACGGCCTGCCCGCAACTACCGGTGGAATAAACGGTTTGATCATCTTGCAATTAGCGATGATCGCTTTACGCGCTTCAATCCCCAGATCGACACACTCAGCCCACAAACGGCGGCCGCTCTCCCCTTCGTGAATTTTCGCATTCACATCGAGTGCCGCAAACAGCGGGTAGAACGGGCTGGTTGAAGCATGCAGCATGAAAGCATTGTTCAACCGCTTATGCGGGCAAAAACGATCCTGCCCACGCAGGTGGTTATCTTTCTTGTGGATCTGCGAAGTTTGCGAGAATCCAGCCTGCTGTTTATGCACCGATTGCGTAACAAAAATGCCAGGATCATTTTCATTAAGATCCAATAACAACGGCGAGCAATCAGCCATCATCGGGATGAATTGCTCATAACCGACCCAAGCTGAATCAAACAGAATGTAATCGCAAAGATGGCCGATGTTATCCACTACCTGGCGTGCGTTATAAACCGTGCCGTCATAAGTACCGAGCTGGATAATTGCAAGGCGGAACGGGCGTTTTTGCTGAGCACGTTCTGGTGCAACTTCTGCAATCAATTCACGCAGATACTTTTCATCAAAGCAGTGCGCATCGATTCCGCCGATAAAACCAAATGGGTTGCGAGATGCCTCCAGATATACCGGCGTGGCCCCCGCCTGAATCAATGCACCGTGATGGTTTGATTTATGGTTATTGCGATCGAATAGGACCAAATCGCCACGAGTCAGCAACGCATTGGTCACGACTTTATTTGCAGCCGAGGTACCGTTTAAAACAAAGTAAGTTTTATCGGCATTAAATACTTTGGCGGCAAACTTCTGCGCATGTTTGGCCGACCCTTCATGGATCAGCAAATCCCCGAGTTTAACGTCCGCATTGCACATATCAGCGCGGAATAGATTCTCACCGAAGAAATCATAAAACTGGCGCCCTGCTGGATGCTTTTTAAAAAACTCACCATGTTGGTGACCAGGACAGGCAAAAGTGCTGTTTTCCATCGCGACATATTTCGTCAATGTATCGAAAAACGGAGGGAGCAAGCTTTCTTCATAATCTACAGCAGCGGTTTCAAGCTCCAGATAGTCCTGAGCTTTGCCGGTGATCAACCCCGTAATACCTTCCTGCTCGCCTGAGCAGGTATCAGCCGCTAGAAAAACGGGTATCGAAAAACCAGTCCGTTTAAGCAACGCAAGAATACCGCTGCGGCTATCGGCTTCAGAAAGAACAACAGCGGCAATATCGGTGAAGTCTGTGCTATCAAGCGCAACCACTTCACGATGCGTGGACAGAGTTGCAACCACATCGTGGCTGGCGGCAATTTTTAAAGATTTCATATGCACAAATCCCAGAGGCCAAGGATGAGTGAGTGCCTTATGGCACAGCAAAGGGAGCATTCCCCGGCGAATGTGTCTTGATGGTCTGAAGGATGATACCCACTCCGACCGCCAGACATCAGTAAAACCAGGCATCGCCTAATTTTACTGATGTCCTGCAGTGAGCGTGCGTTGCCCTCACCGCATGGTGAGCAAGGGTCTTCGGGATATAGTAGAAAGGTGAACGAGCGCCATCGAGAGATGCCGGTGAACATTGACTATAAACATCAATAAGCGCCCCGTTGCAGATGTGTGAAATTTCGCGCAATCATGGCACCTTCTGCCCTGTCGTTCAACCCGAGTTGCCACGCAGAGCACATTATTCGTGCAAACGCACGGCTTATTAACACAAAAGCGTTGACGCCAAACGGCCTTTACGGTTTAATGCGCCCCGTTGCCCGGATAGCTCAGTCGGTAGAGCAGGGGATTGAAAATCCCCGTGTCCTTGGTTCGATTCCGAGTCCGGGCACCACTATTTAAAGAAACCAGCCTAAGGGCTGGTTTTTTGCTTTCTGGGATTCGGACTCTCCATCGAACTGCGTTCGATTACTCGTCGCCTCCGTGCGACTCGCCCTGCGGGCCAGCGCAAGCGCTGTTCAAAAACGTTCCCGACGTTTTTGTCCGAGTCCGGGCACCACTATTTAAAGAAACCAGTCTAAGGGCTGGTTTTTGCTTTCTGGGGTTTGCGCCTCTGAAGTCACTTCTTCGCTTCTAACGTCAAAACAGACCATTCTCTTTAGCGATTCCCTTTCGACCACAATGTCGTTGCCTGTCGATTTCAAACTTGTAGCACGCGACTAATAACGTATCGCCTAATGAACGGTCATCCAGAGCATTATCGTGTTGAGAGACATCTTCCAGTTCCGGTGAAAATCACAAAAAAACTGACTTACAGAAGCGCCAATCACGCATTTCACGGTCTTGTGGGCTATATATGTGTTGAACTGATTCTCGGAATAACATCCATGATGCGACTAACAATGATCCTGCTTGGTGTTGATTTCCTGCGCTCCCACTGGCGCGGGCTACGCCGTTTTGGCTGGATCACGCTTATTGCCGGAGTGGTGATTATTGTTGATGCTTTGGATGGCTCGCTCTATTTCCCTATCCAACCCTTTGCCTGCCTGTTGTTGTTTGAAGGTGTTGCAACATTGATGGTGGCGCACAGCGGTATGGGCGGGCAACGCGTGCTGCGCTACGTAAAAGGCGGGGCATTTACTGTCGCTTCGCTATTGATTCTGGCGGGCCATCATCACGGTAACTTCGTTTTATCCATGATCTTTGGTTTGTTGTTTTTATTTGATGGCGCACTGCAAATTGCTTCTGCCGTGGTGGTTCGCTACCGACGCTGGCGGCCTGCTTTATGGGGCGGCATTGTTGAGATTGCGCTGGCGATATTTTTCTTCCAACCGTGGCCGACCCACTATTCCGGAACGGTGCCCTACTGCCTCGGATTAGGCCTGGCATTTGCTGGCTGGAACCTGTTTATCCTCGCTAATCGCGTCAAAAATGCCGCTGAGAATCCAGGTCTGAAAGGTACTGTATTCATGGAAGAAGCCGCTCATCTTCCACCTGACGTTGTGGAGTGGGATGGCCCACCGAACGATGACGAAAAAGCGCTTACAGTGCATGTCTGGACGCCCGTCGGTTCAGCCGCTGGTGAAGCCATCCCTCGCCCGGTAATTAGCCGCTATATCGCCGCAGTCGACCGCAACGGGGTTATTTCAACCGGCCACGCCGCACTTGAATCCCCCGGAGGCGTTTACATCAGCCTCTATCCTGCAGAGCTTATTGACCAGTCTCCGGATGAGTTCGCTCGCCTGCTGCGCGCCACACCCGAAAATAACGTCCCAGGGCTGTTTCAGCCAGATTATGCGACGGAAGCCGCAAAGTGGTGCCCGTCGACAAGGCAAGTACGCATCCGCAATTACAGCGAATCCCGGCTTAAGGCTTTCTGGGAAAACTATCGCCAGAATGAATCGTATAATTTGACGTATCGGAACTGTTCAAGCAGCGTGGCGCGGGCTCTGGAAGCCGCACTCGAGGGTTCGGTTGGCAGGCTTTGGCAAAAACGTGGTTTCTGGATGGCGATGGGGAAACTGATGTCGACGCCAGAACTTTGGGTAGCTCTGCAACTGCGTAAACGCGCTGAAACTATGGCATGGACGCCAGGCCTGCTGCTCGATTACGCCCGCGCATTGAGCATGCTGGCCGATCCGCGCCCAACGGGCTGGTTAAATACCACCGGGCGGGCGCTGAAAAAAATGCTCCAGCGCCGCGTTGAATGGGGAAAAGGCAAAAGCGGCGAGGAACTGACGGAAGACTAATATTAAATATCAGCGACTAATTTCTTCGCAGCCTTGCGATGGCGGGAGATAAGATCCGGCACATCCAGACCAATGATATTGCCCTGCGTCACCCGCCACTTACCTCCAACCATCACATGCTCTGCCTTTTCAGCACCGCATAGCAACAGGGCTGCGATGGCATCATGGCTGCCGCTAAAACGCAGCTCATCTTGTGCAAACAACGCCAGATCCGCCTGTTTCCCGACGGCAATTTCACCGATGTCACTGCGGCCAATCAATTTCGCAGAACCTTGAGTCGCCCAACCCAGCACACGTTGCGGCGTAATCGCTTCGGCACCATAGCGCAGGCGTTGCAGATAGAGTGCCTGCCGCGCTTCATACATTATGTTTGAAGCATCGTTAGATGCAGAACCATCCACGCCAAGCCCCACCGCGGCACCTGCATTTTCTAAATCCACTGTCGGACACATACCTGATGCCAGGCGCATATTGGAAACCGGACAATGGCAAACGCCAACTCCCGCGCGCCCAAGCCGGAGAATTTCGCGCTCATCAAAGTGAATACCATGTGCAAGCCAGGTTCTGTCATTAAGCCAACCCACGCTTTCCAGATAATCCACAGTTCGTAGGCCGAAACGTTGCAGGCAGAAGTTCTCTTCATCCAGTGTTTCAGCCAGATGAGTATGCAAACGCACATCTTCTTGCTGAGCAAGTTGGGCGCTGTCACGCATGATTTCGGTAGTCACAGAAAACGGCGAGCATGGCGCGAGGGCTATTTGTAACCACGCCCCTTCCCCTCGCTGATGGTAGCGTTTAATCAACCGTTCGCTGTCGCGTAAGATTGTCTCCGCCTGCTGTACGGTGTGCCGTGGAGGCAAACCGCCGTCGTCTTCACCAAGGCTCATTGAGCCGCGCGTCAATACCGCCCTCATTCCGAGCTCATTAACCACATCAACCTGCACATCAATCGCCTCTTCCATTCCCTGCGGGAAAAGATAGTGATGATCCGTGGTTGTGGTGCAACCAGAAAGCAGCAGCTCTGCCATTGCGACTTTGCTGGCAAGAGCCAAGGCTTCAGCATCGAGACGAGCCCAAATGGGGTAAAGCTGCTTTAACCACGGGAATAGTGGCACGTTAACCACTGGAGCCCAGGCGCGCGTCAGAGTTTGGTAGAAATGATGATGTGTATTGATAAGGCCGGGCAGTAGCACGAGATCGCGGGCGTCGAACACCGCATCGCAAGGCATGGAAGGCTCACCACCAGCAGGAATTAATTCACGGATAACCGCGCCTTCTATCACCACGCCAGCGGAGGCATCTTGTGAATTAGCGGTAAAAACTGCGCGGGGATTTTTGATCCACAAACGTTGTGCAGACATAACTGGCTCCTGAAAATGAAGATAAAGGGAAGCCAGCTCAGTTATGGCCTGTCTGCTGATCCAGGCATTGCTTGGGCAATAGTCGCCATTCTACCCAGGAATTTTGAGCGGTATTATCGCATTTACTTATGGGGGGGTTTTGACAGGAGCTCTCGGATGAATTGAAGCTTCGCTGAGTGTCTCAACGAAGCTTTTTGCTTACTGGGCTATTTTGCAGCAGGTCCACTCGCTTTAACGGCGAAATCTGGCAGTTTTGGAAATTCTAGCTTTGTGGTTTTAAGCTTCTGGGTCAGATCGGCACTGATATCCAGTTCCGGCGAAACTGACATCGCTACTTGTGTCGGCAAAATCATGCCAATTTTGTTGTCGTTACGGTAAGCATCGGTCGCACTCTTCAATGCAGCCATCACCACATTACGCGCAGCTTGTTGCTGCCCTTTCCATTGTTGCGTAAGAACATTTCTATCCGCTTTTCGCGCGGCATCAACTTTATTCGCAGGCAGACTGGTGTAATTCTTTTCAGCCAATTGTTGGCCTTTATGCAAACTTTCATTCACGGCTTTGAGGTGATCCTGCTCTTGCTTCAGCAAACCAGAATCTACTAAGACCATTTCTACATTTACAAATTTCATTGACGCTTCTCCTGCTTGTTTTGCATCACAACCTATGAGCATCGTACCCGCAACAAGGACCACCAATACTGCACTAGCCATATGGTGAATTAAATTTCTTTTCATTTAATAACAATCTCGTTGAAAATAAGAATATAAACCCCATGAACTTATATTCGAACCAAATACATTAATACGATCTCATTCATTAAATACATGAGTTAGAATGAATATTTCAAAATGAATGGCCATAATAATGGTGGTGACAGCAAAATAAAACCTCAGAAATATTATTTATATTCAGCCAATCATTTTTAAACGCCGAGCCGTTTCATAATGATCCATCCAGTAACGGTTAGCCAGTGAGGAAATGGTTACTCCCACGCAGCTTGAGGCATGGATAAACTCGTTATTACCGACATACACGCCAACATGACGGGTGCCAGGTGAAGTTTGAAAAAAGACTAAATCGCCAGGCTTGAGCATTTCTTTATTGACGTGCTCACCATTTTGAATTTGCTGAGTTGTTGTTCTTGGCAAAGACTTGTGGAAAGAATCACTAAAAATATGCTGCATGAGGGCAGAGCAATCCACACCTTTATGTGTAGTACCACCAAATCGATAGTGTGTTCCTTTCCAATTGGAAAATTCAGCCAATATGGATGACCTGATATTATTAGAAGTTGCTTTTCTTTCAGATTTTATAAAAGAAGCTTGCTTAGAAAACACATCTTTATTAGAAAGAGTTTTAACCCCTAATGATGCAAATTCCTTTGGCATATTAAAAGCAAAGGAATTTGCACTAATAACTAAAGGGATAATTAAAAGTGAAGCGGTAATCATTTTTTTAAACAAATACATGAGTCATATCTTTTTTGATGGCAAATACTGTATTACTGAATCTTCAGCAACGTGGCGAACAACTCCTTTTGGGTGAGCAAATAATAAACAGTACTGAACGTTAATCCAGCAGATAATCAGTCCATTTTAAGATTTGGCTTTTTTTAGTTTAAAAAACAGCCTGATATAAAATCAGCCTAATTGGCAAAAGGCGCTATACATTCTCAAGGCAGACTTCCGGTCGCTGAAGATGCGGCCATACTAAAGCAACCAACGCGGGATAAGCATCATGACTGAACTCATCAAAGCACTGGCGTAAATTCAGCAGCTCGATATCAGCAAAAGGTACCTTCTCCCCCTCGGAACAGCGTTTTCTGAGGTTATCGTAATAGCGGTAGATGGCAGAGTGTAAATCACTACAACGTCGCTGAGCGTTAAAGAGTGTAAGGTCAGCGCTAAGTTCGTCGATATGCATCCTTTTGATAGTGGCATGATTGAAATCCACATATTCATGGCTCACTCGCCAGTAATAATCAGGCGTTATTTTTGACATTAACTTAGCAAAATAATCTTCACGCTCGTCAATTTCAGATAAATTTAATTTAGGGACACTGTCGGGCGTTAATTTAACTTTGGGACGCGAAATCTCGCGCATCAGCACCAGTACTACGCACAGCAATAACAATATTAATACAATTGAATAAAAGACGCTTTGCATGGGAACTCCTGTTTTTTTTATAGTAATTTTGAGGCAACATATAGTCAACCTGGCGTCTGTTAAACATAAAAATTTATTCTATTGATATAAAAGGACATCCTTAATGCTGCCCAACAACCTGGTGCCAGTGACCTTTCCTGTCTCGCAGGCTGATATTGCCGGTTCAGAAGAACATAGCGCTCTAACACTAAATCCTCAGGATAATATTTTAGTTCTGGAGAAAATGATTCTGAGCGCCCCTCATTATGCTGGACAAGCGAAAAATACATTGTTTGAAGAGAACGACCGGCATTTAAAAGATCGTTTGTTTTATGCAGTGAAAATTGAAGCCATAGTGAAAGTATTAAATGAACTCATAGAACAAGAAAAAATCAACTCAGCCGATCTGCAAATGCTAATAGAAGATAAAAAATTGCAGATAAGTCATCATTCACAGCAAATCTGGGTCAATCAGTTAACTCAGGAAAAAAGCTGGCCTCTATTTTATTCGCTGGATGAGTAATGCCAATGTCAGAATTGCAATTCCCCCCTCTTCAAACGACTGCACCATCTGACGATACCGCGTCTGACAATACATTATTACGTGAAAATATTGCCGCGCTGGTACAAATTAAAAATGAAAATATTGCTCGCATCGCGCAAGGTCAGGTCAATATCACTGCGGCATTGGTTGAACAAAAATGGCATAACCGCCATCAAATTTACCCATATCGTGTGAAAGATGAGATTTACGGCGCAGTTCTCAGCGAGATCATCAGCCACCAGCCCAGGCTTAAAACCGAAGTTCTGGCTCGACTGGAGGCGGTGTATCAGAAGTTGAGAGATGAAGAAGCACAAACGCTCTCACGTACGCGTGCATTGCTGGAAAACAGTTACAAAACTCCGCATTTATAAGATTTCTGGAGCGCCTGCGGCAAGCAGGCACTCTTTTTTTGCGACATAAATACGCTCGCAAAACCTGTTATCAGGCCAGACGAAATACTGAGATTGCCTGCTGTAAATCATCCGCCTGTTGCTGTTGTTGGCGCGCGGCCTGTACGGTTTGCGCAGTATGTTCCACGTTATACCTCACGCTTTCATCGATACTGGCGATGCTCTCATTCATTTGCGTGATGCTGATGCTTTGCTGGCCACTCATATCGGAAAGCTCTTCCACCAACTCTGCCAACGCATTGATGGAACCAATCACTTCACGCATGGTTTGCCCCGCGTTCTCCACTTGTACCGAGCCTGTCCGAGTACACTCTACCGATACGCTTATCAACTGGCGAATGTCTTTGGCCGCGTTTTCGCAACGTAACGCCAACGTGCGTACTTCAGAAGCTACCACCGCGAATCCTCGACCATGAGCGCCTGCCCGGGCTGCTTCAACGGAGGCATTTAGCGACAAAATATTAGTCTGGAAGGCAATGCCATCGATCAGTTCAAGAATGTTGCTGATGTGGTCAGACTCTTCGCGGATTTGTTCCATAGTGAGTGTGGCAGCATCAATACTGACTCCACCTTTGCTGGCGAGATTACTTGCCTGAGTGGCAAGCATCCTGGCACTTTGCGCTTTGTCACTCGTCGAGACTGCTGAGGAGCTGAGCTGTTCCATGGCACTGGCAGCAATGGCAAGTGCGGCTGCCTGCTCGTCAGTGCGTTTAGACAGTGCGGTATTACGCTGGATGATACTTTCCGAAGCTGTGAGTACTGATGCCACACCAGCGCTCACCTGGCTTAGCGTGTTCCTCATCGTGGTAAGCGTAGTATTAAAGGTTTGAGCAAACGGCGTGCGGCTTTCTCTTTCACTACGTGTAAGGGTCAGGCAACCCGGCTGGCGATTTATCTGTGATGCTAACTGTGCCACTTCGCTGGCTGAACGTGCGTCATCGGCCATGCGCAATGCCATGTAAATGAGTATCGCCGTTTGTGCCACCACAAAAATGGCATGGAATACCACCATATGAATGCCGGGATGCATAAAGCAGGTGATACCGAATAAGTCATTAGCTTGCAGCCAGGCAAATAAAACATGGTGAAGTGCTGCAACTACGGCCCCCATTAATAATGGTCTATAATCGCGATAAGCTAATAATGCTGATAGTAATACAAAAACCGAAAAGTGATATTCAGTTTCACCGTCACCTAATTGAATGAGCAATGCGGCAAAACCGATTAATGTGAACGCATAATACAAGCGGGTAAATAGCGTACCGGGTAGTAATACTTTGATAACACTGGAACTCAACGCAAGTAAACTGCCCGCTACCAGCGCCACCGGGATCGCATCATAAGCCCACCCCACCGCTAGGGAAATAACAAACATTCCCCACACGACCCAAAACATTAAAACATCAGCATGCAGATAAATGCTTCTCAGAGACACCACGTCGGGCTGTTTATTGCCAGTATGCAAAACAGTCATCGTTGCCATATTATTATCCACGCATTTGTCATTATGTATTTTCATGACGGAATAATCCCACATATACCCAAAATAATTCGAGTTGCAGGTAGGCTGCAAGGGAGCAAATCCCCAGGAGCTTACTTAAGTAAGTGACTGGAGTTTGTGAGTGCAACCAACACCCCTGCGGCTCGAAGTATGACGGGTATAGAAATAGCATAGATAAACATTGTTTTATCGCGAATAAGTTTCACACGTTATCAATAATACGTTCGTGTGATTTTAAAATTTGAATTAAGTCAGACGGGAATGCGGACAAAAGAAAAACGGCCCGTTAGTTGAGCTAACGGGCCGTTGTAAGATCATGCAAAAATTATTTGGCGGCAGTGACTTCTTGTCCCACCAACCCAATCTTCAAATACCCTGCCTGATGCAGCGTATCCATCACGTTCATCATGGTTTCATAATCAACCGTTTTGTCTGCGCGGAAGAAAATCGTGGTGTCTTTCTTGCCTTCAGTCGCAGCCATCAGAGCATTGATCATGTTCTCTTTGGTCACTTCATCATTGCCAATAAACATCGTGCGATCGGCTTTGACAGACAGGTAGACCGGCTTTTCCGGGCGCGGTTGCGGCTGGCTTGAAGATGCAGGAAGGTTAACCTTCACATCCACTGTCGCAAGCGGTGCGGCCACCATGAAAATAATCAGCAATACCAACATGACATCGATAAACGGTGTCACGTTGATTTCATGCATTTCGCCGTTATCGTCGTGGTTTTCGTTAAAACTCATTGCCATGGGATCAACCTACACGCAGTTTCTGAGCCGTACGTACCGGGCGAGCCTGAGAGCTAGCGTCTAAATCCAGGTCACGGCTTTGCAACAACAGAACCTGAGCCGCAACGTCACCCAAAGAAGCTTTATAGCCACCAATAACACGAGCAAATACGTTGTAGATAACCACCGCAGGAATTGCTGCAATCAGGCCGATAGCCGTTGCTAACAATGCTTCTGCAATACCAGGTGCCACTACAGCAAGGTTAGTGGTTTGCGACTGCGCAATACCAATAAAGCTGTTCATGATGCCCCAGACCGTACCAAACAGGCCGACGAACGGAGAGATCGCACCGATGGTCGCAAGGAATCCATTACCACGCCCCATGTGGCGACCCGCTGCCGCAACACGACGCTCAAGGCGGAAACCGGTACGCTCTTTAATGCCTTCGTTATCTTCGCTGCCTGCGGAAAGTTCAAGCTCATTTTGCGCTTCATTGATAAGCATTGCGCTCAAGCTCTTCGCATCAAATGCTTCAGCCATTTCACTGGCTTCGTTCAGAGAGCGGGCATTAGCCAGTTGTTGCTGTTCACGCTTCAAACGACGCTTTTGCGAGGATAGCTCAACACTTTTGCTAAAGAAGATTGCCCATGTGACGACAGAGGCCAGAATCAGGCCGATCATCACAATCTTTACCACGATGTCGGCATGTTGATACATGCCCCAGACAGAGAGGTCTGTCTGCATCAAATTATTCGTCACTCTTACTCTCCACCACGAAATGATACAAAAACTGTGCGCAATAATATCAAAACGACATCGAATTGATAGTAGTTCTCATTAGTATTTAAAGAGTGCCTTAAATTGTCTATGCATTCCTTGCGCTTACGCAGCAAAAGCATGATAAGTTAGATTTAGACATCCAGATGGTTAAACAGGGTAAAGTGAAGATGAGTAAAAAGCACATTGAAACGGCGCTGGTTAATGCCGGGCGCGATAAAAAATTCACCCAGGGTTCGGTTAACAGCGTCATTCAACGCGCTTCCTCGTTGGTTTTTGAAACTGTTGAAGCTAAAAAACAGGCGACGGCTAACCGCGCGAAAGGCGAACTTTTTTATGGTCGCCGTGGCACCCTGACCCACTTCTCTTTACAAGAAGCGATGTGCGAACTCGAAGGCGGCGCGGGTTGTGCGCTTTACCCTTGTGGCGCCGCAGCCGTTGCCAATGCGATTCTGGCGTTCGTCGAGCAGGGCGACAATGTACTAATGACCGGCTCCGCCTATGAGCCAAGCCAGGACTTCTGCACCAAAATTCTCGCCAAACTCGGCGTGAGCACCACCTGGTTTGACCCAATGATTGGCGCAGGCATCGCAGAACTTGTGCAACCCAATACTAAAGTCGTATTTCTGGAATCGCCTGGCTCTATCACAATGGAAGTACATGACGTTCCAGCCATTGTTAAGGCGGTACGCAGCGTTGCCCCAGACGCCATCATCATGATTGATAACACCTGGTCGGCAGGCATTCTCTTTAAGGCGCTGGATTTCGGTATCGATATTTCGATTCAGGCCGGCACCAAATACCTGATTGGCCACTCGGATGCGATGGTTGGCACAGCTGTATCAAATGCACGTTGCTGGGATCAGCTGCGTGAGAACTCTTATCTGATGGGGCAAATGTTGGATGCCGATACCGCTTATATGACTAGCAGAGGTCTACGCACTCTTGGTGTGCGCCTGCGTCAACATCATGAAAGTAGTTTGAAAATTGCCGAATGGCTGGCACAACACCCGCAGGTTGAACGTGTTAATCACCCTGCACTGCCCGGCAGCAAAGGGCATGAATTCTGGAAACGAGACTTTACAGGTAGCAGCGGCTTGTTCTCATTCGTGCTGAAGAATCGTTTAAATAACGAGCAATATCAGCACTACCTGGACAATTTCCACTATTTTAGTATGGCCTATTCCTGGGGCGGCTATGAATCGCTTATCCTTGCCAACCAACCGGAAGAGCTCGCTGAGATTCGCCCGGCAGGCGGCGTAGACTTCACTGGAACGCTAGTGCGCGTACACATTGGCCTAGAAAATGTTGACGATCTCATCGCGGATCTTGAAGCAGGTTTCCAACGGATCGCCTAAAATTGCCAGAAGTGGACGTCCATAAGGACAGTTTTTGCTATTCCATAATGATTTGTTGAGCCTGCGATCAAGATGTCGCAGGCTTTTTAGCGTTACACTAGGTTCCTAAAACTAAGGTGTGCCTAATCTAACTACTGTAGATTCAGGCCTGCTCAATAAAGCGGTTCCACAGGATTTGCCATGGCTGTTATACACAATATCGTTCAAGCGCTTTGGCAACATGACTTTGCTGCACTCGCGGACCCTCATGTTGTTGGAGTGGTTTATTGCGTCATGTTTGCGACGCTGTTTCTCGAAAATGGATTACTGCCCGCCTCGTTTTTGCCAGGCGACAGTCTGCTATTACTCGCAGGAGCGTTAGTGGCAAAAGGGGTAATGAATTTCGTCCCGACAATCGTTATTTTAACCGCGGCGGCAAGCCTCGGTTGCTGGTTGAGCTATGTGCAAGGCCGCTGGCTTGGTAATACCCGGGTGGTGAAAAGCTGGCTGAAACAACTTCCACCGCAATATCACGAGCGAGCGACGGTGATGTTTGACCGGCACGGTTTATTCGCTTTGTTAGCTGGCCGTTTTTTGGCGTTTGTGCGCACACTGCTGCCAACCATGGCGGGCATTTC
Organism: Buttiauxella sp. BIGb0552; assembly: GCF_004366275.1. Lineage (NCBI taxonomy): Bacteria > Pseudomonadati > Pseudomonadota > Gammaproteobacteria > Enterobacterales > Enterobacteriaceae > Buttiauxella > Buttiauxella sp. BIGb0552. The sequence goes on from NZ_SODY01000008.1 coordinate 183,380, forward strand.
TGGCCTTAGCAATCGCCGCTTCCAGGTATTTAACTGGCTGAGTGGGTTGTTGTGGGTTGGTAGCGTCACCAGCCTGGGTTATGCCCTGAGCATGATTCCATTTGTGAAACGCCACGAAGATCAGGTGATGACCTGCCTGATGATTCTGCCGATGGTTCTGCTGGTTGTGGGCCTGGTAGGCACGCTATTTGTGGTTATCAAAAAAAGATTTAACCCCGCATAAAAATTACAGAGTGGGTAATGCGAAATTATCCACTCTGTAAGCTTCAGCTTAAATGACTCGCATACGCGCGGCATCTTCCCCCGGGGTCACCCCAAAGTAGCGTTTAAACTCGCGGCTAAACTGCGAAGCACTTTCATATCCCACGTGAATAGCCGCAGCACTAGCTTTCAGCCCATCATGCAAAATCAACATCCGCGCTTTATGCAGGCGGTAGCTTTTAAGGTATTGCAGCGGCGAAGTACTGGTCACCGATTTAAAGTTATGGTGAAACGCAGAGACGCTCATATTCGCTTCAGCTGCAAGTTGGTCCACTGAGAGGTTCTCGGTGTACTGCGTTTCAATACGACGCAACACACGGCTAATCAGGCTGAAATGCGTCTGCCGACTGACCAATGCCAACAATGCTGCACCGCATGACCCCACCAGAATGTGATAGAGGATCTCGCGGATAATTTGTTTACCCAAAATACGCGCGTCGAGCGGATGCTCCAGCACGTCCAGCAAACGTTCAGCCGCGCAAAGGATCTCTTCGGAGAGCTCAGCTGAGTTAATACCGGTTGAACAGGTCTGCGGGTGCGATAAATCATCCTCGCCGATATCCATCAGCAAATCCTGCAACTGCAAAATATCGATATTGATACGCACCCCAGCCAGCGGTACTTCAGGTGTGGCGAAGGTTTCACATTCAAACGGCAGCGGTACTGTCAGCAGCAGGTATTCATTGGCGTCGTAGCGGAAAACACGATCGTTCAGATAACCCGTTTTATGACCCGAAAAGAGAATAATGATCCCCGGTTCATACATTACTGGCGTGCGCGCATAAGGTTTAGTGCCATACAATAAAGTAACGTTTGGCAATGAAGAAAGACCACTATTTTCTTTTTGTATCAAATAATTAATCTTATTTGTTAATTGCTGGCAAATCTCTTTCCGCTTCATTCCCTTCCGCTCCACAAGGCTGTTATGACGTGATAAGTCTGCGACTTATTTTTATTTTTCTCCAGAGGAAAGTAGAAATAGGCAAGACAAAGGCAGGAATAAGCATTGAGAGATAGCCATCTGAAGCCGACAATGGCTACCATCAAATTCGATAAGTATTGTCTCTAACGATCCAAACCACAGGAATCAAATAATGAACAACTTCAACCTACATACCCCAACTCGCATCCTGTTTGGTAAAGGCGCTATTTCCGAATTGCGCGCACAAATTCCTGCTGATGCCCGTGTTCTGATTACCTACGGCGGCGGCAGCGTGAAGAAAAATGGCGTACTGGACCAGGTTTACGCTGAACTTAACGGGCTGGATGTACTGGAGTTCGGCGGCATTGAGCCGAACCCGACTTACGAAACGCTGATGAAAGCGGTCGAAATCGTTCGCCAGCAGAAAGTCACTTTCCTGTTAGCCGTTGGTGGCGGTTCTGTGCTGGATGGCACTAAATTCATCGCCGCAGCAGCCAACTACCCGGCTGATATCGACCCATGGAACATCCTGCTGACACACGGCAACGATGTTACGAGCGCAATCCCGATGGGCTCTGTTCTGACGCTACCTGCGACCGGTTCTGAATCCAACAAAGGTGCCGTAGTTTCTCGCCGTGAAACAGGCGACAAACAAGCGTTTATGTCTGAACACGTGCAGCCTGTATTCGCGGTACTTGACCCGGTTTACACCTACACTTTGCCACCTCGCCAGGTTGCAAACGGCGTAGTCGATGCCTTTGTTCACACCGTTGAGCAGTACATCACTTACCCTGTGAACGCCAAAGTGCAGGACCGTTTTGCCGAGGGCATTCTGTTAACGCTGGTTGAAGACGGCCCAATTGCACTGAAAGAACCAGAAAACTATGACGTGCGTGCCAACGTAATGTGGGCGGCGACCATGGCATTAAACGGCCTGATCGGTGCAGGTGTGCCGCAGGACTGGGCAACTCACATGCTGGGTCATGAACTGACTGCGATGCACGGTCTGGATCACGCGCAGACTCTGGCGGTGGTTCTGCCATCTTTGTTGAATGAAAAACGTAACGAGAAACGCGGCAAACTGCTGCAATACGCTGAACGCGTGTGGAATATCACTGAAGGTTCTGAAGAAGAACGTATTGATGCGGCAATTGCAGCAACACGTAATTTCTTCGAGCAAATGGGTGCCCCAACTCGCCTGTCTGCCTACGGTCTGGATGGCAGCACCATCCCGGCGTTACTGGTGAAACTGGAAGAAAAAGGCATGACCAAATTGGGTGAGCGCCAGGACATTACTCTGGACGTGAGCCGTCGTATTTACGAAGCAGCACGCTAAGTAATTTAGCCATTTGGTTCTCGTTTTTGAGTATTTGGTCCAGACTTAAACGCAATTGTTACACCGGAAGCCCCTTCCGGTGTATCGCTTATTAAGGAGGAATACATGGCAAATCCAACAGTAATCAAGCTTCAGGATGGAAATGTAATGCCACAATTGGGGCTCGGTGTCTGGCAAGCCAGCAACGATCAAGTCCTGATTGCCATCGATAAAGCGCTGGAAGTCGGCTATCGCTCCATTGATACCGCTGCGGCGTACAAGAACGAAGACGGCGTGGGCAATGCGCTAAAACAGGCTGGAATTCCGCGCGACGAACTGTTTATCACCACCAAACTGTGGAATGACGATCAGCAAAGGCCACGTCAGGCGCTGGAAGACAGCCTTGAAAAGCTCCAGCTCGATTACGTCGATCTGTATTTGATGCACTGGCCGGTGCCAAGCAAAGATCACTATGTTGAAGCCTGGAAAGGTATGATTGAGCTACAAAAACAGGGGCTGGTCAAAAGCATTGGCGTCTGTAATTTCCAGCTTAACCATCTCCAGCGTCTGATTGATGAAACGGGCGTCTCGCCGGTTATCAACCAGATTGAACTCCATCCATTACTGCAACAACGCCAGCTCCATGCCTGGAATGCGACACACAAAATTCAGACCGAATCCTGGAGCCCACTGGCTCAGGGCGGAGAAGGTGTGTTTGATAAGAAAATCATCCGCGACCTGGCCGATAAATACGGCAAAACCCCGGCACAGATTGTCATTCGCTGGCATCTGGATAGCGGGCTGGTTGTGATCCCGAAATCGGTGACCCCATCGCGTATTGCTGAGAACTTTGACGTGTTTGATTTCCGTCTTGATAAAGACGAGTTAAGCGAGATTGCGAAGTTGGATAGTCATAAGCGTCTGGGACCAGACCCTGATGTGTTTGGCTCGTAAAACTGTTCATAGTGTCGGATGGCGCTTACGCTTATCCGACCTACGAATGATATTGTAGCAGTAGAGCGGATGTCGTTCGCGGCATCCGCTCTACTGTTTTACAACAATCGTTAAGCCGGGCGCTTCCTGCTTGTAGGCTTCGATACAACTTTAGGTGCAGGTCTTGCACCTGTAGCCGCTTTAGCACCAGCTGTAGGTTTAGCGCCAGCATTAGGTTTCGTACCAGCAACTGGTTTCCCACCGACAGCAGGCTTAGTGTCGCCAGGCGCACGACGTTGATGTGTCATTGGCGTGTGTTTCGTCAATGCCGGACGCGCACCACGGTTGTAGCGACGCGCTTCACGCATCTCTTCAATCGTTGGCGAAGGCACCAGGCACTCACGACGACCACCAATCAGGTGCTTTTTACCCATCGCTTCCAGCGCTTCACGAATCAACGGCCAGTTGGCTGGATCATGGTAACGCAGCAGCGCTTTGTGCAAACGGCGCTGACGATCGCCTTTCGGCACCACCACATCTTCACTCTTGTAACCAATCTTACCCAGCGGGTTCTTGCCGGTGTAATACATGGTGGTCGAGTTCGCCAGCGGTGACGGATAGAAGTTCTGCACCTGATCCAAACGGAAGCGATTCTTCTTCAGCCACAGTGCCAGATTCACCATGTCTTCATCACGCGTACCAGGGTGTGCTGAGATAAAGTAAGGAATCAGATACTGCTCTTTACCAGCCTGTTTAGAGTAAGTATCAAACAGCTCTTTAAAGCGCTGATAACTGCCCATACCCGGCTTCATCATCTTAGACAGCGGCCCTTCTTCGGTATGTTCCGGAGCAATCTTCAGATATCCACCAACGTGGTGCGTCGCCAGCTCTTTGATATAGCGCGGATCTTCAACGGCAATATCGTAACGAACACCGGATGCGATCAGGATCTTCTTAACACCTTTAATCTCACGGGCGCGGCGATACAGATTGATCGTCGGCTCATGGTTAGTGTCCATGTGCGGGCAAATGTCCGGATACACGCAAGACAAGCGGCGGCAAGTTTGTTCCGCACGCGGTGACTTACAGCGCAGCATATACATGTTAGCGGTTGGGCCACCGAGATCCGAAACCACGCCGGTAAAGCCTGGAACGGTATCGCGCATCGCTTCAATTTCGCTGATGATCGAATCTTCGGAACGGCTCTGAATGATGCGCCCTTCGTGTTCGGTAATAGAACAGAATGAACAGCCACCGAAGCAACCACGCATGATGTTCACCGAGAAACGAATCATCTCATAAGCAGGGATACGCGCTTTGCCATAGGCAGGATGCGGAACGCGCTTGTAAGGCAGTGCGAACACGCTGTCCATCTCTTCGGTGGAAAGCGGGATGGCTGGCGGGTTAATCCAGATATAGCGGTCACCGTGTTTTTGCATCAATGCACGAGCACAACCTGGGTTGGTTTCATGGTGCAAAATACGTGAAGCATGCGCATACAGCACTTTGTCGTTTTTGACTTTTTCAAAGGACGGCAGCAACACGTAGGTTTTTTCCCACGGCTTCATCGGTGCAGGTTTCACCACGATAGCCTGAGCTTCGTTAATTGGCTTATCCGGCTTACCGGTTTCCGCACACGGCAAATCTTCACCGTATGGGTGTGGAATCGGGTCAATACGGCCAGGCATATCCAGACGCGTAGAATCCACGCCAGACCAGCCCGGCATTGCTTCTTTACGCATCATTGCGGTGTTACGCACATCGCAGATTTGGTCGATTTTCTCGCCCATTGCCAGGCGGTGAGCCACTTCTACCAGCGGGCGCTCGCCGTTGCCGAAAATCAGCATATCGGCTTTAGCATCCACCAGAATTGAGCGACGAACGGTATCAGACCAGTAATCGTAATGCGCGGTACGGCGCAGGCTTGCTTCAATGCCGCCAAGAATAACGGGCACATCGCGCCAGGCTTCTTTACAACGCTGGGTATAAGCAAGCGATGCACGATCCGGGCGTTTACCCGCCACGTTATCAGGCGTGTACGCATCGTCATGACGCAGCTTACGGTCCGCGGTGTAGCGGTTGATCATCGAGTCCATGTTGCCTGCGGTCACACCGAAAAACAGATTCGGTTTGCCAAGGCGCATGAAGTCTTCTTTAGTGTTCCAGTCTGGTTGGGCAATGATACCCACGCGGAACCCTTGGGCTTCCAACATACGGCCACAGATAGCCATACCAAAACTTGGATGGTCAACGTAGGCATCTCCGGTAACCAGAATGATGTCACAGCTATCCCAACCTAACTCGTCCATTTCCTTACGTGACATGGGTAAAAATGGTGCCGGGCCGAAACAGGCTGCCCAGTATTGTGGCCACGAAAAGAGTTCGCGATCGGGCTGGATCAAGCTAATAGAGCTCATAATGCTTCCGAAAAATGAATAAAAAATGATTTAAAAATAACCAAAGCCGGCGATTATACGCTGATATGGGGGCAAAAATGAAGTGTTATTGCCGTGTTAAAACCTAAGGCCCTTTCACTGATGGAAAGGACCTAAAATGGTTTATGGCGCAGGCTGCACCAGTAGTTGCCCGATAGAACCACGGTCTGCCATTTCAAGCGTCTGACTTGTATAGAGGAATGGGAAATGTTCCCAGGAAGGCTGGCCAAAATAGACCAGTAATTCCACCTGCCCATCGACCCAAACGGTATCTTTCCAACCGCGGTCTTCACCAAATGGTGCCGCGCCATTGACGTTTTTAATCAGGAAACTCACACCTTCAATATGGAAGGATTGCGGCATATCGGAACGCACGGTCCAGCGCTCCCAGGTGCCTTGCTGAGTCTGAATATCAATGCGTTTCATATCCCATAGCTGACCGTTAATGCCAGGATCTTCGCCGAGTGTAATTTCACGGCTACGGGCCGGGTTGCCGTTAATAATTTCATCCGGCAGCAAGCGCATTGGCAATGTATCAGTCACTAACGGCAGCAGACCGGTGGCACGCAACGTCAGAACCAGCGTGGAGATAAGAATGCTCGACGGTTCAAAGAAGCCACGGATACGGTCCATGATACCGGCCGCTTCACCGCAGGTTATCGACACTTCTTTGCCGTCACTCATATCGACCAGAATCTCACGGCGTTCACCCGGTGCCAGCGAAAGCTGTTTCACCGAAACAGGAGCGGTGAGAAAACCCTGGTCGCTGGAAATAACATGCATCGCACGGCCATCGCTCATTTGCAGTAAATAGCGGCGCGAGTTGGAGGCATTAAGCAGACGCAAACGTACCCAGCCACGAGAGACCTCAACATATGGTCCCTGCACACCATTAACCAGCAGTGTGTCTCCCACAAATCCACCATTGCCCGGCTCTTCATATTCAGGCGCGCCAAAGTTATCGAGGCGCTTATCCTGGATGATGACCGGAAAGTCATCGACGCCATAGTGGTTTGGAATTGGCAACGATTTACTGACTTCATCTTCGATAAGCCACATACCTGCGAGGCCGTTGTAGACCTGTTTGGCGGTGCGGTTTGGTGTGTTGGCGTGATACCACAATGTTGCGGCCTGCTGGCGAATCGGCAGCACGGGCGCCCAATCAACATTCGGCTGCATCAGACGTGCGGCACCACCCATTAGCGGGCCTGGAACTTGCAAACCGGCAATCGTCATAGCAATGTTTTCTTGCAGACGATTGCTGTAAATCATCTTCACGTCATCGCCGCTCCATACACGGATGGTCGGCCCCAGATAACGCCCGTTCAAACCCCAGACTGGAGCCTTAGCGCCGCCGGTAAATGACCAGTGCGCCCGCTGTAGCGTCAGGAACAAAGGCTGCCCACGGCGGGACTCAAGTAAAGGTGGAACGGGTAAAGGTTGCTGCAGTCCTGCTGCGTTTGCCCTCAGTGGCACCGAGCCTGCACAAAGTGCGACTCCTGATGCCTGTATAAACTGACGCCGACTGAGTGACATATTAACTCCATGTGAAACTTAACAACGTAGGGCGATACAAATACCTATCATACTTCAAGTTGTGGGGGTGTTAGCTGCACTCACTTACCCCTACCCACAACTCAAATTATTTTGGGTATACCGCCAAAATAAACAGCGATCAGCTCGCCTGCTTTTTCTCAACTCGACCGGAGGCTTCACGCTCCGCGACTTCTTTATCTAATTCGGCGATTTTTTCCCTCATGATATCGCGGCAATGAGTCGCAAGCTTACGCGCCTGATCTTTGCCGTAATCACTGATATCAATGGGATCCAACATTTCGACAATCACCAAACCGTTATTCCAACGGTTTAGCTTAATTTTATTGCTGGTATTGGAAACGCACACCGGAATAATTGGGACGCCCGCAGCAATCGCTGCATGGAATGCGCCGGTTTTGAACGGCAGCAGGCCACGACCACGACTACGTGTGCCTTCAGGGAACATCCAGACCGAAATTTTACGTTTCTGAATCTGCGCCACCACCTGGGAAATGGTGCTCAGGGCTTTGGCGCGATTGTCACGATCAATCAGCATATTTCCAGTTAACCAGTAGATTTGGCCAAAAAAGGGAATCCACAGCAGGCTTTTTTTCCCGACGGTCACTGTCGGCGGCTGCACAATACTCGCCGCTGTCACCATGTCGAAGTTATTCTGGTGGTTACAGATATAAATCGCCGTCGGGTGATTTTTATAACCCGCCGGTAAACGGGTTTCGACTTTCAAACCAAACACAGGCGCCATGCGCCCAAACAGATGACCAAAGGTTGCAACATGGCGCGGGTTACGTGGGCTGAACAGGCAATAAATACAGCCAAAAATGCTCACCAGGATGCAATAAATTATAACGATAATAAAACGTACGATGGATAGCATAACAACCTCAAAAGCCAAAAGCGCTGACAAGTATACCCTAAATAATTCGCGATGCAGGAAAGCACCAGACTGTAAGTATGGGGGTAGTCAGGGCACTGCAACTTGAATGATGACGGGTGTACGACTTGCTTAAGCGTAAAATATACCAATCTGGCGGCCTTTCAGCCGCCATTTTTCGATTACTCTTCGCTATCACCTGCACTTGCGCGAAGTGGAGAATCAACTTCAACACGATCAATACGTTGTAGACCACGCATCAATGTGCCGCGACGACCACGCTCACCAGTGATTTTTTGAAGCTCTTCTGGACGAAGTTTAATTTTGCGCTTGCCGACGTGCAAAGTAACGGTGCTTTGCGGCGGCAATACAAATAGATGAACCAGTTTGTCTTCGCCTTTTGCTGCTTCTGCAGTTGGAATAGAGATAATTTTATTCCCTTTCCCTTTAGAAAGCTGCGGTAAATCGCCAACAGGGAACATCAACATACGGCCCGCTGCAGTAATTGCCAGCAGCATGTCATCAACACTTGAAATCTCTACCGGCGGCATCACTTTCGCGTTTTCCGGCAATGAGATGAGCGTTTTACCCGCACGGTTACGAGACACTAAATCATTAAAGGTACAGACGAAACCGTAGCCTGCATCTGACGCCATCAGTAATTTTTGCTCATCCGGTGCCATTAATACGTGTTCAACGACGGCTCCCGGCGGCGGTGTCAGTTTACCGGTAAGGGGTTCGCCCTGCCCGCGCGCAGACGGCAGCGTAATTGGGTCGAGTGCGTAGCTACGCCCGGTAGAGTCGATAAACGCCACCGGCTGATTACTCTTGCCTTTAGCACAACCCAGGAAGCTATCACCCGCTTTGTAATTCAAACCTTGCGCGTCGATATCATGGCCTTTGGCGCTACGCACCCACCCCATTTGCGACAGCACAATGGTGACGGGTTCAGACGGCGTCATGTCATGCTCGCTCATGGCTTTCGCTTCGCCACGCTCACGCAACGGGGAACGGCGATCGTCGCCATAAGCGTCGGAGTCGGCCTGCAACTCTTTCTTCAGCAAGGTATTCATTTTACGTTCAGACGCCAGAATGCCCTGCAATTGATCACGCTCTTTTTCCAGCTCGCTCTGCTCGCCGCGAATTTTCACCTCTTCGAGTTTTGCGAGGTGACGCAATTTCAGCTCGAGGATAGATTCAGCCTGGGTTTCGCTTAACTCGAAACGCGACATAAGCACCGGCTTCGGCTCGTCCTCAGTACGAATGATATGGATCACTTCGTCAATATTGAGGAATGCCACCAGCAAACCTTCGAGGATATGCAGACGTTTGAGCACTTTTTCGAGACGGTAGCTAAGGCGACGGCGCACCGTTTCGCGACGGTAAACCAGCCATTCGGTCAAAATTTCCAGCAGGTTTTTCACCGATGGACGGTTATCCAGGCCGATCATATTGAGGTTAATGCGATAGCTTTTCTCAAGATCGGTGGTGGCAAACAGATGGTTCATCACCTGCTCGACGTCGATACGGTTGGAACGTGGAACAATCACCAGACGCGTTGGGTTTTCGTGGTTCGACTCATCGCGCAAGTCTTCAACCATTGGCAGCTTTTTAGCGCGCATCTGACTAGCGATTTGCTCAAGCACACGCGCACCGGAAACCTGATGTGGTAAGGCGGTGATCACCACATCGCCATCTTCTTTTTTCCACACCGCGCGCATGCGCACAGAGCCACGACCATTCTGGTAGATTTTGCGGATCTCAGCACGCGGGGTGATGATTTCAGCTTCAGTTGGGTAATCCGGCCCCTGAACAATATCCAGCAACTCATCGAGCGTAGTTTTCGGCTGGTCAATCAGAGTGATTGCCGCTTTCGCTACTTCACGTAAGTTATGCGGAGGAATGTCGGTTGCCATACCAACGGCAATGCCGGTGGTGCCGTTAAGCAGAATATTTGGCAGACGCGCAGGTAGCATTTTCGGCTCCTGCATGGTGCCGTCAAAGTTCGGCACATAGTCAACCGTCCCCTGCCCTAATTCACCCAGCAGGACTTCAGCATATTTCGACAGGCGCGATTCGGTATAACGCATCGCGGCGAAGGATTTCGGATCATCCGGCGCACCCCAGTTTCCCTGGCCATCAACCAGTGGGTAGCGATAGGAGAAGGGCTGCGCCATCAATACCATGGCTTCATAGCAAGCGCTGTCGCCATGCGGATGGTATTTACCCAGCACGTCACCAACTGTACGAGCTGATTTTTTGAATTTAGCGCTGTTGCTTAATCCCAACTCCGACATCGCATAAACGATACGACGCTGTACGGGCTTTAAACCATCGCCAATGAACGGCAAGGCGCGGTCCATAATGACGTACATGGAATAGTTGAGATAAGCATTTTCCGTGAATTCGTGCAGCGCAAGGCGTTCTGCACCATCATGAGTTAAATCACTCATTAATTATTCATCCTCAAACTGACGAGCCGAGTGTGGCCACATACCCTAAATAATTCGAGTTGCATGAGTGCAGCGAACGAACATGCAGCTTGAAATATGACAGGTATAAACGGCGTAATTGCCGCCGATAGTAACCTATCTGGCAGTCGTAGTCACAGATGAGTGCGTATCTTTAAGAGAAGTGAGGGAGGAAGAAATGAGCCGCAAATTGCGGCTCATTCGGGGCATTATTTTACTTTAGTAATTTGCTTCACGTCGATTTCAACAGAATTCCAGTCCTTATCGACTTCACCTTGAATCTCAACGGTATCTTGCGGAGTGATAGTCTGGCCGTTCCAACGCTTATGATCGATATCGACATTAATGGTGCCAGATGTATCACGGAAAATGTAATGGTCACCGCCGATGCGTGACTCAATTTTGCCGCGCAAAGTGACCCAGGTATCGTCAGACAGTGACTTGGCCTGTGTCGCCGTGGTGTTGCTGCCACTTGGGCCGACAAAACCGCCTGCGGTTTGAGTTTGTGTGGTGGCAGGAGCTGCGTTCGGATCAGAGAACCCGCCCTGATTTGCAGCCAGTGCAGGTGCTGCGGTAATAGCGAGAATAGTCATAATAGCGGCTATTTTTTTCATTTTAATTTTCCTTTTATGAATGATTTCATGAGTGCTATTTAACGTGATAGATCTTAACGCGGTCTTAATTCTCCCATCAAAAATCGCTTTTTTTAGTAAATTGCGCACCATGCCGAAGCATCGTATTTTTCCCCTGTACACACCCTCGCAAAAGTTATTAACTTCCCGCAAATGGGCAGTAAGGGAAACACCATGCGCATATTACTAATTGAAGACGATAAACTCATTGGCGACGGACTCAAAGCCGGACTGACAAAAATGGGTTTTACCGTCGACTGGTTTACTGATGGCCTTCAAGGTCAGTCAGCTCTAAGTTTAGCCCCCTACGACGCAGTGGTACTGGATTTAAGTCTGCCGGGAATCGACGGGCTGGATATCTTAAAAACCTGGCGTCGTAATGGCCGAACTGAACCTGTGCTAATTCTAACCGCGCGCGATGCACTGGAACAACGAGTTGAGGGATTACAACTTGGTGCCGATGACTATTTGTGTAAACCCTTTGCGTTAATAGAAGTTGCCACCCGCTTACAGGTTTTAATCCGCCGTAATCATGGGCAGGCTCAATCTACCCTTTGCCATGCTGGTGTCGAACTTGATCCGATTAAATTAACCGTTACCCGCGACGGTGAACCACTGCAACTAAAACCCAAAGAATTTGCCTTGCTGGAACTGTTTATGCGTAACGCCGGGCGCGTATTACCGCGCTCGCTTATTGAAGAAAAACTTTATAACTGGGACAACGACGTTTCCAGAAACGCCCTGGAAGTTCATATCCACCATTTACGCCGCAAACTCGGGAGTGGTTTTATTCGCACGGTGCACGGCATCGGTTATACGTTGGGTGAAGCATGATAAAAAAGCTCACCCAAAGTTTACGCGCCAGATTAATTGCTGGGTTTATTTTACTCACCCTGGTGGCGTGGGTTGGCGCAAGCCTCGCCGCATGGCAGCAAACCAGCAAAACCCTCAATAAACTCTTTGATACCCAACAAGTGCTGTTTGCCAAACGTCTGAGTGCATTAGAGCTCGATGGCGTGCAAAGCGATACACAGTTGCCCCGTACTAAAAAGATGATTTCTCATCATCGCGGCAAACAAGATGATGACACCCTCGCCTTCGCCATTTATACCGCCAACGGGCAGTTGCTGCTAAACGACGGCGACAACGGCAGGTATCTCAGCTATCGCTACCAGCGTGACGGATTTGTTGATGGAAAGCTGGTAGGCGATGACGATATGTGGCGCATGGTCTGGGTGACAACACCAGACGGAAAATACCGCATCGTGGTAGGTCAGGAATGGGAGTACCGCGAAGACCTGGCGCGGGACATCGTTTTGTCCCAGCTCACGCCGTGGCTAATCGCTTCGCCAGTGATCCTGCTGATGCTGGTGTGGCTGGTCAGCCGGGCACTCTCTCCGCTTCACAAGCTGGCGCTGCAATTACGCAACCGAAAACCAGACGATGCCAGTGAACTGCCAACACAAAACCTGCTGCAAGAAGTGCGCCCTTTGGTGATTGCGCTTAATCAGCTATTTACCCGCACCGGGGAATTTATGCAGCGCGAACGGCGCTTTACCTCTGATGCCGCACATGAGCTACGCAGCCCGCTCGCCGCATTAAAAGTACAGGCCGAAGTGGCACAGCTTGCACAAAATGATGAACCGATGCGCGATCACGCACTGAATAATCTGAGCGTAGGCATCGATCGTGCGACTCGCCTGGTCGATCAACTGCTCACTTTATCGCGCCTCGATTCTTTAGCTGGTCTGGATGATGTGCAGGACGTGGCTTTTCAGCCGCTACTGCAAAATGCGGTGATGGATGCGTATCACGAGGCACAGCGTGAAGGGATTGATATTCGCCTTGATATTCAGGACGCAAAAGTAAAACGTCAGGGCCAACCGCTACTACTTAGTTTGATGGTCAGAAATATGCTGGATAATGCCGTGCGCTACAGCCCGCGCGGCAGCGTAGTCAATGTCGTTCTCCAGAGCCACGAAATCACGATTACCGACAACGGCCCCGGCGTAAGCCCTGAATATCTGACCTCTCTGGGTGAACGCTTCTTCCGTCCACCCGGGCAGGAAAAAACTGGCAGCGGCCTCGGGTTATCTATCGTCAGGCGAATCGCTGCATTACACGGTATGCAGGCGAGCTTCGTAAACGCCCCCAGCGGTGGATTTCAGGTACAAATACGCTGGTAGAAACGGATTCAGCCCTCTGATTATTGCGTTTTCAGCAAAAGTCTTTGCCTGTATATGGCATTTAACTGTGACAGTGATCACGGTAAACTCCGCGCCAGACGCAATTATTCGAGGACTAACTATGAGCAATATTCTGATTATCAATGGTGCGAAAAAATTCGCCCATTCTAACGGCCAACTTAACGACACCCTGACCGACGTCGCGGAAAGCTTTTTGCGCGACCTCGGGCATGATGTTCAGGTCACACGTACCGACAGCGAGTACGACATTAAAGAAGAAGTCGCGAAATATATGTGGGCAGATACCGTGATTTACCAGATGCCAGGCTGGTGGATGGGCGCACCGTGGACTATGAAGAAGTACATTGATGATGTATTTACTGAAGGTCATGGCTCACTGTATGCAAGCGATGGTCGTACCCGTTCTGATGCAGAGAAAAAATACGGTTCCGGCGGCCTGATCCAGGGCAAAACTTACATGCTGTCATTGACCTGGAACGCCCCGCTGCAAGCATTTGAAGACAAAGAACAGTTCTTCCACGGTGTTGGTGTGGATGGTGTTTACCTGCCATTCCACAAAGCTAACCAGTTCCTTGGAATGGAAGGTCTGCCGACCTTTATCGCCAACGACGTAATGAAAGCGCCTGATGTACCGCGTTTTATCGCGCAATACCGCGAGCATCTGGGCCGAGTTTTTGCTTAACTGTCTTATGTCGACAACAAGGAGTTGAACATGATTACAGTAATAGCTGAAATTCGTACCCGTCCTGGTGTTCACCATCGCCAGGCTGTACTGGACGCGTTTGCAAAAATTATTCCTACCGTGCTCGAAGAGGAAGGCTGCTTTGGTTATGCGCCACTCATCGACCATAACGCACAAGTCGCGTTCCAGACTACTGCACCAGATTCTGTGTTTATGCTGGAAAAATGGGAGAGCGTGGCTCACCTGGAAGCTCATCTGCAAACACAACACATGAAAGATCACAGCGTCACTGTTAAAGACGACGTTCTGGACGTTCATATCCATATTCTGGAAGACGCAATTAAGTAATTGGGTTTACCGAATGATTAGAGGGAGCGGTGTTTACACCGGCTCCCTTTTTTATTTTCTAAACCAGAATATTGCTAGCCGATTAAAGGAAATCAGCCTTGCGGAAGGCTTGCAGCGCATCTTGCTTTTGTTGCTCAGTCATTGGGCGCAGCGGACGACGCGGGTCACCTACATCAATGCCGTGCAGTTTCATCGCAACTTTCCCAGCCGCAACACCACCGTACTGCACCAGCACGCGGATGATAGCGATGACCTTATCCATGCAACCTGCAACATCTGCCTGGTCACCACGATTAAAGCTATCAATCAGGCGGTGATACAACGGCGCTGCATAGTTATAGGTACTGCCAACTGCGCCAACTGCACCACATGCCAGGCCCGCGGGTAAAAACTCATCAACACCAAATGGAATATCAAACTGGCCGTTATTGACGCGCACACAGCGTTGATACTCATACATGTCGCTGGAGTTAAACTTCATGCCAGTGAGGTTAGGAATACGATCGGCTGCAACCTGTAAAAATTGCTCCATATCGAGATTCACACCAGACATGCCGGAATGGTAATAGTAGAAACCTTTAGATGGTGCTGCCGCCGCATTAATACGGCAGTATTCCACTAAGTCTTCAATGTTGCCTGGCTTGAAGAAGCAAGGACCAATTACTGAGGTCGCAAAGATATCCAAAGTTTCAGCGTGGCGGCTAAGTTCAACGGAGTCCGCGATACTCAGAGCACCTGTATGCAAAGTAATACTCAGTTTACCCGCACTTGCACTCACCCAACGTTCTGCAATTTTTTTGCGCTCATCGACCGAGCAATGAATACCCTCACCGGTAGTCCCCAGCACATAGGCACCTTTAACGCCTTGCTCAATCAGATGCGCGGCGATTTGGTCAATAACCGGATAATTAACACTTCCATCAGCGGTAAATGGGGTGTGTGGCGCGGCGATTAAGCCAGTTAACTTTTCCATGCAAGCCTCTTTGGAGTTTTACTTCTAATGATTTGTGATTATGAAGTTTAACTCTATATTAAGGCGGCAAATGGAGTGATGCAACCATCGTGGCATCGCTAAAATGGCTTAATACATTGAAGTGTGATCAATGCCGCTAATGTGGCATTACTTTGCGATGTTAAGTGCATCCATGGTACGTAACTTACTTTCGCGAGCTTGCTCTGGCGCAGCCTGTACCAGCAAGGTGTAGAGCAAATCCAACACAAATAGTTGTGCTGTCTTAGTACCGATCGAATCGCCTTGCAGCATCCCCTGGCGGTTACCGTTGATCAGGCTAAAATCCGCTACTTCGATTAATGGGGAACCTAAATTATGGGTCAGAGCTACGGTGGTTGCTCCCGCTTGTCTGGCAAGTTTGAGGGCATGGACCGTTTCCGGAGATGTTCCGGTGTGGCTGATAGCAATCGCCACATCACCCGCTTTGAGTAATGTGGCCTGCATATACATAAAGTGATTATTGGTAACGGCATCGACCCGAAAACCTATACGCATCAGCTTATGCTTCATATCTTCTGCAGTAATTCCCGACGAGCCAACACCGAAAATGTATACCGAGTTGCTGGTGCGTAATGCGTCGACGACCTGATTAACCTGATTCATATCCAGCAAATTTAGGGTTTCAGACAACACATTATTAATGGTGCTTTGCAGTTTCAAACCAATGGTGCGCGCATCGTCTGACTCACTGATTTCCCCATCTAACAACGGGTTACTGGTATCGGTATCCACTGTAGCCAGCTCAATGGCCAAATCCATTTTAAAGTCTTGAAAACCCTTGTAACCCAAGGTGCGACAGAAACGAATGACGGTGGCTTCGCCAGCCTGTGTTTCGCGTGACAACTCGGCAATAGAGAGCTGAGTGACCTGCTGTGGAGAGGTCAAAATATAGTGCGCGATCCGCTGTGAAACACGCGTCAGGCTATTTTGCATCGCACCCAGTGTGTCGAGGATTTTTCCGGGTTTAAGGCGTTGGACTTGAGACTCCATAATTTCCTGCTCTTGAGTGCGTGATATGGCAAAAAGCCTGCAATATTGAATGGTTGAGAGCGTAACAAGTCTGTGGCATTAAAAAAAGCGCGATGTAAGCATAGGGGGTATGCGTACATTGCGCCGTCAAAGAAGAACTCATTTACTGCTTAATATTATTATGACGTTAAAACATCGTGTTATAGACAGCGATAATGCACTTTGATGACTACCTTGCTAATAGACTGCGCCGTTTCGCTGATACAACCTGGTTTATGTGGCTCGCCCGGAAGAAATATCGCAAACATTCCGGGTCGCATATGCAAAGTCTGGCAAGGAGCAACCTCATCGCAAAGCAGATAATCATCATCTTCGTGATAAACATCTGGCTCTATTGCCGCACCAAACGGGCCAAAATCAATGCGCTCCTGGCCACTGAGTAACACCTGAATATCAAGATATTCGCGATGCTGCTCGTAACGCTTGCTCTGCGGTTCTGAGGTATCAAAGCTCATAACATTCATAAAGATATCGTGGCCGTCTATTTCATGGCGGCCCGCACTTAGTGTTTCCGGATGCATCGCCAGTGCCTGCTTAATAATGGCCAATAACTGAGGTGCAATACCAGTCTGAGCACTGAGCTCTGAAATTCGTCCTAAAATCATGATGTCACCTTTTATTCACGTGTTTCATCAAGCGTCAGCGCTGGCGCTGAAGCAAATAATGGGGCGAAAATAACGCCACTGATAACCACACTCAGACAGCCAACCACGCCATAGAAGAAGAAATTCAAGTCTGTGGCATAGCGGGCAAACAGAACCGCTACAATACTGACCACAATGCCAAGAGTTGCACTACCCGCATTGGCGCGTTTGCAGAAAATCCCCAGCATAAACAGACCCGTCATCGGGCCACCCATCAGCCCAATCAAGCTGTTAAAGGCATCCCAGATTTCTGATTCATTCGCCATCACCAACCATATCGTCGCAGCACTACTAAATAGCCCGGCAATAAGGATCACTAGTTTCGCCATGCGCATGCTGTTTTCTGGGGTTCTTTTTTTGCTGCTCAGTCTTTGATAAATATCGGAGTTAAAGCAACTCGAGATACTGTTCAGGCTGCTTGAGATACTGGACTGCGCAGCAGCAAAAATAGCGGCGATAATCAAACCGGCAATACCTGTAGGCATTTCCGTCACCACGAATAGCGGCAAAATCCCCCCGATATTAAAGCCTGCTGGTAATAGACTTGGGTTTTGTTTGTAGTAAACAAACAGAGCCGAACCGATGGCAAAGAAGAAAATTGGAATAATGGCGATAAGCTTAGCGTTGGTGAACAGTGTTTTCTTCGTCTCCTCAATGGAGTCCGTCACGATATAGCGCTGTACCACATCCTGGCTGGCGGTAAATTGCTGAATATTGGCAAACAAGAAACCAATCATCAGAACTGGCACGGTACTTTCTGTCCAGCTCCAGCGGAACTGTGACGCCGGGAAGAATTTATCGGCATGTTGTGTCACGGTGAAAATCTCACCGAACCCGCCCTGTACCTTGAAGCAAATCACGATGAAAATAAGGACCGCGCTGCCCGATAACAACAATCCCTGAATAACGTCAGTCCAAATAACCCCTTCAATACCGCCCATCCAGGTATAGATAATGCACATAACACTAATCAGCAGCACCAAAACGATTGGGTCAATACCAATAAATGGTCGCAGAGCCAACACCGTTAAGTAAGTGATAATGGCGATACGGCCTATGTTAAACATCATAAAAGAGAGGCTGGCGAATAAGCGGCTACGAACATCGAAACGAGCTTCAAGATATTCGTAGGCAGAGGTTACCTTTAGCTTACGGAAGAATGGAATATAGAAGTAAAAGACCACCGGCAATATGGCAATAACCAGATATTGGCCGAGAATAAACGTCCAGTCAGTGGTGAATGCCTTGGCAGGAATGGACATAAAAGTAATCGAGCTTAGCGTGGTGGCAAATACACTAACACCAGCAGCCCAGCCAGGAATTCGGCCGCCGCCACGGAAATAATCATCAGCCGTTTTCTGCCGCTTTGAAAAATAGACACCGACTAACATCATGGCTAGTAAATAGCCGAAAAGAACAACGTAATTAAAGATGCCGAAAGAATGAGTCATTATGGCACTTTCCTACTTATGGTTTTATTAGGATGAGGTAACTGTCTGAATTTTAAATTTTATAAACGATCAGACTGCGTGATATTCAGACCAGAGGGCAGCCCCCATTAACCCCGCATCATGCTGATAGTGAGCGGAATAAACAGGAACATGGAATGCCGCGGGTAGTGTTGCGAGCTGCTTTTCCACCTGTAGACGGTAACCCGGAGCAAGTCCGACACTGCCGCCTAGCACGATGCATTCGGTATCCAGCAGAGCTTTAAGATTGGCGATCAGTTGGCAAATCGCCTGTGCTGAACGCGCAAATAGCTGTTGTGCCTGCTCGTTACCTTCTTGTGCCAAAGCAAAGATTTCACGGGCATTTTTGCCCAAAAGATCATGCTTGGCCCCTGCTGCAATGCCGCGCCCGGAAGCTATAGCCTCAACACAACCAACGCGTCCGCAACCACACATTGGGCCATTCGGATCGGCCTGAGTGTGTCCAATATGGCCTGCGAAGGCATGAGGACCTGTTAGCAGCTCGCCATTGATAACGATGCCGCCACCTACTCCAGTGGAAACCGTAATAAACGTAACGTGCTTGAATTGAGCTGACAGATGGCAATATTCTGCCCAGGCGGCAGCCTGCGCATCGTTGAGAACCGCGCACGGCAACCCTGTGAGGCGTTCAACCGTCGCCTGCAACGGGAAATGATTCAGGCCACCGAGATTATCTGGATTTAGCGCGGTAAGAATTCCGTTATCAATAATACCTGTAGAGGCAATCGCCACTCGCTGTGCTTTCCCCTCATAGGCTGCAACCAAATGAGCCAAAGCCTGCTCAAGAGCTCGAGGCTCAGCATTTGCCGGAGTAGGAATCTCCGTGCGTAAAGAGATTTCATGCTGCGAGTTGATAAGCGCCGCGGCCAGTTTTGTGCCGCCGATATCAATGGCAAGTGTGTTCATCGTTTTCTCCGACTTAGCGCTTAACGGCATCGCTGAACCACTGGCAAATATGTTCAATACGGGTGATGGCTGAACCAACAGTAACAGCCCATGCGCCATGATTGATAGCCTGTGATGCAAGCTCAGGTGAATTGTAACGACCTTCAGCAATGACGCGGCAGCCAGCGGCGCTTAACTCTGACACCATCATCAGATCCGGTCCTTCAGGCGTAACTGAAGTAGTGTAACCAGACATCGTTGTGCCAATGAACTCGACACCTTTTTGTTTGCAGTTGAGGCCTTCTTCTACCGTTGAGCTGTCTGCCATTGCCAGTAATCCATGATGGTGAATACGTGCGATCAGTTCATCAATAGCCACCGGGCGTGGGCGGAATGTTGCGTCAAAGGCAATAATGTCGGCCCCGGCTTTTGCGAGCGCATCAACGTCATGCAAAAACGGAGTGATGCGCACAGCGGAGTCTTCCAGGTCGCGTTTCATAATGCCAATGATGGGAACTGAAATAAGTGGCCGTACCGCCTCCAGATTGGCGATTCCTTCAATGCGGATGGCAACAGCTCCCGCAGATACAGCTGCTTGCGCCATTGCTGCCACGATATCAGGCCTGTCCATTGGGCTTCCGGGTACGGGCTGGCAGGAGACGATAAGCCCCCCGCAATCACGCACGCTTTGTTCTAATTTTGTTAGTAGTGACATTCTGCTCCGCCTTGCAAATCCAAATGAAGTTTAACTCCAAAAAAGAATAGCGGATGGAGTATTACTATTTCAAGCTGCAAACCGGAAAAATGTGAGGAGGGTCATGCGCAAGGGAAACGGAGCTATCTGGGATGAAAACCCAGAGCCATGATTTTTTAACCGGCGAACCTGATTCGGGAAGTGAAAATCAGCAGCCCAGAAAAGCAAAGTGGGCCTCTATTTTTTTCAGTCAGATTAAGGATGTCTGTTGATGTGACAGGTTTTATTTCCTTCGTGGAAAACTGGATGTTATTTCTCAATATTTTTATTCAATTCACCATTATTGATTAAAATTATATTAACTTTTTCATATTTGAAATCACTATCTGAGGCAGCACCACGAATACTTGATTCAATGCTTTCCGCTGGTACTCATTTGCTTTCAAGCCACGTGTAAAATAATGCCCCTTAGAAATAATCAAATCAAAACATTGAATACATAATCTAATTACTTAATAATAACGCATAAATACTTATAAATACCTCATAAATAATGAATAAAAAGCATCTATTGTTAGTAATTTGGGTTGTTTGCGTTGCTGCCATGTTGGGCTCATATTGGGAAAAAGATACTGTTAGTATAAATGAAACAGTTGATTCATATATAAAAAACATAAGTGAAAAAATAAACGTAAGCATTGTGTTATGTGAAATGCTGCGAAAACAGATGGAAATTAACTTACAATCCAGCAATAATTACAATCAAATTTCAATGCCAAAAAATAACAATAGCTCATCAGAGAATTGGCATTTTAAAATAACACCTCACAATAATATTACTGGCGGAATGATTAGTGGTCTTGGTTCTTATGAGAAGTTAGATGCTGATATAAAAAATGAAGCAAATGCTGCAGCATCTCTTAACATTGACGTAGGGAATGGCTACTTTACAAAATTATATTCATGGATTTACTACACCTCAAAAAACTCATTCGTTTATATCGCTCCATATTCATCTAAAAAAGAGGTTAGCACTTATTACTTTAATCCTGGCATGTACACCGATCCATTCTGGAGTTTAATTACACCAGAAAACAATCCTGAACGTGAAGTAAAAATCACAACACCCTATATTGATATTGCTGGAAAGGGGCAGATACTAACAGTTACAGCGCCTGTTTATAATAAAGATGAATTCAAAGGGGCTATATCACTTGATCTCAATCTCGATTATATAAATAAAATAGTCAAAAGCAATGATAATAATTATCACGTAACAGTTTTTGACAAGAATAACAAAATTATAATTTCCAGTGATAATGACATTTCCAATAAATATATTTCCTCTATAGTTAAAAATAAAGGTGGAATTTATTCCAACCATACTAATAAAGAGATCTTAAGCGGCGTACTCTATATTGAGCAATATACAACTCTACAAGAAAAAATCATCAGGGTAATAACTCAAGCAGGATTACCAATAGGTATTATAACATTTATTGTTTTTTCTTTTATGTTCCTCCAATCGTTTTCTCATTATAATTTTCTTTCTAAAAGATATATGCTCCGCGCCATGAAAAAAAATGAATTCATACCTTTTGCGCAAGCTATAATGGACACAAAAAACAAAAAAATCATTGGTTGTGAAATACTTCTTCGATGGAAACATCCAACAATGGGGCTCATTCCCCCAAA
Organism: Buttiauxella sp. BIGb0552; assembly: GCF_004366275.1. Classification (NCBI taxonomy): domain Bacteria; kingdom Pseudomonadati; phylum Pseudomonadota; class Gammaproteobacteria; order Enterobacterales; family Enterobacteriaceae; genus Buttiauxella; species Buttiauxella sp. BIGb0552. Next base: position 205,463 of record NZ_SODY01000008.1, read on the forward strand.
TACATTTATTCCGGCGATGGAATCAAGCGGTATCATTGTGAAGGTAACGCATCAATTACTTGAAAATGTGCAAAAAATCTTACAAGACAAGGCACATAAACTGCCAAAAGATTTTCACTTATCAATTAATATCTCTCCTGAACATCTAGAAGATCCGGAGCTCGTTACCAAAAGTAGATCATTTAAAGAAAGTTGTAATTCGATAACCACCATATTTGAAATAACAGAAAGAAACTTTAATACTGATGCTAAAATTGCGGTAAAGGGTGCTGTGGCGCTTAAGAATCTAAATATTCTTTTTGCGCTTGACGATTTTGGAACAGGGTACGCCACTCACCACTACCTTCAAAAATTCCCAGTAAGTTATATCAAAATTGACCGTAGTTTTATTAAAATGATTGGTCTTGATGCTATCTCTCACCATATCGTAGAAAATGTTGTCTCATTATCAAAATCACTGAATTTAAAAGTTATTGCGGAAGGTGTTGAAACTGAAGAGCAGGCAAAATATTTGCATGAGAACAACGTTGATTATCAGCAAGGCTATTTGTATCACCGCCCGGTTCCTTTATCCGATTTTTTGGATACATTGGGGGCATAGGAGGGGTTTTACTTCGATACCGCAAAGGATCGATTTCCGACAATTCGATATAATTGCCGGAAATCAAAAAATAATTTTCACACTAAATCTTACGAGCTGGTTCTGATATTTTACAGCCTGACCAGAGCTTCCATGCTCAAAGCTAAGCTAATGTATCAATTTACTCTTAGGGATATTAGACGTCGAGATCTGCCATATCGCCTTTATCCTGCAACCAGTTACGACGATCTTCAGAACGCTTCTTCGCCAGCAACATATCCATGATTGCCATTGTTTTGTCGTTGTCTTCATCGTCAATGGTGAGCTGCACCAGGCGGCGAGTATTTGGGTCAAGCGTGGTTTCACGTAATTGCAGTGGGTTCATCTCGCCCAGCCCTTTAAAGCGCTGTACGTTCGGTTTCCCTTTCTTACGCTTAAGTTGCTCAAGCACGCCTGCTTTTTCTTCTTCATCCAGCGCGTAGTAAACCTCTTTACCTAGGTCGATACGGTAAAGCGGTGGCATCGCGACATAGACGTGACCACCACGAACCAGGGAGCGGAAGTGGCGCACAAACAAGGCGCACAGCAGTGTGGCGATGTGCAAACCATCGGAGTCCGCATCCGCAAGGATACAAACTTTACCGTAGCGCAGTTGGCTCAGGTCTTCGCTGTCTGGATCGATACCGATCGCGACAGAAATATCATGCACTTCTTGTGATGCCAGCACTTCATCCGACGAGACTTCCCAGGTGTTGAGGATCTTACCTTTGAGCGGCATGATCGCCTGGTATTCACGGTCACGAGCCTGTTTAGCAGAACCGCCTGCTGAATCCCCTTCCACCAGGAACAATTCGGTGCGGCTTAAATCTTGTGCAGAACAGTCAGCCAGTTTGCCAGGCAATGCCGGGCCGCTGGTCAGTTTCTTACGCACCACTTTTTTGGCGGCACGCATACGGCGCTGGGCGCTGGAAATAGCCAGCTCAGCGAGTTGCTCTGCAATCTGAATATTCTGGTTCAGCCACAAGCTGAATGCGTCTTTCACAACACCGGAAACAAATGCCGCACACTGGCGTGATGACAGGCGTTCTTTGGTTTGCCCGGCGAATTGAGGGTCCTGCATTTTAACGGAGAGCACGTAGGCGCAACGTTCCCAGATATCCTCAGCAGATAGCTTTACGCCGCGCGGCAGGATATTGCGGTATTCGCAAAACTCGCGCATCGCATCAAGCAGACCCTGACGCAATCCGTTGACGTGAGTACCGCCCTGCATGGTTGGGATTAGGTTGACGTAGCTTTCCGTCAGCAACTCACCGCCTTCCGGGAGCCACAGCAGCGCCCAGTCAACTTGCTCGACATCACCGGCAAAGTTGCCGACAAATGGCTTTTCCGGAAGCGTCGGCAGGCCGTTTATCGCTTCGCACAGATAGTCTTGCAGACCATCCTGATAACACCAGCGCTGCTCGGTGTTGTTCACTTTATCGGTAAAAGTGATCTCTACACCCGGGCAAAGTACCGCTTTGGCTTTCAGCAAATGGCTTAAACGAGAAACGGAGAAACGTGGGCTGTCGAAGAACGAAGCATCTGGCCAGAAGTGAACACTGGTGCCGGTGTTGCGTTTGCCGCAAGTGCCGACCACCGCCAGTTCCTGGACTTTATCGCCGTTTTCAAACGCGATGCTGTAAACCTGCGCATCACGACGCACAGTGACTTCAACACGTTTTGACAAGGCGTTAACAACAGAAATACCCACGCCGTGCAGACCACCAGAAAACTGGTAGTTTTTGTTGGAGAATTTACCGCCCGCATGCAGGCGACAAAGGATAAGCTCGACCGCCGGAACGCCCTCTTCCGGGTGGATATCTACCGGCATGCCCCGCCCGTCATCAATGACTTCTAATGACTGGTCGGCATGGAGAATAACATCAACACGCTTCGCATGGCCTGCCAGCGCTTCATCCACGCTGTTATCAATGACTTCCTGGCCCAAATGGTTTGGACGGGTGGTGTCGGTGTACATCCCGGGGCGACGGCGAACAGGCTCAAGCCCGGTGAGTACCTCAATGGCATCGGCGTTATAACTGGATTGCGTCATGGTTTATTCGTTCAGATAGCGAAACAAGAATCCGACATCAGGCCTTAGTGCAGGCCAAGAAAGTCGACGATCTGTGTGAAATAATCTTCGAAGCCTACAAAGGCGTGATTGCCACCGGATTCTACCGTCTGGCGACAGGGGGTGTAGTAAGTAACCGCCTGGCGATAATCAAGCACTTCGTCGCCCGTCTGTTGTAACAGCCAGATGAGATCTGGCGAATCTAACGGGTCAACTTGCATGACTTTAAGATCGTAAATATGGCGAGACTCTAGCACATATTGCTGCCCGGTGTAGGGGTTCTCGTTGGTGCCGAGATAATCCACCAGCAATTCAAAAGGCCGGACTGCGGGGTTTACCACTACTGCTGGGAGCGTAAAACATTGCGACAGCCAGGTGGCGTAATAGCCGCCCAAAGACGAGCCAACTACACCTAACGGTTCGCCACCATGCTCCAGCACCAACGACTCCAGCAACTCTGCCGCATCGGCAGGATACGGTGGAAGTACCGGTACAATCATATTGATATGCGGATGGTTCTGCGCAAGCCACGCTTTGAAACTGGTGGCCTTGGCTGAACGCGGCGAACTGTTGAAGCCGTGTAAGTAAAGTAGCGTTGACATCAATAACCTTCTGACGCGGTATCAGGGTTAAATACCGCACCCTTCAGCCGGCAAACCTCCGTGGTCACCTCACCGTTTGGATGAAGTTCCAACCAACGCCAACCCGGCTCGATGGTATCGAGTGTGAAGTTGGAGCAGTGAGGTTTGAATTGCACGCAAGTCGAAGGTGTTGCCAGCATGCGCCGACCATTCCAGTCGAGATCTAACTCCTGATGAATATGCCCACACACCAGAGTTTTCACTTTTGGGAATTTTTGCAGTACGTTATCAAGCTCAGCGGCATTGCGCAGGCTATGTTGGTCCAGCCAACTACAGCCCGCAGGGACTGGGTGATGATGTAACAGCAATAGAGTATGGCGTTCAGGCGCACCGGAGAGCTTGCGCTCCAGCCAGTCGAGCTGATAGTCACTCAATTCACCATGTGGAACACCAAACACCTGGCTGTCCAGCAACAAAATTTGCCAGCTATCACCTAAGAAAACTTGTTTAGCCGGGGAAATTCCTGCTTCCAGCAACGAGCTGAACATCGCCGGTTGGAAATCGTGATTACCTGGGAGCCAAACGCAGGGCGCAGGAATCTCCGCGATGCCTTCAACAAAGTGTTGGTAGGCTTGCGCACTGTGATCCTGGGCCAAATCCCCAGTTGCAACGATAAGGTCATAATGACGCTGCTCAGCGAGGATGGCGTCAATAACAGCCTGATAACTCATCCAGGTATTGATACCAAGCAGCGTTTCGTTCTTTCCAGAGAACAGGTGGGTATCTGTAATTTGCAAGATCCTGATCTGGCCCCCACCGGCCACAGGAAGATTTAACAGGCTTTCCAAATGGTGTCCTTAGGTTTCACCCTCACTAACAAACCGGAACCGCCATCGCTCCATGCGCCAAACAATAACGCAGCCAATCGGCTAGAAACTGGTTAATTTGATGCTTTTCGTCGCGTTGATGCAACTTTTTATTAGGATAATCATAACGCGCTTTGAAGCGAAAGATCTGCTGACTTGAACACACTTCCGCGACCATCGCGTCATGATATAGCCTCACCGACATCGATGGTAGGCTCCAGTAGCTAACCGCTGGGGCCGTTTGTTCGATCTGCACAAGAGTTGTATAACGTGTCGACTCAAGAATAATGAGTCGATATTGGGCGCTACTGACCTGATAAGTGACTTTTTCACCTACCTCATCATTACGAGGAAGCAGACGTCGTAGTTGCGCGAAATTGGTTTCGCACAGGCGCATCATTTCCGGGAAGTCAGGTGTGTAGCGCTTCATGTTTAATTGTTCCACTCGGCTCTTAATTTCTCATGATGCAATTGCAGCCAAAGCAGTGCGATGACTGAAGCTGCGTTGTCGATTTTCCCTTCTTCTACTAACTGATAAGCCTGTTCCCGGCTCACGACATGAACACGAATATCTTCGTTTTCATCTGCCAGACCATGTATACCCTGCGCGTTCGAAGCATCAACTTCTCCCACAAGGATAGATAAACGCTCGCTGGTCCCACCCGGACTTGCCAGGTAGTTGATAACCGGTTTAGTTCGACCCACAACCAAACCTGCTTCTTCGACGGCTTCACGGCGTGCAACGTCTTCGACGCTTTCACCTTCTTCAATCATTCCTGCAACCAGTTCGAGCAACCACGGGCTTTCGCTGGTGTCATAGGCAGCAATCCGAATCTGCTCTATCAATACAACTTCGTCTCGCACAGGGTCATAGGGTAGCAGTACTGCAGCGTGCCCGCGTTCTAAAATTTCACGCCGAACCTCACCACTCATTTCGCCATTAAACAGGCGATGGCGGAAGCGATAAAGATCTAGCGAAAAAAAACCGCTATAAAGCGTTTCCCGTGCAATAATTTCAACATCGTTTTTACCTAACGTGACAAGTTGATCTTTTTGCTTAGTCATATTGGTTTCCTGATATTTTTATGGTCATGAAATGTGCGAATTCAAGTTGGTATGACTGCCGTTTCATTTCCTATGTGGTAGATTGATGAAAATTAAGGGCAGATGGCACATTACGCCAAGCTTCCCAGCTGGCAGACTCTGCTAGAATCGGCGATCATTTTCGGCTCTTGTCAGCGCTAACAAACAATTTCTGCTTCACAACAAGGAATGCAAATGAAGAAACTGCTCCCAATTCTTATCGGTCTGAGCCTAACGGGTTTCAGTGCCATGAGCCAGGCAGAAAACCTGATGCAGGTTTATCAGCAGGCACGTTTAAGCAACCCGGACTTGCGTAAATCCGCTGCTGACCGTGATGCCGCATTCGAAAAAATCAACGAAGCACGCAGCCCATTACTGCCACAGCTCGGCCTTGGTGCTGATTATGAATACACCAATGGCTTCAATGATTCGAATGGTATCGACTCCAGCCAAACAAGTGGCTCTTTGCAATTGACGCAAACCATTTTTGATATGTCGAAATGGCGTGCTCTGACCCTGCAAGAAAAATCAGCCGGTATTCAAGACGTCACTTATCAGACCGATCAACAAACGCTGATTCTCAATACTGCGACTGCCTATTTTAATGTGCTGAGTGCCATTGATGCACTGTCCTTCACCGAAGCGCAGAAACAGGCTATTTATCGCCAGTTAGACCAAACTACTCAGCGCTTTAACGTAGGCCTGGTTGCCATTACCGACGTACAGAACGCCCGTGCGCAATACGATAGCGTATTAGCGGACGAAGTGACTGCACGCAACAACCTGGATAACTCAGTAGAAACGCTGCGCCAGGTAACCGGTAATTACTATCCGTCTCTGGCTTCGCTCAATGTTGATGGCTTCAAAACTAATAAACCTGATGCGGTGAATAATCTGCTGAAAGAAGCGGAAAAACGTAACCTGGCATTGCTGCAAGCGCGTCTGTCTCAAGACTTGGCTCGCGAGCAAATCCGCTACGCAGAAACCGGCCATATGCCAACCGTCGGTTTAACCGCTTCTACTGGTGTTGCCAATACGACCTACAGCGGTTCCAAAACCAATAGCGCGCAGTACAGTGACAATGATGCTGGCCAGAATAAAATCGGCCTGAACTTCTCTCTGCCACTATATAGCGGCGGTTCTGTGACTTCTCAGGTGAAACAAGCGCAATACAACTTTGTTGGCGCAAGTGAGCAACTGGAAAGCGCGCACCGTAGCGTCGTGCAAACAGTTCGTTCTTCGTTTAACAACGTGAACGCATCTATCAGCACTATCAACGCTTACAAACAAGCGGTTGTCTCTGCCCAAAGCTCTTTAGATGCTTCGGAAGCAGGTTATTCCGTAGGTACTCGTACCATCGTTGATGTGTTGGATGCGACCACAACGCTGTATAACGCGAAACAACAGCTCTCCAGCGCTCGTTATAACTACCTGATCAACCAACTGAACATTAAGGCTGCGTTGGGTACGCTTAACGAACAGGATCTGGTTTCGCTGAACAGTGCATTGGGTAAACCAGTGCCAACGACCGCTGAAAGCGTTGCTCCAGAAACGCCAGACCAGAACGCTCGTGCAGATGGTTATACAGCCGATACAGCTGCAACCACTGAGCCTGTGACGCCTGCAAAAGCTACTCCAGTCTCAGCAACAAACAAAAAATCAGCTAACCCATTCGGTAACTGATCGGATATTTCGGGGGCATGACAACATGCCCCCGTCACAACTTACGCATCCGAACGTAAGGCAAAGTAAAGATCTCCCTCCAAACAGCCGTCATCGCTTTAATTTCAACCATTCATCCCCTATTCTAAACGCAATATTAGCTTCATTCCTTTGGGCTCAGGACAGAACAATGAAACGGACAAAAATCATAAATCACGCATCGTTCCGCAAAAGCTGGAACGCCCGCCATTTAACGCCAGTTGCACTGGCCGTTACCGCGGTGTTTATGCTTGCCGGTTGCGAGCAAAATGACGAAACAGTTTCCATGTATCAAAACGCGGATGACTGCTCGCAGGCCAACCCTGGTAAAAGTGCTGAATGTACTACTGCCTTTAACAACGCGCTGAAAGAAGCAGAACGTACCGCACCGAAATACGCTTCGCGCGAAGAATGTATTGCTGAGTTTGGTGAAGGCCAATGTCAGCAAGCCCCTGCACAAGCCAGCATGGCAGGTGAACAAGCTCAGGCTCAGCCACAACAAAGTGGCAGCTTCTGGATGCCGCTGATGGCGGGCTACATGATGGGTCGTCTGATGGGCGGCGGAGCGGGCTTCGCGCAGCAACCATTGTTTAGCTCTAAAAATCCAGCGAGCCCGGCTTACGGTAAATATGCGGATGCCACCGGCAAAAGCTATGGTGCAGCCACACCAGGCCGTACGGCTACAGTTCCAAAAACAGCCATGGCGCCAAAACCTGCAACCACCAGCACTGTAACTCGTGGCGGTTTCGGTGACTCAGTCGCCAAACAATCAACTATGCAGCGCAGCAACAGCGCAACAGGTTCTTCTCGCTCCATGGGTGGCTAAGAAATTATGGAAAGAATTGCGATTACTGAGCGCCCGGACTGGCGCGAGAAAGCCACTGAATACGGTTTTAACTTTCACACCATGTATGGCGAGCCGTACTGGTGTGAAGACGCATATTACAAGCTAACGCTCCCCCAAGTTGAACGCCTGGAAGAAGTCACCGCTGAACTGCACCAGATGTGCCTGAAAGTTGTGGAAAAAGTAGTGAGTAGCGATGAGCTGCTGGCTAAGTTCCGCATTCCTAAGCACACCTGGGAATTTGTACGTCAGTCCTGGCGCACTCAGCAGCCGTCTCTTTACTCACGCCTGGATATCGCGTGGGATGGGATTGGTGAACCTAAGCTTCTGGAAAACAATGCCGATACGCCAACGTCTTTATACGAAGCGGCATTCTTCCAGTGGATCTGGCTTGAAGACCAGGTTCAGGCTGGGAATTTGCCTGCGGGAAGCGATCAATTCAACAGCCTGCAAGAGAAGATCATTGAGCGTTTTGCTGAATTAAAACAGCAACACGGTTTCAACCTGGTGCATTTTGCCTGCTGCCAGGACACTGTAGAAGATCGCGGTACTGTCCAGTATTTGCAAGATTGTGCAGCTGAAGCAGAAGTGGCGAGCGAATTTGTTTACATGGAAGAAATTGGTCTGGGCGAGAAAGGCCAGTTCACGGATGTGCAGGATCAGGTTATCAGTAACCTGTTCAAGCTCTATCCGTGGGAATTCATGCTGCGTGAAATGTTCTCCACCAAACTCGAAGATGCTGGCGTTCGCTGGCTGGAACCTGCCTGGAAGAGCATTATCTCCAACAAAGCGTTGCTGCCAATGCTGTGGGAAATGTTCCCGAATCATCCAAACTTGCTGCCTGCTTATTTCGCTGAAGATAACTATCCGGCGATGGATAAGTACGTTGTGAAGCCCATCTTCTCCCGCGAAGGTGCGAATGTGAAGATCATCGAAAACGGCGAAGAAATTGCCCGTGTTGATGGCCCTTACGGAGATGAAGGCATGATCGTGCAGGAGTTCTATCAGTTGCCAAAATTTGGTGACAGTTATGTGCTGATCGGCAGCTGGCTTATCAACGATCAACCTGCGGGTATTGGTATTCGTGAAGATCGCGAGCTGATCACTCAGGATCTTTCGCGCTTCTATCCGCATGTGTTTGTAGAGTAACAATAAAAAGGTTTAGATTTTCGCCTTCGTAGGTCGGATTAGCGTAAGCGACATCCGACATAAATTGGTGGATGTCGCTTACGCTAATCCACCCTACAAAACCCGTTTATCTACCTTTGCAAGCAATCTGAGGCGCGAAATTCGCGCCTTTTTTTATCCGATAACAACAGAAAGCATACTCAACGATCCCATCTCGACACCGTCTGTCGGCAGCGTAATTGGCTCTTTGCCATCCCATGCCCCGAGAACATACAACAACGGCAGGTAGTGATCCGCTGTTGGGTTAGATAACGATCCGCCTTCATGTTCCAGGTAATTAACCAGTGGGTGCTCGGCTACCGGCCCAAGCCAGGTGAGATTGTCTTTCACATATTGGTTAAATGACTCAGCCCATGGATATGGCGTGTTTTCACCGTGCCAGCGCGCAGTTCTCAGGTTATGAACCACGTTACCACTGGCAATCAGCATGATGCCCTGATCGCGCAATGTCGCCAGCTTGCGGCCAATCTCAAAATGCCATGCCGCCGGTTTAGTGCTGTCGATACTGAGCTGTACCATTGGAATATCGGCATTCGGGTACATCTTAATAAGCACGCCCCAGGAGCCGTGATCAAATCCCCAGGCTTCTTTGTCTTGCATCACCGGAACGGGTGCCAGAAGGTCAACTAACTGTTGTGCAAGCGCAGGGGAACCCGGGGCCGGGTAATGGGTATCGTACAGGGCCTGTGGGAAACCACCGAAATCATGGATAGTTTTTGGCGTTTCCATTGCCGTAACACCCGTGCCTTTAGTGAACCAGTGCGCAGATACCACCACAATTGCTTTTGGACGCGGTAAGGTCTCTCCCAAATGGCGCCAGGCCTGGGTATATTGGTTATCTTCCAGCACGTTCATTGGGCTACCGTGTCCTAGGAACAGCGCAGGCATTCGTTGAGTTTTCATGGTGGTGTCCTTTAATCAGGTAATTCAGTTTATGAAAGCTACAGTACGCGCTTTTACGCTATGAAGAACTCAGATAAGCATGATGAAGATCTTCAGGAAATTTGAATGTAAGCGATGTGTAAAGCTTCTCAACTGGCTCTCGATTTTTATCACATCGCCCATTAATATTAATGAGAATCATTATCAAAAGGAGTGATAAATGTCAGTACCCTTGATCCTGACCCTATTAGCAGGGGGAGCCACTTTTATTGGTGCTTTTCTTGGCGTGCTCGGCCAGAAGCCATCAAACCGTGTGCTGGCATTTTCCCTCGGCTTTGCAGCGGGCATTATGTTGCTTATCTCGCTTATGGAAATGCTGCCTGCCGCACTCCACACCGAAGGAATGTCGCCCGTATTGGGTTATGGCATGTTTATGCTGGGTTTGCTGGGCTACTTCGCACTTGACCGCGCCCTGCCCCATGCACATCCGCAAGACTTGATGGACAGCAAACCGCAGCCGCGTAATTTACGCCGCACAGCGTTGTTGCTGACTCTTGGTATTAGCCTGCATAACTTCCCAGAAGGTGTGGCGACCTTTGTTACCGCCAGCAGCAACCTGGAATTAGGCATGGGGATCGCGCTCGCAGTGGCATTGCACAATATTCCTGAAGGTTTGGCTGTGGCAGGCCCGGTCTACGCGGCTACGGGTTCAAAGCGCAAAGCTATCTTCTGGGCAGGGATTTCCGGGCTGGCAGAAATTCTTGGGGGCGTGTTGGCTTGGCTGATCTTAGGCCCGATGATTTCGCCTGTTTTGATGGCAGCAATTATGGCTGCCGTCGCGGGCATTATGGTGGCTTTGTCGGTCGATGAACTGATGCCGCTCGCGAAAGAAATCGACCCGCATAACAATCCGAGTTACGGCGTTCTTTGCGGTATGGCGGTGATGGGGTTTAGTCTGACGTTGCTACAAAGCAACGGAATCGGCTAAAAAAGAAGCCCGGTGTAGAAAAACCGGGCTTTTTGCTTTTTAGCGAGAGTTAGCTGGCTTTGCGTTCATGAGCCTGACGGTATTCCACCAGGTCTTCAATCGTCACAACAGCCATATTGTGCTGGCGGGCAAAGGTGATGCACTCTGGTGCACGCGCCATGCTGCCATCATCGTTGGTCAACTCACACAACACACCAGCAGGTTTGAAACCCGCAAGCGTGACCAAATCAATGGTTGCTTCAGTATGGCCACCGCGAGTTAACACGCCACCAGGCTGAGCACGCAGCGGGAACACATGGCCTGGGCGATTCAGGTCGCTTGGTTTTGCGCCATCAGCAATCGCGGCACGCACAGTCGTAATACGGTCTGCAGCAGAAACACCGGTAGTCACACCGCTTGCAGCTTCGATTGTCACAGTAAACCCTGTGCCATAGGCACTGGTGTTGTTCTCAACCATCATTGGCAATTCGAGTTGTTTACGGCGTTCTTCGGTCAGGCACAGGCAAACAATACCGCTACCGTGGCGAATGGTCAGAGCCATTTGCTCAACGGTCATGGTTTCCGCTGGGAAAATCATGTCGCCTTCGTTCTCGCGATCTTCATCGTCAAGAACCATTACCCCGCGGCGTTCACGCAGTGCTTCAAGAGCATGTTCAACGCGTTGTGTAGGGGTGCCAAATGCAGAAAGGAGCGTCTGATTCATGGTAAAAAAACCTCATTAAAATTATGGTTACCAGAATCAGGGCAGTCTTAGGAGCTATAAAAATAACGTGAGCAGGCTTAAAAGCTTGAGCTTAGTCGTTACTCTCTCCCATCCGGACTTTAACCGTCGGCTCCGGAATTACACCGGATCTGCTGACCTCCAGATTGCTCTGGAGCGCTCGCGGGCTTTCAGCGTTTGCTGATTTACCGCCGGTGGGGAGTTACACCCCGCCCTGAGAATAAGCAGACTTACTATAACGCCGATGATTTTCTCTGGCAACGCCAAACCTTATAACATTTCGGGTTTCTAACGAGCCTAACAGGCATTACAATTAAAACTAATCGCGTATGACAATCCCGTAAGATGATGGAAGCCACTATGATTGACCCGAAAAAAATTGAACAGATCGCACGCCAGGTCCACGAGTCAATGCCGAAAGGGATTCGTGAATTCGGGGATGATGTCGAGAAGAAAGTACGTCAGGTTTTGCAGTCACAGTTAACCCGTCTGGATCTGGTCAGCCGCGAGGAGTTTGATGTGCAGACTCAAGTACTGCTGCGCACCCGAGAAAAACTGGCGTTACTGGAGCAGCGTTTAACCGAGCTTGAGAGCCGTAGCGTTCAGGCACCGGAAGTTACTCCGCCGACCGAACCACAGATGTAAAAAACGCCCCTGACCAGGGGCGTTTTTTATTGTGCTTTGCGGGGCTTATGCGTCGTGGCTTTGAATCTTTTTAATGATGTTTGTGGTTGAGCAACCATCTTCAAAATTCAGCACCATCACTTCACCACCGTTGGCCCAGACTTCTTTACTCCCGGCAATATCATCCGGTTTGTAATCGCCACCTTTGACCAGCAGGTCAGGCAAGATCTCGCCAATCAACCGTTGTGGAGTATCTTCTTCAAACAACACCACCCAATCCACCGCTTCCAGTGCTGCTAACACGATCATGCGCTGATCCTGCGGGTTTACCGGGCGGGTTTCACCTTTCAGGCGTTTGGTTGAAGCATCACTGTTTGCCGCAACAATCAGGCGGTCGCCAAGTTTGCGTGCATTCGCCAGATACGAAACGTGGCCTGCGTGAAGAATGTCGAAAACGCCGTTAGTCATTACGACTTTTTCACCGCGTTTACGCGCGTTCGCCACAGCAACTTTTAACTCAGCTTCGGTCATCACGCCAAAACCTGAATCCGCACGACCACGCACTGCGTTTTCCAGCTCAATTGGCGAAACGGTAGAAGTACCCAGTTTGCCCACCACTACGCCTGCCGCTGCATTGGCAAAGTAGCATGCTTCTTCCAGCGAATTACCCGCAGCAAGCGTTGCCGCCAGTACGCCAATGACCGTGTCACCTGCACCGGTCACATCGTAAACTTCCTGCGCCTGCGTCGGCAGATGGAACGGTTCAATACCCGGTTGCAGCAGCGTCATGCCGTGTTCAGAACGGGTGATCAGCAAAGCAGAAAGATCGTATTCCGCGATGAGCTTCATACCGCGTTCCACCAGCTCTTCGTCGTTCTTACACTTGCCAACAACCGCTTCAAATTCAGAGAGGTTTGGCGTTAGCAGCGTAGCACCGCGATAGCGATTAAAGTCGGTCCCTTTCGGATCGATAAGCACAGGAACGTTTGCAGCACGCGCAAGGCTAATCATATGCTGAACACTTGCCAGCGCGCCTTTTGCGTAGTCAGAAAGCACCAGCGCGCCAATGTGCGGCAAAGCCTGGCTAATACGCTCGTGCAAAGGTTCCGGATCAACACCTTCAAAGCCTTCTTCAAAATCGAGGCGAATCAGCTGTTGGTTGCGGGAAAGTACACGCAGTTTGGTGATTGTCGGATGAGTCGGCACCGAAACGAAATCGCACTTAACGTTCACACCGGCCAGCGTCTGGCTGAGTGCCCGCGCAGCATCGTCGATGCCCGTCAAACCCACCAGGCGAGAATTAGCACCCAACGAAGCAATATTCATTGCCACGTTAGCCGCGCCGCCAGGACGTTCTTCAATGTTATCGACTTTCACCACTGGTACCGGAGCTTCCGGCGAGATGCGGCTTGTAGGGCCATACCAGTAGCGATCCAGCATCACATCACCAACTACCATGACGCCTGCACGGCTGTATTCGGGCAGCGTTACTTTCATTCCTGACTCTCCAGAGAGGGATAAAATTTTGTCGCGGATAATATCACAATTAATCTTATGCGCGTGTTTGCGGCTCACTCAGCCACATACGCCAGCTTGTTAATACCTGCTCGCGCTCTTGAGTGAATGTATCCATTGCCACGTTTCCAGGCAGCTCTTGCAATGCCAGGTGATGAAGTTCATCGCGCAACGTGACATAAGCATGCGTCAGCGCTTTCGCTTCGTCATCACTCATGATGTCGTTTTGCGCCATTAATTCCAGAATGCGCACATTGTCAGACCAACGCGTCAATTTTGGGGCTCGCGCCGCATAACGTAATACTAGATATTGAGTGATAAACTCGATATCGGTAATGCCACCTTCATCGGCTTTAATATCAAAGCGTTCACGCGTTTTCCCACCCAGATGCGCGCGCATTTTTTCACGCATCTCCCGCACTTCAGTCTGGAGTTTTTCACCTTCACGCGGTACACACAAAATCTTGCGGCGAATCGCATCGAACTCCTGCTTAAGCAGCGGATCGCCATAGACAATTCGCGCCCGCACCAGGGCCTGATGCTCCCAGGTCCAGGCTTCGTTTTGCTGATAATCAGCAAAGGCTTCAGTGGTGGTGACGAGCATTCCCGCCGCGCCAGAGGGGCGTAAACGTGCGTCCACTTCATACAAAATACCTGAGGAAGTACGGGTGCTAAACAGGTGCATAACACGTTGCGCTAGGCGCAAATAGAACTGGCGACCATCAATTTCACGCTCGCCATCGGTCATGACATCCGATGGGCAATCGTGCAGGAATACCAGATCCAAATCGGAGCTATAACCCAGCTCCCAGCCGCCGAGTTTGCCGTAGCCGACAACCGCAAAACCGCGCCCTTCACGGTTCTGTAAGTGCTTCGGCTGGCCGTATCGCAAGACCATTTGCGCCCAGGCTTGCTGGACAACAGCGTCAATCATCGCTTCAGCAAGCCAGGTTAAGTGGTCACTCACTTTCATCACCGGCAGTGTGCCCGTAATGTCAGCCGCCGCCACGCGTAGCAACTGTGCCTGTTTAAACTGACGCAACGCTTCTAGCTGCTGTTCTTCATCGTCATCCGGCACGCGCAGCAAATACTGGCGTAACTCATCACGATAAGCATCGGTGGCGGTCGGTTGGTAAAGGGTATTCGGATCGAGCAGTTCATCAAGCAGAAGCGGGTAACGCGCCAGTTGACTGGCAATCATCGGTGACGCAGCACACAGCGTAATCAGGTGTTTAAGCGCCCCCGGATATTCCGTCAGCAACTCAAGATAAGTCGTGCGCGTAACTATGCCGAGTAACAGCGGTGTTAAACGAGACAATGGCAACGGTGCATCGCTGCGGGAACAGGCCTCACACAGCAAGCGTGGCATCAGTTGATCCAGCACCTGACGGCCACGCGGCCCAATGGTGCGCTTGTCAGTGTCCTGGCGGAAATCACTCACCAGGCGTAAAACTTCACCCCGCGCTTGCGACGTTAAATGCTCGAGAACCGGCGTGTTCACATCGGCATCCAGCGCATCCTGCCATAGCTCACGCCAGGCTTCAGCTAGCTTATCTTCACCCGGTTCCGGTTCGTCATCGCCAATCAATTCGTTAAACACCTGGCGCACGGCACTCATATGCTGTTGCAAGGTGACTTGCAGCTCGTCCCAGGTTTGCGCATTCATGCCCCACGCCAGGCGAGCACGGTTCAGCTCATCGCCAGGCAAAGTCTGCGTTTGCTCGTCATTAATGCTTTGCAGCAGGTTTTCGAGACGGCGAAGGTATAAATAGGCCGCATTGAGTTTTACGGCATTTTCTTCTGGCAGCAGGTGTAAATGCTGGATAGCTTCAAGAGTGGGTAGCAAAGAGCGCGACTGCAAAGATGGCTCGCGCCCGCCACGAATAAGCTGGAATACCTGGACGATAAACTCAGTTTCACGAATGCCGCCCGCGCCGAGTTTGATGTTATCGGTCAACCCTCGGCGGCGCACTTCACGGGCAATCATCCCTTTCATGTTTCGTAGCGACTGAATAACACTGAAATCAATATAGCGACGGAAGACAAAAGGCCGCAGCATGTTGCGCAGCTCCTGGCTCCATGCGTCATCGTTATCGCCCATGATACGCGCTTTAACCATCGCGTAGCGTTCCCAGTCGCGGCCTTGTTCCTGGTAATAATCTTCTAATGCGGCGTAGCTCACTACCAACGGGCCGCTGTCACCGAACGGACGCAGGCGCATGTCGACGCGATAAACAAAGCCGTCTTGCGTCGGTTGATCGAGGACTTTAATCAGGCGCTGACCGAGGCGTGTGAAGAACTGGGCATTGTCCAATTCACGGCGCCCACCCTGGGTTGAACCGTTTTCCGGCCAGGCAAAAATCAGGTCGATATCGGAGGAGAAATTCAGCTCCCCACCGCCAAGTTTGCCCATCCCGAGTATCATCAGCGGTTGTGCGACACCCGCCTGGTTACACGGCGTGCCCCACTCGCGGCAGCATGCTGCATAAAGCCAGTCACGGGCGGCGATAATCAACGTTTCTGCAAGGGCACTTAATTGCTGGAGGGAGCTTTCAGTCGGCACCTGCTGCAACGCCTGTGACCAGGCAATTCTCACCATCATGCGACGGCGGAACAGGCGCAGTGCGCTCATTAATGCGGGTTCACTATCGACCTCCTGCAACGCTTGCTGCAGCCAGGCCGCGTAGTCCTGCCATTCGTCGGCAAGCGGTGGAGAATGCTGTAATTCTTCAAGCCATGCGGGATAGGCCGCCATGCTGTCACAAACAAAATCACTAAACGCCAGAACAGCCTGAGCCTCAGGGCTTAACGTCTGGCGGTCAATCTCTTGTGGCAGACGCGCCAGCGCCGCCTGCAAATGCTGCTGTAATAGTGGCGCTTGCGACATCATGGTCGTGTCCCTTAGAAACGGTGGTTACTACTTACCGCTATGCAGCCAGAAAGGAGCCTGCGCAATAGCTTCATTACGAAAATGTTCGATTTCTACCTGTTGGCGCGTCGCAATGGCGTGACGCAGCCCTTGCCAGTTATCCAGCCACGGTTGCGTTTTCGCATCGTCATAAACGCCTGCCAGCAGGCGAATGGAGCCAGTTTCACGTGCCAGACGCGGCAACTGATCAGCATAGCTATCGCCCAATGGACGCTGGAAAGTTTCTTTCAGTTCTGCGGCATGACGCGAAAGATGGGTATCCGCAAAACGCTTAAACGAACCGGCCAGTTTGACGTTAGCTTTTTCGTCGGTGAATTTCTGCCATTGACGGCCTACAAGCCACTCGGTCAGCACCAGTTTGGCCTGGCTGCTTTCTGCACTGAAAGCCAGTTCCTGTGCTTTCAGGTCTGAGGCCAGCATGGTTTCGTAAGTTGCGGTCAGTTCGCGAACTTGCGTGCTCGCCTTGCGTGGAATAATGCCGCCGAACAGCGCCAGCGCGTAGCGCACAAGGCCAACCGCTTCCAGAACCTGTGCTTTCGCCTTGCCGTTGCCACGCAACCACAGCTCTTCGTGGTATTGCCAATGGCTAAGCGCCAGTTCCAGTGAACCTTCCAGTCCTTGTTCAACCGTCGCTTTCGGGGGAACGCGTAATACCGTTAACGGCTTAATCTCTCTTTCCATATTTCCCTGCACCAGATGGTATCCACGCGCGGCTTTGCTCAGGCTGCCCTGGCGTAAACCCGGATTAGTAATCAGTTGCTTCGCAAAAACTAAAACGTCTGCAGTTTCGCCTTCGAGTAATTCCAGTTCCAGCTCGCACAGTGGTTCAGACAGTTCACCCGCTTTCACTTCTCCGAGATCCAGCGCCAGTTCGATACGGCTTTTGCCGTGCGTTACCACCCATTTTTCGCGGGCAAAATCAGTGCTGAAAAGTGGGTTTAACTGGGATTGCAAATCGTCCGGGGAAAGGCCCTCAGGCCAGACTTCCTTTGGCAGCAGCGACAGGTCAAGCTCAGCCTTGCTAAGCTCAACATTATATTCCGGCCGCTGGTGCAGTCCGCCAGTGACACGGCCTGCGATTTTCATCGTCATTTCATAGCGGCCATTATCGCCACGGATGCGCAAACCCATATCATGACGGCGCAACTGGTTGTCGGCAGTTTCATAATAGATGTTGAGCAACTGGCGAGGTTCGCTATGCTGGCTTTCCAGCGAATTTAATGTATTACGAAGAGAATCCAGTTCAGCTGGATTAACGATAAATTTGAGTTCGATTTCCTGAGTCATCGTCTTTTTACTTTTAGTTGTGTCACATCGAGCTAACGCCCGGCGAACTTAGTCTCACAATAGCGGTCAGTAGATAATATTTTTCGCCAAATTACCATGAGTGGCGCGCATTTTGACGAGCCATAAGCTGTGAGCAATTGGTCAAATTCACACCAGGATGATTCTCATTCAGGTTTACGGATTGCGCCGTCAGACTGATGCCACTACTATCGTTCCACTATTTATGACAATAACGACGAAATCATGCACAAATTCCGCCTAATTTGCCTTACTTTGCTCTCCCTTAGCGTTTCCGTAGTGGCCCATGCCGATGAAAAACGTTATGTATCTGACGAATTGAACACTTGGGTGCGTAGTGGTCCTGGGGATAATTACCGCTTGCTTGGCACCGTAAATGCGGGCGAAGAAGTGACCTTGCTGCAAAGCAATGAAGAAACTAAATATGGCCAGGTGCGCGACAGTAATGGCCGTACCTCCTGGATCCCATTGGCGCAACTGAGCACCAATCCAAGCCTGCGTACGCGTGTGCCGGACCTGGAAAACCAGGTTAAGACACTGACTGACAAGCTCACAAATATCGATACCACCTGGAATCAGCGCACGGCTGAAATGCAGCAGAAAGTCGCGCAGAGCGACAGCGTAATTACCGGTCTTAAAGAAGAAAATCAACAACTTAAAAACCAATTGATCGTCGCAAAGAAGAAAGTCGATGCCGCGAATGTTCAGTTGGATGACAAGCAACGTGCCATCATCATGCAGTGGTTTATGTATGGCGGCGGTGTCGCTGGTTTCGGTCTGCTGCTCGGCCTGTTACTGCCGCACATGATCCCAAGTCGCAAGAAGAAAGATCGCTGGATGAACTAATCTGCAACCCTGTATCCTACACTTACGTATTATCGTAATTGGATGCAGGGGCATTAAAGCGTGAAGATTTATCTGGTCGGTGGTGCAGTACGTGATGGGTTGTTGAGATTACCGGTCAAAGATAAAGATTGGGTGGTTGTTGGTGCAACACCGCAAGAGATGCTTGATGCTGGTTACCAGCAGGTTGGGAAAGATTTCCCGGTGTTTCTGCACCCTAAATCACGTGAAGAATATGCACTCGCGCGTACTGAGCGCAAATCAGGCCAGGGTTACACGGGTTTTACCTGCTATGCCGCGCCTGATGTCACGCTTGAGCAGGACTTGTTGCGCCGCGATTTGACCATCAACGCGATTGCCCAGGACGAACGCGGCGAATTTATCGATCCGTATAACGGACGTGCCGATATCGAAAAACGCCTTCTACGCCATGTGTCGCCAGCTTTCAATGAAGATCCCCTACGCGTTTTACGCGTAGCGCGCTTTGCAGCACGCTACGCTCATCTCAATTTCCAGATTGCCCCGGAAACTCAGGCGCTGATGTCCGCGATGGCAGCTAACGGCGAACTTGAGCACCTCACACCGGAACGCGTCTGGAAAGAGACTGAAAACGCCCTCACCAGCCGTAACCCACAAGTTTATTTCGATGTGCTGCGCAAATGCGGTGCGCTGAAAGTCCTGTTCCCGGAAATCGACGCGCTGTTCGGTGTGCCTGCCCCTGAAAAGTGGCATCCGGAAATCGACACCGGCATTCACGTACTGATGACGCTGTCGATTGCCGCTCAGCTCAGCCCGGAAGTTGACGTGCGCTTTGCCACGCTGTGTCACGATCTTGGTAAAGGGCTCACGCCAAAAGAGTTCTGGCCGCGTCACCATGGGCATGGCCCAGCAGGGGTAAAACTTGTCGAACGGTTATGCCAGCGCATGCGTGTGCCGAATGAAATTCGTGACCTCGCCAAACTAGTTGCCGAATATCACGATCTGATTCATACGATTGCTATCCTGCAACCGAAAACCATCATCAAATTATTCGATGCCATCGACGCGTGGCGCAAACCGCAGCGTGTTGAACAAGTGGCGCTCACCAGCGAAGCCGATGCCCGCGGGCGCACTGGTTTTGAAGCCAGTGATTACCCGCAAGGCAGGTTGCTGCGCGCGGCATGGATTGCGGCGCAAAGCGTCACCAACAAAGAAGTGATTGATGATGGTTTCAGCGGCCCGGCGATTCGCGATGAATTAACGCGCCGCCGCATTGCCGCTGTGGAAGCGTGGAAAAAAGAAGCAGGTTTGGCCACGCCTTTGCCATCCGCTAGCTGATGGATATCTGCCACAAACGAAGACGCCAAACAAAAAGCCACTCAACATGAGTGGCTTTTTTATTAGTGAGTGGAGAACTTTAGAAGAATACGAAATAAACCACTGCTGCGACCGCAAAGCGATAAATTGCGAACGGGATAAAGGAGATGCGTTTGATAATTTGCAGGAAGGTTTTAATCGCAATCAGTGCAACGATAAATGCCGTGATAAAACCAACGGCAAACATTGGCAAATCAGCCATGGTTAGGAAACCGATGCTCTTATACACATCCAGCACCGTGGCACCCATCATCATAGGCACCGCCAGCAGGAAGGAGAACTCAGACGCTGCATAACGGCTAACGCCCATCAGCATGCCACCAGATATAGTCGCACCGGAACGAGAGAAACCCGGCCACAAAGCTAAACACTGGAAACAACCAATCGCAAACGCCTGCCGATAAGTCATGTCATCCACGCCTTCTGCACGCGGAACTTTAGGTTTGAACACTTCCGCCACAATCAGCAATACGCCGCCGACGACTAATGCGTACATGACGTTTATAGGGTTAAAGAGTGATTTAATGGCATCGTGGAATACCAGCCCCAGAACCACAGCAGGCACCATACCCAGCAAGATATGGATCAGCGATAAACGCCCTGTTCCAGTGCCTTCGTGCGGCTGGCGGCCAAAATGAATGCCAATCAAGCCAAACAGGCGACGCCAGAACATCACCACAACAGCGAAGATCGAACCAAGCTGGATTACCACTTCAAATGTTTTCGCGGTATCACCTTCAAATCCCAGAAGATGACCAACAATAATCATATGGCCGGTGGACGAGACGGGTAAAAACTCCGTTAACCCCTCGACAACACCAAGAATCGCGGCAATAACCAACGAGTGCAGATCGCTCATTAAAAAAATCCTCTAACCCCAAAAACAAACGTTAAAAAAGCGGCATTTGCCGCGAAAGATCACAGTTAAGACCAGGTTACCTACTTTTGGTTTAACTATGATGAACCTATTTACTGAGTTTAAGATTAACGCCACGCTCAATCACCACACCAACATTCGCGGCCTGTGCCACAGCACCTGGCTTGCTGACTTTTAACCTGACCCAAGGTGAGTTAAAGCGAGTTAGTAGCAATTGCGCAACCTCTTCAGCAACGCGTTCTACCAATGCAAAGCGACCACCAGAAACATGGCTTATCACTGCTTCGCTAACATCGGCATAGCTTAAACAATCGTTTACATCATCGCTGCTGGCGGCCTGGCGGTTATCCCATGCCATTTCGATATCGAATACCAGCTTCTGGGAGATCGTTTGTTCCCAGTCATAAACACCAATCGTGGTGATTACAGTAAGTTGCTCTATAAATACAATGTCCATCACGCCCTGCCCGGTTTTTAGTCACGCCAGATACCACTTCCGGCGAAATATGCGTATTATCCACAGATGCAGAGAATACAACGACACTTTCAAAATGGAACAGCGTTATGAGTGCAATCGCGCTTGGCATGATCCTTCTTGCGTATCTTTGCGGCTCAATTTCTAGTGCCATCCTGGTCTGCCGAATCGCGGGTCTTCCTGATCCGCGGCAAAATGGTTCTGGCAATCCGGGTGCGACCAATGTCTTACGTATTGGCGGTAAAGGCGCAGCCGTAGCGGTACTGATTTTTGACGTTCTCAAAGGGATGTTGCCCGTCTGGGCGGCATACGCTCTGGGCGTAACACCATTCTGGCTGGGGCTAATCGCCATCGCTGCCTGTCTTGGTCATATCTGGCCGGTTTTCTTTAATTTCCACGGTGGTAAAGGCGTTGCAACAGCTTTTGGTGCTATTGCCCCTATCGGCTGGGACTTAACCGGCGTGATGGCAGGAACCTGGCTGCTGAGCGTTTTACTCAGCGGTTATTCGTCAGTGGGTGCGATTATCAGCGCACTGATTGCACCGTTCTACGTCTGGTGGTTTAAACCGCAGTTCACCTTCCCGGTAGCTATGCTTTCATGTCTGATTTTAATGCGCCACCACGACAATATTCAGCGGTTATGGCGCGGGCAAGAAACCAAAATCTGGAAGAAACTGCGCAAAAATAAAGACAAAAAAAAGGAGTGATTACTCACTCCTTCTCGACTAATTCTGCAAAGTTTTCACGCCGCTGGTAACTCAGCCAATGGCCAGCGAGGGCGAACTGTAACGCTTAATTCGCCAACCGTTCCTGCTTTCAAACGAATCATACCTGCGTAGGCAATCATCGCACCGTTATCGGTACAAAACTCAGGACGAGCGTAGAAGACTTCGCCACGGCGTTTAGTCATCATTTCTGCCATGCGCACACGCAGTGTACGGTTGGCACTCACGCCACCAGCCATCACCAGACGTTTAAAGCCAGTTTGATCCAACGCACGTTTGCACTTGATTGCGAGGGTATCGACAACCGCATCTTCAAAGGCACAAGCGATATCGGCACGCGTTTGCGGATCTGCTTCGTTGCCGCGAATAGTGTTCGCAGCAAAGGTTTTCAGACCAGAGAAACTGAAATCAAGACCAGGGCGGTCAGTCATCGGGCGTGGGAAAGTAAAACGCCCCGCAGTGCCTTCAGAAGCCATTTTTGACAACATTGGGCCACCAGGATAATCCAGGCCCAATAGTTTAGCAGTCTTATCAAAAGCTTCACCTGCGGCGTCGTCAATTGACTCCCCCAGAAGTTCGTATTGGCCAATGCCCGTCACACTAATCAGCTGCGTATGGCCGCCGGAAACCAGCAATGCCACGAACGGGAACTCTGGCGGATTGTCTTCCAGCATCGGGGCTAATAAATGCCCTTCCATGTGATGCACTGGCACAGCGGGCACATCCCAGGCGAACGCCAGAGAACGGCCAATTGTTGCGCCTACAAGCAGTGCTCCTACAAGCCCTGGTCCGGCGGTATAGGCAACACCATCAATATCTTTTGCTGTTAATCCAGCCTCCTTAAGAGCCGCCTGGATCAATGGCACGGTTTTGCGTACATGGTCACGGGAAGCAAGCTCTGGCACCACGCCGCCGTAGTCAGCATGCAATTTCACCTGACTATACAATTGATTGGCTAACAAACCCTTTTCATCGTCGTAAATGGCGATGCCGGTTTCATCACAGGATGTTTCTATACCCAGTACACGCATGGCGTTCTCTACCTCAAAGTCTTGCGGCGAAGTTTAAGCCCATGAGCGCTTATTGTAAAACTTTGCTCACATACTGGGCGTAGGTGGTGTATAATCCGCACCCCTGGAAGATTCCGGCCTTAAAAGCCAGGTTTCTGGTTGTCCGGTGCTTTACAAAGCAGCAGTAGTTGCAGTAAAATTCCGCACCATTTTGAAATAGCTGACGCCTCAGTCAGCGGCAAACCGAATTTATCAAAGGTGAGAGTTAATGCCGGTAATTAAAGTACGTGAAAACGAGCCATTCGACGTAGCACTGCGTCGCTTCAAGCGTTCTTGTGAGAAAGCAGGTGTTCTGGCGGAAGTTCGTCGTCGTGAGTTCTATGAAAAACCAACGACTGAACGTAAACGCGCTAAAGCTTCTGCTGTGAAACGTCACGCTAAGAAACTGGCTCGCGAAAACGCACGCCGCACTCGTCTGTACTAGTATCCTGGAGGTTTCTACCTCCGGAACAGACTTGTAGTAGTTGTAAAGGCCGTGCTTCCGAAAGGAATGCGCGGCTTATTTTCGTTCATGAACTGACATACTTCCTGCTCTTTCGTACTGCTGCAACATCGCATGTCTGAAGGAAAGCGAGTACCAAACGGGGCCTATGGCTGGACGAATTCCACGTGTTTTCATCAATGACTTGCTGGCTCGCACCGACATCATCGATCTGATCGATGCGCGTGTTAAGCTCAAAAAGCAGGGCAAGAACTATCATGCGTGCTGTCCGTTCCATAACGAAAAAACCCCCTCTTTCACCGTAAACGGTGAAAAACAGTTTTACCATTGCTTCGGCTGTGGGGCACACGGCAACGCCATCGATTTTTTAATGAACTATGACAAGCTTGAGTTTGTCGAAAGCGTTGAAGAATTATCAGCGATGCACAATCTGGAAGTGCCTTACGAAGTCGGTAGCGGACCGAGCCAGATTGAGCGTCATCAACGGCAAAGTCTTTATCAATTGATGGATGGCCTGAACGCCTTCTATCAGCAATCCCTGGCTCAACAATCGGCTGAATCTGCGCGCAAGTATCTGGAACGGCGTGGTTTAAGTAACGAAGTTATTCAACACTTCGCCATTGGCTATGCTCCTCCCGGCTGGGATAACGTCTTAAAGCGTTTTGGTGGCAATAGCGAAAACCGTCAAGCTCTGACGGATGCAGGCATGTTGGTAACTAACGATCAGGGACGCAGTTACGACCGTTTCCGCGAAAGGGTGATGTTCCCCATCCGCGACAAACGGGGCCGGGTAATTGGTTTTGGTGGACGTGTGCTGGGCGATGGCCAGCCTAAATACCTAAACTCCCCGGAAACCGATATTTTCCATAAAGGCCGCCAGCTCTATGGCCTGTATGAAGCACAGCAAAGCCAGCCTGAACCAGCACGTTTATTGGTTGTTGAAGGCTACATGGATGTGGTGGCATTGGCGCAATACGGCATATCGTACGCCGTTGCTTCATTGGGCACCTCAACTACCGCTGACCATATCCAGTTGTTGTTCCGGGTGACGGATACCGTTGTCTGTTGTTATGACGGGGATCGCGCAGGGCGTGACGCTGCATGGCGTGCTCTGGAAACTGCGCTACCTTATATGACGGATGGGCGTCAGTTGCGCTTTATGTTCCTGCCTGACGGTGAAGATCCCGACACGCTGGTGCGTAAAGAAGGAAAAGAAGCATTTGAAGCACGCATGGAACATGCTCAACCGCTTTCAACATTTCTTTTTAACAGCCTGATGCCTCAAGTTGATTTGAGTTCACCTGATGGCCGTGCGCGACTGAGTACTCTTGCATTACCCCTGATTAGTCAGGTACCTGGTGAAACACTACGCATTTATTTGCGTCAGGAACTGGGAAACAAACTGGGCATTCTGGACGATAACCAGCTTGAAAAGCTGATGCCAAAGCTTGCGGAAAGCAGCACCCCGCGCCCGGCACCACAGCTAAAACGCACAACCATGCGTATACTGATAGGACTGTTGGTGCAGAATCCGGAATTGGCACCGAGTGTGCCACCGCTTAGCGGTCTGGAGCAGGCGAAGTTGCCAGGATTAAAACTCTTTATTGACCTGGTGAACACCTGTCTGGCACAACCTGGTTTAACCACCGGGCAGCTTTTAGAGCTATATCGCGGCACAAATGAAGCTGCCACCCTTGAAAAACTCTCTTCATGGGACGATATAGCAGATAAGGACATTGCAGAAAAAACGTTCAACGATGCACTCGAACATATGTTTGATTCCGTGCTGGAGTTGAGGTTTGAAGAATTGATGGCACGTTCCAGAACCACAGGGCTAACCCCAGCGGAGCGTGAGGAAGTCCGCGTGATTACACAATCACGCGCGAAAAAGTAAATTTTATCGGCTTAAGTGCCGAACATTAATCGGGTCAAACCCGAACGCCGCAAGGATGGGCAGCGGCAATAAAATAAGTCAGCCCTCGTTACGTTATTGTTGGCGGTTTCGCCGACCGACACCAACCCTAATACTGAAGTGTGGATACCGTCTTATGGAGCAAAACCCGCAGTCACAGCTTAAACTTCTTGTTACCAAGGGCAAGGAGCAAGGCTATCTGACCTATGCCGAGGTCAATGACCATCTGCCGGAAGATATCGTCGACTCTGATCAGATCGAAGACATCATCCAAATGATCAATGACATGGGCATTCAGGTGATGGAAGAAGCACCTGACGCCGATGACCTGTTGCTTGCTGAAAACTCAAACAACACAGACGAAGATGCGGAAGAAGCTGCCGCTCAAGTACTGTCCAGCGTAGAATCCGAAATCGGGCGTACTACTGACCCGGTTCGCATGTACATGCGTGAAATGGGTACCGTTGAGCTGTTAACCCGTGAGGGTGAAATCGATATCGCGAAGCGTATCGAAGACGGTATCAACCAGGTTCAGTGTTCCGTTGCCGAATATCCGGAAGCGATCACTTATCTGCTTGAGCAATACGACCGCGTTGAAGCAGAAGAAGCTCGTCTGTCTGATTTGATCACTGGTTTTGTTGACCCGAATGCTGAAGAAGATCTTGCCCCTACCGCCACTCACATTGGTTCTGAGCTAACTACCGAAGAAAACAGTGACAGTGACGATGAGGAAGATGAAGACGACGACGCAGACGATGACAACAGCATCGACCCTGAACTCGCGCGTGAGAAATTCGGTGAGCTGCGTACGCAGTACGAAAAAGCTCGCGACACGATTAAAGCGAAGGGCCGCGCTCACGCGGATTCTGCCGCTGAGATTCAGCAACTGTCTGAAGTCTTCAAACAGTTCCGCCTGGTGCCGAAGCAGTTCGACTACCTGGTAAACAGCATGCGCGTCATGATGGACCGCGTTCGTACTCAAGAACGTCTCATCATGAGATTGTGTGTTGAACAGTGCAAAATGCCGAAGAAAAACTTCATCACACTGTTCACTGGCAACGAAACCAGCGAAACCTGGTTCAACGCAGCCATCGCAATGAACAAGCCATGGTCTGAGAAACTGCATGACGTTTCTGATGACGTGCATCGCAGCTTGCAGAAACTGCAACAGATTGAAGAAGAAACCGGCCTGACCATCGAGCAGGTTAAAGATATCAACCGTCGTATGTCCATCGGTGAAGCGAAAGCTCGTCGTGCGAAGAAAGAGATGGTTGAAGCAAACTTACGTCTGGTTATTTCGATCGCCAAGAAATACACCAACCGTGGTCTGCAATTCCTCGACTTGATTCAGGAAGGCAACATCGGCCTGATGAAAGCGGTTGATAAGTTTGAATACCGTCGTGGTTATAAGTTCTCTACTTATGCAACATGGTGGATTCGCCAGGCTATCACACGCTCTATCGCCGACCAGGCACGTACCATCCGTATTCCAGTGCATATGATTGAGACAATCAACAAACTCAACCGTATTTCGCGCCAGATGCTGCAAGAGATGGGCCGTGAGCCAACCCCGGAAGAATTGGCTGAACGTATGCTGATGCCGGAAGACAAAATCCGTAAAGTGCTGAAAATCGCTAAAGAGCCTATCTCCATGGAAACGCCAATCGGCGACGATGAAGATTCGCATCTGGGTGATTTCATCGAGGATACCACCCTCGAACTGCCACTGGACTCTGCAACATCAGAGAGCCTGCGTAATGCGACTCACGATGTGCTTGCGGGCCTGACAGCGCGTGAAGCGAAAGTTCTGCGTATGCGTTTCGGTATCGATATGAACACCGACCACACGCTGGAAGAAGTGGGTAAACAGTTCGACGTTACCCGTGAACGTATCCGTCAGATTGAAGCGAAGGCACTGCGCAAACTGCGCCACCCAAGCCGTTCTGAAGTACTGCGTAGCTTCCTGGACGATTAATCTTATCGCCCTTCTAAAGAGCCCTCCTCGTGAGGGCTTTTTTATGCCTGCACGAAAACAATTTCCATCTGTATTCCTTCCCTTATTGCCCACGAAAATACCAGAAGTGAAAAGTATAAGAGTTTGATTAGGCTTTGATTATAAAAACAGCAGATGTCACGCAATCACTGGATTGAAGCGCCAAGTTACATTATAATCCTGCGCCACGGCCCCTTAGCTCAGTGGTTAGAGCAGGCGACTCATAATCGCTTGGTCGCTGGTTCAAGTCCAGCAGGGGCCACCAAACATATCAAGGACTTAGATAAGAAATTATCTAGGTCCTTTTTCTTTGCGTCAAATTTGGGTCAGGTAATGGGTCAGGTAACGTTTTGGCTTCGAACCTGAAATGCCAACTTCCAGACTAAAGGTTTACATGAACACTTTTGCTTCGGAAATCCACGCTCTGCTGCAACGACTCGTCAGCGAAGAAACCCCAAACCTGAGTCAGTACGATAAGGATTTGCTATCACATCTTGAGGTGGCGCTATATAACTTGCTGGAGGCTGAAAATGGATTAGAGCCAGTTTACAAAGTAAGTTTCAAGGATAGCGGCCATCTGTTGAAGCAGCAAAACGCAGGAATGGGGCCTGATTCAACAACAGATTTGAAGGCTGATTACCAGATATTGGCTGGTGGTCAGATCTTAAACTTCCTGAACATTCTGTATCTCAATAACGTAAAGCATTACCTATCTGATCGCTTCAAAAAAATTACGCTTGTAGAATCAGGCTATGTTGTGAACAACATGAGAAAAGATGAAAATCGGCGAGAAACCAACAAACGGAGAAACGGTGGTCAAAAGAGCCATCAACGTATGGTGCTTGTAAAGAATCATATCCTCAGTCTCACAATGGCTTTTTTGAACAATCAACCTCCCAAGCCTTCAGGCACTTTCTATACGTTGAAAGAAATAAACACAGCCATTCATAACGATGTCATCAATTTCTTTAAAGAACACCCGGACTTTCCTCAAAGTAAAAAAATTCTCTTAAACCCTGATAACACTCCTAAGCTTGAACCTGATGCCACAGATGCAATCACGAATAAACTAAGCTCACTTAAAAAAGAAGGCTTGCTTAGACCGTTTTTTGAGCCGTCAACACCGAACCAGTAAGTGGTTCGGTATACGTCCCCTGTAGTACGAACCAGAATGCCTCCTGTCCATTAAAACCAAGAGAGGCATTATCAATGTTTGAAGTTTCACCAGAACAACGCCTTAGCATTCTCAAAACTTATGGTCTGACTGTCGACAGATTGGTACGTGAAGATGAGCGCAAATCGATCACCAGCATATCTCGCTCGCGAGCTTGGGAACTGGAAAATCAGGGCAAATTTCCTGCTCGCAAAAAGCTGGGTACACACAGTTGCGCATGGCTGCTCTCCGATTTGTTAATTTGGAGCCACCAGCGCTAATCCACTATGAAGAAAGCTCGCTTCAATCCTTTCGCTTATATTAATATTGATAGTAATGATTTAGATGAACTGACTTTTCTGACAATCAATGATTTATGCAGTATTTTTAAACGCGATAGAACTACCATCTATCGTTGGCGTAAGTCTGGTAAATTACCTGAGCCCACAAAAATTGGTAACTGTATTATTGGTTGGAAAAAAGAAGTCATTATTAATTTAATCGACATATCTTAAACATCAACAGCAGGCTAAAGCCTGCTTTTATTTATCTACAAATGCAACATGATGCATCAGATTAAAACAATACACATTGTACATATTGGTTTTGTCTGATTTAAAAAAACCAAAGAGCCTTGCCCTTCAAGGTTTGCTCATCATAATAAATTTCGGATATTGATAGTATTATGCCGTTCATAATCCCAAACATTGACAATGTTTTTTGGAAAATGGCTTGCCAGCCTTATCGGTATGCCAATCAAACATGGATGGTTCATTACTCGAATAAAAATAAGCAGAACATCGATTCAAAAATAATGAGTAGCCTGCTTAACTGCATGCACGACATCTACGAATGTACGACTCGCTTGCTGGTGGTAAGGTGGGACCTGCACCCAAAAATTTATAGTGAATGTAATACAATAGTCAGTATGTTCTATAGAAAACTTGTTATCGCACTGAAAAGATTATATCCCAAAATCTGTTTTTCCTATGCCTGGTGCCGAGAACACGATCGCAGCTATAGGCAACACTATCACTGTGCTATATTCATTGATGCTAATATTATGAATCATCCACACACACTGCTTAGTATTGCCAGAAAGTTATGGGTAGAAGTATCCAAGGGCGCATTCTACACCCCTAAAGGATGTTATTATGATGTGCATAACACTGATAATAAAAATCTGATGCTTATGGTTTATCGAATAAGCTATCTGGCGAAAAAATCAACCAAGGCGCGTATTCATCCCCAATGTAAACGTTACGGTATATCTCGACTATTATTTGGTAATAAAAGAAAATCACCGAACAGGCTTAAAAACAGGCTGTTGCCCCCTCAAAACTCAACCCACAATGATTAACAACACCAGTAACCAGGAGGTAATTCTGACAATAAAAATTGACTAACACTCAAAGGTGAAGCTTAAAAATGTCGATACGTAATATTCCATACAAGAACAGATCTACATATTTGCGTTTAATAAACAACATCAAAGCATTTCTCAGCACAAGACTGGCAACAAGATTTCCCATGCATCCAGCCATTGATTTTGTATTCACCACAATGTTCACAAGTTCTAATATACGTTTTTCGTTTCAATAATCTTTTTACCTGTGCGGAGATTTGCTTATCAGTAGCTCCTTCTGGCAATTCGGCGAAAATAATATCATTTGTGAGAGGATAATGGCCTTTCCAGCGTACCTCCGTCAACTTGATAACAATTGGTTGTCCCTCTGCAATTTCAACTTTAATAACATTAGCCAGATTTTGCGGAATACCATACATTCACTCATCTCCTCTCAAGATATGACTTTGAAAAATTAATTCGGAGTTGCTGTTCAGCCCTGCTATCTCACGATTATCCCAGTAGTGGCTTCCTGGGACATTCGTACTAATAAACCTTCACAGAAATGCCACTAACATCTCCGTGGCATTTCTTTCACCCTTGACTACTTTAACCATCCCTGGCCAGCTAAAAACTACGCCCCTTTCAACATATCAAACACTACCCGCGCAAACCCTTTCGCCAGTTCAGGGTTAGACAGGTACTGCATCATCATCTCTTGCTGGGCATCGTTGCTGTCCATCACCGCGTCATCAATCGCTTTAGGGAAATCCCCCAACATGGCTTGTTCACGGGTGTTATTGGCAATCTGAGTCATCACTGCCTGGTTTTCCGATAACTTGTCGCGCACGGTAAAGGCATAGTTGATCATGTCTTTGTCGCTAAGGTTATCAGTAATAAACAGGTCGTTCAGGCGTGACAAAATATTCGACAGGAACTCTTCTTTCTTATCCTTCGGCTTGGCTGTACCAATGTCATTGCCCGGCTCGATTTTGTATTCTTCGGCATCTTCCTGAAGCTTGAGATGCTGCTCGTGAAGTTTTGATAATCGGTAATGACTCATCTCCACGTTGCTTAAATCAATCTCGTCTTCTTCAATGCGCTGCTCGTGTAGTAACGGGCGCAGATGGCGGGCAAACAGGCTGAGTTTCTCCAGCTCCTTGTCATCGTACTCAACGATTTGCGACATAAACTCGTAGAAACGGACAAAACTACCGAGATCTTTCTTGAAGATATCCAGCTTGTCTTTCTCTTGTTTGCAGTCTTTGAAGCTGTTTTCCGCGTTGGTGATCAGCACCACATCGTTGGTTTTTTTTGTGCGTTCAAAGATTTCTTTTGCCAGCTTATAAGCCTCAACAGCGGAGGTATAACGCTTCTTCCATCGCTCAACGGCAGGTTTGCAGATATTGCTAATCGCGGCGTTTGATTTGTTTTTGGTGAAGAAGGCGTCACAGAATTGCTCGACTTCATTCCACTGGAAGATACCGCTGGTGCGGAGCTTCTGGAATAACTCAAAGACCAATTGTGGATCGCTGACATCGGTCAGTTCAGCCGTTTGATAGTAAGGCTGGAATGCGCCCAGAACTTCCTCGGGCTCGTTCCAGAAATCAAGTACGAAGGTGCCCGACTGCGCCTTGCCCGGATAGGTGCGGTTCAGACGAGATAACGTCTGTACGCACTCCACGCCACCCAGTTTTTTATCCACATACATGGCACACAACTTCGGTTGGTCAAAACCGGTCTGGAACTTATTCGCCACCAGCATTACCTGATAATCATCGCTATCGAAGGCTTTGCGCATATCCCGGCCTTTCAGCCCTGGATTCATATTGGTTTCGGTAAACTTCTGATTCAGCAGCGCGAGGCTGTTAGGATCACTTTCGAAGAATTCTACTTCGCCAGAAAACGCGACCATGGCGTTAATTTTCTGGTAGTTATTCTCCGCAATGTATTTATCAAACGCCAGTTTGTAGCGCACCGCCGCTTTACGTGAACTGGTGACGACCATCGCCTTGGCCTGCCCGCCCAGTAAATGCATCACATGTTTTCGGTAGTGCTCAACAATCACTTTTACTTTTTGCGAGACGTTGTGTTCGTGCAGCACGACCCACTGGTTCAGTTTGATTTTGGCTTTCTTGCTGTCCACTTCCCGGTCAGGGTCGTCCAGTTTTTGCAGCAACTTATACGCCACTTTGTAGTTGGTGTAGTTCTTCAGCACATCAAGAATAAAGCCTTCTTCGATGGCCTGGCGCATGGAGTAAACGTGGAAGGCCTCCGGCTTATTGGTTTTTGATGCGGGTTCGAGAGGATTTGGACGGCGGCCAAACAGCTCCAGAGTTTTAGCTTTTGGCGTGGCGGTAAACGCATAGTAGTTAAGATTACTGCTGTTTTTACGCGCCGCGATGGTGGCATCGAGGATATCTTCCGAAGACAACTCCACATCGTCATCCGCTTCGTCTTTCATCAGCACTTCTTTGAGCTGACGTGCCGTAGAGCCGCTTTGTGATGAGTGCGCTTCATCAGCGATAACCGCATATTTGCGCTGTTTGAGGCTGACGCTGTTTTCGATGGCTTTTAGTACGAACGGGAAGGTCTGGATGGTAACGATAATAATCGGCTGTGAGTTTTCCAGCGCGCTGGCGAGCTTTTCTGATTTCGAGCCATCGCCTTCTTTATTGTTTATGCGCCCGACCACGCCATCCGCATGTTCAAACTGGTAAATAGTGTCCTGGAGCTGGTCGTCCAGCACGGTACGGTCCGTAACCACAATCACCGAATGGAATTGCTTCTCGCCTTTCTCATCATAGAGACGGGAAAGCTGGTGGGCAGTCCAGGCAATAGAGTTAGATTTACCGGAACCGGCGCTGTGCTGAATCAGATATTTATGGCCAGTCCCTTCATCTGCGGCAGCGCTAATCAGTTTATTCACCACATCCCACTGATGGTAACGCGGGAAGATCAGGCTCTCTTTTTTAACTTTCAGCCCGTTCCAGTCCTCTTTCTCTTCGATTTGCAGATGCACAAAACTGGCGAGGATTTTCAGCAGGTTGTCTGGCAGCAGGACTTCATTCCACAAGTAGCTGGTGGCGTATTCGTTTTCATTTTCGGGGATTTCGTTACCCGCACCGCCTTGTTTGGTGCCTTTGTTAAACGGCAGGAAGAAGGTGTCATCCCCTGCCAGTTTGGTGGCCATAAACACTTCATACTGGCTGACGGCGAAATGCACCAGAGCGCCACGTTTAAAGGTGAGCAGCGGCTCAGGCTTGTTGGTAACAGGGTCTTTGGGCAAACGCGTTTTCTTATATTGTTTGATTGCGTTGTGCACCGCCTGCTTGAACTCGGACTTCAGCTCAAGTGTGGCTATCGGCAGGCCGTTGATAAACAGCACCAGATCGATACGCCATTTTTTGGCTACTGAACCCGTTTCATCCAGGGCCGCTTTAGTGGCATACGGGCTGTAAACCAGTTCCGGCACCACACGGCAGATATTCTGTTGATAACGCGCCAGGGTTTCCGGGTTGAGATTGTGCTCGGGCTTAAACTGGCATAGCGAAAAGCGCGCATTATGGCTTTTGATACCGTGGCGCAACACGCCCAGCGTACCGTAAGTACGCGACAGCTGATCGGTGGCGTTGTTATCAGCTTTTTTAAGTTGTGCCACCAGCAAATCGAGGAAATGGCGCTCGGTATCGGTGGGGTAAATCTTCGAGAATTTTTCCCACTCCAGCGGCTGAGTGTTTTGCACAAAGGTGATGGCATCCTGCGAGAACAGAGCACGTTCACGGTCATAGCTTTCTGGTTTTCCGCAAATCCAGCCTCGTTCGATCATTTGAGCAATCATTTCATTTTGGAAGATTGCCTCTTTGGTGGTGTCCATACTCATGCTGTAGCTTCCTCTAATACCTCGATATCGCGGGTGCCTGGTGCAACCCAGTCGCGTACGTCGATTTTGCCGGTGACAGCAGCGGAGATAAGGGCGGTGCGGCGTTCTTTAAGCCGCTTTATTTGCTCTTCGCCAAGTAATTGAAGTTGGTCAAATCTCTTTGACTTATCATCTAATAACTCAGCAATTTGCCTTTGCTCATCCCAAGGTGGAATAACAACGGGCATCGTCTTGAGTAAGTCTTGGCTAAGTGACGCCCTGGTTATTAAATTCATTTCTTTAGTGAAGAAAACACGAAGTAGCTGATTGGAGAAATAATACTTTGAATACTGAACATTCAAATCTAATGAGTTGGGACGAAATCTAATCAAAAAACCGGCAAAACAAGCATTTTCTATAGTCTTCAAACAAGCGGAGGCGAAACCAATTTCCTCAATTGTTTCAGATGTTCGTGTAAAGAGCACATCACCATTTAACAACGAATACTTCTTTCTATCCTCAGTAGTTGACTGTACTAATCCACTTCCGAACTCAGGCAATATTCTATTTTTGTATGCATCCCCATAGCTTACAAATGGATAACCAGAACCAAATGCCTCGGCCCCGATGTTAATTCCATTCTGACAATCACCTAAATATCTGAGTGGTTTGACTATCCAATGCTCCGGTACTTCTCCCAACCACTCAACACCAGAATCCTTCATCGGCACATCAGAGTTCAGCCCTTTAGTCACGGCATGGCTAATCACTGCCTGACGTTTTTCTTTTAGTAGTTCAATCAGTTGCTGCTGCTTCTCGATCAGGTTATCGATTTTTGCGGTCTCGTGATCGAGGAAATCAGCGATTTTCAATTGCTCATTTATTGATGGTATGGCTAGAGGGTATTGATATAAATCTTCCATCCTAAATGATGCCTGCATATGTTCAGGTATCAGTGCTCTTTCATATGAAAATAACGGTTGAAAATGGTAAAAAAAGAATCGAATATTAACTTGATTGTTTCTAGGAGAAATAATCATGCAGTTTTGTGAAAGGCTGAATTTACCTTTTAGATGATTCAGGCTCATAGCCTTTGCTCCAACTGTCGTAGAGAAGAGGACCCCATCCGCCCCTGTACTAAACTCATAACTATCAATAAATCCCATAATGCCATCATTTTCAGTTTGGCCACTATAGACAGGATAAATCCCTGAGTTAAATCCACAATATTCCTTTGTTAAAAGCTGACCTCTTTTGCCTTTTTCAGCCAAGAAATACCAAGAGATTTTTTTAAATAACCAATTATCTGGAATCTCCTCCAGCCACTCAATCCCAGAATCCTTATATTCTGGATAAGCCTTATACTTTGCCATCAGGAATGTACCTCCTGCAGCAACTTCATAATCTCGGCACTAACCGCATCCAGATCGGCGTCAATCTCTTCTAAAGGGCGTGGCGGCTGATAGACATAGAAATGGCGATTAAACGGAATTTCATAACCGACAATCCCCACTTCATTGTCTTTGGCATCGCGCTTATCGGCGTTAATCCAGGCATCGGCAACGTGCGGCAATACTTCGGCTTTAAAGTAATTTTCAATCAGGTCACTGGTGGCAATGGCTGGGTTTAGCGGTACGTTTTCGTTATCACGCAAGTCGCCATCCTGCTCAAACTCCACCACTTTGCCTTTGTATTCAAACGCGCCATACAGCGGTTGGGCGGCTTCTTTCAGCACCTTCTTCACCACCGGTTCAGCGGCAGGGTTTTTAGTGGTGATGGCGTCGATAAACTGTTTATTCTCTTTGGTATCGAGCTTAACACCTGCAGTTTTAATCGCACCTTTGAGTGTCAACTGGAACTCATTAAAGTCATTACTCACCCGCTCTTTGCTACCAGCCTTAGCACCCAACGCCGTCTGGATTTGCTGCGCCTTATTCATCAATGCACGTTGTGCCAGCCACAGTTTGCTGTCCAGCAGGTCTTTAATTTGTTTCTCTTTTAGTTCAGTAAATTCAGCTTTGATAATGGCGCGGGCTTCAACTTCGATATCGGCAAAGTCCCCGTAGTTGTCGTCTTGCCACTGTGCGGAGAACGCTTCGTACAATCGTTCCATTGGCGCATTCAGTGGTTTGGTGGCAAAGCGCAGAGTGGCAATAGCTTCATCGGTCACCTGTGCTGACAAACGCAGCGGGCGCTCGATGGTCAGGCGGCGATAGCCAAAATCAGTGCTGTTGAATATTTTGCTGGCAAAGGTTTTCGGTGCTTCGGTTTTGGCTGTAGCAGACTGGCGACCACGGTTAGATTTTTGTTCAGGCGCTTTATCCAGGCCCAACTCTTCAAGAGAAGTCGCATCCACCACCTCAAACTCACCAAAGGTACGGGTGATAAGCTTGATGTCTTCCTCGCCCATCAGGTTACGTTTAGAACCTAAAGACTTACGCATTTTGCCGCACAGGTTGGTGCCATCAATGAGCTGGACTTTGCCCTTACGCTCTGGGGCTTTCTTATTCGACAGAATCCAGACGTAGGTCGCAATGCCGGTGTTGTAGAACATATCCGTTGGCAGCGCGACAATGCCTTCCAGCAAATCGGCTTCCAGAATATAACGACGGATTTCACTTTCACCGCTCCCCGCCCCACCGGTAAACAGGGGTGAACCGTTGAGGATAATCCCGATACGCCCACCGTTGCTCACCGAGCCATCCACTTTATCGCTATCGCGCATTTTGCTAATCAGGTGCATCAGGAACAGCAGCGAGCCATCAGACACACGCGGCAGGCCAGGGCCAAAACGCCCGTTAAATCCTTTTTGCTGGTGCTCGCCGTTAATCTCGCCTTCAATCTTTTTCCAGTCCACGCCAAACGGTGGGTTAGAAAGCATGTAGTCGAACTGGTCTTGCGGGAGCTGGTCATTAGAAAGCGTGTTGCCTAGCTTGATGCGGCTGACATCCTGGCCTTTGATCAGCATATCGGCTTTACAGATGGCGTAAGATTCCGGGTTCAGCTCCTGGCCAAATGCGCGCATCACCGCTTTTGGGTTCAGTTCGTGCACGTATTCCATACCAGAAGAGAGGAAACCACCTGTACCCGCCGTCGGGTCGTAAATGGTGCGGATGATGCCATCTTTCGACAGCGCTTCATCATCTTCCATAAACACCAGCGAAGTGGTCAAACGCACGATATCGCGTGGGGTAAAGTGCTCCCCGGCAGTCTCGTTTGAGCTCTCCGCAAAACGACGAATCAGCTCTTCAAACACCAGGCCCATTTCATGGTTAGAAATGGCTTTCGGGCTCAGATCAGTGGTGGCGAATTTCTTAACGATTTTGAACAGCAGGTTTGCATCATCCAGCAGGCCCACAAACTCGCTGAATTTGAAATGTTCAAAGATTTCACGCGCATCCTTTGAGAAACACTGAACGTAGTTTTCCAGGTTTTCTTTGATGTCGTTCTGCCCCATCTTGCCGAGATCCATCGGCGAGGTATTGAAGAACGACAATCCTTTGGTAGCACGTAACAGAAACTTCTCTCGCCCTTCTTCCGGTAACGGGCTGGCCTTCAACTTGTCCGCTTCTGCGACCACCGCCTCTTTGCTCGGCGCTAACACACACTCAAGACGACGTAACAGCGTAAAAGGCAGAATCACGCGCCCGTACTGGGACTGTTTAAAGT
The DNA here is from genome assembly GCF_004366275.1 of Buttiauxella sp. BIGb0552. NCBI lineage: Bacteria > Pseudomonadati > Pseudomonadota > Gammaproteobacteria > Enterobacterales > Enterobacteriaceae > Buttiauxella > Buttiauxella sp. BIGb0552. Next base: position 243,102 of record NZ_SODY01000008.1, read on the forward strand.
CACCACGAAGCAGATCGGCGACTGACCAGATAAACGCAGCCGTTTGAGAGAAGTTAGTGTTAGTCATGAAACCCTCGGAAGAGATCGCAGCCATAAAGCAAAATGCCCTGGCAAATATTCAGTTTTGGAATGTAGTGCGCAAAATGATACCCGCAATGAAGACTATCGCAAACGATACAGGACAAAGAAACGAATAGCGGAGTTGAATTGCTAAGGCCACTAGCCAGTATTTGGCTCTGGCAGGTTAAAATGGTTAAAAGAACTCACCTGATCACATTGAAAGCTGGAGATAAGAACCATGCCGACAGACTATGCATACGAACGAGTCCGACAAGCAAAGCGTAAGGGACTACGGTCTGTTTCTCGCTGGATAGAGGGGAATGAGTATCTTGACAGTAATATTCCTGCAGAAAGAATCAGGGGGATTCTTGCTCTTAATGGCATCACGCTAACCGATTTCGCTAAAGCAATGAATATGAGTTTATCTGCATGTCATTACTTGGTATCTGGCAGTTCCCGGATCACATCAGAAACAGCGGTACGGTTAAGTTATGTCCTTGGCGGAACGGCAGAAAAATGGGTTCGCATGCAATATGAGTATGAATTGTCGTACGTAAAAGTTGATAAACGCTCGTTATCAAGGCTGCCAATACTATTTAGAACCTGATAAATCATTAAGTTAATACAGGTGAAAGGCATAAACCTAGCGGATCATTTCAATAATGATCCCTAAAACTCCTCTACAAAAACCAATACAAAAAATGATCTCCCCCTGCCAGCCCTTGCGGTGACTGGCTTTAGCCCTAGTGATCACCTTTCACCGGGTGTGAAATACGCGACCGGATTTATTTTGTGCGATTGATCAGGGTTTAAGTAATAGTCATATAACCATTCGAGGCCACCATAATTCATGCTGCCAAGTCAGTAGAGTTTTCTCCACCAGTGGAGCTATGTACTTTGGATAAACTACGCAGTTCGTAAATATCTAGTTCTACTGGCTCAGGGCACGCCTCCCCTGCTTAATGCTCATTAACATGTACAACTCATCCTCTTAGTTACAACGAACCGCACCAAAAGAATCGCGTCGGCATGTTGTTGAACTGCCATCGCTATGCATCGTCCGGCTGGTTCCGAAAGAGTCAGTCCGGGTCATGTCACCATTGCTACCACGCGTCGTTCCAAAACTATCCGTGCGCCAACTGTTCCCATTATTATCACGGGTATTACCAAATGAATCAGTGCGATACGTACTACCATCACTGCCTCTGGTTGTGCCGAAAGAGTCCGTTCGATAAGTTCTGCCGTTGTCACAACGCGTTGTATTAAAACTGTCGGTGCGGCAGGTAGTTGCCTGTACGGTGCTTGCCACCAAAGCCATCATGATGATGAGGTATGATCCTACCCACGTAATGTGGACACAGCCCTAAGCGAGATTCTGGTTTTCAAACTGTTCCGGGCTGAGTCCGCCACAGGCGCTGTGACGTCTCCAGCGATTGTAATCACACTCGATATAATTAAACACCGTCGCCCGCATTATTTCCCGGCTGATAAAGCGTTCCCCGTGGATACATTCCACTTTCAGCGAGTGAAAGAAGCTTTCCACGCAGGCATTGTCATAACAGCAACCTTTCGCGCTCATGCTTCCACGCAGATTATGACGCTTCAGTAACCCCTGATAGTCCGCTGAACAGTACTGCCCGCCTCTGTCCGTATGCACGATGACATTTTCCGGGCGCTTTCGCCGCCAGAGTGACATCTGCAGCGCATCGCAGGCCAGCTGCGCTGTCATCCGCGACGACATCGACCAACCAATGACAGCCCGCGACCACAGGTCAATCACCACCGCGAGGTACAGCCAGCCCTCGTCGGTGCGAAGATACGTGATGTCTCCTGCCCACTTCTGATTCGGGCCACTCGCGTAAAAATCCTGTTTCAGCAGATTTTCAGACACCGGCAGGCCATGTTCTCTGTAGCTAACTGGGCTGAACTTCCGGGCAGCCTTTGCACGAAGTCTCTGACGGCGCAGGCTGGCGGCAATGGTTTTGACGTTGTACTCAGGCAGTTCGTCAGCGAGACGAGGCGCACCATAACGCTGTTTTGCCTCAGTGAATGCCTGACGGACAGCAGTATCACAGACGAGCCGGAACTGCTGACGTGGTGTTATATGCTGACGACGCAGGCGCCAGGCATACCAGCCACTGCGGGCAACCCGCAGAACCCGACACATGGCTTTGACGCTGAACTCAGCCCGATGTTTTTCAATAAAGACATACTTCATTTCAGGCGCTTCGCGAAGTATGTCGCGGCCTTTTGGATAATGGCCAGCTCCTCTGCCTGTTCCGCCAGTTGGCGCTTAAGGCGTGCAATTTCAACGGACATTTCCTGCTCACGTTCGGAAGAGCTGCGGACATTGTTAATCTTGCTGCGCCATGCGTAGAGCTGGGATTCGTACAGGCTGAGTTCCCGGGCAGCAGCAGCAACACCGATACGTTCCGCAAGCTTCAGGGCTTCGTTGCGGAATTCTGGCGTGTGCTGTTTGCGGGGCTTCTTATTAGTTGATGCTGATTTTGTCATGAGTCATATATGGACGCCCAGTGTTATGCAAATACTGATTTGATACGGTTCGCTGTCATATATCCGGCGTCATTTATGGAAAAGAGGTTTCCTGCGCCATGATGTCATCCGCACCCTGTTTCCTTATCACCTCACCGGTATGTTGCTACCAGAACTCACGCCAGGATTTTACAGGGTCGGTCTGCCGTTTTCTCATCAGTGTCTGCAAACTCAGTTAAACTATGGTGATTCCAGAAAAACGGGCAATTAGTTTGTTGCAAAAGCTTTGTTAATATTGAAATTTTCTGACCCTGTTAATAATCGCCAGATAATGCGTGTGAGCTTATTAGCCAATGCCACCGTCGCTTTCATTTTGCCTCTTCGCTCAATAAGATGTTTCATCCAGCTTCCCAGTGCATCATCGCGCTTCTGTGACCAGAACATGACTGACCGTGCTCCATGGATAATCAGCGTTCGGAGATCACGGTTTCCATTTTTAGTCATTGAGGACAGGTTGTTTTTTCCTCCCGAACTACGCTGCCTGGGTACAAGACCACACCAGGAAGAGAGTTGCCTGCCATTCGTAAACTGTTCTGCATTGACCTCACTTAGAAATGCAGCGGCAATGAGAGGTCCTACTCCCGGTATCGTCATCAGTACTTTGTATTTTGGGAGCTGTTGACATAAAGCCAAAATGTTGTGTTCCGTCGAACGGATGCGCTCATCAAGCAAATGAAGGTTTTCCAGTAACGAAAAAAGTAAACCGCGTAATACCGGGGAAATATCCAGCGCCGGATCTTCAATAAGTTCAGGCAATCGTTGTGACAGGATATGAATGCCCACAGGGAGTTCAATCCCCTGTTCAGCAGCCAGTGCCCGAGCTTGATTTGCCACCGCCGTGCGTTGTTCGACCATTAGCTGGCGGGCGCTGCGAAGTGCTTTAATATCCTGTTGCCCGACGGTTTTTATCGTCACAAAATGGATACCAGGGCGTAGCGCAGCCTCACAGATCGCCAGTGCGTCATTAGCATCATTTTTCTGATGACGGGTAAAAGCCTTAACATGTTGGGTTGGGATAAGGCGAACGAGAAGCCCGATTGACTTGAAGGTTCGTCCCCAGTAATGCGAAGTAGCGCAAGCTTCCATTGCAATCAACGTATTAGCTGGAAACTGGCGAAGGGTATCCAAAAGTTTATTTCTGGGAATTTTTCGATTGGATGCAACAGTTCCATCACTCATCCAGACACATACCTGAAAAACAGACTTAGCTAAATCGATCCCGACAACTTTTATCGAGTTCATGATGTTGTTCCTCTGCGAATAGACATTCAGCATAAGTGTGGCAGAACTTAGGCTGGGAAGGGGCGTCCATCACATCACCTCTGGTTGAGAGTTTACTCACTTAGTCGTGTGTCCACTATTCGCGGGTAGGATCACTAAGAAGAGTCTGAAACGGTAAACTTTCCATATATTCTGAATGTACCGGTTAAATACTCTCCTGGAAAACCGATGCGGTTGAGTATAAATAACTCGTAATTGTCACTTTAGTTCCGAGTTAATCTTTCTCAATGCATATGGTCCTTCGCGTAATTCAGTTCGCAGAAAATCTAAGCAAATTCGAATTTTTTCCGATTCAGCAGAACGTAACATTGTAACGGCTGAGATATCCGCTGATTGAAGGTAAGCGGGTAAAATTCGTACTAGATACCCTTCTTCCAAGCTTGTTGCTACATCCCAAGTAGAAGCAAGAATGATGCCATAACCTTCGTGTGCCCATTCTCGCACGATATCGCTATAATTTGACGCCATTGGCCCGGTGACTTTGACAGTTTCTATACCGGCAGTGCTTTCCAGTTGCCAAATACCAAAACTGCTTTCTCTGTCCCGGAACAGCAGGCAATCGTGCTCCTTGAGCTCTGCGAATGTTTTCGGTTCCCCTCGTTCGGAAATATAGCTTGGTGCAGCACATAAAATACGATGGCTGCTGGCAATTTTATGTGCAATTAAATGCTGCTCATTAATATCCCCCACGCGAATATCAATATCGAACTGCTCTCCGGGCAGGTCTGCTCTTCTGTCCATCAGTTCGAGCCACACTTCGAGCTTTGGATAACGCCTGCGCAGTAATGCCAGAATCGGAGCAATGTGAAAACGTCCAAGCCTTTGACTCGTACTTATTCTCAAAAGCCCTTTAGGTTCAGCCTTATCTCCATGAGAAGTCTCCAGCATTCCATTTACATCATCGATGATTTTCTGCGCCCAAACGAGCATTTTCTCCCCGTCACGGGTAATTGAAACACGCCGAGTGGTGCGATTAAATAGCTTACAATCGAGCATCTCCTCAAGCGTTGCCAGGCGTTTACTGACGTGAGAGGGGGATAAGCCTAATTCTGCACCTGCCATTACAAAACTGGAGCGCTTTGCAATAGTAATTAATAGCAATAAGTCGCGCAAAAGAGGGTCATTGTTCACTAATTGAGAATTGAGAATTTCCATTACGGCAAATGTAGCTTTAAAAAGAGATAGTAAGCTTGATCCTAGCAGTAAACACATCGGAAGCAATGTCTTCCGTGAAGACTAATATTCACCTGCGAAGATCAAAATTATGTCCACAAAACTAAAGATTGCCGTGATAGGGATTGGGTTGATTGGCCGACGCCATATTGAGTTGGTTCAAAACAGTTTTGACTGCGAACTTATCGCCGTTGTCGACCCAATGCCGATCCCTGTTGATTATCTAACAAACATTAATGTGCCTCAATACCCTGATCTAAAAACACTTTTTAAACAATGCATTCCTGATGGTGTGATTTTGGCTACACCTAATGCCATGCATGTTGTGCAGGCCATGGAATGTATTAATTCGGGAGTCGCCGCACTGATTGAGAAACCAGTAGCTCATTCCGTTGAAGAAGGTATGCGGCTTCATTCTGCATCCGAGCAAATGGGTAGCCGATTGTTGGTGGGGCATCATCGAACCCATAGTCCGATTCTTGCTAAAGCACGAGATGTTATTCGTGAAGGTATTTTGGGTGACTTGGTTGCTATTCAGGGAAGTGCTCTGTTCTACAAACCTGACGAATACTTTGATACAGCAGTATGGCGCCGGCAACAAGGAGGTGGGCCAATTTTGATTAATATGATTCACGAGATTGGTAACCTGCGTTCTTTATGCGGTGAGATTATTGCTGTGCAAGCCATGCAATCAAATGCTGCCCGTGGTTTCGTCGTTGAAGATACTGTTTCTATTGGCTTGCGCTTTGAAAACGGTATGTTAGGGACCTTTATGCTATCTGACTCGGCAGGTTGTGCCAGGAGTTGGGAGCAAACCTCCCATGAGGACATAAGCTATCCCTTTTATGAAGATGAAGACTGCTATGTAATCAGTGGCAAAAATGGAACTCTTAATGTCCCTACCATGCGAATAAAATTTTTCCCTCATGCGAAAGAACGATCCTGGTGGAAGCCTTTTGAGAATGCAGTCGCTGAAGTTAAGCCCCTGGATCCGCTGGAAATTCAGTTAGAGCACTTCTGCCAAGTCATTAGGGGTGCAGAAAAACCATTAGTGACCGTCCTTGACGGGGTGAAGAATTTAGTTGTCACAGAGGCCATCTCCCAAGCAGCCAGCACGGGAAAAATAGTACCTATTAACTTGGCTAACTTCACTTAACCTTCCACATAGTAACCTCTGATTCCTTACTGGATAGCCGTTATCAGAAATGACCTGCTCGTTTCTGCCAGAAAAAAACAACAACTGGAGATATCCATGACAGCAATAGTGAATAATGATCAACAATCCCGAAGTGCTAAGAAAGCGACTGCAAGTGGTTGGATTGGTTCGGCACTTGAATATTATGATTTTTTTATTTATGCCCAAGCGGCTGCTTTGATTTTCCCGCAACTTTTCTTCCCCTCAACTGATCCCAATATGGCCATTGTTGCTTCAATGGCAACCTACGGGGTCGGTTATATCGCCCGTCCTATCGGGGCTATTTTTCTTGGCCATTGGGGAGATACGCGTGGCCGCAAAAACGTTTTGCTTCTGTGTATGTTCCTTATGGGGTTTGCCACCATGGCAGTTGGGTTTCTTCCGACTTATCATCAGGTTGGCATGCTCGCTCCAGCTTTACTAGTACTGCTGCGTTTGATCCAAGGATTTGCTGTAGCTGGTGAAATTTCAGGCGCAAGCACAATGATTCTTGAACATGCTCCAGCTGGACGTCGTGGCTATTTCGGCAGCTTCGCGCTGCAAGGAGTACAAGCAGGACAAGTTCTCGCAGCAGCGATTTTCTTGCCACTGGCTTACTTTATGTCTGATGAAGCGTTTGTGGCTTGGGGCTGGAGGATACCTTTTTTGCTAAGTGCTGTAGTGTTAATCGCGGGGTTTATTATCCGCCGGGAAGTAGATGAGCCACCAGCTTTTTTGACCGCCACCAAGAAAAACGAGATTTTGCGTTCGCCCATGATAGAAGCATTCAAATACAGTTGGCGCGAGATGCTGATAGTTGTTGGCGTCTCGTTAATGAATGTTATTCCAGTAGTTACTACAGTTTTTGGGGCTGCTTATGCCGTACAACCGGCTTATGGCATTGGTTTCGATAAGAGCGTGTACCTGTGGATCCCGCTTATTGGAAATATAGTGGCAGTGATTTTGATTCCATTTGTGGGTATGCTTTCCGATCGTATTGGCCGCAGGCCTTTAATTATAGGGAGCTCGTTAGGATGTGGTGTCCTTTCTTTCTTCTATCTATATGCAATTAATATTCAGAGTTTACCTTTGGCATTCTTTATATCAATCGTCATGTGGGGAATAATATATCAAGGATACAACGCAATCTTTCCTTCATTTTTCGCTGAACAATTTGAAACACGATATCGTGTCTCGGCGATGGCAATTGCCCAGAACACTGGGTTATTTATTACTGCGATGTTACCTGCCTTATTCGCTTTGTTTGCAGCCCCTGGCACGGAAAATATTCCATTTATTGTAGGGGGAATCACCTTTATATGTGCACTTATAGCGAGCATTGCAGCTTGGTGTGCTCCTGAAACGTCACATCTTCCTATGGAATTTCTTGGGAAAGCTGACGCCATGCGTGGGGAGGAAAATGAATATCGTCGTTCAGATAGCGATGCTGTAAGCACAACCCATCTTTAATACCTAATCTGGAGATATATGAAAATGATTTTAATTCTTAATGGTCCAAATCTCAATATGCTGGGGTTGCGTGAGCCGGATATATATGGGCATAAAACGTTAAAGTGTATAGAAACGTCATGTCTGAATCTTTGTCGAGAACTGAAATCAGCTGTGGAATTTAGACAGACTAACAGTGAAGCTCAGATGATCGAATGGATTCATCAAGCAAGGAACCGGGCGGATGGTATAATCATAAACGCAGGAGCTTGGACTCACACTTCTATTGCTATTCTCGATGCATTAATTGCTGCAGAAGTACCGGTCATAGAAGTACACATTTCCAACATCCATAGGCGGGAGGTATTTCGAAACAAATCTTACATTTCAAGTGTAGCCTTAGCAGTTATGGTCGGTTTTGGGAGTGAGGGCTATATGATGGCAATAGGACATTTTTCACGTATGTTCAATCAAGGGAGTGAAGTGGAGTAATAAATGTGGCCACCTGAATAGAGATGATATCATCACCTCATAGTCAAAACAGGTGACATTATGACCGGACGTAAGAGACGCAATTTTATACTCGCGTTTCGCCTCGAAACTGCCCTGCTTGTACTCGCTCAGCTTTACACCGTTGCCGCCGCTGCCACGGCAATGAATGTCGGCAAATCCACTGTGGATAAATGGGTTCGGCAGTTGAAAGAAGAACGAGGGGGAAATCCCCCGTAGCGTCACCCATTAAAACTGAGCAGATTGAAATACGCGAGCTAAAGAAAAGACTTCAACGCATTGAAATGGAAAGGCATATATTAAAAAAGGCTGCCGCGATCTTTATTTCAGACTCCCTGAACAATTCTCATTAGTTGAGAACCTCAGGGCGCGGTTTCCTGCTGCAGTTATGTGCAACGTCTTTGGGGTTCATCGCAGCAGTTATAAATACTGGCGGCAGCCAAAAAAAACTGACGCCACGAGAGTGGCATTACTGAGCCTTGTGCGTGAAGTTTATCGCGAAAGTAATGGCTCAGCAGGAGCGCGAAGCATTGCCGCAGTGGTCGCCACCAAAGGTATAAAACTGAGCCGATGGTGAGCAACAAAGCTGATGAAAGCGCTTAATATTATCAGCTATCAGCAACCTGGCCATCGTTATAAGAAGGCGTCTAAGGAATTCATTGAGATCCCAAATTATCTGGATCGCCAGTTTGCTGTTACCGAGCCTAATCAGGCCTGGTGAGGTGACTTATAGTGTGCCCGGAGTTCAAGGCGAGTATGGATGCTCAATGGTACATCGAGCAACACCTACACCTTCACGTTTTAGCTGCCGCCAGACCTTACGCGCACCTTAAACGCTGTAGTTCTCTTCGTATACGCGCTGTATCCCGGGAATCAGTCCGGCATCGCGCTTATCCCGGTAGCTTCGCCGCTCCGGATATTTCCGGCGTTGGTGATGCCAGTTGTATGTTGACGGGGCAATATCCAGCTCGTGGCAGACTGACCCGCCCCCGTGCTCACCGCTCAGATTTTCCAGAAGCGGCATTATTTTTTCCAGTGATGGTCGAGCTCCGCTTGGGCAAATAACGCTGACGCATGACGCAGAATATCATTGCTGCGGCGCAGCTCCCGGACTTCCCGCTCCAGTTCCTTCAGAGGCTGACGTTCGTTGGTAGTTAGCGCATCCTGCTCATTATCAACGAGTCCCTGCTGACGTATGTAGTCTCCAGGATTACCGGGGCTGTTCAGTACTGATGAATCCGCTCGCTAAAGTATTGCCCTGAAATATCACGATCACCAATGCATGATTCAACAAGATGGACTGTAATAGTCTGGTTCTCTCGCGAAAAGCCAATGTTCAGCCCTGACTTCCACTGTAGAAAATAGCCGTGCTGAATTTGATATCACGCCCTTACAGTGCGTAAATGATGTAGAGTGCCATTGTGGCCATTATCAGGTCGAACTAGAAAGTGGGCATTAACTATGAGATTCTTCCTATGACAAAGAAAACAGCCCATCCCCTAGTTACGAAAACACAGATTTATCGCGCCGTTGCCAGCTCAACCGCGATAGAAACCTGTGTTTCTGTGCAAAAAATTGAGCAGAAACTGAAACAAAATCAGGCAGAAGCGAAAGCCGTCGGCCTCGCCGGTTAGTCTGGCAAGATATCTCTCATCATTTGCTACATGGGGCTGTAGTTCCCTGATACACCTACCTGAATGGCCTTAAAGTAAAACGCTTTGTGCTCTTCCCATAAGCTGTAATCCAATGAGCCCTTACCTGCCAGAAACGGCAGCACATCGCAAAGCAGCCGCGACAAATGCCCTTACCTTCTCTAAATTGGTGGATCAAAATAAACTCAACGTGACATTCAGCCAGATAGCCAACCAGCTCCGGACGAGCCAGGGATTTTAGTGCACCAACCCTGGAGAGAAACTGCGTCTCGAAGCCATCGAGAAGAAGCGGAATCCTATCGGCAGCGGCAAACTGGAAGCCGTCTTTTGTCAGGTTGGCATTACGTAGCCTTCCTGGCCAGTCATACACATTCCCCAGCCATTGACGATCCACCTACTAATGTGCTCAAAAGCCAGCGCCTCAGGCGGCTGGCTCTCAATAAATAACTGGTCATACAGCATCAGCAGCAAACCAGACTCCAGCGCATCCATTTCCTGTTCATCAATGATTCCCAGCTTATTAGCCACCACCAAGTCCCCAGAGCCCGGCTGATACCGCTTTTCTGCTGAATTAAGCTCATATTTTAACAAGCCCTTACCTCCGCCCAAACAAGTTCACAACGTTGTTTTCCTGCTGCCGTTGATAGTTGTTAACCCGATCTTCCCAGACTTCAAGCGCCCTGCGCTTTTCAGTCACGTAATCATAACGGTCATAGTGTTTCGAGCTAACGTCGTTCAAAGCGTGATTCTGAATACGGTCACGGATCTCTTTGCTGATCCCCGCCTCCCCCATCAAAGTCTTACAGGTCCGACGTAAATCTCGCGCTGTGAAAACTTTAAACTCAGGATTAAAAGCCCGGAAATACATGATAGAACGTGCCAGGCTGTCGGTACGTACAGGGCGCTCACCGTTGGTTGATAGCGGGAAAATATAGGGGCTGTTACTTTCCTTAGTCAGTTCTTTAACAGAGGCTAGTTCACTTAATGCCGATTCAGTCAGTGGGATCAGATGCTCACGCTTGTTTTTCGATACATCGGCAATGACCAGTAACGTCTTTTGCTGCCAGTCAATCGCGCTCCACTGGCTGGCAATCATTTCAAACGGACGCTGCCCACCAGCATAAACGCAGAACCGGATTAAATGTTGCATCAGCGGCCCAACATTGGTGGCCTCTGCGAACTGCTCCATGACAACACGCAACTCTTCCAGCGTTAGCCATGTATCACCCACTTTTTCCGCCGAAGACTGCTTCGGTATGGCCGATACCGGGTTAACTTCAAGACCAAACGTAATACCCGCGCTGGTATTCATCGGATCGTTATCGGCTTTCAGACCATAGTTAAATGCCGCCATCAGGTAGGAACGAATTCGGTTCGCATGAACCACTGCATGACGCTGGATAATGCCTGAGAGAATGGTCTTGATCTGCAAAGGCGTTACATCCTTTGCTTTGGTTTCTCGAGGGATAACCGTGTAGCACTCTTTTTCAAGACGCTTTAGAACATCAGCCCAAGTGCGCTTATTGTCGAGCTTCATCTTATTAACGTAGCCATGCACCAGTTCTTCAAACGATCCCTGAGAACGATGCAACTGCATGATGTGCTGTTCGGCCAGGCGCTGTTGCTCAAGCTCTTGCTGGGGTTCTTTTCCTTCAACAAGCCAAGCACCATACTTTTTCGCGAGCTCATTGGCCGTCACCAGTTTCATCTCGGGCCAGATGCCCAATTGGATGAACTTCTCTTTCTTCCCTTTATCCACGTAGTACCGGAAGTAAAAAATCTTGCTGCCTGAAGGCTGTACTTTTACCCCCAGTCGTCCTGCACCACGCTGGCCACTATTACTCCACTCGTAGTAAGAAGTGTTTTTAGGTTTCAGTCCGCGTATTGCCATATCCGTTAAATGAGTTGCCACACCATTACCTCTTAGTTTTCTCTTACCTGACCCAATTGAAAATTGGGTCAGGTAATGGGTCAGGTAACAATCTTACTGCCCAGAACATTTGGAGACAAACAGAAACTAAAAATGACAATTAACATAATGATTTAAATGAATTTAAATTACAAACCAGAACTAATGAGAAAATATGGGAAAGGACTATTTCTATGACTCATAATCGCTTGGTCGCTGGTTCAAGTCCAGCAGGGGCCACCAAATTTTAGCTTTAAAATCATATGATTAAGCCACCTTTCACGGTGGCTTTTTTGTTGTCTAAACTTTGAGTGGCGACGGAGTGGCAATAGTGCCGCGTCGGCGATACCTGAGAGACACCATGTAATTCAGGCCACTGCACAGCAGGTAATACACCAATCCCGTAAAAATAAAGATGGCCGCGGGATAGACCTGCACCCGGCTGTTGACCTGTCCCGCCACGGTGGTTAGCTCTGGCACATTGACGATGAACGCCAGAGAAGTGTCTTTAAGCAGCGCGATAAATAGCCCCATGTAGGAAGGAAAGACGTTGCGCATCACCTGTGGCAGCAATACCAGGCGCAGTATTTGCCATGCATTCAATCCACCAGCCAACGCCGCTTCATGTTGCCCGGACGGGAGAGCCTGTAAACCCGCGAGCGTGGTGTGCATCACTGCTGCAGAGGTAAACCACGCCAGCGCCAGAGTGACGGTCAGCACACCGGGTAAATCGCTACCGGTGACAATCGGCAGCAAGAAGTAGAGCCAGAAAATCACAAAAATAAGCGGGATACCGCGGATGAATTCAGCCCAAATAAACAGTAACCGCCGCACAATGCCATCAAACCGCCAGGCGAGTCCTGCCAGCAATACGCCCCCCACCAGCGCCAACACTGCCGCTCCAGCCGCCATTAGCAGCGTGAGCAGTACGCCGCCCGGTTCACCCTGCGCCATTCTTCCCCACAGTAGATAATCAAGGTTGTCGGTAATCACCGTCAGATTAGCTATCATGCTGTGCCTCCGTATCCCGCACTTTAGTCACCTGGCGCTTATGTTCAGACGGGCGCGGGCCAAGCCAGGCGAACAATCCACCCATCACCAATCCTAAAGCCAGATACAGCACTGTTCCCACAGCAAAAGCCTCCAGCGCATGTGCGTTGTAGCTTTCGATTTGTCTGACCTGATAAGTCAGTTCCGCAAAGCCGATACCAGTGGCCAGCGACGAGAGCTTCATCAAATTAAGATACTGCCCCACTACCGGCTGCCAGGCATTCCTCATCCCTTGTGGTAGAAGGATCCAACGGAAGATAGACCAGGATGAGAAGCCTTGCGAAAGCGCAGCTTCCACCTGTCCCTGAGGTACGGCCTGCAACCCGCTGCGCAGTTCTTCGAGCAGAAATGCAGAAGTAAACAGCCCAAGCCCCCAGGCAGCGCAGAGAAACTCCGGAGTGAGCCACCACACATTTCCGGGTAGTATTGACCAGCTGTGCTCATCGTTAATAAAGCCACGCAACGCCTGCGGAAGGACATTCCACGCGGCGAAATACCAGAACAGCAGTTGCACCAGCAGCGGCGTGTTGCGAAACAGAGATACCCATACCGCAACCACCGCACGACCAATTCGCCCGCTGGCAAGTCTCAACCCGAGTAATAACAGCGTTAAAGCCGTTGCCAGCAGTACTCCCGCCAGGGTGACCCAGACCGTGGTTAAAAAGCCGGAAGTAATCCACTGCAACGGCTGTCCTGTCAGGACTCCAGCCCAGTCTATGTGCCAGTTCATGGTTCATCCTTAAACCCGGCATGCAGAGGGTCGAGTACCTTTTGTAGAAAACGCCGGGTGCGTGGATGTTGCGGTGAGCTGAAGAACCGCGCCGGAGGAGCCTGCTCAAGAATTTCGCCGCCATCGATAAACACCACCCGATCGGCAATTTCCCGGGCGAACTGCATTTCATGGGTAACGACAATCATCGTAATGCCACTGTGGGCCAGGGATTTCATCACCATCAGCACTTCACCGATCATTTCCGGATCCAGTGCCGAAGTGGGTTCATCGAACAAGATTATCTGCGGCGAGGATGCTAAAGCCCGGGCGATTGCCACACGCTGCTGCTGCCCGCCGGAAAGCTGCGCAGGATATTGATGTGCTTTCTCGGCAAGCCCGACCCGAGTCAACAACGTTACTGCCTGCTGTTTAGCCTCATCAGGTTCCCAGCCATGAACATGCATCAGAGAAAGTGTGATGTTCTGCTCGGCGGTGAGATGAGCATATAAATTGAACTGCTGGAACACAAATCCGATGCGGCTACGCAAGGCTCGCAGAGCTTTGCCCTGCAAATCCCGTGTCGGTTTGCCATCAATAAAAATGTCTCCCGCACTTAACGGTTCGAGCTGGTTTATCAGTCGGATTAACGTCGATTTACCAGAGCCCGAAGGCCCGCAAATCGCCACCACTTCACCTGCGTTGATTTTCAGGTCGATGGACTTGAGGACCTGGTTTTCATCGTAACTTTTGCCAGCCTGGCGAAACTCAACGCTGGCATCCTGTAAATGTGCAAAATCCGCGGCCTGCACCGCGGATCGTTTGGAGAAGGCACTCACCATGTTACTGAGCTTCTATTTTAAAGCCGCGTGGCTGGGGAGTTTTACTGCCAGGACCAAACCAGCTGTCGTAAATCTTCGTCGCTTCACCGTTTTGCTCAAGCTTCACTAACTCGCCGTTAACTGCTGTAAGCAGCGCCGTTTCACCCTTCTTCACCCCGACGCCAATCTCTTCTTTGCTGAGCAGGTCAGGGAGAATTTTGAACTTCACTTTATCCGGTGCTTCAGCCAACAGACCGGCCAGAATGGTGCTGTCCTGGGTAATCGCCTGCACGTTGCCGTTACGCAGCGCCGTCAGCGCCAGTGGAATATCGTCATAGGAAAGCACGCGAGCGGATGGGAAACGCTGATGCAGCGCCTGCTCACCGGTCGTGCCTTTTACTGCACCAATACGGTCGTGCCCGTAGTCATCAAGTTTATCCGCTGACGCCGCCGGTACCAGGAATTGCTGGCCCGTCACGAAATAAGGCGTGGAGAAGTCGACAACCTGCGCGCGCTCCGGCGTGATGGTGATATCAGCGACGATCAGATCCACTTTGCCAGATTGCAGCAAAGGAATGCGGTTGGCTGGATTGGTTGCCACCAGCTCCAGTTTTACGCCAAGAGACTTTGCGAGAGCCTTCGCAAAATCAACATCATAGCCAACGATATCGTGAGTTTTAGCATCGACGGAACCAAATGGCGGGTTAGCGTCAAAAGTGGCGACGCGCACGACGCCTGCTTTTTGAATATCGGCTAGTTGGTCAGCCTGAGCCACTGTGGCGGTAAGGCCGGACAGTGCCAGTAAAACGAGTGATGCGATCTTATTTTTATGAGAGCTCATTGCGTGTGCCATAGTTTTTCCTTGTTGTCCCAGCGTTTAGCAAGCTAAGGCCTTACACTCCCATATCCAGAATTGCACCGCCAATGCTTAAAAAACATTAACATATGAGGAAAATATATTAAGGTTGGAGACGTTTCACATCGAAATACAGAGAAATCCGCCATCCTTAAGCTCGCAGATATAGCCGCTTAAATGGTTCAAATAAGGGTCCATCAATAATGAATGCTCAAATAACGAAAACCCCGACGTCCACGATATCTGCCAGTACAACTTTTAGTGCAGCCAGTCTGCAGTTCCTGAACAAGCTCGCGCAAAACAACTCCCGAGACTGGTTTAAAGAACATCAGGAGGAGTACGAGAATACTGTGCGCACTCCTGCCCTGCGGTTTATCGAGCAGATGCAGCCCGGTATTCTTTCCATTTCATCGAAGCTCACTGCGGTGCCGAAAAAAGTCGGCGGTAGTCTTATGCGCCCGCAGCGAGACAGTCGTTTCAGTAAAGATAAAACACCTTATAAAACCAATGTCGGGATTCAGTTCCGTCATTTCCAGGGAAAAGACGTTCATGCACCAGGCCTCTATCTCCATATCGCCCCTGAAGGTTGCTTTATTGCCGCAGGAATTTGGCATCCCGAATCAAAAGCCCTGAGTGCTATTCGCCAATGCATTGATGAGAACCCCAACGCTTATCAAAAGGCGTTACAGGAGCTACAAAGCCAGGGGTTTATCATGGATGGCGACAGCTTAAGTCGCCCGCCAAAAGGCTTTGATAAAACCCATCCTTTGCTTACTGAATTGAAGCGCAAAGATTTTATCGCGTTGAAAAACATCGATTTCGAAGAGCTGTGCAAACCGGATGCTATCAATTTCTGTGCCGAACAATTTCAGCATTGCTCGCAATTGATGGCCTATCTCTGTTTTGCCCTGGAACTTGATTTCTAAAACATATCGAAAAAGTTGCCAAAACGTTAAATGCATCACACTTACGATGCTACACTACGCGGCTTTATTGGAAGCAGCGCCGGGTGGATAAATGAGTGAGCATGTAGAAGTGATAAACGAGCCAGTGGCCGTAACACGGCCTAACTGGTCGGCGGTTTTTGCCGTGGCGTTTTGCGTCGCCTGCCTGATTACCGTTGAGTTTTTGCCGGTTAGTTTGCTGACACCCATGGCACAAGAGCTGGGCATTTCCGAAGGCCTTGCCGGGCAGTCCGTTACCGTCACGGCTTTCGTGGCAATGTTCGCAAGCCTGTTTGTGACCAGCATTATCCGCTCAACTGACAGACGCTATGTAGTCATCCTTTTCTCTGTGCTGCTCACCCTCTCCTGCCTGCTGGTTTCCTTTGCTGAAAACTTCTCCATGTTGCTGATTGGGCGCGCCTGTTTAGGGATTGCCCTCGGCGGCTTCTGGGCAATGTCAGCCTCTTTAACCATGCGCCTGGTTCCAGCACGTACAGTGCCAAAAGCGCTCTCGGTCATCTTCGGTGCTGTCTCTATCGCACTGGTTATCGCCGCCCCGCTCGGTAGCTTCTTAGGCGGTATTATTGGCTGGCGCAACGTCTTCAATGGCGCGGCATTAATGGGCGTGGCTTGTATCATCTGGGTGTGGAAAGCACTGCCGCCGCTGCCAGGTGAATCAACACAGCATAAGCAAAACATGCTTGGCCTGCTTAAACGCCCAGGCGTGCTGGCGGGCATGACGGCAATCTTTATGACCTTTGCCGGACAGTTTGCCTTCTTCACTTACATCCGCCCGGTGTACATGACGCTTGCAGGGTTTGATGTCGACGGCCTGACGCTGGTGCTGTTGAGCTTTGGTATCGCCAGTTTTGTTGGCACATCGCTTTCTGCTGTTTTCCTCAAGCGTTCACTCAAGTTATCTCTCACCTGTGCCCCGCTGATTCTGGCACTGAGCGCTCTGGTTCTGGTGTTGTGGGGGAGCGATAAAATCGTCGCATCAGCAGTTGCCATTATCTGGGGCTTTGCCTTTGCTCTGATTCCAGTTGGCTGGTCGACATGGATCACCCGTTCACTTGCGGATCAAGCAGAGAAAGCGGGATCTATTCAGGTTGCGGTGATCCAGTTAGCAAACACCTGTGGAGCGGCAATTGGCGGGTTGGCTCTGGATAATCTCGGCATAATTTCGCCGCTGGTGTTATCAGGGAGTTTGATGTTACTGACAGCGTTGTTAGTAGCGGCAAAGGTACGAGCAAAATAACTGCGTCGGATGGCGCATTGCTATCCGACCAGCTTCACCCACCAAAATCCCATTACCCTCGCCAGAAAGGCTTATCCCCCAGAATCGTTGCGCGATGCATGATGCGGCGAGCGGGGAGATAATCAGCATTCGCATAATGCTGCGTGACACGGTTATCCCAAATAGCGATGTCGTTTTCCTGCCAGCGCCAGCGAACCTGGAACTCCGGCTTCGTAATATGTGTAAACAGGAAGGCGAGCAGCACATCGCTCTCTTTTTGTGAGAGGTCGACAATCCGCGTGGTGAACCCCTCGTTAACAAACAGCGCCTGCTTGCCGCTTACCGGATGGGTACGCACCACTGGATGCAGCAACGGCGGATTCTTAACAACCGCCTCACGCCAACGCTGATGCTCTTCTTCGCTGCGAAGATGTTTATATTCCGGGAATGATTTGCGGAAATCGTGTTCCGCCTTCAGCCCTGAGAGCAAGCGCTTGAACGGTTCTGAAAGCGCCTCGAACGCAGCAATGCCACTGGTCCACAATGTATCACCACCAAATTCTGGAAGCTGTTTTGCTGCCAGTATCGCACCAGCTGGCGGCGTTTCAATAAACGTCACATCGGTGTGCCAGTTATCGTTATCAGGCGGGTTATCGTTATGCGTATCGAGCACGATAATTTCCTCGACACCTTCCGCATGTGGATAAACCGGATGGATGTGCAGATCGCCAAACCGTTGTGCCAGCGTACGTTGCTGTGCGGGAGTAATAAGTTGATCGCGAAGGAACAGTACCTGATGGCGGATCAGCGCGTGGTAAAGCTGCTCAAATTGGTTATCCGTCAAACCTCGACTCAGCGTTAAGCCGTTAATCTGTGCACCGATATATGGCCCCAGTGGCGTAATATTCACTTTTTCGCTCATTGCCCTTCTCCATGCCATGGGGTTAAACGGCGCTGCAATGCCCGTAACCCTAGTTCTAAACAGAATGCGATAACCGCAATCACACCAATACCCGCAAGCACTACATCAGTTGCCAAAAACTCACCCGCCGATTGCACCATAAAGCCGAGCCCACGGGTGGCGGCGATAAGCTCAGCGGCAACCAGCGTTGACCAGCCGACGCCAAGCCCAATACGAAAACCGGTTAGAATTTCCGGCAGCGCACCGGGCAAAATCACATGCCAGACAACCTGGAGTCGTGATGCCCCCAAAGCTTCGGCGGCACGAATGCGAACCTGTTTTGCGCTGCGCACTCCCGCCATGGTCGACATCGCGACAGGCGCAAATATCGCCAGGTAAATCAGTAAAATTTTCGAGGTTTCACCGATGCCGAACCAAATCACCATCAGCGGTAAATAAGCCAGCGGCGGCACCGGGCGATACAACTCAATCAGCGGGTCGAGAATGCCGCGCACTGTCGGGTTTAGCCCCATCGCGATACCCACGGGAATACCAATTAATACTGCAGCGAAAAGTGCCGTGAGAATGCGCAGCAGGCTGGCGGCGAGATGCTGCCAGAGTGTTGCATCCATAAACCCCTGCGGCCCGGCGATGCTAATTAGCTTTGTCAGCACCTGAAATGGCGGCGGTAAAAATAAAGGGCTAACCCATTGCTGTGCTGCAACCCACCACCACAACAAGATGATTGTCACCACCGTCGCAATGCTTAGCGTTATCTGGCGAGAAAATGGCCAATGCAACGCCAGCCGTTTGCGGCGGGCTTTATCCTGAATAACGATGCTCATAAGAAGCCCTCGCGCTGTTCAAATACCCGGCTCAGCACGTACTCGCGCTTCGCGATAAATTCCGGATCGGATTTGATGCTGCGGCATGGCTCACCCGCGGTGAACCGGCGGCCAAAGTCGAGCGGCATACGCTCCAGCACACGCCCAGGCCCCGGTGAAAGCAACACCAGTTCAGTTGCAAGAAACACGGCTTCTTCAATGTCATGAGTAATTAACAACACCTGACGGCGGCTTTCATGCCACAGCTTGAGCAGCAAGGTCTGCATTTGCTCGCGAGTAAAGGCATCCAGCGCGCCGAAAGGCTCATCGAGCAGTAAAAGTTGCGGGCGAGTCGCCAACGCACGAGCAATCCCTACTCTCTGGCGCTGCCCGCCGGAGAGCTGCCAGATGGCACGTTTCGCCTTATCTTCCAGCCCCACTTTACGCAACATATCGAGCGCGATTTCCTCACGTGCAGGCTTTGGCTGCCCGGCAAGCTGCAAACCAAATGCGACGTTATCCAGAACCGAACGCCACGGCAGTAGCCCTTCATTCTGAAATACTACGCCGCGCTCAGCACCCGGCCCCGTGACCTGTTCGCCCGCTAGTGTAATGCTGCCGGAGTGATAAGGAACAAAGCCAGCTATCAGGTTAAGCAGCGTAGTTTTCCCGCAGCCAGACGGACCGAGAACCACCAGTAACTCGCCTTCGTCTACGGTCAGGTTGATGTCGTTGAGAACCGTTTTACCGTCGAAATCCGCGCTTAAATGCGAAACCTGTAACATGGCTAACTCCTTACTGCGCCAACGGTTTTACGAAGCGGTCTGTAACGAACTGGCTGTAATCCGTTTCAACGGCCGGGACTTTGCCTTGCGCTTTGAGGAACTGAGCGGTATCGACAATCGCTTTATTTACCGGGCCGCTAAGTTGCTCGGTTTGCTGGTTCGCGGTGAGGTAAGTATTTCCCTTCACCAGCACTGGAACATCACTTTCCGGCACACCACTCAGGCGTGACAGCTTGCTCAGGTTATCTGGTTGTTTCAGCCAAACATCTGGATTGTCGATATAGCTTTTCTGCGCGGCGAGAGCGCTTTTGGCGAAGGCTGCGACAACTTCCGGATGCTGTTGCGCGAAGTCTTTACGTACTACCCAGACATCCAGAGTTGGAGCGCCCCACGTACCCACTTGTGCAGAGTCGGTCAGCACTTTGCCCTCTTTTTCCAGCTCGTTAACCGCAGGTGCCCAAACATAAGCACCGTCAATATCACCGCGCTGCCAGGCCGCAATAATCGCCGGAGGCTGAAGGTTAAGGATTTCTACCTCGCCAGGCTTAATTCCCCAGTGTTTCAGGGCCGCCAGCAGGCTGTAATGCGTGGTGGAAATAAACGGCACGGCAATACGCTTACCGATAAGATCTTTCGGGCTGGAGATACCTTTCTTCACAACCAGTGCTTCGGAGTTACCCAATTGCGAGGCGAGCAAGAAGACCTCGATAGGGACATTCTGGCTTGCCGCAACAGCGAGTGGGCTGGAACCGATATTGCCAATTTGTACATCGCCTGATGCCAGCGCACGAACCACACTCGCGCCGCTGTCGAATTTACGCCATTCAACTTTTGCTCCGCTGTCTTTGGCAAAAGTGTTATCAGCCTGCGCGACCTTAGCGGGTTCAGCAGAAGTTTGGTACGCGACGGTCACATCCACCGCGAATACTGGCGTTGCAATAAGGGCAAGCGTAGCCAGCCAGAGAGAATGTCGTTTTGCCATGAGGTATGCTCCTGTATCGATGATGGGAGCAGTATTTCCAATGGCGGTGATTAGATAAAAGAATTAAATATTATCGCTAATGCTTTTATGTTTTTAGATGAAATACAGGGAAGGATAGTTGGGAAATGGGAATGGGATGGTGCTTAGAAAAAGAAATGGGCCCGAAGGCCCACAGAGATTAGTGTTCCAACTCAAGTTCACAAGCCCGAGTCGCTTGCTGGCAATAATACTCATAACGCCCTAGAAACCAGGCCTTTTGCTCCATGTTCATGTTGCCGGTCACGGCTCGAATATCGACAGCTTGCCCAAGTGCATACATACGAGCAAAACTACGCGCCAGAAAATCGAAATTCTTCACTGCCTGTAGGTCTTTATTCATCAGCATATTCCTGTGGTTAGCTTATTTCTAAGGAAGGGCTATATGCTTTATCTGAATTCAGTATCCACCTGTTATTGATTGTTTTATGAGCTATCAGTGCTGGTTTTTGGAAAGTAGTAGGTTGAGAATAAAAGGTTTGAAGTGACTCACAAAATGGGCAATGTTTCAGCTACGGGACAAAAATGAAAATACTGAAAAGCGGCATCAGAAATGTGACAGCCAGCGACAAAGTAACGGTATGCGAACCGGTAAACCTTTACGAATGCACCCTGCACGATGATGTCTTTGTCGGCCCTTTCGTGGAGATTCAAAGACACTGTGTTATTGGCGCAGGAACCCGCATCCAGTCACATTCATTTCTTTGCGAGAAGGTAACAACCGGCAAAAACTGCTTTATTGGCCACAATGTGACGTTTGCCAACGATCTCTTCCGCTCCGGAAAACTCAATCCAGATCCCGAAAGTTGGATCAGTATTCATCTTGGCGACAACGTGATCGTGGGCAGTGGAAGCACGATCCTGACAGAATTTATTTGTAGTGGTGCGGTGATAGGCGCTGGGAGCGTGGTCACGAAGGATATTCTTAAGCCGGGGATTTATGCAGGCAACCCGGCTCGGTTGTTGCGGGAGATTTAGGGCCGGGATTTACCATTTTATGACGAGCAAGGCGTCTGCGACATGCATTGACTATAGGTCCAATGCGCTTCAACTCATCAACCAAGTATTGCCGCTTCGATAGCAGCCATATCTATTTTCTTCATCGACATCATCGCTCCAAACGCACGCCTGGCGGTGTCTCCACCCGTAGCCAGGGCTTCAGTCAGTACGCGAGGGGTAATTTGCCAGCTAACACCCCACTTATCTTTGCACCAACCGCAGTCGCTTTCCTGGCCGCCATTACCAACAATTGCGTTCCAGTAGCGGTCCGTTTCAGCCTGATCTTCGGTAGCGATCTGAAAGGAAAAAGCTTCACTGTGTTTGAAATGCGGCCCACCGTTGAGGCCGATGCATGAAACACCTGCGACGACAAATTCGACAACTATTGTGTCGCCAGCCTTGCCATCTGGATAGTCTCCTGGGGCAGGAATAACGGCACCAACTCTGCTGTCTGGAAAGGTCGCAGCATAAAAATGAGCTGCGTCTTCCGCATCATGATCAAACCAAATACAGATAGTATTTTTAGCCATAAGTTAGCCTGCTTGTCGTGTTTTCAGTTCCGATAACCGTACCGCAGTGCCTTGCTGGCATTGCGTCTTTTATGTTTTACCAACCATAAGTATGTACTGGATCTGATTCATGTGAGTGTCAGAAGTATGATCTGTGGTCTGTATCGCTTAATGGATGGGAGGTTTAGCTACGGGAATAGTAAATAAGTGGGATGTGGAAATTTAAAATAGTTGATTAAACTGCTTAACGCCGTGTTGTTTAGATGATTATAGCGAGGAAATGAGAGTGGTTTTCGTAAATTACAGACAGCAAAAAGCCCTGTACGTCAGTACAGGGCTTTCCACTTATTTGGAGCCTGGCAGTTCCCTACTCTCGCATGGGGAGACCCCACACTACCATCGGCGCTACGGCGTTTCACTTCTGAGTTCGGCATGGGGT
>NZ_SODY01000009.1:0-220698 GCF_004366275.1 Buttiauxella sp. BIGb0552
CATGAAAATAATTGTGCAGTTCTGTCATTTGAGTGGGGAAGATGTTAGCTGCATGAAAATAATTGTGCAGTTCTGTCATTTGAGTGGGGAAGATGGAGGGCCTGTGCTTTGATTTTTTTCATTTTTGCGAAGCTGATCACGTGCTGTTTTTCTTAAATTTGGATTTTTAGCAAGGATTCTCCATTTGATTTGGTTTTTTTACGTGATGCACCTCACACATTCACCCTGTTTTTCATCAAAATCACCCCGAAAAGTAACTTTTTGAAAAAGAAACTCGCTTAAGTACGAAAAATTCGCTTCTTAGCGAAATTGAGTAATTTTCTGTTCGTGTACTATTCCGTTTTATTGAAACTAAGAAATGAAATAATCGGAGTCTTTATATGGAAACCTTAAAAACCGCGAACAATGCCAACGTTACCAGCAAGTTTTCAAACACTACTGGCTCCGGGAAAGTGATTTCTACTCTTAAGCAATTTCGTGATGTAAACCTTGGTCTGTGCCAGTCGGCTCCAGACTTTAATGCTTTCCTCATTGATCCAACAATAGTAGCCATCACGCCAGGCTTTAACACGCGTGAGATGGGCATGGGGGAAGAATACTACCTTCTCCCGGAAGTGGCTGAGCACATCCACAATATCAAAATGGCCTATATCAATGGTGATTATGTAGAACCCATAAAAGTCGTTATTGTGGATGGAGTTGTCACCGTTCGTCAGGGGCATTGCCGGTTACACGCAGCGCGGGAAGCGGTATCGGAAGGGCATCAGATAACATTCCTCTGCAATCAACTCAAGATGGATGAAGTTGATGCTGAGATGCAGACTCTCAATGGCAATAAGGGAATGGCCTTATCTCCCGTGGCGATTGGTGCCTCATACCTTCGCCTCATTAACACGCTGGGCGGAATGACGCTGGAATCGCTTGCCATTCGTGAGAATCGTCAGGTTTCTTCCATCAGACAAATGATGCGCTTACCGGGTCTGCCTGTTGAATTAAAAAAATACATTCACTCAGGTGTTGTTTCTTACTTCTTCGTTCTCGAGTTAGTAGATAGCCTGGGAGAGTCCAAAGCAATTGAGCACATCCGTACGCAGTTAGAGGTGCTTCAGGCTTCCGCTGACAGGGGGATTAAGGTTCCTCGCAGCAGTAACGGTGCTCTTCGTGTACGGCCATCAACAATTAAATCACCACGAGTTCCACCTACGCTGGCGACACAGGCTGTTGAGAGTATCAAAATGCTAAATGAACAGTTTTTCCCGCAGCTAAAGGATGTTGATTTTACAACGTTCGATTCAGACAAAGAAATCACCATAAGCATCAGTCTTAAGACCCTTAACATGCTCCAGACTGTTCGGGATACGATTAGTGAGGTCGCAGCTAAACAACTGCGTAAAGAAGAGCGTAAACGACTAAAGGTCCAGGATGAAAGTGAACCGGAAAGCGATGACCAGCAAGAGCATGATCAGACAGCTGCCTGACGAGAAAGTCTCAATCACATCCATGTAGCCATTATAAAAAAAGTCAGTTCCAGTACTTATTCGGGTCCCCTTGGGGGCCCATTTTTTTTGCTGCGCCAGAGGCTATTAACAAATTTTCGACCTGGGTTATCCTGGATTCAATGATATTTGAACCTACAGGTAAGCCTGATGACAAGTAACGCCATTATTCCACTGAACACCGATCAATCCTGCCGCCACTTAATGCCTGCCGTCAAAAGCGAGCAAGACTCTCTGCCAGAAATGAGAGAGGAGATGGGTATCATCCAGCGTCTGGTTGCTGAGTTTAGCAAGGAGCGTGAGGAGCTACAGTCTGTGGCGGAATTATTCCGCAGGCAGTCTGTACGGAAGTTTTACAGCTTGTTATCGGGTTATGACCACTCGATCACCGAAAAGAGTGAACTGTGCGCCGAGTACTCGCTCCGTTCGGAATACTGGAAACGCGTCATGGCGTTGACTGATGTTCTGTCTGTTATGACATCAGAAAAACGCCAAGCATGGAATGAGCAATTTTGTTTCGACCGTTATTCCATGCGTGACGGTTCAAAACAGGTTATTCCTGATTTTACCGCAGAGGCAGTCATCCCAACCGTTATGGGTCTTCTCAATGACCGCAATCAATTTATGCGAGAGCGTGTTTACGGGGTGTTTACGAGCCTGAGTCGCTCACATAAGACGAATAAAGCCTTTGGATTCAGCACAAGGATGATCATTACGGGTGTGTGCGAAATGGTCAAAAGATTTAATGGACCGAGCCAGCCTGATTTTAAATCAAGGAATATCGAACCCCTGAGTGAACTCCGGGTGGTTTGTGCATTTTTCCGGCAAAGCAAGGTTTGTGATGTCCTTGATACGGCGAGGCTCGTAGAAAGATGTGTTCATCAATACGGTTTCAGGCAATGGATTGATATTGATGGCTATGCGGTCCGCTTTCGGGTTTACAAGAACGGCTCCATGCATATTGAGATAAATCAAACACTGGCCGAGCAGATGAATAATATTCTTTCGGCATTCGTTCCCCTGGCATTGCCAGCAGAGCGTCACAAGGAAAAACTCAAGCAAGCACGTGAGTTCCCGTTAAAGAAAAACGTGCTGGATTTCGACAGCAGGATGCAACTTGGTGAGATGAAGTTTTCTTACTCCGAACGTGAAAAGTGTTGGGCAGCATTTCGTTCAGGCGGATATTTATCCCTGGATAAAGGGACTGACACTATTCTTCATGATGTTTTCCGTACAATCGGGGCCAGGGTCGAGAACTATTACGTTTACATGGATTATTGCCCGGATGAAATCTTGCGTTATTTATCGCAGGTCGGAGCGATGCCTGATCAGGTTGCTCATCAGTTATATCAGTCATCACGGAAAATCAGCGATTACGTTGCCGGTTTACTCTCCATGGGGGAGGGCGATACATTACTTGAGCCGAGTGCAGGCCAGGGGGCCTTATTACAGTCATTTTCAAAAGCCGCCGACATTCATTGTATTGAGGTTGATCAACTGAATGCGCTGATCCTGAAGGCCAAAGGGTTTGATGTTGAAGAGGCTGATTTTCTGGCATGGTCGAAGGCTAATCCTGGAAAGAAATTCAGTCACATTGCTATTAATCCACCGTTTTCGGAAAACCGGGCTCGGCTTCATTTGCTGGCTGCGGCAACGCACCTTGCCCCTGGCGGGTGTATGGCTGCGGTCTTACCCTTATCGTTCAGGCATGAAGATGCGTTGCTGGGCGACGAGTTCTGCTGGGATCTGGTACATGAATTTAAGAATGAGTTTGAAGATACATCCATTACTGTCTGTGTAGTTTACATCCAACGAATCACCTGAGACTGGAATATGACAAATCAACCGTTGCAACCGTCAGACGCAAATGATGAAGAACCAACATTCGCCATCGACAAATTTGAAATTGGTCTCGCTAAAAAGAAGCCGGTGGCTGATGTTAATTTTATCAATGACTCCGTTCACCAGGATGACGAGGGGAATACATCCGCTGACGATTATTAAAAGTCCGGTGCCAGGCTGTTTCATACAGCCTGTTCACCATTCAGTGCTTCTCCTGCGAAAATTCATTTAAAAAAGTATTTATCTTCTAATTTGTGTTCGGCGTGAGCATCCATCCGGAAAGTTACTTTTTTGCCCCGGAATTCTGGAAGGTAGCTCTGGAAATAGCATCCCTTAAGCGCACGGTTCGTCAGTGTGCGAAATGTACAATAGGGCAAATTCCAGAGGAAACCCCTATGCGTCTAAATTTGACTGGTTACCTAGTTGCCGCAGCTGTCAGCTCGCTTTCAATACCGGCACACGCATTAGTCTTTAACTATTCGTTTATGAATACGAATAATGTGGCTTCGAGCATTAAACCATCCGGCACGAATCTGCTTAATCCTGCCGGGGCAATAACGCTGAATCTGATCTCTGGTCTTGACCGCTATGAGCGTATAAAGGTCATTCGTGACCGCGACCAGAGCGTCATGTATTCCGGCGTTACAAGTATCGTCGGGGTATCTGATCGCGTGGTTGCGACCGATGGGACGGAGTATTACGGAAAGAGTATTGCTCTGCCTGCTCTGGGGGAAGGTGCATTTACCATCGTAAATGAAACACTGGATCTCCGACAAACCATCGTCAGCACCACGACATACCATATCACCGTCGATATCACGGCTCCCCGCTATACCACTATCTATCCCAGCCAGAACGCGGGTTATGGCATGGTCCTGTCCGGACCGCTCTGGGAGCTGGGGCGGGGCGGGAGTGGGCAGTTCTCCATTTTTGCTGATGGTCTGGAAGATGCAAACGGGATAAGCAAGATCCGGCTGGTCATTAAACGCAGCGATGGTACGGTAGTTTCTGACAATAACCTGAGCTATGACGTTGCCGCTAAAAGAGCCTTTTATCCCTGGATAAAAGAAGCGGGCACTCAACCGGGTATGCCGACCAGTGATTTGAATGAAGAATTCACATTCAATTTTATCGTGACGGACAATGCCGGAAATATCCTCAACATTCCCCCTCAGCGGTTTAAATATGACGACCAGATGGGGGAGTACACCCCTTTTGCCGTTCATGACTCACGAGTGAGCACCAGTGTTGTGCCAGGCATTGCCTCGGGCTATGTCGCATTTCAGCGTGGACTGACCGTGCTGGAAAATCCGTATCTGTTTGTGATCCGTATTCCGAAAACAAACTGGCAACCCTACCGAAACGGCGGTATCAGCATTCTGAATAACTATGGTGGTGCGAAAGTACTTTCTGAAGATGCTACCTATGTCTATGTGGAAGCAAAATTGCCGCAGGGAAGTCTTGATAGTAACTATTACCGCCCAGTGAATACCTATCAGTGGTCAGGTGGAGATCTTGCTCAATACGCCAGTTGGCTTGTCTGGGACCCTGCTTCACTGAAAAGCCCTGCATGGGGAAATCCTGCAATTGAAAGGCTCAAAGCTGACGGCACCTGGTTTAACAGCGTGAACTGGCGCCATATTCTGGCCTCGGAAATGCCGGTTAACCTGACGCACATCCGCTTTAATGTGCAGGCCCGACCGTATGACCAGAAAATAGCAGGAGGGGCTTCCTGTGATATTCCGGCAGGCTCCACGACATGTACCGTTGCGGTATCCCAGGCAATTGTACAAGGCACTACGGGATACATGCACAGTGGCTATGAGGTACGCTCAACGACTGAGTCAACATTCTTCCAGCCTATCTGGGAAAACATCGCCTGGCATACCCTGGGTCCTTCAGTTACCGGCTTTGACTACAATGCGGCCAACAGCATTTTACAGGTCTATGTGAACCAACCCGGTGACGGGTCCTATTTCGATCATGTGAATCTGGCCCGGGTCTGGCTAACGGATAAATCCCGGAACAATGCTGAAATTAGCGTGACAGCAAAACAAACGGGGCGTAACACGGCGTCCGGGAACTACACGTATGAATTTGACATGAAGAAGGTTCCTGAAGGGACGTATGATGTTCAGATCAACGCTAAGGATTCATTCGAGAACTCAGGTAGCCTGGCATACAAGCAGGTGACGGTTGATAACACGCCGCCGCTGGTCAACTTCAGCTATGAAAACAAACCCATTACCAGCTCTGTGACAGTGTATGGACTGGAGAACATTCGCATACAACTCTCTGACGCATTAACAAAGCCGACTCTCGCTCGCATGACGCTGCGTGGGGGGCCCGTCTCGGATGCGGTAGAGCTTTCATGGGTCAGCCTTGGCAACAATCTCTACGCCCCTAATTATCCCAAAATTTTCCCGTCTCTGAATGAAGGCGAAACGTACACCATGACGGTGACGGCGAAAGACGAGATGAACAACGTCAAAGAAAGCAGTGTCGAATTTAGCTACCTCCCGAATAACCTGGTGCGTCTTGAGAACCTGAAAACAATGGCAGTCAGTGCTGCACTGAAAACTTCAGATGACACGCCTCTGGCCGTGCTATATGCCAGTCAGCTTCGTAAACAGGATGGCGCTATCGCAACCGGTCTACAGGATGCAGTACTGACGGTACGTAAAGATGCGGCATTTGGGGTCACCGTTAATGGCGTCAGCGCAGCGCCAGGGGAGAGTAAAAATCTTCAGTTGGATCTTGGCCTGGGTGACAGTCGTAGCTTCCCGATATTTCCGGCCATATCTGGCGTTACCGGTGTTTCTGAGTTCATGATCAATATTGAAGAGCTTCGATAAACAATACAGGCACAGCGCTAACTAAAGAGCCTGTGCCTGGTTTTTGTACAGACGGCCGCTATGCATCTTCCTGCTACTTATCCCAACTACCGACACAGAGTTATGCACCGTTTTTGTGGATAAGTTTTATACCTGGCCTCCAGAATATGGCAGGGTCAGTTAACGCAATAAAAGTGATATTGTTATTAACACGATGTTTTTCCAGATATCAGATTAAGGATAATTATGAACTTCAAAGTCTCCGCTGTGGTTCTGTGTTTAGTCATGACTGCACCGGCCATGGCTAACACGTCAGATCAGCAAACCCGTGTCATGGATTACTGCCAGCAAACAAGCCTGCCACTTCTGGTGGCCGCAAGCATGTTCGTGACAAAGCATGCAAGCAATGTTGCGCCTGCTGATGCCAGGCCTGAGATCCAAAAATATGTTTCTGATTCTGTTGAGTACAAAAAGGCCAGCTCAACGGTCAAATCAGCAATGGATAAGGTCGTCACGGAACTCGCCAACACAGGCGCTATGCAAGCCCACCAGCAGGCCATGATGAGCCAAGGCGAGAAATACTTAGGGGTGCATGCCATTTCATGGGGGATGAAAACGGTCGGGCCATTTACTGCGTGGTGTAACTACAATCACTTTGAGCGTTGATTTAGAATTCACGGCTTATTCATGCCTGACATGATTAGGCCGTTTTTTTGTCATTCGCAGCAAATCTCGCCAATAAAAAGTAACTTTCCTGTTCCCTATCTCTAATAAACAGTCTTCTGATTATAGCCCTTTAGCGAAATATTCCGCCCTCACGTTTCGTTAAAATAGCAATATTGATTACGGGGGAAATTAGATAATGAAACTGTCGGAATTTATAATTTCAGCGCTAGGCTTAAGTTTATATTTATCATCTCCGGCTTCGGCCCAGCTCTACAATTATTCATACAACGACACGGGTGGGAAGCTCGTTACCGCAAAACCGGACACCGCATTTCTAAACCCTTCAGGGGTTATCACCTTAAACCTCATCTCCGGGCTGGACAGGAAAGAACGCGTTACCGTTACCCGTGATAGTGATAAAACCTCGATGTTTGAAGGCACCACCAGCCTGGTTACCGTAGCCGACCGGATCACGTCCACAGACGGTGCCGAGTATTACGGCAAATCGCTGGTACTTCCTACCCTTGGGGAAGGGGCCTTTACGCTGAAGTCTGACACCCTGGATAACAAAGGGAACCTGGTCTCCTCATCCACATACCCATTCAGTATCGACATTACCGCGCCTTCTATTCCCGATCCGATAGTCTGGATTCGTGCCGGGTTCATGAATGGCAGTATTGATGTGTTCGGGAATACCACCGCGACACAGGCTTTGTCAGTTTCCAGGCTTTCAGATGCCGGTTCCGGGCTGAGTAAAGCGGAATGGTTTGCTATTGATGACGCAGGGACTCGCAGGGCTGTACCAACTGATCTGAATCCACTGACAGGAGAAGCTCTCGCTCCGGCTGCTATCGCCGCAGGTGTAGTGGTTGCGCCCAAAGACCAGAGCTATTACACCGTGGGGTTCCGGATCTATGATAAGGCTGGCAACTATCGGGATGTGACGCACCGCTCTGCCATCGACCGCACGGTCCCGGCATTTATGCAGTATCAGGTACAGAATGCGGCCACAGGCGTCTGGCAGGATTACGTTCCGGGAATGACCATTTATGCCAACCCCTTGCAGTTCCGTTTCAAAATGCGAAAACAGGATGCTGCTGATTTCAACGGGACTGATTTTGGCTGGTACGGGCAGGGGAAAAGCTCTGATGCTGACTTTGCCTACATCAACGCCACGCTAAGCTACCCGGAAACCTACAACTATTACGAGATATTTACCAAAGCGGGTCTCAGGCATCATTTGTCCTTTAACACCCTCAGATTTACGCTGGGGCCCGGTGTCAGCGAAGCTCCCCGTTATGTGAAAGGCATTTTTCACCTGAAAAATGCAAATACATGGTCTGACGGAGATACGGTCCGCATGACTTCACCTGACTGTGTAGACAGTGGGGTAGTCACCACTGAAGTCAGGTCATATACCCAGCTGGTCAATATCGATAACGTGGGCAGTTGCACCATTGCACCTAATCAAACCAGCTGTACTCTCACCACGAACTTCTGCAAGTTGACCGACCGTGGATACGATCCCCGACAAATCATTATCACCGGAACGGATGCTTATGCCGGGCTCGGGGGAAGAGGCTCTTATCTTTACTCATACTGGGACTACAATCCGCCCGTTATCAATTCAGTCACCGTAAAACCGGAAGAGAAGCAAATCGTTATGCGGGTGACGGACGCGGATACCGTCAATGACTGGCGCAGTTATATGTGGGTGACGAACAGTTTCGCCCTCACACTGACTGATGGCTCAGGTAAAGCCCTGGTGCTGTCACCGGCCAGCGTGAACTCACTGAATTTCCAGCTCAAAGAAGTCGTGTTCTCCTACGGCAGTCTTTCTTCCGGGCAGTACACCGCCAGTGCCAGTGCAACGGATACTTACGGCAACCAGGCCACCACGAAGCTCCCGGGCACCATCAAGCATGATGTGGCACCGCCCATTGTCAGCGTAATGTTTAAGGGCCAGCCAGCTGACGGACAACTTGTCAGAGGGCTTGAAAATCTGGAAATTCATCTCACCGATGATATGACACAACCCTCAATAATAAGCGTCAGCCTGGAGGGGGGGCCGACCAGCGATAAAGTTAAAGTAGGTTGGTATAATAAAGGTAATAATATCAGTGGGTTGCAGTACCCTCGCATATTCCCATCTACGGACGAAGACGACTCTTATACGCTGACAGTGGTCGCCTCCGATGAGGCCGGTAACGTGACGACTAAAGCCAGTCGTTTCCGGTATGTCCCGGACAACCTCATCGAATTTAATAACATCAAAACTCTCGCGGTGAACACATCACTGAAGGCCACCGATAACACGCCCCTGGCGTTCCTCCAGACGAACAGCATCCGTAAAAAGAATGGTGAGCTGGTCACTGGCCCTCAGACGGGGACGTTGTCAGTGCGAAAGGATGCGGCATTCGGGATCACGCTTAACGGGATTACCGTGGTTGCCGGGGAAACGAAAGATATCACCATCAACTTCGGTACAGGAGACGGCATCCTCATACCTGTATTCCCGGCAGAGAAAGGGAAAAGGGGGATAAGTGATTTTATTCTGGAATTACCGCAGATTGATTAACCCGTAAATGACCGGCTCCTTAACCGGGGCCGGTAACCCCCCCTCAGAAATATCACCCACCTGGGTATTCGCATTTTACTTGACTACCTGTTCACAAATTACTTGGTCGTTTCCAACAGAAAACCGGAACAGAGCAACCCAAATTAACGGGCAGCTATGAGCGATAAGAGGAAATTAACGCCCTATTAAAGGGGAGCAACGCAATATCGAAGCCGCATACTAAGATAATCACTTAAACCAACACATAGTTAAAATGTTTCGCGTTGCGAATCCCTCCTGAATAGTTTGTTAGGTAATTATTTTTGGAACAGATTGTATCGTAATAGGATTTATACCCAAGCTAGCTCCATCTATGCGTACAATAAATGTACGCAACACTTCTATTAACTGGTCAACAGGTTGAAACCAGTACGACCTAATTATATCAAGAACGTCACTCTGCCCCGGAAGTTCCATTATCTTATGATTGCGATTGTAAGATAAAAATAGTTCCATCATTCCAATCGCAATATGAAAGTCATCAATCACCGAATGTTCACTACCTAAGATAGCAACAGTTTTAACTGATTGTTCAAGTCGTACATTGTGAACGGATATTTGAGCACCGTTTGGTTGAACCCCTATACCAAAAAGACACATACTGGATTTGTGTTTCCAACCGGCACTACCTAATAGTTTATTTCCTTTATTTCCTTCAACTTCACCAAGTAAAGCACTATCTAGAGTTTCTCCTGGAAATCGTTTAATCAAAATACACAAATCAACATACTTAATGTCTTCCCAAACATTTTTAATATTATATTGTGTATAACCAACTATGCCTGCATTAGTTTTTTTGAGAAATTCAGCGCCGCTGTATGAATCGATGCCACAAACAAAAACCCCATACGAGTGATAGTTTCTCAGTAAGTCAAAGTTATAATTATTTGAAATGTTATCGATCAAAAGGTTAAACAAGCCTATTCCTTCATTACTGGCTAGATAATGGCAAAGGAAGTACTGTAGTCCCCAATTTTGAACGCTTTCTCTCATTCGAGCAAAGAAACCTTGTTCGCTCGTTCCTACAAAGTTCGCAAGAGTTTTTGGCGTAGAAAATGGAATCTGTTTTTGAATATTGAACTCAAGCTGCTTATGCTCATATAAGGCTTCCAAAACAGAACAAAAATGCATTGCCCAGTATGACTTAGAGTCACCAATAATTGATGGTTCAATAACTTGACCGACATTCGAAATCAAAATACTTTACCTTTAGTTACCTAACCTTTGAATATTGTGGCGGCACGCTTTATCTGGTTCTACGAGATAATGCATCAGTGTTACATTTTGAGAAAACAGCTAGTAAAATTAAGTACTGCTTGCTGCGATTAAAAGCATACTGGCTCACTACTACTGTTCTCTAGCCGGTCATTTGTAGGTTAGCCCACGCTAACCTCAAAAATTAACGCAACTTTCCTTGTTCAGCAACAAATAAATGTGCCTGTTGCTCTGCCCAAAGCAGGCTTGTTTTATGGTTAAAGCAAATAAGGCTGTGTATTGAACCAGATTTACAACCAATGTCCGCAATTGGCACAGAACTGCTGTTCAGCCACGCTCGCTCTTGTGCCCTGGTTCATCAGGGGAACAATGATAATTTTGCTGGATATGCTCAGGTAATTTGCTAACGGGGAACAAGTAAAATGAGAACGAGTAGTCAAGTAAGATGCAATTTCGCACCACCAGCTCAACCCGCCTGAAAAGTAACTTTCTGGCCTGAAACTATGGACGTCTTTCTCTTTCCCCGGTGATGCCTATCTTCACTTTGGCGGGGCTGATTATCGGTCCTCAGCTGAAAAAAACCGCACTGCGCCTCAGTTAAAATATCCGCATGGAATACGAGGGACTTGCCTGTTTACACATGACCGGTGTGGCAGATAGGCATATCAATAATTCCTAAATGCGCCGTATTAGCCGTGCCTGAGGAGGCAGACAGGATGAATAAATTAAGCTCATCATTTCGTGAATTGTTAAATTTACTGTTCAACAACATTGCTCGAATATCGATACCAACAATACTCGGGCAACTCGTCAAAGTATTGTGCGTCTGTTTTGTTATCTGGTTTTCCCTTTCACATTATCGTGAGCCAGTTAATGAACTGGCGAGAACGTCACTGACGCTGCTGACCTTCTCAGGAACGATAATTTGCCTGTATTATTCATTTTCGAAGATATTCAATGAGGACCTTCTTCGCGGAGTGTGGGCGGCACTGTGTGGTCTGGCTGTACTGGTTGCCATCAAGTCATTAGTCGGTAACACAATCGACGAATTGATTCGTCATCCGGAAATTCTGGCGGCCATGTCTGCGGTTTGTGTCGCGAGCTTCATTATTCAAAGAGTCTGCGCAAATATTTTAAAGGGATCTGAAACCCCTAAAGAGGTTGCCTATGGGATTCCGGCGACCCGCATTGTTAAGCATCCTACCAGGCAGGATCGTGTTGTTACAGCTGCACATGAAGCGGGGCATGCCCTGGTTTGTGCCGCACTGAACCCGTATCCAATAAATATCCAGGTCGAAGCAAAGTATTTCCGG
This sequence comes from Buttiauxella sp. BIGb0552, assembly GCF_004366275.1. Classification (NCBI taxonomy): domain Bacteria; kingdom Pseudomonadati; phylum Pseudomonadota; class Gammaproteobacteria; order Enterobacterales; family Enterobacteriaceae; genus Buttiauxella; species Buttiauxella sp. BIGb0552. Next base: position 11,984 of record NZ_SODY01000009.1, read on the forward strand.
GACGAAACTAATTCACTGGGCAGTGTCTCTATGGAATGGGAACATTTGCTGGTCGACAAGACGTTTGCAGAATGGGATATGCTGCGTTTCTTAGCCGGGTCAGTTGGCGAGAGAAGCTTTACAGGTCGTGAATCACTGGGGGCTGCGGGAGACACATTCCAATGGCGTACCATTGCTACGGCATATCTCTCCTGTATGAGCCGGGGGATATTCTTCCAGAATCCCGAAAACAGGCTGGAGCTTGAACATAACGAGCAGATGCTAATGGACTTGTATTCAGAACAAATCGCATTGCTTGAAACGTTTTTTGAAATCAACGCTCAGGTTCACCGTAATTTAACAGAAAACTTGCTTGAGAAGCGCCTGATGACCGGGCGTGAGCTGTATGTCTATTTTGACGAGGTTCAATTCCCCGAATCGTTTCCTCGCTGTACCATGCCTTAAATAAACGCCTGATAATGGGACCCGGTGCAGTATTTTTCCTGCTGTATCGGGTCAGGTAAAGGCACAGGGATAAGTGCAAGAATCAGTGATTAGCGTAAATAAAAGTAAGTGGAGACACGATGAAAACAATTAAACTTCTGGGTATGGCTTTGTTTATAGCATTGCCACTGCATGCTGTTGCCGCTCCCGTTGATAAAGACATCATTAAAGATATGGCCTCACTTCGTCAGCAGTCCTGCCCGGGTGATGCCACGAATGCAGAGTCGCTTGAAAAAAATATTGATACCGATGGTCTGTATACAGCACTTTTGGCTATTAAGGAGGGGGCTGACAGTGTTCGCAATACAGGGCTGTATACTAAAGCAATCCAAATTGCGCCGAAATATGCTGACTGCCAGAATTCAGATGCATGGGCTGCGGCCATTAACGAGCATTTGTACGAAAAGCAGGGTAAGTAACGAACATCGAATGCCCTCGCACTGGCATGCCTCATCACTGAGACAGCGGTGGTAAAAGTAACTTTTGGGCAGTATGCGTGATTTTGTTAAATGCGATATCCCCTCACATCAGAGGGGATAATCTACGAGGCGGGGAAAGAGTTGTTAACAGTCAGGAGGACCGGATATTACCCCTCACAGAATCTGTCTTTCCATTCCTCGTAACTCAGGTTACTGCCATTATATTCCTTCCACTTTCTCCAGTAATTGACTCTTGCGGCTTCCAGTTCCATCTTCTGATTGTTCATCTGAGCTTTACTATCGGCCTTTTTTTTCTGGATATAGCGAAGGCGTTGAAATCCTCTGGCCCCCAGTCGATATCTCAGGGCTGGCGCGATATCGGTTGTTAATGCGATGCCCGCCATTAAACCGATCAAAAGACCAAGGCCGTTGGACATCATCCTGAGCACACTATTTGCCCATGGTAATTCAATAATATTCAGATAGTCATTCGAGTATGCACCGTTGGTCTCGAACATGAAGTTGCGCACAAAATCATAAATTGTACCGCCTGCCCAGTATGAAAAGCAGAGTATAAAAATTACGATTGATACGGTGGCACAAACAGACAATGCATAGATTCTGGGATTGTAATTATGTTTGTTCATTTCTTCATCCTGTCGCCGGGTAAAGTATTAAACTCAATGTCGCTGGTCCAGCCATTATATCAAAGGTAATTCCCATCCTGAGTCGCTGAAAACGAGGAATTGCTTACTTACGTTGAATGCCTGGTTGTCTACGTCACTGCATCGGGCTGGCGACTGTATGCAAATAGCATAACCATCGCCAACAAAATTCGCAAAAACTCTACTTATGACGCGGTTTTGTCTTAACAACCGTTGTGTGCCTGGTGCAGAACTGTATGCAGACGGAAAACGTCATGATGATTATATTCACTTCAGCCAGCCGTCATTTTACTAACCCGCTATCTCTACTGTAAGTTCATCGGGAGCAGCAAGGGAAGGTTTATCTGCGTCACTAATTCTGATTTTAGTCCAATCCAAATACTGTATGGTTACCTCACCACCACCGCTGCCTCCGGTATCCGGATTTGACGTCATTAGTGATTGTCCTCCCTCTCCCTTCAAAATATGAATCCATTCTAAAGGAAAGATGGTACAGGCTTTAGTATGTGGGTTTATTGCAACAACCATACTCTTTACCTCTTCCTCTTTTTTTCCACCCCTTGGCTTAGGGTCATCACTTGGCACGTCACCTCTCGAATCTCTATCATCTCCATCTCGACACTTAATACAGGTTTTTGTTTGTTTATGCGTCGTGAAATAACATGCATAGGTTTTAAAATCTTCAATTGTTAATCCCGTCCCCGGACCAAATGATTCCTCTATCGTCTTTGTTTTAGTTGTTTGATATGAGAAGTAGTCTCTTACAAAAAGTTGAAAGATCTCATCTTCATATTTTGCAGCAATAAAGTAGTGAGCCTTTTTAAAGCGTTCATTTTTGTTCGGAGTTAAGCAATCCCAGGCAGAGTTATAACCTTTCTCATTACCTGGGAACTTTGTTTTCTCGTGTTTAAACTCTTTGTTGCTTAATTTTTTCTTAAATTCGAGTATGTAGAAAACGTCATCTTTATGAGAGTTTTCAAGAAGGGTAATCGCATCACCTAATCTTTCTTCATTACCATCTAAGGGTAGGATTTGTTTTATAATTCCCTTTTCAAAACAGTCGCAAATAAATTTGTACTCAACTGTTTTTTCCCACCATATAGCTGTATTGATTTTTTTCTTGGTTAAGCTCATATCAGGCTCATGTCTGAATTGAAACTACGATTTTTTTAATATTACATTTTATCGTGTGTAATTGCATGTAACTTGATTACCCAGTTGTCATCAGAAGTCTAAAATACTGACATGGCCTTCAGTAGGGTAATCCTCCTCGCCTTATTCATGCGTGGTATGATTAAGCCATTCCTGGTTATCCACCAGCCACCTTATCTGTGGTGTCTGTCGTTAGGCCAGGAATGCGTAAGGCGGGTTTGCCTTTATCAATCTGGAGAAAACATGCCTGAATTCAATTTATCGCGATTAGCCCCTGAGGAACAGGAGAAAGTCTCCGTGGATCTCGCTGCCGCAGGTGTGGCCTACAAAGAACGGCTGAATATGCCGGTTGTGCCGGAACTGGTCGCCAGGGAGCAACCCGCACATCTTCGTGAATATTTTATGGAACGGCTTCTTGCCCACCGCCAGACCAGCCAGACTCTTCCACGGTCAGGCGATCCTCGTTACACAGAAATGGCGGACGCGAATAATAAAGGGAAAGGCGGTAACTGAAGGGTGAGGTTAGCCGCCATTGTCTGGCGGCTTTGTAGTGAATGTCTACTGAAGCTCTGCAATCTCAATCATGAACTGACTTTCACCGGACCTCCCGGATTCGGTCGGAAATATTGGTATCAGCATCTCGTTTCCCTGGCCCATGTCGATGTCGACCGGCACAGACTCTCCCGGGGCCGCTGAAACGCCATTAAACGTAATACCAAACTTGGCATCTTTTCGCACCGTCAGCATGGCCTGCTGAACGCCTCGCGCAATTTCCCCGTTAGTTTTACGCAACACACTGGTCTGAAGGTACGCAAGTGGTACACCGGCTGACGTTTTAAGAGGACTGTTGACCGCCAGTGTCTTCAGGTTATGGAGCTGAACCAGGTTATTGGGCAGATAAGTAAAGCGTTGCGTGTAAGTTTTACTGTTCGACTGGGAATCTGTTGCCGTGATGCTGATGATATATCCTTCCGATGGCTCGAACGTGGGAAATAAACGTGGATATTCAGGAGCATAGGTGTTATTACCGGCAGGAGACCACGTCAGTTCCACATTATCAGAGGTTGGCCCTCCTGCGAGCTGAAGGCGGGTAATTCTTGGTGTGGTCAGATTATCGGTCAGTTTGAACCTGAGATTCTCCAGACCGTACACTACCGTGCTGTCATTTACCGGCTTACCGTCGAAAGATACCTCAACACCCGGTGGTGTTGTATCCAGTACAATCTGCCCATAGTTTTTGTTGGTCTGGTTTTTGAAAAAGTCTCTGATATTCACCTGTACGTTGTAGTTACCCTGGGCCTGACCCGAGAGATCATACTGTATGCTGTAGTTCCCGGATGAGCGTGAAGTGACAACCCCGGTTGGCGTCATACGGCTTCCGGTATTGAGGTCGGTCAGGAAAAATTCCTTCAGGGCCACACTGTCGAACCAGTTCCCGTCACCTTCGATGGACGCTGTAACCGTCATCTTCTTGTCCGCTTCTCCATAGGTTACAGATTTTATTACCGGCACCTGTTGGTTATTCCAGCGAGTCATGATCCACTGCTCAGAACGCAGAATGGGATTACTGACGCTCCGGACGTAGTAAAGAATACGGTTGAACCCCATCGAGCCTGCGGCCATGTTTAAGTTTTCGGCGGCTTCACAAGACGTGCTACCCGCAGGAACGCGGCAGGTGGCTTTTCCCCCTACCTCCTGTTCAAACGGTCTGGCCTCGACATTAAATCTCAGGCGTGAAATCTGAACCGGAAGAAGCGCAGATGAAAAACTCTCAAATTCTTTCCAGTTTCGCCACACACCCTTATCGTCGAGGAAGTCCACCAGCGTCCCGGTAAATACAGGCGTTTTTAGCGCAGCCGGGTTAAGTGTCATGGTGTATGTAGGCGCATATCCACCCCATTGACCGAAGTTGGCCATTCTCGCCATATCACCATTGAATGCACCATACGGCAGCGTCATTTCCACCCAGGTATATGTTGCATCGGACGCGATTTCCCGTGGTGCGGCATACGCGTTAACAAATAGCAGGCCACCTTCGGCATAGGCCCGGTAGTTGGTTTTAGGAACGCGATACACAAGCCTGATAGGGTTTTCATTAACCATCATGCCTGCACGATAAGCAGGGTAGTTACTCAGGCCAGGAACCACACTGTCGGTAGTATTCGGATCATGGACGGCGACGAGCGTCATTTCCCCTGGTGTGTTGTCGTAGCGGAATTTTTGCAGTGGCAGAGTACGGGAATTACCGGCCTTGTCATAAATTACAGCCTTGGCGGTAAATTCCTCATCCAGATTGCTGGTCGGTATGCCTTCGCCCTTTATCGAGTTATTGGTATACGTGTGATACATCTTTTGACCAGTAGGCTCGTATTTCATCTGCGTTGTACTGTAAACAGAACCGTTTTCCCTGATGACTGTGAATACCCCTTTTTCGATCCCATTAGCATCGTTCACGCCTGTCGAGGTAAAGTCCCATTGCCCTGTTGACTCAAGCCCGAGCTTAAACACCGGTCCGCTGCCAATACCACTGCCGACATTAACGGTCAGAGGATTGCCAGCCGGGGGCGTGGTATCAATGAGCCAGGGGTATGAGTAAGAGGCGACCGTTTTCTGGGACAAGTCGAGAATATTGACCTGAACGACCACACGGCCTTCTCCCAGGGTCGGTATTGAAATTTTCTTACCGTAAAATTCGTTCCCTTCACCCGACTGAAGACGGTCGGCCACACCTGTTCGTGTGGTGGTTGTGTTAAGAAGCTCCTGGCCGTTATCTCTTGTCACCTTCACATTAACGAACCGGTCCAGGCCTGAAATGATGGTGAGGCTAATTGGTGAGGCTGGGTTAAAAATGGTTCTGGACGCAGGGGCATTCACAACGACCCCGTTAGTATCGGTAAACGTTGACTCATAGATTTGGGACTTTACCGGGGCTGATAACAAAACACCTGTAATCAGTGTGCCGAGTGTCGCTATTTTCACAATAATCTCTCCAGTACAGGGATGAACCATTGTACCCGGAGGTTGGAAGCTCAGATGTCGTATAGCTGGGATAAAAAAGGGGGAAATTCAGGGGGTGGGCTTAAAGGTTGATAACGCGCTCCTTAGCGTAAAGTTATAAGAAAACATAGTGTTACCATGAGGGGCATACAGCCGGGAGAGATTTCCAATGAATGTCAGTCGTGCGATTAAGATGGTTTTTCTGATACAGATCCTGATGGTTGCAGGATGTGCAACTCATCAGATCACTGTAGTTGACAGCTCAGGCCCAGGATTCTTAATGGGTGTATTGCATGGATGGATTGCACCATTTGCCTTTATCGGCCATCTGTTCGACAACGCCATTGCGGTTTATGCCATACCAAATGTAGGTACGTGGTATGACTTGGGCTTTTTGCTGGGTGTCGGAGCGTTATCTTCCTGGTGCTGTTTTTTACTTTCGCTATTTTCAGACTGAAGTAATACCTCCGACTGTAGTTTACCGACTGAGGACGTTTAACGAATGGCGATCAGGTCATGGGAAAATTTAAAGCCAACACCGGCTGCGTCTTCGTGACGAGAGACATGCGAGATGCCATCTTTCTGAAGGCAGTCAAAATGATGCTGTGCGATTCGGGTAGAGTAGTTCTCACCCCATACCGAATCGTTGCGATCTTCGAAACGCGATGCCTTATAATTATTTTTCAAAAAACGGTAGAGCTGTTCAAACGTTACTGCGGTTGTTGTAGGGGGTAATGTCGTCATCATTTCTCTCCTGTTTTATAGATCTGGTCGATATATCCCAGTTCTGCTAGTCGTCTGAGTGCGCTGTAAAGATAGTCACGCTCCGCTCTTATATTCGCACTAAAGGGCTTCCGGCTTATCCATTCTCCGTTCCCGGGCCAGCCCGTCACCGGGCGCACTTTATTTCCATCGGCATACAGTAGCCCCCATCCGGGCGGGAGGTCGTCCGGTGTAATAATATCCGGCTCGCACAAATAAAAGCGCCAGTCTCCCATTCCCATTTCAGGATGAATGCGAAAGTTCTTTTTGCGGTCAGCCAGAAAGTCGGCTCGTGAGCACTTCACTTCAATCAGACACGAGACGCCATTTCTGAACCCAAGAGCGTCAGGCAATTCTCCTGAAACTGACCAGGCCCGTAACCTGTCGTCAAAAGTTACTTTGAACCCTTTTCCACGCAGATAGCGGGTCGCCAGTAAACACAGCGAGCTGTGCTGTTCGTTGTTCTGTTTGATTATTTCGGGAACCGAAGTGGACTCCGGAACTTTCCTGATTAAAACTGCCATATTTGCCCTTTAGATAAATACTTTCTGCTCTGTGCTATTTGTGGCCGAACAGCCAGTAAACCTCGGCATACCACGATGAGACGCTGGACATGACAAACAACCCCGCAGACAGCAACGCCAAGATAAATACTTTTCGGCTACCAGATGAGCCATCAGCCATCACCCTGGCGGTACGCACAGAACATGCAGACGCAGCAAAGGACAATAAGCTGGAAATGGTAAACATAGTCCTCACTTAAACGGTAGATGTACCGGTATCAATGGGTGGAATAGGGTAATGAATATTTTCATATTCATTCAGAATTTCGACCAGGTGCTCCAGTTTAGCGTTTTCCTCAGTTCCTTTTTCTGGGTTGGCAATTAACAATGCTTCCAGGAGGTTCAACATTTCAAAGTGTTCACGTTGGTTGGTCGGCATTTCCATATAAGATCCACGCAATCAGTTATCAGGTGAGCATTATACCGTGGCGAAAGGAGTTAAAATTTTGCTAAGGGTAGACAAAATTTCTCATTTCCACACTCGGTAAATAAATTACTTCGACTTAATTTAGCTTTAGTGTGCTTTTTTAAAAGGGGAGGGGGAAAACCCCCTCCCACTTTAGCGACTCTCTGCTATTACTGGAAATACTTCATAATGGCATCAAGCAGTTGCAGCAAGACAACTATAAGCTGTGCAACCTTTATAAGAAGGTCAATTAAGCTCATACGCTCTCCTTAATAACAAGGAGATGCCGAATAAAATTACCTTTACGTTGCCTGTCTCTTATTCGGTGTTTCTGAAAGGTTTCCATCCCCTTGTGGATTAAGGCACTGCCAGCACCACCTGAACAGCCAGGACTTAAAACTATTAAATTAGTGAGGGAGGACTCTCAGGAACAAGTTTATTATATAACAGAGAGTTGAATATGTAATAGGGTTGGCAGTGATAATATTAAAAAATATATAACCTAAGAATTAGGCTTAATTTATGGGAATAGTTGCACAATATTATCAATGGTTATTGTTTTAAATTATATATTTCCGCTCCATTGCAGGAGGGAGAGAAAAGTTACTTTTGACCGCTCACAGCCGGTTCCTGAAACTTCGGGATAATACTAAAGTTTCCTTATCAATCGGCATCAGGGTACGCTGGTGTATATAAGGGCAATTTTTATCAAATGGGTTGATCAATCCGAATTTGGCCGTTATATTTGTTTTGAAAGGTTTCCATCCCACCAACTCAGTCAACCACCAACTGGCTGAAGCGGAAAAAAAAGACCCCGATGATTCGGGGTTTTTTTATGCACCTAAGTTACCAACATTGCCCCACCATCCCTTTTTCCGGTTGCCGGTTTTATGTTTTTGAGGGGAAACTTTCGTGGAACGGTTAGCCAGGCATTACGACTTCTACCAGCACGGTATTCACGTTCGTTCCACTCTGCCGAAATGTTCCTTCTTCCAGATCCAGAATACGCCCTCCAAGTGCGGCCACACGCGCACGAAAAGCTGTTGTCATATTATCCGAGCGGAATTTTGTGCCAGCAGACATTACCGCAGACAACCGTCCTTTTGGGGCAAGCAGATCAAGGGCATGGTTAACATGGCGTACATCCTGACGTTTGCAGAAAGGCGGGTTCATTAAAATGGCATCGTACTTTACTTCAGGAGCGTAGCTGAGGAAGTCAGAACGCAGGAGAGTCACGTTCTCAGGCATAGCCGCCAGATCAGAAAGTGGTTGCTCACGGATTTCCACTCCGGTTACTGTCGCTTCAGGCGCACATGCCAGGACAGCACGAATAATCCGTCCATCTCCATATTCTGGTTCAAGCACCCGATCAGCGTTAACCGGGGAAACGAATTTCATCATCCTTGCGATAAGAGCAGCCGGTGTAGGGAAGAAGTTAAACTCGTCATGGGGTACAACGACCGTCCCGGTAGCCATGATCTCGTCAATACGGTCAGCGGCATCAGTTGTGAAGATATGAGCTTTTTCCTTGCGTTTCCAGATGCCACCAGCCGCCTTCAGCACTTTATCAGTTCGCATATAAAGCGACCTTTCCAGTTGGCCGTTCAGGAAAAGTTGGTTGCCCTCTACACGAGCCGCTCCAAGAACGTAAAGAACATCGTTTGTAATCTGCATGGATATCTCCTGAATACACTATTTGTCCAGACTTAAGCGTCCGTTGGAAGTTACGTAAATTTCGCCAGTTATTCAGGCGGGTTGATGTGACACATCGGCCACAACATATGAGTCAAAGGGCATTCCGGCAGCTTCAATGAGCATCACCGGGTCGTTACGAAATTCAGCGACTTTCGCTTCCAGAGCGGCAAGTAATTCCATTCCGGTTAATCCAATCCCGGTCGGGTCTGCGGATTCAAGCGAAAAGGTAATATCAAAAGCATGATTGAAACGTGTCATATGTTTTCTCTTCGTTCGGCTGGCGTTTAGCGTTCACATGCGGTCAGCAATAAGGCTTCATGACCGTAACTGAAAAGATCTACTGGGGATTGGCGATATTGCATATGCGGCGAGTCTGGTGATAAGACGAGGCCACCGTGGGCGGCGTGGATATGCAGAAGCGTATCGCCACCGGTATCAATGTGCAGAGCCGGGACACCATTGTTGATCTCGATGAGAAGACCCAGAGCGGTTTCCCCGTCCCGGCTCAGTTCGATAGCTGGCTGGTTGCCTGATGTGAATGTGAACGTGTATCCCGGACATTCTTCTTGTGTGTGCAGCCAGTCATGCAGCTGTAAGATGAAGGGTTCAGCCACCAGCAGTGACTGAAACTGGCGGCGCATTGCGATACAGGCGTCATTATCAGGAATACTGGATACGGCTTCAGGCTCCAGCTCTTCAACGTCATCAATCCACCCTTCAGGATCAAACCATGCCCACACGTTCCGGGTAAGAGAAGGAAGCGAGTCATCAGGTGACACACTTAACAGAGGGGTGCTTGCTTCGTGCTTCAGATAGTTTTCAGTCGTTTCTGGTTCGCCTACGCCGTTAATTCTTCCTCCGCAATAATTTGCGACAACCATGGCGATATCATCCATGAATGCTTGGTGATTACGGGCGCAGTCTAATTCACCGATCAGCTCGGGTTTTACGAGCAGGCAAGTAACCATTTCTGCCAATTCTGCCGGGGTAATTTGCTTAGGCATTTTATTTGATTCCTGGTGTTGTTCAGATAATTAAACGTTACCACCATCATTAAAAATGCTAATAGGGTCTGGGGAAATATCTGGAATTAATTTTATCGGCAGGGAAGGTGCTGTTTCTAAGTGCGGCATGGAAGAATAAAACAAAAGTACGGCGCTTATGTTTATGCTGGAAAAAGATAAATGCGCCGTTTTGCTTAAACTGTTATATCTGGCGGCAATCAGAGGGTAATTTTGCGATTGTTTTTGGCCTAAGCTTCATTTCCTCCTCAAATCCATTTCTCATGAATGTGACCAGGCTGCTTGTTTGCAAATAACCTGGTCGTCGCCAACAAATCTATCTACTGCGTATCAGGCACATTTAATTAGTAATTATCTACTGTCGATGACAAACGGTTACGAACTCCGTGGTGATTGAAATGACGCATCCTGCCTGCGAACGTAAATACCCACACTGGATTCTAGCGAGCCGAAATTCGGTGTTTTTTTACACCCTTAACCGACAGTTTCACACACTCCCGCCTGGTATTATAGATACCTTCATCCGGGGGAGAAATAATATGAAACGCAGGGCTACGTTTTTTGCATCGTTACTGGCCTGTTCATTTGCTGCTCACGCAGAGATCGCAGATTTACGATTTACCGACACACAGAATCAACCCAAAATAGTTCCGCCTTCAGTCCGATGGATTAACCCGACGACAGGTTTCGACGTGGACGTTATTTCTGGTCTTGACCGCTATGTACAGTTGTCACTCCTTAACAGCAGTGGTGCGATCCTGTGGAGCCTTAAAAGCAGCAAAGTCACGGTCGATGACCGCATGACATCCAGTAGCGGAAATGACTACTACGGTAAGCGGTTATCTGTTCCGGCATTCGGAGAGGACAGCTACACCTTGCGGGAAGTGATCACTGATCTCCAGAACAAGGAAGTCTCCCGCCGCGATTACGGACTCTCCATCGACAGAACGCCCCCGAAAGGTGGAGCAATCAGCTATTCCCGTAACGGCTGGCAGTTTGGCAGTGAAGCCATCTTTACGAGCCTCCCTCCGGGTATGCAATACATCTCCGTTCAGGCCATTGTGTTTACCGGGCTAACCGACAGCGCCTCTGGACTGGATCGGGCTGAGTATTTCCTTGTCGATTCAGGTGGCACGGAACGTAAGAGGGCGGCTGAAATTAACCTCATCGAAAATTCGGTCACCGTCCAGATTAATACGGCCAGTGATCCGGCTCTGGCTCCCGTATCCCAGGCCGAGTACCGGATGGGCGTGTATCTTTACGACAAAGCAGGAAACCGAGGGGTGCTCAGCAGGCAAAGCACTATTGACCGCGTGAATCCGCCGTCCATTATTCAGGTGCTCAACACCACAAATAACACCTGGGAAACCTACGCTCCGGGAATGACGGTGTATACCAACCCTATTTCTGTCCGGGTGCTCCGCAACAAAAGTAACTTTACAGCCATCAATGGCACCTCTTTTGGGTGGGCGGACAGCAACTACCAGAGTTCAGACAGCACCTATAACATCTACAGTTTCAATTACATCTATCCAAACGCTGGCGACACGTACCATGAGTTCCAGACTAAAGCTGGCGGTGTTCGTCGTGTCCATCACAATGATTTATCGTTCACACCGGCTCCGACCATGGAGCAAGCCCCGAAAATCCTCAGCAAAGAAATTTATCGCAGTGATACCGGACAGTGGCTCACGGCTATAGAGAATTTCAGAACTGCGCAATTTACCCAGATCCGTGTGAATGCCGAACCCCGCACCTATGAGCAGCGCATATCGGCAAACTCAAACCGGGCATGGTATTGCCTGATCCCGGTGGGTGGCACCAGCTGCACAATGAATGTGAATTACGCCTACACCGTGGACAAAGGTCTGGAATTCATCCATATCATCTCCGGGAAAAATGGTAACGCTATTTACGATAATCTGGCCGGGGCTTTCACAGCAAACTGGGATACGAATCCACCGGTCGTCAACACCGCAAAAATTAATCGTAGTAGCAAGAACGTGACAATGACGGTCACTGATAATGACCGCGTCAACGGCTGGCAGATAGGGGCATGGGATACGCGGGAATTTGGCGTGACATTAAAGAACGCCGCAGGAAATATTATCCAGCAACCCGCCCAGAGCTGGACTGAAAGTGACTATAAAACTAAAAACGCCGTCATCTCTTACGCTGGCCTGCCGGACGGCAGATATACCGTGCAGTCAGTCTATGCAAAGGATCTGGTCGGCAATATCGGCACTCTCTCCCTAAACGAGGATTTGCTTATCGACTCCACGGCTCCTTCAATCACCTACCGTTACGAGAATGCCGATCCTGATGGAAAGCTGGTGAAAGGGCTGGAAAACCTCAGGATTAACATTACAGACCCCTCAGGAGATGCAACGCTTGAATCCCTTGTGTTAAGCGGTGGTCCAAACAGTGAACTGGTTACGCTGGCGTTTACCAGTCAGGGGAATGGGTCATATACGCCTGAATATCCAAGGATTTATCCTGTAGAAACCTCCGAGGATGGGTTTTACACGATTGAAGCGTCTGCGGTGGATGCTTCAGGTAATCGCTCATCCAAAAAACTTAACTTCCTCTATCAACCCGCGAACATGATTACCCTGGATCGTATGCGTACCCTGGCGACTGCGGTGGCGCTGAAAACATCCGACAATCAGCCGCTGGCATACATCCGTACCAGTATTCTTCGTCGTCAGGATGGATCTGTCATCACCGGAGAACTGAGCGGCACACTGACGGTTCGTAAGGATGCTAAATTCCCGCTGACGCTGGCTGGCGTGACGGTCGCTCCCGGCCAGACGCGTGTTATTGTTTTTGACATGGGGCAGGGAGAAGAGCGTATCTATCCGGTCACGCCTGGCATTCCAGGTGTAACTGGTTCGTCTCAGTTTGCATTGGAATTCCCACAACTCTAGGTCTGGCAGGTGCCGCGATACGGCACCCTTACCGGAGGCGGACTAACCCCAGACTGACGCATTGCTTACTCACCGAATGGGCGCCGACATCCGCGACCATCTGCAATTTAAAAAACACATCCATTCTGCCTGGGCAAACCAGCGACAACCGGCTCTTACGACAAAGCCTGCATTCGTAAAGAAAATATGAAAGGCTCAATAACTCCTGCTAATTTCACTGCAATCACTTTATGGGTCACGCTAAATTAAAGTTCAGCGCAATATTAAAATTTCAGGATATTAAAACTCTGGCCTCATGCTTAATTAATTTATTTGTAGGGTGCCATTAAAAATAAATGAAGAAATATTCCGTAACCCTATTAGCTTTTTTTAATGTCATGACATGATCCTCATATAAACAAACTTGAGGTGACATATGAGCAATCAAAAATGGTACGACTGTAATGGACAGGAAATTTCAGCATCTCGTATTGAAAATGTTGATTTTACCCTTGGCATTGCTGATTACGATCATCGTGTTACCTGCAAGGTTTGTTGTGGTAAAGGAGTACGTAATCATTTCTACCGCAGTAATTGCCATAACTGCCATGGAACTGGTTATAGCCTGATTACTAAGCGCACTGCATATCAGCTGTTTGCGTTGAAAAGAATTAAACCTGTTATTGGCCGTGACATTGAATTTAAGACCCGTATGGCCGCAGGGAACGCCCAGGCCGACAAATACAATATCTGGTACATGTCACATCAAAATGTGGTGGATGCCATTAACAGCAGTACTCGTGAGAATAACTTTCTGATGAGTCTTAAATCAATTCTGGAAAAAAAGTTCACGCTTAGTGAGAAACAAATTTTAGCAGCAGCAAAAATCCTTGGTGTTAACGCTGGCGGAAATTCGGTTCGTTAACCCAACAGAAGGCTGTAAAGGAGACTGTTATGATCCATTCATTCAAAGATGCCCGACTCGAAAATCTGTTCCGTCAGGGAAAACATCAGGCCGGATTACCAACGGAAATCACTGAATCCATTATCAGTCGTCTGGCTGTTATTCATTCGGCTACCACGGTAAAGGATTTAACCTCCAACAGCCTTCGCTACGAAAAGTTACCCATGACCAGAAATAAGTATTCCTCTGTGCGGGTAAATTCCAAATACCGCCTTTTCTTTACCTGGAACGATGGCGCACATGACGTGCATCTTTCAGCCCATAACTATAAATCACTGCTTAATTAACGAGGCTTAAATGAAACTGTTTCGATTATTTTCTAACGAGGTATCCGGCATCCCTGCCTTTTTTGTCCAGGCGAACGACAAAATTCAGGCAGAGCGAATTCGACAGCACCTGGCCCCATTTTTGCGTGATGATATCCAGCCTCTGGCGGTCGGTGAAAGTGTTGTGATCCCTACGCTGAGCCATGCCCTCGTTAGCCTGGCACCGTGGCGTGGAAATGATAACAGCGGTACGCAGTCATTCAGAATGGACGTAAACGGTCTGCAACTGGTGACGGCGGTCAGCGATAACCAGACACAGGATATCGCGGATTTTTGCCGAAACTTTAATGTCGGGCTTAACATTCCAGAATCTGCCAGCCAGCAGAGCGAGAGTGTGAGTCAGTTGGTGAAATTAAAACAAGTCGATGGCATTCATTTTTATTCTGTGTGGTTTACGCCAGTTGAGGGTGAAGATGAATATCAGTTGTTTATCGAGGCCAGGGTAACTGACATGCGAACGCTGGCTGCATCCTTGTTTAGCCGTGTTTTTCGTCGCCCATCTGATTACCGCGTGGACGAAAAGGCTCTTTGCCATATGTCACTGCCGGTGATCAATATCATGCGCAACAAAACCGATGCAGATGACTATGTTTATGAGCTGGTATTTATCTTTAAAAGCATTTCGTTAACGTCCCCCGTGGGCGCATATAATTTCCGCAACGTCCTGATGTTATGTGAGAACTTTGGTGTGCAACCGGCTTTCAACTTTGACACTAATTCCGTACCCTTTATTCGCCGCGAACTTATGATCTTGAAAGAAGTCTCGGTATATACCCGCTGTGGTTCACCTGATGATGTACGCTCCTTTGCTGACGAAAAAGAAAAAGAACTGATTGACCGACTGATGACACAGGTACAACTGGCCGCAGAACTGACACCTGCACGGCATGGACGACAATTTAACGGAATTCTGGTCGATGCGTCTCCCTCAGGCTCCACTACAGGTTTTATTTTCTATTCTGAACCTGACTTTCCGCAAGGCCAGTTTGTGAGCACGGGCGAAGTGGTGGCCTGGGGTTCAACCTTCAACGGCATTAGTTACATCGAAACTATTGATGGTTACCGTTTTATTATCACCTTTTACCACGAAAACTGGATGCACTGCTTACGGGAGTTTATCCGGGTTAATGAAAGTTACTTTTCACTGTATCGCTGGTCTTAATTGGGTTTGCAATCGGAAATAAAAGACTTGTCTGTGGCGTCAGAAAAGTAACTTTGCAGGAGTGACTGGCGATAAAATAATTAATCCCTTAATCGCCACTCTCCGTTTTTAAAAAAACAACAAATAATTCTCAGGAGCCTATTAGCTTTTTTAGGAGGCGGTTTATCATATTGTTAATTACAGAGAGGGCATTATGAATAAACTTAGTTTTCAAACCTCAGAGGTCAATGCAGTTAATATGATTAATGCGCTTGGCTATTCTCTTAAAGATGTCGAGTCCTACTGGCAAGGCGTTAATCAGGATAAAGTGCCTGTACGTTGGTTTTTCCGTGTAACACAGCCCGGTCGCTATTGTGAATTCCAGTTTACGCATGAGACCGCAGGTGATGAAAATGTGTTGAATATTTTCATACTGCAATTTGAAAATCCTGTTGATGATTATTTGTCACGGGGTCAGGTAAATGATGTGCCCGTTTGTTTGACCAAATTCACGTATCTTGAAGAGTTTAAGTTTGAAGGGGATATTTATCAGTCATTCCAGACCGGCATTGCTGAAATCAGTAACCAGGCTCAGTAAAGAATAACCACGCGCCAAACTTTCAATGGCGACCGTATTTATCCGGAGAGCTGCTCCGGTGAGAGGATTTCATGGAATACAAAAAACTTCAGGTTGCAGGGTGTGACTTATTTAATGTCCTCGCGCAAATGAACTACACCGAGTCTGATATTTGTGGTGTAAAGCTTCTGAGAACGGGAAAAAATAAGCGGACTGATATTGAAATTCTGGCCTCTCAGAAGACGCGTGAAGTGGTTATTGCATTATCCCTGATGAATGTACCGTCACTTAACGAAGACCGCTATGTGATTGTTGTTCAGCGCCAGGAAGGGCTGATCCGTAATAAAGCGGCCTCTAAAGATAATCGTACGCTGTTTCATGAAACACACATTCAGCGTGAATTCATCCCGGTATCGAAGGCCACCACTGCTGAGATGAAAATGGTCAACAAACGGTTAAAGGACATGGCGTCACAACGCATGCGTGTTGGTGGGGTGTTTGGTTACGACTTTGTGAGTTGATTTATTCCTGCCCTGGCCTGTGTCAGGGCTTCAATAAATTTACTCTGAAAACTAAGACGGGAGATATCTATGCATCATTTTATGGTTGTTCTGAAGATCCAGGCTGGGGAATACATCAAATCAACTCAGTCGTTGATTGCTGCGGATGATGAAGCATCGGCAGTGCGCATCGCCATTGAAGGTGAAGCTCATGGCGACCTGGACTGGGACGACAACGGCGCTTATGATCTCGGCGGAGAGTTTCATTACAGCATGAAGCGCGTAAAGCGTGTTCTTCCCGAGCATCTCGATATTTTACATGCCTATATTGACTGACTAACCATCGTCATTACCCCTGTTCGGGTAACTCCGGACAGGCGCCAGAATTTCAGGGAATTCCATGACCACATTAACGGCTGAATTAATCGCTCAGATTTACGAAGACGCAGAGGGTGAGCTGTCCAATGCGGAAATCTATGAGAAAGCCCAGAAACTCGCTGGCCTGTCTGCTGAGGATATGCAGCTTCAGCGAGAATTTGGCGATAAAAAAGTGAAAACCAGTGAGATTAAGCACAAAATCCGCTGGTTTCAGCAAACGCTCAAGCATGCGGGGATCATCGAAAAGGTGTCCGGGGTGCGCGGTGTCTGGCAACTTGCTCGCCTGACCGACAAAGGATTACGTGAGCCACGCGCTAATGTTTGTGTCGTCGGGTTTTCAACTGAACTGGGTGTAGGGATTTTTGGGGATGCGAGGCAAGTGTTTGGCAGCGTTCGGGATGAACCTATCACGCTGTGCTTCTCCTCACCGCCGTACCTGCTGCGGAATGCCCGTGCTTACGGAGCTGGCGCTGAAAGCGAAGCCGCTTACGTGGAATTTATCGTCAGGACGCTTGAGCCAATTGTCAAAAATCTGGTCAGGGGCGGAAGTATAGTGCTCAACCTGACTCAGGATGCCTTCGTGCCTGGCCGTCCGTCCCGCTCACTTTATCTTGAACGGCTGATACTCGCGCTGGCGGATGATCTTGGACTTGAACTGATGGACAGACTGGTTTGGGTCAACCGGGCTAAGGCACCAGGTCCCACACAATGGGCTTGTAAAAAACGGGTTCAGCTTGGTGTTTCATACGAACCCGTTATTTGGCTGACCTCCGATGCCATGCATGTCAGATCTGACAATCGCCGCGTCCTGGTCCCGCATACTGAAGCACATCAGAAACTGATTGATGCCGGTGGCGAACTGCGCACGACATCCTATGGTGATGGTGCTCATCGGCTCAAAGCCGGATCGTTTTCGGCACAGACCGAGGGAGCCATTGCAAAAAACACCCTGATCAGGGGGAATCTATGCCCTGATACCCTCTTTTGTCACAAAGTGGCTTCGGAGCTGGGGTTACCCCGCCATGGGGCGACATCACCGACCTGGCTTGCCTCATTTTTCATCGAGTTTCTGACAAAGCCTGGCGAGCTGGTCGTTGATCACTTCTCTGGCTATTTCAAAACGGCAATTGCGGCAGAGCGACTTGGCAGACGGTGGATTGGCACCGATAAAGTGCTGGAGTGGATAGCGGTCGCGAGTCACATGTTCCGGGGGCATCCTGGATTTGAACAGACCCCGCTCATCGACAGCCTTATTGACTCATATCAGAAATGATAAATTGATACTGATAGGTAGCGCTCGAGCGGTGTCACGTATGCCCGGATTGTTCATTGCAAGATCGACAAACTGTTTTTTCATTCCGGGCTGACAGGCACGATAGGCATAGTCGAGCTGGAAAGTACGGCGGTAAAACTGTCAGCGGTAGTGCTGATGCCCGGTTTTACCCTGACCATGTTTTTAAACGGATTCGGTCTGCTCACAAAAAAGGGCATTTTACGTCAACTTTAGCCATCAAATGCACTCTGATAAAGAGTGATTTTATAATACAATCAAAACCTTGAACACTTGAACCGTGGGGGCTGCTCAGAAACAGAGTTGGTATAATAAAAACTTAAACCCAAATTTTGTAAGGAGAGCATGATGTTTATCTTTGAAGAAAGAACATTTTTAACCGGAGAAGTATCCGATGAGGAGTTAAACGATGAGGATATTGAATACATAAAGGGTATGAGAGGGGATTACCCCGAGTTGTCACACTGGAGCAATGCAGGTGTATATTTTGCTTTTGGATCATATTCTCAGGACATTTATGCAGTAGGTTGGTTATATGGCGTAAAAAGCCGAGATAATGGATTTCTCGCGTACTGTTATGTTTGTCAGTTATGCCCGGACTTTGATTTCGGCGGCACAGGCTTGTACGATACTGACACCTGGGAACTAGGTGAACAGCAGCCCTGGAACAATGAGAAAATACTACGTCCTTCATGGGCATGTCGTTAATTTAAACCTGAAATGTTTACACTTCTGGTTTAGACCGAGAAAAGTTACTTTTACAATTCCTGAAGACATTCATTCAGGCGTCCCTGGAGAATGAGTTACCATTAATTAGCATGGTCGCGACAGGGGTTAGACGTGGTAAATCTCGTCACTTCGATTGCCACTTAATGAGGCAAACATTGAACACTGAACTCTCTGACGATGATATTAAATATCTTTCAATCCTGTTTGAACGTTTAGGTGCCGTACATAGTGAATTTGAATATTGCCAGACTATTTTCGCATCTTCACCTGACCGAGTAGAGCAATTAAAGCAGGATGCGGCCGCAGTTATCAACATGCAAGATCGTATTGAACTTTGGGTAACCGGTACGCCCCCAATAAAAAGATTCTAGTTCTCGTGTGCTGAAGCACATCTTTAAAAGCGAAAAATCAACGATGAGATTAAATATAATTGCTCCATTAGTGATGCTCCTGACTTCTATTGGTATCCATGCCGAGCCTATTAAGACGGTGAACATACGCACTTTTATGGAAGGTGATAGTTCATTAATTGTACAGGATGTGAAGTCGGATTGTAGATATAACGTCAGCGTTACAACTAAGTTTGTTGATGTTAAGACCTGGTTTGGCGTCACCATACCCAGACAACAAGCGTGGACTATGGTTGTAGATCAGAAAAGCTGTACCGGAATTTACCAGGATGTGAATATGCAAATTGTTCCCGAAAACAAAGCTCTCACACTCCCTGTTAAAGCGGGAACAGTTTTTTATATTTATCCGGAGTGGAATGCATTCGATTAAGTAAAATTTTAGCGTTTCATAAACTGATTTAGATGCCCCTCAAACCTTCCACCAGCTAAAAAACAAACAAACGGGAAGTAATCCTTTGCGTCAGAGCTGACCATTCCCGTTAGCCTTCAGTTTGGCAATGCAGGAAAAGTAACTTTTTGGGGAAACTGATTTTTCCAGGTGTCACGCAAAGTAAAATATCTGTCCTTATTAATCTGAATGCCTGAGTGAGTTAATAATTACAACTCAGCTTAGGCATAAAATAATTAGTATAAACTTCCATAGACCCTATTAGGTATTCCGGGATGCAGGTTAATATATTCGTACAAATCCGGTAAATATTTTAAAGGAATTCATCATGGCTGATAATTGGGTATTCGCATTCACTTGATCACCCATTCGCATTTTACTTGACTACCTGTTCGCAAATTACTTGGTCGTTTCCAACAAAAAACTGGGACAGAGCAATCCAAATTCACGGGCGTGAAGCAGACATTATCTGTAACCGCTGCCGTTTACTTGTGCAGATCCCTGAATAGATAAATAATCTGCACCACTTTCAACTTTCTTACCACATTTGACATTTAAGATTTTGATTTAAAAATTAGTTTTTCATATCGTTAAATCGCTCTAGTCTGAGCATGAGAGATCTTACTTAATAACGAAGGGCGACAAAATGAATCTTGAGGCATTTGCTTTTGGCACGACCAACTGGAGTGAAGTCGAAAGAACAGAGCACCCAGGGGAAACAGGTATGGCTTACTGGCGCACGCAACACTTTGGTCAGAAACCGAATCAAATCCGTGTGCGAATGGTTGAATATACCCCAGGCTATCTTGCAGACCATTGGTGCCAAAAAGGGCATGTTCTTTTCTGCATGGAGGGAGAACTAGAAACAATGCTCGAAGATGGTCGTAAATTCATTTTAACTGCGGGGATGAGTTATCAGGTTGGTGATAACGCGGAGCCACATCAGTCCAGAACTACGACAGGCGCAAAACTCTTTATTGTGGACTGATTCGTATGTTGGAGCCATTGTGTCAGCCCGCTTCACGCAGCAGATTGAAGAGACAACAGGTCGGCACTGAGCGAGGAGCGGACCTTATTGTACAAAGCATGTAGCCAGATTACAGTGAAGCCACTGATTGACAAGTGAGTCAAACCAGACAAGCAGCCAATGAAACAAAACTTCGCCAACTTAACCAAATCTGGATAACTGATCGGTTCATGAGGACAACAAATAATGTCATTCAATAATAAAAAACTGTTAATTACTCTCTTATCCCTCTGCACATTTCAGACTTATGCAGCACAATGCACTGCGGAAATCTTCGCTAAAAATAAACTGAACAACTTCATCTTTCTGAGCCAGCCGACAAGAACTGAAATTCCCAAATCTGTATCAATCACTATTGATAGTCCTGATGGGTATCTTCGCACATCGGTTCAAAGCAACTTCAGTCAATGCGGTGAGTTAATTAGCGGCCGTATGAAAGAGGTCAAAACCTCAACAGGCCAGAAAGCAGTTTTCACGGCAACCTCTGAAATTCAGTTGAATAAAACGGAGTTTGGCTGGCGCATCCAGGTGGACTCAAACGGGGTCATAGCCGATAAAAACAGTCAGAAAACCACGCAGGCATATCGGCAGACTCTTGAGGGAATTTACCTGCTTAACGATAAAGGAATTATCAGCCGTGCAGTTAATCGTTCGGTTATCGAGGCCACAAAACCGGAAGATAAAGATAAAACCGTAGTAGGCACAATCGACTACGACTTCAATTCATCAGGATTACTGGCAAGCGCGGCAAGCAAAGGAAGTATGGTGATAGATAATAATACGATTGTATATAGTTATGATGGCGATCATCGTCTGATCAAAACCCAATCACCCTCAACCATAGAAGAGTATAGCTATGATAACGAGGGCCGTGAGTTGACCCTGAGCAAGACCCAGACGTATTTCACCATCGAAAAAAATCTGACCACCTGCGAGGAGTGGAACTCACATGGAGAATGCACACACGCCAATATGGATATCACAATCACCCCAACTGTTCGGACAGGTAAACAGTATGTGGACAAACATAACGCCGTAATGACGGCGAAATATGAATACTGGAACTGACCATTTCACCTGGTACATAAGAAGTCAAAATGGAATTGGATCCGCATCTGGATCCTTTATTTCATCCAGATTCTGAGCTGAACCGCCCCGGTATAGCTTGGTCGAGAGCCGACCTGAGCCAGTACGGCTGTAAGTATCCCTGCAAAACTAACCATCAATGTTTAGAGGGCCTCTGGCACTCCAACTTCCGCTCCTGGCACAAATAGGCCTGAGAACATGTGACGTCAGTAATAAACAAAAAACTGATTTCTTTTTATATCTCAATAAAAAAAATATGTTCAGCGTTCTTTTTCATCAATCCAGGCAATGAGATCGGCAAGCCTCTTCTCAGAAAACACGGCTATACCATGTTCAGTGAGTAGCGAAGCTGCGACTCCCATACCTGACTTACGCTGGCCGCTAAATGAACCGTCATAGATGAATTGGCTACCGCATGTTGGACTGCCGTCGGTTAACAGCGCAGCGGTACAACCCGACTCCTGAGCTGTGCGTAGTGCCAACCAAGCGGCAAGCTGATAGGACTCAGTGACATCCTGTCCGGTAATTTCAAGTATTCTGATCTGTGCCAGCATTACGTCTTTACCATCAGTAGAGACAATCTCAGCCGGGGGACGTGGAATTGGCAACCCGGCGGCCAATTCAGGACAGTGGATCACAAGACGATGCTCTTTCTGCCAACGCTGCAACTGATCAGTCATTTGTGCTTTCTCGCTTCCATCATAGCGGGCTTTGAACCCCACCAGGCAAGCACTTACCAGTATTCTGTTTATCATCGTTATTGTTTATCAGAGCAAATGAACACTGGATTATAACATCTTCGCTTTTTACATAGACATGCCTGTGGCAGTGCCAACAGGCGACTAAACTGATCTTAGCAACGACTGTTCTTGGCACAAAGCGGACATGCGAGATGGGTAAGGTCCGCTATAAGCAAAAGAATGACCATTAGTCAAATTTGACCACTAAAGCTGGATGGCTATCGTTATTTTCTCGCTATGGGATGCAGTTTTAGCGGATCAATTCGTCTGCTCAAAATCGACTCTGAAGAAGACAGGTCTGTAATGACCATGTCCATATCGGTGAGGGAAAACATTTTGTAAAGGGCGTTGCGGCCATAACTTTGATTGTCTCCCAGCATGATGCATTTGCGTGATGCGCTAATAATTGCATCGTAATAAGACGTTCTAAATTCATCATTATGAAACACGCCTTTATCACCCCATGATTCCGGCGCAATGAATGCTTTTTCAAAATTGAGGCTTTTTAAGGTTTCAAGTGCGACGCGTTGATGGAAGGTATTGTCATGACGGCTTAGTTTTCCACCAATAAAGAACAGTGCGGCGCCACTGTGAGCCATCACATGCTTTGCGATAGCAAAATCATTGGTGACAATTGTCATTTCATCGCTGTAGGGGAAAAAGGTGGCCAGCTCTAAGGTCAGTTTCCCGCCATCGATATAAACCACCTTACTGTCGCCAAGGTAGCTGAGCGCTGCACGAACCAGAGCGTTAGAACCAACGGCTTCGGGCAGTTTACGCACAGGCACTTCATCACGTGACTTAACCCCACCGCGCGTGGTCATGATGATGCCACGCGCGCTGAGTTGCTCAATATCCCGCCGAATGGTCATCACCGTGACATTCAGCATATCCGACAGCTCACGGAGACTAACAAAATGTTTGGTGGATACCATTTCGAGTATCCGTTGATGACGTTCAGCAGGAATCATAGCGCTCCCCATCAGACAGGAATAATGCCAAGAACAACTGCAGCGAACAGCGCACAGACACTCATGATCCAAATTTTCACCATGGAATGACGAATATGTTCGCCGACCTGAAGATTAAGCAGACCTAACCCAAGGTGCGTCGCCGGTATTACGGGGCTTAACAGCAGACCAATTTGTTCAGTTATCAACATGGCGATAGTGACGTGCAGTGGGGAGACGTCAAAACTTTGTCCAAGGCCCACAGCAAGAGGAAGTAGAGCAAAATAAAATGCATCTGAACCAATCAGAATAACAATCGGTACGCTAAACGCCGCCAGAATAATATAGAGATAAGGCCCTAAACTGGAAGGTAGCACCGTAGCAAGTTCATTTACCAGAACCTTAATAATCCCCGTATTTTGTAAGATGCCAACGAACACACCAATGGTTAAGAAAATTACAATTACCGGGAAAATGGTCAGCGCATAATCTTTTATTTTTTGCTGTGCTTTTTTGGCATCAGGATAATTAATCATTACCGCCAGTGAGAAAGCGATCATGAACAGGAAGTTACCGGCAACTAAGCCTGAGACCAAAATAACAATGGTGGCGATGACCAGTACAAAGTTCGCACGTAATAACCACGGATTGTGATCTCCTTCGCTGGTCAGCATCTCCTGACGCATCACCAGAAAAGCTTCTTTAGTGATTCCAGAGCCGCTTCTATTTTCAACTCTGGCCATGTACCAGCACAGAACAACACCCAGCACGAACAACACAACCTGCAGCGGGATCAATTTGTAATAGACTTCAAGGATATCGAGATGGGTTACGGCAATCGCGCGATTAAGCGAGCCACCCCAGGGAGTTATTCCCGTAACGCCAACACCGACAGTGACCAGCATCAATAAAGTTTTACGGCTGATATTCATCTTTTCATAGATGGGCAGTAAGGCAGGTACGGTAACCAGCAACGTTGCGTAGGCATTGCCATCAAGGCTACAAACTGAGGCAATAACAAGAGTCGCCAGCAATACTGAGAAAGTAGATTGCGTTACGAAGCGCAGGATAAAACGTACAATAACGTCAAAGACCCCCGCCTCTTTCATCAGGGTAAAGAACATGGCGCTAAAGGCAACGAGCGTGGCGGTTCCTACCACTGACTTTAATCCGGATGCGACATACTCACCCAATTCTTTAAAACCAAATCCACAGACCAGAGCAGCAACGGTGGGTAAAACAATAAACAATACACTGGGTGGAAACTTATTCTTCAATAAGCACCATGTCAGTATAATGAACATGACGATCCCGGTGATAAGCATTAAAGACATAATTTGTCCTTTAAATTTTCAGGGTATTAGATGTAAGAAAACGCTGTGCAGGAAATCTGCACAGCTTTAAAAATAATTATTTATTTCATATTAAAAAGCGTATTCAACTCATCAATATTTTCGGCGGTTAATGTTTTCATACCATAGGGCTTAAGAACGAAGTACAGTTTTGCTGTTTCTTCTAACTCTTCTGCATTGAATACCGCTTCGCGGATGTTTTTCCCTGAAATAATTGGGCCATGATTAGCTAGCAGAATCGAATTATGCTCCTTAGCTAATTTTTCCACATGGACTGCAATATCCGGTGAGCCTGGACGGATGTAGGGAACGACAGGTAACTTGCCTACTCGCATCACGTAATAAGGTGTGATGGCGGGCAATGCATTGTCGTAATCCAGGTCAGGCAGGCAGGATAACGCTGTTAACCAGGGAGAATGCAGATGCACAATACCGCCGCACGCAGGACGCTGGCGATACATGGCCAGATGCATCAGTACCTCTTTTGAAGCCTTTTGACCAGAAACTAACTCACCGGTCATGGTCACTTTGCTTAGTTCATCAGCATCCAGATCGCCAAAGCTTGAATTAGTGGGTGTGGCGAGAATATGGCCATCGGGTAATTTAAGGCTAATATTTCCGGCACCACCGCTACTGTAACCGCGTTCAAACAGGGAGCGTGCGTAGCGAACTAAATCCTGACGTAATTGCACTTCGCTCATTTCACACTCTCCTGCGCTTTTAAGAAGAAATCACTGTTGCCAAAATTGCCTGACTTAAGAATTACCCACTTTTCTTCGTCCAGAACCTGCGTCCACGGCACACCTGGTGCAACAGCATCACCAATTACCATGCCTTTAATATCAAGACCCTGTGACACCGCACCCGACGTTTCACCACCGGCTACGATGAATTTGTTGAAACCTTTCTTACTAAGAGTGCTGGCTAGCGCAGAGAAGAAACCTTCAATCTTTTCACTAACAAATTCCGCACCATAGTTCTTTTGAATGATCTCAATTATCTGCGGCGGTTGGGTGGCATAAACCATTGGAGCCAATGAATCATTGGTATGGGTTAACACCCAGCCAGTCACCGTCTGCAGATAGGTGGGTTCATTGAGAATTTTTTCCACATCCAGCGCCAGAGATGAAGCGCGCTGTTGATAAAAGTTAACTTGCTGGTTAGTCATTGAAGAGCAACTGCCCGACAGAACAACGCTCGCGCCTTCTCTACTGATTGAGAAAGAATGGTTTTCTGCGCGCTTATTCATCGTATCCAGTGCGGCAATCGCATAACCAATGCCTGCAGCTCCGGTGATCAATTTAAAATCTGCTGTCTCACTCGCCACGGTTAACAGGTCGTTGTTATCGAGCACATCGCAGATAACATATTTAAATTTTTCTTCCGCTAGTTTTGCCAACGTATCAGGAATGTCTTCAACATGATTTTTGATCGTGTCGAGACTGATGATTTCGCAACGCCCCGTAGATTGCGCTTCCATCAATTTTTTCAGTGACGACTCTTTCATCGGCGTTACTGGATGATGTTCCATTCCGCTTTGATTGAGTAACTGCCCTTTGACGAATAAATGCCCCTGTAAAATCGTGCGGCCGTTGTCAGGCACTGCAGGGCAAATCAGCGTCATGGATGCACCAAGATTCTCCATCAGCGCATCAGTAACCGGACCGATGTTGCCTTCACTGGTTGAATCAAAAGTTGAGCAGTATTTGAAAAGCTGTCGCTTGCAGTCCTGAGCTTTTAGCCAATTGGATGCAGATAATGACTGCTCTACCGCTGTTTTCGTCGGAATTGAACGACTTTTCAATGCGATAACAACCGCGTCGATTCCTTCCTGATCAAATGCCTCAGCTGGAACGCCATTGAACAGCACCACTTTCCAGCCAGCATTCACCATAAAGCTGGCAATGTCGGTGGCACCCGTAAAGTCATCCGCGATGACGCCCAACTTAATCATATGTGTTCCTCAGAAGCGGTAACAAATTGAGCACATATTGCTTTTATGTAAATACAAGTGCAATTAGGCTTGGTGTTAATTTGTGCTTAAGATCACAAAATAAAGCGTTTTGCATAACATTCCACAAATCACTAAGGGGGTATTAAACCTTGTCATATCGGGTATTAATCCTAAAGCCATAAAGCTTTTCATATAACTCACTGATTCAGCGCATAAATGTTCTAATGTGTTTTTTTTGTATCAGAAATGTGATCTCAATCACCTTGCCTTCAGTGCATTTATTGGTATAAAAATGCAATCGAAAACTTACCAACCATCTGGAGTATTTATGCGTATTTTGGTTCTGCCTTGTGACGGTATCGGCCCTGAGATCACTTCTGCTGCGGTAACTGTGCTGGAGTCGCTGGATAAAGCGTATGCCCTGAACTTTGAGTTCGACTACGAAGACGTGGGTTTTAAAAGCCTGGAGTTACACGGTACTACGCTGCGCCAGGAATCACTCGACCGTGCCAAAACTTATGATGGCATTATCCTGGGTACACAGTCGCACGCTGACTATCCAGCACCGGAAAAAGGCGGTCGTAACGTTTCTGCAGGTTTCCGTATCGGTCTGGATCTTTACGCTAACGTGCGTCCGGCGCGTACTCGTCCATTCCTGACTTCAAATATGAAGGAAGGCAAATCGATGGATCTGGTGATCATGCGTGAGGCGACTGAAGGTTTCTATCCTGACCGCAATATGACTCGCGGCTGGGGTGAAGTGATGCCAAGCCCGGATATGGCGCTGTCGACCCGTAAAATCACCCGTCATTGCTCTGAACGTATTGCACGCAAGGCATTTGAGCTGGCGATGCAGCGTCGTAAGAAAGTGACTGCTATTCATAAAGCGAACAGCTTCCACATGACTGACGGCCTGTTCCTTGAAGCCGTTCGTGATGTCGCGAAAGAGTTCCCTGAAGTTGAGCTGGATGATCTGTTGGTTGATGCATCAACTGCGCACCTGGTGCGTAATCCAGAGCGTTTCGACGTGCTGGTTGCTACCAACTTCTATGGCGACATCATCAGTGACTTGGCAAGTGAATTGTCCGGTAGCCTTGGTCTGGCAGGTTCAATCATGGCCAGCGATACCCATTGCTGCGCTCAGGCTCAACATGGTTCCGCACCGGACATTCAGAATCAGGACAAGGCTAACCCTGTCTCAATGATCCTGTCTGTTGCGATGATGCTGCAGTGGTACGCAGAGAAACACAATCAACCAAAATTCCTCAAAGCTGCTGAAGAGATCAACCGTGCAGTTGACGAAGTGTTGGAAAATCCAGAAACCCGCACGCCGGATCTGGGTGGCAAGTGTGGCACCAAAGCCTTTGCTGACAAAGTGGCTGCATCTATTCGCGCCTGATTTAACGTCATGAGGTTGCCGCAATTCAGCGGCAACCTGCTTTCATGGAGCCGAAGATGAATCAACGTATCGTTTTAATCCATGCAACGCCATTGGCCGTTGAGCCCATCAATCAGGCTTTTGCAGCCCAGTGGCCAGAAGCTGAGATCAGTAATTTATTGGATGATTCGCTGAGTACAGATCGTCGTAAGGTTACTTTGCTAAATGATCGGCTTTATAAGCGGATTGATTCACTGGTTAACTACGCCGAAAGCATTGATGCTGGTGCAGTTCTATTCACTTGTTCTGCGTTTGGCGAGGCCATTGATGCCAGTGCGGCGACACACGAATTGCCTGTTCTGAAGCCGAACGCCGCGATGTTTGAGGCTGCATTAGCTCAAGGTAAAAATATTGTTATGTTGGCAACCTTTGCTCCGGCTGTTGCGGGAATGGAAGCTGAATTCAATGAGTTGGTCCGCCAGGGTTATCGTGAAGCCACGCTCAAAAGTATCGTAGTTGAAGGCGCGCGTGATGCACTTGAGCAGGGTGATGCAAGCCGTCATAACGAGCTACTTGTTCAGGCTGCGCGTGAACATCAAGATGCTGACGCCATTTTGCTTGCACATTTCTCAATGGCGATCGCCTGGGATCAGGTTCAGGCCGCTGTAACGTGCCCGGTGCTTAGCAGTCCGCATGCTGCGGTCTCAAAACTGAAAATATTAATGACGAATTAATTTATTCAGTCGAATCTAATTTTTTAAAAAAAGGCATCATCGTGGAAATCCGAGATATATTGGCGGATGTGAAATATAGTCATATTTCTCACTCGCCTGAATTCGTACTGCCAAATAACAGCTGCGACTGCCACCATCATATTTATGACAGGCGTTTTCCCTATGTGGCGGACGACACGCGAAATTTACCCGACGCAACTGTTGATGATTACAACCAGTTTAAAAAGTGGTTGGGACATTCTCGTCATGTGTTAGTGCAACCCTCTTCTTATGGAACAGATAATCGTTGTCTAACGGATGCGTTGGCTGCTTTCGGACCCAATGCGCGCGGCGAGGCTGTGGTGAATGAGACCGTCAGTGACACTGAACTAGATGCATTGCAATTGGCGGGAGTTACGGGTGTTCGTTTCAATCTCGGCACGGGTAATGCAACCACACCCGACATGATTTTACCTATAGCGATTCGAGTCGCTGAGCGTGGCTGGCATGTGCAAGTTCATGCAACTGCAGATCAACTTTGGGATTTAAGGCCACTTCTGCTTCAGATACCGGGAAACCTGGTCATAGATCACTACTTCCGCTTGCCACCAGGCGCAACTTCGCATTCTTCCTGGAGACTTGCCTGGGAGCTGATTGAGAGAGGCAAATGCTGGGTAAAACTTTCTGCGCTTTACCATCAATCACAACGTGATGATGTTTCAGATATGGCTGCATTAGTGAGTTGCTTCCTGCGCGAAGCTACAGAGCGTGTTTTATGGGGAAGTGACTGGCCACATCCTAATTTAATTAGTGCCAATAAAAATATGCCAGATGATGCATTGATACTATCGAAAATATACCACTGGGCGCATAACGATCAGGTTCGCCACAAGTTATTTGTGGAAAACCCGGCTGAACTTTACCGATTTAATTAATCGTATGCCAGACAAGGCCGAATATTATGATTACTCTGAACTCCACTGCTAAAAAGAACAGACCAACGCATTATCGTTATATGATTTTGCTGATGGTATTCCTCAGTATTGCGTTAAACCACGGCGACAGAGCAACCTTTTCTATTGCCGGAACAGACATGGTGAAATCTGCTGGTCTGGATATTGTTGCGCTTGGTTATCTGATCTCTACATTCACTTGGGCATATGTTCTCGGGCAATATCCAGGCGGATGGTTACTAGACCGATACGGCTCCAAAAAAGTGCTGGTTACAGGCGTTTTCACCTGGTCATTTTTCGTTTTCCTCGTCGGTTTTAGTACCGCTTTCGACAATGTTTGGGTCACGCGTATCTTAATGTTTGGCTTCATCTTTATGATGGGGTTGATTGAAGCGCCTACGTTACCTGCTAACTCACGTTTCCTGGCAGCATGGTTCCCGGCAAAAGAGCGCGGTAAAGCGTCTGGGTTTACCACAGCTGCGCAATATTTTGCCCTCGTGGTCTTCCTGCCTCTGATGGGCTGGTTCTCATATTCATACGGCTGGGAATCTGTGTTCTGGTTCATGGGGGTTGTTGGTATTCTGGTTTCGCTGTTGATGACCCGCGTGCTTACCGATACGCCTAAAGTTCACCCACTGGTGAATCACGCCGAACTGGAATATATCCAGTCTGGTGGCGGTTTGACGAACATGAAGGCCAGTAAAAAAGGCGATAATGTTGGTAAAGGCTATACCCGCAAATTACTGACAAGCCGACTTGCTCTGGGCGTGTATATGGGGCAGTTCTTTTTCACTGTTCTCTCTTATTTCTTCCTGACCTGGTTCCCTGTCTATCTGGTTCATGATCGTGGTATGACCATTCTCAAAGCAGGTTTTATTGCTTCATTACCAGCATTGTGCGGCTGTGCGGGAGCTCTGCTCGGTGGTGTGTTGTCTGATTATATGTTGGCGCGTGGCTTCAGCTTGTCAGCTGCACGTAAAACACCCATTGTTATCGGTATGCTGTTGGCTGTCAGCATGGTGATTTGTAACTATGTTGACTCGGCGTGGATTGTGGTGGCGATTATGTCGCTGGCTTTCTTCGGCAAAGGTTTCGGCGCTATGGGCTGGTGCGTAGTCTCAGATTTTTCGCCAAAGGAGGCAGTGGGCTTGAGCGGCGGGTTATTCAATATGATTGGTAATATCTCCGGGATATTCACACCCATCATTATCGCCTACATCATTAAAGATACTGGCTCGTTTAATGGCGCTTTGATTTTTGTCGGCGTCTGCGCTTTCCTCAATCTGTGCTGCTATCTGTTTGTGGCAGGAAAAATTCAGCGCCTGAATTTTGAAACGCCTAAGCAGGATCATGATGATGACTTCTCTGGAGAACCCAATGCCAGTCACCGATGAAGAAACCACACTACGTTTCGCTATTAATTTAGGTAATGCTGTATTGGCCAAAACGTTGCCCGACGGGCAGCCTGGGGGTATAACTGTAGAAATTGCCAATAAAATTGCTGCGCAGCAGGGAAAAGTTGCGCAGTTCGTCACTTATCCTACGGCGGGTAAGGTGGTTGAGGATGCTAACAGCGATCGCTGGGATGTGGCCTTTTTGGCAATCGACCCAAAGCGCGAAGAAGTGCTGCGATTCACTCGGCCCTACATCACTATTGAAGGCACTGTTTTAGTCAAGGAAGACAGTCACTGGCAAAGCGTCAGTGAGATGGACCAGGCAAACGTGGTGATTAATGTCGGTAAAGGTGCGGCTTACGACCTGTTCCTGACGCGAGAATTAAAGCAGGCAGCATTGAACCGGCTGCCTTCATCGCAAGCGGCCATTGATGCGTTTCTCAATGGAGAAGGCGATATGGCTGCGGGTATTAGACAGCCACTGGAGCATGCAGCCAAGGAAAATAGCGGCTATCGCGTGCTATCCGATAATTTTGGGCAAATTTTTCAGGCGATCTGTTTGCCGCATAAAAATGAAAAACTGTTCAGCGAAATCAGCACTTATTTGTCTAAGTGGCAGGAAAACGGTGCGATTGACGAGATTATCAATCGAAACCTGGCTGAAGCTTAAAGAGAGATTAGCGTTCTTCTATGGAGAACGCTGTATTGGTTAAAGTTCAATTTTCATTCAAATCTGAGCATGAGACGTTATCCGGCAACGAACATAATTAGATTGCTGTAACGGAAGGTTTTTTATGACATCGCTCTCAACTCCGCAACGCTCACCGCTGGTCATTAACGACCGCCTTTATAACGTCATCGATCTGACTCACATAGTGCCGTTGGCCCAATTACAAACGTTGCCCTATAGCATTCGTATTTTGCTGGAAAACGTAGCTCGATGTTCTCCGCACAGGCTGCCAGAATTTCTTAACTTTCTGTCGGCAACGTCCACACCGGGTGAAGTTGAATTTTATCCTGACCGACTCATGTTTCATGACACCACATGCTTACCGGCGCTGGCTGATTTTGCCGCCATGCGCGATCTCACTGCCGAATTAGGGGGGGATCCGCGAGCGATAAATCCGCATATTCCCGCCGTGCTGACGATAGATCACTCCGTGATAGTGGAGAGCTATGCCAGCGCCAATGCACTGGAAGACAACCTCACCTATGATTTCCGCCGTAATGCAGAGCGTTACCGTTTTATTCGCTGGGCAGAGAAAAGTCTCGATAATTTTCGGGTGATCCCGCCGGGTACTGGCATCATTCATTTGATGAATCTTGAGGCTATAGCGGAAGTTGTTACGATTGATGAGCGTGAAGCCATCCCTTTGTTGCATGCCGATTGCATGATTGCGACCGACAGCCATACCCCGATGATCAATGCCCTGGGTGTTTTGGGCTGGGGTGTCGGTGGGCTGGAAGGACAGGCGGCTTTGGTGGGTGAACCCGTAACGCTACGCTTCCCGGATGTGGTGGGTATTTCTGTGTCAGGCCAGCTGCCGCCGGATGTTAGCGACAGCGACCTGGCACTGCACATTACGCGCCTGTTGCGTGAAAACGGCGTGGTGGGCAAATTTGTTGAGTTCACCGGGCCATCGCTGCACACCATGCCACTGGAATCGCGCGCAACCATTGCGAATATGGCGCCTGAGTATGGCGCTACAGTAGTGTTCTTCCCGTTTGATGAGCGAAGTGCAGAGTACGTCAACATGACGGGGCGCAGTGAAGAGCAGCAGGCGATTATTCGTGGTTACATGCAGCATCAGCATCTGTGGCGCTCATCCGGCGATATCCAGCCAACTTTTACCCAACTGATTGAGCTGGATTTGGGCACTATTCTACCCAGCGTTGCCGGGCCCTATAACCCGCATCAACAAATACCACTTAGCGAGACGCCGAACAGTTTTCTGCAAACGCTGACACCCGCACAACGTGATGTGCAATGGCACCATGACGATTACCCGCAATCCGTCCAACAGGGTGCGGTGGCCATTGCAGCCATCACCAGCTGTACCACCACGGCCAATCCGTGGCTGGTGATTCAGGCCGCCTTATTTGCGCGCAATGCCGCACATCTGGGGTTAAAGCCCAAGCCCTGGGTCAAGACCTCATTTTCACCCGGATCTAGGGCGGTTACCGATTACCTTGGAGAATCCGGCCTGCTTGGCGAGCTGGAAAAAGTGGGATTTGATGTGGCAGGTTATGGATGCATGACCTGCATTGGCAGCTCAGGGGCGTTGCAACCCGCTATGGAAATGCTGGTGAATGATGGCCTTCAGGCAGTGTGTGTGCTTTCCGGCAACCGCAACTTTCCACGTCGCGTAAATCCCAGCCTCGGGCATGGTTACCTCACTTCACCGGCACTGGTGATTGCATGGGCCATCGCCGGAAATATGCAGCACGATATGTTGAGCGATCCGCTGGGTTACGATGCAGATGACCGGCCCATTTTGATGCGCGATTTAATGCCGGGTCGCGAAGAAGTTGAGCAATGGGTGAAAGCAGCGATGAAGCGTGAACATTACATTCAGCGCCGAGACATCATCTGGCAGGGAACACCACACTGGCAGCAGATTGAAGCGCCGGGTAGCGTGCATTATCCATGGGAATTCACCTCAACATATTTACGGCGTCCGGGCTATCTCGAACGTTTACCACGCAGTCCGGCGGAACCGCTTTCGCTGACGAATGCCCGACCCTTTCTCTGGTTTGGCGATGACGTCACCACTGATCACATTTCACCAGCGGGCGCGATTTCGGACGACAGTCTGGCCGGTCAATGGTTACTGGAGCATCACGAAGATCCACAGGATCTCAACCTTTATTCCACCCGGCGCAGTAACCATGAAGTCATGGTTCGCGGGGCCTTTACCAATAAAGCGCTATCCAATCGTTTGTTACCGGCAGACCAGCGAGGCGGCGGAGGTTTTGCCTGGGATGCGAGTCATCAACACATCCTCCCGGCTTTTGAAGCCGCCCAAACCTGGCTGGCTACAGGTACGCCGCTGGTTGTGTTAGCGGGTGAGCGCTATGGCGCGGGATCGAGCCGTGACTGGGCAGCAAAAGCGCAGGCGTTGATGGGGGTAAAAGCGGTGATTGCCAACAGTTTTGAACGCATACATCGCACTAATCTTATTGGGATGGGCATTTTACCCCTGCATTTCATCGCAGGCGAGGCAGAAAAACTGCCGGAGATGGAAGGCATCGAAGTGCTGGACATCATTGGACTGGAGGCGATCGAACCGGGTAGAACGCCGCTGCTGCTGAACGTCAGCCGTGACGGCAGGCAGATTGCTGCGATCGGCCTTGAGGCAGTGATAGACTCCCAGCAAGAACTGCGCTATCTGCGCTATGGTGGAATTCTGCCTTTCGTCATCCAGCAAACCCTCACAGATTAAAGGATGCCTATGCGTTATGATCTGATCTCACTCTCGTTGTTTGTCGCGGTGGCGGAGGAGCAGAATCTCACCCGCGCAGCGCGACGCAAGCATTTGGCTGTTTCGGCTGTGAGCAAGCGCATTGCTGAGCTTGAGCAGCAAATCGGCACACCCTTAATGTTGCGCTTGCCGCGCGGCATTGAACTCACGCCAGCCGGTCACTCATTGTTGTTCCATGCACGCCAGGTGTTTCGCAATCTTGACCAGATGGAAGAGGAGCTGAGTGATTACGTGGCTGGCGTACGCGGTCACATCCGTATCTTCACTATCTCAGCAGCACTGATGCATTACCTGCCGCGCGCCATAAGCCAGTTTCTGACGCACTACCCACATACCGATATTGATATTGAAGAGCACACAGGGATTAGCGTGGTTCAGGGACTGTTACAGGGCGATGCAGATGTGGGTTTCTTTTCCAGCTGGACGCCCGCTTCAGGTATCGAAGTCTGGCCATGGCAGCATGACCAACTATCGGTTCTGGTGTGGCAGGGACATCCGTTAGCTGAACGCAGCTCTCTGCAGTTGGCCGATTGTATAGATGAAAAAATAATCGGCCCTCATAGGGAGAGCGCCGTGAGCCACATACTGGATCGTGAGGCCAGAAAGCTTGGCAAAGCTCTCAACATCGGCCTGAGAGTGAGTAGTTTTGTCTCGATGGCTGAACTGGTTGCGCAGCGGCTGGGCATCGCCATCTTACCCGTTAATGAAATCGCGCAAACGCGTAGCAATGACACGGTAAAGTGTATTCCGCTCATCGAGCCATGGGCTAAACGTGAGCTCTACGTGGGTGTGAAGAGTTATGCATTAGCTTCCCCTTCAGTTAAAGCATTTATAGAAAATGTTACGCCGTCAAAACGGCCAAACGTTGAAGAAGAGGAGCAAACATTTGAGACCAGCTTCAATGAAGCTGGTCTCAAACACTGAATTAGCTGGAGAACACAATACAGGTTGGGCTGGCAGTAACTATTTCTTTGTTGGTATCTTTGAGCATGCCGGTTTCTTCATTAATGCTGAAAATACGGATGGTATCCGAGTCCTCATTGGCACTGTAAAAACGCTTTCCATCAGCAGAGATGGTGGTAAAGCGTGGGGTGTTTCCACCGCAATAAACCCAACCTTGAGGTGTCAGGCTACCCTCAAGTTGATCGATTCTGAATACTGCAATGCTGTTATGACCACGGTTTGCGGCATATAAAAATCGCCCAGATGGATGCACTTCAATTTCGCTGGCGTCATTCCGTTCTTCAAACCCTTCTGGCAAGCTGCTATGCGTTTCCTTCAGAGTAAGATTGCCGGTTTCCCGATCGAAGTCGAAAACGGTGATGGTATTGCCAAGTTCGCTCAAGCTGTAAAGCCAGTTGCCAGTTGGGTGAAAGTCGACATGTCGCGGCCAGGTTCCCGCAGGCAAAAGCACTTCGTCATTCAACAGTGATTGCTCACCTCGCCATTGGTAAATCCGCACCATATCGATGCCATTCCCCGCCTTACGTCCCTGAATTGGCAGTGCATAGAAGTCGCTGTTGGGAGCAAAAATAATTTCATGAGGGCGTGACATGCTGGGCGCTTCATCTGAGTGCGCGTGTCCTTCAACCAGTGCCAAATGACTAGGAGCAAGTAGCGTGTCGTCATCCGCAAACGGCAGTGCCGCAACGTTTCCACCTTCATGGTTAGCAATTAAAAGATGATGACCATCAGGTGTAAGTGCTGCATGAACCGGATTATTGCGTCGTAGTGGATCAAGATCTGGATGTGCATTTTGCGGCCCAGTGGTTTGCTCCGATAATAATGTCAGGGTGCCCGCCAAGGGATTGCGTGCAAAAATCGCAATCTGATTGCCATCACCATGCAGCACATACAAGCGATTACGTTTTTCATCTAACGTTAGCCAGGACGGGTTTTCCTGAACAGATATGACACGCTGGATGTGATGCCAGTTGCCTGATTCATCTATACGGTAAACCTCGATTCCTTTTCCGCGCGCACCGCGCCATTCGGATGTACGGCAGCCAACATAGGCGAACTTATCCATTTATAACTCCAGCAGTGCAATATGCATTTATTTAACCATAAGTGCAGAAGCTAGCTTGTGATGGATGTCACGAATTCATTTTGAGCCTTGCCAAAACCCAACAGATACGCCTGTTTTAAGCTTGCGTGTCTTAAAAACTCTGCCAGAACGGATTGCACATAATAATTGTCATTGCATTTGAAGTTAATTAAATGCAGAAATTTAACGATCATGGTCACAATTTCAACGGTCCGATATTGCTAAAAAAAAGCGCAAGTCGCTTACTGTTAACAAGTCGTAAAAACTGTTACATAAATGCATCTGGGAGAAGGGTTATGACCCAACGTATTGCGTATGTCACATCCGGGATGGGAAGCCTCGGAACCGCTATTTGTCGCCGCCTGGCGAAGGATGGTTTTAAAGTAATTGCAGGATGCGGCCCCAATTCTCAACGTAAAGCAGCTTGGCTAGACGATAATAAAAAGCTTGGCTTTGATTTTATTGCTTCAGAAGGAAACGTTGCCGACTGGGAATCAACAGTAAAAGCCTTTGAAAAAATAAAAAGCGAAATTGGTGAGATCGACGTATTAGTTAATAATGCAGGCACAGCACGCAACGTGTTATTTAGAGATATGCAACCGCAGGAATGGCAAGCGGTTATTAATACTAACATGAACTCATTATTCAACGTCACTAAGCAAGTCGTTGAGGGCATGATGTCGCGAGGTTGGGGGCGCATTATCAATATTTCTTCCGTAAATGCGCAAATCGGTCAAACCGGCCAGGTTAACTACTCCACAGCTAAATCTGCAGTCCGTGGTTTTACGCGTGCGCTGGCACGTGAAGTCTCTGCACGCGGCGTGACAGTGAACACCGTATCACCGGGTTATCTGGCTACATCTAAACTGAAGACGGTCACACCTGTTCAGGTTATTGATAAAATCGTCCAGGAAATTCCAGTCCGTCGTTTAGGTTCTCCACAGGAAATCGCGTCCATTTGTTCATGGCTGGCATCTGATGAATCAGGGTTCGCTACAGGCGCTGATTTCTCTGTTAATGGCGGCCTGCATATGGGCTAATCAATTAACAGTAAGTCCGGGTAAAAATCTTCGTAAATTAATTATCACGCATATTAGAAATAATATGCGTTGGAGGCTCTTATGCTCTCGCTTCTGGGATATGGCATGATAGTGGTCTTTATGATCCTCATCATGACAAAAAAACTTTCTGCACTCGTTGCTCTGATTATTATTCCAATAATATTTGCTCTACTTGCAGGCTTCGGTGGAGAGATGGGCGAAATGATGATTGAGGGACTTAAAAAAGTCGCTCCAACGGCCATCATGGTTATTTTTGCCATTCTCTACTTCAGTACCATGTTTGATACCGGATTATTTGATCCCATTATTCGCTTCTTCCTGCGAATTATTAATGGTGATCCGGTTAAAGCAGTTATGTGTAGCGCGGTTCTGGCGGCGATGGTGTCACTTGATGGAGACGGTTCAACCACCTATATGATCTGTGTGACGGCCATGCTGCCGCTTTTCAAGCGCATCCGCCTCGACCCATTAGCATTGACCTGCGTGGTGTTTCTTTCAGGTAGTATCACCAACCTTCTGCCGTGGGGTGGCCCATTAGCCCGCGTTGCAGCTTCACTCAAGGTTGAGTCAAGCGATCTGTTTATTCCACTGATCCCAACAATGGTATGTGGCTTTGTCGGCGTACTGGTTCTTTCATGGTATATCGGCATTCGTGAACGCCGTCGTTTAGGCAAGTTGAGTATCAATACCAACGGATATGGCTCAGTAACGGAAGATGATGCAGAAAGCTATCTGCCAGCAATTAATGAAGTAAATGAAGAGTTGCGCCGTCCTAAGTTGTTTTGGCTCAACGCCGGTTTGACCTTACTTCTGATGGGCTCACTGGTTATGGAATTGTTGCCACTGTCAGTATTATTCATGGTGGCGTTTGCACTCGCACTGCTGATTAACTATCCCCACATTGATGCACAGCGTCAGCGTATTGCAGCGCATGCACCGGCCGCACTTAACCAAACGTCTATCTTCCTGGCGGCAGGGATCTTTGCTGGAATTCTTTCGGGAACCGGCATGGTCACAGCAATGTCAGCTTCTCTGCTGGACGTGTTGCCTGATTCCTGGGGGCCATATCTGGCACCGATTACTGCACTGATTAGTCTTCCGGGCACGTTCTTTATGTCTAATGATGCCTTCTACTATGGTGTACTGCCGGTGCTGGCCGAGGCTGCGAAAGTATACGGTATCGACCCGGTAGAAATTGGCCGTGCATCGTTAGTTGGTCAGCCAATTCACTTACTGAGCCCTTTAGTGGCATCCACTTATCTCTTGGTTGGTCTGGCCGGAGTGGAATTTAGTGACCATCAAAAATACACCTTTAAGTGGGCATTCCTGCTCTGCATGATCTTCCTGGCATCGGGTATTTTGTTGGGGCTTTATCCGCTGTATTCACCCGCAGGGTAATATCGTTAGAGCAATAAAAAATGGCCCGAAAGGGCCATTTTTTTATACACCGATGCTGCGTTGTTTCTTGTTCTCCAGCGCCACCGCAAGATGCTGTTTCATCATGTAGGACGCCTCGATAAGCTGTCCAGATTCAATCAATGACAGCAGGTGCATGTGATCTTTAACTTCAGCGTAGTAACGGCTGCGGTCATCCATGATGCGATAATCCATCAGACGTCGCATACGGTTAACGTTGCGCAGTGAAATCTCAAAAAATGGATTATTTGAGAAGCTAATTACGGTTTCATGAAAGCGATAACCGGCAAGCTGCAGTTGGGTTGGAGACAAGCGCTCGATACCACTTACCAGAAGCATATCCAGTTCACGTTTTATTTCATCAATCTTGCTCTGAGGCGCTTTAAACGTTGATTCAAGAATGGCCATCGGTTCAATGACCATACGGAAGCTGAAGATATGCTCGAGGGCAGCCTTCGTCTTGGCGACCGGTAAAAAACGCCAGCCATATCCCTGTTTGCGCTCAACCCATCCTTCACTGATACCGCGCGCCAAAATGGTAGTGAGCTGTGTTTTAGAAAGGTTGTAACGCTTTAACAAATAAAGTTCGTTAACTTCTGATTCAATCTTATCCTGCAACCAATCTTCAGCTAGCTGATAATACTCAGGTAAATCGCTGTCGGCTTCACTTTCATTAGTGCTCTTGAGGGGCGGGGCATAATCCTGTTTAACGAAAAATCCCCGGTTACGCTGCTGCTCAAGTATGCCTTTATGTTCAAGATAGACTAAAGCCTCACGCACCGGCGAGCGTGATACGTCAAAGGACTCTGCCAGCTTTGGCACGCTGATATGCCCACCTGCTACCAATCCGCCGCTATCGATCATCGAGATGATTTTCTGAGATAGCCTTTCTGTAAGAGCACTTATTTTCATGCTGATAGCCCTAAGATGTTCGATCAGAAGTACAAAATTCAATATGAATATTGCATTTGAATGTCATTAAAATGCAATTTAAAAATGCAATTTATCATTGTGTAACACTCTAGTAGATTGATAAATGGTGTATTTTATTAGAGCTTCATGGAACTGGACATCATCATCTTTGAAAATTCTACAAGCAAATTCTGAATACCCGAGTGAATCCATATGACTTAAGCTGACGTACGTCTTGCCTATATCCTCCTATTGGGATTTATATAATTGCCCACATGCTTGAATTAACTGGCTAGCGTGCGGGACAAGCACACGGCAAGGTTAAGGCTTAAGGAGGGAGTGACAGTTCACGCTAAGTATTATCAATATCAACTTCTGGCTGTGTTTGAGCACCTTCGACTTAATGACTGTTCCGTTACGTATCTAACACGGTGTTTATTCAAGTGGGATAAAGGTCAAGATCTGATGGTATTCCTCAATAAACCTAAGCTTTAGCTTTAGCAACGTCCGCTTTTGGCACAGAGCAGCCAAAGGCAAATTTCAAGGGCTGCTTTGAGCGAGGAGCGGACATTGTATCCTGTTAGCTTGAGTGATGAGCATTCCACTCATCACGAGTAATCTCCCACAATTCTGAGTCCAGAAGACCGCTGACAAACTGTTTCTTTTCCGTTTTGATTAGTCGCATGCCGCTACTGGCTGAAATGTGCTGAGAACGTATATTTTCGGCCGCTTTTGGGGCTCGCAAAACAGGCTTGTTCAAAGTGTTAAACCAGTAATTTGTCACCGCGATACTTGCTTCCTTCATTAATCCCTGCCCCTGATACTCAGGTACTAACCAGAAACCACGATTATTATCTTCCGCTTCGTCCAGGCAGATAACGCCTATCAAATTGTCAGGGTTATCCCGGTGCCGTATGGTCCAAACCCAGGCATGGCCTTTTGCCATAGCGGGCAGCGCGACGTTATTCACGTAATGCGCTGCACCATTGTCAGGAAAGGGCCAGGGAACAGATGACACCATATAACGCACAATTTCCCAGCGCGGATAGAGCTTCTGAATCTGGAGTGCATCTTTGGAAACTAATGGTTTTAATAGCAAACGATCTGTTTTTAGCGTG
Organism: Buttiauxella sp. BIGb0552; assembly: GCF_004366275.1. Lineage (NCBI taxonomy): Bacteria > Pseudomonadati > Pseudomonadota > Gammaproteobacteria > Enterobacterales > Enterobacteriaceae > Buttiauxella > Buttiauxella sp. BIGb0552. The sequence goes on from NZ_SODY01000009.1 coordinate 53,341, forward strand.
GGTATCAGCATGCGCTCTTTTCCTTACTGATTAAAAGGTCCATTACTATTTTCTGTTAGTCCAATACTTAATGTAATTCATTTTGACGTGCTCCCTAATTTTTAATGCAACGCGATGTTAGTAATGTCCGCTATTGGCACAGAACGGCTGTTCAGCCACATTCGCTCTTGTGCCCAGGTTCCTCGGGGGAACAATGATAATTTTGCTGGATATACTCAGGTAACTTGCGAACGGTGGTCAAGTAAAATGCGAACGGGTAGTCAAGTCAGATGCAATTACGCAATAATCATACTGAAGCATCGTTTTTAATCCCGTGCAGTAAAGAGCAGGCTATGTTAGGAATTGAAGCAATTAATTTTGTTTCCAGTGCGACCGAAGAAGAAAAACATATTCTTTTGAATAAGCCAGAAGCTGAAAGAACGTTGCTGGAAAAACTGGTAATGGCACTGGTTGAATATTGTATGGAGCAAACCTGCTCATACCCTGGCAACGAAAATAATTCATGGGTTGAACAGGAGTTATATCTTCAGTTAGGCACTGAAATTGATTGCGATGGGCTGAATATTTTCTCAGAAGTGGACATTGACCTGAATCATGCGGTTATCTTCACAGAAACCTTCCTCAAGCTGATGGATCTGCCTCATCTGGTGGAAATCAGTGCTGCTCATACCTGCTCTAGCGCAAGAATTAACGAATTCGCGGGTACACTGATCATGGTTTCAAAAGACCGAATCCGTTATCTCAATTGGGAGGAGTTTGCCCGACTTGAACGTGAGGCACATGAAGCTCAGGTTCAGTACAGTCTGTGTGAAGTGATGCATTACAGCGGGGAAAGCTCCAGTAAACAACAGTTCCTGATGACCTCCAAAGCGACTGAATCAGCCTCGGGGAAGGTTATGGACATTCTCATGACCTTTTCTGAGGATGGTGTGGATTATGACGGTCTTATCGTGACCAGCACAGAAGAGAATGACAGTTGTTGTCTCCATGCAGTCCATGCGCTTACGCCTTCAGAGTATGCAGTTTTGGCAAAATACATCCCTAAGGCAGAGGATGTGTATGCCGCAGCTCTCGCTCAGATCAAGGGCGATGATAAAGCTTAACTGCCCGGATTCCGGCGTTACAGCCGGATTGCCGGTGCAGTCAAACGGCAGTCTCATCCTGAATTTTTGATGAAGCAATGCTTACCGCAACAGTCGTTAATCGGTTGTTTCGTACAGATTAGTTGTCAGGAAAATCGCAGGGTGGGGTATAATGAACTCGGCGCTGGAGGCTTTTGCCCCAGCCAGTTGTTTCACTGATTGTCTGTGGCAGAAAGCAGAAAGCCCCGAAAAGCTAATTTTAATTAACTTAACGAGGCCACCTGTGAAAACTAGACACTTACACAGTAGCTTCATACCCGCAGAAATGCAAGGGAGCATGAACATGAAACAGCCACGACAAACTGTTATCTGGTGCCTATTGATAGTGTGTCTCACACTACTGATATTCACCGGTTTAACCCGCAGTAAGCTCTGCGAACTGCGTTTTAAAGACGGTAACAGAGAAGTGGCTGCAACATTGGCATACGAACCCGGTAAGTAGCTGAGCGGCGGGGATTCGTCCCCGCCAATCTGAAGCTGAATATGTCAGTTGCCAACAGCGCCTTTTTGAATGGGTTTCTCTGCTTGCAGAGGAACCCATTTACCCTTAGTTGATAAGGCTTCCTCGGTCACTCCAGCTTAACTTGAGTATAATATATGAGCCAGGATTTCGAACGCCTGGAACCAGACGCCCTTGAATTGCTAAAAGAATCAATTACTGTTGAAGAAGCTGATGCAGCAATCGACAGATGTGTCTGAGTCCTGAATTTAGCAAACGGGAAAGTCACTTTTGATACGCCCTGAGTGCTCGGTGCTTCTGTTCCGTTGCACCCTGATAAAGAAAATTGCGCCTTATCCCTGTATTCAGACATTGTGAACTGTTTCCCCGTAAATATTAAATATTACACCTGCGCCATATAATTATCATGATGCTTGAGTTGTGAAACTTTCGTATTACTTCGCCGTTTCTCTCGCTAATAATTATGATAATTGTTCGCTAACTTTAATAATGTTCGCAAGTTATATTTAATTGATAAATTAATTGCCTTCTGGGTTATTAACCTTTTAAATATGTGTGTCATCATCTTTATATCTCCAGTCTGAATCAGGAATGATTTTATGTTTACCGATAACTCGGCAGTTGATATTTACGACCCTGTAATGCAACAGGCTAATTCCAGCTATTCCCGGAATATTATTTCTGGTGATAAATGGGATTCCGTCTGGCATGCACTCGCGAATGATACTGACCTGAATTATACCGATAAACACGAACCCGTGAGTTTGGCGACTCTGATCACCGAGGCCACGTCTGGTATTTATAAAGCGATTACGGATGGCTGGACGATGAGCGTTGGTTTTAGCTCTGGTAAGGACAGCACCGTGGTTCTCCATCTCTTCCTGATGGCGCTGGTCAGAGCGGTGCGCAATGGTACTAACGTCAGCCAGCACCACTTTATCCAGATGAGCAATACGCAGGTCGAGAACCCGGAAATCCATTACCTGGCGACTAACGTACTGGGACACCTACAGAGCTTCATTGATAAGCACAATCTGCCGGTGACTATTCTGGTCGCAACCCCCTCAATGACGCAGGGCTGGGTAGGCCGAATTCTGACCGGAAGAGGTTTGCCAACCTGGAGCAATTCCGGCTCCAGGCAGTGTACTTTCGATTTAAAAATCACACCCTTACGTAAAGCGAAAGCGCGATACATTAAAGGTCTTCCTGATGTTTGCCGCAAGAAAGTTTGCCTGATGCTTGGCTCCCGTGACGATGAAAGCTCATCCCGCGCCGCCAGCATCGCCAGAATGGGTGGGGATGCGACATCCGTTACTCACACTGCTGAAGGAGGCGAACTTTATCCCATCAAATCCTGGACTACGCAGCAGGTCTGGTCATTCCTGACGGAAAGTGGGTCAGCAAAAAACTTTCTGCTTCCGAGCTTCCAGGAGAACAATTTTGCCATTGCCACGCTTTATAAAGATGCAACGGGCGAGTGTGTCTGGAGTGCTAAACCATCATCAAAATCGAACGGATGTGGCTCCCGGTTTGGCTGCTTCAGCTGCCAGGCGGTCAGTGAAGACCGCTCCATGACGGCACTGATTGCCAACGATCCCGACCGCTATGGCTATCAGGAAGGTTTAAATCGGCTGCAACGGTATCTGACTAAAATTCGCTTTGACTGGAGCAAGCGTAACTACATTGGGCGCACGTTGTTTACCGGAGGGTACATCCGACTCCAGCCAGACGTATTTTCATCTGCGGTGACAGAGCGTCTTTTTCACGTCTGCTGCTCACTTGATTTCGCTGAAGCGAAACGGGCTGAGGCCGTGCGCGAAAAGTTACTTTCCGGGGCGATTGAAAACACACCACACAACCGAAGAATGTCAAAACCCCAGTTCCGTATTGTTGAGGAAACTAACGTCATCCACGTTGATTTCCTGTGGTCTATCCATTGCTTCAACCCTGAGCCGTTCCGCGCAGTCGCCATCTACAGAAAGGTCTGGGAAGAGGGCATTCTTGATTTGCTTGATGATGAGCCTGAAATGGAGGCTGTTCCGCGCACCCCGTTGCCCAAAGCTGACTGGTTGCGAATCCCACGGTCGATTGCAACACGCAGCCATGACGGACTCAGTGATCCGCTGGCAGTGATGGCCTATTTCGATGGTGAGCACGATGCTCGGGCAGCTAGGGCGATTAACACCCCCTCTGGAAAGATGATGGTAGCTTCGTTTGCTGAAGAGGATGAGGTCATGGTCGATGAAGATGCGGCTTCGTTCATTATCTGGAATGAATATGATCAACTCCGCCAGCGTGTTGAGTCAGGTGAGTTTACCCCATGCAGCGCAGCGCAGTATTACCTGCGTTACGGCGTGGTAAGTCTGGCTAAAGGTAAAGGGAGCCTGTTCCATCGACTGGCACAGCGTGGGCAGCTCTATCAGCGAATGGGGCTGTCGGACACGATCCCCCTGCAAACGATGCTGGCAGACCCTCGTCATAAAATCATGACCGATCACGATTATCGTTTACTGGCTGGACGCAAGATTCGCGGAGCGGTTAAGAAGCTACGTTTCTGGACATGTTTTGCGCTTCTTGTTGACCTTCACATCGAGCACCAGACAGCAGTCGGAGAATGGATTATCCGCGCACTGCAACAGGAGGAGAATGTTCGGCAGGATTCTGCGGTTATCTCCGACAAGAACCATATGCTTGACGGTATCTTTTCAGTCTGCAACCTCCGACTTCAGTGGGTCGAAGACCATAACGGGCTGTCCCCGGCAACCCGGCAGTATTTTCGGTACATCCGACAGAAAACACTCGCCTATATCAGGGACTGTATCGCCGCAGGTAAAAAGGATGCTCTTTATGGTGTGATGTGGGAACTGCGGTTACTGGCTGGCAATAAGCGTCAGGCAACCAGCTCTGTTACGGGTTTTCAATGGCTGGATAACGAACTTCCGAAGCCGCAAGGTATTGCCAGCCGGATGCTGAAATCTTACCTCCGCGTGATCATCAAATGTCATGAAGAGGCGGACTGCGATAACTCAAAATAACCACCAGCCAACCCCTCCGTATTTCGTATCTAACCGAAAGTTGAGGGGAGGAGCCCTGTGATTTAATAAAGGCCGATAAACACAACCGGAGTAGCAAATGAAAAACAAATTACCCACGTTAGTCCAGAGTTTAATTTTTACGGCAATTTTAATTGCTGGTCTGTACTTCTTCAGTGATTTCTTTGCAGATATGACAACCCCAGTCATCTTCGCATGGGTTGTTGGTTTCCTGGTCGTGACCGCAGCCTTTGGTCACCTCGTTGATAAACGTGCCCAGGCCCGGAAGTCTCCACCGGCTCACTGATAATCAACCCTGGCGGAACGGCTGATTCGTCAGGGCAACAAACGGGATGAAACAGATTGATTGGGAACGTAATGAACACAATAACCATTTTTAATACTCGCTTCTCCAACCGTGCAGAGGCTGAGGATGCAGGCGAACTTTATTCAGTCGATGTTGAGTCTAACGTATCAGTTAATGATGTCTGCACCATCAGCGATGCTGTAGTCAATGTGCTAAAGGCAAACAATGGCGTGAAATGCCAGTTTGTTAATCCGCAATAAACTATCGCTGGGTCAAACAGCCGACTCTGGCTGTGATGCTCCCGTATAACGCAAACGGGAAAGGAATTAACGCTAATTAACGCAACACCGGAATATCCCGGCTATCTAACTAAGGACTAAAGAATGTGTAGAGAACGTGATGAAGAAATGAAAGCTCTGGGTCTGTACGATGCTCAACGTTTCAAAGATATTGAAAGTGCCAAAGCTGCGGGTGAGTACCACGAGATCCGTGTTGAAGCTGACATGACCGCCAATGATATTCAGCTTCTGGTTGATACTACCGCTAAAGTTCTGGGTCATACCTTTGGCGTGACTGTCGTTGGGATGTGACCGCTCAGGCTCTTCCGCTACAGCTTCAGTGGTGTAGCGGAAGAAAATTTGCATGAATGCACCAGGGGGCAGAGATTAAAGCACTCCCTATCTTTAAGGAAATTCAGACCATGACGGCAGTTATAATTTCTGAATTAGAAAATGGCTCATTCAAAGCAGAGGATGGCACGTATCTCTATTCCTACATGCCTGGCGAGTCCGTGGTCTGGCGCTGGCGAGGCAGTTACAGCAAGACTGATGGTAGTCTTCACCACAAAGAAAGGGGTTGGGATTCATTATCAGAAGACGAATACCGTCAGATTGTCTCCCAATGGGATGCATTAACCGTAGACCCGCGAATCGAACTACGAGGGTGACAACGCAGGGATCACGAACCCGTCAATAAAGGCAGAGTTTAATATCTCTGCCTTATTTTTTAACGAAGAAAAGTAACTTTTTATATTGCCGCCGAAATCTAATTTCTGCCCCGTACGAAGGTTTGGTAATGACTGAGCCACAAATTCAAATATCCAAAGAAATATCCTCTGACCCTATTAGCATTTTTGCGAGATGAGTTAGCATCTTTTTATCAAACCCAGAGATGGAATAACTCATGTCTACTATTGCTGATCTTCAACAATACTCACAATTGCCTGACCCTATTAAGGTGATTGCGCGGAAAAGTTGCCTGAGTACGGAAGAAGCGTATTTCGGGCTGGCCTGTCAGTCACTTAAGCAAAAGTCCTCATCCAATATTCATCAGGTTGTAAATGACCCCTTTCACATTACCAAACTGGTATCCCGGCTTGCCTGGCTGAAGCGTCTGATCACTGACGTCCCGTATTTTGAGAAATGCATTGAAGAAAACCTGTGCATGTTCTCACCCTCCGGTGATTTGTACCTGTTTACACAAAAATGCTTCGCCAGTGATTTATTCCATCAGCCTGTAGAAGGCGCTGTCCAGTAATGGAAAGAGATCGGGCAGGGAGTCGGTACGGGTCGCCCCTCAAAATCGTCTCCTAACGGAAAAGGCGCGGCTGGCCTGTGTTGTACCATTGAATTTCTAAACCTGATAACGGAGAAAGTATGAGCACTCCTGAGGCAATTCCAAATGATGTCATCCCATTCCACCTGACGGAAGAGCAGCAGTGCAAGGCCATCAGGGACCGAATCCATATGGTCGTGAATGGCTACCGTAATACCGTTCCACCAACACATATCACCAAAAAGAAATACCGTATCCGTTTTCTTCCTGTATCGCTGATCGCCGCTTGTCTTGCCGTGGGCTTCTCGGAGCGGGAAATTATTAACGTCCATCTGTACTTTCTTATCGCTGCACCTGTCCTGGGTTATTACGTTTTCAAACAGGTGCAATCCGGGGATGGATTCATTCATGTGACACCCGGTGAAAAATTCTGGCGGAACGACATCATTTCGGACGCTGATATCCTGCTCCTGAGTGAGAACGTGCATATTCGGGACTGGCTCAACAGGACGCTAAATGAAACCCATCGTTTGACGTACACCCTGCTCGCAGAGAAAGGGTATCGAATCGAATGGCTGGTCAGAGACGAGCGTATTATTTATGAAAAAAAACGTATCCGGCAGGTTATCAATAATGCATAACCCTGGCCGATCTTCATTATTGAGTGAAATTATGACACCTGTTAAGGGATGAATATGCAACACGAAAAACCGACAGATACTGAAGTTGAAACCACTCTTGCAATGATCACCAATACGGTCGACAGCTATCGCAGCAAAGTTCCTGCCACTCACTTCGAAAAGGGGTGGTATCAATGGGATCTGACTACCCAGATTATCTTTTATGTGCTTGTAATCGTATGCGTCTTTGGCAATGACATGGGTGATGCTGTCGTTGGCGGGGTCCTGGCTTCGCTCATCGTGTACGCCATTTACGGTCAGTTCCGGGGCGGCACCAAACTAAGGATTGTGACCTGGAGACCAGGCTATGCGTTTTGGGTGGGCGATAATATTTCTGATGCTGATCTGGTTTATTTAGGCCAGAACCGATTTATCAAAGAGTGGTTAATCAACCGCTTAAAAAACTCAACCGTACCGACATATACGCAACTTAATAACGCGACTGACTCCATCACCAATATCATCAGCGGGCACCGCAAGAGTGCTGAGCTCAAACGGATTCAACGTGTGATGAGTTCGAACTGACAGGCCCTGTTGCCGGAGAGAGGGGCAGCTTTGACGTATCTCTCTCCGGGCAGGCTTCAGCTTCATGGTGAGTGAAGCGGTCTCGTGTACCTGTGATCACTCCGGGAAAACTCATTCAGAATGCATTCGGGAAGAAAATATTCGGGCAGATTATCTGTGGTTATTAATATAAATAAAGCCTGAGTCCGGAGTTATATTTATCAAAAGAAATCTATAAATAATTTCCAATACCCTATTAGCTATTTTCGAACACCTGGTATGATTTACTTATATTGAACAGCCGGGGTAGAGAAAATGAATTTTACAAAACAAAACTTTCAAAAAATGGTGTCTGATTTAATTGATGCTGGTGCATATTGCATTAGTCTCGACTCACCCCCTGGCCTTTGCATTCTTGATTTGACCTGGTTTGATATCAACGGAAATTATAAGAGCAGTCTTGTTTGCAAGTCTTCTACTAATGAGGGGCGTAGTGGTCAAAGTATTCGTTACGGACGCTGGTTAGATGAGTCGAAGCTATTGAAAGCTGATCTGATTCTGCCAACCGTGGAAATGTCCGCAACGGACATGCTTGAGCTGTGCAAACTGGTGCTCACCAACGTGTCCCGGTCCTGTGAAAATATTTATAAAGCGCCATCGCAGAGCGACAGGGCAATTATTATGAAAGGCACGATGAAGCGTTTGGGTGACTATGAGTACACACGGGAAACCGCAAAGTGGCTAGCCCGTATTTTACCACTGGATGGCTGTTACCCAATTTCAAGTTTTAAAGAGAGTGCAAGCATTGCCATTGCTGATATCAACCGTTTATTAGCCCCATCCGACCTCAACAAGGTACGTGAAGACAAGCTGGCAGAAGCGCGCAAATTATCGCAAGAACTGAGCCACCTTATTGGAAGCCTTGTCGATACCTACAGTGATGTGTCTCATTGTGGCTCCAGCCATGCCAAAAATACGTTTCTGGGGCTGGTTGAACGTTCGAACAACCTCTCCAAAGGCATCATGAAAGCACGTTTGTAGAAGGCTGATAAGTCGGGGGGAAACCCCGGCTTAATGGCCTGTCCTGCGCCCCGGACGTAAAGTTACTTTTTGGAATAACAGCAGGGTTTATAACTTTCAGTACGTTAACGAATTAAACAAACAGGAAGATGATATGAAATTAGAGTCAACTATTCAGGGGTTAGAAATTATGGAGTCCTGGCTTGAGGACAACATAAATTGTGGTACGGATATTATTTTCGACAATGACGAAGATAATACCGATTCTGAAAAAGCCCTTCCTTCCATTCAGAACGCCCTGGCTGTTCTGAATGCGCTGGACAAAGTAAACCTCAATAATTGCCTGCATTGTGCGCAACTCATTCAGGAATCCACGGCTCGTGGTGAAGTAGCTGATCCCGGCATGACCGCGCAACTGGTCGCGTCTTTGCTGGCGATTAACGGAGTGAAGACATCCCAGAGTGAGGAGTTGACTCATGGTTAGCGAACACGACAGCTTTATCACCAATGCGATGCTCAGTTCACTTGAGGGATACGCAAGCCTTATCCTCGACTCGGTTGAATTTGAGCTCAAACGTGAATTGACGCAGGAAGAGGCCCAGGTCGTTTACCTGAAGGTTAAGCATGCTGTTGAATTAGCATCAACCGTTCCAGCAAACGGCGTTGACAATACGCTTCGTGAGGCAATTCGACAGGCCCCCACCACGAAGCTGGAAGGGTTACCTCCTGAATGGGCCGCTTACTTAAGAACAGTAACGCCGTTGCAGGTGGCATATCTGATTGCTGATCGAGACCAGTTGATGATTCGGGTGGAAGAACTGGAAGAGAACCAGCAGAAAATCGAATCCAAATCTGCATTTTCTGACGAGAAGCTTAAGGAGATTGAGCGGCACCGCGACAACTCACTGCTGGGGCATTTACCCGCTGACCTGGCGAGAGAATTACGCCAGACCCGAAGTCGACTGGGTAATTATTACAGTCTGCTTAAACGCGCCGATGAAGCAGAAGCACGGGTCAGGCAACTCGAGTTACCCGTGAAACTTCCGGCAGGTTTTGAAATTAATGGCTTCACGATGCTCATTGAAGCTGAAGTTGTAGCCAGACTACAGGAATCAGGCATTCAGACTGTAATTTACAAAGGTGTCAAATCATAGATTTGCCAGGATATAACCAATGAGGATAGCTAAATAATGTCTGTAAATTTAAAGAAAGGGCTGACGTATCTTTCGCTTAACGCAGTAACCCTGGTAGCGATTCTGACGATTTGGGCAGTCTTATTGAATAATTCGATTATCAGATCAGAATGGTTTTACTGGCGAGCGGGACTTATGGTTGTAATCGGACAGATGATTTTATTTTCCTTTTTTATTAAGGAGTTCAATAAACCTTTGATTGCTGCTGCTCTGGGGTTCGTACCCACTATTTTGTATATTATCTATTTCGGTTTCAAGACCTACTTATATTGGGATTTAGACGCAGATGCCATTAGCCACTTAGATCTACCTTTAAGCGGAGGTATTGCAGTATCTGTGATTGTCGGGCTAACCAATATTTTGGATGAGTAACAGAAATGAGGGGCAGGGCATTTTATGGATACCGATGAGCTTAAACAGCGGATAGCTGCTGGCGATTCAGCCTATATGTTGCTGGATGACGCGATGCCGAGAGCTGAAAGTCGTTTTAATCGTGCGGCTGATAACCTGGCGAAATTGCTTAAAGAAATTCGTGAGCATTTCCCTGATGCGCGATTTTATACCTCGGGAGGTGATGGGTTTTGTCTTGTGCTTGGGGATACACATTCCGGTGAGGCTGAAGTCCCTAACCATGAACTCGCCGCGTTGCAGTCATCCACGCTGAAGGTTATGGGGGGCGACTGGTAAGGCACCGATTCCGCAAACACTGAAAAGAGGAGGAGTGGCGTTGAAATTAACGCGAACTCAGAAGGAACTTCTTAGACGGCTGGAGGCCGGAGAGAAGATAGAACGGGGGGCTCACGACCAGTTCCGCTGGAATGCTGACGGTAAGACGTGTTCCCGGACGGCGAGGAGACTGCATTCAGCCAGGTTGATTAGGTGCATTTTCACCACGACAGGTATGAGTGATGTGCAACTTACTGAGGCGGGAATCCGGGTGCTGGAAGCAGACGGAAGAAAAATATCTTAACCTGGGGTTGCAGGTATTGGTCGTGACGGTAGTGAGCTGGAAGAAAAGGAAAGCATATGGCGAGACTTAGCTTTGAGAAAAGGGCGTTGTTACTCAGGACTGTGGAAGCATTTTCAGTAATGTACGACGACTGGGAAACATTATCAGCCGAAGAAACACAGGAACGAATAGGGGGTGGCGACATCATGGTTGCAGGTTTAGCTCACGTAACAGGATTTAAAGAAGAAGAAATTATTAGTGCAGCAGTGCGCCAGGCGAAGAAGCGGTAATATTTAGCTTTTGTTCAAAAGCAAATAAGTCATTTCATAGAGGCTGTATTTTATCTGGTATTAATGAAATAACACACGACTTGTATTTAAGTTTCGATTATTCATCTCGTCACTGCCAGTAAACATCGGCACATTATTAATGTTATCCCTCGGGATTTCACATTTAAACCTGTTCAATTACCTTTGGGCATCAGTGAAAAAAAAGTAACTTTTTTTCTGATGCCCTATTAGGTTTTTTCCATTTCGGGTTAATTTAATTCCATGGTGAACAACCAGGCAAGTGTGAATTGTTTAGATATAAATCACCCTACTGTATTTAACCCCGCACATAAACCATGCGGGGCTTTCCTCAGGACCTAATGCTATGCCCAAAAAACTGACAATGGCTCAGATTTACACGCTCAGACGGATTAAGTCGGGTACGAAGTACCAGCTGGACGGGCGCAAAAAAAAGGGCCGGGAGCTGCGGTATAACGTGTTCAGCCGGGTTTATGAAGGCATGAATTGTTCAAGCATTCCGGTTCTGTTCAGGTCAGGGCTCATCAAATTCACAACTGATACGAAAGTTGCGGATTCATTGTTTCACAGTGTTGAGCTGACTGATGCCGGGAGACAAACGCTGGAAGAAAGCAAAGAACGTTAAATTTTACGACTGGCCGCGATACAACTTTTATGGAGCTCATCATGATTAAGAAAGCTGATCCAATTGCAAACTTTAACCCAGAAATCATCTATCTGGTGTCTGGTCGTGTTTCCGGGGAAGACGATGATATCGCGATGCTTGTTGAGGCGCATTCGCAGGGTGAGGCAGAAGAGAAGTTTACACAGGAACTGCAACGCATCTGGGATGATTCGTCTGCCACGGTTTTGGTCATCTCCAGTCAGCATTTCAGCACTGCTTTTACGCAGCGAGTACGGTGAAGATTGCCAGCATGGAAGCCAGGTGCAGTGCCAGGTTATCGAGCTGGGGTTATTGAGGGGTATACAGGGGAGAGTTATGGAAAACAGGCTTACAGGGCTTCAGCGCTTCAGTCCAGCAGTCAGCATTATCCAGATAGACAGTTATATCCACTGGATGGCGCATGGGGCGCTTAGCTTTGATGCGGAGTATCAACGTGAATACGTTTGGGGGCATGCCGAGCAACAGGCATTTCTGGCAACAGCGGCATCAGGATTCCCGCTTGGACATGTGGCTCTTTGCCGCTTGCCCGACTGGGGCAACATTGATGGACCGTACATTGAAGTCGTGGACGGCAAGCAGCGGCTTATGACTATGAAGCTGTTCGTGAATGACCAGATAGCTTTCTGTCATCTGGGCAAAGAATTCTACTGGTCTGATCTTAACCGCACTGAACGGCGGATTTTCACTAATGCCTCGCTCCCGGCAATCAAGCTGGATGACGCGAACTTAAGACAGAGGCTGGAGTTTTTCTACACAACAAATTTTACAGGCGTTCCTCAGAGCTGTGACCACAAACGCCGCGTGAGTGAAATGCTGCATGCAGCAGGAAAGTAACTTTCGAATACTTCTGACCACACCGCAACAAATTATGGAGAGTTATTCATGAAAGCATACGGGAAGTCATATTCTGTACAAGGTTGTACTTGCGCACTGTGCCGCTCACGTGGCTACAGAAAAGGTAATGGCTACGGTGATGCTCTTCGTGCCAGTAAACACCGCGCCAGGCAGCAGGCTAAACGGGAAATCAGTCGGCTTCTTCCTGTGTAAGATTTTGGCGCAGGGGGTGATAACGATGCGGGGATATTGTTTCTGTTTAAATCCGACCAGGCTGAAGTGATAAAACTTATATGACAGCTTATATCCCTCCGTTACAGCGCGACGATATCGACCGTAGACGTTTTTCACGGTCACCCAAAAATACCTCGTTTCAGTGAGGCCAAGTATCATGACAATTGAAAACGCATCATTCATCGAGCGAGTACTCCAATACTCACGCGACCTGAAAAAAGCCGCCGAGCATTACATGGCTACCGCCAATAAAGACGTGCCTTATTACGATAAGGCTATGGCCCGCCAGCCGTTCGATAAACTCCTGGCGCCGTCCGACCTTACGTTAATGATTGATTTGCTCCACGCTCAAAATACCGAGCTGGAGCAGTACCGTAGCGCGGCTAAAACGGCTGTAGCGTGGACTGACTCAGAAGAGTTAAGGGATGCGGGTAATAGTGGGTGCGGGTATTTATTCCCTATTGGCGGTACTGCGAATAAGTTTGCTGACCCACGCCGCCAGGTAATGCTCTATCAAGGGCCAAGCATTCCCACGCCGGAGCTTCCAATCTATCAACTCAGGGATTGGCACTGGTACGATGCTGAAAAGCGCATTTACGAAGAAGTCACCGAGGCTGGGGGCGAGGGCCGCATTGTTTACGCTGCACCACCAGCGCCACCGCCAGCACTTCCTGTTTATCAATATCGTATCCGCAACGGCTATAACGGGCAGGCTTCAGCCTGGCAGACCATCAACCGCGATCAAGTTGATTTTGTGCTGAAGGCCCAACCGATTAACGCAGAGTTTCAGATAATCAGTGCGGCTGAATACGCCGCCGAGGAAAAACAAAATGACTGAGCAACTAAAAGAGTGCAATGGCTGCGGCAACGAAGCTCCTGATGAACTGTATGAATGCCCTCACTGTGGCGCTGAAAAATGCAATATGTGCGATATGGGTGACAACGTTGCCTGTAATAATTGCCCGGAAGAGGATTAACCAATTATGGCAAAGCTAACCAAAGCGGAACAGAAGTGGATAGACGATGCGCAAGCGGTATTAAACCGTTGCCCGTCTAAGCGCCTGGGCTTTTACACCATAGGTGATCTGAGCGTCCATGTGTATAACCTCGATCAGAAGGATGAAGTTTTCGCGCTGGTGGACAAGGGCAAACACGATTTTCACCAGGCGACCAAAGCCACTGACGCAGATTTTTATGAGTCGCTGGATTTCCCGTCTCAAGTTGAAAGCACAGCAGGCTAATGATGACTACCGAAACCGAGAAAGAACTGTCAAACATTGTGATGTTCCCGGTTAAGGACGCTGACCCACTGGAAATGGTGGGTTATGTCTATGAAAAGCCGATTGGTGCCGTCATCCAGGCTTGTTCGTCAACGAGAAGGAGCGCCTGTGTCGTTGCCAGGCCTGTAACCGAAAGAATGCTAATCAAAACTCCTTTGGTGGGTAAATTATGGCATTGTTGCAGTCGATGATCGCTTTGCTGTTGTCCGGGCTCGCATTTGTGTTGCATTGGATACTGGCGCCAACAGGGATAAGGAACGTCGCACTACCTGGGGCAGAGCTACTTTTCAGAAATTCAGTGTAGGCTTTTCCTGCCTGACGCTTCCAGTTGGTAGCGTTCGATTCTGAGCGTTCAGCTTGTAATTTGTAAGTTCCAACATTTGTCATAAGTACGGCAGCGGTCACCCAACCAGTAACAGCCAGAACCATGGACGCCAAAAGAATTTTCCGTTCGCGAGTCATTTCCATTAAAAGTACCTTTTCAAAATGTTTATCTTGTTTTTATTCATCTTGTACTCCGGTCATTTAGCAGAAAATGATTAAACGTAGATCAGCCGTCTGAACAGAAGTTGCTGAATATCCTGACGCTGTGACATCACTGCATGGACTGTTATAACGCTGTCGTCCAACGAATACAAAACTCTATATCCATCGGGTGTATTACATTCACGATATTTTGCGCAGCCGATTTTAAGCAGTTCCGGGCAGACCTGACATCCCAATGGAAACTTCCGTACTTTACTTTCGAAGTGATCGAGAACCGCAGGGATCACACTGGACGGGTCAACATCAAGCCTTCTCAGATGACTCACTATCTCTTCAAGGCTCACCCTGGCAGTAAGGGTGTACTGGATGGTAATTGAACTCACAGGAGGCCAGCCAGTAACTCGTCTTTTGAGAAAAGTTTGCCATCGGCTTTATCTTTCTCAGAAAGGGTAAGCAGCTTGAGTAATGCTATGGCGTTCTCACGTTCCTGCTGAGCATCGTATGACTCAATTACATACGCGGGTACGCCATTCTGCGTAACCAGAATAGGTTCAGCCAGGTCTAGCGTTGCGGCGTTTTTCTTAACATAACTAATTGTTTCGACTTTCATGACAAACCTCAGACTTAGGTTGAGGTTTAAATATAGTCTAAATGAAGTCTTTGGACAATGGTGAACTAACGGCGCTTTCCGCCTTAAATCAGAGCAATTCGCTCAAATAATTTTGTGGTAAATCCGCAACCCCCATTGCTATGTACCTAAAATAAGGTACATTCATTTTAAGGGATGGCTATCGAGCCGCCCACTTTATGCCTCAGGGGGCTAAAATGATGACTTCCACAGTTAATAATTTACTTTCAAATGGGTTTTCACCCGTACGCTGCCCGGTAACTCAAGTGGTCATGCCAAATATGACCCGTAATTTTGATGGGTTTCACATCAGTTATGCACGGAATCTTGCGGATTACGGCAGTGATACTACGTCCGTTGTTTTGCAGGCCAGGGTTTTCTTGGTTCTCAATGGCTATCACGCTGACGTGATGGTTGAGGCAGCTGAGCGTAATGGCATTCAAGGTTGCATTGACGTTTTTATTGAACGTCTCCAGCAAGCTAACAAATTTAGTGAGCACCGAATGGCGGCCGGGGTCGATACCGATACTTTCTCACTGATGCCTACAATGCTCGAAATGATTGGGCAGAGTTATATGGACCGCTTTATGCAGGCGGTAACCAATGATACGGGACAATGACATTGGAAGATGACAAGAAGGCGGCTTTAAAGCTCGCAGGGCATGCACTTTACGGGGAACGATGGCAAACCGAACTGGGACGCGAATTGGGTCTGTCAGATGGCAGACGCATTCGCCAGTGGCTCTCTGGCGACCGAAATATCCCCGAAGGTGTCATGAAGGATATTTCCCGACTCCTGGCCGAAAAGAAACTGGAAATTGAGCGGGTAATTGCAGGGTTCCCGCAGATCCCCGACTGATGCTATTACCCCCAGGCTACATATGAAAACGCCGCCAGAGAACATAATCCACCGACAAAAAACCAGTTGCGACGTTCTTTGCAGTGAGCCTTGCTCTGCGGGGTTTTCGCTCCTCTTTTTAAATCCTCATCGGTATAACGTTCACCAGCCCTATCCGTCGTTTCAGGATGAAGGAACTTAACCATCAAGAAGCATTTGATTGCCAGTGCGAGAAAGCCCACTTTTAACGCTATATCAATGATATTAACAAAATCCATGATTACTCTTTTTTGACGTTGAACGTTTAATTTAGGCCGTAAGTATATGACAAGCCCGACATTGATTCTATGGATTCAGGAATGGTTTATATGAACTTCTGATTTCAAATGTCAGGTCAGTTTCCTTTAAAGAACTCCGTCACTGCCTGGCCTACCCAATCACCTCGTTTCGCAGGTATACAATAAAAGCTGGAGATGGCATCACCTGATAATCAGTATCGTGAGAGAACTCATGTTCAACGGTCAAACGCATGTTCGATTATTAATCGAACCCACCAATATATTAAACCCCGGACGGAATCGAAAGTAACGTCACACCCGTCACTTCTATAAACACCCCTTCATTTTCCGTCTGTAACTCCCTTAGGATTTTAAGCCTCAATGATATTCTTTTGCTAATACAGAAAAGCTAATAACAGGCGAGGTATATATGAGCGCTACTAAAAATATCAGCCGACAAAATGGTGACTCACTATTTGATGCCATTTTCTCAGATCTGACGTCATTCCGGGAAATTGAATATCGCCGCATGGTCCAGAAAGAAAATGTCACCATGCCTGGTTGCGGTCGAACTATTACTGAAGAAAAAGTAACTTTCGATAAAGCGGGGCAGTTGAATGCAGCGTAATCATCCTGCGGCCATGGCGCCCATCCCGGAAACGGCCAGACGCCTGTCGTCCCTACAGAGTGATGTTTTGTTTGTCCTCTACGGCATCGAGCAGAGAGTCAATATCAGCCAGATTCATGCCACCAGAATACGGGCCTTATTGAATAACAACCGGAGAAGTGATGTGCATGCATCTAATTTCAGGTGTTCGTGTCGCACCCTTTCTTCCCGTGAATTGCTGACCCTCGTACATGACGAAAAATTCAGGCTGCTGTTGTCCCTCACGGAAAAGGGCAGATCCATGGCAGCAACCTTATACGCGGAACGCAGCGCCAACATCTGAAGTCCATTCATACCAGTGAGTACCGGATTCCCATTTACAGGAGACGCTATTTTGAAAGAACGCGGTGTAAGTTTTAAAGGGGCAATGGTTCAGGCTTTACTTGAAGGAAGGAAAACACAGACCAGACGCTTAGTTAAAATGCAACCAGTCAGCAAGCAGCAGGAACTGCGCAAATGCGATGATGGCTATTTTCGCTGGTGGTTGCGAGGGGCCAAAACCTGTCAACCTGGGCGGGTTACGTCTCCCTTCGGCATGCCGGGAGACCGCCTGTGGGTTAGAGAGACGTGGGGTGTTGTCAGCCACGATCTGGACGAAGGGGGAAATATTACGGCCTGGGTGCCTGATCGTCCCGCAACGGCCATTCACGAGATGCCCTTTGGAAACGGGTACTACTCAGGACATGCAATCTACGCCGCAGACGGCGGTTTTACATGGGGGGATGATGATGGTGCCGTTGATGGACGTTCGTGCTGGAAGCCTTCAATCTTCATGCCACGCTCAGTAAGCCGGATTTTGCTGGAGATCACCAATGTCAGAGCTGAAAGGCTGGGTGAGATCAGTGAAAGGGATGTTCTGCGTGAAGGCATCTGTCAGCTACCATTTTCAGGACGCTTTTGCCTGCAACCGGGCATGCAGTATTTCGGGGCAGCCAGCCATAATGCCACGGAGGTGTATTCCTGGTTATGGGAAATGATGAATGGTAAAGACTCATGGAATCCAGATGCATGGGTGTGGGTTATTGATGTGAAATGTATTTCGGTGGAAGCGAAGTGTGCGGGATCTAACAGAGCTACGTCGCCAGCTTAAGGTAAACCATGCATGTGTCGATAAAACCGTAACGTGTTAAATAGCACAGACCGATTTTATTTTTACCCTGAGGACATTTTAATGAAACCACCAAGCAAATTTAGCTATCAGACTAAATTTACAATATTCATTGAATCTCGCCTGTATTGTGCGAATCCCGCTTGCCGGAAACCGTTAACCTCCTATGACGAGGAAGAAAGTAAAACCTTACTTCAGGGGGAGGCTTGCCATATTTATCCTGCCCGTGACCGGGGGCCAAGATTTGATGCGGCACATTCATCGCCAGAAGAGCTGAAGTCTCCAGAAAATGGTATTGCTCTGTGTCGTGATTGCCATAATTTGGTGGATGCCGACCCACAGCATTACACCGCTGAAATTCTGACCGGATGGAAGGATAAGGCAAAACGGGATGAACCACCCATTTCCGGGGCAAATGTTAAAGAGCTGGCTAGATATATAGGCGATAAGAAGCCTTTTATACATGAACTCAAAGTATGCCTGTCTGAAGTCGAACGTCAGTATGCAGGAGACATCAAGCTCGACTCCAAAATGAAGAATGTTGTTCTGGCACTGGCCGGACAAACCGTGGATTCCGTTGCTTATGAGTTCACAAACAGCCGGGTAAGGGATCAGGTCCAGATGTTCAGTGCTGTCGCAGGTGAGGTGGCGAGAAATATCTCTTTGAATACACTCGTGCTGGGAGGAGCACTCTATATAGAGAATTCTGCGAAAAAAGACTTCTTCAACAAGCCGATTATACGGACAGTCTTCAAAGATCCACTGATGGAACAATTCAATCAATTGAAGCAGTACTTTCAGGGTCTGGAACAGCTTTTGTCAGACTCTGAAGATGTTGTGTTCACGCGGTAATCACCAATGGAATTTGGAATTACAGTAAGTGCTTTTCTTCCATCATAATGAAAGAGGTTTTCATGCAACATAACTATGGCTATAGCCCGTCAGCAGCTGGACAGTCATTACTGAACAGAGTGGTCCGCCAGCGCAATGCGTTAAGGGCTGCAATTCCAAAGCCTGACTTCACTGATGAAGCGGCTGTTGATCGCTATATCGACGCTAAGCGCAATCTGAATAAACTGGATTTTCGTGAGGTCCATGAAGCATACATGGCCCTGCCGGAGGAACAGCGATAGCCTGTAAAGTAAAAAACGCAGTCGGGAAAAATAAATGAGTTCGTAAAGCAGCCTGCTGATTTCTGTCATTCACGGGCTGATAATTAGAAATGCAGCGTGTCTTTGGTCGCTTTATGCACCGCATATGTGAGAACCATTATCATTTCTTATTCATGCCACGAATGAATAGCAGATCCATGGCGCGGCGGTTATCTCAAGAATGCCGCCCCGACTGCATTGTCTGCTGCCTGGCTCTTCAGTTCCGCTCCCACGTCCTCCAGTCCTTACATTCGGAAAAGTAACTTTTTACCGTGACCGTAACTGTGGTTTAGTGATTAGGCACCGAACAGTGTTAGTCAGAAATCATCACGTGAAAGAATTTCCGTAACAGGCTGATGTTTGGCGCCAACGCTAAAACGCGATAATTCACGTCTTAAGCGAAAATTTCAACAAAACTCATGACGTAAAATGCTCAAGGAAGGGCAGTGAAAAAAAAAGTAACTTTTTCTGTTTACCCCCCTTAGGATTTTCGACTCTCCTGGTAAGGTAGTTTCGTAAGCCACAAAATTCGAACATCAATGAAAAGGACTAAAGGCATGAGCGCACAAGAAACTATTGATCAGCAACCATCTACTCCAGAACTGAGTCTGCGTACTTATCTGGAACGCACCAAGCACGGCAAGCGCAAAAACAATGGTCTGGTCATTGACCCGTCTATTGTTGTAGAAGTCCCAGGCTTCAACACCCGCGTAGCAGGGATGGGGGAATTATATTACTCATTACCTGATGTTGCTGCTCACATTGACAGCCTGGCGCATGCATACCTTACCGATGCGTTGAACGTACCGGCTATCGTTGTTCAGATGGTTGGCGGTGTGCCGGTCCTGCGTCAGGGAGCTTGCCGAACTCGTGGTATTGCTAAGGCAAACCGCATTCTGGCCGCAGAAGGCCAGGAACGGATCACAGAAATTAAGGTTGAAGAATTCCGTGGCACGAATGTTGAGGCTGAAGCCATTACATTCACCGGGAACAAAGTTCTGCCCTTGTCAGATATCGCTGTCGCTACGTCCATGCGTAACATGTTGCAGGATGAGGACGCACCCGTAAAACTCGCTGATCTTGCCAAGATGCACGGCAAGTCCGAGCAGCACATCCGCAAGCTCATCAGTCTGCTTGATCTGCCACTCAATATTCAGGAGCTCATTATTCGTAAGCAGGTGAGCATGTACGCTGCCCTGGATGAATACATGCTGTCTGGTGAAAAGGCATTTGAAAACATCATTAAAGCGAATGAGATCTACGGCAAAGCTACGGATAAAACCTTACGTTTAATGAAGGTTGGTGACCTGCAACAGAAGCATGATACCAAAGCTGGTGGGCAGCCTGAGAACAAAGACAATGACGTGACAGACCTGCCGGGTAATGATGATGCTGGTGCGGTTATCGATGCGGAGAACCACGCGAATAGCGGTGCGGATGTTGATCCGAAAGAGAATGGCGGTGAGGTCGATACAGACCTGAATCAATCCAACAATGCAGGTAATGGTCAGAACGACGACAATGCTGACGTAACGCCTCCTCCTGCTAATAAGGGTAACCAGAAGCCGGTTGCTCCAGCGTATTCTGAAGTCGTCAGTAAAAAACTGATGACTACGGCTACTGACCTGGCGGTGCCGTTCTTCAGACGCCTGATTGAAGACAGCAAAATCAAGGATGGTGAGACGCGTTCCCAGACTACGCATACCCTGACACTGACTGATGATGAGATGATGGCTATCGCCAATTACATGGACTCCCTGTCTGACTTCCTGGAAAAACACGCTGCAAAACAGGCTCGTCAGAAAAAGTAATTATCTTTACTTCAGGGCCGTGGGGGGCGGAAATCCCCCCTCAAGTTCGACAACATTTGTATTTGCTGGCTCAGAACGAACGGCAACTGTCGTATCAGTCGAACAGACAAATGAAGATTTCGAATCTGCGGGAAATCAGTTCGCTAAATTTCGGCCCCAAATGGGGACAAACTGATAGTGCCTGTAGATGAGTTCCACAACTTCAACAACGTCCAAAAATAGGGCCTATTATGAAGTTATGAGGCCATTCTTACTGATTAGCTTGTGAATAACCCCCTCGTATGTACCCTGGCGCAATACCGGAATATGGAGGGATATCAACACTGATAGCTTACCGCTATCTCGCTCGTCAAATGGTATCCCTTAACACGCAACACCTCTCAATCAGAAAAGCCATCTCAGCATCTCGCCATCTCGCCTGAACCTGATCCCAATGGATGGATTACATCCGGAAAAGTAAATATCTCAATTGTTCCGGCGCTCCGAGAGGCCATTTAAAATTGATGACAGATCTTAAATTTCCCCACATAAACTTTAGACTTACCGCGCCGTTTTATGCCGATTAACTATTGATATTTATGCAATATATTCCCCAGATCCCTATTAGCATTTTCAGGGCTCGTATTAAAATCATTCCAACAGAACAACAACTGAATGGGATATCCACCATGAACAAATCAGTCATTAAAAATGAAGCGATGAAGCTTCCTGAGCTCAAGGAGCTTGAGACCAAGGTTTTCATTAAATGTACGGCGATTGATCAGCATGGCAAATGCATTGACGTACCCATGGTGGATATC
This sequence comes from Buttiauxella sp. BIGb0552, assembly GCF_004366275.1. Taxonomy (NCBI): domain Bacteria; kingdom Pseudomonadati; phylum Pseudomonadota; class Gammaproteobacteria; order Enterobacterales; family Enterobacteriaceae; genus Buttiauxella; species Buttiauxella sp. BIGb0552. The sequence continues at coordinate 75,269 of NZ_SODY01000009.1, forward strand.
ACTCAGGACAGCACCACCAACCTGATGGCGGTCAATTTCCATATGGACCCACAGGCCACGATTGAATCACTGGAGAAGGTACTCAGTTCGCTTCGTAAAACGCTGGCCGAGACTACCGGTGGTTACCAGCACCTGCGTCTTCATTAACGATTTGTCCCACAGCAGCTGCGGCCGGGGTAAGTCAGCCGGTTACTGATGTTTTGCTAAGCACCTGACAGGAGTTTCCATGTATACACAAATGAAACTAATCCGCTCACCAAACAGCCCTTACCAGGCTCTGGCGATCAACGGCATTCTGGTTTTGTCCGCTGATACCCGCACGACCGACATTGTCAGCACGATGGCGCTTGCCATGGCAACGGCATTCAAACAGCCAGCAGAACCCGCTGAACTTGACTACTGCGGTGAGCCTGACTGGGGTGCGTTGTTCATCACCCTCCAGGCCGAAAATGTGCTGGTGGCCCCTGCGTCGACAGATAACCGGTATCAGAGTCTGGAACTGCAAATCAGTCTGATGAACAAGGCTATTGATGCTCTCCTGCCAATAGCCCATAACATGCGACGGGTGGACGAGAAAACCGTCAAACCATTTATGCGCGACGAATGTAGTCGGGCAATTCATTACGCAGCCATCGCAAGAAGTGCCAGTGAAATGCTTCAGATCCGGTTTATCGACAGCGATAGCAGTGAGACCAAATATTTATCAGTACTTAAGACCGCCGTTTTTCACAATGGCAATTATGACTATGCGCGGCTTGAAGCTGAAGTTTCCCGCCGTTATCCCTACTTTCGCCAGATCCTGGGAGTAGGAGCCGAGCCGCAAGCAGAGTTCTGATGATGTCGATGAAACCGTGACAGCCAGGCGCCTCAAAACACGGACTTATGCGAGAATTTCCGTGGGTCGGTGGCTTTATAATCCTTAACACAAATGAGCAAGTTAGCCTGAAGGGAAATTCATGATCATCACACTGGAAAAATTCATTCATATTGCCCATCAACGCCGTGATACTGCGCAAATCCGTTTGATTGATGACGCAGGCGAACCTGACCGTCTGCTGTGGTTGACTGCGGAGGAAGTGGAAGACTATGTAGCGATGTTCGGTCCGCACCATGGTCTTCTGGCCGCAGCGCGGCACTATGGTATGAACCCTGCTGACCTGGTGACTGCTCACCGCATCGCTGGGCGGTGCGATTTCTATGCCTCAATGCCGGTGGTCCGGAATCCTGAAGGCTTGTGGCAACATCCTGAGCACCCGGCAACTCTCAATCCAGCTGAGCTACACAGCTGGCTGAAGGTTATAGGGTATGAATACAGAGAGACTCGCCTTGATACCGAACCGCAAAATGCCTCTCTTCTTTACTGCTGGAAGCAAGGTGATACTCGTATCCCAGACTGGGAGCCCTTAAAACCAAGAGGGAAGGGCTGGTATCTGGTTTCGATATCTAACGTGGGAATGGCAAAGGCACTCTGGGTTAGACCGGTTAAAGCACCTGCAAAAGTGAACTGCCGATCTTCAGACCGTATGAGCAGGGATCGGCGTTTGTGCGCATAGGCATCGCTTACGTTAATACTTCTTTCTGGTCAAAATTTCGCTGGTGGTCTCTCTAAAGCAGAGAACACCGGCCAGCACTATTATATCGCTGTGGAACAGCAGATTATTTACAGTATTGCAAACGGAAAATAATCATTCTGCCATTGGTGTTTGCTCAAACTTTAGTATGCTGCCAGAGTTAAATTATTATCCAGTTATTTTTTAAATCCCTATTAACCTTTTTCAGGTCTCTATTATGATAATCATAATTAAACAGGAGGGGTTATGGAAAAGCATAGTAAATTATCGTTTGCCGGGAACTGTTCAGAAAAAATCTTTAATCATTTCTATGATGTTCTTCAGGCGCGTTCAGCAACTGAAAATGAAGCGCTGTATCAAACGGCATTATCAAAATGCAGTACAGCGAAAGAGCGAAATAAAGCCGCAGGCTGTTATTCTGGCCCATGGCAAATGTTATTTAATGCCTGGTGTCAGTCTAAAGTACCAAACCTTATCTTAATCCAACTCCTTAAACATAAGAGCATCTCATTCGAACAATGCGACCATGTCATTGATGCTTTTGCCTGACTCAATATCACCGGGGCGATTACGCCCCGTAAAGGAATGATGATGTTACAGCCATCGAAAGATAGCACGATTTTCACGTTGATCAGTCAGATTCAGCCAGTGCAACGCAGCCTTGGCACTGCTCAGTTTAGTGTGGACCGCAAACTCCAGTCGGAGACCGCAGATACCATCCTCAGTGAATTGGCTCTGTCGGACAACTACGAGGCAAAGCTGAGTGAATTTGTTGAGTTCACCTCTGTATTAAAAATTGCCCAGGTTGATCAGGATGTCATTCGCTATGGCATCCATCTTGAATTTATGAATCCGGGAAAGATTAATATTATTCGTATCTTTAAAGATGACGAAAATAAAACGTACGATGCTTATTTTTTTACATCAAATGGAATTGACGCTGATCTGATCTCATTAGAACTGGATACCTCCGGGGGGCACCTTCCGGCTTTATTTGAATGCCGTACAGGTTTGATTCTTTCCCGCTGATTAAAATAATCTGCAAAATATCTCAGAACCCTATTAGCTTTTTTTACAGCCATGGAATAATTGCATTAATTCAACGCAACGAGGTAACCAAAATGAATAACGTAAACCTACAGGTAAATGACATTGCAGTAATTAAAGAGCTGGCAGGGGCTGATATGGCTGCTTTTATTGCTAAACAATATGATACTGATGCTTCAGTTATTAATTCAAGCGAAGTCACTCCTTTCCATTGCCTCGCAAGCAATGACACGCCGGTAGAGCTGGCAACGGGTATCTATGTGAACCGTTGCTACATTGGCGACCATGAATATCCTAACCAAAACGTACGTTTTCGTTTATACAACGGTCTGGCACTCAAGGCGTTTGATTTCTTCAGTAAATCCGGCTGGTACGGAGCATTCAGGGTGGTTTCTTTCCGCGATAACGGACCACTGGGTTTGATTCATGTCGGCATTGTCCATGAGTTAGTACTCAATGAGTTTCTGCAAGCTTATCCACGGGCCAATGTAGGCGAAACCAACGTTAACTGTGGATTGAATCTCCCGCAGATGAGAGGCGTGATTTCAGACCTGCTTTACCACCTGCCGTCTTACAACAACGCTTCTGACATTCTTCGTCATATCAAAGGCATTCAGACTGCCCAGACTGCCGCTTAACTAAATACGCCAGGCACCGGCCTGGCAATCAAAAAAGGAAGACATACCCATGTCAGGATTATTCACCAACAACTGTCCGATCCCACTGAATGAGGCGACGGCCGTTGTCGCCGGTTATAACAATGTCTTTATCGAAGATAAGCAACCCGCAGGCCATTTCCGGATTGTGATCCGCACTAAAGAAGGAGATATGCGCTGGGGCTACTGGAACTTTGAGCCCGGAGCCGCCTTAGAACTCAATCGGTATTTGACAGAGGATGGTATCAAAGCAACCCAGTAACTGGCACACCTTCAGACCCCGTTCAAAACGGGGTTTTTTACATCCGGGAAGAGTCTGCGTCTGACATGGGTGTGATCGGGACGAATGTCTATTACCGCTTACCCGGCTCGTATCCTGCGAAGAACGCTCTTTTCAGCCCGGACACGTGCCATCTCTTTCGCTCACCCGGCATCCAGCTGGTGGACAGATCGGAAAGTTAACCTACAGCACATGACTACATCGAACAGAGCCCAGGAGGGCAATTCAAGCTGGCATCCTTCCATCCAGAGATAGGCTCTGAACAGACCTTTTGGAAGGTCAAAATTTCAGATGCCTTCGAGATTTCCCCACCGGCTCATCAAGCTCTGATAACGGGCGGTGATGAGGGGAATATCAGATTCTTTCAAACCGGTGGCATAGTCAGTGCGATAAAGATGTGGGTAGCCTGCCGGGTAGAGCGAACAACCATCATCCAGACAGATAAAACTTTTAACTCGATGGGTAAACGCAAAGTCTTCGCACTCAGCGGCCCTGACTCCCATCTTGTCCTGGCTGATATAGAGCGAACCCGTTGCCCCGATCACTCTGTCTCTGTACGAAGCGCTAAACAGCGATTTCAGGTAGGAGATACTTGCACTCTCCCTCCAGGAGCTGGTGATAACGATGTACATACTGGGGCATTCATCCAGCAGGTTTTCAAGTAAGGGCATCCTTTCTAACGACTCATTCTGGCAGGCATGGAGTACACGATTAAGATCGAGAAAACACACGACATGCGGAGAAGGTAATTTCACCCATAACCCAACCGTCGAAATCTCAGCAGGGCTAATTTTCGGAGCCGTCTTCAATTTGATTTGTTCTGTGTGTGCAAAAAGCTTAGCCAGTGATTTTGTGAATGTCGTGATCATGTTTTCCCCCCATCCAGTCGGCCATTAAAGGTTATCACCTCACTACCAGCCAGGTAGGGGGCTTAAGGAGGAAGGTCATGGATGCTTTACAGGCGATTAGCAGGATTCTTTCACGGTGTTTTAGGCCAGTTGATCCCAAGCAAAGGCATGCATTCGTAAAAGGAACGGGGCCGCAGGCAAACTTCCGACGCTTCTCAGTCTTTGTGTAGGGGATGGCAGAACCCCGGCAATATGCGTCTGTTACGTGAAATCCTGCACTCAGGTAGCCGAGGGCCAGCAGTGATCAGCATTATGGGTTTGAGGCAGCGGTAGGGATGTCCAGCTATGGCTGTAAATCAGGAAAGTTACTTTTTACCCACAAAATCGGACTGGACAGATGCATGCGGGAAAATGATATGTCGGGGTTTTAATGTAATCCCTGGGGGCGGCGGCAGTTTTGTAACGGTGGTTCGAATCCGTAGTTAGGTGGATAACCTTAGGATTATGCTTCTCTTTTCCCTAAAGGTTGAAAGCAGAAACGGTATGGTTACTGTGTGGATTTGTTCACTTTCTTCCCATGAGCCTATTAGGTATTTCAGGATTCGCGTTACAATAAATACATTACTAAGGAGGTTCACATGGATTTTTTCATCATCAAAGATTTAGTACTGCTTTGCATCGGTATTGCGTTGCTGATTTTCTTCACGCTGAAAAAAGACAAGCCCCGCAAAGTGATGCCAGCAGTGAAGCCGGTAATCAGTACTAAGAAGGAAGCTATGACGCAGAGTGAAATAAATCAGGCTGTCAGCCAGCAAGGTCTAAAAGATTTGAATGACCCTTTACATATTACCTGCCCTTACAATGTCGTCTCGCCTTTAAATCCTCTCAACCCTCTCAACACAATGGATGACTGATGGAAAGAAAGACGGTTTTTATCTCACCAGCCATAGTTCCGTACCGCCGTCCAAAAGGTGATCTGGACGGACGGTACAATTCACAGGCTTATACAATGGTCAGTGAGTGGGTAGGTTACTGCCAGGCAAGCAAGTATGAAATCCTGCCTGACAACGCAGCCAAGCCCGTTCAGCTACATTACCGCAGCAAGGGGCTCAGGTTTCAGCTTTTGCTGGTAGCTGATGGTTTCCCACAAGAGGGGGCAATCCCGACAGATATTTATCTTTTGCCTGGTATGCCACTGTATGACGCCATGCTCAACATGCAGCTTGGCTGGCAGTCGATCCCTGAATTAAATCCGTAATTTAACGGTACTTAGTTTTGTTTCCTCCCAGATAATTCAGTATCCGACCATAGGTTTTTACAAACATAAATGTCACCAGATATGTAAGTTTCATGCTCTGGTTAAAGCGCTTATTCAGGCTATTAATGTGAGTGAGATCCGTCATCAGCCCAGGAGTTAAGCGCCTGTTGCTGATTTGATTCCTGATAAAAGTAACTTTCTCAGGATGGATGATACTCATGTCCTGTCTACGCTTTATGTTGTCCGCCATCTCCTTCATGCCCATGCATAGCCACTCAGGTTTATCGCCCTTGAATTTGCAGGGGCCATTGATCAGTACAACGTTTACACACTCAAGCTCAGGGTCATCCATGATGTGCCTGATGCCATGTATATGGGCTTCGTTCTGACGGAAGGGATTGTTCAGTTGGAGTCTATTTTTGTGTCTAAATTTCAACCATTTCTTTTCATTTATATCCCCGATAAGTGTGCCAACATAGTTCTTTTCCTCAATGACATAGAGGCCGTGAGTTGTCACCAGCACATGATCAATTTGAGTGGTTCGTCCGCGAGGCATAAGCACGGTGACATCGCTAAAAAGACCCGCCTTGTCATCAGGAAGAAGTCGGGCAATCATCCCGGCCGTTTTCCGCTCCTTCATATCGTTTTTAATCATTTCCAGTAGACAGAAAATGACTGCGATAAGTAGGGCTACACAGACGCACAGTGCGATATTGAACAACATCCCTGTATCCATTGGTTTATCTCATTGTTGGGGTGCTGGTGGACGAACTGGACTCAATACCGGCCAGGGTGTTGTTGACGTATTCCAGTGATGAAGCAAGGGAAGCGAACATGCCCAAAGCCGAACGCAGGTTTCGCTGGGCCTCGTTGTACACTTTAAATTTATCTGTACCGTAAAGCGTGGATAATCTCTCCCGCAGCTCGACCGTGGTAACGTCAGCATCAATCAACCCGTACTTGATGGCCGTGGGTGTCATCCAGATTTTGCCAGAGAACAAGCCAATCGATTGGGCCTCTTCGGGATTCACAATTTTTCCTTTTCGACCGGCCTCGACATCCGAGATAAATGATTTATGCATGCCATCAAGGATTTCATCCTGCATGAACTCCCGGGTAGTGGCGGTCAGGGGACGGTAGGGGTCAAGAGCATTTTTGAATTCACCGGCAATCAGTGTTTCGTTTCTGACACCTACGGTATCCATAACCTTCGATACATCCCAGTGCTCCATTCTTACCCCGATGCTGCCTATAAGGGCATTGGAATCAGCATAGATAGCATCAGCTGCGGAGGCTGCGTAATAGCATGCAGATGCGCAGATGGTTTTAACACTGACGATGACCGGCTTATATGCAGTTCGGTCATCGACATTAAATTGCCCCACACCTGAACCCAAAATAGAAAGTACATTTTTTTTGACCGCAGCAACTTTGCTTAAATCTGGAGAGGGGTCATTGCTGGTGGACGGAAAACCGCCTGCATTAATTAGCTTAATCTGGCCTTTGGGATTGTGTAGTTCCTGAAGCTTACGATAAATCAGAATGGCATCAGATGGGCCGCCACCGCCTGACTCCGCTTCAATAAGTACAGCCCGTACGTTCGGGTTGTTGTAAGCTTTGGAAATGGCTTGCGCTATTTCAACCCCATCACCGGTGCGGGAGCCGGAGCCCATCTCTCCCGTTATTTTAATGACAGCTATATGAGTCCTGTTTCCTTCAGTCTCCATGTAATTGTCATACAGGTTATAAAAAGAAAACCCAACAGCAATAACGGCCACACCAGTCATGACCATTTTTGACGCTGCTGTTATTTTAAACATGCGAAAAAAGCGATCTGCCTGTGAATTAAAAGATTCGTTAAATGTCGCTGGTGGTTTAGTACTTTTCTTTTTGAACATACTTTTGCCTTACATAAGTTTCTGATAATTGGACCACAACCTGTTAAGAGCGATCCCGAGAATGAATAATGCCAATGGTGGAAATAATTGTGCAATGTTATTAAATAACGACATGTTAGGCATCAATAAGTAAATAAGTGTCAGCCAACCTATCAGCCAGAACCCTTTCAACCAGACTCTGTAAAACTGAATCGTGACATTACCAAACACATACCTTTTCAGTTTCCATTGATACATTCCATCAATTATCAATGCAGCAATGAACGGAAGAAAAACAAAGAACCAGCCCAGAACCAAGTGCCAGCGATAAATTGACTGAAAAACTAAAAGCGGAATGTTTTTAGCTGCGGTATAAAAAAATGACATAAACATACCCGCTGCTAAATTAAATCCCTTTTCACTTTGCTCTATATCCTTAACCTCGGGCACAAGCACTCTATTGAGGTATTCAACCATGCCAAGATCATTTGCTAAGTAGTTAAATGTCAATTCAGCATTTTTAGTTACGGCTTGCCACTGCTCTGTAGGGATGATGGATTTGCTCGAAACTATTTCATCCCTGATCTGGTTGCTCAGTTCGTTAGTATCTTGTATGAACAAACTGTAGCCAAGATAAAATAAAAGACCAAGGTAGATAAACGATTTGAAAATTAATTTTCTCTGGCTATTTGAGTCTGCCATCTCACGTCCTCCACTCTCTCAAAAGTTCTTTATGCTCAGAATGAGTTCGGTATTGATTTTTCCATAGGGTAGGAATTCCGACCTGCCACTGATATCGCTTAGGGATAATATTATTTACTAGCGTATAAGAGGCCATCTGGCGGTGCTCATCACTAAGCCAGTGCAGTTGACCCGGGTCAGGTGTATACACTGGCGAACTGAACCTGTAGGCCAGTCTGGAAAAATCAATAAAGTTAAAACTCCATGGCGTCCAGATCCGATACTCGTCTTTCACTCCTGTACTGTATACCGGGCAAGAGAGGAGGGTGTCGGTAAACTCTTCAACCATTTTCTGGCAGATGCCCGGGCTGTTGATATCAGCTGTATCTTTATCAATGTAAGGAAAAACTGCTTTATCAATAATCCGGTTAAACGCGCTGACGTACAAACAGGTCTGGTCGGGTAAAAATTCAATGCTGGAGAGCAAGCTCTTTTTTAACTCACTCAGGAAGGGTGAATCTTCAAAAGTAATTATCTGCTCATAATCGGTGCCGAGATGTTGTGGCTGCTCAATACGCTTTACCCCACTGAAAGTTACTTTTTCAGGGATTTCAATAAATGGTGACACTGATTTAGTCAGGTCTATAAAAGAGGGAAGCAGGTAGCCACCCAGAATCAGGTTGTTTTTTTGGACATGCTCTTTACGTTGTTCACATGGATCAAAGTCGATATTGAATGACACAACACTCTTGTCATTCGCTTCGGCCACTTCCTTGATCCATTCTTCTGATGGCCCATTGGTGACGGACCAATAGCAGTACTCCCGGTCGCCATATTTGTCTTTTAAAACGAGTTCGCCTTTTAACAGGAATAATTCAGAAAGTGTTTCTGATGCGCTGCGCAATAAACTTATGTCTCGCTCGATAAAGAAACGTGAAGACAGTTCCTGAACCTTTTTCTCTATTGTAGCTATACGGGACACGGCTACGCCAGAGGTGACATGCTGCAAACCCAGAGACTGGAAGCGTCTGTTAACCAGGCTCTTAAAACGTCTGGCGGGTTGGCATAATTGAAATAACTGCGAACGTGTCAAAACAACTTTGTCTGAATTCACTGTATTGTCCTTATGTACTTATCTATTTTTATTTTATTAATGTTTTCTCGCACGGTGAGTTTGTTCACTGGCGTAAAAATCATATCGGTCAGAGTTGTATTTCGTTTCATCTGGTTCTTAGGGATAGCTATAGGAATTTGTCCTACAATTTTCCGTCCATCCTGGAGGCGAGCCACGATATGATGCATAGGCATCTGACCGAGTAATTCTTTTGGAATCGTCTCTTCTCTGCTGGTGGACTTCCTTTCCGCCATAGCGCCAGTGAAGTTATTATGAGGCAAAGTTGTCTCGGCGCCGGTCGTATAAGTCACCTGATTTGAGCTTATAGAGCTTTTGCCAAAGTTATCGATGATAATTGTTTGGGTTGGGTTGTCGTTTACCCGAAGACTTATGTAGTTGTTACATAGACCGGTGATGCGATTCGCTGTTTCCTGGTCGGCAGCTGAAACAAAATCTGAGATTGTCTGAGTACAAACAAATAGAGCAATTTTTGCGGCTCGGCCCTGGGCGAGCAAACTGATCATTGCATTGTTGATAGCGGCATGGGCTTCGTCGATAAAGATACTGATTCGGGAATGCTGTGACATGTCACCGTCCCCCGTGTTGTATCTGCGGCCAGCACAAGCAGTCAGATCAGAAGTAATGAGCTGGGAAACAGCTTTTGCTGTATCTGGATTCGATAAGCCATCCAGAGAAATATATAAAACCCCTCCTGTGGTAAACATACCCTCACTGTTTATAACGTCTCTGTTACTGGCGGGGTATTCAGAGGGCGATAACAACTCATCAAGTGGGCTTTCGGTCAATTTAGCGAACAATGGCATTAATGACGCAGTCATTTTCGCCATATGCTCAGGTTCGCTGGTTGAATAACGAATAAGCTCACTGACTACGTCGATGCCATGGACTTTTTCAGACCCTTCATAATTCATAAAGTGGGCGATGTACCACTCATATAAACGCTTGAAGCGTTCTTTAAACGCGTCAGTACTTGAATAACGTACGATATCGACCCATTTGTCCTGACCGTAGTGTGCTGCATACATGCATTCCATCGCCTGTATAGCCAGGTTCTGAAGGGATTGAGGGCTCTGCATGTTTTTATAAATACTTTTTATTGAGGGTTTTTTGTTAGTTAAGCGGATTCCAGCGATAATGGATGAAACGAGAGATTCAGCAAAACGTACAAACGGGTTCTCTTCTCCAGGCACAATAATTAAGCTTAAAATTCGTGTCGTCAGGTCCGAAACGTTGACAAAACTGTTGCACACATCAATTGCACAAGAGGTTGATGGTTGGCCCGGGTGAAACTGGAAAAATGGCTTCCCCAGTTCCTTACATTCCAGCTCGAGTGCCTGCCGCCAGTCAGCATCGTTCTTGGGGTCAATAACAACAATCACATGACCAAGATGGAGCATTGACGAACTGAGCAACCTCAACAGAATGGTTTTACCTGTCCCAACGTTGCCGGTAATCAAGGTATGCCCATACCAGTTGTCTTCAGTCACGAATAAAGGTAGACGATCATCGACAGCAAATATGGCATTGTCGCCACCCATCTTCCTTGCCAGTGAGTCAAAATGCCGGGTAATCGGGTTCAAAACGAAAGGTAATTTTATTTCCCGTTTGTCGCTTGAAAGGTTGATGATTTGATAAACCCTGTCCCCATGCTCTGACCCCCATTCATAACCATCACATAGATAGGTCATTCTTGTAGGAAGCGATTTGTTTTCCTTGTGTGCGACTTCCTGAGCGATGCGAAAGTCTCTGTCATTAGAGAAAACGTCACTGTTGTTGATAGAACGGAGATCATTGAGGGAGATAAATAAAAATTTTCTCTTAAACACGCGCCAGTGGGCATGGAAATACGGGGCCGTAGTCCAGACTCGGTAAATAGACAGAAGGAAAAGCAACAGTGCTGAGTATTTCACGACCGGTGCCATTTGCGTACCGTCCGCCTCATAGCCGAAATACAACATGAATATGGAAGCGATAAACAAAACAATGGCACTTCGGTATTCCAGTAATGGACGATACAGATTTTCCTGAGCATGCAGATTGGTTCTTTTTGGGAGTGCCATTTATAGCTCCTGACTTTTCTCGATTTCGCTAATAATGTGTTCAAAGTGAAGGTTCGAGCGTTCCCCGGCCACAATTAATTCGGCAATGTTTATCTTGCTGCAAATCATAGTGACGGTTTTCTTTACCTTAACTTTGCAGGTCGGAAATTTGTTGAGGATTTCAATGAGGGCTTTGTTATCGATTCGCCTGGTCCCAACATAAAGCGCACCGTCATAAACGATAAGGGAGTGATAACTCACCACTGACTGTTTGGTTTGCTTTTTCGACGTGACTAGTGCCATAAACTCACCAGCAAGGTTTTCATAGTCCACTTCAAGGGGGGTTGAGTCAGACGTTATTTCGACCTGAACAGTGGAGGTTACATTCTGGGTAATGGGCTTATCAGTGGAATTCAGCGTCTTGCCACTATTTTTCTGCGTGTCGGCGGACGCTGCCTGCTCAGTTTGGTCTGGGTTCTTAGCCTGTTGCAATTGACCTGAATTTGTCACCGGCTCAGAGCTGCCTTTTCCCTGTTCTGTGAAGCCGAAAAGCGAATTTGATTCGGAGATCCGAGAAAAGATGCTGGTTAACTGCGGTTGGACTTGCAGTTTTTTAATCGGGGCGGTGACAACAGGCTCAACGGTCTGTGGTAGAGCTGGTGGTGTGAGTGTCTTAACTTGTTCGAGTACAATGACATCCTCGCCCTGATGCACATGCGAGTCCTCAATATCAGTTTCAGAATATGAGTTCACAACCTGTTCTATGCTGGTATTTATGGCATCTACGGAGTCATCATGTGGCGCGTGATGCAGCTCAGACAAGACTGATTGCTCCAGCTCCATGTACACATCATCTAAACATGACTCAAGATTCAGGCTTTCGTCCCAAAGGTCCGGACCTTCAGATAAATAGGCTGGCGGTGAATCGTCATCCATCCCCGGATAATTTTCCGGAGGAAGTGGTAGAGGCTGATGGTCCGTTAAGTTTGGTTCTTCAGCCTCTTCATGACGTTCACTTAGTTCTACGGTCTGATAGAGGCCGGAATCAAGGAGAGACTTCAGTTTAGTGGTCCTGAGGTTTCGACCACTCATCTGATATCCAGCAAAACTATCACCAAGCGCAATAATTGCGATATTGTTCTCGTCCCTGATGACCCACTGCCCATCAAACGAACCATCCCGGAAGGTCTGCTGGAACAGCCCGGACTCGGCTAAATGGCTCTCTTCAGTTCCCGGGGCAAGTAAGATGATTTCACTAACGACTGCATATGGCACACCGTCCACCAGGCAGATGGCTGAATCGGGTATTTTGGTGGTAGTAAACAATTCTGTCAGAGCGTCAATTACGGACGTTTGCGGGACTAGTGCTTCATCTGGTTTAACTTGTGAATCATCAGTAATGACCGGATACGGGGTTTTCTCTTCGTTATCCTCACGGGGTTGATCCACAGCTACTGAAGAGTCAGTGTTTGATTCTGCTGAATCCGATTTAACATTAACTGTCTCTGGTGAGATAACTTTTACAGAATCCGCTTTCTTTTGTGCAGCAGTTTCAAAACTGTCATTTACCGTAATGACCTCTTTGCGTCCAGGCATTGGGCGCAAGAATTCGGATACATTACGGAATTCATCAATAAGAATAAGGTCCCTGTTCTCATTAACCGAAAACAACCCCGGCACTGAGTCAGGAATAAAATAGGAGTCGAAAATTAGCCCAATCCATTTTACCTTTAATAGATTATAGAAGGGGACTTCGGCAATACCCGTGGCAAACATTTGCTGGACATCACTCTCCGTGTACTTTCCTGGCATAAAGTAATGAACAATTCGTGTGTCACTATACGGTTCGATATAGCCGCGACGAATTAAAGCTTCAGTTAATGCCAGTCGTCCAACTTCGTCCTGCGGGAAGTTAAATTTGATTTCCTGAAACTCTTTAAGAATAAAATCAAGGAATGTTTGTTCGTTGAAGTAGACCTCACCATTGACGATGATGATGTGCATTGATTTTGACTGATAGTCGTTAATACCCAAATCTTTAAATTTATGTTTAACAGCGCTCATCGCTCGAGTAGCAGCATCAGTTGAGCGCAGACCAATAATCGGGTCGCGTATAACATTAAGGTCAGTCCCGGTGGAGTAATAATCCGCTCTTCTCACACAACGCGATAAAAAGTCATTAGCATTATTATATGAATTTAATGATGAGAGCATTCTGTCATAAATACGTTCTCTTGAGACTACTCCAAGAAAACGTAGGCAGGTGGGATTCAGTATTCTTTCAAGGAATACACTGGACCAGATATTGTGTTGATTAACCCTACGGACTCGCCAGTGAATTTCGTAGCTTTTAACGTTCTCGCTATTGCACCAGTCCAGTAAACTTTGTGCGGTTGGATTCCATGTGGTGGTCTTTAATGTGTCACTGCTCACTACATCAACATCATAAATTTTGCCAGCATCATGAACAAGGCCACATATAAATGCGGCATACAGGTATGCCTTTTTACGCTGTACCTCCTCATCCTGGTATCCAATGGGTGCCAGTTCTGAATCATAAGCCTGGATTAAAGATAAAAGGCCCACATCCAGACTGTGGGAGAAAAGCCCCCCAATACCATTGTGGTGATGATTCTCGGACGCAGGAAGTAAATGAACCCACCGAATAAATTCGATCAGTGGTTTTGTAATGAGATTGGTAAAAGTAAATGCATCATCGCTGATGTCGTTATCGTCGATAGCAATACGCATAGAAATTTTTTTAAGTTTGTCGACATGCAATGACAAAATTGATTGCTCATTGAAGACAGTAATACCGCGAGGCTTAGACGGATATTCGACGAATTTTAAAACCTCTTCATTGGGGCATTTTGGGATCTTGTATTTCTCCGTGCCGTTTACATGAGAATAGGGCGACAAAGTGTCTTCGTTACCAGGACCGAACATTAGTAAATCTTCATCATACTCATCCAAAGACTTGTTGTTACGGACAAGCCCAATGGTCCAGTTCAAAAAACCTCTGAAGCCCATTTTAATTTATCCTTACTGATTAATTTCGTTTTCGATGTACTGCTGGACGCTTTTATACTTTTGTAGCTTCTCAATAAACTCGTCCGGTGAGTACTTACCTTCAACTCGATTTTTAACTCGAAGCGTCTTATTAATACGATCTATGGTGATAGTGATGCTTGTTAAAATATTATTAGTCATCATCTGGTATTGAGAGTGACTCACCAAACCGTAAAGGTTTTTTCTGTAGAGTTCGCCAACAGCGGTGTTCATATCAAAGATATAACGAATAAACTTCATCGTGTTGAGGTGATTGCAATTCAATGTGAATGAATCAAATGAAAACGGGGTGAACCGCACGGATTTGAAAAACGGGTCATTAGGATCTTCAACCAACTCTTCAATATACTTGAGCAGTTCAATTCTAAGAACATTGTTTTCCTGATGCAGCGATTCAAACCAATCATCGATCATCTTGCTGAGCTCAGGCGTCCGGTTTGGTCTTACGGTGTGGGATAGGGTAGTAATTGCACGACTGACATTTTCGAGATCTTTAATGACCTGGTTTTCTTTCTTGCGCAGGTAATAGTTAAATTCAGGGGTGGTTGGAGTTAATAATAGAGTGACCATTCCCGGCGCATTACTTACATCGCGTGGAACTCTTTTTGTTGTAGCCGGTTTTTTTACTTGAACAGGATTTTTGGTACGTTCCAACTGTGATTGGTCAGTCATATACATTCCTTTTAGATTTATGCTTTTTGAGTTTTACGGATTAAGCGGCCTACTTCAATGGATTGCTTATGCAGTAATTCCATCGTTTCTCTGAGAGGTTTAAGTTTTTCTTCAGCTTCAGAAATCATTTCCCATTCCCATTCCGCATGCTTTGGAAAACAAGAAACTCCATAGTCACCGTTCTTCAGTGGCTTTACCCTTGTTGACATATGAAGAGTTGGGCGATTCTTCGCTGTGGGTCTGTAATTATTCCATTCGACAGTGTGTTTATTACCATTCCCTATAATCGCTATCTTTGGTGCATAACTCCCAAGTACTTTCCATTTCTGGGTTTCTCCATGAGATGAACGTATTTCCCTTTCGTTACGGACCTTCCAGTCTGACCAATATTTGGTGCAGATCTCATTGGCCTGATCAACATAGACTTTGATCGCATCTGTCTGTGATTGCTGTAATTCAGTCAACACGTCTGTTGATGTTTTCAGATTCATATCTCTCCCTCCCTCCAATGAACGTAACTGTACACGACCAACTCTCAGGTCAGATTTGGATAGAGGGGGGAAATTTGCGAATACCCTGGGCCGTTACAAATGTTCTGCACGTCTCATAGGCGGCGAGGGCGTCGTTTGGCACTCTGGTGCGTTACAGGGAAGGCGGCGTGTTGAACTTTAGATAGTCGCCATGAAAAAAAAAGTAACTTTTTTTCCAAAGGTGCCGAAAACAGATTAATGAGATATATACCTGTCACACTTTTCTCGCGAAAGTGCCACAAGCCAGCCAATTCCATGTGGCACTTTTGTTATAAAAGTGCCACAAGCACACTCATACCATGTGGCACTTTTATAGGTTAAGTGCCACATGGTAAATTGCTTCAAATTTGATCAGTTAACACTGCTTGTGGCACTTTTAATTGAAAAGTGCCACAGGGTGCCGTATTAGCTTGTGGCACTTTTAAGGAAAAATGTGACATGCAGGCAAATTTCAATCATTAAGCAAATGTAAATTTTGTTTGCTTCTAGAAAAAAAGTGCTACATGATTTACAGTGTATTGTAAAAGTGCATCCCACTTTTTCGATGAAAGTGTTACATGATTAGTTCTCAGGAAATTACACAGCGTTTAGGCTTTCTACACTCAAACTAATACAAAAAAAGTTACTTTTCGGCTTTAGAACTCCTTCGGATCTGAGTTCCTTGTGCCCGATTCAAAAAAGTAATATGAGGGATGTTAAGTGTTCAATGAATCAGATCAGTATGTGAAGAATGCATTGATTCAAATTTTCCGCTCTGAAATTAATGTTATTCGATGCTACAGAGAGTTTATAAAAGCGCTCCCGCTTCACGGCTCCTCAATTTACCAGGCGGGAAGTAATCTTTTACTTAATCGTTTGCAACACGATAATTTCACACAGGCAATTGATGCTGCCTTTAGTGTCAGCAACCGGCCTGGCAGTTTATTAGTACCCTGCATTAAGGGGCGAGAGATTACATGGGCTCAGTTTATTGGGGCTCTTGTGAATGAAGATTCGAATTTCTTGCCTGATTATGATCCCGATTCAACTGATGAATCGATATATTATAAAGGCGAGAAAGTTACTTTTCTTAATGGCGAAATGGGTTCATTCGACCCAAATCAGGTGAAGAAGTACCGTACATTCATAATGAATGCACAAAATGATTATTTGATGAATGTTAACTTTGCGGCAAGGCTGTTTCCTGAGTTCATCAGTATTTACTTCGGATTAAAGTCTGAAACTGTCAGCGACTTTCAGGATATTGGCGTTTCGTCACTTAGTTTACTTCAGGATTGTGTATTATTCCCTCGTGTAATTCATTTCAAATCGGAACCGTCAGAGGAGTCCCTGGCAACACCCGTTAAAGCTTCAGCATGGGCATATGAAGTGTTGGCTGATGTTAAACTTGGATATCTGAATGCAGATCTGATGGAACTACTTCGGTATGACACGCGATTTGCTAATAACAGACAGGATATTTTTACTTTGTTGTGCGATTCACAAAGTATGAGGGATTAACAATGGCAAAGTATACTTCTGATAAAGCAGCCAGATTGTTTTATGCTGCCAAAACTCGTTCACTGGGTGCAACCAAAAATACCATCCGCATTTTACATGGTGGAATAATTGCAGAGGATCTCGAATACAGAGATGACTCTTTGGTTAAAATTAAGAAAGGATACCGTTCATGGATCAGGAAGTCTGAGAACAGAGCTGTCACTAACGCAGCGCTGGATATATCAGTGAACTACTTTGGGTTCAATCCTCTTAATCCTGAGGTGAGTCTTCGGAACATAGATTTTAATAAAGTCATCCTTGTTCTGGTCAATTTGGGGTATGGAAACTGTGTTCCTGAACTCAATAAACTCGTTGAAGTAATGATTTCCTTAAAAGAGATGGAAGAGCTCGATACATGCGCCTCTTGTAAGCGCCCCTATATTGTTCCAGTCACCAATGATACGCATTGTCCGCGATGCCGTTCTTTGACGATGAATTCTGCGATAACGCGCTATTCTAAAGAAACCATCAATTATGAAGAGCCAACTGCGGCAGTAAAACTTACCGTGGTAGATAATGACGAAGAGGGAATTGAGTAAAGAAATTTGAGTTAGGGACGAACTTTGAATTTATGGAAGATTGAATTTTCACAACCCGGGTGGGTTAATGTTAATGTATTATCTTAACCTTGTAATATCTAAGGTAAATTAATTTACTGGTTCGTCTCTGTATAAGTCTTTAATCCTCATATTATTCTCATTAAATTCTGCGCGTCTAATTCCCGGTCCTTTCCCAAACATAAGTTTGTCGATTAGCAAAACTTTAATGCTACTTACTTTGACAATCATTGTATTTAATGTGCCGATTTTCACTGCTTATTGTCTGTAAAGTTTGAAACAATACCAAAGTAGAATGGTGCGGCAGGTTGTATAGACATTTCTGGATTCCAAAATTATATCGAATTCACATTTTGACTGTGGCTAACAGATAACTTTGCCCCTCAATAAGTGGTGTGAATAGGGTGAGCTACGCACCTAAAAAGCACACCCTATACGAAAATTTCATTGCTTCCCCTATGCCATCATATGCCTACTGTTAACAGGAGTGTGGTGTATGAACTTAACAAGACGCATACCAACAAAGACTTTCGTATTACTAGCCTTGCTTACAACAAATGCACTTGCAGCTGTTGATGAGACAAAAATTGAAGGCACACCATTTGTATCGGGGCAGTCTTTTAAGAAGGGTTTTTTCTGGTACGACGATCCTTCTAAAAAGCCAATAGAAGAACAGGAAGAATTAAAATCAGCCCCACCAGCTGCTCAGGATGTTCAACCTGAAAACGTTGATCTTAATTCTGCATGGCTTAAAGCAAGCATGCCAAAATTACTGACGCAGGCGATGGATAATCCTACGCCGGAGAATTTGTCTCGATATTATACCGCCCAGAGATTAATGCTGGATATCAGTACTCGTTTCTCAGATAAGTCAAAAGACTATTTTCTTAAAAATCCAATGATGTCTGAGAAGAGGCGTCAGCCAGTTGAAAAAGCTGCACTTGATGCTCACAGGGCTATAGTCGATAACAATCAGCAAACAGTGATGAAAGATATTTTTTCAAAATCTGGTTTGTTCTTCTTCTTTCAAAGTACCTGTCAATTTTGTCATGAAGAGAGCCAGATACTGACCTTCATGCAAAATTATTATTCCGCCGATATTCTTCCTGTTTCAATGGATGGCATGGGTCTCCATAACGGACTATTCCAAAACTTCACTGTTCCCAACGCTCAGATTATTGACCAGTTCAAAATACGTGAAGTTCCAACCCTTTATCTTGTTTCAAAAGATGGGCAGTCGGCACAAAGAATTAGCGAAGGGATGATTTCGGCAGAGGAGTTAAAGAACACCATTATCCTTGCCGCTAAGGGTATGAACCTTATTAATGATGCAGATTTCCAGTCAACACTTGATATTAAACGCCAGTATACGATTGGTGATGATGGGGTTATTTCTGTACCTAAAGCCGAACTGGATGCTGATCCTTATCTTCTACAGCGCATCATGGATAAAAAGCTGGAAGGGTATGACATGCCCACAGCAGATCCTGTTCATTACATGAATGCCGGGTTCGGTGTGCAGGGAGGCAATTATGGTCAGTAAACGCAGAGTCTGGAAACAAAAGTTACTTTTCACGTTTGTTGGTTTTGCTCTTACCGTGAGTAGCAACGTCTTCGCAGACAACTCCATGCGTAATATTTTTAACGGAATGATGGCAAAAACTGATCCGCGTAGCTTTGAATCAGCGACCCGTGTAGGTGTTGTTGGCGGTTCATTTTCTTACCGACAGGCAAATGTAAACACCAATCTGGTTTCTATGTCCTTCCCTAAAGCCGCAGTGGGATGTAATGGGGTTGATGTTTTTCTTGGCTCCTTCAGCATGATTAATGGAGACCAGCTAGTACAAGTTGCCAGGGGGATTGCCCAGGGTGCCGCAATTTATGCTTTCAACGTAGCTGTGTCAGCCATTTGTGCTGACTGTGCGGCCACCATTAACGACATCCAGAATAAACTTCAGGCACTCAATAAATTCGCCAAAGACAGTTGTAACGCGACCTACTCATTTCTTGCTGAAAACCAGGGTACACCACAGACATTTGCAAACAGTATCAGTACCGGTCCGGGGGCTGTGCTCAATACGATAAACGGCCTGATTCCTGATTTCGGTTCTTCTATGACCAGTGCTCCCGAAAAAATTACTGCCCAGGCGAAAACGAAAGATCCCGAAGAATTTGCTGAAAAGTTTAGTGGAAACATTTTCTATATGGGATTCATGGAAATTGATAAAGGCACCATGGATATCGGAGGGGTCACTGAACTATCAGGCTATCGGCTCGCTGAGCAGTTAATGTCACTGGTCGGTACGTTGATTATTAACTGGGATAGTAAAGGTGAAAAGGCAGGGTTTGAAGTAAGGCCCTCCACGATGACGGTTACTGATTACATTTTCGGACCGGCGACTCCCGGGACTATCAAGATGCTGAAGTGTGCCCCGGCACCTGATCCATCAAGCGCAAGAAAAGCCCAATGTCTGACGATGAAAGAGGTGACTGACGGCAACTTTATTGGGCTTAAGCAAGAGATTGAAAAGCTTCTGCTTGATATCCAGACAAAAGTTCACAATAACCAGACACTCTCAGAAGAAGATTACAGAATGCTTGGGTATATCGGACTTTCGAACATAGTTTCGTCATTCCAGACGTTCTCAATGGCTGAGGGTTACAGCTACATCCAGGACATCAGTACCTATTCAGCCACAATGCTCGTTATCAATATGCTTCGGCAGGTATCGGCAAAGATGACGACTATGAAGCTCCCCAGCGATGCTTTGAGTTCTCATCAGGATGATATTCGCCGCTATGCAGATAAGCTTGATGAGCAGATAAAAGCAGCTTATGAAGTGTCACGAGCCCAGACAGTAGATTCTAAAAGGGTTGTCGATTCGTGGGATGACAAACGCTTAAAATCTATGTTGTGGATCGACAGTGGTCGCAGAGGGTGAGGTGAACGATGGACTATAACATTTATACTCTTGGCGATATCGATTTTGTATGGTCGGCCTTTAACGGCATTGCTCTTATCTTTTCCCAGCATACAGGTGTGCGAGAGTTCATGACAACGGCCGCAGTTCTGGCTGCGGTGAACCTGTTTTACAAATCCTGGCTTTGGGTTCTCAATCCGCTCAAGAATGAAGTGCCGATCTTCAGCTGGCTTCTTGGCCTGGTGTTATTTTCTATAGCTATAACCCGGGTTGATGTGACCATTGAATCTGTGAAAACAGGAGAGGTCCGTGCTGTTGATGGGGTGCCTATCTTCATCGCCGCATCAGCAACGCTGACGACTAATCTGTCGCAGGGATTGCTGCGTGATTACAAAATAGCCTTCGACCCGTTATCCCCCATCGATATGAATGCATCATCACTTAATGATGACATTACCCTTGGCCCGATGGTTAAGTTTGTTAAGTTCATGCAGTGGGGGGGCGACTCACAGGGCTATTGCAGCCAGTTTCCTTCTCCGGATGCCTCTATTGGGACACTCAATCTGTGTAAGACTATTCAATCCATTGCGATGGACTGTCTGAAGTCATCCCAGAACTCGACGGCGACTATTGTCGGTAAAGAAAACATCTTTAACGATATCTACAGCAGCGATCTTGCAGAAAGTCTCGCCGCTATTTCTTCGGCTATTAGTACCGGCAACAAAAATGCGAGCGCCCGCCTTGTCGGTACGAACGGGTCCAAAACTAAGCCTTGCGCTGACGTTTGGTCTGACGTTTTAAGCATCAAGGACCGACCGGAAACCGTGAGCCTGATGCAAACTATTGCCCAGGTAAATGGGATCATGACCCCGGATGATGTCACCGGGGCTAACAGTGGCTTAGATTTTACCGCAGCCATGAAAGCTGCAAACGGCATTTACAGTAAGGCCATTGGTTCACATGACGTAATGATGGGGAACTTTGTTCTTAACAGCCTCAGTGTCGGTGAGCAACTATACAAAAGTGGTTTAGGCAGCGCGGCAGGCATGCAACTTTTCGAGGCTCAGGTTAAGCGTACCAACAATATGGTTTCCCAGGGGCAACTCTGGTTACAGTTGTCCGGTGCCGCGATTTCCTTCCTGGAGATGTTCTCATACATGGTGGCTCCCTTCGCATTGCTGATGTTGATAGCACTCGGGGGCAACGGGGTCGGTGCGGCCGCTAAATATCTGCAACTTATTATTTTCGTGAACATGTGGCCGATCACCGCCGTTCTGGTAAACGCGTATATCAAAAAGGTACTGACTGCTGACCTTGATACATGGTCAACTTTAAACAGTCAGAACAGTGTTGTCACCTGGATGGGACAACCTGGATTGTATGAAACCTACAGCTCCTATCTTTCCGTTGCGTCAGGTCTATACGCTCTCATACCGGTACTGACACTTTTCCTGATGACGCAAAGTATTCATCCGATGATGAATGCCACTAAAGGGGTTACTCCTGATGCACCAGTCAATAACGGGCATCTGACACCGCAGGTCTGGTCTTCCCCAGATGCAGGTAAATCGTCATTCGGGGATGTGCAGCAAGTGGCCGATGTTTCAACAGGCAGAGGGATGGGCTCCAGTGGTGGATTCAGTAGTTATACCGCACCACGTGTGGGCACCTGGGCTACCGGCGATGCTTCGCAACAGGCGCAGGGAATGAGTGCCACTCAATCACATTCGCAGTTGAAATCTGATACCCAGTCGTTCAACCAGTCAATGAGTAATTTGCGTGAGCAAATGGCCTCTGGTAGCACAAACAGCCAAAGTTCACAGACCATGGCAAACACCATGAGCATGGTAGAAAAGCTGTCATCTCAGGTCGCTCAAGCTGTTGGCAAAGACACTTCTCTGGGGCAGGAGCAAGTTAAAGCGATGGCATCGCAAATAGCACTCCAGGGGGGATTAAATGCTGGTACTGGTAAATCTTTGCTTGGAGGACTATTAGCCGGGAATGGGGCGATTACTAGCATGCTCCAGTCATCAGATACAAATCAGCAAAAACTGGGGCAATCTCTCAAGGACGCATTTACCAATACACTCTCTAACAACAGCGGGCTTGATGAGGGGATCACTAAGGGGATGTCCAGCCTCAAATCTTCTGGGTATCTGGAGAGCAACTCGATGAAAGAAGCCTTCGGTTCGGTAATGCAGGCGGGACAAAGTCTGGTTAACAGCGCGACGGCTGCGGTTTCCACTGAAGGGAAAATGTCCAGTTCAAGCGGAATGGATTACAAACAGACAGTTAATCTCGATAACGTTTCAGACTCACTGAAGCAGAGTAAATTTACCGATGATGCAGTGCGCAATTACGCAAGTAAGAGTGGACTGGATGCCAATGCCTTTATGGATAAATTTAATTCACATTTCGATACCTTTAGTAAGAGTAACACGATGGGGGATGATCAGAACCGCCGTGATGCACTGGTATCCACCATGCGTGATTTTGGTAATGACCTGATGAAGTTTGATGCAACTAACGGGGAAACCCCGGCACAAAGTCAACAGGATTTCCGTCAGTCACAGGCTTTACTGCAAAATCTTGTAACGGATTTTGGGGCAAACGAGCAGATGTTAAGCCCGGCAATTCGTCAGATGGGTGCAATGGCCGGAGATGCAACCCCTGCTAATTTTATTGCGAATACGCAAGGACAACAATCACCAGTCAATACTTCCAGTGTACCTACTCAGGGGCAAGTCCAGTCCGGTGGTCAGGCAATATCTGGAAATGTTGAAAATGGGATGGCTGGACAACGAGCTGAAGCATCACAGACTCCTCAAGGAACCGTGAATGGGGTGAGTGCGGCAGGACTGACACGTGAATCTGGGTCCGCCGCCGTTACTGGGGTTCATAGTGAAAACCAGAAGGCGGTAATGTCACCGTCCGAAAGGGCAGCATTAAGCCAGGCCGACGAAAAGGGCGTACCGATGACTACGGCGAAAGTAGACAAGCTTGCTGCTGAAAACCAAAATCTGAGTGGTAAACAAGCAGTATTCACGGCCGTAGGCGATGCTGCATTTGGCGCTACCCCTCCACAAATAGTCACCGGGCCAGTCAGAGAAACAATGGACGCTCTGAAAGTTGGCAACAATTTGTTTGGGGACGCAAACGAGGAAGTTAAACGTATTCAAAATTCTGA
Source organism: Buttiauxella sp. BIGb0552 (assembly GCF_004366275.1). NCBI lineage: Bacteria > Pseudomonadati > Pseudomonadota > Gammaproteobacteria > Enterobacterales > Enterobacteriaceae > Buttiauxella > Buttiauxella sp. BIGb0552. Next base: position 99,136 of record NZ_SODY01000009.1, read on the forward strand.
CATGACTCCTGAGCAAAAACGAACTGAATTGGGGGTTCGGGCTGCGGCCAACTTACATCTCGCAAATAATCAGGATGGTTCAGAACGTAATGAGTCCAGGCATAACGCTGAAGTTTATCGGAACGCGCTTAAAGATGAAGGCGTCAACTGGAGCATGGATCAGATTCAAAATATGTCACGTCAAGCTTCGGGGTATAACAAGGGAGTCACAAGCCTGGACGATGTGGTTAATGCCAATCTCGGCACCCCATCTGTGTCTTCTCAAGCCAAAACGGTTCTGCCTGGTTCAGCCCCGGTTGCAACTGATATCGACAGGAATGCCGCAGATACCCTCATCAGGAACACGCAAAACTCGGGAGGGGTTGTCAATACTGCTGGGGCTGCGCTTATGACGGGTAAGCAATTCGTTGCAAACACAATGAATGATGCGGGGTTAGGAGGTAGTTTACGTGCATTTGAAGGTTGGGGGATGATCAATACGCCACAATCCACCATAACCGAGAACCTTCAGGCCGGAGCTATTCCAAATGACCTTGGTGGAAAAGTGTCGGCAATGATGATAGTGAATGATGCAGTACAAACCAATGAAGGAAATCCGGCTCTGGCAAGTGGAGCACTGGATCGGCATGAATTGCAGCTTTCCACTATCAACCAGGCAATTTATCAACAAATGAGTGATTCTAAGGAGTTTGGGCCTGAAAAAGCAGAAGAATTCAGGAATTTTGCTCAGTCAAATTTGAATGATTCAAGCCTGAGCTACGGTGAGCGTTCGGACCGGTATAATAACTGGGTCAACGAAAACCGCTCTTCAAAGTAAAAGTTAAGACAGAAACTAAAGGCTGTGGCACGTGCTACAGCCTTTTTTTTAAAAAAAAGTTACTTTTCTCATCCAGCTGTCGCTCGGGAGACGAATTCTACGGACTGCACCAGCCGGGTAACGTACTGACGACGAGACCCATGCGTATTACTGTATATCGAATGGTCAAACACCGGGGGCGATTACTGATTCACGGCGACATTACACAAGGGGCAGGGCAGGTGGTCTTGAGTGCTGAATCTTCTGATCCAGCACTCAAGACGATCAGAGTGATTTCCGGGTTGGATTGCCGAAAAGAAAAATACTTACTGAATCTTATTTAGCATCCACTTCAGATGGTATCGGCATGTTGTTGGCGATATGCCCGTTGTACTGAGGTGCGGGGTGTTGCGTCCACTGGTAAAGCTCATGCATTCCATTTCTTTGCTGGATTCGACGGTTGTACCTTTCCATAAATTTGAAAATGTACCGCGCTCTGACTTTGGGGGTCTTACTGTTGTAATCGCCAATACCTTCGAAAACATTGCCTTGCCGGTCGACTATTTTTCTCCACAACCACCAGGTGCCCACCCAGAAACTTGCACAAGCATCATACGCCAGCACTTTCCAGGTAACCGTGGGGAAATTACTTTTTATTTCGGGCAGATTTGAAGAGTTAATTTGCATCGGGCCGATATCGTAAGAACCGTTTGTGTTCCTGACGAACGAGCCGACTTTACCGCCTTCATTATCGAATAGCGTAAATACGAGTTCTGAATCAATCCCGAAGTACCGTGACGCATCATTAACACACTGGTTTCTGATTTCCGTTGGAACAGGGATCGGCATTGGTCTCACATCATCAGCTGGTGGTATGAACATAATCGTGGCTCCGGGCTAATTATTTCCTCGATATATTCTCCCACACATAAACTCTGTAACTTTTCGCTTAGAACCAAATATTGGGGCCTTTAGCGAAACGGGAGGTGATTAGCGGCATGGTAATATCAGTGCTCAAATTAAAGGGGGGAGAATGAACAAAAAAGTTTTGGCCGGGTTGATATTTGCACTGTGTGGATTAGCGCCCTTGATTGCGAAGTCGACAGAAGTTTCAGTTCTGTCAGAAAATGCCCTTCAAAAGTTGAAGGATGTTGGCCTCACTATTGAGCATACCGAACCCTCACCTGTATCGGGGATCTTCACAGTCGTATCGCAACAAGGCGTCAGCTATGTTGATAAAGAAGGTGATTACATATTTACGGGGAGCCTGTTTAAAGTGAATGGTAAGGATGTGGAAAATACGACAGAGCAAGCCGTTTTAAAAGGCGTCCGCAGTTTTGTCGACCGGACAAAAGTTATTGAGTACAAATCACCTCAGGAAAAATATTCACTGGCAATATTCACAGATATAACGTGTGGTTTTTGTCAGAAACTCCACCACGATATTGATAGTTATCTGAAGGCCGGTATCACAATTAAATTCCTTGCATTCCCACGAGCGGGTCTTAATTCAGTTGTCGCAAATAATATGGCGAAAATCTGGTGTGCAGCTGATCCTGCCAAAGCTTTGACGGATGCGATGAACTCTTCAAACCTGCCTGAAGGACGGCCTGATGATAAATGTACCGACATCATCAAGTCTCACTACCAGATTGCCTCCACGATCCCATTACAGGGCACCCCAACTATGGTGACGTTGTCCGGAAAGCCCCAGGTTTTTACCGGCTGGTTGAGTCCGGACAGTATTGTTAAACAGATGGAAGCATCCGCTAAATAATTGCAGTTCAACAAAGAGGTTTTCATGAAAAATATTTGCCTTACTGTGGCATTACTTTTAAGTGTTGGTTCTCATCCCGTGTTTGCATCCGGATGTACCGGCCCTGGCTGTTCGGCATCTCTGACCGGAAAGCCGAAACTGACCCTCATATCTTCAAACAGCGCAGAGAAAGGCTCCATGCAATCGCTGTTCAGCCAGTTAGGGACTCAGGAAACTAAAAAGCTAAAAGTGAATAACGACAGTCAGCGCAAAGCCCCGGGCAGTAGTTCTTCAGTGGGTGCTGATGAAGCAGCTCCTGTCAGGAAATACATTGCTATCGAACCGGAGATTGTTCAGTCCCCAATTCTGCTGCAACCCGTGACCGGTGCTGAGCGGTTTGTGTGAATAAAGGGAAAAACTGCGGTGTGTTGCGGCTCAACGTTTGTCGGTATCTCATTGAGCCAGGCACACCAACAGGGGAGATTCGATGAGCTGGACTGATGAGATTCTGCTGAAAGCGTGTGGTGTACCTGACCGTGAATACCTGAAAATCCCGGTTATTAATTATCTATATCAGCTTAAACTTAAGGAAAGTAAATTACTTCTGAGCATTTTCATTATCTGGTGCGTGATGACTGTCACAGCGGTCTGTTTCATTGATATAGGCATAATGCTAAACCTGTTGTTTTTAGTTATTCAGATGGCAGTGTTTATCTTTCTGCTTATGCGATTGCAGTTCCTGAGACCTCAAAGAGAGGTCGATAGCGCCACTTATCAACTTGTTGTGCAATTCCCGCAACTATCAGAAGCGGAGAAAAATCAATTCCAGACGCTCTATCTCATCAAGAATACTGCAATCGTCATGAATGATTTGTATCTCCTTCATGAATTTAACAAAAGTAATTAATTCCAGGGGACCACGGCCACATAATTTCCCGACCGTAACGGACTGTCGATTTTGCTCAAAACAGCCGCGACCATGGCACTGTATGCCTGTTGATCAGATTGAACCGGCGCATTACTCTGCATGTCAATTTTAACAATGTCTTTCCCCGGCGTTCCTTTTGTCTGAATCCGGACTGTCATACTGCGGAAAAAGTAACTTTTTTGCTGCTCGTTGACTCCAATGACCCCTTCAACCGGTTGATAGGAATAATTCGTATGGGTTTTACCATTCGTTGTTTTGCTGGTGGACTTGTTATCAACTACATACCCAATTACACCTGTGACTGGGACTGACTCAACAATGACATTCTCGCGGCGGTCTGAATAATTAAACAATAACGTAAACATGCTATCGGGCGCATTCACTCTGAAGCCCCCTTTAATTAAACCATCACTAATCATGCTCGCCAGATATCGGGATTGAATCGAATCATCAGGAGGAATTACCGCAACTGTTTTATTGGCAACGGGGCGCTCAAGCAGATCATACGCATCAACCTGAGTTGAAAAGTGATAACCGCATCCAGATAAAAAAAAGACTGAGCTAATTAATAACGTGCGTTTCATTAAACCCCTCAAATATCGCCCATTAGCGTGAATTCCATAGAGACCGGCTCAGTATAATGGAAACCTACAAAATCCTAACAAGTAAAAAAACGCTAAGGTAAAGGCATGCAAAAATCATCACTCTTAAAACCCATCGCAATGGTTGTTGCTTCAGCCATTATCGCAACTGCGGCATCAGTTTACATATCTGCGAATTATTTTAAGCCTCAGAACTACACGAAAGATGAAATAGGGAAGGTGGCTGCTGAATTCCTGGTGCAACATCCCGATTATCTTCTGAAAGCGGGAGAGGCTCTCGAAACTAATAAAGTGAGTGCTTCAATTCAGGCGTTGATCCCATTTGCACCTGCTTTGTTTGAGACAGCTGCAACACCAAGCATCGGGCCTGCTGACGCTGATGTCGCTGTTATAGAGTTTTTCGATTACCTTTGCCATTACTGTCAGCAGGTTACACCTGTTGTTGAACAAAGTTTCGACCAAAGTAAAGGAGTGAAATTCTTCTTCAAGGAGTTCCCAATCTTCGCCGGGAGTAAACCGGTTTCCGGTATGTCTTCAGCTACGGGGCTGTACATATTTAAGAAATACGGGGCAGAAGCCTATCACAAATTCCATAATAATCTGATGGCGGTAACCGGTACATTTTTACGTAGTCAAAAAACATTTACTGAAAATGACCTGAAAATGGTAATTGATAAATCTGGCTTCGAAGTCTCTATGACTGACGATGACAAAAAATATTTTGAAGAGATTATCTCTATCAATATGCAGTTGGGCGAAAAGCTGGGTATTAATGGCACTCCAGGGTTCATTATCATGAACATGAAAAACCCTACTGCATTGACGACTACCTTTATACCGGGTGCGACAGATCTCTCTACTTTACAATCAGCTATCAGTAAAGCCCGAGGCCAATAATGATACAGAAACGAACTCTGACAGATGAAGAAGTGGCGTTATTAAAACATAATGAGTGGATCACCATTATTTATAACGATGCAAAGCGCGTGACTTGCCGTTTTCTTGGGCTGGATGCGGGTGTCATTCAATTTGGTGCTATGGGTTGGGACGATGCGATTGATCTGAACCAGGTAACGGTCGAGCGTATGGCCCACGATTAATAGCTCTGTACAGAATGCCTCTTGCCAATAACCACCAGAGGCATTCTGGTAGCTTTTTTCATGATGAGCTGTGAAACATATAGCAGCCCTGACAGAAGTCGCTGGTAAGTAACTTTGTTTTTAATCAGAGAGGAAAAATTATTTATGACAAATAAAAATATTGCATGCGAAGAGAGTTTGAAGAACTTTGGGTTGCATCCTGATGCAGTGGAGGACATAAAATCCGTGTCATCTGAAAAACTGAAAATTATTCTGAATAACACATCATGTAAAATTAATCTTCCCACTAAACATGATGAAACACAGCATTAACCAATACACTGTAAGCTAGATGTTCCAATCTGCGTCATTCCTTATTCAGGTCACGCAGAGTACAAAATCGCTGCCAACGGTGAATGAGAAAATCTCGATTGATCGGCCGTTTAAGCGATCCCAGGTCTCGGCCATTAAATATCCGCAAATCCTCATCTTCGGCAATCACCTCATCGAGAAACCAGACCTTTAGGGTCTCCGGGTCAACTGCGCAATAGTCTTCGTCAAAGAGTTTGTGTATGTCCCAGCGAAGCCAGAGACCATTGGAGTAATGGTCAATACCGTCGCAGGCATGTTCTAGCAAATGTGCAGCGGAGCCACGAACATGAATCCTGGCGCCGGTAATCACGCAAGTACCGTTACAGTTCGCTTCGACCCATTGGGAGAATTGTGATTGGTCTGGACGAGTGGTAACGGTGGCAAAGCCCTTACGTTTTGATTTGAGGGGCTGGTCCTGAGCATCTTGTGCATTCGACAGCTGACCAACACGTGGATACTTTAGTTTTACAAGGTAATCCTTTGAATCATGGGTCCAGATGTCTGCGCCTTTCGCTTTAACGTTTAAACGAAATTTACGGGCATCTCTGTCTTCCCCAATTTCCAGATCGGTGAATGCCTTATGGGTGCTGCGAAACTCTTCCTGCTCCCCGTTAGGTTTGAGAACGAATACCGGGTCTTTGATATTCTTCGGTTCAGTATTTTCCAGTTCGTCTTTCAAAAAATCATCAGCCAGCTGATCGGCCGTTTTATCTGAATACCGATGTTTAATAACAAAGATACTAAATTCACGGCGGCGAGCAGGGCGAATGCGTTTTTGAATCACGCTGGTCAGATCTTCACGTTCCGGCACAATCGGAAGAGAATTGAGTGCAGGAATATCGTACGTCTTAATCTCTTCTGCGGGTGTATTAATGCCAGCCAGTGGTTTGGGCTCGAATTCGTCCACTAAACGTGGGTTGACTGTCTTGTTACCGACAGCTCCGAAAGTGAGTGACTTGGGCATTTTAATGTCCATACGGCGCTTAGCCTGCTCCCAACCATCCAGGCTATAGTCATCGCTAACCGGTGCTCGGGTTTTCTTTCTTGGTGCCGTCTTTGCCCGTTCAGTTTCTTCGGGTGTTAGTTTCGGCTCCTTATCGGAGTGCTTCTGGAGTTCCTTATTCTTCCGTTTGCCGTTTTGTTCTTCCTTTACCTTAAGTGTGCGGTACTCTCCAACCTTTCGATGGCGTTGCATTTTATAAATGATTTCCGCCTCAGATTCTCCTTTACGTAGATATTCAACAATGATGTTTTGTACTGTTAGTCCGAGCGTTCTCTCCGTTTCGACATTGAGCTCGAGCATAATTTTCTTAGTTTTGCCAATGAGTTGCTCTCTACGCTTTTGCCCTGCGAGGGGGTGGTTCGCAAGATAACCACCTGATGTTATTTGCTTTTTATTCTTAGTTCCCATCGGTGCTTTCTTACCCCAGCTAATTACAAGAAGATGCTAACTAATATCAAAACGATAATTTACACATTCGAACATGTTGCTATCGTCTACCAGGTGAAGGCACTTGTAAGGAAGAGTTATCACATGGAGTCAGGCCAGCAACGCTTTATATTCTGGCTTAATGTGGGTTCCCAGTCGACGGAAGATTAGCAGTCCGTACAATCAAATCGTTTACGGAGAAGGGCAAGTGTTAGGCAAACGGAAAGTTAGGTTAGATGAATTAATTCGAAATCAGGCATATTTCGCTGCTAATTACCAATCTCACCATTCTAATAATCACTATCATGCACATCTAAAGGTATGAAATAACCACAAAACATTAGCCACGTTCTTTAATTTCCTGACCACAAAACTCAGGTGTGATACTAGAATTATATTATTTATAGTTTGTTGTTGTCGGACCTATTAGGAATTCCTACGTGCGTGTTAGCATTGTTTTAGATGGTTAAGCACTGTTTAATTTTAAGCTAATTCAATCATCGCATCATTTATTCCGTATCAGTGAACGGTAAGAATTCTGGGTTTATTAGATAATTGACAAGGTGCAAGCATGGAAAGTATGGAGTCAAATTCAACAAAAGCGACGATGGAATCCTGCGGGTGGCAACTAAAGGAATATCCGAAAGTTAATCTTAATGATTCTTATATGGTTTACTTTCGAGACTTTCGTGCTGATACATTGACTGTCATGGCACTTCAGAAGGTTGCGTTTTCTGATTTCAAGGTGAACCTCAAATTACCTATTAGTAATCTCGTGGAAAAGCTAACGCCATTGCTTAATAAGCTGCATAATGGAAATGGGCTGGTTGAGAGGGAGGTTGACGAGATTAATCCGCTCCTAATACATTATATCAAAAAAACTCAAGCGTATTTTAACTGGAAGAACACCTTTGGCGGACGCACCAGAGCGCACTTTATCATTAACATCTATAAAGACAATCAGGCTGGAGGGGAATATCTGATCTTAAGGCCAGTACTGATAAGCTCTGCGGAAGAAATTATTATTGCTGATGACGTCACTCAGATGACGGATGAAATATATTATCTAGACAGAGAGAGAAATAAAAGCTGGTTTCGGTGATTAATCAACTATAAGTTAGGTTAACCTCGGATGATTATTGCTCCGGGGTTTACTTCTTCAATGCGCCTTATTATGCGGAGCGTTGATCTGAAAATTAGATTGCTAATTTAGCTTCCTCAATCTTGCTTGCTATCTTTTGGCTTGAAATCGGTATTAGAGCCTATGTTATCGGCATGTTTAAAGATGAGCGAGACCTTCTGTGATTTGAATTTTTAGAATGCTGAGAACACTGTCTGAATTGTAATAATCACGGTTGGCCCATGAGCGTTAGCAGTAACAATCGGGTCAATACCAAACAAAACCGCCAAAATAGTAAATCCACCTGCATATACACATTGCTGTTCAAACGGGCGGCAATCAGGCTTCTTCTAGTGCTGATGCGTAGTCTTCAAGAACAACAAATATTCTCCCCATCTGGACACTGACATTCACTTCGAACTCGAGTAATATTTATGTAAGAGTGTTAAACAATAAAATGTGAATAATAACCCTGCGTAACAACTAAAAGAAAATCATATGAAACTAACCAAAGTAAAATCTCTTTTAATTTTACTACATTTATCAGTAGGGTGTAATGCCTATGCCTCAACAAACCTGTCCGCGCTTGAGCAAGCTGCATCCAAAGGTGACGTAGTAGCCCAGAGTAATCTCGGCGTAGCTTACTTTAACGGAAATGGTGTTGAAAAAAATTATGCAAAGGCTAAAGAGTGGCTAGAAAAGGCAGCGGAACAAAATAATCAAAATGCGAACTATACGCTTGGTGTCATGTATATGTACGGTTATGGAGCAGATAAGGATTTAATAAAGGCCGTTGAGCTGTTTAAAAAAAGCGGCCCTCAGTATAAAGGTGGGGCCTATAATAACCTTGCGAATGTATATGAGAAAGGCTTAATTGGACCAGCAGATCCAGCTCTAGCCCTTAAATATTTTTTATTGGCAGCTGATGCTGGAAGCCCTGAATCTCAGTTAATAATTGGCTGGCGTTTTGAACGTGGTGAAGGAGTAAAGAAAAGCACTACAAAGGCTTTCGGTTATTACAAAAAATCAGCGTTGAATGGTAATGCCATCGCGAAATATCACTTAGGCCGTATGTATGATGACGGGATTGGAGTAAAGCGTAATGATGTTCTTGCAGCCAAATGGTACATGGATGCCGCTGAAAACGGTAACGTAGGTGCTATGACGAATGTCGGTGTAATGTTTACTGACGGGGAAGGTGTTAAGCAAGATTACGCTAAAGCCAGATACTATCTGGAAAAATCTGTAAAAAGTGATTCTCCTGAAGGAATGGCTAGTCTTGCCTATTTATATATCAACGGGCTTGGTGTTAAAAGAGACCTTTATAAGGGCACTCAATTATATGCCGACTCATGTGACAAAGGATTAGACGAGGGTTGTAAATACCTGGCCGAATTAAAATCAAAAGGTCTTTATAGAACCCCAAAAGTGGTACAAACGAGCAGTGCAGGAGTTAAACGATTAATCGCCAAATCTATGGATGCAAGCACTAACGCAACGTTTACCTGGAAGGGTGACGATGCTATTTTCAAAGCCAATGATGGAAAGGTTGATTGTACCTTCTTAAAGGATTTCTCCGAAAAAGGAGGTCAACTGGCGACATCGTTTGTTTGTACCAACAATGTGCAGATTATCTTAAAGCAATTCAAAGAATCGAATAATGCCTACCTTTCCGTTATGACGGATAATTTCAAAAAAGAAGTTAATACCTTTTCCGTTAACGTCTACGTGTCAGAGTGATTGTTTATTTAATCCTGTCATGAACCATGCATTCTATGGAATTAAAGGAGAGACGTAAAAAAGACCGCTGGCGCGGCCTCAGTTGGAGTTTTCAGGAGGGCGGCCAGGAGGATTGTAATGGCGATCTATAAAACTAGCCCATTCTGTGCGAGTCATTCCTCCTCGTTCATTGATTTTCTTAACCCAGTCAGGGTTTTCATATTTTGAGGCGTTTTTGAAAAGCCCAAATTTATCTGATGTTAGAGGTACAATACGAACATAATTGTCCCAGCCCCATACGAGCACTGCAACAGCAATAAGCAATAAAAGAATCAGAACTACGTCCAACAAATATCCCATATTCTCCGACCTTAGAAATTTCGAGATTATGACTCATTGTATCAAGCCAGATCTCGCGTTACCAGGTTAGCGTATTGCGTATTCATAAGGTGTATTTCCCGCTAGTGCGGCAAAAATATCGTATTTCATTTTGATCTTAATCGCCAGTGACTTTGCTTCACGATAGGCACGTTTACCTTTAGTGCTGTCTGGTTCGGACCTGAACGTCAAAAGTAACTTTTCTATTTTGAGTGTATCAGGATTGGCTATTAACTGGTTGGAAGTCAGTTCGCCAGTTTTTAGCGCAATACGTTCATTTGCTTTCCTGACTCTTGAAGCCAGATCAAAACCCCGGGCACGTGCTCTGTATTGGCGTTGATAGTCTGCCAGTGCAGCTGCATGACGCACTCTGTACCGTCTCTTAGCCGCCAGAACCACCGGCTTATTTTTATCCTGGTAGGATTTGTTTTCTTCAGCAATGCATTTTCGACATCGCGACTTATGGCCATCTTTGGTTTTACGGTCAAGACCAAAGTCACTGAGAGGATAGGTCTGCTCGCATTTCCGGCATCGCTTTGACTGCAACGGCTCGCTCATGATTTATCTTTTCCGCCCATAGAGATGCCCTATTCTATGTAAAATCGACTATCCCTGTCAATTAAACGGAGGAACGTTAACATAACAAACATTGCGCGCACCGGGGTATGTTATTGATAAATAAAGCATTATTGCTTTTAATCCGTTGTTGACTCATTAGGAATGTACATCCCTACATCGAACCGCCAAATGTAAAACCACTCAAATTCAACTCTTATCTGTCAATTTGTTTGAAGGCATCGCGTAACAAGCACTTTTCACTAACAGTGGTAATTCGCTGTACGCCTTTGACTAACCAATGTTTAACACCCATGCCATGAAAAGAATGAATGCCAAAAAAACACTGTGCATCATAAGCATTTGTTTGCAATGACGCATATATATCCCATCTTTAGCCATCATCAAATTTAAGGGGTTTTTAAAATTATTCTGTTCATATGTAGCGACATTAACATTGCTCGTTTTCTTAATCGTTAAAATTGCTCTGATAGTTTTAATAATCAACACTACAAGTACTACAACTGACATTAAAAAAATTAAATTAACGATTTCCACAAAGAATTCCTTTAATTGTTAGATAACAATTCATTTCTTCCATTGTATGGAAGTTGGCAACCTTTTCTGGTCCGTGTAAACCTATGAGGTCGAAGCAAGCACTCACGTCATTTTACGAGGTGATCCGCACGCCATTACTGCCGTCTGGTTGCAGCAAAGCATATGGACTGTCCCAACACTACCTGTAACCCACGTTCTTGGGCTGAGTAAGTCCATTATTTCATTGATAATATCATACCGATTTATAGTGATGTACTCATGAATAGCTATTTTTATCGGTTGTACCGACTTAGGTCATTCAACCCTTCATTAACGCTTGGTTGTGCCTAAGCATGCTTTTAGTATGACTGAATCAGATACACTTCCGGGATTATGAAAAGGTAATGATGAGCGAACAAGTAAACACAGCAAGTGTTCAAAGCTATGCCACTGATTTTGGCTTCTATCCTGTATATCTACATATCAGAACCAAAACTTTTACTGTTGAAACCATTCCCGACTTTAAGTCAGTCATAAAATCGGTCAAAGACAACCCTTACGTTGATAAAAGTTGGATCTATGCACCGCCACAAGAAAGCTATGACCTGCGTGGCATCGTAGCGACTAAGCCTTATAGTGGAAGAGTGTTTAGTCTGCCTAAGACCCATACATTGAAACTCTCAGGAGCCTTTAATAGAGATGACCATAATTTTGTCATATGGTGCTTGTCATTCTTTTCAGGTATGCGACTAACGACAACTCAAGCAGGTTTTTTAGATGCAACACCAATCAAACCTGGAACCTTAATAGATTTTTGTCTTTCAGGTTCAGACGAGCTGAATGTGATTCAACTAGCTTTAAATTATATAGGTAAAAAGGACCTTCACCCTCTTGCTTGCATGCGAATAGCGGCCGTCATACATGCATTATTCTTGGCACAAAGACCGCAAAACCTCGCTTATGAGAAATTCCAATACCTCTATATGGCACTAGATGGGTGTTTTTCTATTAAGTGGGATGAAAGGGATTTAACAAAGAAACTCAAAAAGCCTAAACATTTCGAGAGAGTCTTGTGGATGTGTAATGAGTTTAAAATGCCAGTTCCATTTTGGGCTGAAGGTGAAGCCAATATTGCTTCAATTCGCAATGATAACTTTCATGAGGGGATTTTTTTCGGTCAACCATTGGGGTTTTCCGCATATAAAAGTGATCATTCTGGCGCACTTACTTCCGGAATCCTTGTACAAATAGAAGCTTTGATTTGTCGTTTTCTTGTTGTATTGCTTGGGGTAAGTGATTTAAATTATATATCCTCAGCTTTAAATACCCGTGAATACTATCCATTAAAATTGAATTAAATCGGCGGAGTCTCTGCGGAAACTGTGCCTTTGAAATTCCGACAGTGTTATATTTTCTGACTAGGCTGATAACAAGGATCAACACCATGAATAATGACACCCGGAAAGAAGTCACGGCCACCGAGCCGGTGCTCAATAGAGAAGCAGAACTGACGCAACTGATAGATAAGCTGGGGGGGCATGATGACGAGCTTTATCTCAGCAAAGAACGTATTCAGGAAATTGCCGATGACGCAAAGGAAGACGCGGAGAAACGCCAGCTTGCCTGTCGCCTACTTGAAGTACAGGAAGCCCTGAAGCGTGTATCAGCTATTCACCTCATTTCTTTTAAGCATGCGCCATTTGGGGACAACATTTTTAACACGCTCGATCCGCTCAATGAAAGCCATCTTGTCAGATTCAGAGCTTTACAGGGCAATTCAGGTTCACCAGAGAGCGGTGAATGATACAGCTCAGGCTGGACGTCATAATCAGACCGGCAGAGAGACACATTCATGAAAGAAATACGTATACATTAAAGTGCAACCTTCCAGCTCAATTGGAATGTCCATTATGATGAGACAGATTCTTGCCAGATTACGGCTTCCCCCAGAAATTTGGTCAGGGCTGATTTTGCATATCGAGGTGAGGAATAAAATCGCGGAAACCGTCCATCAAAACTCTGGGTTCCGTTATGGCGATATGCTGGTTCAACTGACAGACGGCAACCTTTATCATCACTTGTGATGATAAAGGTATATCTATCGTCTAATTTAGCTACAAGGACCTTACTAGTCACCACATTCTCTCTATGTTCAAAATTTAAAGTTAAGAATACCGCTAGGTTATAAGTTGGGAAGGCTTACTGGAGTCATAAACATAAGTGGGACCATAAATATTATGCTTGCCACAATAAAAAATTTTCTTGTAGTTTTCTTAAATATTATTGCTGCGGTGACAGCCAGGCACTCAAGACAGAACACCCATACGACTGAAGGAGGCATTGGAAAGCCCAGAGAAGGTGCGCTTAGAATGAAAAAGAATATTGAAACAAACTGGCGAATCATAATGTAGGTTAAAGAAGAAATTATAAGAATTATTCCCAGCGCAAATGGCACATATGTACTGAACCCTTTTTTGTTTTTATCTAGTGTATTCATGAGCACTCCTTATTGGCTTCAAACATTATGATGAGCTTCGGGCCCTCAACCTTCATGGTAACGCGTTACATGTAGTTGCCATCTTATTGTTGTTATGACGTACCGAAAGGAACTCAACCCCTATATTTTGTAGGAAAGTAACTTTTGCTAGATTTCCCAACACTGTTGCACTGGAGAAACCAAGCGATTTTAACCAAAATTTAGAGCCCAGTACATGAATATTAGAAATGCAAGCAATGAGCAATAAAGACCCAACACCAACATCTGGATATTGTGTCGCAGTAGAACAACTTCTTTTGCATTAATCAGGTATTTCGGGTTTGTAGCATCAAATTTTTCGTTTTTAGCAAGAGCGACATTTTTGTCGTGTTTTATTCTGATGATAGTTTTAATAGTGCCATAAATTAATACTACAAGTGCGGCAACCGACATCAAAAAGATAACATCTACTATTTCCACTCTATTTCCTTCATAAAGATTCATTTTTACTTAGGACTCGTTCTACTAGTAATTTAATTACTATTTTTGCCTGTTGACGTTTGATGGTCATTCAGCTCTTCTATAGTATCGAATCTCGCAACTTCAGTGGGTTCCTGGTCAGGTCTTTGGGGCATTCGGATTAGAATATACGGGGCACTGCTAGAATACATGAAAGTCGGCTGAGACCTTAATTTCACCCATTCGGCTTGAGCCGTTGCAGCAAGCTCGCAGGCCACTTCATAAGAGTCAGCAGTACCCAAATATGTAGAACGATCCCATGCTCCACCATTAAGAACCCGAACCGTATAAGTACCATCCGGTTGTAATAATGCGTAAGGACGGTCCCACCACTCATCCAGCTCAGAAGTTGTTCTAAGCTCGTTCGGAGTATCATCAAACAAATCAGGCAGAACTGGATTTACTGGAATGTTTTTGATCACATCTAACACCCTTCGTTGAGAAGAAAAATTACCCATTTATCCCTTTGCAGCCGTACAAGCTACCAATATTGCTGATACTATCACATCATTAATTGCTGACCAGATAAGCAACATAGGTTTTACGACGGTTATGAGTAGTTGGAGTTGTGTGTTTCACCCATTTGACACCACATCGAGTATGACCGGGCCAATCTTGGTACATTAAGAGGCCCACCACCGATAACAGATTTATACTTAATAGAGTTGGGGAATTGTCGTGTGTGATGCTCACATTTTTACATCCAATTGCATCAATAAGCCATAACCCGTTATAATGGATGTACAATAACAGGAGTCATTTATGGAATTTTATCATTATATTCTGATTTTCATTGGCTGCATGTTAGTACTTAAAATGATCATTAATTCATGCCAGTCACAATCACCCGCCACTACTAAAATTCTGGTGTGTCGCAACGATGAAATGGTTGAGTTAGATGCAATTGTTATTAATAGTAATGCTATTAAGCCATATATCGAAAGTGATGAGCAATCTGATAAAGAAAGCTTATTTAAGTCTAATTTTCCTAAGGACATTTATGGATTTGATTTGGGTTCCGAACAGTATGATCTGTCACATCCGATGTATCACATTGTGAATGAAAGTCCTAAAAACTTTCTTGATAATGATGAATTCTAATGTGACGGTGGTTACCCAATATTTGAACCATTTTGAAGATTGCTATCCCTCCAGTAGCGTTTGGCTGCGCTAACACAAGCTTTGAGTAATACCATATAGCCATTACTTCCAGGATGAACCACCTCCCCTACATAGTCGAGTAAAAGCAAACTACCCATCGACTTTACTAACTGAAAATCGTGGCTAAGTCCTCCCTTTTTGACTTCAATATCAAAAGTGGGTTCAGATAAGGAACTGAACGTGAAATTTTTCACGATGGCATAGCATGCGGATCTTCCATTTGTAGATAGCCATTGGGAGTACTCATCAGCGTCACTGTGGCTCGTGTACTTTTCTTCTGGAAAATGGAATGTGGGCGCCACTGTTCTCGGCTGCGGCCACATTAACCAGCGGCTGTAATCATTGGGCTCAGTTATCAGTCGAACAAGCTCATTCAAAGGGACCTTGTGAGACTCATCCCCCACCAGTAAACCCACAGCTGAAGCCAGCTGGTCTAGATTAATATTTGCTAGAAATGCATCGTGTCGACCGGAGAAACCCGATACCGGGCCAGCTGATTCACCTTGAGAGGAAAGCATTAACCCCATACTAAAACCTTTTGCACTCAGCCAGGTCCACAGTGCAGAGTGACCAGATGAGGAGGCATGCTCCGAAATAGCCGAATTATCGTTGATATAAATAAAGCCTGGTGCTGCCGTTCTGTTTGCCTGAATAACGCAAGGTAAGCTGATGCGTCCACCGGATTTCATAACGTGGTGTACGAGCTGGCAGGCTATCTCACTGTGGGTAAGCAAGGTGGTGTCAATATGCGGCCCATCATCCCCCGACTCCAATTCTGCTAACGCAAACGATTTGAGCTCAATCAGGTCACCCTTGCCAGAAAATAATTCGGTCATGATAGGTCGCCCTATTCCTGTTTATTCTTCTCTTGCTGGCGCCAGACCCACGGAGGAATCGGAGAGGATTCACTCCATAAGCCAGAGTTGGCTTGTTGGGCTTGCTTTTCATACGGCAAATACGCCGGTACGGTAGGTTGTCCCTGATTGCGATAAACCCATGCATGGCCTGAACTAACCATAGATCCATTCATGTTGTACCCATCAAGCCAGATCGTTCCGAGCGTTCTCTTGTAGATATCAACTCCGTTAATCACAACAACGACATTTTTGGATGCTATTGCGCGAGACAGTGCTTTCTTGGCATTTTGCCCCCATGCCTGGTTTTTCTCTGGTGCGTCTATCCCATACAGGCGTACCCGATAATTATTTTTGGCTGAATCCAGGACCTGGACAGTATCACCATCCAGGACTTTAACGACTTTCCCTTCAATTTGCTCCGCAGCAGTGGTGCCGGTGAAAAGTAAAATAAATATGAAAAGTAACTTTTTATCCGTTTTCATTGTTTGTCCCCTGAACACCTGAATATGAAAGTGAGGCTGTGGGAGTTCTACGCACTGGTTCGATTATATCACCGGCAATATCGGGGTTATGGCCGTCTGGTACTTCATTATTCAGTCCTGTCTGGATTAATTACGGACCATCCATATAGCCACTCAACCCCCCTCATATTTAAGTGTTTAGCGAAAAGTTGGCATTAACCGGCGCGGTATAATTTTGCAATCAGAGATCATCTGATCTGCAAATAATTATCCTGACTGGAGTTGTCATGCTAACCAAAGCGTCTGAAGTGAATGGTAATGCCCTGTTAGTCCGTGTTTGTGAGATATATGGGGCAAAGGCAGTTGCGGAATTACTGAATCAGCGCAATGAACGGAATTTTTCCTCCCGCGACATTAACAACATGGTGGCATCAGCAGACAGCTCGGTTCTTGTTCCAGAAGACCTTGCTCAACTCAATGACTTGCTGCCTGCAAAGCCAGCTAACTATGAGAAAAGTACTTTTCGGTTTATTGACTTATTTGCGGGAATTGGCGGGATCAGAAACGGTTTCGAATCCATTGGTGGCAAATGCGTTTTTACAAGTGAATGGAATCCCTATTCTGTCCGCACCTATAAAGCCAACTGGTACTGTGACGAGAACGAACATGTTTTCAATCAGGACATCCGGGATATCACACTTAGCCATAAGCCGGATATTACCGAGGAGATGGCCTACCTCAACATAGACCAGCAGATACCTGACCATGATGTTCTACTGGCCGGTTTTCCCTGTCAGCCGTTCAGCCTGGCCGGTGTGAGCAAAAAGAACAGCCTCGGGCGAAAGCATGGTTTCGAGTGTGAAACCCAGGGGACCTTGTTCTTTGATGTCAGCCGCATTATCAGGGCTAAGCGCCCTGCCATCTTTGTTCTCGAAAATGTGAAGAACCTTAAAAGCCATGATAAGGGAAATACTTTCCGAATCATCATGAACACACTGGATGAGCTGGGTTATGACGTTTCTGACGCCGGAGATACGGGGGCCAGTGACCCGAAGATTATCGACGGTAAAAACTTCCTTCCGCAGCATCGCGAGCGAATTGTGCTGGTGGGTTTTAGGCGTGATCTTAATATCAGCAAAGGGTTTAGTCTAAGTGATATTTCTAATGAATATCCTGATAATAAACGATGCTTTAAAGAGTTACTTGATGAATATGTAGATGATAGGTACATACTTACACCAAAGCTCTGGGAATACCTATACAACTATGCAAAAAAGCATAAGGAAAAGGGTAATGGATTTGGTTTTGGTCTCATTGAATCTAGTGATAAATCAACGATTAGCAGAACTCTTAGTGCGCGGTACAACAAGGATGGAAGTGAAATACTGGTTAATAGGGGTTTTTGCATGTTAACTGCTGAAAATGATTTTAATAACACAGAGAACATGCTTCGTCGTCCACGCCGATTAACGCCAAGGGAGTGCGCACGAATAATGGGATTTGAACAACCGGGAAAAGAGTCCTTCCGGATGCCCTGCTCCGATACCCAGTCATACAAGCAGTTCGGTAACTCCGTCATTGTGCCGGTCTTTGCCGCTGTAGCACGGTTGTTGGCCCCTCGCATTCAGATGGCCGTGGAGGGGAAGTCAATCACTGAGGAAAAGGAAGAGCGGGATGAATTATTACGAGTCAGCTGAAGGGGTAAAAATTACAGAGCAAAGAGCCCTTAAGGAGATAAAAAATCATGGATGCCCGGACAGCGAGCTGTCTCACTTTTATGAGGAACTGGGTAAGCATGAAGAATATGATGCACAGGCGGTTTTAAACTGGCTGGGATATAGCTAACAGGTAATGACCGGGGTATAGCCATGGGACAACTTTATCATGTGAATATTCAAATTGGAGACAATGTCAGGTCATTCTCTCCCGCATTTCAGACTGAGGAAAAGTATGCATCCGGCTGGAAATCGACGCTTGAGAAAATCCATAAACGAAACGGTCTGGATGTCGTCGTGTCCTGCGGTTGTAAGGGAAAGGGTAAGAAATTCCTTTGCGTAAGGCACTACGCGTCAAGTGATACCTATCGCCTTGCCAAGTACGCAAACACGGGATTCGAACATGAAGCGCAATGCATGTATTTTGCGCTGGATGACAAATCAACCGGTCTGAAGGGTTATCAGCACGGGGTGGTCCGTGAAGGAAATGACGGGCTCCTGGTCGTAAAACTGAATTCCGGGCTAAATGAAAAAGACCCGACCACCGAAGAAACCCCGGCCAGGCCTCCCGCTCAACGTCCAGAGGGCGGTCAATCACAGATGACGCTCGTTGGCCTGCATAGTCTGCTATGGACTGAAGCCTGTCTTAATTGCTGGCACCCTGGTATGGCTGGTAAGCGCAGCGATTCGCTTGTTCGACACCGGCTGCTGGAAGCAGCTCAGGGCATCAGGTGCGGCAAGACTGTCATTGCCGATATTCTGTTGGTAGGAACAGATCCCAATTCAGCCCAGGCAAAACTTCAGGATAAGAAGATTGAAGGTCTGGCAGGTAGCGGCAAGCGACTACTTATTATGTCCACGATGGCGCGTTATGATGCTGAGCGACATGAGAAGGAATTAGCGTTCCTCCCGCTACGCCAGTTTGGTGG
Source organism: Buttiauxella sp. BIGb0552 (assembly GCF_004366275.1). Lineage (NCBI taxonomy): Bacteria > Pseudomonadati > Pseudomonadota > Gammaproteobacteria > Enterobacterales > Enterobacteriaceae > Buttiauxella > Buttiauxella sp. BIGb0552. Next base: position 118,525 of record NZ_SODY01000009.1, read on the forward strand.
GTTGCCTCTGGCCCTCTTTTCGTCGTCCATTCAATGGGCAAATACGATCAGACGTTTCCCGTCAGAGTACGCTGCATGGAAATCAGGTGAGCGAGTAGCGGTACTGGCACTTACCTCCGCGCCCGATAAAACCCGGAGGGGTCATTCAGTTCGGGTGAATCAGATCGCATTACTGCACGTAAGCAAAAACTGGATACCGCTGGATTCATCGTATGAACAGTTAGTGGCCGATAAACTTGATGCCGAAAATCGTAATTACCTTAAACCCATGCGCTTTGATGCAAGCCAGGGGGAGGTATTCCCGGATTTCGTGCTGGTTGACACGCGTTCTGATTCTCCGTTCCCACTTGAAGTGTTCGGTATGGCAACTCCTGCATACCTGGCCCGAAAGCAACTCAAAATGGACTACTACAACCGGCGATATGGACCCTATGGCTGGTGGTACTGGGATGCAACATTAGAAAAAAACCGAGAATCCATACCTTCATTTCCCGAAAAGAAATAATATCACTGAATGGCAGTTACCTTGAGACCACTGCCATTGTCATTGCCATGGTCAACATTACTGGGGGCCAGAATCAAAGAGGGCCGCCGTAACCTTGCAGGTTTATCCGTAGTCAGTTTGTTTAATCCATCAAAATGATCAGGTTTATTTGAAAATGAAAACAACCGGTGATAGCAACAATGTTGTAAGTAATGGTTATTTGAAATGGGAAGAACTCCCCATTCCAGTTATTGGTGATGGAGAGAGATTTTGCGAAACTCTGGTTGCTAAGTACTTTTGGGATAATCGAGAACTTAGTGACTTACAAAAAGATGAAGTTAAATGGGCTATCAATGAATTCTCGGGGCGATTGCTTTTGCTGCCCAGGGTAACAAGAGAGTTTTTGGCTATGCTGTATGAGCGCAGTGAGGAGATTAACGTTCGATTCCCGGATAGCCGTAGTGTCTATTTGTTAGCTGTATTAAAAACATACCCGAGTGCTCAGGAAGAAATAGATTTACTCTCGGCTTCAAGGCTTATAACAATAGATTCTGATGATAAATCAGTGGGGGATAACAGTCTTCAGGAAATCGGCATGCAGATGTATGGATTTACATCCCCACTGCTAAGTGAGTATTTTTATTACTATGTAAAAGACCATGGTTTGTCATTTAGAAAAATTATTGGTGAGATCAACCTTTCAGAGTTTTGAGTTACCTGCAACAGTGAATGGTATTGGCAACTAAGCAATAGTAGTTTAGTTGCCCGGGGGATTTGGTAAAGTATCACTATTAATCCCTGCGTGGTCATTTAAATGCGTATCAAATTCAACTTAAGAATCAAACCGATATGTAATTTATGGCCGCATTTTAGCTTAGAGTAAATACTGAACTATGCTTGTAAGCATGATTTAAATCGTAGGCGGCTATCATGCTAAAATTCCTGTTTAATTACCTCTTCAACAAACAATCCTATCGGCTGCCAAAGCCTCCGGCGAATGTCGGGACATACGATTACAAGAGTAACCCAGAGGATTTGAAAGCTGATAAAGAATTCGTGTTTGCATGGGCTGAATTTATCAGGGGCCAGCTTTTAAACCCGATCAACTATATCCAGCAACCGCTATTCAAAACATTCATAAACAGTCATGAAGTGCGCGGGTATATATATGGTCATTTGTGTCAAGCCTTGCTTGATTACCAATGCATTCATGACATGCCTGATAGCCGAGGTCACGCAATTCTATCGGCATGCTATTACAATGTTTTTCACGTGCAGAGTGACTGGTACAGGAAAGCCACGCTGGACCTGTTAAATGAAGAAAAATTTAAAGTAGGGGAAAGAGTTGGGCAGTCGGACTATCATGCCAATAAACTCAGTAAGTCATTAAAATTCCGGAACCTTGAGAAGATGGTGATTTTGATGCTGCCTGTGAATGAGGCTTATGGCGTATGCCGAAAAATGGGGTTTAATCCAGATGAGTATTTCAAATTTGATTATGACATATAGTCACATACCGGGATTTGGTAATTAAATTCGTATGAATTTGGAAAGATGCTATTAAAGCGAAACGCTGGCCTGAAATACGGACTACTGTCGAATTTTATGATACTCACGGTGCGCCTTACCAGACGCACCTTTTAACGTGCCGTATGCCATCGGTAACTATAACGACTCGTCATCCCTGTCGCCCTGGCCCACTCAGCAGAAAAGTTACTTTTCGTGAAGGCTATTGCTGTTTGCCCTGGGCAAGCATGCCAATGGTTTGTCGTAATGATTCTGAAATGGTTTTTTCAGCTGTTAACAGAGCTGCATTGGCCCGGATATCATCCTTAAACTGTTCAATCATTTTACTCATACGTTCAACTTCAGTTTGTGATGATGCCAGTAGCGCGTTGTTCGCTTCCAGTTCGGTGCTTGCCGTACTCAGTTGCCCCTTAAGGGAGACGTTATCCGCCTGAAGATGTGAAGATGCAACTTCTGACTGTTCCACCTGGCTCTCAAGTCTTGTCACTGAGGCTTCAAGCGTCACGATCAGTTTTGAATGCTCAGTCTGCACAGATGCTGAAGTGACCAGCTCCTTTTCCAGTCGTTCATTTTCCGACTGCAATTTTTGCTGTTTAGCATGCAGTTCACTGTTCTCGCCTGACAGTCGGTTATTTACCTCTTGCAGGGCGTCCCGGGATTTCGCTGTGGCATCGTGTTCACGTCTGACGTTTTCAAGCTCAGATTTACGGTCATTTAAACTACCGGCTAAATCCTTATTTTCCTTAACCAACGACTGGTTAGTTTCAACTTGCTGATTGAGCTCTTGTTTCCGTTCATTATTCTGCTGGCGTAGATCAGCAATGGTTTGTTCGAGATAGTGTTTGGCCTGGATAGCTTCACTTAGGTCCCGCGACAGAGACTCATTAGTTTGCTGTGCTTTACTGTACAACTCGTTGAGCTCAACCAGCTGAGCAGAAAGGGTGTTTTCTGCTTCCGTGACGCGAGTAAGCTGTTGTTGTGTGTTTACCAGTGACAGCTGACAGTCGGCCAACCGCCCTTTGAGCTCAGCGCACTCCAGTTCGAATTGGTCCCTCTCATTCTGAATAATCGAAACCTTTTGTGTTTCGATTGAGCTAAAGCTCATTTGGTAATACCAGTTCACATAATTAAACACCTCAAGGATGGTATCTTGAATTGCAGGCGGGATATTTAACCCTCGTACATCTGCCGGTGTTTGTTCAACGTAATTTTTATATGCCTCATACATCTCTGATGCTTTTTTATAGCTTCCACCAGTAGCTTCGCGAATGGCATGAATCTTGATGAAATGCTGAACATTTTCCTGCGAAACGTTCTCATCTTTACGCATTCTTTCGATGGCCGTAAAGTAATGATACATACGGAGGGAGGTATTCCTTTTCTCTTCCTTTTGCTTCTGCCCATCGCCGTCTAATTCAGGTGGAAGTAGTAATTTATTCACCGATGTCATTTATATTATCCTTTGGCCGGGAGCTGGCCTGAAAAGTAGTGGCTGATAAGATCATTCAAACTACTGATGAGAGACTGATCATCTAAAAGCACATGAACATTTCCGTTAGCAAATACCTTGCAGCGCCAGCCGGTGCTATTCCTGATTTCTCCGGTGCCCTCTTTATCACGAAGGGCTAATAATAAATCAGTCATATCAGTACGTGGCCCGGGAGTCTGCTGGCCGGAACAAATACAAATGATATTTTCCAAATCCCGGATACTGGCTGAAGTTTGCGGCGCCCAGCAATTCCAGGTGCGCAGGGGCAAGGGTTCAAATACCCTAGGCAAAATCAATTTAGAAGTCATTGTAAACGTTTGAGTATTATTCTTATAGGTGCGATTGAGTCTCGTCAGCAATGTCACGAAACCTTCTGACAACGTATCTTTGCGTCTGGCAATGGCATCGCGTAACGTTGATTTAAGCACTGCCAGGGATATCACTGGCGGCTTTTCCCTGAGCTGTTCATAAAACGCCTTGGTTTGCTCATGATTCCATAGCCGATCCAGCTTCGTTTCTTTGAATACCTTTTGCCAGCATGTACGGTCGATATAACAACGGCCCATTTCCAGAGTTGACTCCAGTGACTCCGGCAACCCAAAAATGTTCGGTTTCATGATATCAGGGTGAAAGAGGGAAATTTCGGCCAACGCAGAAGCCTCAGCAATCAGACGCATTCCCTGTTCAAATTTCTGCATGGCTTCATCACGCCTGGCAGCAATTTGCTCAGTTCTGGTGCTGTAGACGAGCTGGTTATCATTGTTCATACATGCCCCTTGCTACGATGCTTCATGATGACGGACATCAATCCACCTCATGTTCTTGCAGAAGAACTACATCACCGACTACAAAATCCTTTGAATGCAGATTGCCGCAGTTATGACCAACCTGGGAAGCAAGCATGTTGAACGGTTTTTCCTTTTGCTTGCCGTTGGAGTCGACAATCATGAACTTGTAAAACTTGCCATCGATGTTAAATGCTCTCAGCCCTACAAACTCAAGATGACCACCAACCAGATCATTCAGTTGGTGGACCATAAACTTGCCCTGATCCCCCTCTCCTGTTACTTCAAATGCCTGCCCGTCAGTACAAATTTTGATACCCATGTAAATTCTCCTGCTTCAGGGTAGTAACGCCGCGAGATTCACAGAATTCACACAGCGCACATTATAGTAAATGATTTACTAGAAACTATTCACTGGAAATTTAACATACGTTCAATAAAACCTAAGGGGGTTTACGGCATCATTTTGAATATTTTTTGGTAATTTAAAATGCGTAGTTAAATCAATTACTTATATGTCAACCTGAGGAGTTTAATGATAATAATACTACATAGTTCGTTTTGTGAGCATTTTTCTTAACGTGACAACGTCACAGCCGGTAAATAGTTAATGATTTATTAGGAACTGAAGCCGCAATGCCGTCATCTGTCCTTGGCCGCAGGTATGCCCTATAAGGTTGATAAAGACATGCGTGAGTTATTGGCCGGAGAGCTTAGGAATGGCAACCGGCTGCGATGGCCGGAGAGCTTAGGAATGGCAACCGGCTGCGATGGCCGAATTAATAGCTTCTGCTGCTGATTGAGCTGCTGGATTGGTGAGGTTCAAGATCTGAGGCTTCCATTCCCAGTCGACGTAGACAGGATGACCTGCACAAAGCCAATTGTTTGCTGCCATTATGGATAACTCTCAATATTTCGTCTTTAAGCGATCTTGCACCGAAAATAGCGATGTTAATATTTGTGCTGAAGGAATTTTCTTCATGGTTTTTGTTCCATAGGGTGAAGTCGAGTTATCCATTATTTGATAGGACACATTATGTACACATTGATTCTGGTATTGAGCATGACGGTTCGCGAAGGCGTATCAACAGAACAAATTACAGGTTATATAAGTCTGGATAAGTGCAAAGAAGCGGCAGCAACAATAGTAGGGGAATCTCATAATAGAGGCTGGCTTTGTGTTAAGCAACCAGGGTCAGTCACGTCTCCAGCAATTCATTAATATATGTTAAATACGGAGTCAATAATGTTACAGTTCGCATTGTTCTTGGCATTGATTTACGCGTTTTTTTACCTTTTCACTTCTGGTGCTTTGAAAAATATTCATAAATCATTCCAGTTGATATTTTACACCCCAATCTTATATTTAGGTTTACTTTTGCTCACTGCGAACTTATGCCTGACCGTTCTATTAAATGCTGATCTCACATCCACGCTTGAGATTCAATCTGAACTAAGTGTTGTAGCAACATCGAAGTTTTTGCAGACATCTGACTCAGTTAAAATGGGATTCTTTTATCTAGGGGTTTCATTGATTCCAATATCAGTGTTTGTGAAACTGGGTATTTATCTGTCTTTGCGCTTCAGATAGTTGAAGGCGATTTGAGAATGCACCACCTTCACTTCATACGTTATTGAGTTTGGCGGAAAGGGTAAGGTTCATTTATGTGTACATGCTTAGTCAGTAGAACCTTACTGCGCCTAGCTCATGCTAACAATGATTTGTTCGATATGTCCTCAAATCAACATAAACATCGGTTGGATTCTAAGTATTTACTCTAGAAATAGCCAAAAAATATTGTTTCAGTCTCATCTTCACGTTATAAAGCACAGATTATGGTAAGCTTAATACCGTGAATTTAATTTATTCTTTGTGAGGTTATATGTCAGAAGCAATCAAATCATTAAATAACATCCGTACTCTTCGTGCTCAGGCTCGTGAACTGCCACTGGAGGTTCTCGAAGAAGTACTGGAAAAGCTGACTGTTGTTGTTGAAGAACGTCGCGAAGAAGACTCTGCAAAGCAGGCTGAAATTGAAGAACGCAATCAGAAACTTCAGACTTTCCGCCAGATGATGGAAGACGAAGGCATTAACCCTGAAGACCTTCTGGGGGTATTTACCGCGAAGTCTGACAAAGTTAAAAAAGTTCGTGAACCTCGTCCAGCCAAATATAAATATACAAATGAAGATGGCGAAACTAAAACATGGACTGGTCAGGGTCGCACTCCAAAGGCTTTGGCTAAGCAGTTGGCAGCAGGCAAATCCCTGGACGAATTCCTGATTTAAAGAATCGTTATCATGGCAACATTTTTAACTCTATCCTCAGAGTTCGGATGTTGCCATTTTTTTTCTGTTATTGAATAACGTTAATCCTTTCATTTGTTTTGGCTAATTTCTCTTCTTCTCTTCTGTGTCAATTTTCTTTAGTCTGGTTTTAAACTTCAAAACCATGCTTTACTTTCGTACTTCATGAGTCTAATCAGGGGAAACTGTATACGCTTCCATGACCCGACCAATTCAATTCTCTCGTGATTTATTCAATTCTCATTGTCACCGAGTATCAGACACAAAACGTAGTATTTATTAACATTGATAATGACGATTCATTCCATACGCGAAAACGTGATGGGAATGAACAACATCTTTGGTGTGTAAAAGCTATACCGATATGTTCCAGTTCCCAAAAGTAACTTTTAATCAAATATTAAGGAAAGGTTTTATGGTGAGGTCTTGGCCGGAGACGCCGCAATAAGCTAACGATCTTACTTTCGCCATGTTTGATTGGATAATCCTGGAGGGTTGAAGTATACCCTTATTGATAGACTGATTTCTGCTATGCATATTTCTGATGAGGTTCCGGAACATGAACGAGCAGTTACTAGACGTTACGCGTGTGCATCATTTCTACGTGGCTGTCGCTAAACATGTTTTCACACATCCAAAATACGGAATTGTATATGTTTCTGACCCCATTAGTTTAAAAGAAGCGGAAACTTACCAGCTCAGCCCTCTTTTACTTTATGGACTCACAGTAGCCAGTTTACCCATAAGGTGGTTAACGTTCACTTCAGTAGATAAACCCAGAGCATTCAAGGATATCCTCCTTGATGGGTGGCGTAACGCAAAAGGATTGCGCGGTCAGCCAGATGAATTGATAGTGAGCAGGCACCTTGCTGCCGCTTGCCCGAATCTTATCCATGATATGGATTGTATTGGTGTCCGAGTTACAGTGGCCGGAGCGCAGGAAAAGGCCCTTCCTGCTTCTCTCCGAGTTGCTCAGAACGCTTGTAAGGGATTGATCGCTGATGGGCCCACCAGCGGTATCCAGCAGCTGTGCAGCCTTGCTCAAATGGATCACGACAGGAGATTCCATACCCATAACTTTGACGGTTACAGTATGGACGTGAAATTCAGGGCCTATAGATGGTTATCGTTACCTCCACGAATTCCTGTGCATCTCCTGAACAGTAATATTCTGGACTGGGACAATCACACAGATGCATGGTTGGTGTCATGGCAATCATCCAGTCTGCCCTCTGACCTGCCCCGTTATTTTCACACTAACGGCTCTAGTAGGGGTCCGCTTGGAAAACGGAAAATATCCTACGCTAAGACTGTTTTTTGTACAGACAACTATCCACTGAGCGTAATGCGCGGTATTTACCCTGTCCCAGTTTGAGGTTTGTTCGCCAGACGTAATCCCCGCTCAGGTTGATATGTTCCCATCCCAGTGGTGACAGATGGGTAATCAGTTGCTCATTAATCGGGATCCCTTTCCGTCTCAAAGAATCTATCGCTCTTTCTATATATACCGTATTCCACAGTGAGATCGCCGCAGTCAGCAACGTCAGACCGCTGGCTCGATAGCTCTGATTCTCCAGCCCCCTATCTCTGATTTCACCCAGCCGGTGCATAAAGACAGCTCGGGCAAGGGCATTGCGGGCCTCACCTTTATTCAGTCCCGCCTGTACGCGTCGACGCAGTGAAGGATCCCTGAACCAGTCCAGCATAAACAATGACCTTTCGATACGCCCAATCTCTCTCAGCGCCTTTGCCAGACCATTCTGTTTCGGATAGCTTGCCAGCTTTTTCATCATCAGTGATGCTGTTACCGTTCCCTGCTTTATAGAGCTTGCCAGACGCAGGACCTCATGCCAGTGGGTTTCAATTTCCTTTAGATTCAGGCTGGTTGTGGAGATGATTGACTGAAGCCCCGGATACAACTCAGCTTTTCCATGAATAAACAACCGTTTGTCATGAAGATCCCGGATCCTTGGCGCAAAAGCAAATCCGAGCAGATGCATTAGCGCGAAAACATGATCAGTGAAACCTGCGGTATCGGTGTAATGCTCTGTAATTTCCAGATCAGTTTCGTGGTACAGCAGACCATCAAGTACGTGTGTTGAGTCCCGTACGCGGCTGATGACTTTGGTGTAAAACGGGCTGTATTGGTCCGAAATATGCGTATAAATTTGCACGCCTGGCTCCTGACCGTATTTCAGATTGACCTGACCCGCATAACGCCCGTGACTCCCCACCCTAAAGTTCTGCCCATCAGATGATGACGTTGTTCCATCGCCCCAGAATGCCGCCAGAGGCCGTTTTTTCTGGGCATTGACTAATTCGGCCAGTGCTGCTGAATAGGTTTCATCCCTGATGTACCAGGCCTGAATGCCCTCGAGTGATGATTTTGTCGTTCCCGGACAGGATTCGGCCATTTTTGTCAGCCCAAGGTTGATCCCATCGGCAAGAATGGTGGTCAGTAACAACTTTCTGTCTTTAGGTCTGACGTGATTGTTTTTGAGATGTGTGAAATGGCGGGTAAAACCAGTCCAGCAATCCACTTCATCCAGCATTTCAGTAATTTTAGGGTGAGGCAGCATGCCATAAACCAGATCGCCAAAAGGGGATGCTGCTGAAGGGACATTGTTATCCAGAGGGGTAATTTTCACGCCTTTATCCGATATATCTACATCGGGTAAATCACCGACCAGCGCCATTGCATTCACCTCCTCCAGGCGCGATGCCAGAAGCGTCAAACGGCTCTCGATGTATTCATGACAATCGCCCGGTATCGCAAGGGGTAACTGGTTATCCCTGAGTGATTTTTCAAAATCGCCAGACGGGATCAGATAATCATCGAAATTCCTGTAGCGGCGTGATCCCTTTACCCAGATGTCACCGCAACGTAAGGCTCCCTTCAGCTCATTCAGCACGCAAAACTCGTAATATTTTCGGTCAATGCCGGTGGGAGTAATTACAACCTTTCTCCAGCTTTCCGGGATGAAACCGACTGGCGCGGAAAGCGGTACTTTTCGGAGTTGTTTTTGATACATATCTCTGACTGTATCCAGCGCATCACCGAGCTGCATTGCGGCGGGTGCAGTCCTGAACTGCAACGCGGACAGCATCCGGGGGGCGTATTTACGCAGCGTACTGTATTTTTCTGTAATCAGATGCAACGGGTCGAAGTTGTCCTTACGTGACAGGAACCGCGTCTCTTCCACGCTGGTGATGAATTCCTGCCAGGGAAGGACGTCTTCTATTGCGGCCCAGGGATCTTCCCCGGATTCTCTGGCGTGAAGTAATGCCTGCCCGACGGTAACGTATTGCTTCAGTTTGCTCTGAATCAGCTTCCCCGTTTGCTGGAGCCGTTCGGCCTGCGTTCGTTTTGCCCTGCTGAACAGACTGCCCAGAATACGCTCGTGCAGATCAATAACTTCGTCGGTCAGGGTGGCTCTGGCTTCCGATATGATACAAACCAGCGAGGCATAACGGCGAACATCCGTGAATTTTGCCAGGTCCCGACTACTCATTTTCCTGCCTTCGCGTGCGAGTTTCAGGAGCCGGTTCTGGTGCATGGAAAGCGCAATACCGTCAGGCAGTGCCAGCGACTCTATCGCATTTAACCGGTCGATATGTTGCAGGACATTTTTGCCGTTTATTTTCCCCGGAGGCTGAAGCAGCCAGGCCAGCCGTGAAGGTTGTTCCCCCTCAGATACCAGCAGACGGTCCAGTGCCGCTTTTTGCCCCGGTTCAAGCTGCGCGGTCAGCGCAGAAAAAACAGCCCTGTCGGCAAGCGTTGTTGCTTCAGCCAGGGTTCGTTCGATCACCTCAACAGAGGGGAAAATAACCTTATTATTGTGGAGCCAGGAGAGCATTTCCTCCGCGAGTAAAAAACCTCTGTCTGTCCGCATGGCGTGGGGATAAAGGTGGCGAATACAGGTTTTTTGTTGCGCCCGGTTAAAGGGGGATAATTCCAGGTAGCGGTAGAGTTCAGCCAGATGCTCCCAGCGGGTGACCTCTCTTGAGGCGTACTCAGCCCACAAATCAGGCTGAAGTTTCAAATGAGCTGCCAGGCGGGAGACAACACCGTCGTGAGGTGAAATATTTTTGTCCGGAGAAAACCCTGGTCCTCGCAAATAGCAAAGTAAAACAGCAAAGCCCAGGCGGTTAGCTGGCCTGCGATGTTTATTAATAAGCGCGAGGTCATGTTCACTCAAAAAGCACATGCGCGTAAGAAGAACGTCATCATCCGGCACAACCAACAAGCGTTCTTTTTCTTCACTACTGAGTATTTGTCTCCGTGACATAAATGCTTTCTCTGCATATAGTTTATTTAAGTTATCGCTTTGCGCTGACCGAAAACGGTCGGTTTCGTACACCTATTATCAATGCTGTCCGAAAGTCAGTGAATTTACTATCGTACATGCGTTATAATTCGTACATCCTTTTCGTACAGAAAATATCACTATGTCACGTGTTTTTGCCTACTGTCGTGTCTCGACCCTGGAGCAGACAACCGAAAATCAGCGAAGAGAAATTGAGACGGCTGGTTTCGCTGTTAAATCTCAGCGACTGATTGAAGAACACATCAGCGGCTCAGTTGCCGCCAGTGAGCGACCGGGTTTTTCTAAACTGCTCGACCGGATGGAAAATGGCGATGTGCTGATTGTTACCAAACTAGACCGACTGGGGCGCAATGCGATGGATATCAGAAAAACGGTAGAACAGCTGGCTGCTTCAGATATTCGCGTTCACTGTCTCGCTCTGGGCGGAGTGGATCTGACCAGCCCGGCAGGAAAAATGACCATGCAGGTCATCTCTGCTGTGGCGGAATTTGAAAGAGATTTGCTGCTTGAGCGTACACACTCTGGTATTGCGCGAGCAAAAGCAGCCGGAAAGAGGTTTGGACGTCCTTCAGTACTGAATGAAGAACAGCAACTTAGAGTGATTGTACGGATTAACGCCGGGATCAGTATCAGCGCCATTGCGCGGGAATTTAATACCACCCGGCAAACCATACTTCGGGTAAAGGCAGGGCAGCAATAATCCTGAGTTCTTGGCTGGACGGTCATCTAAGCGTCAAATGCGGACATAGGTAATTGCCAACCAAAGCGGGTAATCAAGATATAAACAGTGGCAGTCCGCAGAATGGGAAACAAGTATCCACTTAACTGGCTAATCAAACGCAGGCAAACCAGCAAGTAAAGGCGTATTGCCTGGTTCGATTATTTTTTGCGGTCAGTACTGTCCTTAAACTGTGGTCAGTTCGTTCACAACCTCAGCGACGCACTTGATGCTGCGGATAGTTCCGATGCCCGTGCCCAGTGCGATGTAGCCTTCATCCGTATTACCTTCCAGCATGCCGATACGCAAGCCACGTAAACCGCCCATAGCCTGGCCTAACTCTTCATTGCTTGCGCCGGCTTTATCCATCGACACGAGCTTTTCAGCCAGCTTGCCGGGAAGTGAGCGGTAGTAATCTGGCAGGGTACGGAAAAGCAGCAAATCCAGGCCGTTGGCATTAATGATTTTATCTTTTACCGACTGCGGTACGCGGCTTTCTTCTGTACCAATAAATACCGATCCGGCAAATACGCCCTCGGCACCCAACGCTCGGGCCGCACGGGCCGTGCGGTTGTCGGTAATACCGCCTGCGGCCAATACAGGAATGTTCTTCACGGAATCAGCAATCAACGGCACAATCGAAAAGGTTCCCAGTGCGGTAGCAGGCAATGTGCCACCTTCATCAAAACCGGTTGCAACAATAATATCGGCGCCAGCTTCTTCCGCGAGCCGCGTGTTTTCAGGCGTCGGGTTGATATCACGGTAGATAATCGCAATCCCCGCCTCTTTTAATTCGTTAAAGAGACTCGGAATGATGGCACCTTCACCGTAACCGGTATAAACCACCGCCCTGACGCCCTCTTCCTTGATTACCTGAAGGATTGGTGGCGTCCAGATATCATTTTCAGGGGTCGGTATAAGGTTTACCCCAAATGGTTTTTCCGTCAGTCGTTTGGTTTTACGGATTTCTTCACGCATTTTTTCGGCGGTTTCTTCCGGTGTCGAAACGGCGGTTTCCGCCGTTAAGCCCGCATTTGGACCGAGTACACCCATGCCGCCAGCATTACTTACGGCAGCAACCAGTCGCGCATCGGTGAGCCATGACAATGGCCCTTGAATAACGGGCTTTTCGATACCCAGGATTTGACAGATGCGGTTGTTTCCCATGACGAGAATCTCCTTCAAACAAGTTGTTCGGGCAGCCTGTGCAAACGGCTGTGCGATTTGATTTATGCTTGAGAAGATCTTAAACCTCATTATTGTTACGGAAAACATTCTGATTATTAAAACAGAATTACTGATTTTGTAACAATGATAAGAGCTTTAATGATCGCGCGCATTGTCCGGGCGAGTAAAAGTAAAAAGACAGATGCACGCGTGGCTTAATTATGCTTTTGGATAAACCATCCGCCATAAACATCTTTTATGAAAATCTCATCTGAATCGAGTAAGGGTTGTATTAACGCTTTAACCGTAGAAATATCCCGTAGGGAAAATGCTTCTTCAATTTCAATCGGAGAAATTAACGGATGCAGGTTAATTAATTGCCGGATGCTGTCTGTTGATACCTCCGGTGGCTTTTCAGCGATTTCCCCGTCGGTGCACTTTGTGATGATGGAATGAAACTGATCATAGCCAATCATGCCATTAACAAGCACGCGTTTGTCCTGATATTCAAAAAGATAGGCAGGTAACCCTTTCACACCCAGTGACTGACGTAGGCTGAAATCATCGTTGAGCGCCGCCTGTGCGCTGCCATCTTCATAGTGTTCAAGAAACGTTTTGGTGCTGACGCCGGTGTTAGCCACTACCGTCAGTATTTCCTCCAGACGCGTCGTGGGTCTGCATTCCACAATGGTGGCAAAGCGCATGTTATATAAAAAATGAGCGGCTTTACTGTCGTCCGCTAACTGAACGGCCTTATAAGCCAGATTCAGCGGGATGGACGAGGTATATTCGGTGGAGAAGAGCTGCAAATCCGTCATATTTATAGGCATGCCGGTAATATCTTCTTCACTCTTGTATATCGTTGCGAGCTTCAGCCGGTATTTTTCGAGAGCATATTTCTTACTCACCTTCATGTCTTCAGGATCAACAAAATCATAGACGTTGCGCACAAGGCCTGACATCACATACCGGAACGTAATCTGTTCCGGAAAGTGAGTTTCCAGCCTGCGGAAAAACGGTTCGCTTTCGTAAGACAGCCCCATCATGGGGTCAGTAAACGTGGTAAGCGTTAGCATTTTTTTTGAGTTCATTCTGCACCTGCCCGACCGTCGCTGAATGTCCTGCCCGCCACGCTCCATGCCGGAATATCTTCATAGTTAATAAAGATCCGGAGGGGGTCTATGTCCAGCACGCGGTGGAAAAGATGACTAATGGCCTCGCTCAGTTGCTCATAACCGTGGTGGCCATGATTGCTGAAGACTGCCACGGTGATGTAGGCCATAGGCTGAGAATTATCACCGCTTAGATAAAGGCGATACGCGTCCTCAAAGCCCAGCATCAGTGATGCCTCTGATTTACCCGGTACAAGGGAAATGGCCTGCCCCAGTCCGGCTTTCAGCGCCGTTTCCTGTTCGTCTGAAAGCCGGATGTTCACGCGCGATATAATAAATGGCATCGTTTTATCCTCTTAATGTGGTTTCAGTACGCCAGCCGCTGACAAGTTTCAGGATGGCATCCGCCAGTTCCCTTTCCTTCTGCTGGTAGGTATGCCCCGTACGCTCAATAAAAATCAGTTCATTGTCAGCAGCGGTCGGCATATGGACGTTAATATTACTCAGAAAGCCGCACGGATCGCCGTAGGTGAAGCGATCGTAGGTACCGATAATCAGCGCGCCGCTGTGCTTTATTCTTTCAACCTGTGAGAAATCCCTGTCAGCTTCAACGTGCACGTTGTTAAGCGTATCGGCGTACAGCCACTGCCAGGCGGTATCGGCCACGCAGGGAAGCCAGCCGATAAAATCAAAGGGCAGCAACTCCTGGCCGCGACCGCTTTGTCTGAACTGCGCGATAATGCTCTTTTCTTTTTCTGATACCTGGCTGGTCAGATGCCGGATGTTCGCCGGGCTGAGAAGAATAAATTTATTTACCCGCGGATCGGTATGCTTTGACAGGTAGTAGATGACCTTGTTAGCCCCCAGAGAATGGCCGGCAAGGATGATATTTTTGTAACCTGCCTGAGCGGCATAATCGATCCAGGCGACAATGTCGTCGTCAGACTTTGTAAAATCTTCATTCCAGGAGCCGATAACTTCAGTGTTGCCAGTTCTGGCGTTGACGATTTCCATTTGCCCGAAAGCATCACGCGTCTGAGCATAGATAAAATCAATTCCGGCAGTGCTCAGCGTATCCCCGATGGTGTAATAAAACGGGTTCGAATAGAAATTGCCGTGAACGCCTGTAATGGCAATGACGACGGTGTCGGTTTCAGGCGCCGGAAAAATTACGCCGTTCAGAACCGTTCCGCTTTTAGTCGCGACATTGAGTTTTTTCATGATTTCTATGTCTCTGAAAGCCCGTTATCCGACACGGCAAAACGGATTTGTCGTGCGCGAATCTTTAAGCTTTGTTTATTCAACTATCAGTAATGGTTCGTCTTGTAGCGCACGCCTTTCTGCTTTGATGGCGGGTAAAAATCAGTACCGGCCATCGTGCCCTGCAGCATGGCAGGGGTGTAGCGGTAATATTCAGCCTTATCCCAGTCAAAGGTGGTTTCAATTTCTGACTCACGGCCTGTCTGAATAAGCTCAACCAGGTTTGGATTGAGCATCACGCTCTTGCCGATGGCGACGGACTCCGCCCAGCCTGTCTTATACGCTTCCAGCATGTCATCTGCGGTATACAAGTTACCCGCACCAAAGAACGGCACCCGGCCATTAATGTGGTCGTGAACGATCTGCATACGCGTCAGGTTGCTGTCAGCGCCACGGCGGGCTTTTTTATAAAAATCCCACAAGGAGATGTGCAGATACTGGAGCGGGCGTGTCAGCAACGCATCAACCAGTGCCAGCGTTTCTTTCATGGTAATGCCGTCTTCACCCGGTTCTTCGGGTGAGAAGCGGTATCCGATAATAAAGTTGGGGCGATGATGTTTGCGGCGCACCGCATCAATCGCATCAACAATCCCGAGCGAAAAGTTAAACCGTTTCTCCAGCGTTCCGCCCCAGTGGTCATCACGCAGATTGCTGGCCGCCGAGACGAACTGCTGGATAAGCCATCCGTTTGCACCGTGAATTTCGACGCCATCAAAGCCAGCACGCATCACCAGTTCAGCTGCGTTTGCAAAACAGGCGATCATTTCGCGCACTTCGGCATCAGTCATCGTCCGGAATCGCCCGTATAAATCACCGGTAGGGGCAATCACGCCATGGCCTTTGGTCATTGATTTATCTGCGCGATAACCTGAGTGTGCGAGCTGGACGACGGCTTTTGCGCCCTGTTCATGCGCGATCTCTGCGTATTCAGTCAGCGTCGGGAGATCCGCTTCGGTAATGGCCTGCGGAGATTCAAATCCAACCGCGCTGGGATGAACGTTGGTAAAAGGCATGATGAACAGGCCAAAGCCTTCAAACCGGTCTTGCCAGAAGCGACGTCCGGTCTCCGTCATCTCGCCTTCTGGACCAGAGTCATAAATGGTCAGCGGCGCAACTGTCAGGCGGTTTTTAATTTCCACACCGTTGTTCAGCGTATAAGGTTCAAAAAGTGGTGCATATTTAGGGTTCATCATTGTTGGCTCCTTAACCAGTACGAAATCAGAGGTCAATCTCTGAACGCCTACCTGTTTTTTCCAGGCCAGCGTGTGTTATATAAATGGCGCATCCGCAGGGCTAATCAGTAAATAACCGCGTGTAATATCCCTCTCAGCGCTATGCCGATTAAGCCTCCGAGAATGGCAAAGCGGGCTACGCGAGCCACGCGGAAACCTGCACCCAGCATGATCCCCACACCCGGAAGGTCAAAGGTCTGCAGCAGCCAGCCCGCTGAGGCATTTAGCGTTTCTACACTCATGTGGCCGCCTTTCAGCAGTTCTGTCGTCACGCCCAGATAGGCCGTGCCGCCAGCCAGGCACTTGACCAGCGCAGGCATAATCAACACTGTAGGAATGTTCAGCGCGTGCATTACCGGCGACAGCATCTGTTCCAGTAGCGAAATTGCCCCCGCCGATTTGAGAATGCCCACCACGGTTAATGACAGTATCAACATCGGTACCGCGCCCAGTGCCAGGCGGATGGATTCTCCGCCAGCCCCGTTGATGATGCTTAGCAGGCCTTCTTTTTGCGGCGAGTGCACTGCAGCGTCCTCAGCAGAGATAACTTCTTTAATGGCCAGCTTGCGGGCAAACAGGTACCAAGTTGCCGCCCCGGCGGCCAGACCACCCACGATGGACAGCAGGACCGCTGTCAGCCAGTGCAGCCCCAGCGGGGCCAGCGGATAAAGTGCGTTGGCTTGCCCCATGGCAAACAACATGGCGAGCGTGGCGGCCAGATGGCGATCTGAGACGCCTTTCTTTTCCATCATGGCAAGCGTCGCGACCGGGGCAGCGAAGCTCACAAAGTTAAGCTGTATCAGGGCGAACAGGCTTAGCCCGGTAAGGCCGAATGGCTTAAGTAAGGGGGCCGCTACGTTAACTATCTTCGCCAGCACGCCCACCGATTCGAGATACTTCATCATCACCATCATCACGACCATGACGGGGATCAGGGTATAAAGCGCAATATCCACGGACGAACGTCCGGCGGACATGATTATTTCGATTATGTTCACAGCAATATTCCAGACCTGTGCAGGTGTTATTTATGTTATGCAGAACACGGGTATCACCCGTTAATGACGCCGTGACCGGGCATGCTTTATTACGGTTGCGGATAATGAGCGCCGCCTGCTCCGGTTAATAAAAATGTCAGCATTGTCTTGCTTAATAAATTGTCAGAGTAGGTTGCCGGTAGTCATTTTATTTCTGATCTGTACCGACATAGCCTTGCGGATTTTTATTTCTCCCGTATCTGTTAAATAAAGGTTTGTTTCATTTCCTGTCGGGGTAAATTAAATCAGTTGTATCAGGTGGGATAAACGGCCCTTTCTTTACTTCACCGTTTCATAATCAGTAACAATGCAGAAAAACGTATTTAGCTTTGCGGGTTATGCTGAAACTGGAAACGCGGGGGGAGGGGCAGAGGCAGGCAGGAGCCGTGTCTTGTCCGCCACCCATCAACCCGGCATGTCTGCGCGGGGGAATTCCACAGAAAAGGGTTTTATGCAAAAAAGAGACGTGTCAGAGCTGCGCATCCGGGCCAAAGACTTCGTACAGCCAGTCGATGAACACACGAACCTTGGGGGACAGATAGCGGCGATCCGGATAAAGCAGTGAGACCGGTTTGGGCGGAGGAGGGAAATCTGTGAGAATTTCTGTCAGCTCGCCGCTCGCAATAAAGGGCGCCAGAGACGGACGCAATCCGTGCAGAACACCGAGACCCGCCAGCCCGCAGGAAAGAAACGCTTCTGAATTGTCCACCAGAATGCTGGAAGGCATTTTTATTGACGTGACAGTGCCGTCAACGGTGAACTTCCACTCCATTATCTGCAGACTGTGGTTACTGAAAAAGTTCACAGCGCGGTGGGATTTCATCAGTTCATCGATAGTGTGTGGCGTGCCGTACTTCGCCAGATAAGACGGCGCAGCACAGGTCACCATCCCAGCCGTTCCCAGACGTCGGGCAATGAAACTAGAGTCATCAAGCTCACCAAGGCGGATGACGCAGTCCACGCGCTCGGCAATCAAATCAATCTTGCGATCCGACGTACCAAGAATAATCTCGATATCCGGGTAACGGTTCTGAAAATCGCCAAGAGCCGGGATGATGACCGCCCGGGCGAGCGTGATGGGGACGTCAAGACGCAGGCGTCCTTTCGGAGGTTGCGTGCTTGAAAATAATCGCCGGACGTCATCCAGTTCGCTTAAAAGTGAGAGGCAGCGCTGGTAAAACTCTTCCCCTTCCTCCGTCATGCTGACCTGCCGTGTGGTGCGATGCAGGAGCTTAACGCCCAGATCATGTTCCAGATTCTGAACGGCGCGGGTAACAGCAGGACGGTGCAATTCAAGCGCCTCTGCCGCGCGGGTAAAGCTCCCTTGCTCTACCACATTGACGTAAATATCCATGGCTTCCAGCATATTCAGCTGCATCTGTTCTCAGTCCTCACCCATTATTTGTGCCGAAGGGGAAGAAACCCCGTCACGGTATGGCTTCCCTTATAACATTCCTTTCTTCCGGAAAATATCCCTTTCTGACCCGATTGTTTCATCTGGAGTAACACACTGCTATCAATCTGTGGCTTTTTCCGGTCGGCCCCAGGCTCTATTCTTACCGCACTTATTATTACCAGTAATTCACGAATAACGTTGTGAAAGAAAATATTAATAACCCGGCAGTCCATATATACAGGCCGGCGGACGCTTTCGGCCTGAATAAATGCGCTGCGAAAATCTTATAAATATTTATTATCGAGGTAAGACATGTCATCTGTAAAATCGCTCCCAATTCTTCGCAACCAGGCTCCAGGCTTTTTCCGTTATGCTTTAGGTAATCTGGTGGTGACCGCCTTGTATGACGGGTACGTTACTCTGGACCCGATGTCGCTGTCCGGGATCACTGATGAAGAGCGTAAATCCGATCTGGCCAGACAGTTGCTGCCAACCAGCGGTGCGCTGAATACCTCAGTGAACGCCTTCTTCGTCCATAACGGTGATCGCCTCATCCTTATTGATGCAGGTTCAGCCCACTTTGCGGGCCCGAGCATGGGGCGCTTACTGGACAACATCGCCGCTGCCGGTTATAAGCCTGATGACGTAGACACCATTCTGCTGACGCATATGCACCCTGACCATATCGGTGGCATCACCAATGATAAAGGCGAAGCGCTGTTCCCGAATGCCACCGTCTGGGCGCATAAAGATGACGCTGACTTCTGGCTGGATAACGGCCTCGCAGCCACGCTCGCAGAAGATCAGCGTCCGTTCTTTACCATTGCTCAGGATGCGGCCGCACCCTATATCGCAAGCGATCGATTCAAAACCTTCGTACCAAGCGACGACCTCATTCCGGGTCTGGTCAGCATCGTTGAAGCACCGGGTCACACACCGGGTCACACAGCCTTTATGGTGACTTCTGCTGGCGAAAAAATGCTGTTCTGGGGGGATATTTCTCACCTGCCATCTATTCAGCTGCCACACCCGGGCGCCACCATTGAACTGGACGTATATCCGGAAATGGCGATTGCTTCACGTGAGCGCGTGCTGGCTGCATCAGCCGAGGCAGGTTACGTCATTGGTGCCGCTCACCTGCCGTTCCCGGGCATCGGTCGCGTACGCAAAGATGACACTGCCGGTTATGCATGGGTATCAGTTGAGTACAGTGCGCTACCGGCTGTCTGAGGCTGATTACGCTAGCTGTGGGCGATGACGTGATGCCCTGAAGAAGTGAAGTCTACGTTTGTCAGGGCTGCAAAAGCAGCCCTGTATCAGAAGTCGTTGCTTCTTTTTCCCACCATAAAACGGTCAAACATACCCGCCATGTGATCGACAAATGCACGCACCTTCGGCGTCATTTGACGTGTGCTCGGCCAGAGAATATGGAAGATGGTGGTATGAGCCATATAACTGTTGAGTACCGTTCTGAGTTCCCCCGTATCAAGCTCATCCTTTATTGAGTAGTCAGGCAGACAGGCAATACCGCGCCCTTCTTTGACCATAAACAGCAGCGCTTCAAGGCTGCTGCAGATAAGCGTTGACGGGACGGCGTGATTCCCTGTGGTGCTGATACTTTGCTTTAGCGGCCACAAGGCGATTTTACCGGAGCCTGGAAAGCGGTAGTGAAGGCACGCATGTCCTGTCAGCTCATCGGGCCGCCCGGGGGTTCCATGATCCGCAAAGTAGGCTTCAGATCCTACGATGCACAGGCGAAAGGAGCCCAGTCGTCGCGAAATGAGCCTTGAATCACTCAGTTCACCGCCGCGTATAACAACGTCCATTCCTTCCTCAATGACATCCGTCAGCCGGTCTGAAAAGTCCAGGTCGAGTTCAATATCAGGATATCGCACCATGAAAGATGAAATCATCGGTAGCATAAGTCCCGCTGCCAGCGGCAGCCCTATACGTAGCCGGCCACGAGGTTGCTGTGTCATGGCGGAGAGTTCGTCCTCTGCCGCCTGGATTTCACTGAATATACGGTGACAACGCTCCAGGAAAACCTCTCCTTCTGACGTTAAGCGCACCGAACGGGTACTGCGCTGGAACAGTCGCACGTTTAGACGTTCTTCAAGCCGGGATATGCTCTTACTCACCGCAGATGATGAAATACCTTTTGCTCGCCCGGTAGCAATGAAGCTTCTTGTCTGCGCAACGTGGACGAAAATTTCCATACCACTCATTTTTTCCATCAGTATTTTCGACCCACCATTAGTGACATTTTTGTCATCTATGTTATGCCCGCAGACCCCATTAATTACAAGTCGTTATCAACATATTATTACGCTCTCAGCAGCACGAAACTGGCTGTAGTCAAACCGATAAAATCAGAGAATCCGAGAGTAAAAGTCAGCATGAAGAGTAATTATCAAGAAGGAGTTATTGGAGCAGAGCATGAACTTTCAGCGTCCGTAAAAAAAGACCGCCTTCCCTGGTCGGGGCTGCTGGCCCTGAGTATGGCGGGTTTCATCGTTATTCTTACTGAAGCGCTGCCGGCAGGTCTGTTACCCCAGATAGCACGGAGCCTGCAGGGCTCTGAAGCGGTCATGGGACAGATGATCACAATTTACGCGCTGGGATCTCTACTCGCCGCGATCCCAGTCACCACGCTGACGCAGTCCGTTCGTCGTCGTTTGCTTCTGCTTATTGCCATCATCGGCTTTGGGGTGGTAAATACCATTACGGCGGTGTCCGAAATCCTCTGGCTGACTATGGTCGCACGCTTTATGGCCGGAGTTTTTGCCGGCATGGTCTGGTCGCTCATGGCCGGCTATGCCGGAAAGATGGTTCCAGCACATCTGCAGGGCCGCGCCATCGCTGTAGCACTGGCGGGAACGCCGATCGCTCTGACGCTGGGCATTCCCGCCGGAACGTTCATCGGCAATCTGGTGGGCTGGCGAGTAACTTTCGGTTTGCTGAGCGCGCTAACGCTTGTGCTGGTTACATGGATCCTTGCAAAAGTTCCAGACTTCTCTGGCACGCGTGGCCGGCAGCGCCACCGCCTTTTGAGTGTATTTATCCTGCCGGGCCTTAGGTCAGTCCTTGCCGTAAGCCTGCTGTTCGTGCTGACGCATAACATTCTTTATACCTACATAGCCCCATTGCTGAACCTGGCAAATCAGGGTGCGCACACTGACGTGATCCTCTTCCTGTTTGGTATTTTTGCCTTTTTCAGCATCTGGGTTGCCGGTGTCTACGCAGACAGATATCTGCGCAAACTCGTCGTGATATGCATCTCTCTGTTTCTTACGTCCACCGTTGCGCTGGCGCTGCTACCTGATTCAGCGATGGCGGTTTACGCGGCGGTATGCGTCTGGGGACTGGCCTTTGGCGGCGCTGGAGCCCTGTTCAATACCGGCGTCTTCAACGTCGCGGGCGATGCGCAGGATGTGGCGCAGTCCCTGATGGTGACGACGTGGAATATTGGCATTGCGGGCGGAGGACTGTCAGGAGGTCTCCTGCTCGGCCTTTATGGTGCGCACGCTTTCTCATGGGCTTCGGTTGTCCTGCTGGCAGTGGCACTGGTCATTACCCTGCAGATGCGTGTTTTTAGTCGTAAAACCTCCTGATATTTAACACATTCAAGAAAATAAAAACCTTTAAGGAGTATTCAGTATGTCTTCAGAAAATAATGGCAAGGTTTGGTTCATTACCGGTGCATCCCGCGGCTTTGGCCTGCTATGGGCAACCGCAGCACTTGAGCGCGGTGATCGCGTTGCAGTCACCGCTCGCGATACTGCTTCACTTACGCATCTGTCACAGAAGTTTGGCGACGCCGTACTGGCGCTGCAGCTCGACGTCACCGATCGTGAAGCAACGTTTGGTGCCGTAAATCAGGCAAACACGCACTTTGGCCGTCTCGATGTCGTGCTAAATAATGCCGGTTATGGTCATCAGGGCACAGTTGAAGAGGCCTCGGAAGAAGACGTCCGTGCACAGATGGAAACCAACTATTTTGGCGCGCTCTGGGTAACGCAGGCCGCGCTGCCCCTGTTCAGGGCGCAGGGTTCTGGTCACCTGCTGGCCGTATCGAGCGTGCTTGGCGTGTTCTCCATTCCGACCTTTGGCATTTACAGCGCTTCCAAGTACGCTCTGGAAGGTCTGTTTGATGCACTAAATCAGGAGGTGAAAGGCTTTGGCATCAACGTAACGCTGATTGAGCCGGCAGGTTACGCCACAGACTTTGGCAACCCATCGTCGGCGAAGTTCTCTGTGCAAAACCCCGTCTATACGTCGGTGCGCGACGCACTTTCTGCGATGGCAGAAGGGTATGCATATGGCGATCCTGCCGCAACTTCACCCGCTATTCTTAAGCTGGTTGACAGCCTTAACCCCCCGCTGCGGCTCGGGCTGGGCGAAACGGCCGTGTCTGATATGACAGCAACCAGCCAGAACAAAATTACCACATGGGAAGCATGGCGCGATGTATCCGCTGCGGCGCAGGGTTAAACCCTGCCGACTTCCGCATCTATAATTTATCGATCAAGTGAGGACAAGATGAGCAATAGCAAAATTCGTGTGGGTATTATTGGTACCGGAGGCTGGGCACGTTACGGCCATATTCCCACTCTGCAGTCACTGGACGATTTCGAGATTGTCGCACTGGCAGGTCGTAACATAGAAAAAGTAGAAAAGTATGCAGTTCAGTTTGGTATTGCGCAGGCTTACGGCAGTGCTGAAGAATTGCTAGCTAATCCAGACATTGACCTGGTTGTGGTGCTGGCGCCAACGCCTGAACATGGTCGCCTGGCAAAAGCGGTGATTGAAGCAGGTAAAGATGTTTACAGCGAATGGCCACTCTCCACCACCACGGCGGAATCAGAAGCGGCTCTAACACTGGCACGTGAAAAAGGCGTTAAGCATGTTGTCGGTCTGCAGCGTCGCTTTTCACCCAGCTCACGTTACTGGCACGACCTCATCAAACAGGGTGTAGTGGGGAAAATAAGGGCGGTGCGTATGTCGGTGGGCGTTGACGCATTCGGTGAAGTCATGCCGGAATTTGCGAAGTGGGCACTGGATGCGGCCAACTTCACTGAATTGTTATCCATTTACGGCGGTCACTTCCACGACATGCTGTTCCACGGCGTGGGTTTCCCGGAGAAACTCATCGCCGTTGCTGAAAATCAGTTCCCTGTCACGACCCTTGCCGAAACGGGTGAAAAAGTCCCTTATACCAGTCCGAATGAGGTCATGGTTATCGGCACGCTGGCCTGCGGCGGGCTGTTTACCGTTCAGCTCGAGGGCGGCCAGACGCATCGCACCGGCCTGCAGATTGACATTACCGGTACGGAAGGCGTGTTACGCATCACCAATGCGCGCGGTTTTGAGAATAAGGACGATAACACCATTGCCATCATGCGTAATGGCATCGAAACTTTTGAAGCGATGCCTGTCCCTGCTGAGTACGCTTATCTCCCGGTTTCCCACCTTGATGCAAGCTCACAGGACGTGGCTTATCTCTACGCAGCCTACGCCCGCGATAAAACCACCGGTTCAGATGAGGCGACAACCTTCGAAGATGCATTGCGTCAGCATCAGTTGATTGATCAGATCACCGCATCGTCTGCCCGATTCTTCCGCTAAGTCTCATCACTGAAACTAAGGAAATCAATATGAAAGCATATGTACTGGGCGCCATGAACGGCCTCGACAGCTGGAAAATGGTTGAACGCGAAACGCCACAACCTGGTTACGGCCAGGTGCTGATTCGCGTTCACGCCGTTTCACTTAATTACCGCGATGCGATGATTGTCAGCGGGCTATATCCTTTCCCTTCGCCCACGGCTGAAATGATCCCGCTCTCGGATGGTGCCGGTGAAGTCATCGCCGTGGGTCCCGGCGTGCGTCAGTGGAAAGCCGGTGACCGCGTGGCGGGCATATTCTCGCAGAGCTGGCAGGGCGGCACACAGCCGGATGATGCGTGGTTAACGACGCTGGGCGGCGCAGTGGATGGCATGCTGGCTGAAGAGGTCATTCTCGATCAGGCCGGTCTTGTTCGCGTACCCGACATGCTTTCCTGGGAAGAGGCCTCTACGCTGCCCTGTGCGGCTGTCACTGCCTGGAATGCGCTGAACGGCCTAACTCCCCTGAAGGTCGGCGAAACGGTGCTGGCACTGGGCACTGGCGGCGTTTCTGTTTTTGCCGCACAGTTTGCCGCAGCCGCTGGCGCCCGAGTGATTGTCACCTCCTCAAGTGATGCCAAGCTGGAACGAGCAAAAGCCTTCGGCGCGCACGACGTAATAAATTACCGCACCACGCCGGAATGGCAGGATGAGGTGCGCAGACTGACCGGCGGGCGGGGCGTGGATCGGGTCATTGAAGTAGGCGGAGCCGGTACTATCGCGCGTTCCGTTGCCTCATTGCGCCCGGGCGGCGTTGTGGCCCTGATGGGACTGCTCGCCGAGGGGGAACCGCTCGATCCTGCATCCATTCTTGTCGCCGGTGCTATCGTTCGCGGCATTATGGTGGGGTCGCGGGAGATGTTCGAAGACATGAACCGGGCAATCGAGCTCAACGGTATCAGACCGGCAATCGAGCACGTGTACGCATTCGATGATGCAAAAACTGCGCTGTCTGACCTGGTAAAGGGGCAGCACGTAGGAAAACTGGTCATCAGAGTTTCATAGTCTGAGAAACATAACGGCTTCCTGCAAATAAGCTGCAGGAAGCACTCCGGCCTGACAGGCTGAACGCGTCCGTTCGGATCACCCCCATCGGCGAAGTGTGGAGGTTTGCCCGTGCAAACCGTTCGTCCCGTTGCCTTAAACTGATCTATCGAATTCATCACCAACCCCTTTTCATTGAGGACAAATTGGTATGCATTCCACGCTCTTCGAAAGAAATAAAGCAAGCAGTTTGTCTGCATGCCCTGAGTATTCGTTAACGAACGTGGAGCACTCAATATTCGTAACCAATAAACGCATACCCTGAATCACCTAATAGCGTAGGTTTCAGGGAATGAAAGTCTATACCTAGCTCAAAGCTGCCTGTCATGCCTGCTTGAAAAACAGGCTTAACGTAGGATATTTTCCGTTTTCCAAGCGGACCCCTAGTACGTCCGGTGAGAAAAGCACCTGGCTTCTGACAGGCTTTGCAGATGAATCTTGCCATGACTTTGACGAAGAGGACGACCTCTCACATGACGATGCTTCCCGGTTGGTCAGTAACATGATCCAATGCTGGCCTAATCCACCAGACGAAATCGCAGACGCATTAGGTATGACAGAGGATGAACTGGAAGATTACCTCTCAGGGAATAGGTCCTATGATCCCGACACGGTAGTAGACCTGATGGATCAATTCGGGATTGAATACGAAGAGGTGATAGATGGCTTTTTGATGCATGGGCCGTATGTTCTTGTCGCGAGGTCACCATCAGCACTCGAGGCCGTTTATTTAACACTGACCGGAGGGGGAGATGCATACCCCTGTGAAATCATTCCAGACAAGGGGATGGCCGACCCAAGCTGGCGGTATGTTTTGATCAACCGTTATGATCTGCTCCCAAGTATAGTGATGGCTCCCAGAGGGGAAAAAATTACAGACGACCTGCCCAGGTTACTTCTAAATTATGGTGGGATATGGACTGTTCCACGCGCTTTTTTTAGATGTATCGTATCCACCTGTGCTCATGCTTGTATCGCCCCAGATTTTAATAGCGCGACAATGATGGAGTTCTGTGTGCTCTATAAACGTCTTGGTTTAGATTACGACTGGAGTGACAGCATATAATTCGGCTGCATAATTTACCTGGATGGGGATAGCGAACCTATCAAAATCGTCACAGACTACCTTCGAGCCAAACGATTGTCGTAGACCGGTCAATTCGCTAAGCGTAAAGATGTACAGGTGTTCTGTTGCCTTGTGATGAAGTCGTAAGTTTATTGTCCTGACCTGTCCTTGAGCATGCCCCCTTATTCACATGCTGTTGCCTGGCTGATTTCCCTCACCCAGCAACTGTTATTGTCATTTCAATGACTTTATATCGTCGTTTAACAATTTTCCGGTTGTTCACTAAATCTCAGTTCAGTCAACAACATTGGCGCTATTAGTGCAGGCATAAGTGCCAGAGCTAAACTTTCAGTTAGAGGGTGTCCAGTCCAAAAATACGAGATTGCAAAGAAGCTCATCCAGAAGCCCACATATCCGCAAAATCCAGCAACTCTCAGCGCTTTTATTTTATCGCAGTAATACAACATGAACAAAAGGCAACCAATGACGAAAAACGTCCGTACTAAAGCTGTTAACAGCATGAAATTAATGAAATGTGCCAGGATAAGTAAAAGCATAAAGCTTACTAAAAATACTAAGCATATTAATATTGATTTCACTTATTTTACTCCCCAGTTATGTTGTATCCATAAAGTAGCATACTCATATGTTGGTATTTGATTGCTTAGAACCACTTTTCTGCTGTTCTGGCAAATTTCGAAATATTGATAGAGTTATTACATGATGAAGTGCTGGAGGATTGTGAAACTAACCTAGTATCGCTGGTCTTCAATTTTCTTTGTTTGGCATTCGTTACAGCCAAATTAACTCCGTAGTAAGATGACTTTCCCGTTACCTACCCGTCTTTACGTTCTAACGACCGTCATGAGTGGCGAACGATTGTCGCATACCTGCCAATTCGCTATACTGTGGATATATACAGTTGTCTTGGTGCCTTATGATGAAAGCAGAAATTTATTTTCCGGACCTGTCTTCCAGTCTAAAAATTCCCTTATTTACATGCGGTTGCTCGGCTGGCTTCCCTAGCCCAGCAACCGATTATATCGATTCGACACTCGACCTTAATGAATACTGTATACGTCATCCGTCAGCTTCGTACTACCTCCGGGCGTCCGGAGACTCGATGATTGAGTCGGGCATTCAGTCCGGTGATCTGCTTGTTGTCGACAGGGCCGTGACACCAGGGCACGGAAGCATAGTGATCGCCTGTATTGAAGGTGAGTTTACTGTCAAAAAACTAAGCCTCCATCCTCGTTTGTGTCTGATGCCAATGAATCCCGCCTACAGCCCTATTTACGTTGATCCAGATGAGCTCGAAATTTTCGGGGTTGTCACGCATAGCATTCATGATTTTTTGTAGGAGGGAACCTTGTTTCTGCACTGCGATGTTAACGCGATGTATGCCGCCTGCGAACAGGCGTTCAGGCCCGATCTGAAAGATAAACCTGTCATCATTCTTTCTAACAACGATGGATCGTGTGTGGCGCTCAACAGACAGGCGAAAATGCTCGGTATCAAACGCGGAGTACCGTATTTTCAGATTAAGAAACTGATAAATAAGCATAATGTGACTGTATTCAGTTCAAACTACACTCTTTATGGCGATATGAGTGCCAGATTCTTTGCTACCCTCGATTTATTGTCAATAAAAACAGAGGTATACAGTATCGATGAGGGGTTTCTTGATGTTGATGGCATCGAGGCCAGCGAATCCCTGGAATGCTACGGCAAGCGAGTTCGAAATACGGTGTATCAGCATACCGGGTTGACCTGTGGGATCGGGGTAGCACAAACCCGAACTCTTGCAAAGCTGGCTAATCATGCAGCCAAAACTTGGCAGGCTACGGGCGGCGTGGTGGTGCTCAATGAACGGCACCGGCAGCGCAAATTAATGCACCTTCTTCCGACTTCCGAGGTATGGGGAGTAGGACGGAAAACCAGTCAGAAACTAGCTGCAATGGGTATACACACCGCGCTAGAGCTAGCTGATGCCAGTTTGCCGTTTATCCGTAAAACGTTTGGTGTTGTGACTGAGCGTACTGTGCGTGAACTTAACGGGATTTCATGTGTGTCCATTGAATCGCTTCCTGCCAGGCAGCAAATCATTTGTAGCCGTAGTTTTGGTGAGAGGGTCACCACGTTACAGGAGATGCATGAGGCGGTTTGCCAGTATGCGGAACGTGCGGCCGAAAAATTACGCTCCGACCGGCAGTTTTGCCGTCATGTTACTGTCTTCATGAGTACCAGTCCTTTTTCCAGCGATCCCTACTACAGCAACAATGCCAGCCAGCGCCTGATGCTTGCAACCCAGGACACCAGGGATATTGTGGGTGCGGCTGTACGGGCGCTTGAGTTGATATGGCGGGACGGGTACAGATACCAGAAAGCCGGGATTATGCTGAATGACTTTTCTTCAGGTACTGGTCAGATTGATTTGTTTGATGAAACCCCACCGAGGGTCAACAGTGCTGCGTTAATGCGCGTCATGGATCAGATTAACCAGACAGCGGATTGTGGGATTCATTTCGCTGGACAGGGTATCAATAAAGGCTGGCAGATGAAGCGCGAATTACTATCACCTGCTTATACGACGAACTGGAAGCAACTTCCGGTAGCTTTCATCAAGTAGGCTGTTTATCACTGGCAGATCAGGCTTTAGCTATCACTGATAATGGAGGTGGGAAAAGTAACTTTTTAGCTGGTGGTCAGGCGTAACCGGTCGTGCTAATCCGAAGTTCTCTTACGCCACCACTCCACCAGCATCCTGCATCCAATCCTGAGACAATGCAGTCGGAAGAATAATACCTGGCGAGTAACAGGGATTTGAGGGACCACTATGCAAAACCGCGCTAACGAACTGTCACCGGCATTTCACAGACCACTGTAGCTCTGATTATTGTGCAGGCTTAAGCGGTTCGAAGTAGCGCGTTGCTAACGTCTGGGCATTACACAGTACGCTAAAAAGTATAAGTAACCTTCCAATCTGTCCGAGCCAGTGGCCTTTTTAACCCCCTCTTTAAATTCCTTGCCTCATTGGACATACAGCCATTTCTGTCCAGTTCTCCTGGCTGTAAGAGATCTGGCCTGATAGTATCGAGTAATATATACAGGAGGTAGGCATGACATTTCTATTTATTGCGTTTGCTTTGGTTATCGGCGGTACATTTCTTGCGTTGAAGCTCACGAACAACCTTCACAAGAAATTTTACCGAATGGCTGATGAACGTGGATGTGCTGACAAATATGAATTCATTGTTCGCCAGAACAACTATATCCAACCCCGCGATTTAGAATCTGCTTATCAGGAAGCGCTTTCATATATTAAGGCCCCTTGAGAGGCCCTTTTTCTACTCGGGGAGCAAGGGTCAATCGTGCGAAAATCTAATGCCCTCTACATTGGCGAGTAATACCCTCTACATATTTCCTGGCTTTGAATGGTTTTTCAGTAAAGTAACTTTATTAATACCTAACCTGGACAAAGGAATGACTCTCTTTTCTAAATTTTCAAACCAGCTCTTGCTTGCAGTTCTTCTTGGGGTACTGACGTTTTTAAGCATAGTAGGACAAACTTTCACTCTCTTATTGAGTGCGTTATTTATCTACTGCTTTATGGGTTTTGCTGCTTTAAGCCTTAAGGCAATAACGGCTAAAAGGAAACCTGTGCGGATGCTAGGTGTCGTTGGGACCGTTATTTTTGCGTTGGTAATTCTTGGCACCCTTCTGAACGCTCTGGAGCGCGGATATCTTGTTAATGGGGATTCTTATCCGACATTCCTTGGAACGGATATCGGGCGGGTCAATTTAACGAAATTCATTAACCTAACTGAAACTGAGTGTAAAGGGATGGGGGCAGGATCATACGCGAAAGCGAATGGAATCGTTGTCATACGTTGCGGCAACTCATGGTTCAGTGGAAAAACGTTCATTGGACATACGACAACCCCGGATGACTTGAGCAAGGAAGATGTTAAATGAGCAAAGTAACCCAATATTTTATGCGAAATCTGATGTTCCCGGCTCTTGGCGTTGTTGTTGGAGCAGTTGCGGCCAGTGTTTATGTCACGTCTGAGATCGATAGAGACCAATACGGCATCTATACCAGCACATGGGACAAGGCAAACACACATACTCAAAGTGCAATCCGCGAAGCAATGTCGGACGGGTTGATATCTTACTGGGAGTCGGTAAAGCTCAATCGGTTAATTATGGATGACGTTCGGGTGATTGCTTTATGTTCCGGGGCATGCGATGAATCAACGATAGATGAGTCTAAAGCTCAGCTGGTAGAGCTGCTGAAAAAATAGTAGATATCAAACAGCCAGGTATTAGGTGAGATTGTGTACTTGACCTGGCTATAAACGTTGGGTTACGAAATCAAAATGAGCTCAAAGGGCGTATCATGAAAATCTCGGCTTTAAGTACCGGTCAGCTGGTCTACTCAGTCGAAAAGACCACAATGGGTAATACCAGTCTAAAAACCATCAGTGTATATCCTGTGACCGTGACTGAAGTAAGAGAAACGTTCGTGATGGCATCCTGGAACGGGAATGCACCACGTCGTTTTTCTGAAGCCGCTGTAAAAAAATGGAAGGTAGAAAAGCCTGTTCTGGTTTCTAATGGTTTGGGGACTAAACGTCTGGCGACGAAAGATGAAATTGCTCAAATGAAAGCTGCTTTTTAATACCTAAGCGATGAATGAGGCTAAATATGCGACTAATCAGTAATTTTATTAAATTTTACTTTCTCTGTGTGCATCCGGTTTTATGCTTGATCCAGATTGGAATTGGGTCTTATGAGATGTATTTTTGGGAGTCTGAGCCGTGTACACTTCCACTGTCTACATGCATCTCGCCGGTACAGTCATTCATTTCTAGTGGCCCGGTATTAACAGTTCTGTCTGGCTTAGTCATGCTTTCGTTTTGGATGTTTGTCATCTACATCCCATACATCAATAAAGCAAAAGAGTTTGAATCCAGCCTCAAAGATGATGATTACATCACGTAAACTGACGATCCCAACCGAATAATTCATTATTGGATACGCTTGGAAAACTGATAACAAACCACGCTATCATTACTTTTTAACATCTGATCTGAACTGATAACCTGTTTCATACGCTAACTTACGGAGCTCTCGTTTATGACTGGCAATGGAATTAATACAGTACGTATAAATAATGAAGTAAAGCATATTACTGATTTGGACCCTGTTACGCTTGGTCTCGAATGGACTAAGCTGAAAAATGAAAATAACGAACTATATCGTTGCATAACGGAAGCCAATTCCGGCTGGCGTGGGTTCATCTTACGACTTATTGGCGTTCGGCTCCCGGACGGAAAGATCATAAGCATTCATGGCGTAAATGCTAAGAACGAATCTATTTTTCCGCAATGAAGCCGCGTAGCGGCTTTTCCCTCACCGGGCTTTCGTGTCTGCTAATAACATCTGTGAATACCCAAATTCTACCATATTTGTCTTTCTTACATTCAGACTGGACGTTCGGATCATTCCGTCTAGTAACACTGGTTGTGGTAGATCTTGCCTGATATATTATTGACTTATCGAACAGAT
Organism: Buttiauxella sp. BIGb0552; assembly: GCF_004366275.1. Classification (NCBI taxonomy): domain Bacteria; kingdom Pseudomonadati; phylum Pseudomonadota; class Gammaproteobacteria; order Enterobacterales; family Enterobacteriaceae; genus Buttiauxella; species Buttiauxella sp. BIGb0552. The sequence goes on from NZ_SODY01000009.1 coordinate 150,710, forward strand.
GCTTAGGTTTCCAATGGCTGTTTTTATTGAGGTTTATAAATGAAACTAAATGAACTTAAAGGGACTGAACGTGAGTTAGTGGTCATTGCATTGCAAGCGTTATTTCGTGAGAGAAAAAGTGCGTGCAATGCTGTCATTACAGTCTGTAATATTAATGGACAAGAGCGACCTAACGAGGAAGTTTTCGGCCTTGATGAGGTGTTTACTGCCCTTCGTGAAATAGGTGCTGCGCCAATCTGACCGTCTTGAGGCCACTTGAGCGTCTCAGCAAACTAACTGAAAAGTAATCCATGCTAAATCCGGAGATATTATCAGTATCTCCGGAATTATTAGGTGAAACTCTGCTCCTTCTATTTGCGCAAACCAGAGTCATTGCCTGGTTTGGATTTTATTTTCTTGGTTGAATGAAAGTGGAAAAATGGGCCGAGGAATGCACATCCAATGGCAACGGCCATCTGAGTGGACAGCAATTCTTGTCTTTGCAAAATATACAGTACGATGTATGTTCCAAGTAAAACTGTAATCCGCAACATCCATTTATTCTTAACCATAGAAGTCCTCTTATTTTGTCACTTTTAATGTTGGTTTTCTGCCAGTTATTAGAGGGCTATTTAGAATCATTCTGCACTCTCCAGCTCCGCATCACAGCTAAATTGATTGATATGAAGGCGTGTGAACTCAGCCCAACGTTTACGTAGGTTTTCAGGATTTATAAAGCTCTTCATTTTATCCCGGGTTAACGCTTGTCCGGTAAACTGTGCTGGATGCAGGCTTTCTAAAGCTGCTTTTGTAAAATGCATACGAAGAGTATCGGGCTCGATGGCGAATTCATGATGATCAAACAGTGCGTGGATATCTCGCCTCAGTAATATCCCATTGCTTCTGTCGGGAAGGCCACGGTCGCAGTGAGGGGTCAAATGGGCTGCTTCAGTGATACATCTCAGGCTTGCTCCAGTTACAACGCATCGATGGAAACAATTCTCTCTAACATCTTCGGCAAAAGGCGACTGGTCAGGGCGGCTTAATATTGTTACTTCGGAGCCTTCCCGGTAGTCACGTGGGCGTTCTTCAAATTCTGGCAACTCAACATAAGTCACCCCGCCACGCCCGGTTTGACCATTAAACAATTTAGATATGCCCCAGGAGATACCAGCCAGTACAAGATTATCGATTAAGACCACTTTTTTGATACTGTTTTTCACCGGCTGGTGGCCGACAAATGAACCAGTATAGACAAAGTAACTTCCGTCCTTTTGTTTAACCCGCAGGACAACAAACCTGATTTTGCGTTTAGAATCTAGCCCCCAGTTTCCAGAACGGCCGCAGCCTGTGTCTAGATTTAATTTTGTATCGCCGCGAATCCCATCGGTCTTAATTGACAGTACGGCTCCATGCAGATTGAGGTCCTGAATACTTTTAATTTTTTGGAGTGTAGTCTTATTCATTCAATTACTTGCCCTGTAGTTAAACATTTGGTGGTTATATCTTAAGTTATGCCGAGTTTTGACAACACTGCGGCTAATTCTTTTCTTGAGATTTCACCCGTATTTCCCGTTTGGAAGCTTGACTCAACCTCTTTACCACGGACTATTTGAATAGCACCCTTACTGGTGAGCTCCGTATCAAAGAGATAAAATGGCTCGCACGGGCTATGTCTCCGGTTATCTCGAAGAAGGAACTCTATGGACTCTTTTTTTTCGCCCGAAAATCCCGGACCAAATATAATACCTGCAATTAATGATGGGTCGTGATGAAAAATGCGGTCGGAATGATCTTTCGATAACAGGAAACTTAACTTCCAAACTTTGGTTGCTATATATGTTCTTGTGTGAAAAATCCTTTTCTCAGCCTCATATTTCCAAAATTTATTTTTAACCAAAAGAATATTACGAATCGACTTATCATCCCCTAGAGCACTCTGGAGGATTGGAATGTGTTTTTCGCAATCTTCATATTCAACGTTATCAACAATAAACGGGAAGTATTCTTTAGAATATATATTCCTTGTAAGGTTAATTTCGTTATTAAGCGCATTATAGATTACAACACAACCTTTGAATCCTGCGGCGTAATGAGCCCACATCATTGGCTCCAGGGCTCTGGTTGAGAATGACACGCTATAAACACCGGCTCTGATCCCTTTCAACACCCTATCTCTGATCCCATTTTTACAAAGTAAGATCAACTCTGACCGTGACTCACTCGAATCTTTGAATGGGGTACTTTTAATTGATTCGCTACTTTTTAAATGTCGACCTAACGAAGCTACAATAGCATCATCATATTTCAAGAATGTACATTCGAGCTGCTCAATTGATCCATCCATCGGTGTCCCATGGAATATGCGGCACAATTCCTTTGCCAGACTACGGTCAGTCAAATCAAGCACGTCCTGCAACTCTCTGACGCCTGCAATAAATTCACTTTCTAACAGTCTCTGCCACATATGAATTTCATCCTCAAAAAAATAGGATGTTTTTAAATCATTAGGGTCGTTAAGCTGTTCATGTGATGAAAAATAGAGTTCGTTGTAACGAATGGCTTTATCAAAGAAAAAGTCCGGTCTGTAGTATTTGAATAAGTACATGCTAAGCCTTCTATTAGATGGCGGGATTTCCCACCTCTATCACTGCTTTTCCCTCAATTGCCGACAGAACTCTTTGTTTTAAAGAAAAGCACCTGACGTGATTAACGCATCATTTACACTGATATCCTTACCTTTTTCGGGAAAACTGTAAAGCCCTGACATCTCGGAAGTACCCTTCAGAGATACATCATCGCTCAGGTTTGGCCTCAGCGCGGCACCGGCTGCCAGCGGAGCCGACACAGAAATACCGGGAACAAAGCCGTTGGAGGTCACTAATGTCAAAATTGCAAAGGTTCCTGGTTCTTCTGCTACAGGAGTCACTTGTTGAATGAAATGTGGCCGGAGCGTTTTCCGGTGGGCTGTTCAAACCACCACACGGATGATAGTGGGCTCAAGTAATGAACATGGAACTGCGGCCAATATTGCGTTTAAAGCGACCGGTTAACGCGAAGGCACCCTGTACACACCTTTTCTCGTCCAGTAATGGTATTGATTGAAACACCTACCTCAATTTTGCCCCCGAGGTTGTATTGTTCCAACATAACCCGATTCAACTTACCCGAGTAAATACTTCCAGAGCTGTTCAGACCGGACACTTTGAAAGTGATGATGTTGTTATCACCTGTAATAAACTCAGTTCTCTTAAATTTGAATTCCGTAGTAGTTGTTGGGGATTGAACAGATATCGAAATAACGTCTACCGGATACCAATGGTCGTATGTCATTTTCCTACCATTAATAATCATCCAGATGATGCCGACAAACAAACATCCCAGAGTGAAATAACCAAATTTAGTATTAAGTCTTTTTGATATGCCCATTTGTCCACCAGTGTCGCCAGCCCGGAATGGCTACCGTTAACCAGCAAAGATCGTATCACAGGGTGTTAAAAGAATTTTCTGGTAAGACTCGATTTTCTGGGTTTTAAAGAATGTTGAGCGGATTCTATGTGTTTACCGATGCCGTAAGAAACGATGTAATGCAACGGCCCGGTTAAGGTGGCTCAGAAACACCTGGTCTTCAGTGAACGTTGCTTTGCGTCCACCCATGCCATTGGCCGGGACAGGCAATAGTCGTTAAACATAAATATCACAGCAGAGCTTTAATACCTGGTGGTCATCCCCACCCCCGTGGTTAGACGTCAGGAATACTACAAAAAAGAACAACTGATTTTGATGATACGAACGGATCACGGGGTTTGAAGTCCAGTGATGTACAAAACCACGCTAAGCAGTATCAGAAATCAATTTTGATACGATCCAGTCTCAAAATTACCAAAACACGATATTTGGAACCGATTTTTTGCCCCATATATACAGTCTCAAAAATTATGATATTTCAGACTGTTAGTTTCTTAACGTGGTTTTTCGCACGGTTGGCCCTCGCCCCCCATCACCAACCTGCTGAAGTACACGTTACCAACATAAGGGGTTTGAGGGCCAACCGTACGAAAACGTACGGTAAGCGAAAAATGAACGTCTGAAAAATCGATTAGTAGATAATACTGCCCGTTAAATGCCATTTTTCGATTAAAATGACACCATTTTAAGGGTGTTTTACTATGTCCATTATGTTTCGATATATCAGACAGTTACTTCACTAACGTACGTTTTCGTTCCATTGGCCTTCAGACCCCACATACAGCTCATTACGTCCAGTTCTGCTGGCAGCGCGAGATCTGGCCTGTTATTCTTGGGTATACACATCTTCCGGTGAAGGTATTCATATGACTGATTACCCCTATGATGCGCCTTTTACGTTGACAACCAATCCTGTTGAGGGTGAGGTTTCTCAGGCGCTTGCACTGTATAAAATCGCGTTAATCAATGTCTCTTACCGTAATTTCTGGCATCGCCTGTCCTGTAAAATGGGAGACAAAGAGGCGCTTGAGCATGAGCATCGGCTTGTTGCACAAGAGCTATTGTGCCGAAAGGCTGTGAATCAGTCTGAGGAACACCGGGAAATGCTGGAATCCCTGATTAGCCGTCAGTCAGAAGAAAACAGACTGAGGGATCAGTTCACTCTGTTGCTGAACCGTTCATAATCAAGCATCAGGCCGCGCCAGCGGCCTTTTTTACGCCTCCAGTTATATCCCTTCGACGTTGGACATAAAGGTTATTCTGTCCAGTTCGCTCCTCGTTTCACGCAAAACCCTAACGGCCAGTAAGGATAAGGTGATAACTTTTATGCAGTTCGTCGTCGTTAATTTCTTGCCATAATCGGCACACTGATTGCCTGAGTTAAGTTATCGAGCAGATGACGTAGCTGGATTACTCCACCCGTTATGCCCCCATCCTGAAGTTGATACGCCCGGGAGTAAACGCCCTGTGTGAGCAACCTTTATACAATTTACATGTCCTCATCCCTCATGTTTCTCTCAAGGTCAACACCTGGCCCGAGCCCATCCTCCCCCCGATATCTGTACTTAAGCTTTTCCGTGTTCTGCCCTGAGCATCGCCCCGCGAACTTTGAGAAAATAGAAAGAAAACAAAGAAAAAACAAAGAGGTATCATCTGAAGGATTCTCGCCAGTCTTCAAATCAGGCGAAGCCTGACAGCTCCCTTGGCTTAGCAGATACAGGAGGGATGAGGACATGTAATTATACCGGTCACCGACGAGCTTGCCGGTGGAAACGAAAGCATGCGGCCGGGGTTTCTCGCTGGCCGTTGTCCGGTCATTTGTGCGAACTGCATTTCCCGGCCAGCCCACCGGCTCCCGGACAAACTCGACCGGCGCCCACAATGGCAGTTTCATTCTGCTGTGTATCTGCATGCCTTGTTCTCCTTATCCGTTCGTCCGCTGGTGGTTCCGGCTCACCTGACAGGGAGCCGGTATGGGTTAAAACATCGGGTAGGTTCCACCAAACGAGTCCGTTACCGGTTGGCCGGTAACGTTTTCTTTGTCCTGGCTGGTGGCGGTCTGAAGCCGAATATTGAGTCGGGCAATCTCTTCCACGGCTTTGAGGAAATCAACCTCTTCGCACGTCAGACGCACCCCCTCTTCACTGCCGGTGACCATATCCGACCAGAAGTCGAGCTTACTGATGCTCACGTGCTCGCTTGAATCGAGACAATGAGCCCGGAAATATCGCGTAAAGATGGAGAATTCGTCTGTCTGGGCAATTCGGGAAGGACGGGCCGTCAGCCGACACAACTGGACGATGGTCCGTTGCTTGAGTTCAAGAATACCGTTGCGACTGCCAGGCAACCGGGAAGGATATTCCATCCCATGGTCGACCAGACGCTGCCGCAGTGGTCCCACTTCCGCAGGCTCTCGACCGATGTATTTTTTTAACTGGGTTTGCTCCAACTGGTGCATATGGGGATGGTAAAGCCATTCCCGGGAACTGGACTGTGTGGTAATGAGTCTTTCGATGCACTGGCCGTAGCCTTCATCAATTTCACCACGCTGAACTTTCGCCAGTTCGTATTCGATATCGGGCAAATCGATCCTCAGTGCCGCTATCATCTCTGAAGGGTGGATATGGTCAAAGGAGAGACGTGAAGCGACAGTTCTGTCGATGTCGGGGAAAATGGCGATACGCAGCTGATTAATCGTCGCCATTAGCGGGGCTGTAATGCCACAGAAGGCAATATTCTCTTTTATATCGCTTAGCTGCACCGCCCCGCCTTCACATCCTTCAATCAAATGAGGGAATGCGATAACGCCCTTTGATGTAATGACATCCAGTACTTTCGCCATGATTGCGGCCATCAGTCCGTTACACTCCGCATCTATGGCCGTACTGTGTGCAAAATGCCACAGCTTGATGTCACCCTGCTTTGCCACCAGCTCAGTTTTACAACCGGGACAAATACAATCGCAGCTGGTCCCACGGGCCACCTCCGTAATGTCCATCAACTTACCGGTTTGCCTGTGAATGCCGAAAGGCACACCTTCAATGCTACTCTTTCGCATAACGCCTCCCTCCGAATTCCAGCAATTATACGCGGCCGGATCAGGCCAACCGATCCGTTAAGAGTCGATATTTTGGTGGCGTAATGAACACAGGATGAGTTTAACGGTACAAAGGGCGCCATATTTCAGGCAGGGATGAATGATCTGTGTAATTGCCTCGAACCAAGATACTCATTTGCATTTTCGTTGTGACCGTTTGCGAATCACTTCATCACCTAAAACAAAATTTACGCCTGACGCTCTGCTTTAGACGAGGTTTGCTCGGAACGACCTCTGCATACGAGGAAGTTTTGCGGCTCCTATGCATTTAAGCTTTAATAGCATGACGTTAATAGCCCACACAAGGGGAGATAAGAATGGTCGAGAAGCTGCACAAGCGGTCTGATATTGATAGGAGGGTCGCAGCCGGTGAAGCTGTTAAGGAACAGCCACGTCAGACAATCAGGGACAGAATGACCGGGCAAATCATTTCTAACGAGCGGGTGGCGGAAAAGCTCCCTAGCTATCTGATAGCGATGCAGTCAAACACTCTTATCTATAACGATATTGATGTCGAAGCCTTTCAAAGAGAAGTTCGCCAGCAGGTATCACGGATACTGGACGCCATTAAGGATGAGCGATTTGAAAATGCCAGTATCCAGTATCAGCAGTTTATTGACCACTATGATACGTGTTTCGAAACCCCGTCCGAGTATGAACTCCGCGAGTCGAAGCTGCGTGGAACAGATCTCTATGCGGTACTGGAACACCACGGAAAACGACTCACGGCAGAGATGGGTATAAAACAGCGGGATGAGGAGTCGGAACGCCGCTTTAACGCCGTCACCGAGGCCCATATCAATCTGTTTTTCTATATGCTCACCCTGAATCTGGCGCTTGATAACAAGATTGATAGTGTCCAGAAACAACTGCGCTTGAAGCTTGGTTTACTTGAAGAACGACTGAGAGGATTGCTTCGTGAGTACATCTATGCAGACCAGATAGGCCGGATAGAATACGGCAATATAGATGGCAGCCTAACCCTTTATGGCTGGGTATTGCTCCAGCAAAATGAGCTGGATACAGCCTGGACGATTTACAGCCATGATCAGAGCCTGAAAGATAAAACGAGTTTTTCCGCTTTGCATAATGAAGTTATGAGCATCTATCATAAAAAGAGATACTCAACTGAAACGCCTCAAGAGCTACGGGATTCAGCCTTCTTAAGGCGCGGATTATCCGATGACAGAGTACGAATCGCCTTGAAGCTTTGTTATTACCTGGACCAGACGGCACAGATTCGCGAATATCTTGATGAACTGACGCAGGACGCAGATAACAAAGAAACGAATAACGCTACAGTAGATGTTAAGACGCTTCTCCTTGCCCGTAATCAGTGATCCCTACGCTCAGTCGCAGTCAGTTCCCCATCACTCTCTGCGATTGTTTCCTCCCTTACTCTCAAGTCCGGATAGGGAATATCCCGCATATTACTGATAAACCAGACTCCAGACCGAGGGAGGCACCTTATCAAAAAGTCTCTTTGTGGTGATTTCAGCCTTCCGGTGGTCGTATGCGCTTAACGCGTGTTCCAGTTCATCACCGGTAAGCTTTTCTTTAAGGCGGTCAAAAACTTGCTCAAGTGTCTCAAAAGAGCTGTGCTTGCGAAACTTCATTAAATATATCCGCTTTCCTTCCGTCATCTTCATCTCCATTTAAATCAAATTTTCTGTGTAACTTCAGATAGATATTGTAGTTTTGTCGAAGTTCACATTTTGGCAAACTTCCCCAGGTTGTGCCATTTAATATTTTAATAAATGATTGATAGACACCCCTTGGCTGTTAAAATAACTGTATTAATAAACAGGAGTGTCTATGTCTGTCCAACTTGATGCCACACCATTACCGGCCCACATTTCAAATCAGTTATCTGAGATTGACAGCACGGAATCTGGACGGTTTAAGCTGGCAATTTATTTTCAGTCACTCTCGTACAATACAGCTAAAAGCTATCTTCACTGGCTTGGTCAATGGAAGACATGGTGCCAGGCAAACAGCAATCGGGATAACGGCGTTATCAGGCCGTTTCCTGTGAATGACGTTTATTTTTTGTCATTTCTCCTTGAGCTCAGCACGAGGGTCCAGCGTTCAAGTCTGGTTGCCTGTGTAGCTGCCATTAATGCTGTTAGCCGTAAAGGACTTGAGCAAGAAAACATTAAAACTGGCAGTGTGGTGCTTTTTCTGAAGTCAGTGAAAAACCAGGCTGCCCGGGAAGAGATCGTGACACAGCAGGCACAACCTTTTTTGCTGACCGATCTCCAGCAACTCATCCGCCTTCACGGTAAAACCAACTCGGTGAAAATCCTTCGTGACCTCAGCATGATTTGGCTTGGATTTGAAACCCTACTACGCTCCGCAGAAATACGCCGTATCAGATTGAGGCATCTCAAGGTTAACGATGACTGCACTGGCCTGAAGCTAACCGTCTTCAGAACGAAATCCTCATCCAATACACTGCTGACCTATGAGCTGTCCCCCTTACTCGCCACCAGCATTCTGAGGCTGTTAAATATGGTCGGCATGAGCTTGAAAGGTAACCCCGACTCGTTACTCTTCCAGGCTACTGATTTTCACGCCATGCGTTACATGCCTGCTAGCTGGTCCCGCCGTTCACGGGGGAAATTTATCCATAAACTTCTGGATGACCATGGGATCACCACTCCCCTTCAGATGAATTCAAAGGTTCCATTAGCCGATGATGCCGGTGTGATAGCAGGTAACTCTCTGAACCGGGCATTCGAGTCATTGTGGCGAAGCCGATACACCGACAATCGTGAGAAGGAAAAGGGGTTACGCTACCAATTCTGGACAGGTCATAGTGTACGCGTAGGCGGAGCCATCGAGCTCGCAAAAAAGGGGTTTACTATTACGCAAATAATGGCGATGGGAAACTGGACCTCGGAGCAGATGGTTTCACGGTATATCCGTAATTATCTTTCCCAAGAAAATCCAATGTCACAACTGATTGCAGAACATCTTTCCGGTTAACTGAAGCAAACGGAGGATTGCTCCTCCGTGTCGGGGTGGGTAGGTAGAATTTATTTCCTGGTGGAGCGCTTCCAGAGGGATTTCCCCTTACCCGGATAGTAGTATTTGTTCAGTTTCGTCACCTGCGCACCGATATTCACAATCCCGGCGAGTTTCAGGCTGAAGATAAAAGGAATCGCTGGCAGTAAGAGGATCACGGAATAAATGACCACCGCACCCAGCAAACCAAACCAACCTTTTCGGGTCCCCGACATCTCTGATTTGAAATAATACCGGCTCAAAAGCTCAACCATTTTGGTCGTTCCCCAGTTAGCCAGGACAACCAGCAAAACCACCACGCCGATCATAGTTAGCAATTCCATCATGACTCCTCTTTGGCTGTTTTACCGGCATTCCGGTTCTTCTGGTGATTAAACAAAAAAACATCCACCAGCCGCCATGATTCACCACGATTAATCACGAAAAGCAATTTCACCCCGGGGATATGCTGATGATAAAAAACCTTCATATCTTTGACGCCATATTTTTCGAGCTGCTGTGCCCGATAGTCATCACGAAGCTCAAACTCCGTCATATGTTCAGACTTGAGCCGGTCACGCAGGATCTTAATGGCGCTGGCGTTCGCGTGTCTTACCGAGAGCTGGGAGAATTTCACCAGGGCTGATTGTGTCAGTTGCACAGTTCCGAACACGGCTTCCAGCTCTTCCTTGTGCCAGAAATAGGGCAACTCAACACGAGGCCAGGTCTGGCTGGTAATAATGGCCTCATTACCGACCTTCCCCGCCATTGGAACCATGGTGATCCCGTTAAGGCGTACCCGGAAGTAGTCAAAGAGTGGACGCAGGCTTTCCTTTTCCGGTTGCTCCATGAGGAAACTCTGCACTTCCGGGTTAGATACATGCCAGTTCAGATTACGGCCATCGTTGACTTCCCGGGGGCCTGATTTTTTCAAAATAAAATACAACCCGGCCAGCAACTCGGCCCTCATTCCGTCTTCGGAACTATCGTGATAGGCATTTTCCATTGATATGGAATAAACCAGCCGGTGAACGGCATCCTCAGGAAATTTTTTATTCCACAGATAAACGTTATATGCGCGTTCAGCTGTTTTAACGCTTGTGGTTGAAATCCATTGCATTGTTATTCCTCGTGACTAGCTGCACGGACGATGAAAATGCCTAAATCTGCTCCGGGTACGAGCTCTGTATATACCAGCGGTGTCTGACGGCCAGATTTTGCTTTATCCCCTTCAACTGACTGATCCCAGTCACTGAGAAGCTTTAACTGAGGCACTGGAAAACTGCCTGTGGCAAATAGCGGCAAAGATGCCTTGGTAGAAAGATAATTATTTTTCGACTGAGTATCACGATCATCTCCTTCAAACCATGCATGGACAATCGGCACTGGGAATGAATTCACGCGGCACAGGCGAAAACCTTCATCACCCTGAAGGTGCATTGAAGCCAGCTTCTTAATGGCGTAATCCAGGGTACTGAGACGTTCGGTTTGGTCGCGGGTCAGCAGATTTTTAAAAAGGGCTTCTTTGCGTCCAGTAAGGATGTCTATCAGCTCATGTTTCGTTTTCTTCTCAGTGTTGCGATTGTAGCGCCAGCCAAAAGTAACTTTCTTCAGTGGGATATCGCTGAAAAGAATGTTGCGAGTAGCCTGAAGCGTCACGAGTCCCGGAAACTGCTCATGAACTTCGTCAAAACGTTTGTGCCGGTCGGTGCTAAGGCTCATTAATGCCCGGGCAAATTGATTCTTGGCATTATTAATCTCTTCGATCAGCTTACGTAACTTATCCGCTTTATCCGGCACCACAACGAGTCCGGGATATTTGGCCGTAAATTTGGTTGATTCTTCATTAAGTTGCTGTGGGTTATCAGTACCAAAATCCTTGAGAGCATCAATAATTCTGGTTACTGATTGTTCACCACTGATGTGTTGTACTTTAAAACCTTCCCAACTTGATTTGATGCGCTCTTCCTTACGGGACAGTCGGCTAATCGTCATAAGCTCAGACACAACTGGGGGGGTGGCTGCAAGATAGTCGCCCAGTTCGTCGATACGATAGCCAATCTGATCTCTCAGGCCCCGCAGGTTGTTCACCATCATTAATCTCCAGTTATCTGGTCGGAGGTCAATTGCAGGATATGCACTGACACACCGTCTACAAATTCGCTTTTATCACCCATCACGAGGTAATCATATTCTCCGGCGATCTGCCTGAAAGAGGTCACATCACCGATAACATAAAGTGGCAGTGACTGTATCTGCTCACCTTCAGAACCAAAGCAACACTCGACATCCCGTTTTAAACCAAAGCAGGTGTTAGGGTAATGCACATCCAATTTGTCCCAGTCGTTCTGGCTACCAATAACGACACGCCATCCGAGCCTGCCCAGGTGGTCACTGAAGGTTTTCAGCATGTAAAGTCGGGAGCCTGTTGCATCCGGGATTGAGCCACGCCCTTCAACCAGCAAATGAATGATGCTGGCGAGGTCGGTCACCTGAGACTTAGTCGCATGCTTCAGGTGCCGCTTGATAATCCGGATGGACTGAGATGAATGGGTTCTGCGGCGCTCAGCAGAACGCAACCAGTCACGTATGAGTCCATTCCTCGCAGTGGGACTCGCCTTACTTTGAGAGATATAGAGCAAGCAGGAGGTAGCAGCACTCATTACGGCTTCATTATCTATCGACATATCTCTTCCCCGACAAGAGCAACCGGCTTCAAAAATACCGGCATCGCTTTGGGCCGCCAGAGTAAATGAACCGGGTTTTTCCCGGGGGCATTCCGGTACAGACTGTAGCGTCCGTTAAGAACTTCAACAGACCAGAAACCGGATGGCACGGCAGTTTGCCAGGACATAACCGGAAGCGCAAAAATATATAGCCTGTGGCGTAACTTATCTCCCAGTTCATGAACCTGTACCTTGATACTAAACAGCAGTACAGGTAGTCCCCAGACGCACATCCACCCAAACGGTAGCACGGTCGTTGATAACAACCGGCCCGTTAAAATTGATGCGCAAAGGAGCATGAAGCTCGCCAGCGCCCAGAGGGAAATCCACAAAATCCAGCTCCGGCTCTCACACAATTTCCATTCCAGAAGAAATAGTTTTTTCATAGCATGTCAGTGAATACATTGGGCTGAATTGAGATATAAGCTTGTGTGGGGGAAAACATCATTAGCCCACAGCTCACTGGCGGATTTCCAGCCTTTGAAGACATTTTCTCCCCTCATCAAATCGAAGGTTAAAATCTGATCACGAATTTCAAATTCCAGACTTTCGGGAAGATCAATGTACTCCGGTACGGAGACGACACTCCCCGTGACTAACAGCATCACCAGCTTGGTTAACTGGTGCTTTTCACTCATTTGACTATCTGGCAGCATCCAGGAATTAAATGAGAAAGTAAAAATCTCAACCCCGTTAGCGTCTGGTCCAGATTCAAATCCATCACCATTTAACGCAAACCGGAAAAAGTACAGGTCGGAATGAGTCTGATCGTAATGTTCATCATCCTGTTTATTTATCCTCCCGCTAAAAGCTTTCGTCATCCATTCTTCAGGAGGTGACATATACAGCCAGCAGGCAAAGGAGAGTAAAATTTGCTCTTTATATACTCGAACGGTTTTACTGTTACTTTTCATCTTCATCCTATGTTGATGGTTTTCAGAGTATATAAGCACAACTCAGCAAAAACGTAATAGGTTGTGAAGCGCTAAAAATCGCAGATGCTCGAGCTTAGTTGCTTTAACCGGTTATCAAGGTAAGCACTTGCGATATCTAACGGCTGGAACTCTTCAAGATATGCCCGAATAATCTCTTCATTCGTTACAGCATTTATCCCGCGTGAATTCAAAATTTCCTTTGCCCGATTTAAATTTGTGCTGGCCCGTTTACTCAGTTGAAGCCTGGATGGAACCTGCTCGCATGCAAGAGAATCTGGTGCTACAAAATCATTCGAAATTTCATTACTCATCTGTAACTCACTCCATATCGGGAATAGAATGAAAATTAACTGCGATTGAACTATCCGGGTCACCATTTTCAACAATGCTCAACCAGCTCCGGGCGGCCACCTGCCCTTCACAAACCAACAAATAGCCTTGCTTAGTTGTATTCAGTTCCGAAATTCGTTTTAAAATACTGTCTGATCCGGGGCCGCAGGCAAACGGCGTGTAAAGTAACTTTTCTTCCGGAACTGCCGCTCTGAGTTGTGCCAACAGGATATTCTTTTCTTCTTCCGGTTCCGGGAGCACCATGATGACCCGGTGCCCCTGCTCGGTGTATTTAGTGATTTGTTTGACGATGTTTTTGAACCGGCAGGCATAAATAACGAGTCTGAAGCGGGTACACACCAGGGAGAGCAAGGTGAATAGAACGATCACCAGGCCATAAGCCGAATGATAAAACCACCAGTTAGCGCCAGCGACTACCAGCAACAGTCCCAGCAATAAAAGACTCCCGTAAAAAAATAACGATGGGTAACGGGTCGTTTTGCCTTCCAGCAGAATAGATAAAACGATAACTGCGGTAATCAGATACGTGAGCCAGTCCAGCAACATATTATTCATTAGTATTATCCGGTTGGTCAGAATGGCCCTTGCACCCAGTTTGTGGGCAGAAATTACTACAGAAAACATTGGTGACGATCCTGTGTCCCGATTCCTGTAAGAAACGTAATTTTTCACGCACTTCATCACCAGGCTCACAGAAGAGATATTCAAGTTCCTTGATATCTGCTTCGTTAACTAATTTATCGAGGTTAAAACTTTTGTGTTTGTATTCCATACCTTCTCTCCCTCTGTTGCCATCAGTATACGATGTGCAAACTTAGGGAAATTACGGATAGGGGTTGATTTTTAAGAGGAGGGTTGAGGGGGATTGGGAGATGTGCTGAAGCGCAACATTGAGAGGGTAAGAAAAACCAGTATCTGTAGAAAACAGCAAATTCTGGGCAAAAAAAAAGGCACATTAAATGTGCCTACAAAAGGGTTTAGAGATTATATAAACAGTACCTGGAAAGCAGAGTCACAGTACTTCGCGACCCTACAAGCCAGGTAGAAAAGAACATTAAGCAGCTTTACTTATGTCCAGTGCAGCCCGGAGATCATAGACTGCTTCAGAGATTAAACTTCTACGGTCGGCAATTTTATATTTCCCATTTGCATCAAGGGTTGAATAAGTCACCCGCCACGTTTCGGAGACAACATTTTCATCCTCATCAATAAAGGAAATCTTAACCTGAACCGGTACATCCTGATTATTAGCAACTCCATGATACATTGCTTTAATTAATTCATTATTGCGAATATCTTGAGTTTTTCCAAATGGTGATACCTCAGTGTCCAGGTAACAGTCACCAAGATCCATATCACAAGAATCAACGCTTACCGCTGTGATAGATAATGTCAGGCGGTCATTTATAACCCGAGAGTACTTAAAGTCTTCGACAGCATTGTACATAGCCATACTGACTTTACTTAATGTGCCGTAAGCCCTTTGCAGACAATCGGTAATCGAATTACTGACAAAATTGAGGAAGTCAATGAAATCGGAATACCAGAATTGCATCAGCCCGAACCGACCTATTAAGACCTCTCCATCTACTTCCATGTAATGAAAATACTTCTCATCGTCTTCACCAGAGTCAGAAAGAATATCTAATCCAACATCTTCAAATTCTATCTTTGAGCGACTATAACTACGCCCAGTTATATCAAGATAGGAAGATGCCACCTGATGATAAACTTTAAGAAAGTATTTAAGTTTTTTGGATAAGGCATCGACTTCATAGCTGGGAGCATTGGTTTTTTGTAATGCTTCAACATATAAATCAACACACTTATTTAACTCCGCAGCTTCAATTTTTCCACTGAAAGTGACATGATCGCCCTGGCTGTGGTTAACAGCATATGAGAAATCTGCACTTTCAAAATCGATTCCAAGCCCAGAGAGTTCCGCACGAATATAATGATATACATCTGTTGAATAAAACATAGTTTCTTCCTCAGCAAAAAAGGGAGAAACCCCACGAGGGATTGCTCCCTCATGGGTTGTTTTGATTAATTAGTTAAAAGAACAAGTTCGTTATCCACAACTGAATGTGACATTTTCTCAAGTTGAGAGAGAACAGTCTTTTCATATCGGGCAATCGATTTTTCATGGTTAATTTTGTATTCAGTCATAACAAGTGGACTTGTTGATAACCTTCCCAACATTGATCTGAATGAAGTACTACCACCAGAATTGCTCTTATATACTGCATATAAACAACGCTTCATTACTCGCCCGGACAGGTAACGATGTAAGTAATTGAGGTACTGGTCCGCACAGGATACAGACTCTATGCACCACTCATCACAAAGTAGCTTTTCAGCCACTGCCAGGGGGATAGCATCCGCCATAATACTGACATCGAACCCGTAATTTTCATCACGGATAGAATGAATCATTTCTGGCTTGCTACTGGCTTCACTCTTATTTACCAGGGAGACAACCAACGGATAGTAACTCGCGAGTTTGGATTGTATTTGATCATGAATAAAACTGATAAATTCAGAACCGTGCTCTACAAGACCAAGAATTATGTCCTGATGGGCATTACTGGAGCGATAAAAAACATACTCGAGTATTTCACGATTGTAGCCAGCGTGAAGCAGTTCTGGCCGTGGATGTACAATCCGAACGTTGCCCGGGTTTACAGATACTGCGAACCTGAAACTACGTAAGGACACCGGACCTGCATGCAGTGAATCAGCATTTAAAAGATAACGGCCCAGCGGAGATTTTTCCATTCCTGCATGATCACTGATGCTATGACGCTCAATATACCGCTTATAAAAAGGGATAAGTTGAGATACCGGCACATCTATAATTATGTGGAAGCGATTTAACGTCTGAGTGGATATAGATGCCTCTAAGACCTTAATATCGGATAACCCCATTTTGTATAAAACGGCTTTAACAAGATTGTTTAAGTGTTGCATATTAGGTTCCTTCATAGATTATGAAAGGAACATTATCCCAGAAGGGAAATGTTCCCTTCTGGGTTAGGTTTTAGTAGTTATAACGCTGTGCGTGTTCAAGTTCCATGTTCATTCTGTAACGTTCATGCGCTCCAGAGACCAGTAGCGTCTTAACAAAACATTTTCTGAATGTTTTGATTCCGTTAGCTGAAGTTATTTCCTGCTCAGAAATAGAATGATTTTCATGTTTATTATCAGACAACCCATAAAAAATTGAATTGTATTCAACAAACAACCTTCTGGTTTTCAATTTCCCAGAAAGATATCTTTCAGCGTTCCTGATAACCCACTTCCCATCTTCACGTGAAGATATGGAGTCAGGTGCCAGAAGCTTTTGCAAGACAATCAAAGGATACCCAAACGACTTAATTTCAACACCGTCATACCGTACATATTCTCCATCAAAATCAAACTGCATATGCTGTCTGATTTTCTGATCATCACAAGTTTTATTGTGGACACTAATGGCAAAAGTAACTTTGCTACAAAAGAAAGCGAAAAGATTCCGGTATATGTATGAAGTCAAACCAGTTAACTTCTCATGTACCCCTTTCGCATCAGTTCCCACATCTGATCGATAAATATAATTGAGGATTTCTCTGTTGTAAGGACAATCGAGCATTGAAAAACTGTCAATTTCACCAGAGGATTCACCAAAGTTACATTTAAATGGCATACGAATAGCATCTAAAGAAACACGACCATTTCGGGCTTTAGCAAGCCTGTTGACTGCTGGTAACAGTATTTCTTCAACTGGCATTTCAAATGGCAGAGTCGAATATTGATTGCAGTATTCGTCCGCTTGTTGTGACAAAAATGCAAACGACAAATCAGCGTTAAAACTAACTGATGATATCGTTCCGTCAGAATTATCAGTGGTTACTAAATCAACCACTTCAATATTCATTTCGTTCGCGGCCAGAAAAGATTTAATAATGTTAGAAATTAATTTGCTCATGTGGTCCTCTCAATTCAAAAAAAGAAGGGACCACTCCCATAGGGAAGTAATCCCCTATGGGTTATTGTGTTCAGAAGTCAGCTAAAAGAAGATCTACAGCTCTACCCCTGCGTGTATCTGTAATTAAGCGGTTCATAAACTTTCGAACCTGACTGTTCTTTTTACTCAAACTCAGTAGACAAGGTGTCGACTGGTTGATGTAACGGCCATCAGAGAAATGACTGCAAGTCACATAACCATCCTGCCAGTCCTGATTGACGAAAGAAGCAATTCGTTTCAGGTAACATCTGGCATCGTGAATTGAAGGGTCTTTGACTCTGTATCTCAACTTAGAACTAAGAGATGTCAGGTCTAACGCTCTCATTTGAATTTTGAACGTTTCATTTCTGTACTGTAGCTCTTTGAGAGTCGGCATTTCACGTCTCCGGCAGAACACTATCTGTAACTGAGCAAGCAAGGTGAAAGCTTCCTCCAGCAGCCGGGAAAATGTATTGCGGACAAACTGCATGAAATCACTGAAATGCAACAACCAAAACATGGCAGCTTTCTGGATTTTAGGGTCTGTAACGCTGGTGAGATACTTTGCCAGCTCCACGTCCTCATCCCTATGCTTATAGGTTAAAGCAGGAACATGATCACCGTAGTAACCACCGTTGCTGACCTCAACCCACAAAGGGATAAATTCCAGTGAGCGCATATCATCACAAAGTAACTTTGCTGATGACATGATTTCATTTAACTCCATTTCTATATCGATTGAGAGGGGACACCCTTTCAAGGACTGAATATAATCAGGAATTAATGCTCTGAATTGCGTGATTTCTATATATATATTTACTGTTAATTTCGTGAACGGTTTTTCGATTGATAAACCACTCTTTTCTTCAACAGAAACTGGATTGAATCCACTTTTATTTAATACAGCATTGATTACATCGTTTGATAGTTTCATATGGCCTCCAAAATGGAAATGGGGCCACCTGATGGGAGGCCCATCAGGGTATGTATTGCTTTATATTAATGACGTGAGGTCGGTTGCTGCATTACTTTGTTTATATTGTCGATATACCGGACCAGAGTAGGTCTTTCATCATCAATAGCAAAGCGGCGGAGATCTTCAAGGTTTCGTGATTTCAAAAACTCATCAAAACCTCTATTTTTAAGATCAACAATAACCTTATCCAAATAGTCATATTTAGTAAACCCAATCTCGGAAGGTGGGTTAATTGGTTTGAAAATGACAGCTTCAGCTTCTTTCCAGTCAATTTCCTTATGTTCTCCCGTACACAAATCAATATGAATATATGTAAACTCCTTATGATTGCCACGACAAGATAAGTAATATTTTGGCAGGAAATGCACGTCTGTACGCAAAAGATGAGTACCGGCAGGACGTATTATATACATAAGCTCGCGATCATTATCTAAAAGACTTTGTTCAAGGATATTCAAGTCAATCTTGTGATCATCTTTAAAAAGCGAAGAAGACTCAAACTGAATGATATAACACTTGAGAACTGCTGATAATTTACTTAATAATTCTGCTTTGTTTTTCATGATGCTCTCCGGAGTAAAATAAACTAAAGAGCATCACCATAACGGTAATACTCCCGTTATGGGTTTAGGGTTAAAGTGGAAATCCACGTCATATATCCGACCGTAGCCAGTGATACCGCCACAAAGATTAAACTGAGTAGGCTTCTCAGCTGTGTTTTTTATCAAAGGGAGCATAAAAAAGCACAAGGGAAATCGTTCCAACATCTTAATTAAAAGCAATTGTTAATTGCGCTTAATTAAAAAGGATAACCCCCCCCGCTCAAAAAAGCAGGGGGGTTATCGTTATTTCAGTTGCATTAGTAATTCTGGAGCACACCTTACGGGGAATCCATCACTACCTTCATTGACAAGCACATTGTTCCAGTCGATACCCTTTTTATTCTCGGGAATCTGACCTTCTGGTTCCAATACTTGAATGTTCAACTGTGAAGCAGGATAACGGCCTTCAAGATAGGCTTTCATTCGAGTGTAAAGCTTAGATGCAGCTTCTGCGCCCGGACAAACACCAAGACTATTAGGTCGATCTTTATCAGACCAAATGTAAAAGTTAATGAACTTCACATCAGGTGGCGGTAGTAGATAATCAGGAATCTCCATATTCTCCAGGGCCCATGAAGAGCTTGCAGCCCAGCATGGCATAGAGGTCGCTTCAATTACAGACAGCGCATTTTCAATTCCTTCCGATACGCCAAGCAACCAGGTACTGGTTGACTCGTTGTAGTGCGGCTCAAACAGTTGAATGGAACCGCCATGCATATCAGCAGGAGGTTTCATCATCAGTTTAGGTTTATCAACTTTTGCCTTATCACCATTTACTTCCAGGTACGTTCTGTGAATGGTCAGGCGGCGTCCTCGGTTATCGCGATATACAGCGATCATGCCAGGGTACGTAACCGTTTTGCCATTATCCCAATAATACAATCTGGGATTAACACCTATATCTTTTGGCAGATTACTGAATATTCGTGATAATCCACGCTTCTTCAAATAACGTCCAACAGAGGTATCCTCCGTTACCTGACTAGTGTAGTGATAAACTGCTTCTAATTTTTTGGCGCGTTCAGTTACTTCCTCAGGTTCTAATATCTTCGAGGCTTTTACTTCACGCTTGTATTCTTCATTTAATTGAAGGTCCGCCTTCGTAAGAGGCGCTGAGATATCGTCACCAAAATGATCCCGAAGAATCACTTTACAGGTTTCCGTTTTGCTTAATTGCAGCAAGTGGGACAAAACATCAATTCCATCTACAAACGTGTTAACAGGGAAATCGTTATGAATAGCGCACCCTGTATACAAATCCTTTGTCCGGAATCTAAATTTAGTTTTCCCATCTCCAGTGAAGGGACATGGGACCTGTTTTGGTGCTCGTTCAACTGCATCAGCTAACTGTGGGTAGGAACTATAAATACTCCCCCACCCGCCAATTCCTGCTACGCGACTGTGGACACGGTCAATTATTTCTTTTGCTTTTTGCTGTGGGGTTTTACTGTTGCACATCGTCGGCGTTGTCATATTGATCTCTCTTAACTGGCATTGTGGGTTTCCCTATGCCATCTGCGAAGCAGAGCACATAGAGAAACCCACAACGCAGATAATTAAGTGGGTGACCAATTGGTCACCCATTTCAATCAGGCTTCTTTATAGCCTGCGTTTTTAAGTTTCTGTATGAAACCATCAACTAACGTTTCCTTTTTCGAAAGATTTCCCTTAGGAATTGTGACTTCCCTAATGAGACTTTCGACAGGGCGTATATCGTTAATGACTTGACCAGTACACGAAAAAACTCTGACGCGAACCGACTCAGTATTTTCAGTATTTTCCACACGAAATTCTTTAATGTAATCCATATGATTGCTCCTGATACCGTCAGGAGGCAAATACCCAGTCGGGTATTTACCCCGATTGGGAGGATTAAATTTAATTAATTAAAATATTAAACACTAAATCGTTTACTACGCGAGTCAGTTGTTTAACATCATCTACTTGAACATATTGCTTGGATTCAAAACCAAACAATCTTTTAGTTTTAATTCCAACACCGGCCACCTCAACTCCAGACTTTACAGCCATCTCCATTAAACTTGGTATGTAAAGGTCATCCTTTGAAGGTTGACCATCAGTTAAAATCAAAATTATCTTTCGATCAAACTGACATTCCTGAAGAATTTGAATAGCTGCTTTTAAAGCATAACCTGTTGGAGTCCATCGGCCTTTCTTACCATATTCAAATGCAGGTAAAGTTTCTTCTACCGTCATATTGAATGGTTTTATTACTTCGTAGAAACTTTCATGTCCAGGGAAAATCATATTAGACACATGCACTTTAGACAGGCTTTCCAACGCTAATGTTAATGCGAGGTCCGCTTTAATAGCATGCTCATAACGCGAGTCATATACCATTGATGCCGAATTATCCCTGAGGATAACTACACCTATTTGCCCGCGCTGCTTCGATAAACCCTGAGCTTTGAAAATATCCCGAACACCCATTGGAGCCTGAATCAATCGACGGTTGTCGAAAGAAACGCCTCTGTCCCGGGTTTTGTTTTTGACTCTTACTTCAGCCTGTTGCAGTACAGATAGACTGCCACTCAAAGCATGGCTTAAGCGTAAAGCCTCGTTATATACTGGCAAATCAATAACAAGATCAGGTACGTTTGAATCATCACCGCCAAACTCCTTCTTAATTTCAGAAGGAACCAGGCCAGCAATTTGTTCAATCATATTCGACACTATGTCGTGATAGTCCTTACTCTCATCATCACTGTTAACGAACGCTTCTAACATATCCGCAATTCGCACCCAGTCACTCTTAGAAAAGTTACTTTTCTCTGAGCTATCGCCATTGTCATTGTTGCTACTCTGACTGTTTTGCTGCTGATCGTCCTGCTGCTGGCTGTCTTGCTGCTGACCATCCTGCTGCTGATCGTCTTGCTGCTGGCTGTCTTGCTGCTGACCATCCTGCTGCTGTCCGTCCTGCTGCTGGCTGTCTTGCTGCTGACCATCCTGCTGCTGATCGTCCTGCTGCTGATCGTCCTGCTGCTGGCTGTCTTGCTGCTGACCATCCTCCTGCTGACCATCCTGCTGCTGATCGTCTTGCTGCTGGCTGTCTTGCTGCTGACCATCCTGCTGCTGTCCGTCCTGCTGCTGGCTGTCTTGCTGCTCCTTTTGCTTATTGGCCTCCTCTTTCAGACGATTGAGAAGTTCAAAAAGCTCAATAGCAAGCTTGCTCGCATCTTCAGTACTGTTAACGCCATGTGCCTTTTTGAGCAGCAGGTCGATTTCAGTTCTGAGTGGGCCAAACAATTTTTCAGAGTAAGCAAAAAAATCATCAAGTATCGCTTTGTCACCTTCTTGCCCAAGAACATCGGTCCTGAGTTTCGAAAGGATGTACCACTCTATTATGGCGACAGGGTTAGCATCTAGTTTAGTTGTATCGGTCGTGTAGAACCCTTTTTGGCAAAGGATTGCATACATTACTGCGAGGCGGTGCTTAGCCTGTTCATACGCTAAACCGGTACGTTTCTCCATCTGCACATCGTCAAATAAATTCATCAGCCCAGCAATGCGACGAACTTTGGCCAATGCTTTCATCTTATCTGCGCGATTGTCGAAAACAGGTACTTTTTTCTCCCAACCTTTAAAACCAGGAGAAGATTCATACACTGCATCTTGTGAATTAAACCAGACGTCCTTACTCGTATAACGTCCATGACCTGCTTCGTGACATATATAGCCTTCACAAAGAGCCACAAACTCTGGGTCAGAATAATCTCCATCCGGCAGTAAAACCCTTGAGTCTATTATATTGAAACAGGGAACTGATACGGCGGAACTAATAATCACTTCAACACCAGGGATGCCTGAAATAACATTCGCAATATTTCTTAAACGCTCAATTTGACGCGGTGATTTAGATAATTTGTTTGTCATGAGAGTACCTTTTATTAAAAAGAGTACTCCCCAGATGGGAGTACCCATCTGGGATGAAAACTAATATTTACCAGCCTTTTAGACTCAAACCCCCACCCAATGTTTTAGGTGCTTCTGGTGTGTCAGACGTGACATCACCTTTCGTCTCATCAGATACACCGGCTTTAGCAGCAGGAGAATTAACACTCTCTTTGTTGCCAAGAACGGTTACTTTTGCAAACGGGTTATCATTAATTTTACTGGTTACTGGTGTGTCATTATTGCTCGCTGAGTTGAACGCGTGGCTGATTGTTGATAACCAGTCAGCTACCTTTTCCTCACCTGAGATGATACGACTCAACTTATTTACGTCACTCATGAAACAGAACCACTGCTGTAGAACCGATACATCACGAGGATTGGTAATGGACCCATTAGGTACATTGTCAATAATGTATTTAATCGCATCTGCGAGCACTACAGCCTCTTTGTACATAAACATAAAGCTGATGATTTTTGACTGCATCTGCTTAAGTCTAGAGATTGTGCTTGATTTCAGTCTTTCTTTCGAAATCATTTGGATATAAATTTTCTCTGCTTCATCCGCAATATCAACAAGCAATTGCTCTTTATATCGGTCGTTCGTTTCATCGCTTTCTTCAACGCTAATCGGAGTGAATGGTATAAAATGCGCAAGCCTGAATTTAAATGATTTACCAAAATCATCCTTGGTCAGTTTGAGCTTATCAATCAGATCAGCCATTAAAGGGCTGCGTTTCTTCTCATTCTCAACATAAATTTCATAGTTATCCAAAGCATTGCTTATCCCTTCCTTGAATTCCGACTCGATTTTTTGAGCTTCCTCCAGGAACTCCTGCATACTGCTAACAGGAAGAATAAACATATTACTGTAGTTAATGCACAATCTGGCACACAGCGTGGATATCTTTGAGTTGATAGTGCTTTTAAAACTTAATGCCTTTGAATCAATCCATCGAACTTCACTTTTAGACACACTGCTCTGGTCTGAAATATCTAACCCTTCAAACGATTGCTGTATATCTTTAGTTCTGCGGTGACCCTGACAACCGCTGATTTCTAGTTTGGTTATGACCGCACCGTCTTTCAGCTCAGGATAAGCATCGAGGAATTTCTGACATTGTTCTTTTGGATCAATATTGCCGAGATTAGATGTATTGATGCTTGTATTTGAGTTTACGTTCATGAGTTTTCTCCAGATATAAAAAAAGGGGAAAACTCCCCTGTCGGGAAGAAATCCCCGATAGGGTTAAATTTTAACTACTTAAAAATCAGCAACAATGCGACCTTTAAAGATTTCACTGACTTCGGCTATTTTTAACATTCCTGCATAGGTAAAGTTATTACGAGCCATAGCGTCCGCAAATTCATTTTTCGACTTCATTGGATCTTCAAGTTTATAGTATGAATAATCCTTACTTACAGTTTTTAGAACATGAGCCCTTGAACCACTTTCGTAGCACACAGCAATATATTCCTCCTTAACATTACTTTTGAAGTAAATGATTTCCTGTATTGGATAATTCATAAGATTCAGATCGATAACCTTATACACCTGGTTTTCAATCGTCACCCTAGCTGCTGTCAGATATGACATGGTGAACTCTTTTTCACGACCAAGAGTCAAATCCATGGCCTCCATTACAGTTTCATATATATGAGACGGTAAACCGGTGGCAAATGCGATTTTGAACGTTTCCTTAATAGCCAGGTTGCTCAACGCTTTTGACGTAGACACCCATGCTACTAATTGACGTGCATCCATTACAGAATCTTCCGCACCCGCATCGTTAACCGCAATAGCGACCTTAACGAATTTCTCAAGAATACCCATACTGAAATCCGGATATCGTTTCGATAGCAAGCGAGTGAAAAATACTGCATCTGGCTTTTCCATCTCAATTATCAAAAAGCGCTTAGTGAAAGCCGCATCCTGACGCTGAGAGGAAACAAAGCGCCTTTCTCCTCCTGACATGTTGGTGTTTGCAGTTCCTAAAAATCTCGTAAATGCGTGAGGCTTAATAACTTCACCGCCGTTTGCACTCACAGACCAAGGTTTCCGCTCTATTGGCATATGCAACTTAGCTGCTGTATCAGGATCAATTTTATCAATCTCATCTAACAGAATGAGATGTCCATCCTTGAATCCCTGGACTAAATCGCTGTACACAAAACCGGTATTACCATCAATTAAGCTTCTCTCACCTTCAAGTTCATCAGCACGAATATTACTGTTGATTTGTTTGATGGTTAAGGGCCAGTTCATCATATGACTGATGTACATTGCCAGTTCAGTTTTACCCGAACCAGACTCCCCTTTGAGACAAAGGCTAAGTTGAATATCAGTATCAACCAAAAGCTTAACTACATTCTCAAGAACAACCGGGTTAGGCACATAATCTTTGTTTAGTTCAGCACGGAATGAGGTCTCCATTTTAAAAACAGGGATAATCATTTCCGGGTCCATCTCAGGTTGCTGGAACAAGTCGCATGCATATACGAGAAAATAATCATCACGTATATCATAACGGCCATCTCTTATACTTTGCTCATCCAAAAAATCTTGAATGGAAAGTTGCTTCTGAGAAGTGGACTCAATAATTACAGAACCGGTATTTTTTGCAGTGTTTGACATAAGTAAATCTCCGTTATACGCAAACACCGCCAACTGGCTGATGTTTGCCAGTGGGCAATTAATTCAATTACATTTGGCAGGCTAACGCTATTGTTTGGCGAACCAAACCAACGTCATATCCCAAATGATTACCTACAATTTCGAAAGCATCCGAGGCGATCCAATCCAATTCATTACTAAAAATAGGATTTATATAAATCTTTCCGCGAGGTGTCCGTAATGTAAGTCGATTTTTATTAACTAAGCTTTCAAACAAATCTATGGAGTCATTGAATGCCGCTTTAAAAATAACAAGCAGGTCTTCATCAGTCCATGTAATAGCAAGCTGATTATCTTCCATAAAATAGTCGTCATCGAAAAAAACAGGCCATCCAGTGCCATCATTGCAGACATGGAATATAACCTTCTGGTCATTTTTGTATTGACCATATTTCTGACGCATATTTGATTTGTTGTGTGTTGCTTCATAAACAATAGACTTCACTGAGGAACGAATCTCGTCAGCACGAAGCTGAAAGACCTTACATGCGAGCTCGAAGTTATCAGACATCAGCCATTCTGTTTCGTAAAGAAGTGCAGGATGTGCTGTCCTAAACCCAGTGCCCTCATCTAAATAAAGCTGTTTAAGGCTTATCAGAAGTCGTATTGCTCTTAGTGAATCATCCAGAGCTTCTGCATACAGTGTATACACATGGTCAGCTGTCCATTCGTAGACGAGCCCGCCAAGGTCACTTTTGTACTCATCTAATGTCAGTAGGTAATCATTTTCCTGAACCTTATTATGACGGTGCAGTAGTGATCCTTCAGGTAACAATGAATGAGTTATTACAGTGCCGGAGGATATTGTTTCGGGTATAAAGTGATTGGCAGGTTCTATACCTATAACATGAACGGGTCCAGTTTCTACCCTACTCACCTTCATTGACTCTTGATGAATTACTTCAGCAATTATATTCAATGGTTGGTTTATTATGGGTGCAGGTTCATCTTCCTCAATTACATCAAACATTGAGAAAAGACTCATTTGCCGTGGATCACATAGTCTTGTTTTCATGGGCTCTCCTGAGGGAGAAATCCCATGTAAAGGGATTTCTCCCTTTAAGGGTTGGTTTAACTCAATTCTGTTTGAAGGTCGAACAACCGAAACCTTTTGCGGGTTTTGGTAGATGTGCATTTATGCTAGTTGCGAGTACGCGCATATAACCAAGAGGTTGCTCTCTCCCGTTTATTATTACGTTATCGACCACCAGCACACCGGAGATTAATACCTCATCACCTTGCTCAATGTCAGCGAACTTAGTTGAGTATAATTCAGGCGGGACTTTGATTTGAATACAGGATTCTCTCTCTATCTTTTCGCCGTCGACATCTACACTCATACTTTGTTTTAGTTTTAACAATGCACCACAACAACCGTCTGCAATTGCCTTAACCTTAATGCTGACAACTACGCCAGATATTCTTACTTCATTAATACTATCCAGAAATGACATACAAAGCTCCTCTCGGAAAAAGAGAGAAACCCTGTAAGGGCCTCCCCTTTACAGGTTTATAGATAAAATACATTAAAAGTGCAGAATAACACAGCACCGATGCAAGCGATGACACCTGGTTTGTTAAACCATTTGTTATCGTTGATTGGAGTTGATGCATTCTTATCATTTAATGCGTCGGCAATTAAAGTTTCATCTTGACTATAATAAAACTCACGTTTTGCCAGTTGATCCATATTTTTTGAAATTACATTATCCCATCCACTCATATCAAAAGCTCTCAACTCTCTGAAAGAATGCTCCATCAGTTCATTAGGGAAACCAAGACGTTTAAGTAACGGGCGAATTACCTTATTAAACTGGACAAGATTATCATAAGAAGCATTCGCGGCAGCATTGAACTCTTCACGAATAACTAACTTTCGCTGACTTTCAATGACCTGGCAAATCCATTCTGTAAGATGAGTATTTTCCAGTTCTTTAGACTTTTCGAGTGAAAAATAAAGATTATCCGCATCGAGATAAGTATCTAACCCAAATTCTGCGAATGCATCTTTGACGAAAATATCTAGATCTTTTTTGGTTTTACAAAGTGGAACGAGAGGCACACGATTTAATAATTCAACCGCTTCTTCTAAGTCAATTTTATTGACATCGAAATGCTTTGTTTTCACATGATAAAACCCATTATTTTTAGCAATGCAGTCGCCAAGTTTTGAAACTGAATTAAATGTAAATAATTCAATTGTCGAAAACTCTGTCTCATTCATAACTACTATAATCTCTGCTTTCTTTTCAGCATAATGCGAAAAAGAACTACGAAGATTTTCAGCTAATTCTTGAGGGATATCTTTGCTATATGCAGTTTGATATAACTTTGAGATACCATTAACGAGCTGTTTGCTGACAACATTTTCAAAAGACATGATTGTTTACCTATATGATTTAACTTAAAAGCAGTAAATCGACAGAACGAATTACCGGTTTTTTGGAGGCAAAAGCCTGTCATTCATCCCCCGTAGGCAACGAACCGCGCTGACTTATACTTGTCTGGCATTAGAAGTACGTAACAAAATAGGCTCAATTAAGAGCTTTAAGTTGTTACGATTTGGGAAAAACGGATAACTGACGTGATAGGCATAAGTAATCGCACCAACGACAATGAGGAACATTTTGCCGGTGGTGTATTACAACCTTCTTTATGAAGGTTGGCCGCTTTTCACGGCAATTATGAATAAAGCTACTTTGGGGTGTGCTAACTTTTGAGTGAAGCTAATATTTTTAAGACTAGTTTGTACTTCTATTAATATATATACAACACAACCAACTTCTTGTAAATGGTTGCTCAATCGTTTTTTTCTATCTGCTTAGGTCGTGTCAGGGCGCTCTCTGCCTCGATAACCATTTCAGGTGCGCACTCATTTAAGAAATACGAAGGTGCCCCATACCATAATACATAAAGTTCCTTTTCTGCTCTGGTACAACCTACATATAACAACCGGCGTTCCTCTTCTATTAACTCAGTTCCGACACATTTTGGATTTGGAATCTGCTCTGATGTACAACTCAGAATAATTACTTTTTTCCATTCAAGTCCTTTCGAACCGTGTAATGTCGAGAGGACCACCTTGTCTGGTGTGTACTCTTTATTATTTTTCTTGGTCCCAAGACACAACCCAGCAGCCCGATTGATCATCTTATCCCAACCATCCCTTTCGGCCCACTGCTGGCAAGTATCTATCGCCACCCGAGTTATTGACTGCCCTCCTTTAGCCGAAACCATTTTGATGAATGCATTTTCCATCCACTTTATTAAATTTTGTATTCTCTTGGCTATTTCAGCCTTATCTCTTGTGTCAGTTATAAAGCGGGAGAAGTTTTTATGGATTGATTTAACAGCGACACTGCTTTCTTCGGGTAACGGCAGCATGTCAAAAGTTACTTTTTTTCCGGCCATTCTACTGGCTACTTCATCAAGGACTTGTTCATCCTCACCGAATAATGCCAGCACTCGCTTCATGAGCCTTTTATCATAGGGATGTCGGAAAAATGCCATCAGATGCAGGACATCGCTACTTTCCTTCTCATCCCAAAATGATTTACCGCCGTACCTTATCGTTTCCTGGCTGAGGATGTTCTCTACCTTGTCCAGGTGAGCGTTGCCTCTGCTGAGGATGGCCCAGCCATAAGGGTCTTGGTCTATCAACTCCACAATCCCCTGTAACTGTTCCTCCATGGACCGGTAGCAAAAGAAAGTTACTTTTCCCCCGCCCTCCTTTCCCGATTGAAGCTCTTTCGTATAACGGTAATTATTGTGCTGTATCAGTGTATCTGCGAACGAAAGAATCTCCGGCTCACATCGAAAACAGGTATTTAGATAAAATACATTCGGGGTGAAGTTTTTTTCGAACATCTGAAAGATTTTAACCCCTCCGGATGACCTGAATGAATAGATGGCCTGGTCATCATCACCCACGATACTGGTATGGATACCTCTCCGGGTGTGCTGGCTTATCCATGAGAACTGTATCGAATCGGTGTCCTGTACCTCATCAACTATTAGATGGGTAAGGTTTAACGGTCGTATCATTCCTGAGTTTAACTGGCTGGTTACGTATTTTGACAGGGCATTAAAATCCGCCACACCATCTTTCTGGCACAGCTTCTGATAAGTATTAAACAAGTTAATTTGCAGGGAGGAAAACTTGATAGCGACAACATCATGGTCTGTTTCCCTTCCTATAGCGTCAATCGCAAACTCGGCTGCACTTAGATCCATCGAAATACCTGCGTGATTGATAGCGCGGTGGATCATAGACCGCAAGGCACTTCCAATTAGCAATCGTCCATTCCATTTCATTTCATCCAACTGCATTTTCACAAACCCGTGAAAAGTATTTATTTTTATTCGGTCCAGTTTTTCTTCAGTCAGTTTTTTCTTCAGCTTTTCTGACAGTGAGTCAGCTGCGGCTCTAGTGAACGTTACCATTCCAATTCTTGCATACGGAAAACGATTAAGTATCTCAGCCACCCCCTCAATCATCGTGAACGACTTACCGCTCCCGGGCGCAGCGATCACCATATTGTTAGCACTCATATTGTTAATAATTTTCTTCTGACCAGGGCTGGCAGTGCTCATTCGTCCTCCTTCAAATCGAGGTGACAGTATAACTAGAACCTAAGGCAGATTTTTACGTTTTAGATACGTTAATCCACTGATTAAAAATCAAATTTTGTTATCCAAAGGGTATTAGGTTTTTTGGGTTCTATGGAATACTAAGCACATCTAAAGACAACAAGAAGGTAACAGCAATGAAACTTAACCAATCACTTTCTCTGGCTTTCGTTCTCACTTCATCTGCATTGATGGCCGGTTGTGCATCAAATGTTGGAAAGACCCCAGATACAGCCCAAAAGTCGAATTCCCATGGTTTTTATTGGACGGCAAATCCGGCTGATTCTGTCGCTAAAAACGCGTATTCGCTCGCAGGTGTCGATGTTTCATTTGCGGATTCCGAGATCAAACCCGGTAGCTCTGATGAAGCTGGCATCTCCAAATACCTTATGAATGGTGCAATGGGGGCAGTAACTGGAGGGTTGTCCGGTTTAAGCATCATGACGTTAGGCTCTTTATATAGCAAAGAAGATGCTGAGTTCATTAGTACCGAACAGTTTGTCGCCTTTGTTCCTAATCCAAATAACTTACCTTACGATGATCCTTCGCTCGTAAAGGAAGGTGCTCGTTATACATTTAACTTTGTAAAGGATAGTTCTGCGAAACGTGGATTTAACGCTGATAAACAAGTTAAAGCAGTTGACGAGTGCGTGATTGAAATGTCAATGATGGCAAAATTCAATGAGTGTGTTTTATCTTCCAAACCAACAAAAGATATTGCATTTGATAAGCGACTTTTTGAATTTCAAGCTATCAGGCCAGCAGTTGGTACAGAGCTTTCTCAATTAAAATTGCCTAAAGGAAATTATTCTGTCATTCGCTACGGTCTTATTCAGACCACATGGGACAAAAGTTCTAAAGGGTATAATGGATTTATTATGAGAGCAGACTCGACATATACCGCCCCTCGTATGTTAGCAGTTTCAATCGACGGAGCAGATTATTACTTGCTTAAAGGTGAACTAGGTAAAAAGGGTTACCCTGAAAAAACACTTATCAAAAAATTCTGGTAATTTCACAATATGTAAAAAGGGGCCAAGTTTGGCCCCCTTTTTATTGTTACTAATATTTTGGAAGTTGCTTTCCGGTTATTGGATCTACTGATGTTGAACCCACTTCACATATTGCCGGTCGAGGTAAATAGCTACAATCAACGTTAGCCTCCTGTATCGCCTGAGAGTTCTCCTGTTTAGCTTTAATCATATTATCCTCACCGCCCATTGATTCTTTAGCTCTTTCCGAAGGTAACTGATAATTCTCGTTTTTGAATGGCAAATTGGCCGTCACAGACTCCTCTGTGAATTTGCTGTACTGGTCCGGCACTTCTCCAACCTGTACTGCATCATTAATCCATTCAGTTAAGTCGATTTTATCAAAGTCAAGCTGTTGAATTTGAGTTATTGACAACCCAACACATTTTTCAGCAATAGGATCTATTCCTAATTGTGGATATGCCTGTTGCATAATTACACGCGACAGCATGGAGTTATAACAACACATGTCAGTAGCCTTTTTAACGCACTTCTTAGTAAAACCTATGTTTAAATATTTCACACAGCGTTCTGTATCAATTGTAAAGCAGGATTTCTGATTTTTATGGATACTTGCTTCCATTTCCTTTTGATCACAAGCAACCAGCATTTCCAGTAACATTTTGGTGACTTGATATGCTGTATAAATCCAGCCAATTACATTTAAGGCAAGCATGAAATTCGTTACCGCTGTTGAAAATACCGCATTTTGAGCTGTTGACCTTGCAGCATCAAAAACGAAATCTCTTACCGCGCCTGGCAGAAGATCGTAAGCCTTATTCATCGCCATTTGTTTCAATTGGCCCAGACCAAAACTTGTCATGGTTTCTTGTGCCAGCTGCCCGGTTCCACTTGCGCCACCTGACGCACCAGCAGAGCCAACAGTTCGACCCAGATTACCGGCCACATTCTCATAAACACTGGTCAGAGAACTGGTGACGTTACTCCACATTTGCCCAACAGTTTTGCCTGCGGAAGCTGTCCATTCACCCACGGAGTTAGCCATAGATGCCCAGGAGCCTGTGTCCCCTCCGGTCCAATTGACAAGAGTACTATTTACGGCACTCCAGTTAGTATTTCGAATCATCGAACCGGCCAGCATTATTGCTTCCAGGGAGCTTGCCGTTCCCTGCGGCGCTTCGCAGCAATCCGTCTTAGCCAGTCCATTAACAAAGCCAACTGAGCGCCCACACCATTCCTGTTTACCTTCGAATACAGAACAGGTGTTAGGATCGTTTGGGTCTGTACATTTAGCTTCACCCTGCATGTATTGGACCATGTTTGAGTACGCGATGACTTTGCCAAAGTCTTTGTTCTCTTCCTTCGGTCCTGTTTCACAGGTCCCTCCAGAACATGGGATCATCCCTACACAAGCATTGGTCTGAGATTCCACTTCACGCACAACATCTTTACCTCTGTCGCAGGTGTACTTCTGCTCGTACATGTAGCAACTCTTAGTCCCTTCGTCGTACCAGCCTTCAGCACAAGTCTGGCTGTCCATTCCGCAGGCCGCATCATTCTTATATACCCCGCAAGCATCGGGCATATTCTTGATATCATCGTAGTTGTAGCAAAGGTCGTTACCTTCCTTATCTTTCATAATTTTGCCACTGGCGTCATACGAGCAGATCTTTTCTTTAGCCAGGGGGTCGCAGAAGTATCCTTCCAGATTCGTCTTCCACGTCAGGAAGCCTTTATCCCCTTCATACAAAGGTTTTGCCATATTGAGAATATCGGCTGGTAAACGCTTAGTCCCTACGTCCATATCTGCAAAGCGGTCAAAACGGCAGAATGAGCTGGTATCTTTTACGGCGTCATAGCATCCCGCAGGCTCCTGGACATGCTTGTCTTCCAGTTTCATATTTTCAAAAGTTAATTCGACCTCGAAATACCCTTCCCCTTTACCGCCGACCCATACACGGGAGGCCATCGTCACTTCACGGTCTGGCTCGTTATAGACTGAGTTGCGAACCTTCTCGGTGATATCTATTGGCGCATTCAACTTCCATGACTTGTCCTGCTCCCAGCCACCCTTTGGAGCTTCATAATCATAATCCCGATAATCACCATCAATGTGCGCAAAAATTTGATTCCCATCCAAAGTTACCCTCATATGGTCATCCCACTCTGCGGCAACCACCCTAGCCGTTGCCAGCTTCGCATCTGGGTGAAACTTGAGTACCAGGGAGTTATCAAATACACCGTTCTGCCAGTAGTTATCATCCCTGCGGCCAAACCAGATTCTTACACAATTATCACCACAAACAGACAGGTCCCCGTTCCCACCCGAAATATAAACGGGCACAGTAAAATCTCGGGTTATTGTGCAAGAGTTGAAGTTGTCTTTTTTCGGGGAGTTGCAGTAGGACTCTTTGTAATCCGGGTAGTGAGTGGTAATTGTCTGCGTCTTTGTTTCTGTATTACAGTTCTGAAGCCAGTTACCCGTACCGGCTACTGCATTACCGATTTCATTACGGCCAGCATTAAACATCGGGTCGTTAGGTTTTACATTCGGGGCCGGATTGTCTTTATTCGCATTTACCAGAGTACGGTAAGCCACACCATCATAGCTCTGAGCTTCAAAAAGCTGGCTTTTCCGATTCTTAATATCGTCTAGAAAACCGTCTTCATCTCCGTAGCGGCCACCAGCAGCAAACTTTGTGTCACTGTGCTTTTGTTCTGAGCTGAAAATCTCGCCGGTATTTGTTTTTGTGCCCGGAGTGGTAATGGCACTATTACTTATTGAAATATTTCCGCTCGCATCACGTGAAAGTTGCTTTGCCCCCTCTTTGGTATAACTCGAATTAATGGTTCCACCCGACATACTCGGCAGAGATACTGAGCGACCTATAGATTTACCGTCACTCGCAGCGTTACCCATCACACTTTCATTAGAGTTTGATGTTCCGTATTTTCCGACATTTAGATTTAGGGAGTCCGCCTTACCCACATATTTGTCGGATATGGTGCCACTTAAATTCCCGCCAGATCCTGCATTTTTATACTTCTCCACGATGTCCTGGGCACTGGTCGGAGCGTTTCGGTTTGCATTGGGATTCGACAGGTTAAAGTTACTTTCCAGCTGGTCAAATATTGCATCTGCTGCGTATACTTTAGGCGTAGTGACCATATTGATCAGCGAAATATAAAATGCCCAGCTCAAGGTGTTTGTGACCAGTGAAACAGCAAGCGTCGAAGCGATTACTTTTGTAAATTTCACGCTAACTCCTTGATTATGGTATAAATCTTACGCAACAGTCGTTATAACGCCAAAGCATATAAACGTAGTTATCTATTCCAATTTTCTTTCTTCCGCCTTTCAATGTTGACCAGTCATGAACCGAATCACCAAGCCGGTGACAACAATCCGGGCCATCGGCTTCAGGTGTTGGATATAACATCGAGAGTCGGTACTGAGATCGGGGGGTGAAATACTCCCAGGACTTTTTGCACATTGCATCAGCACCCATGGTTCGCATCAACATTCCCTGCCGGTGCAGTTTTGTGAGTAGTCTTTGGGTGATTAATGAACTGGTTCTGACCGCATCATCATTTGCATATACGTGCCCCGTAAGTGGATATAGATTTCCATCACAACCGGCACAGAAGTAAGCTCCGAGGTTATCTTTCCCCGCAGTTACGGCCACACAATCAGCAGCACAGACCATAGACGCAATAGGGTTAGCAAAAACCACTGCTTCCGGGTTCAGAACAAGCGTGAGCAGATCGCTTTCCCACATCGGGTCAACCTCACTGATGTAGGTCAAGCTGGCGTCGATATAAGGTTCCGCAGTACATTCACCAATAATCAAAAGCTTCAGCATCGTCATAATGGGAAATTCCCATAAATGCACATCGTAGAAACCAGCTTCAGTCGCCGTCATTGGTTGATTTGTATTACTTTTACCTAAATCGAACTGGGACTTTTGAAGCATCGTCCCTTCAAGAAATGGGCTACACCAGGGGCTTTTTACCACCTCTACAATCTTCACCGGCTGGAAAAAACTTAATTGCCAGCCGACTTCAGGTATACCGTTCTGGTCGGTACAGTAACAACCCGGGCGTGATGGAGCTGCGCCTTCAGGAGCTGCACCCACTCCCATGATCCTCATCGGGAAAATACAGCTCCAGCAGATGTTTTTAATCAAGCCCTGCCATACACCAGCACTCTGGCACATGGCACCGTTTGCTACACCATTCCCCGCAGCAAAAACGATTGTGGGTAGTGATAGTGTTAGCAAAATTGAAACGGCTAATTCCAAAAGTAGCTTTTTAAATTTATTCACCGAAATTCCCACTATGACTTAATGAATGAAACACTGCTGTTCACAGCTTCTATAAACTTGCTGAAATATTCACTCATCTGACTCGGGTAAGTGAGGGTCAGCCAGGTTGCGAATATTGCACCGATTATGAATCCGAATTTCATATCATTCCCCTTGATTAGTTTTTACTGAACCAATACCACGCACTTCAGCCTCACTAAATTGAACAACACGGAATTTATCCTTGTCATTCTCAATGAGTACTGGAGTGGTTTTAATATGAAAGCGGCTAATGATCTGCTCATTAACTTTAAATACTTTTCCATTAAATTTTTCACGCAGGTCATTCAGATCCTCCCAACCATTATCCTGGTTAAGACGAGTGAACATCGGCATGACCTTGCCTGCACCGAGTCGGGATTTATATTGCTTCTCAGCCCATTCAACTTGTTCTGGCTGAAGCGGGTCAAATACAAGCATTGTTAAATTTTGAGGGAATCGCCCAAGAGGGTTAATTAACTCACCTGCATAAGCGATTACTCTTCCCTGTTTGTCTTTTACATCCTGAGTCACCTTAACAGTCGGATCAATCAACCACTCCTTGTGCTCAGCTGCTGGCGGGAGGTTTATCATCCACTGATTTTTCCAGGTGTCAGCTAGCGCTCTTTTCTTGGCCCCGTCCCAGTCATATTTGTCGGCCCTTTCTTCGAGCTCGACAATAATACTTTTCTCTTCGACCGGATAACTATTACCGGCCATTGGGAATAGGTCCTGATTTGGATTCTTCTCAAGTTCACGTTTGAAATAATCCAGGTTGAATGTGCCCACCATTTTGGCATAGCGGTTTTTTTCACGTGATATAACT
The DNA here is from genome assembly GCF_004366275.1 of Buttiauxella sp. BIGb0552. Lineage (NCBI taxonomy): Bacteria > Pseudomonadati > Pseudomonadota > Gammaproteobacteria > Enterobacterales > Enterobacteriaceae > Buttiauxella > Buttiauxella sp. BIGb0552. Next base: position 187,211 of record NZ_SODY01000009.1, read on the forward strand.
GTCGGGACCTGGCTAATCTGATTTTGACTAAAACTATCAGGATCAATTGTTATCAGTGGACCATCCTGAAGTTTAGCTTTAACGAGAAATTGATTGATTGCCGCCTGAGTTTCAGTCAGCCGAGTGGTCCCCTTTTTCAGTCCGTTAAAGACTACTCTGGCATTATGTTCGGATGCGGTTCTAAGAAGGTCTTCCATCACATAATCCGGCATGCTGAAAGAGGCAAAGATTGTAATACCTGACTCTGTAGAAAGTTCCTTTTCCCGATTGCTATCAATTTTCCTTTCAAAGTCTGCTGCTGTGATGCCCGAACTCCCGAACATTTTTTCGATATTTTTCGACTGGCCCCGCATGGCTTCAGGCTTATTCTGTACAGCTTCTAATGCATTATCATTTATCTGAGTGTTGGATTGGATCTCATCCCTTCTCTTGGTTATTTCCTCCAACGCCTCATTACTTGTCTGCTCTTCTCTGATCTTCTTTGTATGGTCGATTATTGACTGAATGCTGTCTGCGGCCATTCCAGGCACATAACCATGGTTAACAGAGGACCCGAGGATATCTTGTTTCTTGAGCGCTCCAGCCTGTGCTTTGTACTTCTCGATTTCAGGCGAAGATAATTCACCGGCTGGCTGTAACGCTGACATTTCGGTAACAGATTGCCCTCTGGAGCTTAACGCACTGGACTGCTGTGCAATGCTTTCTGCATCTTGCTGATATTGCTCATTCGTAGCGATTGCACCCGCAGAAAGTGATAAAGAAAGAATTGCTAACGTGACTTTATTTTTCGTTCTTGATTTAAAAAATGGCATAGGTCGTCCCTATCACTGAAGTTAATTTAACTGTTCCCCAAAACCTTGAATCCCATGAGTGGTCTGTTTGACCGATGAGAAATACCTCCCCATCAGGGACTACTAATTCTCTCTCAATCAATTTGGGTGAAACCTGGTACTTGTGAGAGATACGCCTGGCGTTTGCCGCGTAAAACTTTGTGCCGTTGTATACGCCATCCATTGTGATGCGTAGTTTATCCCCACCGACCCCGGCCACAATTTTGATAATTTTCTCACCTTCATTAATAAACCTGACGGTTTTCGGCATATTGAATGCAATGAGAGACCCCCTGCTCACTAATGTATTTGCATGGTCGATCATGTAAAAATCAGCTGGCAAACATCCATTCAACAACCCATAACCGAAGGAGAAACGGCTAAATACGAGCCAGGCAAAAAAAGCAATCAAGGCCAGATTTATCGGACCATATAGATCTAAATTCAACATCCCCCTAACCTTTGGAATGTATTTATCGACCGCTTTGATACTCATGCTTCAGCCTTTTCCATTTCCTTGACTGAAACTATTATCACCTGTACGCATGCTCAAAATTTTCAGTTAGCCCCCTAATTTTTTGGCTTTATTTAAGGCTGTTATTTAATGCATCCGGAAAATGAAACCAGGAAACACCCTAATATGTGGGTGGATATTCCTATCGAGGGTTAGGTCATACAGCAAAAAAAAACCGCAACTATGAAAGTTGCGGCTCAATGACTGGTTTTGATTCTACCTGCCCTCACAGGCAGGCTTTAAATTACATACTTACTGGGAAGATGTATCCGCCGGTCCCATCACAGTTAATGTCTGAGCAGCACTGTCGCCACTGTCATCAAATGCTAGAACTTTAATATCCTGCTTCCCTTTATTCAGGTTTTTCGACAGGGTTGCCGAACTCCCAAATACACTTCTCATTTCTCCGTTTATGTACCATTCATAGCGTGAGATTTTTCCATCTATATCCGAACATTTATTGGTAAAGTTCCAGCTGAGCGATGTCTCTGTATAGCTGAGCGAACAGACTGGCGGCGCATTCTTGACTACATCAAAATCCAGACTGGCCGAGCCCCTTTGTCCCAGCTGACTGACGACATCGATGGTCACATGATATTTACCTTCCTTCATGCCGGAAATAAGCTGTGCCCAATAGTTTTTCCCTACCTCTACTGGCGTTCCGTTAACTTTGTAGATCACTTCATCTACACGGTCGGCAGAATGAGAAAGCTTAATGTTGGACCTTAACGTGACATCCAATGGAGCCCTCATAAACTTGTTTGAGAACTTCGGCGTCATTTCCACTTCCATTGGATTTTGCTCACCAACGATTACCGTGTTGTCGATCCGCTGTTCATTGCCCCTGTTATCCTTAAACAGTAATGACAAAGTGAATTTACCCGCGTCTGGGATTGAAAACTCCTTCTTGTCTCCCTCGTCCTTAGTTAGCACCAACGAATCTTTTGCATAAATCCATTCACGGGAGTACGTCACACCGGGATAGCTATCATCATCAATGCCTGACAAGGAAACGGTAAGAGTTGAAGGCGCCATGGAATACTTCAATCGTGAATTCATTTTCACTTCCGGGAATTTATATACCCACGATTTTACCGACGACTTACGGGTCCCTACGGTTTTCTCCTTGTTACCCGAAATCCAGGCGCTATATTCAAATGCCGCATAGCCCTGTTTATCAAGCATGTCTTCAGTCAGCGTAATAGTCAGTTTTTTACCAGATATTACCTGGCCGTCCGGTGTTTTCCATTCCTCTACCACAGCCGTACCGCTGCCGAATTTCTCATTAGGGTTAACGTATACACCCTCTAAAGTTACTTTTTGGCCGACTTCAACTTTCTCGTTACCAGTCACTCTTACCGATATCCGTTTCGGTGTAGTCACACTCACTCTTGAGGAAGCATCTTTCCAGGAGTCTGCTTCGGCCAGCTCGTCAGCATCGTTGTAGCGCATTCGGGCATAAATCACTGACGGGATGGTCCCCGAGCCCTGGATGGTGTAGGTGGAACTGCCCTCTGTCCAGTTCTCATTATCTTCTGACCACATGATCTGAGCGGTTCCATCAGGAATGGCTTCTTCGTTATCAACAAGAGTCACTGGAATATCATTCCCTTCCAGCGTTGGTGTAACTTTAATACTGATCTTAGGTTCCTTATACGTCACTACGGTTAGCACATCCGTCAGGGACTCAATTTTTGAGAACTTATTCGTCAGCTTAGCCCGATACAGCCATTTACCCACCTCGGTCTTTTTAATGGTGACACTACGTTTACCTTCCATTTCACTGAGCGTTGTCCAGGTTTGACCATTATCAGCTGATGTTTGCCATTGTGTTGGCGCTAATGCATCTGAGTCAGCTGTGCTTTTGGTTTTAAACGAGACAATGGTGCTTAACGGAATTCGGCCGATGATCTGACTCTTAGACAGACCACCTTCAAGTGCTTCACCTTTGTAGACCCTGATACTGACGGTGCCACTCTCTCTCTTCATAACAAAATCATCGAATGGTGAACGGACCTGTGCCACGGCCACTAGACGTGTGTTACCTAAATCCATGCCTTCAATATCGATGTTCGTTGATACCTGACCAGCATCATCGACAGGCAGCGCTTTAGTTAGGGCTTTGCGTTCATAGGTGGTCTTGTAGCGGCCTGATACTGGATCAATCCCATAAATACTTTTCTGGGAGTATACCGTTACGTCCCAATCACCCATGATTTTGCGGTCGAATCTGCTTGCTCGAATGTCGTTGCTGTACCGGCCGACACTCACAACCAAAGGCATTTCAAGTCCAGTTGCCGTTTTCTTCTCATCAACTTTCATGGTGGCTTTGATGTTGAAGTCTGGCACGGTATAGACGTTCAAAGTGTCCAGGGTCGTTATCGATGGGTCCTTTGTATAGTTGGCTTCTATATTCAGCGTGTTCTTAGTCCAAAGCGCTGAAGCTGGCATTTTAATCCTCTGAACAAAAGTGGTCTGGTCATTGTTAGAGGATCGATTTTTATAGGTAGTTTTCACTGCATCACTACCATTCTGGGCAACAGAAATAGTAATGTCAGCAGGCACTACTTTGGCGAGAATGCGAGCAGCCTCTCCACCTGTTGTATAAACCAGGGCAGTGTTACTGTTGATACCTGCAATGGTTTTACTCTTTTTATAAGTAATAACAGGGTTATAAGGTAACTGTGTTAACAGATTAAACCGGTTCCTGGCCGAAACTGCATGCGAGCCTTTGCCGTTGATCATGTGAACTTCATAGTCCAGAAGGTTTTCCCCTGAAATGTTGAAGAACCCACTCAACCCCGGAACTCGGCCTTTAAAGTAGAATTCCAATCCAGAGGGGACGTTATTCCATTGCGGATAACAGGCGATAACATTTGAGTTAATCCCGGTCCATTCAAGGTAGTCCTTAGCATTTTGCTCAGTCGTAAACAGGTTACATTTTTGCCCGTCTGTTTGTGTAAGCAGGTCCGTATACTGGCGAACTCGGGAGTAGAGAGTTAACCCCTTCTCAAGAGTTTTTAGGGTGAATCCGGTAGGTTGGTAAAGGAATGACGTGGAGTAGCTGACGGCTTTTCCGTAAATATTTTCCGCCACCACAGTGATGTCATGATCTGCATTGAGTTTGAGGTCATCACCTTCAGGTAAATAGTAAATGCCTTTAATGTTTGTTGGTTTTAGGGTGACAACCTTATTGTCTATGGTCACAGATTTGATATCTGCAACACCAGCCTGCCCCTGGAAAGCTGCGACTATGACTTCGTTGAGGAAATACACCGGTTCACGTTTGCCAAGCACCAGCCCGTCTTTAATCACCATCAAAGTCGGATTATCGGACAACATTAATTTTGATTCTGGCTCATCGTAAACTGAACTGTTTAGGCTTTTGTTCTCTAGCGTAAACTGGGCACTGTAGGAGCCATTAACGAGATCGGTAATATCAAAGATATACAAATAATCGCTACCAACTAACTGAGGGCCTGAAACGGGGCGCAGGGTCCTTTTAGTCGGCGTTGCCCATGACTGTTTAAAGTCGATCACCGTTCCGTCATCTAAAGTAACTTTCGTAACGGGCTTGAATACGCCATCCGGCGTCAATGTAAGGGTCATTTCTGTAGGTAGCCACCATTCACCTTCAGAACCAGCTTGCGGAGCCTTAACAGCAACGGCAACAGTTTTGGCACCAGTAAATACGTCCTGGCCTCCTACAGTGATTACTTTGGAGTCTTCGGTGAAATTCCAAAGAGTGTGGTCTACAACAGGCGGTCGATAATCCCAGTTCAACGTCAGATCATGAGTTTCCGGAGGAGAAAAGTAATTATTTTTCGAGTTGGCATTTACCGTGATTGCCCGAACACCGCGTGGCTCATCGTTATCACTTATTTTTACGCTACCCACAGTGATCGTGCAGTTGTCAGCACCAACAGGCACTTCACAGGATGACCCGTTCCCGACAGAGATATACTGAAGATAGTTTCTTGCTTCGACAGTTACAGTAATGTCCCTGAGGGCTTCGTCCTTGATGTACGAATTAATAGAAAAGCCATCGAGCACCTGGCCGTTAATGGAGGATTTCATACCTGTTATAACGGGTTTTATCGGTGCAAGAGCCTGGACTTTATATTCGCCCGTTACCACCTCTACCTTTTGCCTTTCACTTCCTGAATAGTATGAGATCTTATAGGGGAGTTTTATTTCACCGACCTGAGACGGAATGCCGCTCGTAGTGAATCCGTTGGCAGCAAACCCAAACGAATTAGGTAGCCATTCGAAGAAGCAGACAAGATTGCCAACCGTGGAGGTGGCCCGGTCATCAACCGATATGTTACAGGCAGAGCCCTTCCCTGATGCTGTTATCGTGCTCGTATTAACAAAGGCCACAAGGTCCTGTTGGTCTTTGTTAAACGCCACCTCTGGCATATCTGCTTCTAGCTTCCCTGATATCATTATTGCCTCTGCATGAACTTTCGACAGAGGTGTAATTAATGAAAATAACAGAGCAAGCTTTACCCCGGATTTTCTCATGACGAATTCCTGTAGTTCAGCGCTGAATGCTGAATACTTTAACCTACGAGGATGAGATAAATTCTTGCTAAAGGGGTACAAAAAAGCCGCCCCCCTGACAGGAAAGCAGCGTTTAAACAGGATTTATTTGGCTTTAGATTCGGCTAGTCTTAAGGCCGTAATGATTGATTCGGTACTAACCAAAGGCATTTTCAGCGATACAAAGCCAAGGAGAAACAAACCGACCCGTACACAATCCATTTCCATGACAGGAATGTAATGAAGAAATTTTTCAATGGTATTTTTTTCTATCGGGACTATACCGAGTTTAAAAAGTAACCCACCCTTATTATTGGGTTCTACGCTAAGATTTTTATAAACGCTGTGACTGCGGTGACTTGTTTTTCGATTCTCAATTTTGAAGGTATTTTTTATTCTTAAGAAAACTGAAGCTAATGACATTACTTCCGTCATTGATAATTTCATAATGACACAGTTCTCAGTCGTCCATTCATATCCCCCACTACTACTGGAAGGGGCTACAAACAAATTTAAATAAAACTTATCAGACGGAGATGAATACTCGGAATTGTCAGAAGCTTTGGTATCTTCCTGGTTAATGACCAGTTCCAGAGCGCATGCAGTCCCAAAGACTTTTATGTTTTGTGAGCGCGTTCCGTTAACCACTAACTGGTCATTCATCATGATTTCTCGTTATATATCCAAATTCCGGAAAGTAATTCTCCAGTGAGATTATTTTGTAAATCTCCGATAAGGTAACCGTTTTCACTCTTAGCGATGATTAAACTATACACACCCGTTTCAATTTTCCTGGCTGACGTAACTTTCGGTACGGTGCATGGCTGATTTTGACTCAAACCATCAGCAGCTGCTAGAAAAGTTACTTTTGCTGGAACACCATTAAAACTGAGTTCGTTGTCAGAAATTATTTGGATATTAAGTGCCCCACCATCTTTTTCACATGATTTAAATGGCAATGCAGTATTAAATTTATTTGCTGTGAAACTCGTCAGGTCAGGCGATACCACCTGCGACCGTAAAAAGTAAAATGAACCTGCCGACAATAAAACCAGAGATACAACACCACATACTATCAATGACTTACGAATCATCCCCCACATCCTCATGAAGTAAGTGCAGAGCACTCAGTAACATTAAATGAAGCTGGTAAAGCATATTGTCCGGCGTAACTCCGCCAACAAAAGTAACGGTCCTGCGTATAGATGCACCAGCTGGTTCATAGAGAATGTAACCAACGCCAGAATCTCTGAGCAGACTGTCCTCTTCTTCGACCAGATCAGTATCAAGGGCCGGAACAATAACTTCTATCAGTATTGTATCAACAGGAGCCATATCCCAATCGTATTTAACTGATGAAAGTGGGGCTATAGAAATATGCAATTCATCAATATCAAAAAGCACTGGTCGTGCCCATTTCAATTCTTCAGGGGTGAACGAGTTGTCTTTATGAACTATTGGATAGTCTGATGCATTTAAAACCTCGATCAGCTCATTACGACGAAGACCGTGAATCAAGGAGTTGCGTGACAACATATGGATAACCTTTATTATAATATTATTCGCTTAATCAAACGGTTAGGTGATTAAACAAAAGTCTTAAACCTACCAAGCAAGGGAGAGCTGGTTATGATTTATTACTAATCTTAGCCAGATCTATCAACTCTAAAGCAAAATTGCGTCAACTGTGTATGGTACTAAAGTATGAGTTTTATAACTGCTTGGCTTCAATAGGTTTTCTACTCAGTTAATCCGAAATGTACAAAGGATACTCTGACATTTTACTATGAAATTCAATTAACTTACTTAACTAATAACTAAGGATTACTCTTAATTTTTCAAGTTTTCATTGATGATTTAGCTATCATTTAAATTAAAATGCCAGTTTTGTAAACTGGCATTTTTAGTAGGCGTCAGGCACCAAATGTTTTGATTCTGTTTTTTACCGACTGATTTCCACGATTTTTACTAGTAGTTGCTGGAATTTCCTGCAAGTTTTTATTGGTTAGACCAGATGGACTCGTTGCGTCTATTGTATCTGAAACTGCAAGATTAGCTTTTTTTTCCATCAGCGGCACTGATGAATGCTCTCCTCCCGTAGGTTCTAATAAATGTTTATCTGTTTTAGTTGTCAACGATTCTGAAAGAGTATCAGTTGTAATTTCAGATTTTGAGATTGGAACAGAATGAGTCGCTAATTCCACTTTGAGTGTTTGGATCAACTTCTCTACAGAACTATCAAACCGGGCTCCAATTTCTTTAACCAGATGGTCTGAATTTTGTGAAGCATGCGGATCATACGCATTACCCGGCCCGCTTAGCCCAGTGATGAAATCTCTTAATTGACTTAAGGTCAGTTGGTCTGCATGGGCATTAATCATGTGCATTAATCTTGGGTTAAGCGAGTTAATAATCAATCCCGCGATTAATGCATCTCGTATTAATTGGGTTTTCTCCCCACGGTGAGCCCCGTTAAGGGCCACCATTGTGTCATGCGCAAATTTACTTTGCTTCTCTGTAATCCAAAATGCATGAACCTGGGTTCTGAGGCCACCAGTTTCGCTGTTGGTGTCTTTTGACATGAATTATCCGCTACTAGTTAAAAAGCACTGATTCAGCGATTGAAGTAGCAAGTGCAAGCTGTGGATTATTAACCACCACTACCTTCGCATTTGGATAGTTCTCTTCAATTGCATCAGCAATCAAGAATGAACCGCCCCCCACAATAAAGATGTAATGTGGACGTTCTTCAATCTGCTTTACTGCTTTAACGACCATATCCTGCAATTTCTTAACCGCAGCATTCACAGCTTCGAATGTTTCAGTCCGCAGACTATCCGTAATTTTTAATGCATTAGCATCACTACGATTTCCGATTAGATGATCAATATATGCATCACTATCGTTGACGTTAACGGACTGGAGGTAACGTCTAATTTCATCATAAACGACAGAACAACCAATTCGGTCAAAACCCTTAACTTTTGAGATTTGTTCCAGCTGACCACTGATACTTGCGGCATCTAGTGTCGTACCACCAAGATCCAATACCAGGCTAACTTCGTATGATTCAATAGTAGATAGTTCCGAAGCCTGGGAAACCGCAGGTAATGATTCAGGGAATACGGAAATTCCTGCAACATTAAAAGATACTGTTTGACCATTTACATGGCGACCTACAGGTTTCAATAAGTTGTCTTTTTTACGCTGGATATTTTCAGTATTTAGCTCACCCATTGAATTATAGAACTGGCTTAACGGCAGTGTTACATGAAGGTGTACAGCTTGAGGTTCAATACCTGATGAGTGAAGCGCGTGATGGACATTCAGTCGGCTGATTTCATCATACTGATGTGCCACATCTGTTGTTTCCAAGGCTTCAGTCGCTTCTTTGTGATGAGAATAACGTTCATATTCGTCAACAAAGTAGTTGTATGGATTGGTGCCTGTATGGGCTACTCGGAAGTTTGGAACGAATGAATTAGCCGAAAGATGAGTCTTCAGCTCGCCACGCTCATCCAAGAAAACTACTTTTGCGGCTTTGCTACCATCATCAATAACAATTTTCAGCACGTTACTCCCATCCACACCAGTTTGGACTTCTTCCAGCTGTTTGTTTTGTACTTCTGACATATCTCTCATCCTCGGAATTGGTTATTAAGATCACCGCTATATTGAGATTGATGATAGGTTACCTGTTAGTAATACACAACAGATTTAACAACTAAATATTGTTTAAATACATGAAATTACAGAATCCGTCCTAAGTTATAACCCACAAAACTACAAACCCTGTACCCGTAAACTAACACAACCAATTCACACAGCACATTTGGTTCCTTAAACTAACATATGGTTCTGCAAGTCTCTGCCATTTGGTTCGCTCAACTAACACCATGTAATAAGCACTCCCAACTTTAGCAAAGTAGTGTTCAGAATTTCACGATGCTTAACATGCCGAATTTCGCTCCTAACCAACCGAATAACATGAATCCGTAAGTTATTATTGGACCTCAACTACTAGGGGTTTACATGGCTGCAAATGATGCTCAGATATTAGATCTGACCAACTACAGTGGACGTATTTTTTTTATTTCTGATGTATGCGGGAATTATTCGTTCCTGTGTCATCTCATTCACTCGGTCACTGATTTTGATGATGATGTTGTAATCATCGGTGCAGGCAACTTGTTTGATAATGGCCCTGAGGGATATCAGCTGTTAAGAGCAATTAATACAAAGAGGTTCGAAGGCAGGAAGGTTTCATTTTATTCAGTCACCGGATTCGGGGAATACAATTTAAAAAAATTACTTCCACTCGATCCTGAATACCGCCAGTTCTATCCCGGGACTTCTGAATTAGAAAAATGGAGTGCCAATGGTGGCTCCTGGCACAAAGATATCAACCGTTATCATCTTGAAGATCAAATACGAGCATTAATGACGGAGCAGCTCCCTCTGATTTACTCAGTCGAGCTTCAGGGAGGAATTCGTATTGGGATCTGCTCATCCGATTACGCACCTATCAGAGATAGTTTCCCGGACACTTTAAAGGCCCTGCATGGATTCAAGTCTTCAACAGTGAGTAGTTATATCGGGCAGATTATGTTTGGCAAGGAGCATGCATTAACCCCTACTCATATCAAAGGCGTCAATTTTCTAGTACTTGGGAGGAATTCTGTTAGTAGCATCCGAGCGGCACATGGTCTCCCGCTTAATGGCATGCCGGTTCTACTCGGCAACACTATCCACATTGGACCAGATCGAGAGTTATCCAAAGTGGTTAGACGTAGATGTCCTATCTCTATGCTCGAATTTATCAATGGCTCTAACCCAAGTTTCTTAGTCCATCAGGTCTGTTTAAATAAATCTGATGTATTGAGCATTCAATCAAACCATTTAGATATTCATTCACACGACAATTTTATTGGAGGAACCGAACCATGAGTACAAACAAAAAATTAGTAGCAGTCTTCCTCAGCTCAATGCTTTTAGCGGTTTGTTCTTCGGCCAGTTCAGATTCTGATATCCCAGCACCAGAAAATGAATCCGTCCAAAACATAAAGATTAGCTATTCCGGTAGTGAACTACTGGTAAACGGAATGAAGCGTCCCATATTGATTACTAGTGCGTCTAAGCGCAATTATTTTGAAATTACAAACCAATCTCAAACTAAATCGGCATATCTCGTCATACCTTACATCGAGTACAAGGTTCTTGCCAAAAACAAGATTTCTCTGGGTCACCCGTTAACCGTAAGTGCAGATGATGCTGGTAAAGAAGTCATATGGTTAGAACCTAATACTTCACTCACTCTCAGCTTGATCAATGATTACGTTGAAACACCTATCCAGGCCATTGTTTCAATCAATGGTAAATCTAAAAGTGTCGTTTCCCTTTTTGGTCCGGATAAATCTGACAAATTCTCACTGGTATCTGTTAGTGATGAAAAGAATGAATTGACCGATTCTCAGTTAGGCATTGAGTCGCTCAAAATCCCTGTCGTTACTGATGATTCAAAATTAATTACAGTTACGGAAAAAAATCGTCAGCTCAGCAGTAACCAGGCCTACACAATCGCTACGAAACCCAAAACTCACAATGTGGAGTTTTCGGAGTTCGTATTCATTCCAAAGAGAAACAGGTTTATTGGCGGGACTGGTTATTGGACGAAGAACGCAACAGTTGCGAAAGGAGAAGCCCTTAAGTTTGTGACTATGCAGAAAACAAAATTAAGGACAAGCAAATGAAATGGCTGTTATCCCTTCCACTTCTCACTTTACTTAGCGGATGTGCTTCCATTGATTCAAAGATTTCCTCAGTACCTGGCGTTGGGTTTGATGTCGTGTTGTTAAGTCGTACTCAGGCCAATCCTACTGACAAAGTTACTTTTTCAATAGAAAGCTCAGGCACAGACCTTTGGCTAATTGTTCAAAATGGAACAAAAGAATTCATACAATTTAAAAATTTAAATCTGGCCGGAAGCCGATGTTCTTATGTCTCACGAGGAAAGACTGCGGTCGCACCTGAAAATGTTTCTACTTTCAAAATGCCGACTCTTGGATTACTTGGCCTGTGTTTTTCAAACGAAGACCAAATGAAGCTTATTACAATGCCTTTCGAATCTGTCTCCTCCAAACAGACCAGTACAGAGTACCTGCCGACTTACTTTAGCGTCGACTATTACTCACCGGCAAAAAATACGAAAGGCCAGGGCCACATTAGTTATCAACTGTTTCTGAATTTCAAAAGGACGGAACTGCAATGAAAAATATCTTCTTAGTAATGATTTTCTTCTGCGGATGGGCGCAAGCATATCAATATAAGATTTTAACTGTACCTGAAGGTGCAACTGTAAAGAACATCATGACGAATGAATTGATTGGCACGACTCCTGTTTCGGTAGAGGTTAACAATACAGAAGCAGGCTCAACATTCGGCCTCTCTTACTATCGGCATGAAAATGTTGCCATTAAGATATTCACTGTTATGCCGTCAGCCGAAAACGGCTATGCGATTAGTGGACCTGATGTAGCGACAATGTCTTTACCTGGTAAGGCACCACTCAACGTTAAGAACGATTCCAACTCTTCTTCAGTCTTTATTGACATGAGACCATTTATGTCGGAACCAGCAAAGGTTTCTCACTGAAGACTACGCTAACCCCTTCCCTCCCTTTTGTTCTAAACCAGGCAGGGAAGGGATGCCTGATTCTTCATACGACTTCTTATATATCTGAGGTATTAACGTGATGAGCAATCTCGTTTAACCCCCTTAATCGCCAGCACCTGAATATACGCTTCGCCGTTTAACCCCCTTAATCGCCAGCACCTGAATATACGCTTCGTCGTTTAACCCCCTTAATCACCAGCACCTGGGTATAAGCTTTGCCGTTTAACCCCCTTAATCGCCAGCACCAGGGTATAGGCTTTGCCGTTTAACCCCCTTAATCGTCAGCACCAGGGTATTGGCTTTACCGTTTAACCCCCTTAATCGCCAGAACCTGAGTATAGATTTCGCCGTTTAACCCCCTTAATCGCCAGCACCAGGGTATAGGCTTTGCCGTTTAACCCCCTTAATCGCCAGCACCAGGGTATAGGCTTTACCGTTTAACCCTCTTAATCGCCAGCACCTGAGTATAGGTTTCGCCGTTTACCCCCTTAATCGCCAGCACCTGTGTATAGGCTTAGCCGTTTAACCCCCTTAATCGTCAGCACCAGGGTATAGGCTTTGCCGTTTAACCCCCTTAATCGCCAGCACCAGGTTTCCTAAATAGCCAACGACGCCATGTTAACGACCTTTGATTACTCACCAATTGGTCGACAGATATGAAAATTATCGAAACTTTTGTCTGAAACTCTAATGATAATGACGAAAACGTCTCAAAAAATGAACTGGGATTGGCAATAATTGACACTTACAGATAGAATTGAACGTATAAACCGTGAATTGAGCGCATCATTGGTAGATTGCACACTTATACGCTCAATTGATATTTCAATGATTAACAGAGTGGTTATAGAATGAATTTATTAGAAAAAATAGCTCTAGTCGGTCAACGCATGAAGAGCGAGCAGATCTCGCTTAAAGAGTCGCTGGCATTGTCTTCAAGAATTTCTGTTTCTGATGACACTATTGATGGTGTAGACCGTCTTATTTATAACCACTGCCTCAACAAAAAAAGCCTTGCTGACTTTTTTAGAAAATCGCGTAATACGTTTGGCAAAATGATTGCTGATATGGAAGAGGCCAAGGTTATCGGTGCGCCTATTTTCCAAAACAAAAACCATCTATATACACGCTTTGATGTCCAAAACATTATGGACCACCTCGGTTATCCGGCTTACCGAGACAGCTATCATAGTCGCGTTATCATCACGCAGAACTATAAAGGTGGCACGGGAAAAAGCACGACATCAATCTCTATTGCTACAGCGGCTGCGTTAGACCTAAACCTTAATGCAAAGGTATTAGTTATAGAGTGGGACCCACAGGGTTCGATAGGTAGCAGTATGATCCGCAGTGTCCAAGAGGATGATGTATTCCTCACAGCTGTGGATGCCATTTTGGGGATCTATGAAGATAACTCCGATTACAAAAAGTATCTGGACCTCGGTTTCACCGAGGCAGAAATTATCAATAACATGCCTTTTTCTACCCACCTTCCTAATCTGGATGTCATAACAGCATTTCCTACTGACGCTCGATTTAAGGATAGATACTGGCAAATGGCTAAAGAAGACCGAACGGAACTTCTGCTTCGCTTCCGTAATGTAATTCTGCCAGTTCTGAAGACGAAATATGACCTCATCATTATCGACACGCCACCAGAAGATTCCCCACTAATCTGGGCAGCAGATGAGGGTGCTGACGGCATTCTCGTTGCTGTTTCCCCTCGTGAATATGATTATGCGTCGACAACCGACTTTATGATTACCCTGAGCGAACGTTTCAAGCAATCCCCAAACAAAGGGGAGAACATTAAATGGTTCAAAGTGCTGGCCGTTAACGTTGATGACAAAAGTCCGTACGAACGGATAGTTCTGGATAAACTTGTTCGGACCGTACAAGATTTGTTCTTAACGACAAATATTAAAAACTCCGAAGCATTCAAAGCTGCTGCCTCAAAAGGGCGTACTGTTTTAGATATCAAGAAGTCTGAAGAGCTTTGCGCACCTAAACAACTGGATATCGCAGAGCAATCTGTTATGGCTGTCTATCAGCAATTTATTAACGAAATTAAAAGCTTTTCAGTTAAGGAAGGAGTTGAGAAATGAGTGACGGACAAGAAATTGGTAATGATAAGTCTCTCTATCTGAGCAACCCGAAACGGACTGGTGTTGTACACCAGTCCGGTTTAGCTAATCTGAAGACTGCCACTCGAGTGAAGAAACTTTTCACCCTGCATAACAATCGGAAAGTGGAAGCGGAACATATCACTATCCCGGCAGCAGATGTTCAGACTCAAACCGCTGTTCACCCAATGAACCCTCGTAACCAGGAAGCACTGAGCGTTAATGCTGTTAGAGATATCCTCCTTCAAATTGAAGCTCGTGGGATTGATACAGAGGGTGTGGCAGTTAAGCGAGCTGGTAAATATTTGTTGATTGAGGGTAGCCGCAGGCGCTTTTGCTGTATCAAGGCCAGTAAGGATTTGCCACTTTGGGTCTTGCCGGATGAACTAACGCCCGAAGATATCCAATCGATCATTTCTGCTGCCCAAACCTCACGGCGCTTCTCGTATCGCGAGATTGGTTTCCAGTACATTCAAAAGATGAAAGAGATGAATTTCACTAAAAATGAAGAACTGGCTAATTACCTCGGGACCAGCCATGTCTCTGTGTCTAAGCGAATTCAGGCAGCACAGATTTCTGATTCGTTGATAACGCTGTTCCCTGACTATGAGGCCATCCCTAATGCGTTCTATAACCAGCTTGCGCGCTTCCAGAAATATGTGGAGAGAAACTTATTTTCTCTGGATGATGTCGTTGAGCAGGTAAAATCTGAGACTAATGATTTACCGACTGATGATATTGCAGATACGCAGAAAAAGGTTCTCAAATCAATTATCAAGGCAGTGGAGCAGCTCGATGAGAATCGTCCCAAGAAAGGCTGGGAGACTCGCGAACTGGTGACATTCGAAAATAAAGACAAGTATGCTCGAATCAGTAAAAGTGCATCTGGCCGAAAAGTAAAATTCGAATTTAACCGAATGAGTAATGACCTGATAAAAGAGATTGAAGCATTCATCGCTGATAAGTTAAAAAATGACTAATATTTAACTTCCTAAGACAAAAGCTGCACTTTAGCATGGTGCAGTTTTTCTACTCTTTACTTCCCCCAGCCCCCCTAAATCAATTATTAACGCATTCGTTTGCTACCTATCATTAAATTGCCATTGGTACACAAAACTAACTAATGTTAGTTCATTGAACCACCATCTCCACGCATATTGAATAATTCAAC
Organism: Buttiauxella sp. BIGb0552; assembly: GCF_004366275.1. NCBI lineage: Bacteria > Pseudomonadati > Pseudomonadota > Gammaproteobacteria > Enterobacterales > Enterobacteriaceae > Buttiauxella > Buttiauxella sp. BIGb0552. The sequence continues at coordinate 203,063 of NZ_SODY01000009.1, forward strand.
CATGTGGAACGGTAAGCTAACAAGGCAAGGTTGATATAAGTAACAAGTGATTTTAAAGTTATATATCGATGTTATTTAAACGCTACAAATAAACTTTTACACCACAAGTAATTGAATTTTATTGATATTATTTTATCGCAACAACAAGCCTACATATGGTTCTTAAAAATAACATGTACCATAGAACCTACACTTTCAGACTGCACCGCAAGGTCGGCTCTGAGAACGCTTGTGGTTGAAAATGTCTTTGAGGAAAAAATGAGGAACGATCAACAAACGGTGTACCGCAGCAAATAGGGAATTGCCTCTCCGAAAGGGTGGCAGTCAAATCTTATGTCATAACCAAAAGTTACTTTTTAGCAAAAAGGCCCACGAAGGGCCTTTATTATTTAAGCTAATGGTCAGGCCACTTTTGCTCTTTCCCTTTGCTCTTGTTCGTAGAGAATTTCAATCGCCTCCCCGTAGCTACAATCTCGCTGAGCCTGTATATCCCAAAGACGGGTCCTGTCTTTGGAGTCCGTTGTAAAGCAGAGCTCCATTTTACGGTCTACGTACAGCCTGCAAATCTCCTGGAACCCTTCGAATCGTATGAGCATTTCAGAGAAAACCCCCTTAACAGTACGAATGTTCTTCATGCGCTCATATTCGCCGTCAGAAGTAGAGAAATATTGATTCTTTTTCATAGATTCAATTGATTCTTTCTCCTGCTTCATGATGATTTTCCAGGGGCTGTTAGCCGTAATTGCACGGCCAACGGAGGAGGTAAAATAATCCTCAAATGACTGGGTTACACAAATTCCAGCACAGTTCGTTTTCCTGAATCGCCGCCATGCAGCTTCCAGGAATGAAGTAAAGAACTGGTTATTCGCCTGATTACCACCGTTGGCATTGTCCGGACGAATGTACTCCCATGCTTCATCAAGTATGAAAAGTCTTCTGCGACCATCACGCTTGATAAACATGGCATGCTGTGCGGCCTGGATGATCGACATTAAAACTACGGTTTGCAGATGCGGTGTTCCTTTCAGCTCTTCCAGTTCTAACACAATAAAGCGGCTATCAAAGTTGATTGGTGGAAGCGTTTCGGAAAAACGGTATCCGTAAATACCACCTTCGCACCATGCTCCCAACTGGACACCGATGTCCTTCATCCTGTCATCGGGAAATTCACGGCATCGACGTGCAAAACCGGTAATAGATCCAGTCCGCCCAGCTTTCCGGGATTCTCTGTACTCCTCAGCGATCAACTGAAGCATTACAGATTGCTGGAAATCATCAATTTTTCCAGATTCTGATGCCATGATTTTTAATTGGTTTAGGACCATTATGGTTTGAGCAACTTTATCCTTTTCATCTTCGTTTTCTGACTCCGAAGTTGAGTCACTTTCGAAAGTTGGGGCCTCTACTAAAGCTCTTTCATCAGCTGCAACGTCTGTCAAAAACGCAAACGGGTTGAGGGTAAAAGTAGGGGTGCGCCCAAAGTCGATGAATTGAGAGCTGGAGTATTGCTCGGAGATCCCCTGATATGAACGACCTACGTCCACAACGAATATTTGCGCTCCATCGGGGTCAAAACTGGTGTACCTGTTTTCAGCCAACAACTGTTTAGCATCCCGGTAATGATGCATCTCATTAGCTCTGGGACCAGCACCCAGGTAATTGTTGATCAGATAGTTTATGAAGAAAGACTTCCCGGCCCCGGAAGTTGCACCAACAACCGTATTATAACTGGCTGAAGTTTTAAAAATATCAAGTCCCAGCTGCTGACCTTCACGCGTCACCATGTTTATAACAGGTTGATTGGTATTGCCTTTCCATGGTCCAAAGATTGGGCATAAGTGTGCTGCCCCGGTATTAGTCATTACTTCGTGCCGGTCAAGATCATGAACGGTTTTGGCATCATTACACATAGGTAAAGTGGACATTAAAGATGGGAAGACAATATAGGAGTCATCCGTAACATTGACGCGGCTTTCCAGATAAAACGATTTCATCTGATCCGCACCACTTTGAACGTCTTCGGCCGTATTACCCATGACAGTGAAGGTCAGGTATCCCTCCATTAATCTCGCCCCATCCTCCAGCTCACGGGTGACAGCCATATAGTCATTGTCCATATCTCTTAGTCGAGGACAGAAGGTTAAGACAATAGGTATACCGGCTTGTTTGTTCGTGACAGCTTTATATCGGACGTTTTCTTTAGCAAGCTTGAGAGGGTCTGAATAGACGGTTGTGAGTGTTATCATGAATGGATTGAACACCGTTTTTCGACCATGCATCCAATTCACTACTAATTCATACATGCTTCCAAAACTTACATATTCAGGGAAACGTCTAACAGATAGCTGTTTGAAATATCTGGCTTCAGTCTTATCGCGGTTTCCGGTCGTCGTTGAAAAGTAGTTTTGTCCTACCTCGTATTTCCGACCCGGTACGTCCACCTGTTCGTTCAGCCTTTTGAGTGTATTGACTCTCATATTGCCTTCTGACCAGCGAGCATGTTCTCCAGGGTTCAACACTTTATCCAGGCAGTAAAGCCAGTCTTCGGCCTGAGCTGCAAATGGGGTCAGCCCCATAGTTACTAATTTACTTTTCAATTCTGAATACAACACGTCAATATTGCGTTCTTCAGTATCGGTAGGGAAAGCTCCAGCTAAAGGAATGGTAAATGAAATCCAAACCTGAAAATCACGCAGCTTCAATTGGTCATAGTCTGGCTTAAGCGGCTCTCTGGTACTGCGGTCAAAATATTCGAGTTGATATGCGTTAAGGAGGTCAGACTTTTCCTTGTCCTCCTCAGGCATACGGCCGCCACGCACGGATGCCCATGCACTCAGTTGCATTATTAAATCGGGTAGGCCGGACAAGGTCACCTGGCAGACGGTATCTGTAGGAAAATCCATCTTATACATCTCGGCCAGAATATCTTTTTGATTCTCATACAGGCCAGGGGAGGGATTACAGATGAACATAAAACCAAGCTTGTTGCCATCTATCAGGAAATAGTTACTGCCCGGTAACTGGTCGAAAACCGGAATATAGTTACCCAGCTTATGACGAACAAGCTCTTCATTAAATTGTTTTATCGGTTGCATTTATGTCCCCTGTTACAGCTCACGAACGACACCATTGGCCGTTACTGCTTTGGTTGCTTTTTGCTGCAACTGCATATTTTCACGAGCAGAATCCTGAACTTCTAGCGGCACAATTCTTGCTGGATTTGTCGTGGCATTATTACCGGCGATCCAGGTTTGAGGGCGAACGTTGACGTATACATAGCCAGGAAGATTAAGGGCATTGTTATCGTCAGTGTACGGGGCAAATGTTATGCGCATGACTTTGCCCTGCTGAAGCACGGCAAGAGGCTCAGGTGCTACTACAGGTTGTTTGTAGCCCTGAGATCGATATTGCTGAACCTGATTCTGCGACAATGTAGGGTTAACCGGCTGGCCGTTGTAGACGGAATATAGATCCTTTGCTGGTTTTATATCGGAATTGGGATTGTAATACCGTGGGGCAGGTGTTGCCTGAACCGGGGTATTGATAAATGGATTTCCACTGGCTCGAGTCACAGAACCCTGGCTGACAGGCGTTCCACCAATTGGACGCGGTGAAATTGTATTCGATGACAACGCGACAGGCGTGATAGTAGTTGCTACAGGCTTATTAATCAGCGTCGGTGACTTAGGATACTGAACTTCGCCCGGAGGTGTCACCTGTGCCGGGTAGCGACTGTCAGCGACAGTCGATTCCCCCTTTCCCTCGGTTTGCTCTCCATTGGTATCAAATAAATCATCACGGTTATTGGTTAATTCCATTACTTCCCGAGGACCTTTACAGATAACCCCATTTTCAACACCGGGACATTCTGATTCAGAACTACCTATGCAACCAGTGAGATAGGTAGTTGACAAAACGATAAGGGCACTAAGTACTGTTCTTTTGGTATTCATTTTGTTACCTATTCAGTGGCAAATGGGTTTTTGAGTAACGGAGTAACACTTTGCTTAAGCCAGTAATCAAAATCCTTTGGAATTCCATTACCGGCAAGACCATCTTCACGCACAACTGATGGCACTCCCTGGAGGTTATATACTCCGGCCAACGCCATGGACGTTACCAATGGCTCGACAGAACATGATTCAGATTCTTTGACAGGTAGCCACCGCTTTTCGGTATCGGCTTTATTTCCGGTTAACCACTGGATAATATCGAAATCAGTAATTTTTCCCTTTTCGCGACTACACCAAAGTCTTTGTAGTTGTTTTTTTGGTTCGCCCGGGGAGGGGATTAGAACAATATCCACACGATATTTTTCACGGTCTGCAACAAATTTCTTTATAAGATCTTCACAACCATCGCAATCGAGTGTGATGAAAATTGCAGCCTGACGCTTAAGTTTTGGGTTACCGAGAGGAATTGACGCCACTTTATTTAATGGAAACGGAGAATCACTTAAACTAATAAAATATGATTTTCTTATTTCGTCTACTTTAAAAAGTTGAGTTCGTTTAACGACATCAACAAGACTTCCACCGGATAGTGTATATCGACCATTAGTGGTAACGGCCATAAGCTTTGAGTTTGCATCTTCAAAAAGATACAACCCCCCGGTTGGGAGATAAATTGCATCTTTTGGCTTATACGCCTGCATTTTTGACATTAAGCTCTGAAGGTCAGGGCTAATTCCGCCTTCCTTTGCTTTGGACATCAACGCACTCGCATCCGAATCAGTAAATACAGTAGATTCAGCATTTACAACCACAGAGCTCATTACGCTTAACACTGCTAGTAATGGAATAATTACTTTTCTCACTGAGTGGTAACCTCATTAAAGTTTTCATTGCTACCCAGCGATTTTAACTCATCCATCAATGCGTCCCCGTCGATATAGGTGACAATTTTCACACTTGAAGGAATTGAAAAAGTCAGTGCCGAATCAATGACCAAAAATCCATTCAAACGGTATAACGCCATCAATTTTCGGGTGTATATGCGGAATTCTGGTTCTAACTTTGCGATTTCTCTTTCATCACTATTTTTTAAATTATTCTGCCGTAAAAATTCATCTCTGATTTCTGAAACGTTCATCACAGCAATACGGGGGGTATCCGTACCAAATGTTGGCATTTTAAAAGTAGAAATATATTTATATCCGTAGATACCGACAATGGTTAAAAGGAGCGCACCGGCAGCAATCTTTAGCACTTTTTCCAGTTCAAATTCTAAAGTTACTTTTTTTACCGCCTTGCGGCCCCCACCAACAGGGGCCTCAACTTCTGGTAAAGTAATTTCTTTTTTATCGTCTTTGTCTGTCACGGGAGTATTCCTTATCGTGTAACCAGATTTGTTGGAATTGTTGCTCCAGACTGGACAACAAAGGTGATAGGGCGGCCAGGGCTAATTTCAACTACAGGCCACTGTTGCTCTGCAATACTGGTGTAGTAATCAACTAATCTGTTCAAACCTCCACTCGCAGCTCCGCTTCCGGCCAAGGCCCCTAGCGCACCAAAATTCGGCGTTTGATACTGTGCTTGAGAATTAGGGTCGATATTGAGCGAAGATACCTTGCTAGGGCTTAAACTTCCGGCCAAGGCTGACAATCCCCCTGCAAATGCAGAACCGGCTATTGCATTACCATTTCGGCTAATCAGATTGCCACGAATCCCATTTTTACCGTCGTTTTCGGAAACAGCGTAAGCTTCCAGCTTGACGTCAAACGCCTTACCTTTTGAGTTAACACAAGAGATTGATGTGGCCCGTATGTAGGCTCGTTGAGATGCCAGATCACCAACTGCGGAGCCCAAGAGGTTGCAATCTCGAAGGTCCATAGTGAAATTATTAGGCATCAACACATCTTTCTTGATTCGCATCGTGACTGGCATGGGCTCGGCCTTCGATGACATACTCGTAGGCGCTTCTAAGCCTGTGATGAGTACTCCAGTAATAATTGATGTCGCAGGTAAATACATTTCATCTTTTCTGGCTGCGTGACGAGCTTTGCTATCAACTGGTGTTGTCCCATCAGTTTTAACTGTCCTCATACCTGCCTTTTCTGCACCCGGGAAAACTTCTTTACCTTCTTTAATCTTTTGTTCGGAAATAGGCGTAACCTGAATCACTCCTCCTGAGGCATTTGTTTTAATAGATGATTGAGTAATTGTGCGCATAGGACTCATACGCTGTGGTGTAATTACACCACCTGCATCATAGCTATTATTAACAGCAGCATTGGTATTGAGTTGGTACGGCGTTGCAGCCGGAGTTGCCCCACTGTTACTTTGTGGAGGATTGCGACTATCGAGGCTTCGGTTTGGATTATTTCGATTAGCCTGCATATCTATAAGCTGCTGCTTAAGCTGACCCAACTGTGAGTTCAGTTCGGCAACCTGAGTCCTTGTTTCCGACTGTATTTTTTCGGCCTTATCACGCTCAGCTTTAGCTTCATTCTGATCTTTTCGGTTCTGTTTAATCATCTCGTCATAAGTCAGCTGGCTTTGTTTAGAATCCAGCTTATTCATTTGAGAATCATCGAGTAATAGTCCCGTTTGCATATCTTTCTTTTGGGTATTGACTCGTTTCTTTTCAGCAGGGCTGAAAAGTGATTGGCTGATGAAAAATATCAAAACGGCAATAATGACAATCAGCGTACCATACCGAAAGGATTTATTCGTTTCCCATTGTTTTTTAATGTCCATTCTCTGCTCCGTTTTGAGGTGCCAGATATCGCTTAATTTTGATTTGCCGCTCACTATCTTTAAGTTGCGGAACAATGTAAGGCTGTCCTGCTTTCACCCAGGATTCGTCATTAGAACTGTGTATAACCTGATCAATTTCTTGCACATGCAACTGTTCTGAAGTTACTTTTTTTGAATTAGTTTTTTTCTCGGTTTGATCTAATGACGATTCGGCTTTGCTACTTACAAATTTGGATTCTAAAGAATCATCAGCAAATTTGATTACCGTCTTATTCTCCTCAGGTAGAGAAATCGAAATCACCGGCTCACTTGGAAGTATTTGTATCTCACTCCGCTCTATATAATTACTTATGTAATAACAGCGTGTAATTAAGAAAACACTAAAACCCACCAAGGAACATTTTATAAATTTTTCAAAAGTAACTTTTATATTCATTTGCTATTGATCAGACTAGGTCTCGTTGTTACACGGGCCTTACGCTCCTGGAAGAGCTTATCCCTGACGATATACAGTTCGGTTTCTTCACCCGGTTGTAGAAATGCTTTATCAAAAAGAGCACTAGCAATAACGCCTTCAGTCAGGCATTGCTGATCGGCTACAACCTGCCCATAAGGTTTATCATTTTTAACCAGAACGATATCAATCAACTCTCTGGCCCCTACAAGACGCTGACCGAGTTTTGCATACATGTTGAATTTACAGGGTGCTTGTTCGCTTGCTGGAATGCGTGACAAACGCTCTGTCTGAAGACTGAAACCAGACGGAACTTCACCCAACGCAACAGGGGTGAGCAAATCCATAATCCGTTGTTTATGATCATCCTGACGCGGGTCAGAAGGGCTCATTTCTTCTTGTTGGGATCGCTCGAGCATTTCCTGATACTGCTGTGCATCAATAGATTTCTCTCTCTTCGCCTGCATTTGAGGACTCAGCGAAGTGTTCACTGAAATCATTGCCCCAGGCACATCCAGTGGGATAAGTGTCAGGTTATAAGTACTTTCTGGAACATTGTCTTCTGACAGCATAATTCCGATTGGCTTGGCAATATTGGTAGTGATGTATACATCTCCACCATCAACAAAAATACTGGCATCCTGCTCAGGTGTAGAAGTACTGACAGAAGCGTTCTTGAACGTAGTAGAAATTCTGTTTTGTAAGCCTTTGGATACCGGTAAAACTATATTTCCGCCTGGGGGAACGTTAACCTTTTGGACTTCCTGATAGCGGCTCTTAGCTTCTGTAAACAGGACATCAGTTTTAGACGGCGCTGCGGTTTGAGCTTTCTGAGGCGCTCCAGCTGCTCCATCAGTACGTCCACGGCCATATTCGTCAAAATTACCTGAGGCTATTTGTGCGTCATATCCCGGTAATGTAGGGTTCTTGTTCAGTGCGTCAGTGATTGCATTAACAGCAGGTGAAGATGAACTGGCACCAGACAGAGGGACTTGTGGAAGTGCTGTCGTTGGTTTGTTTGTAGTCGGTGATTCAGATGCCATTGCCGATTGTGCAACCTTTTGAACACTATCTGCTCCCACAGGAATTGCCACGGGGTTATTAACGGCAGCTGGCAATTGATAATCTTCAGCATAAACGCTGTGGACTATTCCCAGACTCAATAGCATTGCCATCGATTTAACTTTGAAATCCCTCAAGTTTTTCATTCTATTCCCCGGATGTGGTTGGCGGATTGTCCAGTTTTTGAAGTTGCTCTTTACCATTTATCGTTATTTTTTTGATATTTGGTGTACCGGCATACTGGTTTGCATAGGCAATTCGTGGCATACCCTGTCGTAAGCCTATAACCCACTCATAAGTCCATTTCGACGTCTCTTGCTTGTCAGAAACATTCGTTAACTTCGTAGTTTTAGTTCCCCAGACATAGACCATGTCATTTTTTTCGTCGAAAAAAATATCAATCGGAGTAAAGGTCTGATCGACCCCCCTTGTTTGCATGATATTTATTTGGCTTTGTAATTCCGCAGCAATCCGACCTTGAAGCTCTGGAGAAAGTGATTTGATAATGTAATCCATGACGAATTGAATGTTTTTTGGGTTTATGTTCCCCAACATAGTGCTGTAAAAAAGGGCCCACTGAGTCTTGTAGGATTCAGAGGCTTTATTACCAATCACTCGAATTTCTTCGTTCATATTCGGAGGGGTGACTACAGTTACTGGTTTATCCAGGAAAATTTCTTTCCCGACTAACCCAGCAATAATTACTAATGCCAGTATGTTGGCATTAATGATTTTTGTATTCCGGCGTATCAATTCACTATAAGCGATCCCAGCCGGTGCGCTTTTCGATGTCGAGCTCATGTGCGAGCGGGTATCCAAAAAGCGACCATTTCTCTTCTGAGTACTTTTCTGAAGGTTTTCAGTTTCGGAAGTATTATCGCTCGCCTCTTTTTTAAAGAGAATGGCTTTTATTTTTTCGTAAATATTCATATTCAACCTTATGGTGTATTCGTGATTTCAGGAATACAGGTCGCGAATAAATGGGTCACTAAAGTAGCGACTGCTAAATACCGTTTTTCCCGGCAGGAATCCCAGCCACCACGCTTTATGCCGCAGGTAACCACGAATCCCTAGTTCAGCAGCCTTTTTGTAGGCTACCCAGTAAATCGCTGCAATTACGGTTGCGATGGTAAAACAGTCAAAAATATTACCAAATGCACACAGTAAAAAACTAAGGCCCAATTGCTTGGCATCCCAGAACAAAATGAGCAAAGGCATGTTTATCCGATAGGGAAAACGGTAACTATGTTTTGGTACTGCATGCTCTGTCATGAATTACCTTAGGAGGGGGCTAGCCCCCTCGTTAGAATCGGGAGCTTTTAGAGCGGTACACCAGCATCCATAAATCCGCCGATGATTTTTTCACCGTTAGCAATGATCAGCATGATGAGGAACGAAACTGCGGCCAGACCTGGGTTTGGTTTCAGAACAGAAAAGTAACCGCATGAGAAGAGCATGCAAGCGGCGAGGATCTTACCTGGGGCTCCTGTCAAACCTTCGCTGAGGTATGACCAAATTTCACCAAGAGCACCATCATCAGAACCTGCATAGGCGAAACCACAAGTCAAAACAGTTAGAATGACTAACAGCGTGATGTTGAGTGCTTTGGTTTTATTTACGGTCTGCTTTTTATCAGTCGCAAAGTTTTTGTTTAACGTAAGTTCCATATCGACTCCGAAAGTTAGTGGGTTAACGAAAGCAGGGATATCGTACCTATCTTTTTTCTGGCTCAAGATCGGATAGACCCCGATTTTTTTCGCTTTAGTACGAGGGAAAGGATTGAGCTGAAAACTAACGATTTCGAAGTATGATTTTTTAAAAAAGAACTTTAAAAAAAACTGATTAAATTTTGTTCCCTTTTAATAAGATCTCTCTTTTTAGATCTCAAAAGGATCTCTAAAAGATCTCAAACAGATCTCAACTGATCTCCATGCTGATTTGTTGTTTTAATTCATGGGATTAGGAGGTGTTTTGAACCGGGGTGACGGACACTTTGACCAAACTCACGGACACTGTGACCATGCAGACGGACGATTCGAAATGAGAACGGACACTTATACCAACGAAGCGGCTGGTTAAACCAAGATGACGGACACTTACTCCATAGTTATCCACAGGCTCTATATTTTTCAGTTGCTTAGGTTGTTGATAAGGTGTTGATATCCTTTTTCTTAGCTTTATGGAATTAACTCTCCTAAGAAACGACCATCCATTCAGTCTCATTGAGGCTAAATCTGTAGCCGTCAGAACGGACATAAAAACCATATAGACGGACATTTAAATGGTCGAACAGATCTACAGTTGCTTAAATGATTTGATTGTCTGGTCCTCTGGCCTATACATCTAACCAAACAGACGGACATTTAGGTTTGAAAGTACAGTTTTCACCAACTGGACGGACATTTATGAGAGGGGACGTAGTATCCCGCCAAGCAGACGGACATTTAACTGTTGTTAGTAGATTTCAAACCAAGGTAACGGACACTTAAACCGAGCAGGCGGACAGTTATCTTTGAAAAGTATTTATCTAGCCAAGTAGACGGACACTTATCATTCAACAGTAATTATCTAGCCGAGTAGACGGACATTTATCATTGAGCGCTATTTACCTCACCATGTAGACGGACATTTATCCCTAAACGTACTTAACGAAACCAAGAGGACGGACACTTAAGTGAATGTCACCCTCGAAAACCTGGAAGTCGGACACTTTGGCTGCATGCTAATGCCAGTTTCACATGGTAATGGTTACATGAACGGGCGAATTTGCGCTTAATGAAAGGGTCCGAAGTTACTTTTTCTGACTGGCTTACCCTGTTAAATGCTTTTTAATGTGATCACGTTAACAAAGTTAATAACGTTATTCTTATGCTGAAAAAGTACTTTTTTTCAATAAATAGCCTTTCTATAAGTAGTTTTTAAGTCATCCGCTTTGATTTCTGAAGTTGTTGTATTAACACTTTTCTAACTGCTGTCCGGACTACTCAACAAAAGTTAACCCCCCCCTCAACCCGCTGCGCCTCTATTAAGTGTCCGTCTACTTGGCTAATGGGATAAGTGTCCGTCAGATTGGCATGATGGGTTGAATAGATAAATGTCCGTCGAACTGGCATTGTTGAAGGCTACTAGAAAGCGAGTAGGAAAGTGATGTGTGATGCCGAAGTGAACGAAATTTGGTTAGGTGTCCATCTACTGTTCATGATTTAGGCCAGGGACTCTGATAGGGATGCAAAGTTACTTTCCGAAAAAACATAATTGTTTGGATAGTGAGTTTTCATCGCTCCAATATAGAAACATTTTAAGCAAAGTGTTTCATATTGTTTCAAAATGCTCGGGATGTTGATTCATCCCACTTGTTTTTGTGTACAATCAGGTACAACAAAACATATGCAATACCAGCAGGTTTTAGATGGATATCTCAACAATAGTCGATTCATTCATAACAACTAGGTTTGGTCATAAACAGGCTGATATCGACGAAGTCTTTTATGAGGCTTTGTTATCAAGCCTCGTGACCAAAGTACAAGCCAGGCTAAACAAAGAGATCTTTGCATCTTTCGCTAATGATCCTGAAATGCAAAAGGATTTAGTGGTCGCGATCCTGGAAAAGCTGCATAAAGGCAGTGAAGTAACAAAGCCTGTTGATGAACAAAGATCTGACGATGAAAAGGTCCCGGCCAATACAGCAAATAAAATCAATGATGGCCCAGTAGTAACCTCCGTTGCTTCGCCTTCGTCGTCTCCTGTCAAAGAGACTGAATCAGTACCGGTATCCGCCGCTAAGATAGAAGCTGAAAACAATTCGAATGGTGTCATCACTGGTGTTCTGGAACCGGAAGACTTCAATGATGAACTGAGCGAGTTGATCCCTGATGACGGCATCATGGGAAAAAATAATAAATTTCCTAAAGAGGTCCAATCGCATCCCTTAGTCCTGCTAAGAATTCCATTATTTGTAGCTGGTCGGCACAATCACAAGTCAACTGACCTTACTGACCACGAGTCGGGTAAAGATATCATTAGCAGGTTTTCGGCCCAGGGATACGAAGGGTTCGACACAGTGCATATAGAGGGTCCTACAATGAACTCTCTTCACTTTATTGTGTGGAATGCCATCGTCAGATGTTTCAGGGAAACAAGTAAAGCAGAGTTGGTCAAAGGTGAAGGAACGATTGTCATACCCTTTACCAAATTCATGGATTACTCCGGTGTTAGCGCTAAGAACAAGCGTATGAAGCAGCGGGAAAAAATCATTGAAGCGATGAGAGACATTAAAAAACAAGTCATCGTCATTCGGAACAAGAAATTACTTCAGGCAGAAAGATATGAACAGGACCCGGACGTTGAAGTTAGCGCTGAAGTAGAAGAAGAGGGGGGGCTTAAGGAAGCTGTCTATGATTTGATAAGCAGCTACATTATTGATCAGGAGAAAGATACCGTACAGGTTTCTGTAAGCCGGACATTCTTTGTCATGTTTTCTACTTACCTTATTCCTATCGATCAGAATATTCTTCTGAAATATAAAAGTGAATTACTGCGAATTGTATTGTTATTTATTAATTCTCTTCCAGCAAGCGGAAATAGACATTTAACTCTCAAACGAATCATTGAACGTGCTAAACCGCAGAAAGAGACAATAAGGGCTCGTGACTACCACGAAGTGCTGGAGCTGATGTTAGAGCTGAAAAAAACAGAGCGGGTATCTTTTGAGCTTATTGAAGCGGAAGACGTAGATAAGATTGTTTTCAAGAACTTTTCCCATACCTTACAACGAACACAGAATTCAGAAATTCAACAACCTTCCTTAGCTCGTCGCCCGAAAAGAACCAAATCTGAATCTGACTTACAGTTCCTCGTGCGTCTAAAGAAATGGTTAAATGGTATCTATCTAAAAATTCAAAAATACTCACAAGATTCAGGTGATCAGAAGTTAACCTTCATTCGCTTTAACCGCATCAAGAGTCTATGTGAAGATGCAGCTCTGACCGAAACTAAAGATGCTCGCGAATTTTTCCAAAAGATTTATGACCTTCGTAAATAGAATCTAATGAAACTACAGTAGGATTTTGTAGTTTCATTAATTTATTTTCTTTCCAGAATTGCTATTAGCATTTTCAACATTGTGTGTATGATCTCTTAAAAGGAGAACACTTATGCACAAAGAAATCATTTCTACAATTATTGAAATTCATCCCGATGAGCTTTTAATTGAGGCTGGGTTCAATCCTCGTGAGGCATTTATTGGCGACAAGTGTTATACACTGGAACCAGTAAAATCAACTATTGTTGCCATTAAACTTGCCTACAAAGAAGGGCGAAGCGTTGAGCTTATCAAGGTCGTTAAACACAACAATAAATATGTTGTCAGGCAAGGCCATTGCAGAACAATGGCGCTTAAGCAGGCCATGAAAGAGGGCGCTGACATTAAAAAATTCAAGGTGATGCTTATTACCGGATTATGTGATGGTGAAGAGTACCTTGAAAATATTGATGGTAATCAACGTAACGCCCTCAATCCTGTTAGCCAGGGCTTTGCACTGCAACGAGCTCTTACATTGGGTTATTCGGTCGAAGAGTTGGCCCAAAGATATCAGCGGTCAATCACCACCATCAGGAATACATTAAAGATTATGGAAATGCCTGAGCCGCTGCTCGTATTGCTTTCGTTTAATCGTATTAAGAAGACATTAGCAATTGAAATTATGCTGCGTTATGAAAACGATCACAATAAAGTCATGGAACACCTTCGTTCCGTATTTCCTGATATTGATAGCCTTGCCACGGCAGAAGTTTTAACTATCTCCGAAACAAAGCATTCAAATTCAGTAGTTTCAATGCCAACAAAGTCAAATGAGAAAAGCATTACTACTCCAAATGATGATTTGGTTGCTGAAAATCAAGAGGCTGAGCCTGTAAAAGAGAATGACGCAAAATTGACACGTAAATCACTCGGCATCCGAGTGCTGTCAAAAAAGAAAACTGAGCGTTTAAAAAGTAGCTTTTTAAAAATTACTAACGAAATTAAACAGGCCGAGCCTTGTGATGAAACAGTCGTCGAGTTACAAGTGGACAAAAAATTCGTCTCTCATTTCGAACATGTTTCCAAAGAGCATTGTTCAGAAAACGGTGATGGGCTTTGTCTTAAATTATCTGAGAATCAGCTCAGGCTTCTTGCTAATCTTTTAAGTAATGAACATGTAGCTTTATTCCTCACCAAAGAACAGGTTACAGAAGTCACTGAAATCCAGCAAATGCTTGCCAGCTAGTCTATTGGAGACACTATGAAACGTATTTTGTTTGGCACAACCCCGCTGACCTTGATTGACACAATCGGGCATCTTAATGATGCACAGAAGGTTCTTTTAGAAAGAAAAGCTCAAATTGATGATGGTGTCCGATTCGATCATGTCGATGGGGGGCATGATGCTTTTGTTGGAACTGTACTTAAGTCACTTGATGAAGTGAATGTTAAAATTAGCAAACTGGGGTAGTCGATGGCTGTATATCTTTTCACTAAGGATTATCACTTAATCTCGCCTGGAATCATCGTTAATTCCAGGCTGGATGGCTACTACTATGGTTTAATCTCACGTGAATGCGATAGCTGCAATGGCGCAGGCGCTGTAATGGAAGCGATCTGCTCACATTGCTCAGGTTCCGGAACGACTGGCCCTTTAGAAGAGCGCTTGTATGAATGGAATGAACTTGGCTTAGGGCACGATAAATCAGTATTTGATAGCAATCCGGATCAGGAATCCTGGAAAAAACGGCATTCAGATATCATTGATGCGCTCAGGAATGGTAAGCAAAACTCATTTTCTACGAGTCTGTTAAATCAGTTAGATTCTGGATTGTTTCTGTCAGAAAAGCAGTATGAGGTATTTTGCTCTCTGGCACCAAAGCTGCCTGCTAGTACATCTAAAGAAGAGGTTGTTTTAGCTCTTACCCATAAATATATTAAGGGTGACAGGATTAAGATTACCATCGTATTTACTGATTGTGTATTTCGTATTAATAAGACAACTAAAGCCACTTATTATATTTTCTCAGGAACAACAAGTGAGGGGCTTTTTGCTGCATACGGCCCTAATCAGCAGTCATTTTTATTAGGTACTAAGTATGTCATTACCGGTCTGGTGAAATTCGTGGGTGAATTGAATAGTCAACCCTGTGCATATATTGCTATTGCATCCCAAACAACCTAGTTCAAGCAAAGGAGTGCTTTGGGCTCTGTCGAGCCGACCCACTCACGGCATTACATTGGCTTCGCCATCCCCTTCTTCCCTGGTATTTTGTTTTCCGGCATATCGATCCTCATCTGAAACATGGGTTAACTGAAATTTCTCAATAAAAAACAATGTTATTATTAAAAAACACTGTTTTTATAAGATTCATTTCAGCACCTGATTCTGACTCAATAAATTTAAATCAATGCAAAGGGCGGGATAATGACCATCAGTACTTCTGACTTTAGTTTAGGGATCATTAGTTCAACATCACGGTTTGTTTCATCCAGTAATTTTAAAAGAAATGTCACAATCCCTGGTTCAGGGTTTAATCTGCGCTCGGGGGATGTGAAGGAATGCGAAAAGTTGCCCGGAAAGCTGACACTTTCTGGACCAGTTTGCCACCGCAAAAGTGGTTATGTTTTATTCTCATTGCTAATCGCCATACACAATCAATGCAATCGGGCACCAGCTCCTTACGAACACACTGGCCCTGACGTTACCCTTAATGCTTCTTCCTTACGGATTCGTTTAACTGTTAAAGATTGGGTGTGTATGGCTAGGAAAATTGCCCATGATATTTCACGTTCAGGCTTAATTAAGATTGGCAGTTATTGGACTATCAACAAGGCTGATATAGAAGAGTTATTGTCATGCCTAAGTGCTACAACCTGCACATATAAACCCTATTCTACCAAGAGTCATCAATTTCATTTTATTACGTCAATCGAAAGATGTGTGAGAACCGATACTTACTCATTAACTTTCCCGGCAACGATTCATTTACTGCTCGATATCTATGGTGGTCTGGTTGAGCAGGAAGTCATCAGGTATCTGAATACCAAGCTCAAAGGCATGCCAGCTCTGTATGATTTTGTATCGACGTCTAACAAGACCAGTCACCTGATAACGGAAATCAGTTTAGCCACAGGGCTGACTAACAGGAGGATTGAAAAGTTACTTTCTCAACTCTCACATCAGGGTTTGGCTTCATATCTTATAGATGGCAGTGGGGACGATAAACGGATAGAAGAGTTGAGCCTGTATAGCTATTCGGAACCACGGCGTACTAACCTGGATGATTATTACATGGTGACAGATTCAGCTTGATTGATGTCACGGAGTGCAGCGAATTCCCGGTCACATTGGGTATTGCCGGTAATGCAAATACCCGGGCGGGTTTGTCCTACTCGAGAACAGCCAGGATTTCAGACACAGCCTGGCGACTTCCAGAACTGGCACCCACTGAACGGTACGCCGAAAGGCGATGGATTTTAAAGTTTCGCTCTTCGTATAAATTAACCGCAAATTCGGTATCGCTGTTTGATATCGCCACACGTGCGCCTTTCGCATGGGCCGCAACGAGCAGATCAGCTAGTCGAGTATGGCTGGCTTCTGAAAACTCTTTCCCGTCATACTTTGTGAAACTGTCTTTTTTAAGTTTGATATATGGAGGGTCGCAATAAATTTGATCGTGACCGGTCGCGGCCACCAGCGTCTGTTCAAAATCTGCGGAGATTAACTCGACACCTGACAGACGGAACGATAGATAGTCGAGTCTTGGAAAATTTGGTTCCAGGTGGTCTTTTTTATTCCAGGGGACATTAAATTTCTTATTCTTGTTGTAACGACACAGACCGTTAAAGCACAGGCGGTTAATCGCATAGAACAATACGCTTTTGCGGATCTTATCCTCAGTAGTCTGAAACTCTTCAACGAGCCGGTAATAACCAGGCTTATCAAATGTGCTCTCGGAGAGCGCCGTTATTTGCGCGATAAACTCCTGTTTTTTCGTCTGAATGGTTTTATAGAAATTGATGAGGTCATCGTTACTGTCAGAAAGCAGGGCATGATTTGCGAATACATTCAGGAAAACCGCGCCAGAGCCGGTGAATGGTTCTACCCATCTTCTTGCTGGGTCCATGGGGAACACGCGTCTGATAAACGGCATCAGTTTAGTTTTGCCGCCAGCCCATTTAAGCATGGGTTGATGAAGTGGCAGTGGGGTTCCTTCTGGATAATTCATTGGTGCCAACGTTTCTTATTGAGTTGATGGCTATCAGCTTATAACAGGTCGATGAAATCCTAAGGGGGTTAGCTGCATGAAAATAATTGTGCAGTTCTGTCATTTGAGTGGGGAAGATGTTAGCTGCATGAAAATAATTGTGCAGTTCTGTCATTTGAGTGGGGAAGATG
>NZ_SODY01000010.1:0-122314 GCF_004366275.1 Buttiauxella sp. BIGb0552
TCGTCTGGCTGACAAGCCGGTTTGTAAGCCGTTGTGCCGTGTCAGTGGAGGCGCAGTATAGGGATTTTCTGGAAGCTGACAACCCCTATTTTCAATTTTTATTTCAACCGTCGATTTTTTATTCGAAATCGCTACAAACAGCCAGTTTTTCAAGCCTTAGGAAGCCATAACGCTGCAAAACGGGTGCTAATTGTGCAATCTCAGGCGTAAGCCCCATACAGAACGCAATGTTCTCATCAGAAGATAATGCTTTCGGAGATTCATGCTCTAAAAGCCATACGGTACGGCGAGCAATCGCAGCACCTGAATCAATCAGCCTGGTGCCTTCCGGCAGGACTTGCAGTAACTCTTCTTCTAATAGAGGGAAATGAGTGCAGCCTAATACAACTGTATCAGGTGGCTCTTTCATTCTTAGCCATGGACGAAGGATCTTACGCAGTTCTTCAAGGTCGACAGCGTACCCGTGTAATTTGGCCTCTGCTAACTCCACCAGCTCTGCCGAACCGAGCATTTCGATTTTGCATTCTGACGCAAAGCGCGCAACCAGCTCGTGAGTATAAGGACGGCGAACCGTACCGCGCGTTGCAAGCAAACCGACAACACCGTTAGTCGTCAGACGCGCAGCAGGTTTAATAGCAGGGACAACGCCGACGACGGGGAAAGCGAATTTTTCACGTAGCGCAGGAAGCGAAACGGTACTCGCCGTATTACAGGCGATAATGGCGAGCGCGAGTGGGTAACGTTCCTGAACCGCAGTAACAATTTCAACTACGCGCTCAACAATGAACTCTTCGCTTTTCTCACCGTAGGGAAATGCCACGTTATCGAAGGCATATATATAGTGCAGGTCAGGCAAAAGCTGCCGGACTTCGTCATACACAGAAAGCCCACCGACACCGGAATCGAAAACCAGTACGGTGGGACGTGTATTAGAAGGTATAGCTGCCAGTGAGGTAGTATTCCCGTCCTGGGGTTTGATAGCCATAAACCGTCTCGTAATCTTTATCGAACAGGTTGGCAATTCTACCACGAACGGTTAGCTGTGAGGTGACAGGATATGATGCGGAAACATCAACAGTGCTGTAACTCGGCAAAACCTGCTGAGTCGGGCTGTACGAAGAAGTATTGTTGTCGTAGCGTTTGCCGTAGTACTGCCACGCAACATCCATATCGACATTAAACATACTCCAGTCGAGCTGATACTTCGCCTGACGTTTGGCGCGACGAGCCAACACCTCATCAGTCTGGTCATCACGCGGGTCCATATACTGAAGCGTCACTTTATGGGTAAAGATGCCGGTATCAACGCTGCCCGTCCATTCCAGCCCTTTGATGGTCGCGGACTTGATGTTGTCGTAATTCCCTTCGAAAGATCCCGGGGCAGAATAGTAGGTAATGAGGTTTTCTATCTGGTAATGATAAGCCGACAAGCGCCAATCTACTGGCCCTGTCAATCCTTCAAGTCCGGCTTCCCATTGTTTAGACTCTTCTGGCTTCAGGTTTGGATTTGAGTCGATACCAAAACGTGTCGAACCAAACTGCTGCCCAAGCGATGGCGCGAGGAACCCGGTACCATAAGAGACCGTCGCACGATAACCTTCAACAAATTCCCAGCCAGCGGCCGTCTGCCATGTGCCGTGCCAGCCAAATTGTTCGTCATTATCTTCACGACCAGAGGCTTCCAGCGTCACATCACCAAACTGCTGCTGACCGCTGAGGTAAGCACCCGTGTTATCGCGCTTATAGGTATCAGACATCGCAGTGTCTGAAGACGTCAAGCGCTGCTGCTGCCAATCAACGCCTGCACTGACTGAGCCATTTCCTACAACAAAGTTATTACCCCACTGAATGTTACGCTGGGTCATATTGTCGAGAGTGGTACCGTCGTTATAGCGGCCATTCACGCTGCTATAGTTGTAGTCTTTTACTTTTTGATAGCTAGCCAACAACTGGGAAGAGTAAAGGCCAGAATGGAAGCGCATGCCCGCATCGAATGTCTGGTTGTAAAGTTGCTCTTCATCGCCACCACCGGCATACCCATACGACCCCTGGTCGTAATCAGTATTGTTGGTATAACCGTAACCACGGAAGAAACCATCAAACTCGTCACTGAACTTATGCTCAAGCCCACCCCAGAAAGATTTGCTGCGATAGCCATCACGATCGCTATCGCCGCTATAAGGTGAGTCCGGCAAGACGTTGAAGCCTTTGGTCGTTTCATACGAACCAGCCACCGTCGCCACGGTGTCGCCAAAGCGATGACGCAAAGTACCGTCGTATTGCTGATAGCCGTTCGAGCCTACACCCGCATTGATTTGCGATTTATCTTCATCGGTTTGCGTGATGATATTCACCACACCGCCAATTGCGCCCGATCCATAAACAGCTGAGCGAGGGCCGCGAATGTATTCGACGCGTTGCACCAATGAAAGGGGGATTTGATTGATATCAGCAGTGTTAGAGATTCCTGGACGAGCGATAGGAATACCATCTACCAGCACTAACACATGGCTTGCATTGGTTCCGCGAATAAACATAGAAGAACCTTGCCCAATACCGCCGTACTGCGCGATATCCACGCCAGGCAAACGACGCATCACATCGTTAAGCGATTTTGCCTGCCATTGGTCAATATCTTCCCGGGTAACAACATCAGTCGGAGCCAACACCGTATTAACCGGTTGCTGAAAACGATTTGCCGTCACCACCAGGTTTTCTTCAGAATTGCTGTCTTGCGCCCAGCCAGAAAAAGCCGTTACGGACAACGCCGTAAGCAGCGAAAGTTTTTTTAACTTCATTTATATAAGCATCCGCTTTTAAATCAAGGATGCCGCAGACATAACCGATAGCACGCGATAGTTATGACAAATTGCGACGTATACCGGCAGGTCTTCGGGCTTGGATGTGTTTTATTTACGGATGATGACTTCCCACTTTATTAAGCAGTGTCTGCACATGGCGTTCATCCCACTATTCCTTACCGCTGCGCGTCAGCCCCAGAATTGCACTGGGTTCCCTTTTAACTCATGTAAAAAGGCCGGAAACGCTATGCTACGATTTTGTTAATAAGCTTGTCTATAAGCATCAAAATGCAACAGCGCTGGACATCACGAGCCTAATCCCTACAATCGCCGCGTAGTTTGACTTTATTAACAGGTAGCCGCTTATGACTCCAGAACATCTCCCGATAGAACTTTACGACGCGCAACTGGCCGAAAAAGTCGCCCGATTGCAAAGCATGATGGCCCCTTTTGCAGCTCCCGCGCCGGAGGTGTTCCGTTCGCCAGTCAGCCATTACCGGATGCGCGCTGAATTCCGCATCTGGCACGATGAAGACGACCTGTACCACATCATGTTTGACCAGGAAACTAAGCAACGTATTCGGGTCAATAGTTTCCCGGCAGCAAGTGAACTTATCAACGCACTAATGCCAGCAATGCTCGATGGTGTGCGCGATATTCCCGCCCTGCGTTTTAAGCTTTTCCAGATTGATTATCTGACTACCATGAGCAATCAGGCTGTGGTTTCGTTGCTTTATCATCGCAAGTTGGGTGAAGAGTGGCAGCAACACGCTGAAGCATTGCGCGATAATCTGCGTGCTCAGGGTTTCAACGTTCATTTAATTGGACGCGCGACCAAAACCAAGATCGAACTGGATCAGGATTTTATTGATGAGCGTTTAACCGTTGCCGGTAAAGAGATGATTTATCGCCAGGTTGAGAACAGCTTCACTCAGCCAAACGCGGCAATGAATGTTCATATGCTGGAATGGGCACTGGATGCAACTCAGGGTTCCAGGGGCGACCTGCTGGAATTGTACTGTGGTAACGGTAACTTCTCGCTGGCGCTAGCACGTAACTTTAACCGTGTACTGGCGACTGAAATCGCCAAGCCGTCTGTCGCTTCCGCGCAATACAACATTGCAGCGAATGAAATCGACAACGTGCAGATTATCCGCATGTCAGCAGAAGAGTTTACTCAGGCGATGAATGGCGTGCGTGAATTCAGGCGTCTGGAAGGGATCGACTTGAAAAGCTATCAGTGCGAAACCATTTTCGTCGATCCACCTCGCAGCGGTCTGGATGCAGACACGGTGAAGATGGTGCAGGCATACCCACGTATTCTCTATATTTCCTGCAACCCGCAGACCCTATGCGAGAATCTGGAAGTATTAAGCGAAACCCATAATGTTTCGCGCCTGGCGCTCTTCGACCAGTTCCCGTATACGCATCATATGGAATGCGGCGTGTGGCTGACACGCAAATAGCAAAACGGACGCCTCGGCGTCCGTTATTATTTCTGGCTAAGAATACTATTCAGTTACCTGCGCTTTACGGGCGCGAACTTTGAAACCAATCCAGAACAGCAATGCAACTGAAAGCACCGCAGGCAAGAAGTTAGAACCAATCACCGGATACTCAGCCCGCACAACTGCGCTATATAACAAGACACCTAGCACAAAGCACGCCGCAGCAATACTTGGCAGGCCAACTGGCATCGTGCGGTTCAGGTAGCGTTGATGCAAACAGTACACCGTCAGCACCAGCGTGATCATCGGGAAAATGGAAAACGGCACAACCGAGCTAAATAGCGCGGCAAACGTGCCGTTAATTGCCAGGCCTGCAATAAACGCCAGCCCGAGCGTACCTCTCTCTTGTAACTGTTTCATTGCTCTTCCTTTACTCACTCTTCAGATATTTGAGCTAATGCCACTTTTTCTTGCTCCCGGCGATACCAGTAGTACGCACCTTTTGAAATCATGCGCAACTGGAGTACCAGGCGCTCTTCAAGCTGACGACGCTGATCGGCATCAACGTCCAGCGCTTCGGCACCAGCACTAAAGACAATCGTAACCATCGCTTCTGCCTGCGCTTCAGTAAAACTACGCGGCATGCGATTTTCGAGTTCAAGATAGTCAGCAAGTTCCGCAATAAAGTGCTGAATTTCACGGGCGACAGCGGCACGAAATGCGGCAGATGTTCCAGAACGCTCACGTAACAACAAACGAAATGCGTTGGGATTATTACCGATAAATTCCATAAATGTTGAGACAGAAGTACGAATTACGCTCCCGCCTTTGGCAATTCGCTGGCGAGCCTGGCGCATTAACTGGCGCAGCATCAGGCCGCTTTCATCAACCATCGTTAAACCCAGTTCGTCAACATCACGAAAGTGGCGATAAAACGATGTTGGCGCTATACCAGCCTCACGGGCGACTTCGCGCAAACTCAGGCTGGCAAAACTTCGTTCAGCACTTAACTGGCTAAACGCGGCTTCGACCAGAGAACGCCTGGTTCTTTCTTTTTGTTGCGCTCTTACACCCATCATATTGCCTGAATCTCTTAATCGAACTCGCACTATACCAGAGAATAACTTAACTGGTTTTATACAGGATTGTGAATGATTGTTTACGCGAGCCGCTTCGCGTAACGCAGCAAAAAGCACAAGGATAATTGGGTTATCCCGCTGTTGATGTTACCATTGTGTTGCTTTTATGTATAAGAACAGGTAAGCCTTACCATGTCACACACCTACGATTATGACGCAATAGTAATTGGTTCCGGTCCTGGCGGCGAAGGTGCCGCAATGGGGCTGGTGAAACTCGGAGCAAGGGTAGCCGTTGTTGAGCGCTACCATAACGTGGGTGGCGGTTGCACTCACTGGGGAACCATCCCCTCAAAAGCGCTGCGCCACGCAGTCAGCCGCATTATCGAATTTAACCAAAACCCTTTATACAGCGACCACACACATCTCCTCCGTTCATCCTTCGCCGATATTCTTAATCACGCTGATAGCGTCATTAACCAACAAACTCGCATGCGCCAGAGCTTTTATGAGCGTAATCGCTGCGAGATGTTGCAGGGCGACGCACGCTTTGTAGATGCACATACTATCTCGCTGGAATGTCACGATGGCTCGGTGGAGATGATCACCGCCGAGAAGTTCATTATTGCTTGCGGCTCGCGCCCTTATCGTCCGCCAGAAGTCGATTTCAGCCATCCGCGGGTGTACGACAGCGATTCCATTCTTAACCTCCACCATGAACCACGCCACGTCATTATTTATGGTGCAGGGGTGATTGGTTGCGAGTATGCGTCGATCTTCCGTGGCATGAACGTCAAGGTTGATTTGATTAATACCCGCGATCGCCTGTTGGCGTTTCTCGATCAGGAGATGTCCGACTCGCTCTCTTACCACTTCTGGAATAGCGGCGTCGTTATTCGCCACAACGAAGAGTTTGAGAATATCGAAGGCGTGGAAGATGGCGTCATTGTGTCGTTAAAGTCTGGCAAAAAAGTGAAAGCTGACTGCCTGCTTTATGCGAACGGGCGCACGGGTAATACCGATTCGCTGTCACTGGAAAATGTTGGGCTGGAAGCAGATGGCCGTGGTCTGTTGAAGGTCAACAGCATGTACCAGACTGCACAACCGCATATTTATGCCGTTGGCGATGTGATTGGTTACCCGAGCCTGGCATCTGCGGCTTACGATCAGGGCAGAATCGCGGCCCAAGCTCTGGTTAAAGGCGAAGCAACGGCGCATCTGATTGAAGATATTCCGACAGGTATTTATACCATTCCGGAAATCAGCTCCGTCGGGAAAACCGAGCAGCAGTTAACGTCGATGAAAGTGCCGTATGAAGTGGGCCGGGCGCAGTTCAAGCACCTTGCGCGCGCGCAAATCGTTGGCATGAACGTAGGCACGCTAAAAATTCTCTTCCATCGTGAGACGAAAGAGATTTTAGGGATCCACTGCTTTGGTGAGCGTGCGGCCGAAATTATTCACATCGGCCAGGCAATTATGGAGCAGAAAGGGGGTGGTAACACGATTGAGTACTTTGTTAACACCACCTTTAACTACCCGACCATGGCGGAAGCCTATCGAGTAGCGGCTTTAAACGGCTTGAACCGCTTGTTTTAACTCTGGCTCAAAATGGCCATCCATATGCGTGCGGATGGCCTCAGCGAGTTGCTCATAGCGACCACGCAGTGGAGAACCCGGACGATAAACCAGACCGATAGTACGACGCGGCTCTGGTTTATAACATGGCAGGTAAACCACACCGTCCCGGCAGCGCTCGTTTGGAACTGCCAGCGCAGGTAACAATGTTATCCCACTTCCGGCTGCCACCATGTTACGCAGCGTTTCAAGGCTGGTTGCACGGAAATGCGTGTCTTCTTCCGCTCCCGCTTGAAAACAGAAACCTAATGCCTGATCGCGCAGGCAGTGCCCGTCTTCCAGCATCAACAGCTTTTCACCTGCAAGATCCGATAATGGAACGCGATCACGGTCCGCCCACGGGTGGTCCTGGTAAATCGCCAGCATCATTGGCTCATCAAACAACGGCACTTCAATAAAGGCTTCACTCTCTTTCACCAAAGCGAGAATCGCACAGTCGAGTTTTCCGCTATCAAGCTGCGCTAACAACTGATGGGTCTGCGCCTCGTGCAGGTACATTTCTAGTTTCGGGAAAGTTTTATGCAGCATCGGGATAATCTGCGGCAGCAGATAAGGCCCAACGGTTGGGATCAAACCGATGTGCAGCGGCCCGGACATTGCCTCGCCCTGCTGACTCGCCATCTCTTTAAGGACTTTTACTTCTCGCAGCACAGTGCGAGCCTGGTCCACCAGCAACAAACCCGCCTGAGTGAACAACACTTTACGGCTAGTGCGTTCAAGCAACATCACGCCGAGTTCATCTTCAAGTTTACGAATCTGACCGCTAAGCGTTGGCTGACTGACATGGCAGGCATCCGCTGCCCGACGAAAGTGACGATGCTCAGCCAGCGCCACCAGGTATTCTAGATCACGAATATTCATTCTCTATCCTCCGTCGCCATGATAGCCCATGGCGATAGAAATCATAGCAACGAACGATTATCCCTATCAACCATTGATAATGAATAATAGTCATCAACAGCACAAACCATCCATGACCCGGTTGTGCCGTAGGGGGAAACCCCTTGTTCTCCGAACAAAAACTGAAGCCAACGTGAATTATTTAGCGGACATTATGTCCGCTCTTTTTTTATCCGCTAAAAACAAAAAAGCCCGGCACAAGGCCAGGCTCATTTTATGTGGCAAAGCTTCTACACCAGACGTTGCTTCGCGTCCGCAATCGCTCGCGCTACCTGCTGAGGAGACACGCCGCCTTTGGCTGCACGTTTATCCAGGCAAGACTGCAAAGAGAGGATCGGGTAAACATCATCACCGATTGTGGCACTGAATTTCTGCAAATCAGCAAGCGGCAATGCTTCCAGCGCTTTACCCTGGCGAATCGCTTCGACTACCGCTTCACCCACAATATGGTGCGCTTCACGGAACGGTACGCCTTTCGCTACCAGGTAATCAGCCAGTTCAGTTGCGTTGGCATAACCCTGCTCGGCAGCTTCTTTGCAGCGCGGGCGTTTAACCTGAATACCATCCAGCACCAGCACGGACATATGCAAACAATCCATCCAGGTATCGAGCGCGTCGAACAGACCTTCTTTGTCTTCCTGCATATCTTTGTTATACGCCAGCGGCAGTCCTTTCAGGGTCATCATCATGCCCGTCAATGCCCCCTGCACACGGCCACATTTACCACGGATAAGCTCCAGCGCATCCGGGTTTTTCTTTTGTGGCATCAGGGAAGAGCCAGAGGTCACGCGGTCAGACAGCTCAACAAACCCGGCTTCACCGGTGTTGAAGAAAATCAGATCTTCTGCGAAACGGGACAGGTGAACCATGCCGATAGAGGCATCAGAAAGCAGTTCCAGCACGTGGTCACGATCGGAGACGCTATCCAGGCTGTTGCGCGTTGCGGATGCAAAACCTAACCAGCCCGCCAGTTGCTCGCGGTCGATTTCATAGGCTGTACCAGCCAGTGCGCCGCTACCCAGCGGGCTAACGTCGAGGCGCTCAAGGGTACTTTGCAAACGGCTTTCATCACGCGCCAGCATTTCAACATAAGCCAGGCACCAGTGAGCAAACGTCACCGGCTGCGCACGTTGCAGGTGCGTGTAACCCGGCATCACTGCATCCTGGTTATTTTCAGCGGTTTCAACCAGCGCATGTTGCAGTTGGCGAGTCGCACCCAACAATTCACTGATTTGCATTTTGCACCACAGTTTAAGATCGGTAGCAACCTGGTCATTACGGCTACGGCCAGTGTGGAGTTTTTTACCCAACGCACCGACTTTGTCAATGAGTTTGCCTTCCACCCAGCTGTGAATATCTTCCGCATCGCTCTCAAGGATCGCCTGCGGATTGGCATGCACTTCTTCCAGCAGGAAATTCAATGCCTGCTCAAGTTCGACCTGCTCAGCAACAGTCAGAACACCCACGGTAACCAGCGCTTTGGACCAGGCGACAGAACCCACAATGTCTTGCTCCGCCAGTCGGTAATCAAAGCGTAATGAGTCATTGAACGATTTGAACCGCTGATCTGCTGCCTGAGTAAAACGTCCACCCCAAAGTGCCATAGTGATGCTCCATTGATTAAATGATTCGACTACCGTCAGGCGTTATCGTCGAAGGCAGTTTGGACACGGCCAGCGCGCAGGAACCGGAGCGTACATGAAGTACGTGAGGATTATGCGCTTCGCTTACCCCTTCGGGGCCGACCTTTGGTCGTTCAAAACACAGAGTGTTTTGTCCAAGCACTGCCCGGGTTCAAAATGACAAGTAAGATAGCCTGATTACTTCTTAAGTTCGTTTAAAGCACGAATACGTGATGACAAAGAGAACAGACGGATAAAGCCGCCCGCGTGGCTGTGGTCATACACTTCGTCTTCGCCGAACGTTGCGAACTCTTCACTATAAAGGCTGTTCGGTGATTTTTTCTGCTTCGCAGTGACATGGCCTTTATACAGCTCAATAATCACTTCACCGTTCACTTCTTCTGCCAGCGATTCCGCAGATGCCTGCAGAGATTTACGCAGTGGTGCGAACCAACGGCCGTCATAAACTACGTAGGACATTTCCAGGCCCAGTTGTTCACGCCATTTGAAGCTATCGCGATCCAGAACCAGCTGCTCAACGCCACGCAGTGCAGCCATCATAATGGTGCCCCCTGGAGTTTCGTAGCAGCCACGGGATTTAATCCCTACCAGACGGTTTTCGACGATATCAATACGACCGATGCCGTGCTTAGAACCAATCTTGTTCAACGTTTCCAGGCACTGGAACGGCGTCATCGCTTCGCCGTTAACGGCAACGACTTTGCCTTTCTTAACCGTAACGGTAACTTCTTCAGCCTGATCTGGTGCTTCTTTAGGATCAACAGTCCAGACCCAGCAATCTTTGTTCGGTGCATTCCACGGGCTTTCCAGCACGCCGCCTTCGGTAGAGATGTGCCATGCGTTTTCGTCACGGCTGTAGATTTTCTCAAGAGAAGCGGTAGTCGGGATGTCACGCTCTTTCAGGTAATCAAGCAGTGCTTCACGGGAACGCAGGTTCCACTCACGCCATGGCGCAACCACTTTCAGATGTGGTGCCAGTGCCGCCCATGCGGATTCGAAACGTACCTGGTCGTTACCTTTACCGGTCGCACCGTGGCACAGCGCATCTGCGCCCACTTTATTTGCCACATCAACCAGCGCTTTAGCGATAAGCGGACGCGCCATAGAAGTACCCAGCAAATAGGTGCCTTCGTACAGTGCGCCGGTCTGCAATACCGGATAAACGTAATCACTGATGAACTCTTCACGCGCATCGACGACGTAGCACTCAGTTGCACCGGAGCGCAGTGCTTTTTGCTCAACGCCTTTCAGGTCTTCACGGTCCTGGCCGATATCCACCACACATGCGACCACTTCACAGCCGCCGTAGTTTTCCTTCAGCCATGGAATAATGGCTGAAGTATCAAGGCCGCCAGAGTATGCGAGAACGATTTTTTTGATGCCGTGATTTTGCATTGTCTTATCCTTCAAAAACTTATTTTAAAATTAAGCTAAGATCCGGGTGCCAATGGCTACACCGTTAAATAATGATGGTAACTGCTCCGCGTGACGCCAGGATGCGATATCCACCGGGCGACCCAGCGTGCGTGCTGCATCCAGCGCCGCGTTAACTTTCACTATCATGCCGTCGGTAATAATGCCCTGAGCGATTAACTGCTCAGCTTTCGCCGCCGTCATTTCTGCAATACGTTGCCCTTTGCCATCCAGAATGCCGCTGACATCTGACAGCAGAATCAAATCCGCACCAAGCGTTGCGGCCAAAGCGGTCGCCGCCTGGTCAGCATTCACGTTCATCAACTCACCTTCAGCAGTGACGCCAATAGAGCTGACAATCGGCAGGAAACCAGAATCTAAAAGCGTGGTAATCAGCTTAGCCGAACCCGGTTTTGCAAGCCCTACATGGCCCAGTTCTTCATCCAGTTTTGTGACCGTCACACTGCCGCCATCACCGAGACAAAGACCCACACCATTGATGCCATGCTTTTTCGCCCACGCCAACAAGGTTTTATTCGCCGTCCCAGCAAGCGCACCAGTAATGATGTCAATCTGGTCAGCAGGCGTGACACGCAGGCCGTTTTTCTTTGTCACTGGCAACGAGAGCTTTTTCATCAACTCGTCCACCAGGCAACCGCCACCGTGCACAATCACCAACGGACGTTGGTGGGATTCGCGATAGTTCACCAGCGCCGTAAATAGGCGCTCGAGCGCTTCTTCGCTATCGAGCAGTACGCCGCCTAATTTGATAATTAATGGATTCATCATGTCACCCGGCATCAATTAAATAAGAGACTGCGTTTCGGCAAAGCCAAAACGAATATTCAGGCATTGCACAGCCTGAGCTGATGCGCCTTTCAGAAGATTGTCTTCCGTGGCGACGACAATCAGATGCTCACCCTGCACCGCAAAACCGATATCGCAGAATGGCAGCCCAACCACATTTTTCAGTGCCGGCACACCTTTGTCATACAGGCGCACTAACGGTTTATTCTGGTACGCCTGATTAAAAACATCGGCGATTTGTTGCTGCGTCACACCGGCGTTCAGACGGCAGGTGATGGTTTCCAGAATCCCACGCGGGAAATTGCCCAGGTGAGGTGTGAAAATCACCGGAGTACCAAGATGCGTCGAAATTTCTGGATGATGGCGATGGTTAAAAATGCCATACGGTTGCAGGCTCACTTCGCAGAAGCTGTTGGAAATCGCGGCCTTACGCCCTGCACCACTGACCCCGCTGGTTGCGTTAATCACTGGCCATTGCGTCAAATCCAGCAACCCGGCATCAATCAGCGGTTTTAACGCCAGTTGCGCCGCCGTCGGGTAGCAACCTGGGACTGAGATCAAACTGGTTTCTTTCAGTTTGTCGCTCTGCCATTCAGCAAGGCCATACACCGCCTGCTCCAGTAGTTCCGGATGTTGATGGCTAAAACCGTAATAGCGCTGATAGAACTCAGCATCGTTAACGCGGAATGCACCAGAAAGGTCGATAACAACACAGCCTTTTGCCAGGAATTGTGGCGCCAGATCGTGACTCACTTCGTGGGCCGTGGCGAGGAACACCACATCGACGCCGTCAGTAAATTCGCTGATATCCGACATCGCCTGTAACGGCATGTCGACAATACCTTTTAATTGCGGATGCAATTCAGATATCAATTTTCCTGCGTCATTACTTTGCGCTGAAACCGTCAAAGCGGTTATGTTCATATGAGGATGGCGATTCAAATAGTTCACAAGCTCTGCGCCTGCATAACCGCTGGCACCAACAATCAGCGTATTCAACATCTCGGCTGTACACCTTCTTAGGTTATGTCTGCTAAAGGTGTCAGCTGGTAAGCCATCACCCAACGTGCAATTACGTGGTTAAATCCACCGGAACCTGGGGTTCCCTTACGGCAGTTAATATTGTATTTTTATTCAATATAAATGCATGATTATGTATACCAACCCGAGCTAAGGCCTGTCAACAGTGAAGATGAAATTACCTCCTTTTATCGAGATTTACCGCGCGTTGATCGCGACTCCTTCCATCAGCGCCACCGACAGCGCGTTGGATCAGAGCAATGAGTCTTTAATCAATTTATTGGCTGGATGGTTCCGCGACCTGGGCTTCAATGTTGAAGTACAATCGGTTCCTGGTACGCGCAATAAATTCAATATGCTGGCGAGTACCGGAAACGGTGCCGGTGGCTTACTGCTGGCAGGGCATACCGATACGGTGCCGTTTGATGATGGCCGCTGGACACGCGACCCGTTCACGCTGACTGAGCACGAAAACAAGCTATACGGTCTCGGCACTGCCGACATGAAAGGCTTCTTTGCCTTTATTCTTGATTCATTGCGCGATGTGGATGTGACGCAGCTTAAAAAGCCACTCTATATTCTGGCGACAGCTGATGAAGAAACGACGATGACGGGCGCTCGCTATTTCTCTGAGACCACCCATATTCGCCCGGACTGCGCAATCATTGGCGAACCGACGTCATTGCAGCCCGTCCGTGCGCATAAAGGCCATATCTCTAATGCGATTCGGATTCTTGGCCAGTCCGGTCACTCCAGCGATCCTGCTCGCGGTGTGAATGCAATCGAACTGATGCACGATGCTATCGGCCACATCATGTCGCTGAAGAACACCCTGAAAGAGCGTTATCACCATGATGCCTTCACCGTGCCGTATCCAACGCTAAACCTCGGTCATATCAGCGGTGGCGATGCCGCCAACCGTATTTGTGCTTGTTGTGAATTGCATATGGATATTCGCCCGCTGCCGGGTCTTACGTTAAACGACCTGAACGGTTTGCTTAACGAAGCACTGGAGCCGGTTAGCCAGAAATGGCCTGGCCGCCTGACGATTTCTGAGCTTCACCCGCCGATTCCGGGCTATGAATGCGCCAAAGACCACCAGTTAGTACAAGTCGTTGAGAAACTGCTGGGTGCGCAAACCGAAGTCGTGAACTACTGCACCGAAGCGCCATTTATTCAGACGCTTTGCCCAACGCTGGTTCTTGGCCCGGGTTCTATTAACCAGGCGCATCAGCCAGACGAATACATCGAAACTCGGTTTATTGAGCCTACGCGCAAACTTATTAGCCAGGTTATTCATCATTTTTGTTGGCATTAAAAATAGCGATTCAGGGGGTTTTG
The DNA here is from genome assembly GCF_004366275.1 of Buttiauxella sp. BIGb0552. Classification (NCBI taxonomy): domain Bacteria; kingdom Pseudomonadati; phylum Pseudomonadota; class Gammaproteobacteria; order Enterobacterales; family Enterobacteriaceae; genus Buttiauxella; species Buttiauxella sp. BIGb0552. The sequence continues at coordinate 14,085 of NZ_SODY01000010.1, forward strand.
CCCCCTTTTTACGCTGCTTTTTAGCGGATCCTCATAAGAAACGCTTATCCACGAAGTTAGTAATTAAATTTCATGAATTAGCGCAATTTATTCGTTTGCTGAAACGATTTCGTAGCAATTGACGAATGAGGACTTACGTGGCTTTATAAAGACGGTGTTGAACCTTCACGGGTGAAATTAAATTACATATCAGATTGGATAGGGTGTCTGGGGTCATATGAACGAACAGTATTCCGCTTTGCGAAGTAATGTCAGTATGCTCGGCAAGTTGCTCGGGGATACCATCAAGGATGCGTTAGGTGAAAACATTCTTGACCGCGTAGAAACAATCCGCAAATTGTCAAAGTCTTCACGGGCTGGCAATGAGGCAAACCGCCAGGAGCTGCTAACCACGTTACAGAACCTGTCTAACGATGAACTACTCCCTGTAGCCCGTGCATTCAGCCAATTCTTGAATCTGGCCAACACCGCCGAGCAATATCACAGCATTTCAGCCAATGGCGAAGCCGCCAGCAATCCCGAAGTTATCGCTAAGACACTCCAAAAATTAAAAAATCAGCCGGACCTTAGTGAAGCTGCCATTCGTGATGCTGTTGAGTCTCTGTCACTGGAATTAGTTCTGACCGCACACCCAACCGAAATCACCCGTCGCACCCTGATTCACAAACTGGTTGAAGTAAATAGCTGCCTCAAGCAACTCGACCACAGCGACATCGCCGATTACGAACGTAACCAGATTATGCGCCGTCTGCGCCAACTGGTCGCTCAGGCATGGCACACCGATGAAATCCGTAAGCACCGCCCTTCCCCTGTAGATGAAGCAAAATGGGGCTTTGCGGTAGTAGAAAACAGCCTGTGGGAAGGAGTTCCAAACTACCTGCGTGAGCTGAACGAGCAACTCGAAGACAACCTGAATTACAAACTGCCTGTCGATTTTGTTCCGGTACGTTTCACTTCATGGATGGGCGGCGACCGCGACGGCAACCCGAACGTGACTGCTGATATTACCCGTCACGTTCTGCTGCTAAGCCGCTGGAAAGCAACCGACCTGTTCTTGCGCGATATTCAGGTACTGATTTCCGAACTCTCGATGGTGGAATGCACGCCAGAGCTGAGTGAACTGGCCGGCCCAGACGCTGCACAAGAACCGTATCGCTGCATCATGAAAGGCATTCGTCAGCAATTACTGGCGACACAAGCCTGGCTGGAAGCTCGCCTGAAAGGCCAGCGCCTGCCAAAACCTGAAGGTTTGTTAACCCAAAACGAACAGCTTTGGGATCCGCTCTACGCGTGTTACCAGTCGCTGCAAGCGTGCGGAATGGGCATTATCGCCAACGGTCAGTTGCTTGATACCCTGCGCCGCGTGAAAAGCTTCGGCGTGCCATTAGTGCGCATTGATGTGCGCCAGGAAAGTACTCGTCATACCGAAGCACTCGGCGAAATGACGCGTTACCTGGGCATTGGCGATTACGAAAGCTGGTCTGAAGCCGACAAACAAGCATTCCTTATCCGCGAACTGAATTCCAAGCGCCCTCTGCTGCCACGCCAGTGGGAGCCGAGCGATGACACCCGCGAAGTGCTGGAAACCTGCAAAGTGGTTGCCGAAGCACCGCGTGGTTCTATCGCCGCGTATGTTATCTCCATGGCGAAAACACCTTCTGACGTGCTGGCCGTTCATTTGCTACTCAAAGAAGCTGGCTGCACTTTCGCTTTGCCGGTTGCGCCGCTTTTTGAAACCCTCGATGACCTGAACAACGCCGACGACGTCATGACTCAGTTACTGAACATCGACTGGTATCGCGGCTTTATTCAGGGCAAACAGATGGTCATGATTGGCTATTCTGACTCTGCGAAAGATGCAGGCGTGATGGCGGCATCCTGGGCGCAATACCAGGCTCAGGACGCACTGATCAAAACCTGCGAGAAAGCCGGAATCACCCTGACGCTGTTCCACGGACGTGGTGGTTCTATCGGCCGTGGCGGTGCGCCTGCGCACGCAGCTCTGCTTTCTCAACCGCCGGGCAGCCTGAAAGGTGGCCTGCGTGTGACCGAGCAAGGCGAGATGATTCGCTTTAAATACGGTCTGCCGGAAATCACCATCAGCAGCCTGTCGCTCTACACCAGCGCGATTCTGGAAGCCAACCTGTTGCCACCGCCAGAGCCGAAAAAAGAGTGGAAACATATCATGGAGGATCTGTCAGTGACCTCGTGTGATATGTATCGTGGATATATCCGCGAAAACGAAGACTTCGTGCCGTACTTCCGTTCGGCAACGCCTGAGCTGGAACTGGGTAAATTGCCGCTGGGTTCACGCCCGGCGAAACGTAAACCTAACGGTGGTGTTGAGTCTCTGCGTGCTATCCCATGGATCTTCGCCTGGACGCAAAACCGCCTGATGTTGCCAGCCTGGCTGGGTGCCGGTGCTGCGCTACAAAAAGTGGTCGAAGATGGCAAACAAGACGTGCTGGAAACCATGTGCCGCGACTGGCCATTCTTCTCGACTCGCCTTGGTATGCTGGAAATGGTGTTTGCAAAAGCTGACCTGTGGCTTGCGGAATATTACGATCAGCGCCTGGTGAAACCAGAGCTGTGGGCACTTGGTAAACAACTGCGCGACCAACTGGAAGCCGACATCAAAGTGGTACTGGATATCGCCAACGATTCGCACCTGATGGCTGACCTGCCATGGATTGCCGAGTCCATCCAGCTGCGTAACATCTACACCGACCCATTGAACGTATTGCAGGCTGAATTGCTGCATCGCTCACGTCAGTTGGAAGATAAAGGTGAAGAGCCAAATGCGCAGGTAGAACAAGCATTGATGGTGACGATTGCAGGTGTTGCAGCAGGTATGCGTAACACTGGTTAAGCCTCATAAAAAAATCCCCGCATCAGCGGGGATTTTTACGTCTGATACCGCCTTACTTCAGGTCAAAGCGATCCAGATTCATCACTTTCACCCAGGCGGCAACGAAGTCCTTCACAAATTTCTCTTTCACATCACCGCTGGCATAAACTTCCGCCAGTGCGCGCAGAACAGAGTTAGACCCGAAGACCAGATCCGCGCGGCTTGCCAGATGTTTCACTTCACCCGTTTGACGGTCACGGCCTTCAAACAGTTCTGAAGAGTCATCAGTCGCCTTCCATTCCGTGCCCATATCCAACAGATTGATAAAGAAATCGTTACTGAGCACACCTAAACGCTCGGTGAATACGCCATGCTTGCCGCCATCAAAGTTCGCACCCAGCACACGCATACCACCAACCAAAACGGTGAGTTCAGGTGCAGTCAGCGTAAGTTGCTGTGCTTTATCAATCAGCAGGGATTCTGTTGTCGCCGCATCCACACGAGCACGGTAGTTACGGAACCCATCGGCTGTAGGCTCCATAAGGTTGAACATCTCGATATCTGTCTGATCCTGGCTGGCATCCACACGCCCAGGAATAAACGGCACGCGAACGCTGATACCAGCCGCTTCCGCCGCCTGTTCAACACCCACAACACCCGCCAGCACGATGATATCGGCCAGTGACGCTTTACCAGACGCTTTCTGAATTGCTTCTAACGCAGGCAATGCACGCGCCGCTAAAGCATTCACATCCCAGTTGCGCTGAGGTGCCAGTGCCAGGCGTGCGCCATTGGCTCCGCCACGTTTATCGCCGCCACGGAAAGTCGACGCCGACGCCCAGGCTACAGAAATCAATTCACTGACAGAAAGGCCAGAATGGGCAATTTCTGCTTTCAGGTGATCGATATCAGCAGGCGTTGGGCTGAATGTCGCTTTAGGCAACGGGTCCTGCCAAATCAGTTCTTCTTTTGGCACTTCCGGGCCGATGTAACGCGCAATTGGCCCCATATCGCGGTGGGTCAATTTGAACCATGCACGGGCAAAAGCTTCATTGAAAGCTTGTGGATCATTGAGGAAGCGACGGGAAATTTTTTCGAATTCCGGATCGAAACGCAGCGTCAGGTCGGTGACCAACATTGTCGGTTTACGTTTTTTCGATGGATCAAACGGATCAGGAATAATTTCAGGCGCATCGGCCGCTTCAAACTGAATTGCACCAGCAGGGCTACGTGTCTGGACCCATTCGAATTTGAACAAGTTCTCGAAGAAGTAGTTACTCCACTGGGTTGGTGTTTGTGACCAGACAACTTCCAGGCCAGATGTAATTGCATCTGCACCGGCACCACTGCCGTAGCTGGTCGTCCAACCTAAGCCTTGCGCTTCAATCGGTGCAGCTTCCGGGTCAACACCCACATGGGTTGCTTCTGCTGCACCGTGAGTTTTGCCCAACGTATGACCGCCAGCGATAAGCGCTACAGTCTCTTCGTCGTTCATCCCCATATTGCCGAAAGTAGCACGAATGGCAGCAGCGGCAGAGAGTGGTTCACCGCTGGCGTTTGGCCCTTCGGGGTTAACATAAATCAGCCCCATCTCGGTCGCGGCTAATGGGCGTTTAGCAAGTGCCTCCGGGTCGCGATGTTCCAACCAGGCTTTTTCATTACCCCAGTTCACATCCAGATCTGGCTCCCAAACATCTTCACGCCCGGCACCAAAACCAAAGGTGCGGAAGCCGGAGTTTTCCAGCGCGACGTTCCCCGCCAGTATAAACAGGTCGGCCCAGGATATTTTCTGGCCATATTTCTGTTTGATAGGCCACAGCAGGCGGCGAGCTTTATCAAGGCTTACGTTATCTGGCCAGGAGTTAAGTGGAGCAAAGCGTTGCTGACCACGACCTGCGCCACCACGTCCGTCCAGGGAACGGTAAGTGCCGGCACCATGCCAGGCCATACGAATAAATAGCCCGGCATAGCTGCCCCAATCGGCAGGCCACCACGGCTGGGAATCAGTTAGTAATGCTTTTAGGTCGCCTTTCAGCGCGGAATAATCGAGTTTGCTGAATTCTTTGCGGTAATCAAAATCTTCGCCGAGGGGGTTAGAGCGGTTTGAGTGCTGATTGAGGAGATCAACACGGAGTTGTTTCGGCCACCAGTCCCGCGTGCTTGTTCCGGCTCCTGCACTCACATCATGACTGCCCTGATGAAACGGGCACTTCCCTGCTGACAACGTATTATGATCGTTTTCGTTTGTGCTCATCTTCCTGCTCCCTTCATTATTTTAATACCAGGATATACAGCTCTGCAGATAAGTTATAGATGAAAAAAACTACAGATTTGATAGTTATTTCCTGCTGGCTAATGAGCAACATAGCAAAAGTCTTTCGAAGAAACGTCGACAGCAACATAAACTTTCAAAACTTAACATTACAAATGAAATGGGTATTGTGAGGGGGAGTGGATCCAGAGGTCAAAGTCATGGCCCTTGCGGGCCATTATCAGAATTAAACTGCCGGGCGAACACCCAGAGTGTGGCAAATCGCGTAGCTCATTTCGGCACGGTTAAGCGTGTAGAAATGGAAGTCTTTCACACCTTCACGGCTGAGGATTTTCACCATATCCATCGCAATATTGGCGCCGACCATTTTGCGAGTTTCTGCATCGTTATCCAGCCCTTCAAACATTTGTGCCATCCAGTGCGGAACACGCACGTTGGTCATGGTCGCAAACTTATGCGCCTGTTTGTAGTTACTCACTGGCAAAATGCCTGGCACGATTTCGACATCGATACCCGCAGCGGCGCAACGGTCACGGAAGCGCAGGTAACTTTCCACATCGAAGAAGAACTGTGTGATTGCACGGTTTGCACCAGCGTCAATCTTGCGCTTCAGGTTAATCAAATCAGCCTGTGCACTTTTCGCTTCCGGGTGAACTTCCGGGTAAGCCGCAACGGAAATATCAAAGTCACCGACATCTTTAAGCAGTGTGACCAAGTCAGAAGCATACATATCTGGTTTGCCACCACCGGGAGGTAAATCACCGCGCAGAGCGACGATATGACGGATACCGCTATTCCAGTAATCCTGCGCAATAGTACGCAACTCGTCGGGAGTGGCATCAATACAAGTCAGATGCGGTGCAGCTTCCAGACCTGTACGGTCTTTAATACCTTTGATGATGCTATGGGTACGGTCACGCTCACCGGAGTTTGCGCCGTAAGTTACGGAGACAAATTTAGGTTTCAGGCTACTCAGTCGATCAATTGAGCTCCACAGGGTCTGTTCCATTTCACTGGTGCGCGGCGGGAAAAACTCAAAGGAAACGTTAATTTGCCCGGCGACTTCGGCCAGACTCTGATTTAGTGCTTCCCGCTGGTTGGCGTGAAAAAAGCTCATACCCTTACCTCATTAATCGCATTTTATTATGTGATGTTGTGTTTTGTTGCTATCCAGACGTTTAGACGTCCAGATAGCAAGATGAAGGAAAAGCATGATTCCGTCAACTGAAAATTCAACACAAGAAATGAGGAATTCTCACCCAAATTGAATTTTCCTCATGTTCGATTGAAAAGAATAAAAAAAGGCCAGCAATCGCTGGCCTCAGTATTTTTGTGTTTCAGCGAGTTATAGCAATTGCGCCAGACGATTGAGATCCGACTGAATAGCACCGGCTGTGACATCACGCCCGGCACCAGGCCCACGAATAACCAGCGGGTTATCGCGATACCAACGGCTTTCGATAGCAAACACGTTGTCGCACGGTAGCAGCGAAGCCAGTGGATGCTCAGTGCGCACAGCTTCCACACCGACACGCGCTTTACCATTCGCATCGAAACGCGCGACATAACGCAGAACCAATCCCATTTCCTGAGCCGCTTCAAAACGCTGAAGCATTTGGTCATTCAACTCATCACCATTTTCAAAGAAATGGTCAATTGAGCCAGTCTCACTGCCGTTTGTAACCAGCGACTCAACACGAACCTGATCCGGCTCGATGTCGTAACCTGCTTCGCGAGCCAGGATCACTAGCTTGCGCATCACGTCTTTCCCGGAGAGATCGACGCGCGGATCGGGTTCTGTTAGCCCTTGCTGCCAGGCCTGGTCCACCAGCTCGGTAAATGGCACCGTGCCATCGAATTGCAGGAACAGCCATGAAAGCGTACCGGAGAAAATACCGCTGATAGCCAGAATGGAGTCGCCGCTTTCGCGTAAATCACGAACGGTATGGTTTACCGGCAAACCAGCGCCCACGGTGGCGTTATACAGCCAGTGGCGGCCCGTCTTGGTAAAAGCGTTACGAATTTCACGGTACTTCTGGCTATTACTGGCGCCCGCAAGTTTATTGGCGCTGATAACGTGGAAACCGTGGCTGGCAAAATCGAGGTATTGATCGGCCAGTTGTTCACTCGCAGTCACATCCAGAACCACCAAATCATCATAAGGATGCGCACGCATCCATTGGAATAGTGATTCTTCATCCTGTTCTACCGCTTCGTCGTTGAAGAAAGCGAGAGCACGGCTGGCATCCAGACCTTCATAATTTAGCAAGCTGCGGCTGCTATCTACTACACCTGAAAGCACGAATTCAAAACCGGTTCGTGCAGAGATAGTTTCTTGCTCGCGGGCAAACAGCTCCAGCCAGCGTGAACCAATGTTCCCTTTGCCGAACAGAACCAGACCAATACGTTTTTCAGCACGGAACAGTGACTTATGCAGACCCTTAATGAGGTTTTCTGTTGGGCCAACACGTAGTACCGCAACCAGGCTGATACCATCTTCGGACTGCCAGATAAACTCAACAGGCTGATCTTTCAATTGCTGCCAGAAACGATGGCTGTGTAGTGGGTTACGGCAAACGCCCGCACCAACCATTGCCACCAGAGCTAAGCCTTCACGCAGACGTAATTCGCCCGGAAGAGCTGCTTCCTGAAGAGTTTGTAGTGCGCTGCCAGCAACTTCTGAGGTGTAGCAAAGCTGAAGCAGGTTACGGTCAGGATGAACGCCAATCGACAACGGGCGAATCTGAGCGCGGTTTAGCAGGGTATCTAGTTCTTTGTGCGCCAGCTTGAAATCTTGCTGTGGAGCAACCTGAAGTTCGATCAGGCAAACATCATCGTGGCTGGTAACGATTCGCGCACCAGTACCAGAAGCCAACACTCGTTCGATACGAGTTGACCCTTGTTCTGGTGAATAGCTACAACGCAGTTGCAGATCGATATCGCTACCAGAAACAGGCTGCAAAGTACGAGCGTGCAGCACTGGGGCGGCAAGACGGGCCAGTTCACTGGCTTCATCCAGACGCAGCAGCGGCAGCAAGCAAGCATCTTTCACTTTACGCGGGTCAGCACTGTAAACCCCGGCAACGTCACTCCAGATGGTCACGCGGGAAACCCCAGCCAGTGCACCAATTTGAGTTGCGGAATAGTCAGAACCGTTACGGCCCAGCAGAACCGTTTCGCCCGCGTCGTTACGGCAGATAAAACCGGTAACCACGAGGCGTTTGTTCGGATGCTGCGCCATAAGCTCTTGTAGCAGCGGCCAGGATAAACCTTCATTAACTTGTGGCTGAGCTGCACGCTCTGCACGCATAAATTCGCGTGCATCCAACCATGCAGCCGGGTGACCTAACTGATTCAGCACCGCAGACATGAGGCGTGCAGACCAAATTTCACCATGGCCTACAACTTCGGAATACACTGCGTCGGTCATTTTGCCATCCAGCAAACCCGCCAGACGCTCAAGATCGTGAATAAATTGACCGATTAAAGTATCAGCAACATCAGGTGCAACAAGGCCACTAATCAGCTCGCTCTGATAACGGCGCAGTGCTTGCTGAACCTGATGGGCAGAAAGGCGATCGCTTTGGCTTAATTTTAACCAGTTAATCAACTGATTAGTGGTACTACCCGCTGCGGAAACAACCATCATGTCGCCAGGTTTTGAATACTCGGCCATGATCCCCGCAACGCGTAGATAGCACTTCACATCTGCCAGACTACTGCCACCAAATTTATGCAGCTGACGACCCGACGCCCCTGCTGGTGCTGAAACACTCATGCTTACCCCTCGGCTGCAACCCGGAACGCATTTTCCAGGTCAGCAATTAAATCTTCGCTATCTTCAATGCCAGTCGAAATACGCAACAAGGTTTCAGAGATCCCCGCTGCAGCACGCGCTTCTGGCGCCATGCCCGCGTGGGTCATCGTCGCCGCGTGTGAAATCAAACTTTCTACTCCACCCAGCGATTCCGCCAGCGTGAAGAGAGTCAGGCTACTCAGGAATCGACGCAGCGTTTGCTCGTCGCCGTTAAATTCAAAACTTAGCATCGCGCCAAAACCTTTTTGCTGACGAGCAGCAATTTCATGGCCCTGGTTTTCAGGCAGCGAAGGATGATACAGCTTTTTCACCAGCGGTTGAGTTTGCAGGAAATCAACAATCGCCTGCGCGTTGCGTTGCGCCACTTCCATACGTGGTGAAAGCGTGCGCAAACCGCGCAATAGCAAATAACTATCGAAAGCACCGCCAGTCACGCCAATGTTATTTGCCCACCAGGCAAGCTCAGTGACAGTTTCGGCATCTTTCGCAATCACTACGCCCGCAACAACATCTGAGTGACCATTCAAATATTTGGTACATGAGTGCAGAACCAAATCCGCACCCAATGCCAATGGGTTTTGCAAAGCCGGGCTCAAGAAGGTGTTATCCACCACACTGATTGCCCCAACTTCACGCGCGGCGGCGCAGATTTTCGCAATATCTACCACTCGTAACAAGGGATTACTTGGGCTTTCGACCAGCACGAGTTTTGGTTTTTCGTTAAGTGCCGCAGTTAAAGCCGCTTCATCTCCTTGATCGACAAACAAAACGCGATAGGCGCCGCGTTTTGCCAGGCTATCAAACAAACGGTAGCTGCCACCGTAACAGTCATGCGGAGCCACTAACAGGTCGCCAGGCTTAAGGTAAACGGTGGTTACCAGATGGATTGCCGACATACCGGTATTCGTCAGCACAGCGCCAGCTCCGCCTTCCAGCTCTGCCAGTGCGCGCTGAACAACATCACGCGTAGGATTGCCACGACGCGAATAGTCATGCGCGCGCGGTTCGTTAAACCCGGTGAAATTATAAGTACTGGAGAGATGGATTGGCGGTACAACGCAGCCGTATTGCTCGTCATCGTTCAAACCGCTACGTACTGCGATAGTTGCCTGTTTGCGCGTCATGGCTCTCGAATCCTTGCTGGTCGAATAAAGGTCAGGCACCAGAGTAAACACTGCCGAGTTAGACGTCAATACATCTGGACATCTAAACTTCTTTGCGTATAGATTGAGCAAACACGCAATAGCCGTTAAAATTATACGCTTTAGGGTGATAGCGTCGCAGACCGCGAATCAATAAACGCTTACACTACGACCAGATAATCGCTTCTGCCGCGCATATTACCGGTGGAAGCCTAAATACATTGATTAAGAGGATTAAGTATCTCATGGCTGAATGGAGCGGCGAATATATCAGCCCTTACGCTGAGCACGGGAAGAAGAGTGAGCAAGTAAAGAAAATTACGGTGTCCATTCCTCTGAAGGTGTTAAAAATCCTCACCGATGAGCGTACCCGTCGCCAGGTGAATAACCTGCGTCACGCAACAAACAGTGAGCTCCTGTGCGAAGCATTCCTGCATGCGTTTACCGGCCAACCACTGCCAAATGATGCAGATCTGCGCAAAGAGCGTAGTGATGAGATTCCTGAAGCGGCGAAGGTGATTATGCGCGAGTTAGGGATTGATCCAGAGACGTGGGAATACTAGCTCTAACCGTTATCCTTCAAGTTGCTGCGGCGTTGGCTGCACTCAATCGCCCCAGTCACTTACTAGTGTAAGCTCCTGGGGACTCTTTCATTTGCCGCCTTGCAGAAACTCGAATGCTAGCGGTTATAAGAAAGTGACAGATACAAAAAAGGCGCCGTTAGGCGCCTTTTTCTTACTACCGTCGGCGAAAAATTACTTCTTCGCGCCTGGAACGCTGAAACGCTTGTTGAAGCGGTCAACGCGGCCACCGGTAGCAACATCACGCTGCTTGCCAGTGTAGAACGGGTGGCATTCGCCACATACGTCCAGGTTCAGATCATGACCCACGGTAGAGCGAATCTTGATAACATTACCGCATGAGCAGTTTGCAGTAACTTCTGCGTAGTTCGGGTGAATATTCTTTTTCATGGAAAACCTCTGTATAAGGCCGCGTCGCTCTTCCAGCCCTAACGCCAGACACCACGCGAAGTTGATAAATTAGGTTTTTTGATACCAAAAACTGCGCATCAAAGGCGGCGAATCATACAGAACCCCGCCAGCGTATGCAAACTGATCCGCATTTTCTGGAGTACACAGTGTACACTATCTCGTCATTTTTATCAGTTCGGAAATATTGATGCCTGTCGCCCACGTCGCTTTGCCGGTTCCCCTTGCCCGTACTTTTGACTACTTCGTTCCTGAGGGAATGCAGGTGGAGTCAGGCTGTCGCGTCATGGTGCCGTTTGGTAAACGCCAGGCTGTCGGGATTGTCGTCACTGTTAGCGAGCACAGCGAATTGCCGATTAATGAGCTAAAGCCAGTTGCTGAAGTTCTGGATGGCGCTTCGTTGTTTCCTGTTTCTCTGTGGCGCGTTTTGCTGTGGGCGGCAGAGTATTACCACCATCCGCTTGGCGATGTCCTCTTCCACGCCCTACCAGGTTTGCTTCGCGAAGGAAAACCCGCGCACCATGCGCCGTTGTGGTACTGGTTCGCTACAGAAGAAGGCAAAGCTGTAGACCTCAATAGCCTGAAGCGCGCACCGAAGCAGCAACAAGCATTGGCGGCGGTACGGCAAAATATCATCTGGCGTCACCAGGTGAGCGAAATGGAAATCAGCGAGCCTGGATTACAAGCGCTGCGGGCCAAAGGTTTATGTGACCTGAAAAGTGCCGCCCCTGCGACGACGGACTGGCGCGATAGCTATTCCGTTGAAGGAGAGCGCTTACGGCTGAACACCGAGCAGGCTACTGCTATCGGTGCTATCCACAGTTCTGCCGACCATTTTGCGGTCTGGTTACTTGCGGGTATTACCGGATCAGGCAAAACGGAAGTGTATCTTAGCGTGTTGGAAAACGTGCTGGCACAAGGCAAACAAGCGCTAGTTCTGGTCCCTGAAATTGGCCTGACGCCACAAACCATTGCCCGTTTCCGTGAGCGTTTTAACGCTCCGGTCGAAGTGCTGCACTCCGGGCTTAATGACAGTGAGCGTCTTGCTGTGTGGTTAAAAGCTCGTAGCGGCGAAGCAGCGATTGTGATTGGCACCCGCTCGTCCCTGTTCACACCGTTTTGCCGACTTGGCGTCATTGTTATAGATGAAGAGCACGACAGCTCTTACAAGCAGCATGAAGGCTGGCGTTATCACGCTCGTGATTTAGCCGTGTACCGTGCACATGCGGAAGATATTCCCATCATCCTCGGCTCAGCGACCCCCGCCCTCGAAACATTGCACAACGTTCAATTGGGAAAATATCGCCAGTTACGCCTGACAAAACGCGCCGGTAATGCGCGCCCGGCAACACAGCAAGTGGTGGACTTAAAAGGCCAGCCACTGAAATCCGGCCTGGCGCCTGCGCTTATCAAAAAAATTGGCCAGCATCTTAAAGCTGACAACCAGGTGATCCTGTTTCTTAACCGCCGCGGGTTTGCTCCCGCTCTGCTGTGCCATGAATGCGGCTGGATAGCGGAGTGCCCGCGCTGCGATCACTACTACACCTATCATCAGGGCCAGCGTCATTTACGTTGCCACCATTGTGACAGCCAAAGAGCTATTCCTCAGCAATGCCCACATTGTGGCTCCACCAATCTGGTTCCTGTCGGTATGGGAACGGAACAGCTCGAACATAGCCTGACACCGGAATTCCCGGGCGTGCCAATTTCGCGTATTGACCGCGACACCACCAGCCGTAAAGGTGCGCTTGAGCAGCAACTGGCGGAAGTCCATCGCGGCGGTGCTCGTATTCTGATTGGTACGCAGATGCTCGCGAAAGGCCACCACTTCCCGGATGTGACTCTGGTAGCTTTACTCGATGTCGATGGCGCACTGTTTTCGGCTGACTTCCGCGCAGCGGAGCGTTTTGCACAACTTTATGTCCAGGTGTCTGGCCGCGCCGGACGCGCCGGTAAGCAAGGCGAAGTCATGCTGCAAACTCACCATCCTGAGCATCCTTTATTACAAACGCTTCTCTCCAAAGGTTATGACGACTTCGCAAACCAGGCACTGAAAGAGCGCCAGGCGGTATTCTTGCCGCCGTTTACCAGCCACATCATGTTCCGCGCAGAAGACCAAAATAACCATCAGGCGCCGCTCTTCTTGCAGCAGTTACGAAACCTGCTTGAGTCCAGCCCTTTACGAGATGATCAGCTCTGGGTTATGGGTCCGGTGCCATGCTTGCAACCCAAACGCGGTGGGCGTTTCCGTTGGCAAATTCTGCTGCAACACCCTTCGCGCGCGCGTCTGCAACGCCTGGTCAGTCATTCGTTGAAGCTGGTCAATACTTTACCGGAATCACGCAAAGTGAAGTGGACGCTGGATGTTGATCCAATAGACGGCTAGCACAAAGCCCTGTGGTTATGCGAAGCGGATCGAAAATTTCAACAACCATCACACTTTTAATGAAATAACTGTAACCAACGAACATCAATTTCTGCTAAGAATGTGGACATGGTCAGACACCACGGACGTTGTCAGCACCTGTACAGTGCACGCGAGGAGAAGAAGTTGAAGCCGAAGAATCAGGTTGCCAATGCAACCATGAAAGATGTTGCTGTTCAGGCGAAAGTCTCAACTGCAACGGTGTCCAGGGCATTAATGAACCCGGACAAAGTATCGCAAAGCACTCGTAATCGTGTGGAACAAGCGGCAATAGCCGTAGGTTATTTACCCCACTCCCTGGGGCGAAATCTAAAGCGTAATGAATCACGCACCATTCTGGTTATTGTCCCGGATATCTGCGACCCCTTCTTTAGCGAAATCATCCGCGGTATCGAAGTGACGGCTGCCGAACAGGGCTACCTGGTGCTGATTGGCGATTGCGCCCACCAAAATCAGCAGGAAAAAACCTTCATTAATCTGATTATCACCAAGCAGATTGATGGCATGCTGCTGCTCGGCTCACGCCTTCCCTTTGATGCCAGCATTGAAGAACAACGCAATTTACCGCCGATGGTAATGGCAAACGAATTTGCTCCTGAGCTGGAACTGCCTACGGTTCATATTGATAACCTTACGGCCGCATTTAATGCTGTTTATTATTTACAGCAGCTCGGCCATCAAAAAATTGCCTGTATTGCAGGCCCAGAAGAGATGCCGCTTTGCCACTATCGCTTGCAGGGGTATATCCAGGCATTGCGTCGTACGGGTGCAGTAATTGATCCGCACTACATTGCGCGTGGTAACTTTACCTATGAAGCCGGTGCCGCTGCATTGTCGCAGCTGCTGGCGCTGCCAAACCCGCCGACTGCGGTGTTCTGCCATAGCGATGTGATGGCGCTGGGCGCACTGTCTCAGGCCAAGCGAAATGGCTTACGCGTGCCGGAAGATTTATCGATTATGGGCTTTGATGACATCGCACTTTCACAGTTCTGTGACCCACCGCTCACCACCGTAGCTCAACCCCGTTTTGATATCGGGAGGGAAGCTATGCTGTTGTTATTGGATCAACTTAACGGGCACACCGTGAGTAGTGGTTCGCGTTTGCTGGACTGTGAACTCATTGAACGAGGCTCCACCAGCGCACCTGGCAGTAGAAAATGACCCGCTTTAGGACACTGGATTCTGGTCAAAGGGATATCCATTAAGTAACATGGCGGGCTGATAAACGAATAAAATATAGCGAATCAATAGTGGCACAACGAGATTATGTACGCCGCGGGCAATCGGCAGGTACGCGGCGTAAGAAAAGTAACACCCGCAGTAAGCAACGCAGCCTACCATCTGTCTCGCCGACAATGGTCGCAATTGCGGCCGCCGTTCTGGTGACCTTTATTGGTGCTCTCTACTTCATTACTCATCATAAAAAAGATGAAAGCGAAACCCTGCCTGGCCATAAAGTCACAGGAAATGGTCTGCCACCTAAACCGGAAGAGCGCTGGCGTTATATCAAAGAACTGGAAAATCGCCAGACGGGTGTGCGTGCCCCAACCGAACCATCTGCCGGTGGTGAAGTGCAGAATAAAGATCAGCTCACCAGCGAACAGCGCCAGTTACTGGAGCAGATGCAGGCCGATATGCGCCAGCAACCTACTCAGTTGAACGAAGTGCCGTGGAATGAGCAGACGCCGGAACAGCGTCAGAGCACCTTGCAGCGCCAAAAAATTATTCAGCAGCAGCAAGCCCAACAGCAACAATTCAATACTCAATCTGTTACGGCACAACCGCGGCCTGTTCAGCAATCACAGCCCGTAGCACAGCAGCCACGCCCGGTGCAGCAGCAACAACGCACCACGGCATCTCAGCAGCCGTATCAAGATTTGCTGCAAACACCGCCGCATACTCAACAGCGTGCAGCGGCGCAAACCGCTCAACCAGCAGCGCCGATTACCCGTGAAGAAGTGGTCAAACAGGCTCCGGCACCTCAGGACAAGCCGAAAGATGAGAAACGCTGGATGGTACAGTGTGGCTCCTTCAAGGGTGCCGAACAGGCAGAAACTGTCCGTGCGCAGCTTGCTTTCGAAGGTTTTGATTCACGCATTACCACCAACAATGGCTGGAACCGCGTCGTCATTGGCCCAATCAAGGGCAAAGAGAAAGCTGACGGTACAATTAGCCAGTTGAAGATGGCAGGCCACTCTAACTGTATTCGTCTTGGTGCTGGGGGTTGAAACCCCCAAAATCCCCCCCATCTATAATTGCATTCAACCCCAAACACATTTTGGGGATCATATTTCTACCCTAAATAATTCGGGTTGAAGGAAGGCGGCAAAAGAAGGAGTCCCGATGAGCTTACTCAAGTAAGTGATTCGGGTGACTGAAAGCAGCCAACGCAACTGCAACTTGAATTATGACGGGTATAGCTGATGCAATAAGGGGTCTGCTCGTGACAACAATAGTAAGTGTGCGCCGTAACGGCCATGTCGTAATCGGTGGTGATGGTCAGGCCACGCTCGGCAATACTGTAATGAAAGGCAACGTTAAAAAAGTACGTCGTTTGTATAACGACAAAGTGATTGCCGGTTTTGCTGGCGGCACTGCGGATGCCTTTACCCTATTCGAACTGTTTGAGCGCAAGCTAGAAATGCACCAGGGCCACCTGGTGAAAGCTGCGGTTGAACTGGCAAAAGACTGGCGTACCGATCGCATGCTGCGCAAGCTCGAAGCGTTGCTTGCCGTCGCCGATGAAAATTCATCTCTTATCATCACCGGTAATGGTGATGTGATTCAGCCAGAAGATGATCTGATTGCAATTGGTTCAGGTGGCCCGTATGCGCAGGCAGCGGCACGTGCACTTCTTGATAACACCGAACTGGGTGCTCGTGACATCGTAGAGAAATCGCTGGGGATTGCCGGTGATATCTGTATCTACACCAACCATTTCCATACTATTGAAGAATTAGCGTCTAAGGCGTAAGGAATCCCCATGTCTGAAATGACTCCACGCGAAATTGTCAGCGAACTGAATAAACACATCATTGGCCAGGACAATGCCAAGCGTTCCGTGGCGATTGCGCTGCGCAACCGCTGGCGCCGTATGCAGCTTAATGAAGAGCTGCGCCATGAAGTTACGCCAAAAAACATTCTGATGATCGGCCCAACCGGTGTCGGTAAAACCGAAATCGCCCGTCGTCTGGCAAAACTTGCCAACGCACCGTTCATCAAAGTCGAAGCCACCAAATTCACCGAAGTGGGTTATGTTGGTAAAGAAGTTGATTCTATCATCCGCGATCTGACCGATTCTGCGATGAAAATGGTTCGCCTGCAATCCATCGAGAAAAACCGCTACCGCGCCGAAGAAATGGCCGAAGAGCGCATTCTTGATGTGCTGATCCCACCAGCTAAGAACAACTGGGGCCAAAACGAAACGGCACCTGAGCCATCTACCGCGCGCCAGTCTTTCCGTAAGAAATTGCGTGAAGGCCAGTTAGACGATAAAGAAATTGAGATCGATCTGGCTGCAGCACCGATGGGCGTTGAAATCATGGCTCCTCCTGGCATGGAAGAAATGACTAGCCAGTTGCAGTCAATGTTCCAGAACCTGGGCGGTCAGAAGCAAAAACCACGCAAGCTGAAAATCAAAGAGGCGATGAAACTTCTGATTGAAGAAGAAGCCGCGAAACTTGTGAACCCGGAAGAACTGAAGCAAGACGCCATTGATGCCGTCGAGCAACACGGTATCGTGTTTATCGATGAGATCGACAAGATCTGTAAGCGTGGTGGCAACAGCTCCGGCCCGGACGTTTCCCGTGAAGGCGTTCAGCGCGACTTACTGCCACTGGTCGAAGGCTGCACCGTTTCGACTAAACACGGAATGGTCAAAACTGACCACATCCTGTTTATCGCATCTGGCGCATTCCAGGTAGCAAGTCCGTCAGACCTGATCCCAGAATTGCAGGGTCGTCTGCCAATTCGTGTGGAATTGCAGGCACTGACTGTCGAAGATTTCGAGCGCATTCTGACTGAGCCGAACGCGTCTATCACCGTGCAGTACAAAGCATTGTTGGGCACCGAAGGCGTGAATATCGACTTCACCGAAGACGGTATTCGCCGCATTGCTCAGGCTGCATGGCAAGTGAACGAGTCCACCGAAAACATTGGTGCGCGTCGTCTGCACACTGTTCTGGAACGCCTGGTTGAAGACATCTCTTACGATGCCAGCGAGATGAACGGCCAGTCCATCCTGATTGATGGCGAATATGTCAGTAAACATCTGGATGAGTTGGTAGCAGATGAAGACTTGAGCCGTTTTATCCTATAATCGCGCTCAACGTATTTTCTTCATTTGAAATGGAGGGCTTATGCCCTCCATTTTTTTATATCTAACAGAGAGAACTATGAGCGAATCGCACTCTGTAAGCACGACTCAAGCCTGGCTTGAAAGCTTGCGCCCACGCACATTACCACTGGCATTTGCCTCTATCGTCTGTGGATCCGCGTTGGCTTTCTGGCAAGGCGTGTTCAACCCCACAATTGCATTGCTGGCACTACTGACTGCCGGGTTACTGCAAATCCTCTCAAACCTGGCGAATGACTACGGTGATGCGGTAAAAGGGAGCGACAAAGAAGACAGAATCGGGCCATTGCGCGGAATGCAAAAAGGCGTGATTACCCAGGCGCAGATGAAAAAGGCGCTGATTATCACAGTGGTATTAATCTGTGTTTCTGGTCTGGCGCTGGTCGCGGTTGCTTGTCGTACGCTGGCAGATTTTCTCGGTTTCCTGGTGCTCGGTTTACTGGCCATTATCGCGGCTATTACCTACACCGTCGGAACTCGTCCGTATGGTTACATGGGACTTGGGGACATTTCAGTACTGGTCTTCTTTGGTTGGTTAAGTGTGGCTGGTACCTGGTATCTTCAGGCTCATGCTCTCGCCCCGTTAGTGTTTTTACCCGCGACAGCTTGCGGATTACTGGCAACAGCTGTGCTGAACATCAATAACTTGCGTGATATCGACAGCGACCGTGAGAACGGTAAAAACACACTGGCTGTGCGCCTGGGCCCAGTACTTGCCCGTCGCTATCATGCCTGCCTGCTAATGGGTGCGCTGGCGTGCCTTGCGGTATTTAACCTGGTGTGGTTGCAAAGCCTCTGGGGATGGCTGTTTGTGCTTGCAGCACCGTTACTGATTAAGCAGGCGCGTTTTGTGTTACGCGAGAAGGAACCTGTTGCGATGCGCCCAATGCTTGAACGGACAGTAAAAGCCGCATTGCTTGCTAACGTATTGTTTGCGGTAGGAGTTGTGCTCAGCACGGTGTCGCTTTAGCTGACAAATATCAATTAACAATTGATGATTTTGCCAACAGTTGAGATTAAGCGATATACTGACAACTCATGCAGCAACAGAACCTTAATCCTATGAAATATGATACTTCCGAGCTTTGCGACATCTACCAGGAAGATGTCAACGTCGTTGAACCGCTGTTTTCCAACTTCGGTGGGCGGTCGTCCTTTGGCGGGCAAATCATCACAGTGAAATGTTTCGAGGACAACGGATTGTTGTATGATCTGCTCGAACAAAATGGCCGTGGCCGAGTGCTGGTCATCGATGGTGGCGGCTCTGTTCGCCGTGCTTTGATTGACGCAGAACTTGCCCGTCTGGCGACTCAAAATGAGTGGGAAGGCATCGTGGTATACGGTGCAGTACGCCAGGTAGATGACCTGGAAGAACTGGATATTGGTATTCAGGCAATTGCCGCCATTCCTGTTGGCTCTGCTGGCGTTGGCGTTGGCGAAAGTGACGTGCGCGTTAACTTTGGCGGCGTGACATTCTTCTCCGGCGACCATCTGTATGCGGATAACACCGGCATCATCCTTTCCGAAGATCCCCTCGATATTGAATAACCCAATCGAATAACAAAACGGGCGCCCTAAGGCGCCCGTTCTTTTTCTGGTCGAATAAATCGATACCCTAAATAATTCAAGTTGCAGGACAAAAGGCTTCAGACTTTTGAACAGCGCTTGCGCTGGCCCCACCGGGGCGAGGCTCAGCCGAGTAATGCGGCAATTGAGTGAATCCCCAGGAGCTTACTAAAGTAAGTGACTGGGGTGAACGAAAACAGCCAACGCCCCTGCAGCTTGAAGTATGGCGGGTATTAGACTTCTTCCATCTTACCCAGCAGCGCATGCAGACGATCCTGCCAAACGTGCTGCTGTTCTTTCAGAGAATTGTTTTCGCGCACTAATTCTTCATGGTTGCTCTGAGACTGCTGAACTTGCTGAGACAAATTGTTGTTGGTCTCTTTCAGCTCTTCAATTTCCATTTGCAGCAGGGTAATGGTATCAATCGCCTGCTGTACTTTTGCTTCCAGTTTCTCAAACACTTCAAATGACATTTCTGAACCTCTTCTGAATTGCAAGGCGTTGATGGATGTCTATACCCGTTAGCATTCGAGTTGCAGGTAGGCGGCCAGGGAGCTTATCCCGATGAGCTTACTTCAGTAAGTGATTCGGGTAACTGAGCGCAGCCAACGCCCCTGCAGCTTGAAGGATGATGGGTATAAATCCCCGTTCCGGATATTCCCCGAAGACACCTTATGAATATATGCGCTCCACGCAGCGTGTCTCGATTGTAAGTAGCGTAAGTAGCCGTGTCCAGCGAGTTCAAGCGCTCTTTGCATAACATAACGTTTTTCAGCATATGCCGAATGACCATGAGCGCTAAAATCACTATTTGTTAACGCATTGATTACTTCCATGAGCGTTTGCGTTGTCTTTTCTGGGTGATAATGCGCACACTTCAGCGCGAAATCGCTCATTTTTATGACGAACAACACAAATTTAAAGTTCGATATTTCTCGTTTATGTTCGTTAACGATAAATTAACACTATGCCTACATGGCACCTGCGCGGCAGGGAAGCCCGAACAAACAATAATCATTAATTTTGCCTTCAGGACCCTACTATGAGTCAGTCAGCTCCATCAACCTTGAAAGGTCAGTGCATCGCCGAGTTCATGGGTACCGCGTTGTTGATTTTCTTTGGTGTCGGATGTGTCGCCGCCTTAAAAGTCGCGGGCGCAAGCTTCGGGCAGTGGGAAATCAGTATCATCTGGGGTTTGGGAGTAGCTATGGCTATCTACCTGACTGCAGGAGTTTCCGGTGCACATCTTAACCCGGCGGTGACTATCGCACTTTGCCTGTTCGCATGCTTCGATAAACGCAAAGTGGTGCCGTTTATTCTTTCGCAAGTTGCAGGTGCGTTCTGTGCCGCAGCTTTGGTCTATGGCCTGTATTACAATTTATTCCTCGATTACGAGCAGACGCACCACATGGTACGCGGCAGTGTGGAAAGCCTGGATTTGGCAGGTATCTTCTCAACCTACCCTAACCCACACATCAATCTTGTGCAGGCGTTTGCCGTAGAGATGGTGATCACAGCCATTCTGATGGGCGTTATTCTGGCGCTGACTGACGATGGCAACGGCATCCCGCGTGGCCCGTTAGCACCATTGCTGATTGGCTTACTGATTGCGGTAATCGGTGCCTCAATGGGTCCGTTGACCGGATTTGCGATGAATCCAGCACGTGACTTTGGCCCGAAACTTTTCGCCTGGTTAGCTGGCTGGGGCGATGTCGCCTTCACCGGTGGCCGCGATATTCCTTACTTCCTGGTGCCTGTATTTGGCCCGATTGTAGGCGCGGCTCTAGGTGCGTTTGGTTACCGTAAACTGATTGGCCACCATTTACCTTGTGATGTTTGTGTTGAAGATGAAGAAAAATCCAGCACATCCACACAACAAAATGCTTCTTTGTAAGACTGACTTCAGGACAAAATTATGACCCACGAAAAAAAATATATTGTCGCACTCGATCAGGGTACAACCAGCTCCCGCGCCGTCGTCCTGGATCATGATGCCAACGTTGTTAGCGTGTCACAGCGCGAGTTTCAGCAAATCTATCCAAAAGCTGGATGGGTAGAGCACGACCCAATGGAGATCTGGGCAACACAAAGCTCCACGCTTGTAGAAGTGCTGGCTAAAGCGGACATCAACTCCGACCAAATCGCCGCAATAGGTATCACTAACCAGCGTGAAACCGCGATTGTCTGGGAAAAAGAGACCGGCAAACCAATTTATAACGCCATCGTCTGGCAGTGCCGTCGTACCGCAGAGATCTGCGAGCAGCTCAAACGCGACGGCCTGGAAGAGTACATCAAATCAGCAACCGGGCTGGTTGTTGACCCGTATTTCTCCGGCACCAAAGTGAAGTGGATTCTTGATCACGTTGAAGGTTCCCGCGAACGCGCGCGCCGTGGCGAATTGCTGTTTGGTACGGTCGATACCTGGCTTATCTGGAAAATGACTCAAGGGCGCGTGCACGTTACTGACTACACCAACGCCTCCCGAACCATGTTGTTTAACATCCACGATCTCACCTGGGATGACCGCATGCTCGAAGCGCTGGATATCCCACGCGAGATGCTGCCAGAAGTGCGTAAATCCTCCGAAGTTTACGGCCAGACCAACATCGGTGGTAAAGGCGGTACGCGTATTCCTATCGCCGGGATCGCCGGTGACCAGCAGGCGGCACTCTTCGGCCAGCTGTGCGTGAAGGAAGGGATGGCGAAAAACACCTACGGCACCGGCTGCTTTATGCTGATGAACACCGGAACTCAGGCGGTTAAATCGACTCACGGTTTGTTGACGACGATTGCTTGCGGCCCACGCGGTGAAGTGAACTATGCGCTGGAAGGCGCAGTATTCATGGGCGGCGCGTCTATCCAGTGGCTACGCGATGAGATGAAACTGATTAGCGACGCGACTGATTCCGAGTACTTTGCAACGAAAGTCAAAGACACCAACGGCGTATATGTCGTCCCTGCGTTTACCGGTCTGGGCGCTCCTTACTGGGACCCGTATGCCCGTGGCGCTATCTTCGGTCTGACTCGTGGCGTCAATGCAAACCATATTATCCGCGCAACACTTGAGTCCATCGCTTATCAGACTCGTGACGTACTGGAAGCGATGCAGGCTGATGCTGATATTCGCCTGCACGCTCTGCGTGTGGACGGTGGTGCGGTGGCGAACAACTTCCTGATGCAATTCCAGGCCGACATTTTAGGTACACGCGTTGAGCGCCCTGAAGTGCGTGAAGTCACGGCGTTAGGTGCTGCTTATCTTGCAGGCCTGGCCGTTGGTTTCTGGCAGAACCTGGATGAAGTCAGCGAGAAAGCGGTTATCGAAAAAGAGTTCCGCCCGGGTATCGAAACCACCGAACGTAACGTCCGTTATGCTGGCTGGAAAAAAGCAGTTAAGCGTGCGCTGGCGTGGGAAGACCACGACGAAAGTTAAGTTCTGACACCACCAACCTACTCTCTCCCTATTCCGGGAGAGAGTAGAGGTGAGTGAGTTCCAAATCCACAGCAACACTCCGCCTTCCCCGACGATTCCTCACCTGTGCTAAAATGCGTCGCAATTAAGCTTCTTAAAATGAGTGTGCGATGAGACGAGAACTGGCGATTGAATTTTCCCGCGTAACTGAAGCCGCAGCACTGGCTGGTTATAAATGGTTGGGCCGTGGCGATAAAAATACGGCGGATGGCGCAGCCGTTCACGCCATGCGTATCATGCTTAATCAGGTCAATATTGATGGCCAGATTGTGATTGGTGAAGGAGAAATCGACGAAGCGCCGATGCTCTACATTGGCGAAAAAGTCGGGACCGGCCAGGGTGATGCAGTAGATATCGCGGTTGACCCGATTGAAGGCACCCGCATGACCGCCATGGGTCAGGCCAACGCGCTGGCGGTGCTGGCTGTGGGTGACAAAGGTAGTTTCCTCAACGCCCCAGACATGTACATGGAAAAACTGATTGTTGGCCCTGGCGCTAAAGGCATTATCGACCTCAATCTGCCGCTGGCTGAAAACCTCTATAACATCGCCGTTGCGCTCAACAAGCCACTGAGTGAACTCACCGTAACTATTCTCGCCAAACCGCGCCACGACGCCACCATTGCCGAACTGCAAAAGCTTGGCGTACGCGTTTTCGCCATTCCTGATGGTGATGTTGCGGCATCCATTCTGACCTGTATGCCTGATAGCGAAGTCGATGTGATGTACGGTATCGGCGGCGCACCTGAGGGCGTGATTTCCGCAGCAGTTATTCGCGCGTTGGATGGCGACATGCAAGGCCGCTTGTTAGCTCGTCACCACGTCAAAGGCGATAGCGAAGAAAACCGTGTGATGGGTGAGAAAGAACTTGAGCGCTGCAAAGCGATGGGCATTGAAGCGGGTGTAGTATTGAAACTCGATGATATGGCGCGTAACGACAACGTGATTTTCTCCGCGACCGGTATCACCAAAGGTGATTTGCTGGATGGCATTACCCGTAAAGGGAATATGGCGACCACTGAAACATTGCTGATCCGTGGTAAATCGCGCACCATTCGCCGTATCAAATCTATTCACTATCTCGACCGCAAAGATCCAGACGTACAAACGCATATTCTGTAAGACTGCCGTTTGTCTGAATGAGCTTTCCAGCTTTAACCGGCTGGAAATCTCACAGTTTTCTGGTGAAGATAGGACAATAGACACAGAGGGGAATGAACATCATGGCGGAATGGGTCAAAGGTAAAGTCATCCAGATTGAAAACTGGACGGACGCTCTATTTAGTCTCACTGTGCATGCACCTGTCGCCCCTTTCACTGCCGGGCAATTCACCAAGCTTGGGATGGAAATTGACGGTGAACGCGTGCAGCGCGCCTATTCCTACGTCAATGCGCCGAACGATCCTAATCTTGAGTTCTATCTAGTCACCGTGCCTGAGGGCAAACTCAGCCCACGCCTGCATGCTCTGCAACCCGGCGATGAAATTATGCTGGTGAGCGAAGCCGCGGGGTTCTTTGTACTGGATGAAGTCCCGGATTGCCAGACGTTATGGATGCTGGCGACAGGCACAGCATTAGGCCCCTATCTTTCGATTTTGCAGGAAGGCAAAGACCTGGATCGTTTCGAGAATATCGTTTTGCTTCATGCCGTGCGTTATGCGCAGGATTTGAGTTATTTGCCATTGATGCAAAAACTCCAGCAGCAATACGAAGGGAAATTACGGATTCAGACAGTGGTGAGCCGGGAATCAATTCCGGGTTCATTGACCGGACGCGTGCCCGCACTTATCGAGAGCGGTGAACTGGAAGCGGCTGTAGGTCTGCCGATGAATACCGAAACTAGCCATGTGATGTTGTGCGGCAACCCGCAGATGGTACGTGACACGCAGCAGTTACTGAAAGATACCCGGCAGATGACCAAACATTTGCGCCGCCGACCGGGCCATATGACAGCTGAACACTACTGGTAGTGTTAGCGGTACTTCACTTCGCTTGTATCTTTACCAAAGCGATTCTCGCCCTGGGTGCCAACAAATGCACCCAGGTCCATAATGACCATCACCAGAATCAAGGTTGGGATAAAACGCCCAAGTCCCCACTGCGCTAATGTGCCGAATGTTTCCCAATTTCCGGCAAGCAACAGCCAGGCCGGAATAAACAGTAGCGCCCACCAGCCTTTCTTATTGCGATCGTGCAGACGCTTCACAATCACAGCGGCAGTCGGAATCAAAGAACCCGATAAGAAGAAACCGGCGGTGGAATAAGGCATAATTTCAGCACCCGCTAGGGTGAAGAGAATGATCAGCGCGACTAACCAAACGCCAATCCAAATCCAGAAGTCACGGCGTCCAATACGTCCGTTAAAAGAGAACAGCCATTGCTGTATGGTCATGGTAAGGTCCATTTTATTGTTTAGCGCCGTAGTGTACCCTGGCTATGCCGGGTTTTGACAAGCCAACGGAATGCCGATTTAATCGGGAAGCAGAATTCACAGGAGAATTTGTCAATGAGACATCTGTTTGCAGCTCTGGCTTTACTGATGCTACCCGCTGCGGTGGTGTGGGCCGACCCGCCTTCAGACTCCACCTCCCCACTGCAAGCCGCTCCATATTTACTGGCCGGTGCACCAACATTTGATATGAACATTACGCAGTTTCGGGAAAAATTCACCGCGGAAAACCCGTCTTTGCCGATAAATGAATTTCGCGCTATCGACTCCAGCGCCGATGAAGTAAATCTGATGCGCGCTGCCAGCAAAATAAACGAAAATCTCTACGCTTCCACAGCGCTTGAACGCGGTACGTTGAAAATAAAGTCGATGCAGATAACGTGGTTGCCGATTCAGGGCCCAGAGCAAAAAGCGGCGCGCTCGAAAGCGTCTGAATACATGTCAGCGCTGATTCGCACCTTTACCCCGTCGCTTTCAAAACCGCAAAGCGTGGCAAAACTCACCAAATTACTTAGCGATGGAAAGAACAAACGTTATTACGCACAAACCGATGGCGCTATTCGCTATGTTGTTGCGGATAACGGTGAAAAGGGACTTACCTTCGCAGTTGAACCGATTAAGCTGACGCTATCTGAAACGCTTAACACCAATTAATATACCCGTTAGCATTCAAGTTGCAGATAGGCGGCAAGGGAGCTTACGTCGATAAGCTTACTTTAGTAAGTGATTCAGGTAAGTGAGTGCAGCCACCAACACCCCTGTGGCTTGAAGGATGATGGGTATATATGACGAAAAGCAAAGCCTTTAGGCGGTTGAGTCTCTATACTGTTTCACAGACCATGCTGCCCTGAGCGGCAGCGATTCTTTTATTAGTTTGACCTTGTGGAGAATTAAGATGCGACATCCTTTGGTGATGGGTAACTGGAAACTGAACGGCAGCAAGCACATGGTACACGAGCTGATTGCTGGCTTACGCAAAGAACTGGCTGGCGTTGCTGGCTGTGGCGTTGCTATCGCTCCTCCAACAATGTACCTGGATCTGGCTAAACACGCCGCTTCTGGCAGCCACATCATTCTTGGTGCTCAGAACGTTGACCTGAACCTGTCTGGCGCATTCACTGGCGAAGTTTCCGCAGAAATGCTGAAAGATGTTGGTGCTAAATACATCATCATCGGTCACTCAGAGCGTCGTACATACCACGCAGAGTCTGACGAACTGATCGCTAAAAAATTCGCTATCCTGAAAGAAGTTGGCCTGATCCCAGTACTGTGCATCGGTGAAACTGAAGCAGAAAACGAAGCTGGCAAAACTGAAGAAGTTTGCGCACGTCAAATCGACGCAGTTCTGAAAACTCAGGGTGCTGCGGCATTCGAAGGCGTTGTAATCGCTTACGAACCAGTATGGGCAATCGGTACTGGCAAATCTGCAACTCCTGCTCAGGCTCAGGCAGTTCACAAATTCATTCGTGACCACATTGCTAAAGCTGATGCGAAAGTTGCTGAGCAAGTGATCATCCAGTACGGCGGTTCCGTAAACGACAAAAATGCTGCAGAGCTGTTTGCTCAGCCTGACATCGACGGTGCCCTGGTTGGCGGCGCATCTCTGAAAGCTGACGCATTCGCAGTTATCGTTAAAGCTGCTGCAAAAGCGAAACAAGCGTAAGTATTCTCGCTTGAAAATATTAAGGCTCTGCTCCGGCAGGGCCTTTTTTATTTCAATATTCCGCAATCGTGATCTTGTAGCTGTTCGGCAGAAGCCAGATTCAGACGCAGTAAATTCCGCTCCGTCGCCAACGCTATCCATTCCCCACCTGGCAATTTCGCCATCGCCAGACTGTAACGGCCCATATGCTTGCGAGCTTGTGAAACCTGAGATGCCAACATAATAAACGGACCACGTTGTGAAAATTCAGCCGCGCTGACTTTTCTGGCGATGTATGCGTTTCCAGCCAGCGCCACCGGGAGTTCCTGCCATTCGGTGTTCAACGTATTCGCATATTGATCCAATTGCCCACGCACATCCTCCCGCAAGCAAGAAATATGGATGTGTAATTGATTCTGGGTACGCCCGGAGGTGGAGTTAATGGTAAGGGAAATGGCGTTATCAGGAACTTGAGTTCCCCGACGCTCGCTCATCACATTGCGTTCTTGCCAGGCAAGCCAGAAGAAGTTAGCGGTTTTTGGCTGCAATAAATCGGGGCTTTCCATGCCTTTCATTTTTACCGTCGGCATTAGCAGATATTGAAGTGGCCCGTTGATATCTTTCAGCAATACGAAACCCGATTGCAAATCCACTTTGGCGCAAGGCGCCGGGTTATGGTTGTCGCGTTGATTAGGAACACACTGCTGGCTGACGATACGCCACAAAGCATCCGGGTGATGCAGATATTGCCGGAGACTAAACCCACATACTGCGACAACAGCTAACAAAAGGATAAAGAGAATTATCGTACGACGGCGCAGCAGCATACAAAACCTCAGACACAGTGAGAGGGCTGTTCAGCGTAACGCATACTCTGGGATCTCAAAAGCAAAATGGCCCCTTTCGGGGCCGTTGTAAAACTTAACGCTGACTTATCTGGTCGAAGGTCCCGCCGTTGGCGAAGTGCTCTTTCTGGGCTTTCGCCCAACCGCCAAACTCTTCATCAATGGTGAACAATTTAAGTTTAGGGAAGACGTTTTCATACTTCTTCGCCACTTCAGCATTGCGTGGGCGATAGTAGTTTTTCGCTACAATTTCCTGACCTTGCGGGGAATAAAGGTATTTCAGGTACTCTTCAGCCACTTTCTGAGTGCCTTTCTTCTCTGTCACTTTATCTACGACTGAAACAGTAGGCTCAGCAAGAATCGACTCGCTCGGCGTGACGATTTCAAACTTGTCTTTACCCAACTCGTTGGTCGCCAGGAACGCTTCGTTTTCCCAGGCAATCAGCACGTCGCCGATACCACGCTCAACAAAAGTACTGGTTGAACCGCGAGCACCTGAATCCAGCACTTCAACGTTCTTATACAGCGCTTTCACGAAATCCTGCGCTTTAGCTTGATCGTTGTTGTTGTGATGCAGGGCGTAACCCCACGCTGCCAGATAATTCCAGCGCGCACCGCCTGAGCTTTTCGGGTTCGGGGTAATAACTGAAACGCCCGGTTTAATCAGATCGTTCCAGTCATGAATTTGTTTCGGGTTGCCTTTGCGCACCAGGAAAACGATGGTCGAAGTGTAAGGTGCGGAGTTATCTGGCAGACGTTTAATCCAGTTTTTGTCGATACGACCGCGTTCAGCGATGGCATCCACGTCGTAGGCCAGAGCCAAAGTCACCACGTCAGCTTCGATACCGTTGATAACGGATGTCGCTTGTTTGCCTGAGCCGCCGTGAGACTGGCGAACCACCACGTTATCACCGGTTTGTTGTTTCCAGTGAGCACTGAACGCCTTGTTATACTCGTCATAAAGTTCGCGAGTGGGATCGTATGAGACGTTAAGTAACTGAATATCTTTTGCCAGTACGCTGGTTGACGCCAACAGTAATGTAAGTCCAACTCCCCACTTATTCATTGTTCGCTCTCTTTAATCAGATTTGATGAAAGCAGCGTGCCAGAAATTTAACCATTCATTAAAGAATAAAAAAAGATTGGCTATAACTATTGGGCATATAACAGACAACAAAAAGCCGGGTTTCCCCGGCTTCAATTATCACTGTTCATGAATTAGTAAAGTTTCTTGGCGCAATCCAGCCAGTCACCTTTGAACGGACGCTTCATGCTTTCGATAGCGTCGATGATGTCGTGGTGAACCAGTTTCTCATTCTGAATGCCTACGCAACGACCACCGTGGCCTTGCAACAGCAGTTCGATGGAGTAAGCACCCATGCGGGAAGCCAGAATGCGATCGTAAGCAACCGGCGAACCACCACGCTGAATGTGGCCCAGGACGGTGGCGCGAGTTTCGCGTTTGGTTTCCGTCTCGATATATTGAGCCAGCTCATCGATGTCGCAGATGTGCTCGGTAATAGCGACGATTGCGTGTTTTTTACCTTTAGCGATGCCCGCTTTGATTTCTTCAACCAGATCTTCGCGATTAAACTCAACTTCTGGCAGCACAACAAATTCACAGCCACCAGCAATTGACGCAGCTAAGGTCAAATCGCCACAGTAACGGCCCATCACTTCCACGATAGAAATACGCTGGTGGGAAGAAGAGGTATCACGCAGGCGGTCGATTGCTTCCACGACTGTTTCCAGTGCGGTGAAGAAACCGATAGTGTAATCGGTGCCTTTGATGTCGTTATCAATGGTGCCTGGCAGACCGATGCATGGGAAGCCCATTTCGGTCAGGCGCATTGCACCCATATAGGAGCCATCACCGCCGATAACAACCAGCGCATCGATACCGCGTTTTTTCAAATTCTCGATAGCCACTTCACGGATTTTCTCATCACGAAACTCCGGGAAACGAGCGGAACCCAAGAAGGTACCACCGCGGTTAATCATATCAGACACGCTATAACGGTCCAGATTCACCATGCGGTCTTCATACAGACCCAGATAGCCGTCATAAACACCCACGACTTCCAGACCTTCCGACAATGCTGCACGGACAACACCACGAATCGCGGCGTTCATACCCGGCGCATCACCGCCACTCGTCAACACACCAATTTTTTTGATCATGACTACCTCTGAACTTTTGAATGCAAATTAATCCTGTTGCCGGAAACGGCCTGCGGCATGCCGAGGCGTCGACTCTGCTACAAATAGTATAACAACCGCTTCTTGCTGAATTGATTCAGGTCAGGCCATAAGTCGTACTTTATCCAAAAAACATCGACTACGTCTGACTTTTATAACGAATATTTAAAGCTCAAAATGGCCTTGCTGCTGCGTCGGAACAACCGAGCAGGGGTCCTGGTGAATAATCACATCTGACCCAGGGAAACGACGTAAAATCGCTTGTTCCACTTGTTCGGCAATCACATGCGCCTGAACCAGCGGGAGATTGTCTTCCATTTCGATATGAACTTGAATAAAGCGGGTCGGCCCTGACTGCCGCGTACGTAAATCATGCGCCCCTTTCACACCGGGCCATGCATTGATGATATCAATAATTGCCTGACGTTCGTCATCGGGTAATGCACGGTCTAGCAGAGACTGCACTGCCTCATGCCCCATACGAATCGCGTTATATAAAATATAGACGCCGATCCCTAACGCAAATATTGAATCTGCACGGTGCCAGCCATACCAGGACAGTGCCAGAGCAACCAGAATCGCTCCGTTCATCATAACATCAGACTGATAATGAAGCATATCTGCCCGGACTGCCTGGCTTTGTGTCTTCCGAACTACCCAGCGCTGGAAAGTCACAAGTATCAACGTGCTGAATAATGCAATGACCGTGACTACGACGCCAACTAAAGGTTGTTTCATCTGTGAGGGTTCAGCTAAATGCTGGAATCCAGTCAAGAACAGGAACAGCGCTGAGCCAGAAATAAACATACTTTGCGCGAGTGCTGCCAGCGATTCCGCTTTACCATGGCCAAAGGTATGTTCTTCATCCGCCGGTTGCAGTGAGTAGCGTACGACAAGAAGGTTAGTCAGCGACGCAGCAATGTCCACCAGCGAATCCACCAATGCCGCCAGAATACTGACCGAACCGGTATACCACCAGGCGAAAATCTTGATCAAAAGTAACAATGATGCCATTACCGTTGCGGCGATGGCTGCACGGCTGACCAGTTTCCCATATTGTTGATTCATAGGGGCTCCAGCAAATGATTGCTGGCTAGTATAGCGGATTCACCTGAACCTTCAGGCAAAAAAAACCCGCCGGTTAAGGCGGGGAAGACAGGGATGGTGTCTATGGCAAGGAAAACAGGGTTTGTTACTGGTTACTATGCTTACTGCTATTACTCAGTGCCTGCATCGAAGACATCTGTTGCAGGTCCGCCAGTTCACGGAATTGATCCATGCGCTGTTGGTGTTTGTCATTTAAAACGGCCTGTTGCTCAGGACTTAACAAGCGGTACATTTGGTTGCGTACTTTCGCCATTTCAACTTGGCGAGCCACTTGTTCTTGTGCCATTTTTTCAGCCTGGACACGCACTGCCGTTTCATCAAAATTATCTGCGGTGACCAGATTATGCATGGTCTCCATTTCGCTTACATTCACGGGTGGGCTATCATGCCGTGCCCGTTGCATTAGATCGCGCATTTGTTGGCGCTGTTGTTCGGTAAGGTTTATCCCATCGAACATATGGCTCTGAAGGTGATTACGCTTTACTAAACCTTCACCGCCCTGGTACCAGTTATCGCTGGCCGGTAAGTCTCTGGCCTGGCAAGCCAGGGTTACCAGAGTCAATGTAGAGGCCATGACGGCAGCGGTAACATTGCGCATCACTTGCTCCTGATATCATCTGTGCTGCGATTCAACGAGATTCAGTCTACGATTCCCGCTGCAAACTAGCGTCAGGGGGTGTAAAACAACGTAAAGTCATAGATTAGCTCGCCTTGATGACGTAATTTCTGCCTCGGAGGTAATTTAACAATGAATAAAATTCTGCTAGTTGATGATGACCGAGAGCTTACTTCCCTGTTAAAGGAACTGCTCGACATGGAAGGTTTTAACGTAATTGTTGCCCACGACGGCGAACAAGCGTTGGAGCTCCTAGATGACACCATTGACCTTTTATTGCTCGACGTGATGATGCCGAAGAAAAATGGCATTGATACGTTGAAAGAGTTGCGTCAATCACACCAGACCCCAGTCATTATGCTAACAGCGCGAGGAAGTGAGCTCGATCGCGTGCTGGGCCTTGAACTCGGTGCAGATGACTATCTGCCTAAACCATTCAACGATCGTGAACTGGTGGCCCGTATACGCGCTATTTTGCGTCGTTCACACTGGAGCGAGCAGCAACAAAACAGTGACAGTGGCTCACCGACTGTCGAAGTCGACGGTTTAAGCCTGAATCCTGGACGTCAGGAAGCAAGCTTTGATGGGCAAGCGCTGGATTTGACCGGTACCGAATTCACCCTGCTCTACTTGCTGGCACAGCATCTGGGCCAGGTGGTTTCACGCGAACATTTAAGCCAGGAAGTTCTGGGTAAACGCCTGACACCTTTTGACCGCGCAATCGACATGCATATTTCCAATTTGCGTCGTAAATTGCCAGACCGTAAAGATGGGCATCCGTGGTTTAAAACATTACGTGGCCGCGGCTACCTGATGGTGTCTGCTTCATGATAAGTAGCCTTACCGCGCGTATTTTTGCCATCTTCTGGTTGACGTTGGCGTTAGTGCTGATGCTAGTGCTGATGCTGCCTAAACTGGATTCGCGTCAAATGACCGAATTGATGGAGAATGAGCAACGTCAAGGCATCATGATTGAACAGCATGTCGAAGCGGAACTTGAAAACGATCCACCCAACGACCTGATGTGGTGGCGTCGTTTGTTCCGGGCCATTGATAAATGGGCACCACCGGGGCAGCGTTTATTACTTGTGACCAGCGAAGGGCGAGTGATTGGCGCCCAGCGCAATGAAATGCAGATCATTCGTAACTT
Organism: Buttiauxella sp. BIGb0552; assembly: GCF_004366275.1. Classification (NCBI taxonomy): domain Bacteria; kingdom Pseudomonadati; phylum Pseudomonadota; class Gammaproteobacteria; order Enterobacterales; family Enterobacteriaceae; genus Buttiauxella; species Buttiauxella sp. BIGb0552. The sequence goes on from NZ_SODY01000010.1 coordinate 46,974, forward strand.
TATCGGCCAGTCCGATAACTCAGATCATCCGCAAAAGAAAAAATATGGTCGTGTCGAATTAGTAGGGCCATTCTCCGTACGAGATGGCGAAGATAACTACCAGCTCTACCTGATTCGCCCTGCAAGTAACTCCCAATCTGATTTTATTAACCTGCTGTTTGATAGACCTTTACTGTTACTCATCGTCACAATGCTGGTCAGTTCACCGCTGCTATTATGGCTGGCGTGGAGCCTGGCAAAACCAGCGCGCAAGTTGAAAAATGCTGCGGATGAAGTAGCCCAGGGGAATTTGCGTCAGCACCCTGAACTCGAATCCGGGCCGCAAGAATTTCTCGCAGCCGGCGCCAGCTTTAACCAGATGATTACCGCGCTGGAAAGAATGATGACAAGCCAGCAACGGCTGTTGTCCGATATCTCTCACGAATTGCGTACCCCATTGACGCGCCTGCAATTAGGCACAGCATTGCTGCGACGTAAAACCGGTGAAAGCAAAGAACTGGAGCGTATCGAAACCGAAGCTCAGCGTCTGGACGGTATGATCAACGACCTGTTAGTGATGTCCCGCAATCAGCAAAAAAATGCGCTGGCGAGTGAGACAATGAAAGCCAATCAGATCTGGTCTGAAGTGCTGGATAACGCGGCTTTCGAAGCGGAGCAAATGGGTAAATCACTGGAAGTGACCTACCCGCCTGGCCCGTGGCTGATGTACGGCAACCCGAACTCACTGGAAAGTGCGCTGGAAAATATTGTCCGTAATGCATTACGTTATTCGCACACGAAAATTGCCGTTAATTTCTCCGTGGATAATCAAGGCATTACTGTCACGGTAGATGATGATGGCCCAGGCGTGAGCCCGGAAGATCGTGAACAAATATTCCGTCCTTTCTACCGCACAGATGAAGCGCGCGATCGCGAATCTGGTGGTACCGGTCTGGGGTTAGCGATTGTCGAAACTGCCGTTCAGCAACATCGTGGCTGGGTGAAAGCCGATGACAGCCCGTTGGGCGGATTGCGGTTAGTGCTTTGGCTGCCGCTTTATCATCGTTAATTTTTCGCCATAAAGAACAGGTCCTTCGGGGCCTGTTTTCCTTCCTGCCATAAATTGATATTCTGCGCGCCAGGTCTTATGGGGGCAGTATGCTAAATATCGTTTTGTTTGAACCAGAAATCCCACCCAATACCGGGAATATTATTCGTCTATGCGCCAATACCGGCTTCCGGCTGCATATCATCGAGCCGACAGGCTTTGGCTGGGACGATAAGCGACTGCGCCGTGCTGGTCTGGATTATCATGAGTTTGCAGCCGTGAATCGCCATCACAACTATGACGCATTTTTAGCGGCGGAAAACCCACAACGAATTTTTGCATTAACCACAAAGGGTACGCCTGCGCACAGCGCAGTAAGCTATCAGGATGGGGATTATTTGGTGTTTGGCCCGGAAACACGCGGCCTGCCAGCAACGATTCTTGATGCTTTGCCTGCTGAGCAAAAAATCCGTATTCCGATGATGCCGGACAGCCGCAGCATGAATTTATCGAATGCAGTATCGGTGGTGGTGTATGAAGCGTGGCGCCAGCTTGGTTACCCCGGCGCCGTGCTGAGAAGCTAGATTCCGTCGCCGTATTCGAAACCATTGTTAGCACCGTTAAAGTGCTGATCCATATCAATGGCAGGCATATCGCTTTCAGGCTTGCCAACAATTCGCGCAGGAACGCCAGCCGCCGTGGTATGAGGCGGCACTGGCTGTAACACTACAGAGCCTGCGCCAATTTTTGCCCCACGCCCAATTTCAATGTTGCCGAGGATTTTCGCCCCGGCACCAATCATCACGCCTTCACGAATTTTCGGGTGGCGGTCGCCGCTGGTTTTGCCCGTACCGCCCAGGGTAACAGACTGCAAAATCGACACATCGTTTTCAACAATAGCGGTTTCACCGATCACAATGCCGGTTGCGTGATCGAGCATGATCCCACAGCCAATTTTCGCCGCCGGATGAATATCTACCTGAAATGAAACCGAAACCTGATTTTGCAGGAATATCGCCAGAGCCCTGCGTCCCTCTTTCCACAGCCAATGGCCGATACGGTAGGACTGCAAAGCATGAAAACCTTTCAGGTATAACAGCGGAGTGGAATATTTATCGACTGCCGGGTCACGGGTGCGCACGGCCTGAATATCGCAGGCAGCGGAAGCAATCATTTGTGGTTCTGCCGCGTATGCCTCTTCGACAACTTCACGAATCGCAATGGCAGGCATAATCGGGGAGGCTAGCTTATTGGCGAGCATGTAGCTCAGCGCGCTGCCGAGGTTTTCGTGCTTGAGGAGAGTTGCGTGGTAAAAACTGGCCAACATTGGTTCACAATCGGCAAGCGCTCGTGCTTCGGCTTTAATGTTGTTCCACACCAGATCCAGTTCTTCAGACGACATTGCTCTCTCCAGACAGAAAAACAGCGCCCGGCACAAAGTACCGGAACGCTTCAGTTATTGCGGTTGTGTTGTTCCATCAATTGTAGCGATACCCAAAATAATTCGAGTTGCATCGCGGCGGCAAGAGAACGAGTCCCGATGAGCTTACATAAGTAAGTGATTCGGGTGAGTTCTCGCAGCCAATAAAGATGCAGCTTGAAGTATGAAGGTATTAACTACCGCTCCGCTCATCCTTGCGAGTACGACCAAGCAAAGTCAATGCTGCCTCGCGCGCGTTTTTTCCGCAATACAATACCTGATAAATTTCCTCGGTTATTGGCATTTCAACGCCAAAACGCGCCGCCAACTCCCGAACTTCTTTGGTATTACGGTAACCTTCAACCACCTGGCCAATTTTCTGCTGCGCCGAATCCACATCCGCACCTTGCCCCAGCGCCATGCCGAAGCGACGGTTACGAGATTGGTTATCGGTACACGTCAATACCAGGTCGCCCAGGCCAGCCATTCCCATGAACGTTTCAGGGTCAGCGCCTAAAGCAGTGCCAAGACGTGTCATTTCCGCAAGGCCGCGAGTGATTAGAGCCGTACGAGCATTCGCACCGAAGCCAATACCGTCAGACATACCCGCACCAATCGCAATCACGTTCTTCACCGCACCGCCCAACTGCACGCCGATGAAATCCGGGTTGCTGTAAACACGGAAGCTTTTGCCGCAGTGCAGCAATTGCTGGAGATCCTGAGCGAAAGTTTCGTCAGTTGCCGCGAGAGCAATTGCCGTTGGTAAACCAGCTGCCAGCTCTTTGGCAAACGTAGGGCCGGAAATCACCGCCAGAGGAATATCATCCCCTAACGCTTCACGCGCCACGTCTTGCAACAGACGACCGGTTTCCGCCTCCAGACCTTTAGTCGCCCAGACGATACGAGCATCTGCACGCATCAGCGGTTTAATTTGACGCAGCACTTCGCCAAATACATGGCTCGGCACCACTACCAGAATATTACGGCTGGCCGCCAAAGCTTTCGCTAAGTCGCTTTCAAGGTGAAGAGTGTCAGGGAAAGGTACGTCAGGAAGAAATGCGGCATTACAGCGATCGGCCTGCAATACAGCAAGGTGTTTAGGGTCATGGCCCCACAGTACAACGTGGTGACCATTACGCGCCAGGGTGATGGCAAGAGCGGTGCCGTACGAGCCGGCACCGATCACAGTCATTGAAGCATTAAGGCTGTTCATCAGGCATCCTGATGGTTTTCAGCACCTTCGCCTTCGCCAGATTGCTGCTGCAGGTAGCTCATGAACAGCGCATCGAAGTTAACCGGTGCAAGGTTCAGCTGCGGGAAGGTGCCACGAGAAACCAGGCTAGTGATTGCTTCACGTGCATAAGGGAACAGAATGTTCGGGCAGTACGCACCCAGGCAATGTGCCATCTGCGGACCTTCGATCCCACCGATGGAGAAGATACCAGCCTGCTGAACTTCACACAGGAACGCAGTGTCTTCGCCCAGTGTTGCGGTCACGGTTACACGCAACACAACTTCATAAACGTCGTCTGCCAGTTGGCTTGAAGCGGTATCGAGATCCAGCTTCACTTCAGGCTGCCAGTCTTTCTGGAATACGTGCGGTGCATTTGGTGCTTCGAAAGAGATGTCCTTGGTGTAGACACGCTGAATCTGGAAAGCCATTTCTGTGTTGTTTTGTTCTGACATTGTTAAACCCTTAAAAAATTAATACGTCCTTTAAACGGCAGTAAGCGACAAAGGAACTGCACTAGCGCAGCAGAGGATCGAGTCCACCACGAGCGTCGAGTGCATACAAGTCATCGCAACCACCAATGTGCTGCGCATCAATAAAAATCTGCGGCACTGTGGTTCGCCCACTGCGTTTAATCATCTCTTCACGCTTAACAGCATCGCCATCAATCGCTAATTCCTGAAACTTGACCCCTTTGCTTTGCAGCAGGTCTTTTGCACGGTGGCAAAATGGACAGGTTGCTTTAGTGTAGATTTCAATATTCGCCATGGTTTTACCCCAGTGTGCGTAGCATTATTTACCGCGAACTAATGGCAGGTTTTCCCCGCTCCAGCCAGCAATACCTTCTTTCAGCAAAGTCACCTTTTCAAAACCAGCTTTCGTCAATAACGCTGCTGATTCCTGAGAGGAAATACCATTACCACAAACAACGATCACAGGCTGCGCTTTATGTTTTTCCAGCTCACCAAAGTTGCCACTTTTAATATCAGTGGTCAGTACATTCAATGAGTTAGCGATATGACCTTTACGGTAATCATCACGCGAACGGACGTCGACGACAACAGCGTCTTCTTTGTTGATAAGGCGTGTTGCTTCACCACGGGTGATGACCTTAACTTTAGAGGTCAAACCTTTAAAGGTCATGAAAAGTACGGCGGCCAGTAAGCCAACCCACGCCAGACTAAGTATGGGATGGCGACTCACGAATTGCATAATTTCTTGCATGGGGGGGTGTAACTCCCGACTAAGTAATATGAAAAAACCAAGTGAGGAGTATACATTTGCGTTGTGCCAAATACAGCCAGTCTGCGCCAGGTAATGTAGATTCTGCGGACTGTTACGAAAAAAATTACCGCAACGACGTAAAACCGATCACAATCCAGCCTCTTTCTTTGATCTTCTGCGGCTATTTACCCCGCAGCCTGTAGTAAAATTACGCAAATTTTGTCTTTGACTTAGAGGTTGTCGCAATGTCAGTTACTAAAAAACCTATGGTTCTGGTGATTCTTGATGGTTATGGTCACCGCGAAGAGCAGCAGGATAACGCTATTCTGAATGCAAAAACCCCGGTTATGGATAGCCTGTGGGCTCAGCGTCCACATACTTTGATCAACGCATCTGGCCTGGAAGTCGGTCTGCCAGAAGGCCAAATGGGTAACTCCGAAGTTGGCCACGTAAACCTCGGCGCAGGCCGTATTGTTTACCAGGATTTGACTCGTCTGGACGTTGAAATTAAAGAACGTACTTTCTTCGCAAACCCTACGCTGACTGCGGCAGTAGACAAAGCTGTTGCTGCTGGTAAAGCAGTACACATCATGGGTCTGGCTTCAGCCGGTGGCGTTCACAGCCACGAAGAACACATTCTGGCAATGATTGAGCTGGCTGCTGAACGAGGTGCTGAAGCAATCTACCTGCACGCATTCCTGGATGGCCGCGATACTCCGCCACGCAGCGCTGAATCCTCTCTGAAGAAGTTTGCCGACAAGTTTGCTGCTCTGGGCAAAGGCCGCGTTGCGTCTCTGATTGGCCGTTACTACGCTATGGACCGCGACAACCGCTGGGATCGCGTTGAACTGGCTTACGACCTGCTAACTCTGGCTCAAGGCGAATACCAGGCAGAATCCGCTATTGCGGGTCTGGAAGCCGCATACGCTCGCGATGAGAACGATGAATTCGTTAAACCAACTGTTATTCGTGCTGAAGGCGAAGCAGACGCAGCAATGAACGATGGCGATGCGCTGATCTTCATGAACTTCCGTGCTGACCGTGCTCGTCAAATCACCCGTACTTTCGTTAACGCTGACTTCGACGGTTTTGCCCGTAAGAAAGTGGTTAACTTCGGTGATTTCGTGATGCTGACTGAATATGCAGCGGATATCAAAGCCGCTTGTGCTTACCCACCAGCTTCACTGAGCAACACCTTCGGTGAGTGGATGGCGAAGCATGACAAAACCCAGCTGCGTATTTCCGAAACTGAAAAATATGCTCACGTTACCTTCTTCTATAACGGTGGCGTTGAAGAACCATTTGCTGGCGAAGACCGCATTCTGATTAACTCCCCGAAAGTTGCTACTTACGATCTGCAACCAGAAATGAGTTCTGTAGAGCTGACCGAAAAACTGCTGGCAGCGATCAACAGCGGCAAATACGACACCATCATTTGTAACTATCCAAATGGTGATATGGTCGGGCATACCGGTGTTTACGAAGCAGCTATCGCAGCTATCGAAGCGCTGGACCAGTGTATTGCTCAGGTTGTTTCCGCCGTTGAAAACGTAGGTGGGCAGTTGCTGATCACCGCTGACCACGGTAACGCAGAGCAGATGGCTGACCCGGCTACTGGCCAGGCGCACACCGCGCATACCAGCCTGCCTGTTCCATTGATTTATGTGGGCGATCGTAGTGTGAAAGCGGTAGAAGGCGGCAAGCTTTCTGATATCGCACCGACTATGTTGAGCCTGATGGGTATGGAAATCCCGCAAGAGATGACTGGCAAGCCGCTGTTCATCGTGGAATAATCCCTCCCCATGAGGGGAAAGGCGATTTTTTCAATAACATGGGCCGTGAAAACGAAACTGTTTTCAGTCAGGCCTGTGATGTACGCCAGCGTGTTAAGCGCTGGCGTATTGTTATGCCCCATGATCAGCCATGCCGACGATCGCGCCGAGTTAAAATCTATCCAGCAGGATATTGCTACTCAAGAACGTGCGGTACGTCAGCAACAGCAACAACGTTCAACATTACTCGCCCAACTCCAGGCACAAGAAAAAGCCATTGCCGAAGCCAGCCGCAAGCTGCGCGACACGCAAAACACGCTTGCCGAACTCAACAGCCAAATCGACACCATGAATGCTTCACTCGCGAAACTGCAAAAGCAGCAGGCTTCGCAGGAACGCAACCTGGCCGCTCAGCTCGATGCTTCTTTCCGTCAGGGCCAACATACCGGTATTCAGCTGATTTTAAGCGGCGAAGAGAGCCAGCGTGGGCAACGTTTACAGGCTTACTTTGGTTACCTGAACGCTGCACGCCAGGAAACGATTGAAGGGCTGAAGCAAACCAAAGCGGAAGTGGCGACGCAAAAAGAGAGTCTGGAATCCAAGCAAACCGAACAGCAAACGTTGCTTTACGAACAACAAGCTCAGCAAACTCAGCTTGAAAGCGCGCGTAACGAGCGCAAGAAAACACTGTCGACGCTCGAATCCTCTTTGCAGCAAGATCAGCAAAAGCTGAGTGAAATGCGCCAGAACCAGTCGCGTCTCCAGGGGCAGATTGCCCGTGCGGAAGCCGCTGCGAAAGCAAGAGCAGAAAAAGAAGCGCGCGAAGCTGAGCAAGTTAAAACTCGCCAAAAGGAAGCAACCAGCAAAGGCAGCACCTACAAACCAACAGAAAGCGAACGCTCACTGATTTCGCGTACAGGTGGTCTCGGCGCTCCACGCGGCCAAGCATTCTGGCCGGTACGCGGTTCAATCCTGCATCGCTATGGCGAACAACTCCAGGGTGAGCTACGTTGGAAAGGTATTGTTATCGCCGCAGGTGAAGGCACTGAAGTTAAAGCCATCGCTGATGGGCGTGTGATCCTTGCCGACTGGTTGCAAGGTTACGGCCTCGTTGTTGTAGTTGAACACGGCAAAGGCGATATGAGTTTGTACGGTTACAACCAAAGTGCGTTGGTTAACGTTGGAACACAAGTTCGCGCCGGCCAGGCTATCGCTCTGGTGGGTAACAGTGGTGGTCAGGGCCGCCCGTCACTTTATTTCGAAATTCGTCGCCAGGGCCAGGCAGTCAATCCACAACCGTGGTTGGGAAGATAAGTTTTGCTTCAATTCCGTCGTGTGTTTTTCTCTTTCGTCAGCACACTCATGCTGGCAACCCCTGTTTACGCTGGAAAGCTGGCAATCGTTATAGATGACTTCGGTTATCGCCCCGCGCAAGAAAATCAGGTTATCGCTCTGCCCTCTAATATTTCCGTGGCTGTTTTGCCCAACGCTCCTCACGCCCGCGAAATGGCAACCAAAGCGCACAATGCCGGGCATGAAGTGCTGATCCATTTACCGATGGCTCCGCTCAGCAAGCAGCCTCTGGAAAAAGACACGCTGCGTCCGGATATGAGCAGTGGTGAAATCGAACGAATCATCCGTGAAGCCGTCAATGATGTTCCCTATGCCGTGGGGTTGAATAACCACATGGGTAGCGCGATGACATCCAGCCTGTTTGGCATGCAGAAAGTGATGCAGGCGCTGGGGCAATATAATCTCTATTTCCTCGATAGCATGACGATAGGCAATAGCCAGTCGATGCGAGCTGCCGCCGGAACGAATGTCAAAGTTATCAAGCGCAAAGTGTTCCTGGACGATACTCAGAATGAAGCTGATATTCGTTTCCAGTTTAACCGTGCTGTAGAACTTGCGCGCCGAAATGGCTCTGCGATAGCCATCGGTCACCCGCATCCAACAACCGTGCGCGTATTGCAACAGATGGTGTACAACTTACCTTCAGATATTACGTTGGTCCGCCCGAGCAGCTTGTTGAACGAACCGCAGGTTGATACCTCGAAGCCAAACAATACTCGCCCTGTAGTGCCCGGCAAACCGACGGAGCAACCGCGTAATCCATTTAAAGGCATTAGTCTGTGCAAACCGAAACAGCCTTTGCAGCCTGTCTATGCCACTACGTTCTTTACTGTGTTGAGTGAAAGCATCAGCCAGAGCCAATTAATGCAATATATGCAGCATCAATGGCAGGGTTGGGGAAAAAGCACACCCACAGTTGGAAATGTCGCGGGATAGTTATCACGGTTGATAGCCCTTATAATGCCGCGTTGAATAAAGCTACAGGAGTCGGTCTACGATGACGCAACAGCGGCATAAAATTCTCTTGCTGGATAACGGTAAAGAGTGGGGCGGCGGTACCAATAGTATGTTGGAACTGCTCAAACGTATTGACCGCCAACGGTTTGATATCACGTGCTGCTTTTACTACAACTACGCGCGCGGTGAAGGTGAAACCATTGAGAAAGTGCTGAAGAGCATTCAGATTCCTGTCATTTTTATTCCACAACGCAAGCAACCTGGCTGGGCAAAAATCTGCAAGGAAGTGGCTCGCTCATTTTTGTTTTTCAGCAAGTCAGGGCGTAAAAAAGTAACCGCATATATTGATGAGCAATGGCGTATCAAACCTAACGCTATGGCATTGCGTGAGCGGTTGCAGAAAGATGGCTACGAAATTCTATATATGAATAACCAGCCGGGTTCTAACCTGGAAGGGTATCAGGCAGCCGAGCCGCTCAATGTTGCGGTAGTACAGCACTGCCGTATCGAACCGGTAATGAGTCAGATGATTACAAAAATCGTCAACCGTACAGGCGACGCTATAATCGCCGTCTCTCATGGTGTGGAAAGCGTGCTGCTTAACCACGGCGTGAAAAAGTCTCTCTGCACGACTGTTCCTAACGCCATTGATATTCACCAGCCCTTACCTTCTGGCGAGGCGGTACGCCGCTCGTTGGGCATCGGCGACGATACATTTTTGTTTGGTAGTATCGGCTCGCTTATCCCAAGAAAATCCTGTCACCATACGCTGGAAGCTTTGCACCGTTTTCATCAGCAACATCCCGACGCAAAATGGAAATTTGTTCTGGTAGGCGAAGGGGCCGACCGCGAAAAACTACAGCGCCAGGCCGCTGATTACGGATTTGCCGATCGGGTTATCTTTACCGGCTTTCGTAACAACCCTCTGGATTATCTGGCCGCATTTGATGTCTTTATTCTGGCATCGAAAAGCGAAGGGTTACCGCGTGTGGTGCTCGAATCCATGCTGCTTAAAACCGTGGTGATCGGTTCGAGTGTGACGGGAACGGCAGAGTTAATCGACTCCGGACGTACCGGTCTGCTTTATCCTTATGGCGATACCGCCATGCTCGCTTCGCATCTTCAGCAAGTATGGCAAGATAGCGCATTACGTGATGCCCTCACACAAGCCGCCTACCAACGCGTGATTGATAACTATGCGATCGAACACTATGTTGCCGGTGTCGAAGCCGTACTTGGCGCAGTAAAACCAACCCGGAATGAATATGTTTAAATTTCTGAACCCAAAATATCGCCATATTACGGCGCGACATAATATCCCTTATCAGGAACCTGCGGCCGGAAGTGCAGCAGTGCCAGTGACATCGATTGTCATTCCTTGCGCAGGTGCGGACTACATAGAAGAAGGCTTACTTTCTGCGCAATTCGCAGCTCGTTTCGCCCCGGATGTGGAGGAGATTGTGATTGTTTCCGATCGCCCAGCGCACGAATTTGGTGAACTTCCACCGAAAACCCGCATCGCGACTCTTGAGCTTCCACAGCGCGAAGAAGGGTACCGTTACAAGCAAATTTATCTCAGCCGTTTAATCAAATTGAATGCGCCGTTGCAGGCTCGTACAGACGGTATTTTGATGATCGATTCAGATCTCAACTTGCTGCAAATGCCGCGTTTTAAAATTGAAGAGCACCACATTTACTCCAGTTTCCGTCAGGGCAAAATGATCGCCAAACTGGATAAAGCACCAGTCGATAAGGTCCCGGCATATTATAAAGATACCGTGCGTCCGTATATTGTGGATCACGTTAACGGGGCATTCCTGGCGGCAACGCGTAAAACCTGGCGTCGAATTTGCCCGTTATGGCTCACGCTGTTCCAGGATACCTGGGAGTTGATGGATGATAGCCAGCCACCGACAGATCAGCTGCCACTAGCCGCTTTGCTGGATATGCTCGATATCAAAACCGTGAATTTAGGTGACTGGATGAACTGGCCAGTATCTAAGAAAATTGGCGGCACACCATCGGTGATTCCAAAACAAGTTGTGGGCGCGCATGGCGGTTTCCCACTTTCTGAATGGCAAAAATATCTGGTTTCGCCGGAAAGTGAATTGCTGTTTAAAGGGCAGGATTACACACGCAAAGTACGTTATCTGACGGATGCTGAAAAGCAGACGGCAAGCGAGTAAAGATGTGAAAAAGGCCGGTTTCCCGGCCTTTTTTAATTGCTCAGCGCGGTTAATCCCAGCTAAGAATGACTTTACCAGACTGCCCAGAACGCATGGCATCAAAACCTTTCTGGAAATCATCGATACCAAAACGGTGAGTGATAATTGGTGACAGATCCAGACCAGACTGAATCAGCGCCGCCATTTTGTACCAGGTTTCGAACATCTCGCGCCCGTAAATACCTTTTATGAACAAGCCCTTGAAGATGACTTTCGTCCAGTCGATAGACATATCTGACGGAGGAATACCCAGCATCGCAATACGACCACCGTGGTTCATGGTATCGAGCATGGTACGGAATGCCGGTGGAGCACCAGACATCTCAAGGCCCACATCAAAGCCTTCGGTCATGCCCAACTCTTTCATTACGTCGGTCAGGCTCTCTTTGCTGACGTTTACCGCGCGGGTCACGCCCATTTCACGCGCCAGTTCAAGACGGTATTCGTTCACATCGGTGATCACAACATTACGCGCACCAACGTGTTTAGCGACAGCCGCTGCCATAATACCGATTGGACCAGCACCTGAAACCAGCACATCTTCACCCACCAGATCGAAAGACAAAGCAGTGTGAACTGCATTGCCAAACGGGTCGAAGATAGATGCCAGATCGTCAGAAATATTGTCAGGAATTTTGAAAGCATTGAAGGCAGGCAGCACCAGGTACTCTGCGAAACAGCCTGGCCGGTTTACGCCAACACCTGTGGTATTACGGCACAAGTGAGTGCGGCCAGCGCGACAGTTACGGCAGTGACCACAAGTGATATGGCCTTCACCGGATACACGGTCGCCAATTTTAAAGCCTTTAACTTCTTGGCCGATGCCAACCACTTCGCCCACATATTCGTGACCGACAACCATCGGAACCGGAATAGTTTTCTGCGACCATTCGTCCCAGTTATAAATATGCACATCGGTGCCGCAGATTGCGGTTTTACGGATTTTGATCAGCAGATCGTTATGACCCATTTCAGGCGTGGGTGCATCCGTCATCCAGATGCCTTCTTCTGCTTTCAGTTTCGCTAATGCTTTCATGACCGCTCCCTCAGGCGATAACGCCCAACTGTTTACCGATACGCGTAAATGCGTCAACCGCACGTTCAATTTGTTCAGTCGTGTGAGCCGCTGACATCTGAGTACGGATGCGCGCCTGACCTTTTGGTACTACCGGGAAGAAGAACCCAGTGACATAAATGCCTTCTTTTTGCAGTTCACGCGCAAAGTTCTGTGCCACAACCGCTTCACCTAGCATCACAGGGATGATGGCGTGATCCGCCCCCGCCAGGGTAAAACCTGCTGCGGACATTTTCTCGCGGAACAAACTCGCGTTAGCCCACAGACGAGCACGAATCTCAGCGCCGGTTTCCAGCATTTCCAGAACTTTGATGGATGCCGAAACGATAGCCGGGGCCAAAGAGTTAGAGAAAAGGTATGGGCGAGAGCGCTGACGCAGCCACTCGATCACTTCTTTACGACCCGCAGTATAGCCGCCGGACGCACCGCCGAGCGCTTTGCCCAACGTGCCGGTAATGATGTCTACACGATCCATCACATCGCAATATTCATGCGTGCCACGGCCATTTTCACCGACAAAACCGACTGCGTGAGAATCATCAACCATCACCAGCGCATCATATTCATCAGCTAAATCACAAACACCGTTCAGGTTCGCAATCACGCCATCCATAGAGAAGACACCATCGGTGGCAATCATGATGTGACGAGCCCCTGCCGCACGCGCTTCTTTCAGGCGAGCCTCAAGCTCTTGCATATCGTTGTTTGCATAGCGATAACGCTGTGCTTTACACAGACGCACACCATCAATAATGGATGCGTGGTTCAGGGCATCAGAAATAATCGCATCTTCTGGGCCAAGCAGTGTTTCAAACAGGCCGCCGTTGGCATCGAAGCAGGAAGAATAAAGAATTGCATCTTCCATTCCGAGGAAGCCAGCAAGCTTGCCCTCCAGCTCTTTATGGCTGTCTTGCGTCCCACAAATGAAACGCACAGATGCCATCCCAAAACCGTGTGTATCCATGCCCTGCTTTGCGGCATCGATCAGCTGCGGGTGGTTAGCGAGCCCAAGATAGTTATTGGCGCAGAAGTTAATAACATGACTGCCATCAGCAACAGTGATATCTGCCTGTTGGGCAGAAGTGATAATACGTTCTTCTTTAAACAACCCTTCCGCCCGTGCGGTTTCAAGTTGGGATGTTAACTGTTGGTAAAAATCTCCGCGCATTGCGATTCTCCAGGCATGGCTAATTTCGGCACATATTACCCAAACCTATACCAGGACACGAGATTACGCTTCAATGAAATTGAAATTTGCAGCATAAATCACGAGGCTGAGAAACTTCCTCATATTAGGCGGGTCCACGAATGTAATGGTATGATAAGAGCCATTAGCGCGTGAGGTATTGTGCCTTACGGCCCTCTTTTTTTAAGGTTTTCGCTTATGATTATTGTCACCGGCGGTGCTGGCCTTATTGGCAGCAACATCATTAAGTCACTGAATGATATAGGCCATACTGATATTCTGGTGGTCGACAACCTGAAGGATGGCACTAAGTTCGCCAACCTCGTAGATTTAAATATTGCCGACTACATGGATAAAGAAGACTTCTTAATCCAGATTATGGCCGGTGAAGAATTCGGCGATATAGAAGCAATTTTCCATGAAGGTGCTTGTTCTTCCACCACTGAGTGGGATGGCAAGTACATGATGGATAATAACTATCAGTACTCAAAAGAAGTTCTGCATTACTGCCTTGAGCGCGAAATTCCGTTCCTGTATGCCTCATCTGCTGCAACTTACGGCGGCCGCAACAGCGATTTTATCGAGTCTCGTGAATTCGAGCAGCCGCTGAATGTTTATGGTTACTCCAAATTCCTGTTCGACGAATACGTGCGCCAAATCCTGCCTGAAGCTAACTCCCAGATCACTGGCTTCCGTTACTTCAACGTCTACGGGCCACGCGAAGGCCATAAAGGCAGTATGGCAAGCGTTGCGTTCCATCTGAACACTCAGTTGAACAACGGCGAAAATCCAAAACTGTTTGAAGGCAGCGATAGCTTTAAGCGCGACTTCATTTACGTGGGTGATGTTGCAGCGGTTAACCTGTGGTTCTGGCAGAACGGCGTATCCGGAATTTATAACTGTGGTACTGGTCGTGCGGAATCCTTCCAGGCCGTTGCTGACGCAGCCCTGGCATTCCATAAAAAAGGCAGCATTGAGTACATTCCGTTCCCGGAAAAACTCAAAGGCCGCTATCAGGCATTTACTCAGGCCGACTTAACCAATCTGCGTGCCGCAGGTTACGACAAGCCATTCAAAACTGTTGCCGAAGGCGTAACAGAATATATGGCCTGGCTGAACCGTGACGCATAAGCAGGTAGCCTGACGCATGAAAATACTGGTGATTGGCCCATCATGGGTGGGCGACATGATGATGTCGCAAAGTCTCTATCGCACGCTCAAGGCGCGCTATCCCCAGGCAATCATTGATGTGATGGCACCGGCATGGTGCCGTCCATTGCTGTCACGTATGCCAGAAGTTAACGAAGCGTTGGCGATGCCACTTGGGCATGGCGCTCTGGAGATTGGCGAACGACGCCGTCTTGGACACGCCCTGCGAGCTAAACGTTACGATCAAGCCTATGTGCTGCCAAACTCATTCAAATCTGCACTGGTTCCTTTTTTTGCCAATATCCCACAACGTACCGGCTGGCGCGGTGAAATGCGCTATGGGTTGCTCAACGACGCCCGCGTGCTGGATAAGCAAGCCTGGCCATTAATGGTCGAGCGTTACGTTGCGTTAGCATATGAGAAAGGGGTAATGCAGTCGGCTAAAGACCTCCCCCAGCCGTTGCTATGGCCTCAGTTGCAAGTCAATGAAAGCGAAAAGCTTCAGACGACTGCTGCATTTAGCCTTGATGCCAAACGCCCAATTATTGGTTTCTGCCCTGGTGCTGAATTTGGTCCGGCGAAACGCTGGCCGCATTATCACTACGCAACCCTTGCTGGCAAACTCATTGATGATGGCTATCAAGTTGTGTTGTTTGGTTCGGCAAAAGATAAAGAAGCCGGGAATGATATTGTCTCCGCATTAACCACACAGCAGCAGGCGCATTGCCGTAATCTTGCGGGTGATACCGCTCTTGAGCAAGCCGTTATACTCATCGCCGCTTGTCAGGCTGTGGTGAGTAACGATTCAGGTTTAATGCACGTTGCCGCAGCGCTCAATCGCCCACTTGTTGCGTTGTATGGCCCAAGCAGCCCAGACTTTACCCCACCGTTATCGCATAAGGCGCGCGTTATCCGCCTTATTAGCGGCTATCACAAAGTGCGTAAAGGCGACGCCGCAGAAGGCTACCATCAAAGTTTGATTGATATTACTCCAGAGCGAGTAATGGAAGAGCTTACAGCTCTGCTGCTAGCGGAGAACGAAGCGTAATGCGGGTATTAATCGTCAAAACATCTTCAATGGGCGATGTGCTACATACCTTGCCTGCGCTGACTGACGCAATGAATGCCATTCCTGGTATCCGCTTCGATTGGGTAGTTGAGGAAGGCTTTGCGCAAATCCCTGGCTGGCATCCAGCTATCGATAAAGTTCTTCCAGTGGCGATTCGTCGCTGGCGTAAAAGCTGGTTTTCAACCGCAGTGAAAGCCGAGCGAGCGGCATTCTACCAGGCGCTACGCGCCGAAAATTACGATCTCATCGTTGATGCCCAGGGATTAATAAAGAGCGCTGCTCTGGTGACTCGTAAAGCCCGTGGGACAAAACATGGTATGGACTGGAATAGCGCCCGTGAACCGTTAGCCAGCCTCTTCTACAATCGCCGGCATTCAATCGCGAAACAGCAGCATGCAGTGGAACGTACGCGCGAGTTATTTGCCAAAAGTATTGGTTATCAGAAACCTGAAAAACAAGGTGACTATGCAATAGCCCAGCATTTTCTGGCTACCGCGCCGTCAGATATGGGGGAATATATGATTTTCCTTCATGCCACCACACGCGATGAAAAACATTGGCCGGAATCACACTGGCGAGATCTTATTCAATTAATGCACAATACTGGCTTACGTATTAAACTCCCGTGGGGTGCAAATCACGAGCACGAACGGGCAATTCGTTTAGCTGAAGGATTTGATAATGTTGAAGTGTTGCCACGTCTGTCCCTTGAACAGGTAGCCAAACAACTTGCTGGAGCCAGAGCTGTTGTCTCCGTCGATACCGGATTAAGTCATCTGACCGCCGCATTAGGTCAGCCAAACATCACATTGTATGGCCCAACCGATCCGGGTTTAATTGGTGGCTACGGTGAAAATCAACATGAAATCAGGGGCGCAGGAAAAAGTATGGCTAACATTACCGCTGTGGATACATTTACCGCACTCCAGAAAATTAGCCACTTAAAGACAGAATAACGATTAATGAGCTATCTAATCCTCTTTATCCTCTTTCTTCCGTTCAAATTGATCGGAAAACTGTTTTATAAAAAAACAGGCCGAAACTTACTCATTCAAACGGCAAAAATAGGCGATTTCGTCAACGTAACGCCCTTGCTCGCCCATCTGAAGCGCAGTGATGTTTTGATCAGTAAAACTGTTCTTCCTTTGGCTAAACATGATGAAACTATCGATACCATCTTCTTGATTGAAGAACATAAAAAGAGCCTATGGCGCAAGTTTCGCCTGGCTTTCAAATTGATGAATCGCTACGAAAATGTTTACTTGTTACATCCAAATAGTACGAATCTTTTCTTCGCGTCAGTCTGCAATGCGAAGAACAAACAGTACCTGTCGACTTACACGCGTCGCTGGTATCAAGCTCCGCTTTACTTTACGGCTACTGGTACTGTTGAACATAGCAAAGATCAATTAACTGTCGATGATTACCTTAAGCTCGCCGATCGTACTTTGACCTGGCGTAATGCTCCTAAGCATGCAACCCGGCCATTACGAAAGCCGGAGTCCTACCCAATATCGCTTGATAAACAAAACGTTATCAAAATTGGCCTGAGTATATCTGCAGGAAACAAGTCAAAAACAATTCCTGCCGCAGTATGGAAAAAAGTATTTGATGCTTTGGATGACTTAAATTGTATTTACTATGTTTTCGGTCCTCAAAGCGAACAAGTATGGCTCGATGACTTGCACCGTGCAGTCGGTGAACGAGAAGATATTGTGAGTCTGATTGGCGAATTACCTTTGGAAGATGTCCCTTTTGCTATTAGTAAAATGGATTTCTATATTGCATCAGATTCTGGAAATGTTTATATAGCAGATGCAGTTGGTGTCCCTATTGTTCTCATTTATGGTCCGTGCTGCATTGAAGAGCAGCGTCCGTTAGGCAACGTTCTGTTAATTGGTCATAAAGAGTATGAAAAATCATATATTTTTGAAGCTCCTTACTATTTTGATCGTTCAAGAGAGGAGATGTTTGCGTTGAGTGATGATGATCTTGAAAGAATAAATAATTTCATCTGTAACAATATCAATGAAAACACTAGAAGATAACTCAATTCTGCTTTTTGCTATTAATGAGTAGGTATATGGCCACCCTCCCTTTTCTAAGCATTATTATTGCAGCACATAATTGTGAAAAAACCATCGATGATACATTTGATAGTCTTATCAACGCGCTAGGCCCTGCGATAAGTGAATCTGAGATAATTATCATTGACGATGGTTCAGAAGACTCCACAGCCCAAAAAATTTCTTCTTTCGCTGAAAAATTCTCCCAAGTTATTATCTCAACAGTAAATTATAAAAATATTGGGATGGTTCGCCAACATGGTGTTTCCTTGTCACAAGGTAAATACATCACAATGTTGGATAGCGATGATATTATAAAGGCCGAAACTTTAACGCCCATTTTTACTTTTTTACATGATGTCAAACCTGACATGCTTCTCACCCGTTTACATGAAATTCGTGATCTTAATAAAATAAATCACCAGTGGTCGGGTTTAAAGCCTGAAAAAATATCTCAAAATGAAGCTATAACCCGTTTTCTTATCCATAAAGACCTTCAAGCCCATCTGATTGGTCAGTTTATAAAACGTGATATTTATATAGAAAATAAAATCCCTCCTATGACGTGCTATGAGGATTTTTATATTTTCCCTAAAATGTTAACGCAAGCGACAAACATTTACTTTCAGTTTGACAGTCATTATTACTATATAAAAAGGCAAGGTAGTTTATCTACCTCACTGGATCACGATAAAATAAAAAATCTACTCACCTGTACAATTAAAATGGAAGATGATTTACCAGTGAAATTTCGTCATCTTATATTGTGTCACTGGCTAGATATCTATCTTAAACACTATGATTCTCTGACAGAGAATGATCATCGTTCTATTGTTAAAAAACATGTCGTTATGACACATTCATTAGGTTTTTTCCTAAACCGCCATGTTCGATTCAGTTATAAGAGAAAAGCTTTGAGTACATTATGGAAAAATTAAAATCTCGCATTTACGTTTCGGTTTTTATTTTTGCAGCGCTTTCGGTCGCATTCGCATTACTTAGTAACGGAAGACAAAAAGATTTTTACTACATTGCAGTCTATTTGAGTATCATTGGCATAATCATTGAGCGGAAAAGTCTCTCTTTTAACAAATTTAACATTGCCTATCCGATAATGCTAATCGGTGTTGTAAAATTAATCTGGTTCTTATGGCTTGGTAAGGATGTAAATGGCTATAATACTTACAGCGATCAGTTTGGAGCAGGAAAAAAATTACTACTTGGCGGCGTGTTAGTTTTTTATCTCACTCAATTCAGCCACTATATTCGAGCGATAAATTATAGAAACGTTATGCTTGCCATAATTGGCATCGCTTTTGTTTCTGCATCTTGCTATGCATTTTGGCAATCGTGGAACGGAATTGGCCGGGCTGAAATGGCAATTAACAGAGCAACGATTTCTGCATATGTTTATTCAACTCTGAGTGTTATTTTTATTTATCTATTATATATTCAGAAAAAACCTTCATGTTATATCATAGCCGCATTAAGTATTGTTTTATCATTCACAGTTGTCATTTTAACAGGCACTCGCGCAGCAATTATTCTTCATTTGCTAATCATCGCGATGATGACGATTTATTACTTTAAAAAACTTCACTTCAAGTCAACATTAATTGTATTAGTTATCGCTCTACTAGCCAGTTTTGCTCTCTACAAAAACTACATTCACCCTAAAATACAACAAACATATAATGAAGTAACACTTTACCAGGAAGGTAAGGACAATACGTCGCTCGGTTCGCGCTTCTCTATGTGGACGGTTGGTTTAAAAAACTTTGTTAACGCCCCATTTGGGCAATCTATGCAATCTCGATTTAATTACTCAGAGCAATATGTCTCAAAGAACCCTCAATATAAATCGACAATGGAATTTCTCAATGTACATCTTCACGATGAAACGATCGAAACATTATCGCTGCAAGGGATATTCGGTGGGTTAACATTGTTGTGGTTCTATGTGAGTATATCCTGGGTAGCAATTCGCGACCGCAATACACCATTGTTATTTACGATGAACTGTTTAGCTGCATACGGTTTAAGTGATGTTTTACTTTTAAGCTCAGAAGCTATTTTATTTTACATCGCGCTAATAGGGATCTGTGGAATTAAGCTTCCCGAAAAAAGCATCTAGATAGAACGAAAAAGCCGGATTTTATCCGGCTTTTTTTGCGTCATAATACTCTGCCAGCGTCATCCCCACCGTTCTTTCAGCAAGCCAGGAAAATAACGTTTCTAAATCCTGATATAACTGCTCAATATCTGCTTCATTCTTAAATGTAGGGCTACCACCCGGCATAAACTCCGAGGAATGGAGCATAAATTCAACGTAGTCATTACCCTCAGCTAATGTTTTTTCCGCAACCGCTATCATTTGTGCGGCGTTACCACCCGATGGGCGCAACCAATTAACGGAAGGACTACGATATTTTCCACGAAGCCGGTCATAGCTCTGTTTAAAGCTATTCATTAATGGGCTGTGCTTATATTGAATGCTCATCGGGACTTCAAGCAGCGTAGAGTTACCGGGCTGGCTAATATTTTCCAGATCCATGAAATAAGCCTGGGTCGGAAAATGTTGATAATCCGTTCCGCCATTGCCTGTTGGGGCCCCTTTAGCATTTCGCCAGTTAACCCTTGGGGTCACTGAACAATCCACCTTATAACCCAATTCCACCAAAAGTTTGGCGTAACGGCTATCAAATGCCCAACGCCCGGCACGATGGCTGATCATTTTTGTGCCAAAAGTTTCTTCCAATAGAGTGGTCATATAAACCACCTTCTCGCGTAGGACCTCATCAGGATACTCAATCAGATAAGGCTGCCAGCGCCAGTCATCACCGGTTAAGTCATAATCAGGTGGGCTATTCCATGCATGTAAATGCATGCCAACTTCACCCTGGCCACGAGCAATTACATCCTTAGCAAATTCGATGTAATCCGGGTCGATAGCCATTTCATAATTTGTCAGCCAAACCGGTTTAAAACCATATTTCTCACATAATGCCTGGAAACGAGGTAAAAAACGGGCATTCTCAGTTTTGATTTGCCGGTGGTTTTGCCACAGATTATCGCCTTCGGTATCAATAGTAATGATGAATGCTGGTTTAGTCATTTCCGTCTCTGAGCTAACACGAGGTTTACATCATGTTACGCAGCCTGTCTGATTAGGGCAAACCGCTTACGTTCAAATTTCTGACTTCTGAGCACAAATGTAGCAACCATACTCAAGGTCTATTAGAATCACCCTCTGGTTGATCACCTAAAGATGATAATGAATAACGCCTTGAATTCTCTCGCAAGCGAGCCACCTGCTCGCATTCTACTAATAAAGTTGCGCCATCATGGTGACATGCTGCTCACCACCCCAGTGATCAACTCATTACATCAGGCATGGCCACAGGCAGAAATTGATGTACTGCTGTATGAAGAAACACGCGATATGCTGGCAGCTCATCCATTCATTCATCGTATTTATGGCATTGACCGTAAGTGGCGAAAACTCGGTACTCGCCAGCATTTATGCAAAGAATGGCAGTTACTCAAAACGCTGCGCGAGCAAAAATACACTTTGGTCATCAACCTTGCCGATCAGTGGCGTAGTGCTATTGTGACTCGTTTCACCGGCGCCCCTTCACGTATCGGTTTCGATTTCAATAAACGTCGCGGGTGGTTCTGGCGCAATTGCCATACTCAACTTGCATCGGTAGCCCACCATCAGACTCTGCATACCGTTGAACAAAATTTATCCATCCTTGCTCCGCTTGGTATCTCTGAATGTCGCAGTGTGACGATGAGTTACCAGCCTGAAGACTGGCAAACCGTGCAAGCTACGCTGCAAACCAAAGGTGTGGAAGGTTCATTTATCGTGGTGCAGCCTACATCCCGCTGGTTCTTCAAATGCTGGGATGAGAGCAAAATGGCGCAAACTATCACAGCGCTACAAAATGACGGTCATTCTCTTATTTTGACTTCCGGTCCCGATAAGAATGAAAAAGCGATGATTGAGAAAATCCGCGCATTATGCCCGCCAGAACGCATTTATTCCCTCGCAGGTGAATTAACCCTGCGACAATTAGCCGCGCTCATTGATCATGCTCGCCTGTTTATTGGCGTAGATTCAGTGCCAATGCATATGGCTGCTGCGTTAAGAACGCCCTGCATCGCATTATTTGGCCCGTCAAAATTGAGATTCTGGAGCCCGTGGGATGTCGTCGGTGACGTTATCTGGGCTGGTAACTTCGGTGAACTTCCCGATCCAGACAAGATTGATACCAATACGAAAGAACGTTATCTCGATGCCATTCCGGTTAATGTCGTTGTAGCCGCCGCAAGGAAACAGTTGTTATGAAGCACTGCCGTCTGGCAATCGTCCGCCAAAAATATCGCCCGGATGGAGGTGCCGAGCGTTTCGTTTCACGTGCGCTTGAAGCATTAAGTGCCCATGACATGGAACTCAACGTTATCACCCGGCAGTGGGAAGGCGAACGCCAGGATAACTGGCATATTCATATATGTGACCCAATGAAGCTTGGGCGAATCAGCCGTGAAAAAGGTTTTGCTGATGCGGCCAGGAAACTTTGGCAACGTGAAAATTTCGATATTGTTCAGAGTCATGAGCGCATCGCAGGGTGTGATATTTATCGGGCTGGTGATGGCGTTCATCGACGCTGGTTAATGCAGCGAGCCAGAATTTTACCGACATGGCGTGGAAAGTGGTTATTTATGGACAGATACCACCGCTATGTCATGCAAGCTGAAAGAGCTATGTACCAGGCTCCTGAGCTAAAAGCCGTAATCTGCAATGCAGAAATGGTGAAGCAAGAAATCATCGAAGATTTCTCTATACCTGCTAACAAGATACATGTCATCTATAATGCCATTGACTCCTCCCGCTTCGTTCCAGCAAATGATGAATTGAGAGCTAAGTTACGTAATGAAATGACCATCCCGCAAAATGCGGTGACGCTGGTCTTTGTAGGATCGGGATTTGAGCGCAAAGGGCTTGCCAGTGCGATAAGAGCCATTGCGAATACCGATCGCTATCTTGTCGTTGTCGGACAGGATAAAGCCGATAAACAGTACCAAGAACTGGCACAATCTTTGGGGTGCCAGAACCGAGTGCGGTTTATGGGGATGCAGAAAAACACACTGCCTTTCTATCAAGCTGTTGATGGACTATTACTGCCAACGCTATATGATCCATTCCCTAATGTGATACTTGAAGCAATGGCATGTGGTTTACCGGTTATTACTTCGCACACCTGTGGTGGTGCTGAATTTATTACAACCGGACAAAATGGATACGTTTGTGATGCACTCGATATCCCACGATTGTCAGAAGCGGTAATGGCAATACCATCGCGCTTTGTTGATGAAAGTATGGGGATATTTGCTCGTGAACGAGTCAGGGATGCGACACCGGAAAAACTTTCACAGCAGCTTATTTCGCTGTATCAAAACATACTGGATTAGATGATGCGTATCCTAATGGTTATTGATGGTTTACCTGGCGGCGGTGCTGAAAAGACCGTTCTAACCTTATCGCAAGGTTTGGTGGGCATGGGCCATCAGGTTTCCGTATTTTCTCTGCGCAGTGTCTGTGACTATGACCTCCCTGAGGGCGTTGATTATCAAGTCATTCTGGATACCTGTAGAAAACCCTGGCGTAAACTAACTGAACTATCTCGCCGTGCAGCGCTGCTCGATAGCGCAGTTGAACAAGCGCAGAAAAAAGGGAAATTTGACCTCATCTTTTCGCATCTGCATAAAACCGATCGCATTGTTGCCCACACAAAATCTATACCGCGTGAAAAGCTTTGGTATTGCGTGCATGGCATGTTCTCTTTCTCGTATCTCCAACATCGTCATGGCTTCTCCCGCTGGCTAAAACGCAAAAAAATTCAAAGTGTTTATCAGAACAGTAACGTCGTCGCCGTATCTAAAGCGGTGCTGCAAGATATTACTCAGGGTTTCGACATCACGCTTTCCCGCAGCTCCGTCATACATAACCCATTCGACATTGACGGGATTCATTTACGCGCGAAAGAGCCATGTGAGATGGCGGGGCAGGATTATCTCATTCATGTTGGGCGTTTCCATGAACATAAGCGCCATGATCGACTCATCAATGCCTACGCGCTTAGTAAGATTCAGGTTCCATTAGTCTTGATGGGCAGCGGTAGTGAAGAACGCATTGCCGAGATTAAAGCGATGGCTGCTGCCGCAGGCGTTGCTGACCGCGTCATTATCAAATCATTCGTTCCTAATCCTTATCCGTGGATTGCCAATGCACGCATGCTGCTGTTGAGTTCAGATTGCGAAGGGTTTGGTAACGTATTAGTAGAAGCTCTGATTTGCCAGACACCAGCAGTCAGTACGTACTGCCCGGGTGGGCCTGCAGAAATTCTCACAGAGGGACTAGCTCGCGGTCTTTCTGGTATGACGGCTCAGGAACTTGCGAATACCATGCTGGATATTTATAACAATCCACCGATTATCGACTCCACGAAGATTGAATCTTATAGCATTGGTGCCATCTGCCAGCAGTACTTGTCGCTGGCGGCAGAAGAAAGATAACGAAATTTTCAGGTAATTTTATGCCACAAAACCTACGTCCACTTCTTAGCGTTGTCGTTGCTGTTTATAACGGCGAACTTTTCTTGGCCAAATTTTTTGCCTGCCTTGAAGCTCAGAATATCAGCAGCATGGAAGTCATTATGGTGAACGATGGTTCAACCGATGGCTCGATGGCGATAATTGAAGCATGGCGCAGCAAATTCCCCGGCATGAAAGTTCTGGAGCAGGAAAACCAAGGCGTTTCTATTGCACGTAATACAGGACTGGCAGTGGCTACTGGCCAATACCTTTCCTTCCCGGACATTGATGACGACTTTAAACCTGGCATGTACCGCCATCTTCTTGATTTAGCGCTGAAAAATAACCTGGATGTTGTCACCTGTAATGGTAATTACGTCTATGAAAATAATAAGAAACCTTCACGCCCTATTTTCCCGCAGGATAAACTTCAGTCCACCGATGTACTGAGTGGTCCACAATGGCTGAAACGCGCACTGGATTCACGCAAATTTCTGCACGTTACTTGGCTAAACCTCTATCGCCATGATTTTATTCGCGAACATGGGTTTACGTTTGAGCCAGGTTTGCGCCACCAGGACATTCCGTGGACAACAGAAGTGTTACTAGCCGCAGAACGTGTTCAATATACTGACGAGCAATACTACGATTACTACATTCATTCAGCCTCGGTTTCCCACAAACCTGATACTGATGACACGCTGATCCGCTCCGCTCGCCATTACATGAAAATTCTGGAGATGCTGGATGCTATTAACCAGCGCTATCCTGAAGCCGTCAAAAACATTCCAGCCTGCAACTGGCAAATTGCAAAAGAAGGCCTTGGAATACTGCATACTTTCAACAGCATGAAAGATCCGCATAAAAAGAAGATGATCATCCAGGAGTTTTTTGATCGCGGTATCTGGCGCCTTATCTGGAAAAATGCCCGCGGCTTCCGCCTGCGCTGGCGCTTGGGTCGTCGTTATCTAAAACTGAAGAAAGCAACACGAGTACCTGGTTGAGAAACATTTCTTTTACGGGTAGTGCTTACTACCCGTCATTTTTGCAACACGACACAAACTGCTCCGAATACTAAGC
Organism: Buttiauxella sp. BIGb0552; assembly: GCF_004366275.1. Taxonomy (NCBI): domain Bacteria; kingdom Pseudomonadati; phylum Pseudomonadota; class Gammaproteobacteria; order Enterobacterales; family Enterobacteriaceae; genus Buttiauxella; species Buttiauxella sp. BIGb0552. The sequence goes on from NZ_SODY01000010.1 coordinate 72,405, forward strand.
AATGCCTTCGTGAAGTTACCAAAACAATAGCTTTAAGCCTCCCGAATGCTTAGAATTTGCCCGCCGATAATGAAAATACGGAAAATTCGCTTGGAATCGTTGTATACCGCCCTGTTCTACCTTATCCAGCCCCTTGTGTGGCTGCGACTATTACTCCGTAGCCGTAAAGCTCCCGCGTATCGTAAACGCTGGGCGGAACGCTACGGTTATTGCCGTGGAAAAGTGGAGCCCGATGGTATTCTTCTGCATTCAGTTTCGGTAGGTGAGACACTGGCGGCAATTCCGTTGGTGCGAGCACTACGCCATCGTTACCCAACGATTCCGATTACCGTCACCACGATGACCCCTACCGGCTCTGAACGTGCTCAGTCGGCGTTTGGGCAAAACGTGCATCACGTCTATTTGCCTTACGATCTCCCCTGCGCCATGAAGCGCTTTTTCAACACCGTGCGCCCGAAATTGGTCATCGTGATGGAAACCGAGCTGTGGCCAAACATGATCAACGAATTACATAAGCGTAAAATCCCGTTGGTCATTGCCAATGCCCGTCTCTCTGCCCGTTCGGCAAATGGATATAAAAAACTGGGTAAATTTACGCGCCGTCTGATGAGCAAAATTACCCTCATCGCCGCGCAGAATGAAGAAGATGGCGGACGTTTCATCGAACTAGGATTGAAACGCTCGCAACTGACTGTAACCGGCAGCCTAAAATTTGATATCTCTGTGACTCCAGAGCTTGCCGCGCGCGCGATTACGTTACGCCGCCAGTGGGCCCCGCATCGCAAAGTCTGGATTGCTACCAGCACCCATGATGGCGAAGAGAGCATCATTCTTGATGCCCACCGCCAGTTGCTGGCCAAATTCCCTGATTTATTACTCATTCTTGTCCCGCGCCATCCGGAACGCTTTAAAGACGCACGGGATATGGCTCAGAAAGCTGGTTTCAGTTACATCATGCGCAGCAGCGGAGAAAAACCGTCCAACAGCACGCAAGTGGTGATTGGCGATACGATGGGCGAACTGATGATGCTGTACGGGATTGCCGATCTCGCCTTTGTTGGCGGCAGCCTGGTTGAGCGTGGAGGCCATAACCCGCTGGAACCGTCTGCTCATGCAATTCCGGTCTTAATGGGCCCGCACACCTTCAATTTCAAAGACATTTGCGCCAGATTGCAGAATGCTGATGGGCTGATTACCGTCACCGATGCCAACTCATTGGTCAATGAAATCACCACTTTGCTGACTGATGAAGATTATCGTCTTTACTACGGTCGCCATGCAGTTGAAGTGCTTCACCAGAATCAAGGCGCACTGCAGCGCTTGCTACAATTACTGCAACCGTATCTGCCGCAACGGAGCCATTAATGCCCAATCGTTTGTCCGTCGTGATGATCGCTAAAAATGCGGCAGACGTATTGCCAGAATGCCTGGCTTCAGTTTCATGGGCAGATGAGGTGGTGTTGCTGGATTCAGGAAGTACCGATTCTACCGTCGAGATAGCCCTTCAGGCAGGTGCAAAGGTTTTCATTAATGAAGACTGGCAGGGCTTTGGCAAACAACGTCAGCTCGCACAGAGCTACGCCAGCCACGATTATATTTTGATGATCGATACCGATGAGCGCGTCACACCCGAACTGGCCAGCACACTCAAAGCGGTACTAGAAAATCCTCAGCAAGATACTGTTTACAGCATTGCACGCCGCAACCTATTCCTCGGACGCTTTATGCGCCACAGCGGTTGGTATCCCGATCGTGTGACTCGCCTCTATGCCCGTTCGCGCTATAGCTATAATGACAATCAGGTTCATGAATCTCTAGAAGCACCCGGCGCAAAAGTTGTCCCACTTAAAGGGGATTTGCTCCATTTGACCTGCCGTGATTTCGCAAGCTTCCAACGCAAACAGTTAAATTATGCGACCGCTTGGGCGCAAGAGCGTCATCAACGCGGCAAACGAGTCTCTATTGCAGGTATTTTTGGTCACACCTTCGGAGCATTTTGTAAAACTCTGTTGTTGCGTGCTGGTTTTCTCGATGGGAAGCAGGGCTGGTTACTTGCGGTCGTCAATGCACAATACACGTTTAACAAGTACGCTGAACTCTGGGCACTGAATCAAAGCTACACGGAAAACAAACCTCTATGACCACCCGAGCGATTTACCCGGGCACGTTTGATCCCATTACCAATGGTCATCTGGACATCGTGACTCGCGGTGCGATGATGTTCGATACTCTGATTCTGGCGATTGCGAACAGCCCACATAAAAAAACCCTCTTCACACTGGAAGAAAGAGTTCAGCTCGCGCAAGGTGTTACAGCACATTTGCCGAATGTTGAAGTGGTTGGGTTTAGCGATCTGATGGCGAACTTTGCGAAGACCCAGCAGGCGAATGTCCTGGTCCGTGGGCTACGTACAGCGGCAGATTTTGAGTATGAGATGCAGCTGGCTCATATGAACCGCCACTTAATGCCTGAGCTTGAAAGCGTGTTTCTGATGCCGTCGAAGGACTGGTCTTTTGTCTCTTCATCGCTGGTAAAAGAAGTCGCCCGCCATCATGGTGATGTTGCACACTTCCTGCCGAAAGCAGTTTGCAAAGCGTTACTGAAAAAAATCAATCAGCCCCAATAGCATTCGAGTTGCATGATGACGGGTGATAATTAATGCTGGCAGTGGCGGCAATAAAAAGTACTGCGCTGTCCATGCTTGCTGATAATAATTGGTGCACCACAAACCCTGCATGGTTCACCTGCCCGTCCGTAAACCTGTAATTCCTGAGCGAAATAGCCTGGCTTACCATCAGACTGCAGAAAATCTTTAAGTGTCGTACCACCTTGCTCAATCGAGCGAAGCAGCACTGCTTTAATCGTCTTAACCAGTAAATCACATTCTGTTTGAGACAATGACTGCGCAGCTCTATCCGGATGGATCCCCGCAGCAAACAGCGATTCGCTGGCGTAAATATTACCCACTCCCACCACAAGCTTGTTATCCATTAGCCACGGTTTAATGGCGATTTTCTTTTTCGCTGATTTCTCGCGCAGATAATCAGCCGAAAACTCGTCGCTCAGTGGCTCTGGGCCAAGATGTGCCAGCACATTGCTACCTTCAAGCTCTTTCGCCCACAGCCACGCACCAAAGCGGCGTGGATCTGTATAGCGCAGGACTTTGCCGTTACTCATCACCAAATCGACGTGATCGTGTTTTTCAGCAGGATAATCTTCAGGAAGAATGCGCAGGCTACCCGACATGCCAAGATGGATAATAATCCAGCCATCGGGAAGTTCGAGCAGCAAGTATTTAGCGCGACGCTGCACACTTAAAACGGGTTTATCACTCAGAGCATGGATTTCATCAGAGACAGGCCAACGCAGTCGACCATTACGCACGACAGCATGCAAGATGGTTTCACCAACCAGATGTGGCTCTATACCACGTCGGCTGGTTTCTACTTCAGGTAACTCGGGCATAAATCCTCCGCACTCTAAGTCCTAAAACAAAAAAACCCCGCCGAAGCGAGGTTTTCATCAAAGACACTAAAATTATTTAATTTTAGCTTCTTTGTACAGTACGTGTTGACGGACAACTGGATCGAATTTTTTCAATTCCAATTTTTCCGGTTTAGTACGCTTGTTCTTCGTGGTGGTATAGAAGTGACCAGTACCAGCAGAAGAAACCAGCTTGATCTTCTCGCGAACACCTTTAGCCATGACTTAGTTCCTCTTAGTACTTCTCGCCACGGGTACGCATATCGGCCAAGACCGTTTCGATACCCTTCTTATCAATTACACGCATACCTTTAGCAGATACACGCAGTGTGACAAAACGCTTCTCGCTCTCAACCCAAAAACGGTGAGAGTGCAGGTTCGGCAGGAAACGGCGTTTGGTCGCGTTCATTGCGTGGGAACGGTTATTACCGGTCACCGGACGCTTGCCAGTAACTTGGCAGACTCGGGACATGTCTATTCTCCAAAAATCAAATTAGCTCGAGCTTCGTATAGGGTTATGGCGCCTCGTCAGGCCGCAAGCCTGGTCCCTGGCGGTTCAATGTGAACCACAGTTCCAGGCGCATAATGCCAAAACCCGAGATTCTCAAAGGTGGCGTAGTATACGCTGCCTAACGCATGTGCTCAAGTCCCGAACAGACAAAGATCCCCAAGGATCGCGCAATTCGTCTTAAATCCACCCACGTTCGGCAAAAGAAACGTACTCTCCACGGCCAATAACAAGGTGATCGAGCACTCGAATTTCCATAAACAGGCAAGCTTTTACGATACGTTCAGTAATAACACGATCAGCTTTACTCGGTTCTGCTCGACCAGACGGGTGATTATGCGCGAGTATTAACGCCGCTGCATTGGATTTCATCGCTTCACGCACAATTTCTCTCGGATGAACCTCAACATGGTTCAATGTTCCCGAAAACATAGGGCAATGTTTAATCACCCGATGCTGATTATCCAAAAAAATAACCATAAAGATCTCACGCTCTGCAGTGGTCAGTTGGCTTTGGATGAAATCCCTTACGGAATCAGGCCCCTTGAGCGTTAGCTCCTCAACACCTCGCGAATAGTAATAACGCCTCGCCAGCTCAGCAATGGCATTCAACTGGGTGTATTTTGCGCTCCCAATACCTTTCACATCCTTAAATTGCGAATAATCAGCCGACAGCAGCCGACTTAACGACCCAAACTGATGCAGTATGCTTTGCGCAAATACCATGACATTCATGTTTCTGCAGCCAGTGCGTAAAAAAAGTGCCAGTAATTCCACATCAGATAATGAGCTAGCCCCAAATTTCAAAAGCTTTTCCCGCGGCATATCCGCTTTGTCTTGCCTCAATGATTCGTCCATCAGAACCTCCCTGCCCTTCGTTATTACTATTTAGCACAACTCGAGCAATGCACACGACTCGCAGATATTCTCCATGCGGGATGTCTCGCAAACTGCAAAAAGTCGATACCGAATGAGTGTGGTAAAATATTTAGATGACTGTGACTTCTGGTGGAAAAATCATGATTGGGCTTGCTGGCAAAAAAATTGTTCTGGGTGTGAGTGGCGGTATCGCTGCTTACAAAACGCCAGAACTGGTACGCCGTCTGCGCGAACGCGGCGCTGAGGTTCGGGTAGTAATGACTGAGGCCGCCAAAGCCTTTATTACACCACTGAGTTTACAAGCCGTTTCAGGTTATCCCGTATCAGATAGCTTGTTAGATCCCGCAGCAGAAGCGGCTATGGGGCATATCGAATTAGGCAAATGGGCTGATTTAGTTATTCTTGCACCAGCGACAGCTGATTTAATTGCTCGCATTACCGCAGGGATGGCAAATGACCTGGTAAGCACAATTTGCCTTGCGACACCCGCACCCGTTGCCGTTTTGCCAGCCATGAACCAACAAATGTATCGGGCTACAGCAACTCAGCACAATCTTGAGGTTTTATCTACGCGCGGCCTATTGATCTGGGGGCCTGATAGCGGCAGCCAAGCCTGTGGCGATATCGGTCCTGGCCGTATGCTCGACCCATTAGCGATTGTTGAGATGGCCGCGCAACATTTTACTGTCATCAAAGATCTGCAACATCTTAATGTCATGATTACCGCAGGCCCAACTCGTGAACGCCTGGACCCGGTGCGTTACATCACCAACGATAGCTCGGGAAAAATGGGCTTCGCAATTGCGGCTGCAGCGGCAACACGTGGTGCAAATGTGACATTAATTTCTGGCCCTGTTTCTTTGCCAACCCCACCATGGGTAAAACGCATTGATGTCACCACGGCCCTCGAAATGGAAGCCACGGTTCAACAACATGTCCAGGGGCAGCAAATTTTTGTTGGCTGTGCGGCTGTTGCAGACTATCGTGCCGCCGCAGTTGCTGAAGAAAAAATCAAAAAGCAAGGCGATGAAATCACAATAAAAATGATAAAAAACCCGGATATTGTCGCCGGTGTCGCAGCACTTTTAACTCATCGTCCTTATGTTGTTGGGTTTGCCGCCGAAACAAATAATGTGGAAGAATACGCCAGGCAAAAACGCGTGAGTAAAAACCTCGATCTGATTTGTGCGAACGATGTTTCACAAGAAGGTCAGGGATTTAACAGCGAAAACAATGCATTGCACCTTTTCTGGCAGGATGGAGATAAAGTCTTACCTCTTGAGCGTAAGGAACTCCTTGGCCATCTTTTACTGAACGAGATAGTTACCCGTTATGATGAAAAAAATCGACGTTAAGATTCTGGACCCACGCGTTGGCCAACAGTTCCCACTGCCGACTTATGCAACTTCTGGCTCCGCAGGTCTTGACCTACGTGCCTGTCTGGATGAGGCCGTAGAGCTTGCTCCTGGTGTAACCAAGCTTATTCCAACCGGGCTGGCTATCCATATCGCTGATCCGTCTCTGGCGGCCGTCATTCTGCCTCGTTCAGGACTTGGTCATAAGCATGGCGTAGTGTTAGGCAATCTTGTCGGGCTGATAGACTCCGATTACCAGGGTCAGTTAATGGTTTCCGTGTGGAACCGTGGACAAGACCACTTCACCATCGAACCCGGCGAACGCATTGCACAAATGGTGTTTGTGCCTGTCGTTCAAGCTGAATTCAATCTGGTTGAAGATTTCGACTCCAGTGACCGAGGCGAAGGCGGTTTCGGCCATTCTGGTCGCCAGTAACTTCGTTTATAAACGTAACCCCACAGCGTAAAAAATGTGAAAAAACCGCAAACTTTAAGTTTGCGAGCGCTGTGTGGCTACTTGCCTGACAAGTGCGTTATTTCAGGGGTATTTTAGAACATGGCAGAAAAACAAGCTGCGAAACGGAATCGTCGCGAAGAAATACTTCAGTCTCTGGCCCAAATGCTTGAATCCAGTGATGGAAGCCAACGAATTACCACCGCTAAGCTCGCGGCGACTGTTGGCGTTTCCGAAGCTGCCCTTTATCGACATTTTCCTAGCAAAACGAAGATGTTCGATAGTCTTATCGAGTTTATTGAAGACAGTCTAATTACCCGTATCAATCTCATTTTGAAAGATGAGAAAGACACACACTCTCGGTTACGTTTGATTGTTCTACTGATTCTCGGGTTTGGCGAACGCAACCCTGGTCTTACACGTATTCTCACCGGCCATGCTTTGATGTTTGAACAAGACCGCTTGCAAGGCCGCATCAACCAGCTCTTTGAGCGTATTGAAGTGCAATTGCGCCAGGTGATGCGAGAAAAGAAGATGCGTGAAGGCGAAGGGTTTGTTACCGATGAATCGCTGCTAGCAAGCCAGCTTCTGGCATTTTGCGAAGGGACGTTGTCGCGTTTTGTGCGAAGTGAATTCCGCTATCTACCGACCGTTGATTTTGATATCCGCTGGCCGCTGATTGCCTCACAACTTCGTTAAATCAAAACCACCCGCCTATTACTGAAAAACCTCCGGGTAATGGGCGGGTAAAAAAGACAGAACCCCACATTTTTGTAGGGTTTTGTCTTCTTATCAACTAGCCATTCACGTCAATCATGGTTTTTATTTCATTAACAATAGGTTGCGTCCATGCTTCCTGCGCACGCCGTAATGGCAGGCTGCGGCTTATCAGAATATCTGCATTCAGCTTCTGCGCTTCGAGTGCTGCGATCACCGCAGGCCAGGTAAATTTATAACGCATCACGCCATGAATAGTGACTTCCCGTTCGATGACCGCCGACATCGGAAAGCCCCCCACAGGCTCGCCCACGCCAATGATTATCGCCCGTCCGCCCGAAACCACATGCAGGCAAGCATCGTGACGCACTGACTGCACCCCGGTACATTCCAGCAGCACATCGTATTGCCGATCGTTGTCCGCAAGATCCCGCAACGTTTCAGCCCCCAGCCCGTGAGCAATCTGGCGACGACCATCCTGCGGTTCGACAAGCACCACTTCCGTCGCCCCAAAAGCTTTCGCCACCTGCACGGCGAATAACCCCACAGGCCCGCCGCCGGTGATCAACACCCGCGATCCCAACTGCACCCGGCCTTTTTGTACCCCCGCGAGCGCCACTGAAATAGTCTCAACCATCGCCGCCGCATGGTCACTGATGGCATCGCTAATTGCATGCGCGTTTCTTGCCGGGACACAAAGGTATTGCTGCATTGCGCCGTAAGTTCCCGGAACGCCGAAAAATTGCTGCGTCGGGCAAATATTGTAATCGCCGCGAAGGCAATGTGGGCAGTGACCACACGGCACCAGCGGGTCCACCGAGACGCGCTGACCCACGCGAGCGGCGCTCACCCCTTTCCCCACCGCCACAATCGTGCCGCCAAATTCATGGCCCATGATCATCGGTTCAGTGATAATTTCGCTACCGCAGCGTCCGTCAAAATAGAAATGTTTGTCCGAACCGCACACGCCAACCGAGCCGATTTTGAGCAACACCTCCCCCGCCTGCGGTTGTGGCACGGCGGTGGTTTGCAACGCCAGCGTCTCTTTCGCCACCAAAAACAGCGCCTGCTGGGTATCCGGAATAGCTGATGGTGAATACATAATAACCTCTCAGTCAGAATTAATTTTATGGAGTGAAAGAGCCTGCCGGGGGTTGAACTGTCCATTAATCAGGCTTTGCTCGATATCTTCCAGCGATCGTCCGCGCGTTTCAGGTGCATATCCCCAGACGAAAAACCAGGCCAGCGCATTGACGATTGCCAGCACGCCAAACACCAGGCCGATGCCGAGCGCGTCAGCGCTAAAATAGAGCAGCAGGGTGACGATAAAGTTGACGGTCCACAGCGTAAAAGAGCACAGCGCCGTTCCCTTCCCCCGCACACCAAGGGGGAAGATTTCTGCGCAATACAGCCAGGTGACGACAGAAAGGCTGCCGCCGTTAAACGCGAAATACCCCAGCAGACAGGTCAGCACTACGACTTTATTCGTGTCGCTGAGTATCTCCTGCGCGTTGGCAGACCACGGCAATAACAGCGACATCACCACCAGCACGATCACCGCACCCGGAAGGCCAATCAGCATTAAACGTCGGCGTCCCAGCACATCCAGCAGCCAGATCCCAAGCAGCGTGAACGCGGTGAGCACCACCCCAATCCCAACCGAACCGAGGATTGCCGCCGACTTACCAAACTGTGCCATGACTAATAAAGAGGGAGCGTAATAGATAATGGCGCTGATGCCGGTTGCCTGAGAAAAAATGGCAATGCCAAGCCCGGCCACCAGCGCGGGGCGCACCCACGGTTGAAAAAGCTCGCGCCAGCTTGATTGCTGTTGGCTGTGTAGTCGCTGGATCTCATCCACCTCCTGCCCAGCCTCCTGTTCAGTGCGCCCGACGCGCATCAGAATGGCTTTCGCCCGTAAGGCCTGCTGCTTGCCGACCAACCAGCGCGGGCTTTCAGGCAGGAAGAGCATCATCACCACAAAAATAACCGCCGGGATCACCGCCAGCCCCAGCATCCATTCCCAGGAGCCGGATGGCCCAAGCAGATATCCCACGGCATAGGCCAGTAGCGTACCGACGCAAATCATCATCTGAAACAGCACGCCTTGCGCACCACGCCGATGTGCCGGTGCCAGCTCAGCAATGTACATCGGGACGATTTGCGAAGAGCCGCCCACGCCCAGCCCCAGCAAAAATCGCATAACAATTAGCATCGTGAGAGAGGTCGCCAGCGCACATCCCAGCGCAAACAGCGCAAACAGTAATGAGATAACAATCACTGTTTTTCGTCGCCCCAGGCGGTCGGAGAGCGGGCCGGTCAGCAGCGCACCGAAAATCGCCCCGAGAAGCGTGGCGGAGGTCACCACTGACTGCATAAACGCGTTGTCCGTAATGGCGAAATCCTCGCGCAAAAACAGCAACGCACTGGCGATAATTCCCGTGTCATAGCCGTACAGTAGGCCACCAATACTGGCTCCAATGGCAACCAAAAAACTGTAACCTTTGCCGTGTCCGGCGGACGCAGAGTGTTGCGATAACGTGTTCATGTTAACCTCACAAAAGGGTTGCCAGGCTCCCTTGTGCGGATAACGGCAAAGGGAGTACCTGCGATAACGGGTATCACACGTAAGGATTAAGAGCACTGCCCAGGTCCAGAATGGCAAATAAAATAGTCTGATGGACCAGGCTCTCAGCGGGAGAAAGCGGACTTCCCACAGGACGAACAACGCGCAACCACGACCAACGACGAGAAACGTCACGGCCATGCGCGGGAAAGATCACACCTCGTGGACCGGGATCCGCAAAAGTTGGCCCAGCTTATGAAACGCCTGAGCGTGATGCCCACGCCCCATCGCACAGTGATGCGTTGGGCCGCAGGCAGCCCAGTCATCAACAAACGTGCGCAGTCCATTGCGGAAACGGAACAGCGCATTAGTGTCCCCTAACTGCAACGTTTTACCTTCAACCAGCTCCCCCTCGGCCAGTACCAGTATGTAGTGACCGTCCGCGCCCTGAGTCACGGAAGCCAGCGTCACCGGGCCAATGGCGGGCGTAAACTGAGTCAGAAAACCGCTGCCCGGTTTGCCGTGAAAAACGGGGCTCATTTTCAGGAGCGATTTTTCATTGGCAATATCAGGATCGCCCGCCCCGCTGTGGCCCACAATGCAGAGATCCTGATTGAAATCCATCGAGTACAGTTCCGTCAGCGTGGCACTCCCGGCCAGCGATTTCATCAGCGTCAGCGCAATGGCGGTTTTGATATCGGCCTCAACCGGGCAGGCGATCCCCTGCTGAGTGAGCATGGAAAATACCGGATTAGACGCCGAGATAATCTGATGCATATAACCGCTGGGCTGAACTTCAAAATGGTTCGACAGGGCGATCAGCTGATGCTCATCAACCAGCTTGCGGGTTGCCAGGTAGACCTCAATCATTGAGGCCAGATGCTGCTCATCCAAATCCTCCGGCAGACGAAAAACCGCTTTCACCTGTCGGCTCGCCTGTTCCAGTTGATCCTGATGAAAACCGTGGGCAATATTGGCCGCAATGTCTTCCCAGTTCAGATGCTTAACGTAGCTGCCAAAGGTGCGGAAAATCTGCGTTTCATCAACATTCAGATCCATCATGCCCGGATAAGGACGGCCCAGAATGCCAATATTGCCGGACTTCAGGCGACGACAGGCATCGGCGGCGGCACACCACTGGGCGATCTTCTCATCGAGGACAGCGTCCCCATCAAGGTAGCCGGAAATCACCGCAAAAGGATGTTCAAAGCGGCGTAACACGGCGGTCATTTCAGGAAGACCCGCGCAAGAACACCCTTTTCCTAACCAGTCATCAATGGTTTGCGTGCTTTCTAAATCCAGCGCCGGAACTGACTGGACGTTTAGCAGCACCAGCGTCACGTTGCCTAATGCCCGCACCACGGGCAATAAAGACTCCGACGAGGCGTAAGTTGCCAGGTGGCAGAAGACGATATCGACATCTTCCGCCTGAAAACGCCGACCCGCCTCACACGCTCTGGCCGGGTTATCCACCATCCCCACGGAGACAATATCCCGTGGCGAAAATTTGCCCAGCAACTGCTGATGATGCGCCATCAACTGCTCTTTCATCCCGGCAAACTGTGGCCAGTACGCTTCAAGCCCGATGGCAAATACCCCTATTTTTGCACTCATTTACGCTCTCCTTAACGGCTACACGATTCGATTTGCCTGCACGCCAAGCAGGGCGGCGAGTTTCTCAAGCGTCTCGCCATGATGACCAATCCCGATAGCACAGTGGTGAGCAGCCCCGCCGCGCGACCAGCGTTCGGTGAACGCTCTGGCACCAATGGCGAAGCGATAGCGGCTGTTGGTGTTGCCGATATCCAGCACTTCGCCCGCCACCGATTCCCCTTCGGCGTATTGCAAAATCACCTGGTTGTGGACATCTTCCACCACCGACAAAAAGGTGACCGGCCCGTTGCGCACGCTCATTTGAATCGAAATCCCCTTACCTGGCTTACCGTGGTAAACGGGCAGCGGCACCAGGCGCACATCGCCTTCTGCCATCGCCGGATGCGCGGGGCCATCGTGCCCCCAAAGAACAACATCATCATCAAAATCAATGCCGTAGGGTTCAGCAAACGAGCCGCCAGCCCCCAACAGTGAGAGCATTTTCATCGCAATCACATTTTTGATTTCGTACTCCCCGGCCACAGGAATATCCCGGCCAGTGAGCAGCGTGTTGCCCAGAATCAGTGAGGTGACGATGTTTTCATAGGCATTGCCCGCCATCCCCTCGTAGTAATAGGCCAGCGCGTGCAGCCCGTTTTCACGCACCAGGCCGTCGAGCGCCACGGCGGTGTGCATCGCCCGCTGTAGCTCCTGTTCATCACAACTGGCGTCGGTGACCAGTTTTTCCTGAATTTCCCGCTGTTTATCCGCAAACTGGGCAGGTGAAACCTGCTCTCGCAAGCTCAACAGCTCGCACATTTCCAGCGGCTGAAACCGCACGCCGAGCTTTGCCGAGAGGTTAGTCATATTGGAATAAACGTCGTACATGCCGTTGTAGTAATGGCCCAGCACACCGATATGGGTTTGCGCCAGTTGCTTTTTCAGGGTGAGCGCCGTAAGCCAGGCGTGGGTTTGCTGCCAGACGTGAGGGTCGTTGTGCAGCGCACCGACGATCATTTCCCAGTGAATACCGGCACGATTGAAGACGTTTGCCAGTTCAGGCGCACTACAGGCCTGGCAATGGGCTAACCATTCGCCGGTACGCACCCCGCGATCCGGCAAATCACGAATGGCCGCGTAGGGCAGCGTCCGTTCAGGTTGCAGGGCGAGGATCAGCACCGGCACGTTAAATTGTTGTACCAGCGGCAGTACCGTGGAGCTCAGGGCATAGGTGCTGATAACAATAACGATGACATCTGGCGAAAAGTGCTTCAGGCGCAGCGCCAGGGCGTCGCTTTTTTCCAGCGAATCCACCAGCCCACCGTTGAGCATATTCAGCGGCGGCGTGGCGAGCTGCTGTTCTATCTCATCCAGATAGCCAAGCAGGCGCTGTTCAAGTCCGGCAAATTGCGGCCAGTAGGTATTCAACCCAATGCCAAACAGGGCGGCATTGAGTGTGACGGGGAGGTTCATACGTTATCTCCTGAAGAGAGTAGATGGTCTGAGAAGGGAAAATGGCCTCGTCCCGTTCCACGCTCCTGAAGCACGCGTCGGCAGTGGCTGGGGGACTGATTAAAGGTTTTCTGGAAAATGACGGAAAAGTAGTTGCTGTCGCTAAAACCGCTGATTGAAGCGACCTCAGAGATGGGTAATTCGCTGGAGCTGAGCAGGTTAATGGCGTGGCAGAGCCGACGCTGCATCTGATAACGGCTGATGGTCATGCCAGTGACCTGTTTGAAGGTATCGCGGACCGAACGCGGTGACAGCTGATGCTGCACGCAAAGCGATTCCAGCTCAAACCTTTCGCTCATATTAGACCCCAGCGCGGCCATCACCAGATCGATATCCCGCCGGGCATGAGAGGCCGGTTTCTTCGCCTGGTAACGGTGTCGCATCAGTAACAGCACCAGCTCAAGAAATATCGATTCGGTAAGACGCAGAGAAAACAGGTCCTTTCTGCTGCACTCACCCGCCAGGCGCTCAATGTGTGGGTGGATCAATGCCAGCGATTCGCCGGTCAGCCGCCAGCTACGGCTTTCCTGGTGGGTTTCGATACCGGGCAACAGGCTGTTCCAGTCGGTGCCTAAGCGCAAACGATCCCGGCAAAATAAAATATTCACCAGTTCAAGATTCTCGACTGACTGGTAATAGTGCTTGTCCTGCTGCGTGACATACAGCACATCGCCATAGGTAATGCGGTACGGCAAACCATTCCAGATGTGTAAGCCGTTGCCCCGCCAGACAATCACGATTTCATCAAAATCATGGCTATGGAGAGGAAAAATATCCTGCGGATAACGATGTTCCACCGCCACCGGATGGGCCGCGCCAGTGAAGTAATCACTTCGCTTAAGCGTTAAGGATCTCATCATTTTCCCCGACGGTGGCTTCAAGATGGAGCCAATATAAGGTAAGTCAACGTAACGCTGCCTTGAGGACGGGGAAGAAAATTGGTCATATTGCGACCAAAAAATTAAGAATCAGGAGGGGATTATGGAAGTTGCAAAGGCGGTCACGTTTTGAAAATACGAGCGGGTCGATCGCTAAAAATCAAAACCACGTGCATAGCAGGTAGTTCAGACTGATGACAAAGCTATATTTGTAGGTGGGATTTTGTAGATCGGATTAGCGCAGCGACATCCGACACAACAGGTGTAAATGGTGGATGTCGCTTACGCTTATCCACCCTACAATTGTCAGATTTTCTTACACGCCATACTGAGTACGGTATTCCTGTACAGCCGCTAAATGCACAGCCATCTCAGGTTTTTCTTCCAGGTATTCAACCAAGTCTTTCAGAGTGATGATTGAAATCACTTTGCATTGGTAATCACGCTCAACTTCCTGAATCGCTGATATCTCGCCACGACCACGTTCCTGGCGGTCCAGAGAAATGAGCACGCCAGCCAGTGATGCATCATTAGCGGCAATAATTTCCATGGACTCACGAATTGCCGTACCTGCGGTGATAACATCATCCACCAGCATTACACGCCCTTGCAGCGCGCTACCAACCAGATTGCCACCTTCACCATGGTCTTTGGCTTCTTTGCGGTTAAAGCAATATGGCAGATCAAGCTCGTGATGTTCGGCCAACGCAACGGCGGTAGTCGTCGCGATTGGAATCCCTTTGTAAGCCGGCCCAAACAGCAAATCAAACTCAATCCCGGAATCCACTAACGCTGCAGCATAAAAACGGCCCAACAGTGCCAGGTCGCGCCCGGTATTGAACAGCCCGGCATTGAAGAAATAAGGACTGGTACGCCCGGATTTCAGCGTGAACTCGCCAAACTTAAGTACCTGCTTGTTAAGCGCAAACTCAATAAACTGGCGCTGATACGGTTTCATGGATTTGCTCCTATAACTTTCATTTATATATTTACCCAAAACAATTCGAGTTACATCACGGCAAGCGAATACTGCCAACTACGATGCAGCTTGAAGTATGACGGGTATAAAAAAGGCGACTCTCAGAGTCGCCTAAAATCAATTTTCTAACGCCGCCTTCTGCGCCGTTACGATAGATTCAATTCCCCCTCGGGCCAGCGCCAGTAGCGCCAGTAGCTCTTCATGGGTGAACGGCTCGCCTTCAGCGGTGCCTTGAACCTCAATCATTCGGCCATCTTCCATCATCACGACGTTCATGTCGGTTTCTGCAGCAGAATCTTCAACATATTCCAGATCGCAAACAGCAGCACCATTAACGATACCAACTGAGACTGCAGCTACCATCCCTTTCATCGGGTTGGTTTTCAGCTTACCTGCGGCAACCAGCTTGTTCAATGCGTCAGCCAGAGCAACACAAGCACCGGTGATTGAAGCTGTACGAGTACCACCGTCAGCCTGCAGAACATCGCAGTCCAGCGTGATGGTGTATTCACCGAGAACCTTCAAATCTACTGCTGCACGAAGCGAGCGAGCAATCAGGCGCTGAATCTCAAGAGTACGACCGCCCTGCTTACCTTTTGCTGCTTCACGGAAGTTACGCGTATGAGTTGCACGAGGCAACATACCGTATTCTGCGGTGATCCAACCCTGGCCCTGGCCTTTCAGAAAACGCGGAACGCCTTCTTCAACAGTGGCGGTGCAAAGCACTTTGGTATCGCCAAACTCGACCAGCACGGAGCCTTCTGCGTGTTTGGTGTAATTACGGGTCAGGGTGACTGGGCGCACTTGTTCGGCGCTACGACCTGATGGACGCATGGGGTTATCTCCGGCTAAAACGAATGTGGCTGCGCATTATACGGACTTCGCTCGCTTATTCCTATCATGCAAGTCCTGGCATAGCTATAATCCCCACATCTATTACGCAATACGGTTACGAAATATGATCCGCAGTATGACCGCCTATGCCCGACGTGAAGTTAAAGGCGAATGGGGCAGCGCCTCCTGGGAGTTACGTTCAGTAAACCAACGTTATCTCGAAACTTACATTCGCATGCCGGAGCAGTTCCGTAGCCTCGAACCTGTGGCACGCGAACGTATTCGCACTCGCTTAACCCGCGGAAAAGTAGAATGTAACCTGCGTTTCGAACCTGATGCCCGCTCACAAACTTCTTTGTTGCTCAATGAAAAACTGGCTAAACAGCTGGTAGAAGCGGCCAACTGGGTCAAAATGCAAAGCGATGAAGGCGAAATCAATCCGGTCGATATTTTGCGCTGGCCTGGTGTGATGTCAGCACAAGAACAAGATCTCGATGCCATCACCGCTGAAATTCTTGCAGCCCTTGATGGTGCGCTGGACGACTTTATTGTTGCCCGCGAAACCGAAGGCGAAGCTCTGAAAGCGATGATTGAGCAACGTCTGCAAGGTGTCAGTGCTGAGGTCGTCAATGTTCGCGCACAGATGCCTGAAGTTTTGAAATGGCAACGTGAACGCCTGGTTGCAAAACTGGAAGATGCCCAGGTTCAGCTTGAAAATAATCGCCTTGAGCAAGAGCTTGTGCTGATGGCTCAGCGTGTCGACGTTGCTGAAGAGCTGGATCGTCTGGAAGCTCACGTCAAAGAAACGTACAACATTCTGAAGAAAAAAGAAGCCGTTGGCCGCCGCCTCGACTTTATGATGCAAGAATTCAATCGCGAGTCGAATACCCTTGCCTCAAAATCTATCAATTCAGATGTCACCAATTCAGCGATTGAACTGAAAGTGCTGATTGAACAGATGCGTGAGCAGATTCAGAACATCGAGTGATGTTCACATTGTCTTTTTAAGCCCGCACTATGCGGGCTTTGTCATTTAAACGACCTGATTCATCAATTTAAATAATCCACTTTAAATACATAAACCACAGAAACCCCATACCTCGCTGCTAAAAAACACGATTAAGCATTAGTAAATGTAATCAAAACCGCTTCGCTTTAAAAAAACTCAATCGTGACATTGTTCACAAAACGTTACCCTCTCAGCGTTTCCACTGGAGGTATCAATGCTATTACACATTCTTTATTTGGTCGGGATTACCGCCGAAGCAATGACCGGCGCACTCGCTGCAGGCCGCCGCCGCATGGATACTTTCGGTGTCATCATTATTGCGACAGCTACTGCACTTGGCGGTGGGTCTGTGCGTGACATTCTGCTTGGGCACTACCCGTTAGGCTGGGTGAAACACCCTGAATACGTCGTGATTGTGGCCGTTGCCGCTGTACTCACCACCGTGTTTGCTCCTGTGATGCCTCATCTTCGCCGCCTTTTCCTGGTTCTCGACGCGCTCGGATTGGTTGTTTTCTCTATCATCGGTGCACAAATCGCCTTGGATATGGGTGAAGGCCCAATCATCGCCATTATTGCAGCCGTAGTGACCGGCGTATTTGGTGGTGTCCTGCGCGATATGTTCTGTAAACGTATCCCACTGGTTTTCCAGAAAGAGCTATATGCTGGCATCGCTTTCGCCTCAGCAGTGCTTTACATCGTCTTGCAGCACTATGTTTCGAACCAGGACGTGGTGATCATTTCCACACTTATCTTCGGATTCACGACACGTTTGTTGGCATTACGTCTGCGCCTTGGATTACCGGTATTCCACTACAAACATGCAGATCACTGATCAATAAATCCCCGAATTCCTTGCTGTGCCAGAAATGCCACTAGCCCAGCTATTTGGGGATGATTCACAAACTCCACCAGCTTTTTTGCCCTTATAGGACCTACTCCCGGCAGCTTTTGCCAACTAAGCTCATCCCTGGCAACCAAATGTGACCATTGTGAATCGGGCATTGTGGTGAGTACTGCCCTTGGTAGCGGCAAGCCAAATGCCAGCAGCCACTGCCTGAATGGTTGCTGCCGGGCTTGCGAGAATTGCTGCCAAAGATGTGCCGTCCTGGCCACAGAAGTATCACTAATCTGAGACAAATCATTTTGAGTGACTGCCAACCAAGAAAAGATATGTTCCATGTTGAGATTTTGTTGGAGCTGCTGCCAGGAACGTACACTAACTCCGTTGATATTTAGTATTTCAGGAGCGCTTAACCACGTAAGACGTGCAATAAACTGCTCGCGACACCAGCTCTCAAAATAGAGGCAGCTCAGCGTCGTGTTCTTTTTTTCGGATGGTGGTTGCGGTTTATTACGCGGATTAACTCGCCATACAACCTCGTCAAAACGAGGAATTCCCTGCCCGGCAAGGCTCACCATTATCTGATCGCCTGCGGCAATATCCAACGCCTGCCATTTTCTAACTGAACCGATGTTGACTCGTTTAACCTGTTTATCATCAATCTGTAAAGGATGCAGATTAAGTACAACGGAGACTTTGCCTGTACGCCCCACAGCAAACTGGACGCTTTTAACTTCAGCAATTTGCTGTAATGGCGGATATTTCCATGCAACTACCCATGAAGCCTTTCCCGGAGCCCAAAGCTTTCCAGTTGGTTCAACCCCTTCTCGGACAACAACGCCATCTGTCACAAAGGGTAGTGGGGTCGTAAACCATGACTCGCGCTGCTTCGATATCTCATCCATAGAATTAACGGACTTTGACCAGGTTTTAGTCAGCGGGAAACCGGCCTGAGCAAGTACTTCGATTTTCTGGTTCATTTGCGTTGGGCCGTCGGGCCAGGCCCATATAAAGATCCCCAACTCTTTGAGTAAAGCAGGGTCCCCCTTGCGCATCATAGCGCCAGCAGCTTTTCCTCGGGCGTTAATGCTGCCCATTGTTTTCTGTACGTGATTATCCCTTTTCCAGAAGATCTCACCCTGCAGCACACTATTGGCAAGTGGGCCGATAAGGGTTTGAGGGATGTCAGGAATCATTTTGGCTTTTACTGTCCAATCCTGCCCTTTTTCACCATCACCCCGGCTCAGAAGTTGAACGAGGTGACCCTGGCGATAAACCAATGTCACCGCCACACCATCCACTTTAGGCTGTACCCAGAGATCGGTTTTGCCTTTTACCCACAACGCAACGGCTGTTCTGTCGGGAAGTTTTTTAACGCCAGTATGAGCAACGGGATGAAGCGCTTTGCCGTGTGTGAATAACCCAGGCTGTTGAGGTTCTTCTGTCGGGCTAAAGCACCGCTGCCAATTATTGAACTGGTTACGTAGGCCATCGTATGTAGCATCACTGACGATACTGACACCTTGTTGATAATAGGCTTGATCCCATTCCCCAAGCTTTTCTTTCAATATCGCCATCTCCTGCTGGGCTTGCTCAGATGACCAGACCGGACATAATGCTGACGCCATTGCGCTGAACATCCCCAGAAACCCGATAAACTTTGTTATCCACCTCATATGACCCCTCCGTGTAGAAGCAAAGTCAGGTATAACGCTCAAAAACAAGCTCTACGATTGGGTTTTAAAAAGGATGCGAGGGGCTTTCAGAGGTTTTTAATGTATTGCAGTAATACGGCATGTTTTTTGGAAATCCTTGCGCAAAATGGCAGAAATATTGCTGGGGAGTGCGACAAATTCTCCGTGACACGTAGACGGCGTGTATAATAGGCCCGTATACGCACTTCTTTTTATGCTTACCGAATAAGTTAGAACTCATGGCTCAAGGCACGCTTTATATCGTTTCCGCCCCAAGTGGCGCGGGGAAATCCAGCCTCATCCAGGCTTTGTTAAAGACACAACCGCTGTATGACACGCAAGTTTCTATCTCCCATACCACTCGTGGTATTCGTCCGGGAGAGAAACATGGCGAGCACTATTTCTTTGTGGAAAAGGAAGAGTTTAAGCAGATGATTGCTGAAGACGCGTTCCTTGAACATGCGGAAGTGTTTGGTAATTACTACGGCACTTCTCGCCATGCCATTGAGCAAGTTCTGGCTACAGGTGTGGATGTGTTTTTGGATATTGACTGGCAAGGCGCGAAGCAGATTCGTCAGAAAATGCCGCACGCCCGCAGTATTTTTATCCTGCCGCCGTCAAAAGACGAGCTGGACCGTCGCCTTCGTGGCCGTGGGCAAGACAGTGAAGAAGTTATCACTAAGCGAATGGAGCAAGCTGTTGCAGAAATGAGCCATTACGCGGAATATGACTATTTAATCGTCAACGACGATTTTGACACCGCACTGTCAGATTTAAAAATTATCATTCGTGCCGAGCGTCTACGAATGGGTCGCCAAAAAGCGCGACATGACGCTTTAATCAGCAAACTATTGGCAGACTGAGCCCAGTTTCAGTATCATGCCCAGTCATTTCTTCATCTGTGGAGCATTTTAATTATGGCACGCGTAACTGTTCAGGACGCTGTTGAGAAAATTGGTAACCGTTTTGACCTGGTTCTGGTCGCCGCACGTCGCGCTCGTCAGATGCAAACTGGTGGTAAAGATCCACTAGTGCCTGAAGAAAACGATAAAACGACTGTAATCGCACTGCGCGAAATCGAAGAAGGGTTGATCACCAACCAGATTCTCGATGTTCGTGATCGCCAGGAACAGCAAGAGCAGGAAGCCGCAGAACTGCAGGCTGTTACCGCTATTGCTGAAGGTCGTCGTTAATTAGCCTGCGGGTAGCCCTTGTATCTGTTTGAAAGCCTGAATCAACTGATTCAACCATACTTGCCCGAGGAGCAGATTAAGCGACTTCGGCAAGCATACCTTGTTGCGCGTGATGCTCACGAGGGACAAGCACGTTCAAGCGGTGAACCCTATATCACCCATCCTGTCGCTGTAGCCTGCATTCTGGCCGAGATGAAACTCGACTATGAAACACTGATGGCTGCACTACTGCATGATGTGATCGAAGACACCCCAGCCACCTACCAGGATATGGAACAACTGTTTGGCAAAAGCGTTGCCGAACTGGTGGAAGGGGTATCTAAGCTCGACAAACTGAAATTCCGCGATAAGAAAGAAGCTCAGGCTGAAAACTTCCGCAAAATGATCATGGCGATGGTGCAAGACATCCGCGTCATTCTGATCAAACTCGCCGACCGTACGCATAACATGCGCACTCTCGGGGCTTTGCGCCCTGATAAGCGTCGACGCATTGCTCGCGAAACCCTCGAAATTTATAGCCCTCTGGCGCACCGTCTCGGTATTCATCACCTGAAAACCGAACTGGAAGAGCTGGGCTTTGAAGCGCTTTACCCGAACCGTTACCGCGTCATTAAAGAAGTGGTTAAAGCAGCGCGCGGTAACCGCAAAGAGATGATTCAAAAAATCCTCTCTGAAATCGATGGGCGTTTACAAGAAGCGGGCATTCCTTGTCGCGTCAGCGGTCGCGAAAAACACCTTTATTCTATTTACTGCAAAATGACGCTCAAAGAGCAGCGTTTCCACTCGATTATGGATATTTACGCCTTCCGCGTAATTGTTCACGACATGGATACCTGTTACCGCGTTCTTGGGCAGATGCATAGCCTCTACAAACCACGTCCGGGCCGGGTTAAAGACTATATCGCCATTCCAAAAGCGAACGGATATCAGTCCCTGCATACTTCAATGATTGGCCCACACGGTGTGCCGGTTGAAGTGCAAATCCGTACCGAAGATATGGACCAGATGGCAGAAATGGGTGTTGCCGCTCACTGGGCTTATAAAGAGCAAGGTGAAAGTGGCACTACAGCGCAAATCCGTGCCCAGCGCTGGATGCAAAGCCTGCTGGAACTACAGCAAAGTGCCGGTAGCTCATTTGAATTTATCGAGAGCGTAAAATCCGATCTGTTCCCGGATGAGATTTACGTTTTCACTCCGGAAGGGCGCATTGTCGAATTACCGGCTGGTGCGACACCTGTCGATTTCGCCTATGCCGTACATACCGATATCGGCCACGCATGCGTTGGTGCTCGTGTCGACAGACAACCCTATCCGCTGTCTCAGTCGCTTAGCAGCGGCCAGACAATCGAAATCATTACCGCACCGGGCGCTCGCCCGAATGCTGCCTGGCTGAACTTTGTGGTGAGCTCAAAAGCTCGCGCCAAAATCCGCCAGATGCTGAAAAACCTGAAGCGTGATGACTCTGTTAGCCTCGGACGCCGCCTGCTTAACCATGCGTTAGGTGGTAGCCGCAAGCTTGCCGAAGTTCCGCCAGAAAATATCCAACGTGAGCTTGAGCGCATGAAACTCGCCACGCTTGATGATTTGCTGGCTGAAATTGGTTTGGGTAACGCCATGAGTGTGGTTGTCGCGAAAAACCTGCAAGGAGAATCACAAGCGTCTTTGCAGGCGAATGCTCTGCCGCATAGCCATCTGCCTATCAAAGGCGCAGACGGCGTGCTGATTACTTTTGCTAAGTGTTGCCGTCCAATTCCTGGCGACCCGATAGTTGCTCACGTCAGCCCTGGTAAAGGGTTGGTTATCCACCATGAGTCTTGCCGTAATATTCGTGGCTACCAGAAAGAAGCCGAGAAGTTTATGGCGGTGGAATGGGATAAGGAAACTGAGCAAGAGTTCCTCACTGAAATCAAAGTAGATATGTTCAACCATCAGGGTGCACTGGCAAATCTGACTGCGGCTATCAACACAGCAGGCTCAAATATCCACAGCCTGAATACAGAAGAAAAAGATGGTCGCGTCTATAGCGCGTTTATCCGTATGTCTGCCCGCGATCGTGTTCATCTGGCTAATATTATGCGCAAAATCCGCGTGATGCCGGATGTCATCAAAGTTACCCGCAACCGAAACTAGTGTTATGAATCCTCAACGTTATGCGCGTATTTGCGAGATGCTCGCCAGGCGTCAGCCTGACTTGACCGTCTGCATGGAGCAAGTCCATAAACCTCATAACGTCTCGGCGATTATTCGCACCGCAGATGCAGTGGGTGTACATGAAGTTCACGCAGTCTGGCCGGGTAACCGAATGCGCACTATGGCTTCTTCTGCTGCGGGAAGTAACTCCTGGGTTGAAGTTAAAACGCACCGCGATATTGGCGATGCAGTTAGTCATCTAAAAAGCAGCGGGATGCAAATCCTCGCCACCAACCTTTCTGATAAAGCCGTCGATTTCCGCGAAATTGATTACACCCGCCCGACCTGTATTTTGATGGGGCAGGAAAAAACAGGTATCACCAGGGAAGCGTTAGCGCTGGCAGACCAGGACATCATTATTCCGATGATCGGGATGGTGCAATCGCTCAATGTGTCCGTTGCTTCCGCACTTATTCTTTATGAAGCACAGCGTCAACGCCAGAATGCCGGTATGTATCAGCGCGAAAACAGCACCCTGCCAGAGTCCGAACAACAGCGCCTGCTGTTTGAAGGCGGCTACCCTGTACTGGCGCGAGTTTCCCGCCGTAAAGGTTTGCCCTACCCACATGTGAATCAGCAAGGTGAGATAGAAGCTGATGCCGCATGGTGGGCCACAATGCAATCTGCGGAGTAGCTGGATGAAAGGCCGTTTGCTGGATGCCATACCGTTAAGCACGCTTGCCGGAGTCGGCGCCAGCCAGAGCGGTAAACTGGCCAAAATTGGCCTGTACACCATTCAGGATCTTCTTCTGCACCTGCCGCTTCGTTACGAAGACCGCACCCATCTCTACCCTATCAATGACCTGCTGCCAGGCGTTTACGCCACGGTGGAAGGTGAAGTGCTGAACTGCAATATCAGTTTTGGCCGCCGCCGTATGATGACCTGCCAGATTTCTGACGGCACCGGCATCCTGACGATGCGGTTTTTCAACTTCAACGCTGCAATGAAAAACAGTCTCGCGACCGGTAAACGCGTGCTTGCCTATGGCGAAGCAAAGCGCGGCGCACATGGCGCGGAAATGATTCATCCAGAGTACCGTATTCAGGGCGACCTCAGTACGCCAGAACTACAGGAAACGCTGACGCCGGTTTACCCCACAACGGAAGGTATCCGTCAGGCAACATTGCGCAAGCTGACCGATCAGGCCCTGGAATTGCTCGATACCTGCGCCATTGCTGAATTGCTCCCGGCTGATTTGAGCAAGGGAATGATGAGCTTGCCAGAAGCGTTGCGCACTCTACATCGTCCGCCTCCATCAATGCAGCTCGCCGATCTGGAGACGGGGAAACATCCGGCTCAACAGCGCTTAATTCTTGAAGAGTTGCTGGCGCATAATCTGAGCATGCTCGCGCTGCGCGCAGGTGCTCAGCGTTATCACGCGCTGCCTTTGCATGATCATGACGAATTAAAAAACCGCCTGTTGGCTGCGCTGCCTTTTAAACCAACTGGTGCGCAGGCTCGCGTTGTGGCCGAAATCGAACACGACTTAGCGCTGGATGTGCCAATGATGCGCCTGGTGCAGGGTGATGTGGGGTCAGGTAAAACCTTGGTTGCCGCCCTCGCCGCACTACGTGCTATCGCGCATGGGAAACAAGTGGGGTTGATGGCTCCAACTGAGCTACTCGCAGAACAGCACGCTAATAACTTCCGCCAGTGGTTTGCGCCGCTGGGCATTGAAGTGGGCTGGCTTGCTGGTAAGCAAAAAGGCAAAGCGCGTATCGCTCAACAGGACGCGATCGCCAGCGGTCAGGTGTCGATGGTGGTGGGAACGCACGCGATCTTCCAGGAACAGGTGCAGTTCTCGCAACTTGCACTGGTTATCATTGATGAACAACATCGCTTTGGAGTTCATCAACGCCTGGCGTTGTGGGAAAAGGGCCAGATTCAGGGCTTCCACCCGCATCAGCTCATCATGACTGCTACACCTATTCCGCGCACGCTGGCAATGACGGCCTATGCCGATTTAGACACATCTACGATCGATGAACTCCCACCTGGCCGTACTCCGGTAACAACCGTCGCTATTCCAGACTCACGCCGCAACGATATTATCGACCGCGTGCGTGGAGCTTGCAGTGATGAAGGCCGTCAGGCGTACTGGGTTTGTACGTTGATTGAAGAATCTGAGCTGCTCGAAGCCCAGGCGGCGGAAGTCACGTGGGATGAGCTAAAAATAGCCTTGCCTAATCTGAATGTCGGCCTGGTTCATGGCCGCATGAAGCCGCAGGAAAAGCAGGCGGTGATGCAGGCTTTTAAAGAAGGCTCAATTCATCTGCTGGTTGCGACAACGGTTATTGAAGTTGGTGTTGATGTACCAAATGCCAGCCTGATGATTATCGAAAACCCTGAGCGTCTGGGTCTTGCGCAGCTCCATCAGCTTCGTGGCCGTGTGGGTCGTGGTGCGGTTGCATCTCACTGTGTGTTGCTTTACAAGTCACCACTATCGAAAACCGCACAGCTGCGTTTACAGGTACTGCGCGATAGCAACGATGGCTTCGTCATTGCTCAGAAAGATTTGGAAATTCGTGGTCCGGGGGAATTACTCGGCACGCGCCAGACGGGAAGTGCCGAGTTTAAAGTAGCAGATCTATTGCGCGACCAGGCGATGATCCCGGAAGTACAGCGCCTTGCGCGCCATATTCATGAACGCTATCCCGAGCAGGCAACCGCGCTCATTGAACGCTGGATGCCTGAAACGGAACGCTATTCAAACGCCTGATGGTTTAGCCAAAGATTGGCAGCATCAAATACATCTTGATGACCAGCGCGTTGACGATATCAATAAAGAACGCGCCGACCATCGGCACCACCAGGAATGCCATATGTGACGGGCCAAAACGCTCGGTAATCGCCTGCATATTGGCGATCGCCGTTGGTGTTGCCCCCAGGCCAAAACCACAATGCCCCGCAGCCAGAACCGCCGCATCGTAGTTTTTCCCCATCAAACGGTAAGTCACGAAAATCGCATACAACGCCATAAAGATGGTTTGTACGGTCAAAATTGCCAGCATCGGCAACGCCAGCGAAGCCAGTTCCCACAGCTTGAGGCTCATAAGCGCCATGGCGAGGAACAGCGACAAACAGACGTTCCCTAACACGGAAACCGCACGTTCAAATACCCGATAGAAACCGAGCAGTGACATGGTGTTGCTGAGAATAACCCCAACAAATAACACGCAAACGAATGTCGGCAATTCAAAGCTGGTGCCTTGTATGAGATGGCCGACAAACTTACCAACCGTAAGGCAGATAGCAATCATCGCGATGGTTTCAATCAACACCATAGAGGTGATCATGCGCCCGACCGCAGGTTTCTCAAAAGCGGTTGGGTCAATGCTATCTTCAGGTGTGCCATCAGGTGTAGATGAGTGTTTGACCAGATATCGTGCCACTGGCCCGCCAATCAAACCGCCCAGCACCAGACCAAAGGTTGCGCATGCCATAGCAACTTCGGTGGCATTCTGGAAACCATAACGCTCGGTGAACAGCTTACTCCAGGCTGCACCTGTGCCATGCCCGCCCGATAACGTAATAGAACCCGCCAGTAATCCCATTAACGGATCAAGACCTAACAGGCTCGCCATACCGATACCAATGGCGTTTTGCATCACCAGCAAACCCACCACCACAATCAGAAAAATACCGACAACTTTGCCACCCGCTCGCAAGCTGGACAGGTTGGCATTCAGGCCGATTGTGGCAAAGAAGGCGAGCATCAAAGGATCTTTGAGGCTCATATCAAATTCAAATTCCCAACCGACACTTTTTTTGAGTACCAGCAAGGCAAGGGCGATTAAGAGTCCACCCGCTACGGGTTCAGGGATAGTGTATTTTTTTAATAGCGGTATGGTGTGGACCATTTTTCGGCCCAGTAATAACACGAGAGTCGCAGCAACAAGGGTAGAAAGGGTGTCGAGATAAAACATAGAAGTGCTCCTGTTTGCGCATATTTCTCACAGACGCTTTTAATTTATCCTTCACTGGAATTTCAGGTTCTAGAAAAGTCAGCTGCTGGATTTTAACCAAAAAACAGTCGAAAGTTATATAAAAAGCTCGGTATATACACTTTTTATCTTAGGAAACACCCTTAGCAAACGTTTGCTTTTGGCCTTTAGTCCGCTAAAATCACCGTTTTTTCGGCAGGGGATAATTTCTAATGTCTGTTAATGCTGTTGAGTCTGAAGGTGCGCAACCGATTGCCCACACTAGTACCAGTGAGTTGATTTACCGCCTCGAGGACCGTCCACCTCTCCCACAAACGCTGTTCGCTGCTGGCCAGCATTTATTAGCAATGTTTGTTGCGGTGATCACACCTGCGATGTTGATTTGCCAGGCTCTGGGACTTCCAGCAGAAGATACCCAACACATTATCAGTATGTCCCTGTTCGCATCAGGTGTGGCATCAATTATCCAGATTAAAGCGTGGGGCCCGGTAGGCTCTGGGCTTCTGTCTATTCAAGGCACCAGTTTTAATTTTGTCGCACCGCTGATTATGGGTGGCATGGCATTAAAGAATGGCGGGGCTGATGTTCCGACCATGATGGCTGCACTTTTTGGCACCTTAATGCTCGCAAGCTGCACCGAGATGCTTTTATCACGCTTCCTTCACCTTGCTCGTCGCATTATCACGCCGCTGGTTTCTGGTGTAGTTGTGATGATTATAGGTCTGTCCTTGATTCAGGTTGGCCTGACATCTATTGGCGGTGGCTATGGTGCAATGAGTGACCATACATTTGGCGCACCGAAAAATCTGCTGCTGGCAGGTGCAGTATTAGTGGTCATCATTCTTCTGAATCGCCAGCGCAACCCGTACTTGCGCGTGGCTTCGCTGGTTATCGCCATGGCAGTAGGTTACGCGCTGGCATGGGCAATGGGCATGCTGCCTGATGTTGCGCCATCAACCAATACTGACCTGATCATGGTGCCAACACCGCTTTACTACGGCCTGGGCATTGACTGGAACCTACTGATTCCGCTGATGCTGATCTTTATGGTGACCTCCCTTGAAACCATTGGCGATATTACGGCGACATCTGACGTCTCTGAGCAACCGGTTTCTGGGCCATTGTATATGAAGCGCCTGAAAGGCGGCGTGCTGGCTAATGGCCTGAACTCTTGTGTTTCAGCCGTATTCAACACCTTCCCTAACTCTTGCTTTGGACAGAACAATGGCGTTATTCAGCTTACGGGTGTGGCCAGCCGTTATGTTGGATTTGTCGTTGCGCTGATGCTGATTTTATTGGGCCTATTCCCGGCAGTAAGTGGGTTTGTACAACACATTCCTGAGCCAGTTTTAGGCGGCGCAACTATCGTAATGTTCGGCACGATCGCAGCATCAGGTGTGCGTATTGTCTCCCGTGAGCCACTGAATCGCCGCGCAATTATGATTATTGCACTGTCACTCGCGGTTGGTATGGGTGTCTCTCAGCAGCCACTTATTCTCCAGTTCGCCCCTGACTGGCTGAAAACCTTGCTCTCATCTGGCATTGCTGCCGGTGGTATTACCGCTATCGTTTTAAACCTGATTTTCCCACCTGAAAAAAATTGATGTACTTCACGCGCTGGTTATTTGTTAGCGCCAGCGCGTGTTATCCCTCCTGACAATCCCATCCTTGAGCTATAACGGTAAATGGGGCATAACACCCTTACCGAAACTTCATGGGATGGAAGACAATGAAATTTCTAGGAAAGCTGATCACAGCTTTATTGGTTGTCATAATAGTGGCACTTATAGCCGCTTATTTATTACTTCAAACTCGTTGGGGAGCATCCCAGATCAGTAGTTGGGTCAATGAGAAGAGTGATTACAATTTCTCTTTTGAAGTGATCGACCACAAGTGGGCATCGCCCACTCATGTCACGCTGACAAATGTCACCTTCGGACGCAAAGGCCAGCCAGCAACCCTGGTTGCGCAAAATATTGATATTGGCCTGAGCTCACGTCAGTTTTCGGAGCCTTTGCACGTCGACACGATAGTGCTGCAAAACGGAACGCTCAATATCAGCCCTGATGCTGCCCCGCTCCCCTTCCAGTCCGATATGCTGCAATTGAGCGATATGGCAATCAACAGCCCAAATACTGGGTGGGATCTGCACGCTCAACGCGTCAACGGGGGGGTAATACCGTGGCAACCAAAGCAAGGTAAAGTGCTGGGTAATACTGCTGATATTCAATTTAGCGCTGGTTCCATGACACTCAACGGAGTCCCGGCTAC
Organism: Buttiauxella sp. BIGb0552; assembly: GCF_004366275.1. NCBI lineage: Bacteria > Pseudomonadati > Pseudomonadota > Gammaproteobacteria > Enterobacterales > Enterobacteriaceae > Buttiauxella > Buttiauxella sp. BIGb0552. The sequence goes on from NZ_SODY01000010.1 coordinate 101,306, forward strand.
CAACGTCTTGTTGCAAGGTGCGATTAATAACGAACAGGTGACGCTATCAACCATCGGTGCAGATATTGCACGTGGCTCGCTCACCGGTAATGCAAACCGCCTTGCCGATGGCTCCTGGCAGATCGGCAGCTTACGGCTCAACGATATCCGCCTACAAACCAATAAATCCATTACCGATTTCCTGGCGCCTCTTGGCAGCGTCCCTTCACTGAAAATCGATAGCCTCGAGGTGACAGATGCGCGCATGGAAGGAAAAGACTGGGCAATAACCGATTTAGATCTGAGTTTGCGCAACCTGACGCTGGCAAAAGGTGGCTGGCAAAGCGATGACGGGCGTTTATCGATGAATGCCAGTGATTTTATTATTGGTGCGTTGCAGCTAAATGACCCTATCGTGAATATCGATTTTAACCCGCAAACCGCTGTGATTCGCCAGTTCACTTCCCGTTGGGAAAGAGGCATGGTTCGCGCCTCAGGCGAATGGCAACGCACCGAGAAAAAACTGGCGCTGGATGAGCTGGTTTTTGCCGGGCTGGAATATACGCTGCCAGCCGACTGGAAAGCACGCTGGATAGAGCCATTGCCGCAATGGTTAAACACGGTGACGATTAAAAAACTGTCGGCAAACCGTAATTTGATCATTGATATTGATCCCGCCTTCCCGTTCCAGCTCACCGCATTAGATGGCACGGGGAGCAATCTCGAAGTGGTGCGCAATAACCAGTGGGGAATATGGAGTGGAAACGCCACGCTGAACGCCGCGGCGGCCACGTTTAACCGTGTCGATGTTCGCCGCCCATCCATTTCACTGAATGCGGCAGACAGCCAGATATCTATTACGGAACTTAGTGCTTTTGCTGGTGAAGGTATGCTGGAAGCAACTGGCGCTATCTCGCAAGCTCCGCAACGCAATGCGGCAATGAACCTGCGCGGACGCGCGGTGCCAGTAAATGTGTTGCAACAATGGGGGTGGCCAGCGTTACCGCTTGAAGGCAACGGTAATTTGCAGCTTTCAGTGACCGGCAACCTTGCAGCTCAAACAGCACTGAAACCCACGGTGAACGGGACATTACAGGCCACAAGCGCTGACGGAAAACAAGTACAGCAGACCATGCAGAATGGGGAAGTACCCGGCGCATAAGCGCCGGGCGGTTACCCTTCAACTATTCTTCTTCGTTCCCGCCTTCTTCAAGCGGGCCAAAAGGTTTCGCGGGGAGAACCAGATACACACCTTCAAAAACAGCACCAGGCGTGTCATCACCGTAAAGCTCAACTTGCAATGCAACGCGAGCCTTGCGGCCACGCGCCAGACGGTCCAGATCGCCGCTCAACGAGCCTAAGTCAGCAATCGCTCCCGGTCTTCCGGTGATCGGGCTGCTATATCGGATATGTGCATCAGCCAGAATAATCGTGCCGCCAAGGTGGCGTTCACGCAACATCAGCCAAATCAGCCCCCAGCCGGTAAGCGTTGCAAGGGAAAACAGGCTGCCTGCGAATAAGGTTTGATGCGGATTTTGATTTCCCGCTTCAGGCATCGTCGTAATAAATTTCTGCCCAGTGTATTGCAAGATACGCACGCCCATCTTCTCGCTAAGCGGAATATGTTCGTACCAGGCCTGCTGTAACTGCCCACACCAGTCTGCGCGATGGAGAATGTCATCAAGCGAGGCGACCGGTTTAATCATTAGAAAGTGGCGAATAGGCGTGGTGGAAGGCGTGGTGATTTCACCCTGGTTCTCAAAACCGAGTTTGGCAAAAAACTCGACGGCATCTTCACGTGCGCTACATACCACACGTTTAACCCCTTCCTGGCGAGCGACAGTTTCCAGCGTCATTGCCACCAGCGTACCCAAGCCTTTGTCCTGCACCGAGGGGTGAACCGCCATAAAACGGATCGCTGCTTCGTTATCAGCATTGATGTACAAACGGCCAATTGCGACCGGATTGCCTTCTTCATCCACCACCATCTGGTGGTGAGCTAAGGCATCCCAGGCGTCACGTTCTGAACCTTTTGGTTGATGCAACGGCTTACGTAGCATCTCCCAGCGAAACTGGTAATAGAGCTCAAGCTCTTCTTCGGTTTGCGGTACGCGAAGGTGATACATACATGTACTCTCTCTTGTTACGCGGGACCGTAAAGGCTGCGAATTCAGACCTGTAACCAAAACGTCACCGGGCCGTCATTGGTCAGGCTGACTTTCATGTCGGCGGCAAAACGCCCAGTTTCGGCAACAATGCCCTGCTGTCGACAGCGTTGAACAAAGTATTCATATAACTCTTCAGCAAGCTCAGGTGCTGCACCACAAGAAAAACTCGGGCGCATGCCGCGTTCGGTATCAGCGGCGAGGGTAAACTGCGACACCACCAGCACGCTGCCACCGGCTTGCTGAACGTTCAGGTTCATCTTGTCGTTTTCATCGCCAAAAATGCGGTAACCCAAAACACGTTCGCAAAGGCGATTCGCTTTCTGTTCGTTATCTTCTTTTTCGACACCCAATAACACTAAAAGTCCCGGGCCAATTTCACCCGTCACTTCACCGTCCACGGTGACGCGAGCGTGGGTGACACGCTGTATTAATGCAATCATGGTTCTTCCAATTCTTCCTGCTGGGCTTCGACACGGAGTTTGCGGTAATCACCGAGAGTGACAGTAATTTCGGCGCCGAGCAACACGATACACCAGGTCCAATAGACCCAGACAAATAAAATGGGGATCACGGCTAATACGCCGTAAATCAATTGGTAAGAGGGAAACATGGTGATGTAGAGGGCAAAACCTTTCTTACCAAGCTCAAATAAAAGAGCGGCCACCAGCGAGCCAATCAGTGCGTCTCGTACCGGGACTCGAGTGGTTGGAACGATGCTATATAACATCCAGAATGACAGCCAGGAGAGCAGCAACGGGAAGATACGCAACACAATATCAATCGTGCTGTTAAAGCCCGTCACCCAGCGCAGCGAAAGCAGATACGAACTTATCACCAGACTCGCACCTGCCAGCAGCGGCCCTAGCGTCAAAATCATCCAGTAGACGGCAAACGAGTAAATTTTTGGCCTGGTGCGCGTGCTGCGCCAGATAGTATTTAGTGCGCTATCCACGGCATACATCAGCAGCAATGCTGTAACGATAAGGCCACAGGCCCCCACAGCAGTCATCTTGTTGGAGTTAGCAACAAACTGTTCGATATAGCGTTGGATGATATCGCCCGTCGCGGGCAGAAAGTTTGAGAAGACAAAATGCCGCAGTTGAATACTAACGTCGGCAAACATCGGGAAAGCTGCAAATAACGCAAACACTACCGCAACCAAAGGCACCAGTGAGAGCAATGACACGTAAGCAAGGTTACCTGCAAGCGTGGTCATATTGTCCTGGTCAATCCGATGCCAGAGCAATTTACCCCAGGCGATACAGGGCCTGAGGTGCTTGCTCGTTTTGCGATGAACGTCTTTTATCATAGGCTTTTTGAGAAATAATCGGGCACCGTGTTTTTACCGGTCACCAAAATGCTGGTGATCCCCACCTGTTGAGCTCCTTTAATATTATCGGCGTTGTCGTCAAAAAAGACGGCTTCATTCGCGGAAAAACCTTCCGTTTCGAGGAGTTTTTGATAGATCTCTGCATCGGGTTTACGCATTCCCATTTCCTGAGACAGATAGATTTTATCTGCCGCCTCGGCGATTTGCGGATATTCACCGGGCCAGAAATAAGTATGTAAGCGGTTGGTATTAGAGAGCACAACGACGCGATGCCCCTGTTCACGAAGTTTATTCATGACGGCAATCACTTCTGGACGTAAGCCAACAAAGATAGCCTGCCAGCCTGCAGAAAACTGATCAAAGCTCAACGCCATGCCCATTTCTTCGCATATCGCAGCAGCAAATTCTTCGTCGCTAATTTGCCCCCGCTCGTGGCGTTGAAACGCCTCGCCCATTACAAAGCTTTTCTGCAAATTCGCCAGCGGGACACGGCTGTAATCGCTCCAAACCCCCATTACTCGGTTGAAGTCGATATCAACGATGACGTTTCCTAAATCAAAGATATACAGCATAAGCTTCTCCTTTGCGCATGGACAAATAACTGTAGCGGTAAAGGGTAGCTTTGACTATCGCAGATAAAAAAGCGATCCGGGTTCTGCGAGTTATTAAGCAAAAAAAAGCCCCGCCTAAACAGGCAGGGCTTCAATGCTTTGCAGGAAAGAAACTTACGCTTCTTTGCTACCACGACCCGCACGTTTGCGGTCGTTTTCAGTCAGGTGACGCTTACGAATACGTACGGAAGTCGGAGTAACTTCTACCAGTTCGTCATCATCGATGAATTCCAGAGCTTGCTCCAGAGACATCTTCAATGCAGGAACCAGAGTTGTTGCTTCGTCAGTACCGGACGCACGCATGTTGGTCAGTTTCTTACCGGTCAGGCAGTTTACAGTCAGGTCGTTAGAACGACTGTGAATACCGATGATCTGGCCTTCGTAAACTTCTGCACCGTGACCCAGGAACAGCTTACCGCGGTCCTGCAGGCTGAACAGCGCAAACGCGACTGCTTTACCCTGGCCGTTAGAGATCAGCACGCCGTTCTGGCGCTGGCCGATTTCGCCTGGCTTCACGTCGTCGTAATGGCTGAATGTGGAGTACAGCAGACCAGTACCAGAAGTCATGGTCATGAACTCAGTACGGAAGCCGATCAGGCCACGTGCTGGGATCAGGTAATCCAGACGGATACGGCCTTTGCCGTCAGGGATCATGTCTTTGACATCGCCCTTACGCTCGCCCATCGCCTGCATTACAGAACCCTGGTGCTGTTCTTCGATATCCAGAGTCACGTTTTCGAACGGCTCTTGCATACGACCATCGATCATACGGTTGATTACTTTCGGACGGGACACAGCCAGTTCGAAGCCTTCACGACGCATGTTTTCGATCAACACAGACAGGTGCAGTTCGCCACGACCGGATACACGGAATGCATCCGCATCTTCGGTTTCTTCAACACGCAGTGCAACGTTGTGCACCAGCTCTTTGTTCAGGCGGTCAAGGATCTGACGAGAGGTAACAAATTTACCTTCTTTGCCACAGAACGGAGAGGTGTTGACGTTGAAGAACATGGTAACAGTTGGTTCATCAACAGACAGTGCTGGCAGCGCTTCAACATTTTGCGTATCGCAAAGAGTGTCGGAGATGTTCAGCTCGCCCAGACCGGTAATCGCGATGATGTCGCCGGCTTCAGCTTCGGTGGATTCAATACGCTCCAGACCGAGGTGAGTCAGTACTTTACCGACTTTACCGTTACGAGTTTTACCTTCGCTGTCGATGATAGTGATTTGCTGGTTAGGCTTCACTTTACCGCGTTTGATGCGACCGATGCCGATTACGCCAACGTAGTTGTTGTAATCAAGCTGGGAGATTTGCATCTGGAACGGACCATCAGAGTCAACGGATGGTGCTTTAACGTGGTCAACAATCGCCTGGTACAGCGGGGTCATGTCTTCCGCCATCTCATTGTGATCGTTACCCGCGATACCCATCAATGCTGATGCATAGATGATTGGGAAATCGAGCTGCTCGTCAGTCGCATCAAGGTTAACGAACAGGTCAAATACCTGATCAACAACCCAGTCAGGACGCGCGCCAGGACGGTCAACTTTGTTGATTACAACAATTGGCTTCAAACCGTGGGCAAATGCCTTTTTGGTTACGAAGCGCGTCTGCGGCATTGGGCCATCCATTGCGTCAACGACCAGCAGAACGGAGTCTACCATGGACATTACACGTTCAACTTCGCCACCGAAGTCGGCGTGCCCAGGGGTATCAACGATGTTGATACGGTAGTCATTCCATTTGATAGCGGTGTTTTTAGCGAGGATGGTAATCCCACGCTCTTTCTCCAAATCGTTGGAGTCCATCACGCGTTCGGTGGCTTCAGCACGTTCGTTACTGAAAGTACCAGATTGCTGCAGCAGCTTATCAACCAGGGTAGTTTTACCATGGTCAACGTGCGCGATGATGGCGATATTACGCAGATTTTCGATCACAACTTTGCCTCAGGCATTAGAAATAGCGCGTTATTGTACACGTATTAATCGAAGGACATAACAGGATCACAAAGAACTTTTACAAACAATGTAAAAAGTAATGGTTTGTGATCGCTTTCACGGAGCAAAAAAGGGAGCCACAACGAAAATTGCACCAATATGGTGCTCAAATCTCAGACTGAAGCACTACATTGGTGCAAACTATCCATCGTGGTGCAGCCCTTTTGCACTATAGTGCGCATGATAGCGCCTTTTTGGGGTAATTTAAAAGTTGGCACAGATTTCGCTTTAATCATTTCAGGGCAACAAGCCAATTCAATGACCAAATCCGGGAGAGTTAAGTATGTCCGCTGAACACGTTTTGACGATGCTGAATGAACACGAAGTGAAGTTTGTTGATCTGCGCTTCACTGACACCAAAGGTAAAGAACAGCACGTCACTATCCCTGCTCATCAGGTTACTGCTGACTTCTTCGAAGAAGGCAAAATGTTTGATGGCTCTTCAATTGGTGGCTGGAAAGGCATCAATGAATCCGACATGGTTCTGATGCCAGATGCGTCTACTGCTGTCATCGACCCGTTCTTCGCTGATTCTACGCTGATCATTCGTTGCGACATTCTTGAGCCAGGCACCATGCAAGGTTATGACCGCGACCCGCGTTCCATTTCCAAGCGTGCTGAAGACTACCTGCGTTCTACTGGCATCGCCGATACCGTACTGTTCGGGCCAGAACCAGAGTTCTTCCTGTTCGACGACGTTCGTTTCGGTAGCTCTATCTCCGGTTCTCACGTTGCTATCGATGATATCGAAGGCGCTTGGAACAGCGGCACCAAATACGAAGGCGGCAACAAAGGCCACCGTCCTGCTGTTAAAGGCGGTTACTTCCCAGTTCCACCAGTTGACTCCGCACAAGACCTGCGTTCTGCAATGTGTCTGACTATGGAGCAAATGGGCCTGGTTGTTGAAGCTCACCACCACGAAGTAGCAACTGCTGGTCAGAACGAAGTGGCTACCCGCTTCAACACCATGACCAAAAAAGCAGATGAAATTCAGATCTACAAATATGTGGTTCACAACGTTGCACATGCTTACGGCAAAACAGCGACCTTTATGCCAAAACCAATGTTTGGCGATAACGGTTCTGGTATGCACTGCCATATGTCCCTGGCTAAGAACGGCGTAAACCTGTTCGCTGGTGACAAATATGCTGGCCTGTCTGAGCAAGCGCTGTACTACATCGGCGGTGTTATCAAACACGCTAAAGCCATCAACGCCCTGGCTAACCCAACCACCAACTCCTACAAGCGTCTGGTCCCGGGTTACGAAGCTCCAGTAATGCTGGCTTACTCTGCCGCTAACCGTTCTGCTTCAATCCGTATCCCAGTAGTTGCGTCTCCGAAAGCACGTCGTATCGAAGTGCGTTTCCCAGACCCAGCGGCTAACCCGTACCTGTGCTTCGCAGCACTGCTGATGGCTGGTCTTGATGGTATCAAGAACAAAATCCATCCGGGCGAAGCAATGGACAAAAACCTGTATGACCTGCCGCCAGAAGAAGCTAAAGAGATCCCACAAGTTGCGGGTTCTCTGGAAGAAGCACTGAGCTGCCTGAACGAAGACCGCGAGTTCCTGACTGCGGGCGGCGTGTTCACTGATGAAGCTATCGATGCTTACATCGCTCTGCGTATCGAAGAAAACGACCGTGTGCGCATGACTCCACACCCAGTTGAGTTTGAGCTGTACTACAGCGTTTAATGAGTTAGTCATGTCCGACTTAAGCCCATCGTTGATGGGCTTTTTTATCCACAAATAACCTGTTGCAGCAACGTTTATTGCCGCCAGGAAACTATAATGCACCATCACAGTGCAAATTATCGGAGACTGCTGTATGGCAACCGGCACACTGCCCGATGCTGGGCAGATCCTGAATTCTTTAATCAACAGTATTTTACTGGTCGATGACGAACTGGCGGTTCATTACGCCAACCCGGCGGCACAGCAACTTTTGGCGCAGAGTTCGCGCAAGCTGTACGGCACACCGCTACCAGAACTGTTGAGTTACTTTTCGCTAAATGTTGGCTTGATGCAGGAAAGCCTGACGGCAGGCCAAGGCTTTACCGATAACGAAGTCACACTGGTTATTGATAGCCGCTCCCATATTCTTTCCCTGACTGCACAACGTTTACCAGAAGGTTTCATCCTGATGGAAATGGCGCCGATGGATAACCAACGCCGTTTAAGTCAGGAACAGTTACAGCAGGCGCAGCAAATTGCCGCTCGTGACTTAGTCCGTGGGCTGGCTCACGAGATTAAAAACCCCTTGGGCGGGTTACGCGGTGCAGCGCAATTGCTGGCTAAAGCCTTACCGGACCCTTCGCTCACTGAATACACCAAGGTGATTATTGAGCAAGCCGACCGCTTACGTAACCTGGTCGACAGGCTGTTAGGCCCGCAACAACCCGGCATGCACGTCACAGAAAGTATTCACAAAGTCACCGAACGGGTTATGAAACTGGTGTCGATGGAGTTGCCAGCGAATGTCACGCTGATAAGAGATTACGACCCAAGTTTGCCTGAACTGGCACACGACCCGGATCAAATTGAACAGATTTTACTGAATATTGTGCGTAACGCGCTTCAGGCGCTGGGCAGTGATGGTGGCGAAATAGTGTTACGTACGCGTACCGCTTTTCAGCTTACTCTGCACGGCACTCGCTATCGCCTGGCTGCACGTATTGATATTGAAGACAACGGTCCGGGTATTCCGGCCCATCTGCAGGACACACTATTCTACCCAATGGTGAGCGGACGTGAGGGAGGGACAGGTTTAGGTCTTTCTATTGCACGCAACTTGATCGATCAGCATTCGGGGAAAATCGAATTTAACAGTTGGCCTGGTCATACCGAGTTTTCGGTTTACCTGCCTATTCGTAAGTAGAGGTCTTTATGCAACGAGGGATAGTCTGGGTCGTTGATGATGATAGCTCCATCCGTTGGGTGCTGGAACGTGCACTAACTGGGGCTGGTTTAAGCTGCACCACATTTGAGAGCGGCAATGAAGTTCTGAACGCTCTCGCAACCAAGACCCCGGACGTATTGTTATCTGATATCCGCATGCCAGGCATGGATGGTCTGGCACTGCTAAAGCAGATTAAACAGCGTCACCCGATGTTGCCGGTCATCATAATGACCGCTCATTCAGATCTTGAAGCAGCGGTGAGTGCTTATCAGCAAGGCGCTTTTGATTACCTGCCAAAACCATTTGATATTGATGAAGCGGTGGCACTTGTTGAGCGCGCTATCAGCCACTATCAGGAACAGCAGCAGCCGCGCAATGTGCAGGTTAATGGGCCAACCACCGATATTATTGGTGAAGCGCCAGCTATGCAGGATGTGTTTCGCATTATTGGCCGCCTCTCCCGTTCATCAATAAGTGTGTTGATTAACGGTGAGTCTGGTACCGGTAAAGAGTTGGTTGCACACGCTCTGCATCGCCATAGCCCACGCGTGAAATCACCTTTTATTGCGCTGAACATGGCCGCAATCCCGAAGGATTTGATTGAGTCTGAGCTGTTTGGTCACGAGAAAGGCGCGTTTACCGGTGCGAATCAAATTCGCCAGGGCCGCTTTGAGCAAGCCGACGGTGGCACACTTTTCCTCGATGAAATCGGTGATATGCCGTTGGATGTGCAGACTCGCTTGTTGCGCGTACTCGCTGATGGTCAGTTTTATCGCGTTGGCGGTTATGCACCGGTAAAAGTCGATGTGCGAATCATTGCCGCGACCCACCAGAACCTTGAGTTGCGCGTGCAGGAAGGGAAATTCCGTGAGGATTTATTCCATCGCCTGAACGTTATTCGCGTGCATTTGCCACCGCTGCGTGAACGCCGCGAAGATATTCCGCGCCTGGCTCGTCACTTCTTGCAAGATGCGGCCAAGGAACTGGGCGTGGAAGCGAAATTGCTGCACCCGGAAACAGAAAATGCGTTAACGCGCCTTGCCTGGCCCGGAAACGTGCGCCAACTGGAAAACACCTGTCGTTGGTTAACCGTGATGGCTGCGGGCCAGGAAGTGTTGATTCAGGATTTGCCTGCTGAGCTGTTCGAGACAACCATTCCCGATAGCCCAGCGCATTCTCAGTCAGACAGTTGGGCAACACTTCTGGCGCAATGGGCGGACCGCGCATTACGTTCCGGTCATCAGAACTTACTCTCTGAAGCTCAGCCTGAAATGGAGCGTACATTGCTAACAACAGCACTGCGACATACGCAGGGGCACAAGCAGGAAGCGGCTCGTTTACTTGGCTGGGGGCGAAATACCCTGACGCGTAAATTGAAAGAGTTGGGAATGGAGTAAAAAAAGGGATAAGTCAGCACCATCTGGCTCTTTCTGGTGGATGTCGCTTCGCTAATCCCCCCTACGGATCGTGTAGGTCGGATTAGCGAAGCGACATCCGACACAGATCAGATAACGCGAGAGAACTGCTGCAACCGCGCCTTCTGACGCAAGTAACTATCAAAACACATGCAGATATTACGGATTAGCAGGCGACCTTTTGCCGTCACCTGAATGTGTTTTCCGTCGATATCCACCAGCCCATCTTTCGCCAGTGGTGACAGCAATTTCAGGTCTTCTGCGAAGTACTGTGCAAAATCCAAATCCCAAAGCTGCTCGATTTCCACAAAGCTAAGCTGGAAATTACAGATAAGCGCCTTGATCACGTCACGGCGAATGCAGTCATCACGGGTTAGCGCCAGACCTCGCCACAGCGCATCGCCTTGCTGATCAACCTGTTGATAGTAGGTTTTTAGCTCTTTCTGGTTCTGCGCATAGCAATCGCCAATCATGCTGATGGCGGAAACGCCCATCCCAAGCAAATCTGTATCGCCCTGCGTGGTATAGCCCTGGAAATTACGATGCAATTTCCCTTCACGCTGCGCGATCGCCAGTTCGTCATCTGGCCGGGCGAAGTGGTCCATACCAATAAACTGGTATCCGGCATGGGTCAGCGAGCCGATAGTTTCTTGCAGAATATCGAGTTTTTGCTGAGCGCTGGGTAAGTCTGCATCTTTGATTTTACGTTGTGCGGCAAACAGAGTCGGTAAGTGCGCATAGTTAAAAACGCTTAACCGATGCGGGCTCAGTTCTGCAACACGCTTGAGCGTGAAGGCAAAACTTTCTGGCGTCTGTTTTGGTAGGCCGTAAATCAAGTCGATATTGGTCGAGGTGAAACCGAGTTCACGCGCACGTTGAATCAGCGCAAAGATAAACTCTTCATCTTGCTCACGGTTAACCAGGCGCTGCACTTCTTTGTTGAAATCCTGCACCCCCATACTCAGGCGGATAAACCCTTCCTGACGCAAATGGTCCAGCACATCGAGTTCAATTTCACGCGGATCAATTTCAATAGAGAGTTCAGCATCTTCGTTGAAACTGAAATGACCCCGTAGAAGCCCCATCAGACGGCTTATCTGCGTTTTACTGAGGTAAGTGGGTGTACCGCCGCCCCAATGCAGTTGACTGACGTGACGGCCCTTAAAGAGCGGTGCACGGTGGGCAATCTCTTGCTCCAGGGCATCGAGGTACTGATCGGCCTTATGCGTCTGGCGAGTCACGATTTTATTGCAGCCACAGAAGTAGCAAAGCTTGTGGCAGAACGGAATATGGACGTATAGCGAAAGCGGGCGCTCAGGATAACGAGCAACCGCTTCAAGAAATGCCGCCTCGCCGAAGCCTTCTGAGAACTCCAGCGCGGTAGGATAAGAGGTATAACGCGGCCCTGAATAATTATATTTCTGGATCAGGGCCAGATCCCAATCAATTAACTGCTCAGACATGCTTACTCCCTCCGGTGATGCCGCATTCGTTGACGGCGCAACGATTTTTGCAATCGCGACAACCGCCGTAGTTTAACGAATAACCACAGCAGATAACACACCAGAGGAATAACCACGCAAAGAACAGGTAATCCCATTGAGATTTACCGTTAGTCGGTGCCTTTGAGCAGACGCATCAAATCATCGCCTTTCTCTTTTTCTTCTTCATCTTCGTCATCTTCATAGGCGATGCCGAGTTCAGCCATCAGCGCATCGATGCGATCAAGCTTAGCGTTAACCCAAGCCTGCTCTTCTGCGTTGAGTGTTTCACCTTCTTCAAGACGCTCTAACAGCGCATCCAGGCGCTCATCGTTCTCCAGCAAATCCAGTTCAGCCTGTGGTGTTAGCATAGGTTTCTCGACTTTAGGTTTGTGCTGTTTAGGTTTTTTGACCTGGACTTCAGTTACGCCCAGGGCGATTGGTTTTTTGCTGCCAATGCGCGGATCTTTAGCCTGTGAGCTGCCACTTCCACTTTTTTCCTGCGTGCCACCGGTTGAACGGCTACCCGCTGCGTGCCCGCTGCGTTTTTTCTCACGCTTACGGTCACGTGCTTCACGATCGATCTCTTCACGTGTTTTGCGACGTGCTTTTGAAGGTTTAGAGCCAGGTGCTGCTGAGTTTTGTTGCTTCATAATAAATTATCTTGAGCCATTTTTATTCAGTATAGAATTGCGGCGGAATCTAGCAGAAAGCAAGCAAAGAAAAAAGGCGGCAGGTTAACCTGTCGCCTTTTTCTTGTCTTTGGACCCTTCATAAGTCACACAATCCCTGTTTGCACTCGACGCCCTGTCTTTCCCTTGCAAACAACTTCCGTGTAAATCCTTGTCCTTTTTAAACGTCTCCAGACGTTGCCTCCTGGCATTTTCCTGGTTCTTCGCCATCCTGACGATCCTGAACCCTCATCCTGAGTTGCTATCCTTGGTGGCTCTCCTTTGCCTGTGCCGCTTACTTTACTCTGAGCGCTTGATTCCACAAGATTAGTATTTGTGTAAGCTTACAGTTGAGACTTAGCAGTCGATACATAACCACATGTTATATAATCACTTTCAATTATGTCTGCATCTTACAACACTGCATTGTCTGTCAATATGAATGGTCAATGTCTTACAAACCTCGGGCGAATTTCTGTAATCCTGTAAGCCTTGCCCGAGAAACACGGCGTTTTCCCCATGTTCAGGTATAATCCTCCACAATGCTCATCCTGAGGGAGACAACCGTTTTGAAAAACTGGAATTACCAGCTGACCCACTTCGTGCTTAGCGCACCGGACATTCGCCATTTACCTTCTGATACCGGTATTGAGGTTGCTTTCGCAGGCCGCTCCAACGCAGGGAAATCCAGCGCATTAAATACGCTGACCAACCAGAAAGCCCTGGCGCGTACCAGTAAAACACCTGGCCGTACGCAGCTCATCAACCTGTTTGAAGTGGCTGAAGGCTTACGTGTGGTGGATTTACCGGGCTATGGCTACGCCGAAGTACCGGAAGAAGTAAAACTGAAATGGCAGCGCGCGCTTGGCGAGTATCTGCAAAAACGTAATAGCCTGAAGGGTTTAGTCGTGCTGATGGATATCCGTCATCCACTGAAAGACCTTGATCAGCAAATGATTAACTGGGCTGTTGCGAGCGGCATTCCAGTGATGCTGCTGTTAACCAAGGCCGATAAACTGGCGTCTGGCGCGCGTAAAGCACAGCTGAAAATGGTGCGCGAAGCGGTGGTAGATTTTGGCGGTGATATTCAGGTAGAAGCGTTTTCGTCACTGAAAAAGATCGGTGTCGATGTACTGCGTCATAAGCTTGATGGTTGGTATAACGATATCCCGCCAGCGACCGAAGAAGATGATGTAGAAGAAGACGACGAAACAGCTGGCGAATAAAAAGAGGCATGGGTTCGCCCGTGCTTTTCCTTATTTTCCTGACTTGCGCGCAATAAAAAACGCCCCAGTCATTACTGACTGGGGCGGCTAAAATATTCAGCCAAATCCGATTACGTGAAGTAAAAGGTCTGAAAGATAGAACATCTTACCTCTGTACCCTACGCAAATAACTCTACTCCTTTTTATTCGGTTGAAAAAGCATTTTTTGTAGTTTTTTTTCACCCTTTACACTCCGATATTGAAGCGTCATCACAAAAAGCTATGAGTTATGTTGCTTAGTTACATAAATCGCTTTATTTAGTGAGCCTCATCCCAATTTACGCCACTTCCGACTTCCACCAGCAATGGCACATCTAGCGTCATACTGCCTTCCATCAGTTCGTGGATTTTCTTCGATACCGCTTCCAGATCGTCCTGATGAACTTCAAACACCAGTTCATCGTGTACCTGCATGATCATTTTTACACGTGGCTTTTCTGCTTCCAGCCAGGCATCAACCGCAATCATTGCTCGTTTAATAATATCAGCCGCAGTTCCTTGCATCGGGGCATTGATCGCCGCACGTTCAGCTCCGGCACGGCGGGCTGCATTGCTGGAATTGATGTCCGGTAAATACAGGCGACGGCCATCCAGCGTTTCGACATAGCCTTTATCTTTCGCCTGAGTACGGGTGCGTTCCATATACTCCAGCACGCCCGGGTAGCGTTCGAAATAAAGATCCATATATTTCTGCGACTCTTTACGTGGGATGTTGAGTTGGCGTGACAAACCAAACGCACTCATACCGTAAATCAGGCCAAAGTTGATGGCCTTAGCGCTGCGGCGCTGTTCGCCTGAAACACTATCCAATGGCAGCCCAAACACTTCTGCGGCTGTCGCACGGTGAATATCTTTGCCTTCGGCAAAAGCAGTGAGCAGCCCTTTGTCGCGGGATAAATGTGCCATGATGCGCAATTCGATTTGCGAATAGTCGGCAGAAACGATCAGGTAATCTTTTGGCGCAATAAAAGCCTGGCGAATACGACGCCCTTCTTCATTACGCACCGGAATGTTTTGCAGGTTCGGTTCTGTGGAAGAAAGACGGCCGGTTGCCGCTACAGCCTGATGATAAGAGGTATGCACGCGCCCGGTTTTCGGGTTAATCATCAGTGGCAATTTATCGGTGTAAGTCGATTTCAGTTTTGCCAGGCCACGGTGCTCAAGAATAACTTTAGGCAGTGGGTAATCCAGAGCCAGTTCTTCCAGCACTTCCTCAGAAGTTGACGGTGCGCCACCCGGGGTTTTCTTCAGCGGCTTAATGCCCTGCTTTTCAAACAGAATAGTTTGCAGCTGCTTAGGAGAAGCCAGATTAAAGGCTTCGCCCGCGATTTCATGAGCCGTGATTTCCAGTTCAGCAAGACGTTTGGTGAGCTGCTCAGAATGTGTGTGCAGCACAGCCGGATCAATCTTCACGCCATTACGTTCAATGCGTGAAAGCACAGGCACCAGCGGCATCTCAATGTTTTTAAAGATGCTCAATGGCCCTTCGCGCTGCTCAAGTTTCGGCCACATTTTCAGGTGCAGCTGCAACGTAACATCCGCATCTTCTGCGGCGTAACGCCCCGCCTGTTCCAGATCTATTTGGTTAAAGGTCAGCTGCTTTTTACCCTTGCCGGCAATCTCTTCAAAAGTGATGGTTGTGTGCTTCAACCAGCGAGAAGACAAACTGTCCATATCATGGCGGCCCGCGACGCTATCAAGAATGTAGGACTCGAGCATGGTATCGAAGGCAATGCCACGTAGTTCGATATCATAGTTTTGCATGATGCCACGGTCATACTTGAGGTTCTGCCCAACTTTAAGAACGCTTTCGTCCTCAAGCAATGGCTTCAGCAGTTCAAGGGCACGCTCACGTGGGATCTGCACCGGAGCACCAATATAGTCATGCGCAACGGGGATGTAGCAGGCAACTCCGGGTTCAGTAGCAAATGAGAGGCCCACCAGGTTCGCACTGACGTTATCTAAACTGTCTGTTTCCGTATCAAAGGCAATAACCGGCGCTTTCTTCAGGCGGGCAATCCACTCCTCAAGGACGCTTTCTTCAAGAATGGTGACGTAGTTGTCATGCGAGAGTGCATTAGCTGGCTCTTCCGGTTCAACCTCGGCTTCAATCTCTACCGTTTTCGTGGATTGTGCCGCAGGTTTTGCACCCTTAGCTTGCATCCACTTGCCGGCTTCGACGTCCGTGATCCAGCGTTTAAATTCATATCGTTTGAACAAGTCGAGAAGCTCTTCATCTGCCGGCTGCTGGACTTCTAACTGTTCGCAGCCCAGCTCAAGCTCCACATCTGTTTTGATAGTGGCCAGCTTATAGGAGAGGTAAGCAAGATCTTTGCTTTGTTCAAGCTTCGCGGCCATGGTCTTCGCACCACGGAACGTCAATTCTGCAATTTTCTCAGGGTTGGCATACAGCGTGTCCAGACCTCCTAAACCTTGCAGCAGCGCCTGTGCGGTTTTCTCACCCACACCTGGCACACCAGGGATGTTATCTGAAGAGTCGCCCATTAATGCCAGGAAATCGATGATAAGTTCTGGAGGAACGCCATATTTTGTACGGACTTCATCCGGGCCAAGAATGGTATTCGTCATGGTATTGATGAGCGTGACACCCGGCGTAACCAGTTGCGCCATGTCTTTATCGCCGGTACTAATCAGCACAGGGCGGCCAACACGTTCCGCCTCAAGTGCCAGAGTACCAATAACGTCATCGGCTTCCACGCCTGAAACAGCCAGCAGCGGTAAGCCCATAGCTTTAACCATTGCATGGAGTGGCTCAATTTGAGCACGCAGATCGTCAGGCATTGGCGGGCGGTGAGATTTGTAATGCTCAAACAGCTCGTCACGGAAGGTTTTGCCTTTAGCATCAAACACCACAGCGGCATGCGTCGGTTGATACTGCAACAACAGACTGCGCAGCATGTTCAACACACCGTACATTGCCCCGGTCGGTTCACCTTTGCTATTGGTCAGCGGTGGAAAGGCGTGATATGCACGATAGAGATAAGATGAGCCATCAACGAGGATAAGTGGGTTTTGCGCAATCTGAACCATAATGTTCCGTTCCGTGACTGGTTTTTTAGTTTATGGCTAAAGGATGCCATAGCCTGGCTGAAAACATGAACTTTTGAGGCAGATAAGGTGAAAAGTTTTGTTGATCTTCGAGATCGCCCTCAAGATCAATGCTGTGGATAAGTTTGTGCATAATTCTTTAAGCAATTGATTACTTAATACAAAAGAAATCCAAACCCCAATAAATATCTTTATTTATCATGTCTTTATGTTTTGTCTATTCATTGAGAGGCGATTTCATGAATGATCTATAAATGTGGATATAAAAAATAACTATGTCTTAGCGCAATAATATCGGAACCTCATCACACACTGTTCTTTAATGAGCAGTTTTAGTTTCATCACCGACTAATTTTTTCTGATAAAATTTCCCCCTTATTATCCTTTCCCCAACAACTGACACTCTCTAACCAACTGAAAAATTTACTTATGACGAGATTATTCGCCGCAATAACGTTGATTCTGAGTGTCGCTCTTACCATTCTGGTAACTATTGCCTGCTCAGTACCCATTATTATCGCCGGCATCATTAAGCTGCTATTACCCGTTCCCGTCATCTGGCGCTCAATGTTTAGGGAAACAGTTCGACAAGCTGCTCAATGTGGCGCTCTGCTATCCTGAAAACGCGCAAAGCCCGTTCTACGATATGTTGACCGGCAAGATGACCCGGATTGTGGTGAGAGTTTCGCTGGTGCCCATTGCAGAGGATCTGCATGGAGACTATGTGAATGACAAAGGATTTAAGCGGCGCTTTCAACAATGGTTGAATGCGGTATGGCATGAGAAAGACGCTTTACTTACGAGTATCAAACAATAGAAGAAAGCCGGTCAATGACCGGCTTTTTTAATTACTTTTTCTCAACCAGGAACTTGGCCACATCAGCATACTGCTGGACGAATACGTCCATATTGCTGGTGTCCATTCCTTGTGGATTCAGTTGGTATTTACCATTGACGAAAATAGCCGGGACACCCTGCAATTGCAGGTCAGCTGCTGCTTTCTCTTGTTGAGCAACCAGAGATTTCACCACAAAGCTGTTCCATGCCGCATCGTATTCTTCTGCTTTAATGCCAGCATCAATGAACACTTTACGGATGTCCGCAACGTTTTGAACAGATTGGGTTTTCTGAACAGCTTCAAACATTGGAGCGGTGATTTTATCTTCCACGCCCAGTGCCAATGCAACAGCCCATGCCTGAGTCAGATCCTTGCCCAATGGGCCGAGGAACTCAACATGGTATTTGGTCATTTTGGTGCCTTCTGGGAGTTTTTTCTTCACGGTATCAGAAACATGAAGCACTTCTTCAAACTGGTAGCAATGCGGGCAGTAGAAAGAGAAGAACTCTAAAACCTGTGGCTCACCAGCAACAGGTTTTTCCAGAGTCACGAACTCTTTGCCGTCAGTGAACTGCGCTGCAGACACGCTAAATGCCAGGACCATCCCCGCCAGCGCCAGCCAAATCTTTTTCATCATCAAATCTCTCCTGAATAAATACTGATTAATACATTGGCGTTAATGTTAGTGGTGGTTCACGTAGAACCCGAACCTGCTCTGTAAAAGTCGCAGTTTGTGTTCTCCAGTAATCTTCGTCGGTAAGCCACGGAAAATTTCTGGGGAAGGCAGGGTCATCCCAGCGTCGAATTATCCACGCGAGATAATAAACCATACGCATTGCTCGTAAAGGTTCTATGAGTGCAATTTCGTCTGATTCAAAGGGGGTAAACTCTTCGTATGCTTCGACAATCATTTCCAGCTGCATTCTCTGTTCGGCTTTGTCACCATTCAGAAGCATCCAAATATCCTGAATTGCCGGGCCATTACGAGCATCATCCAGATCGACAAACAATGGGCCATCGCGCCAGAGAATATTCCCCGGATGACAGTCGCCATGTAGACGCAATGGTTGGAAATCAGAATGCCAGTGAAGCTTAACTTCCTCGATTAGAGCATCTGTCGCTTTAAGGAAATTTTGCTTCAGGGCTGATGGAATGAGAGGCGTATGCTCAAACAGTGCGCGTGGCTCAAACAAATATTCACTCAAACCTATGTCAGGACGCGCTGCAAAGAGCTTGCGTCGCCCGGTTTGATGAATACGACCAAGGTAACGACCCACCCATTCCATCTGATCGAGATTATCTGTTTCGTATTGTCGCCCACCTAAACTAGGAAACACTGCGTACATAAAACCTTGGTGGCGTAGTAATGTTTGGCCGTTGAAATGCAATGGCGCAGCGACTGGAACCTCGTCTGCTTGCAGCTCAAGAGAAAACTGATGTTCTTCTTCTATTTGTTCTGCGGACCAGCGATGGGGGCGATAAAACTTCACCACATAACGTTTACGATCCTCGTCCTGAAACTGATAGACACGGTTCTCAAAACTGTTTAATGGCGTCAAGCCGGAATCCACCCGTATACCCTGTTCGAAAAGGGCATCCATGATGGTATCCGGATGTAGTGTTTGGAAATTGAAAGCGCTGTCTGTCATCCAGCCAACCAACTGTAAATGCGAATAGTTGAGGATAACATTTCGCAGCCATTTAGGTGGGCTGGCTTACAAGCTTTTACTCTTTAATTACGCCGCGAGCACGCAGTAATGCTGTCTTAAAATCTTCTTCGTAGTCTTTCTGAATACCAGGAATAACAGCATCTTTCGAAGAATCACGCATTTTCAGATGATAGATAAGCACATCATCAGTGAGTTCGGTTAATTCACCGGTATAACCTGACTCTTTGCTGAGTTTCTGCAAAAATTGAATCAAGTTGAGATCCGGCTCTTTCTGCCATGCGGGCTGAAGTAGCTCGAGCAGTTCGTTAAGGCGTTTACATTTCATGATTGTGCTCCATTCACATGAGAGATGTCACACGTTAGCAGGCTCAAACCCACATTAAAAGAGGCGATATAGGTGAGATGTTTAACAGAAGTTACTGGTGTGGTGTTGGCCGGTGGAAAAGCAACAAGGATGGGCGGTCAGGATAAGGGACTCATAAATCTTAATGGCCGTCCACTGTTTGAACACGTCATGAGTAAGCTAGCACCTCAGGTGGGTAATGTGGTGATCAGTGCTAACAGAAATATTGAAATATATCAGTCTTTTGGGGTTAATGTCCTAAGTGATACGCTCCCTGATTATCCAGGGCCGCTGGCTGGAATCTTGTCTGCAATGCAGCATCTGATTGGTGAATGGTTTCTGTTCTGTCCTTGCGATACGCCTAATATCCCGGACAATCTGGCATACAAACTGTGGATGCAAAAAGGTGAATCCAATGCAGTATGGGTGAACGATGGCGAGCGAGACCATCCAACCATTGCGCTTATACACCGTAAGTTAGTCACAGATCTTGAGCAATATTTGGCTGCTGGCGAGCGCAGAGTGATGATTTTTCTGCGTGAAGTCGGAGGGAAACCCATACTGTTTGCGAAGCAGATACAAAACTTCATCAACGTAAATACACCTGAAGATCTTATGCAATGGGAGAAACAATAGATGCTGCCATTGTTAGCGTTTGCAGCTTGTAGTGGGACGGGGAAAACCACGCTGTTGAAGCGAGTAATTCCTTTATTGAATGAACGAGGTATTCGTCCTGGGCTGATTAAACATACGCATCACGATATGGACGTAGATAAGCCTGGAAAAGATAGTTATGAACTACGCAAGGCTGGAGCGGCGCAAACCATTGTTGCGAGCCAAAAGCGCTGGGCACTCATGACTGAAACACCTGATGAGAACCAGTTAGATCTTTACTACCTTGCCAGCCGAATGGATGAATCATCACTGGATATGATACTGGTCGAGGGTTTTAAACATGAATCAGTACCCAAGATACTGCTTTATAGAGAGGGTACTTCTCTGAATGCTGGCGATTTAGCGATCGATAGCCATGTCATTGCCATCGCCAGTGATGTAAATCTGCACACATTACTCCCTATACTGGACATTAATCACCCGGAACAAGTCGCTGATTTCATCGTTAACTGGTTGAAAAAATAGAAATCTAAGAAACAAACTGAGAAAAGTAGGCAGGAATTTCATAAATCGCATAAAACAAAAAAGCCCCATGCTTTCGCATGAGGCTTGTTTGTTTATTTGGAGCCTGGCAGTTCCCTACTCTCGCATGGGGA
>NZ_SODY01000011.1:0-79800 GCF_004366275.1 Buttiauxella sp. BIGb0552
TCTGGCTGACAAGCCGGTTTGTAAGCCGTTGTGCCGTGTCAGTGGAGGCGCAGTATAGGGATTTTCTGGAAGCTGACAAGTGTTTATTGCAAATAAATGACTGAGCGCATCTTTTTTCATCAAAATGGGTATTTTGGACACTATTTGATGTTTAAGCGAGCAATCTCGCGGGCAAAACGCGCCACCTGGGGCCAATCTGTATAAACAACTTCTTTACTAATATCTGTTTCGCCGCCGGTCATCTTCATAATCAAACGAATCATAACGCGATCGTACCAGCTATAACGCGGGTAACGCAGCGCACCCGCAAACACTGCACAGTGTTTTGGCTGCCACGGAGAGGTTAGCAAGAACTTGCGCGTATAAGAGTTGGTTTGCGGTGAACGCTTCTCCGGTTTGCGCGCAACCAGGTTTACGGAAAAGAAAGCGCTTGGGATGTTGTTCAGCGCTTGCTGATGCTTCTTCACAAACGCCGCAACTGATGAATGGAAATGCCCGTACCGAATAGACGCGCCAATAACGACACGTTCGTAATTGCCCCAGGCGATATCACCACTGCGATGCAAGTTCACCACATCGCTCTCAATGCCCAACTCTTTCAACTCAGATGCTATATAAGAAGCAATCTCGCGAGTTTGACCATCACGGGTCGAAAACAGAATCAAAGTTCTCACTACAGGCTCCGGTTACTCTCGCCAGAAAGTTGGCGTAAACAGTACAAGTAAAGTAAACACTTCAAGACGGCCAAACAGCATGTTGGCTATCAATATCCATTTCGCTACAGGATTCATGCTGGCAAAGTTATCTGCCACCACACCTAAGCCAGGGCCGAGGTTATTCAGCGTTGCCGCAACTGAAGCAAAGGCCGAGAAGTCATCCACACCAGTGGCGATGATGGCGAGCATGCTGATGATAAAGACCAGTGCATAAGCAGAGAAGAATCCCCATACCGCTTCAAGGATACGTTCCGGTAGTGCGCGGTTCCCAAGCTTGATGCTATATACCGCATTTGGGTGCACAAGGCGTTTAAGCTCACGGTTGCCCTGCTTGAACAGCAGCAGGATACGAATGACCTTCAGGCCGCCACCCGTTGAACCCGCACAACCCCCTATAAAAGCAGAGCACAGTAATAGCACAGGTAAGAATAGAGGCCAGCGCGCGATACTGTCAGTCGTGAAGCCCGCAGTCGTCGCCATCGAAACAACCTGGAAGAACGCCTGGTTCACCGTTAGCAAAGCGGTTTGGTAAGTATTATGGAACCACAGTACCAGGGTGCAGATAGCCACCAGCGTCAGTTGCACGCCAATGAACATGCGGAACTCAGGGTCACGCCAATAGACTTTTAGATTACGCCCGCTTAATAAAGAGAAGTGCAGGCCATAGTTACAACCCGAGATCAGTAAGAAGATGGCAATAATAGTGTTAATCGTTGGGCTGTCAAAATAGCCGATACTGGCGTCATGAGTGGAAAACCCGCCAATAGCTATAGTCGCAAAGCTGTGGCCTATTGCATCAAACGCAGGCATGCCAGCAAACCAAAGCGCCAGCGCACACGCAATGGTTAACAAGACATAGATGAGCCATAGGGTTTTTGCAGTATCGGCAATACGCGGGCGCATTTTGTTATCTTTAAGCGGCCCCGGCATTTCAGCGCGATATAACTGCATCCCGCCGACGCCCAGAATAGGCAAAATAGCGACGGCGAGCACAATGATCCCCATGCCGCCAAACCATTGCAGCATTTGCCGATAAAACAAGATGGCATGAGGCAGCGTATCCAGGCCGACGAGCGTTGTCGCACCGGTCGTGGTTAAGCCTGAGAACGACTCAAAGAAAGCATCGGTTACCGTTAGATTTGGCTGCTCTGCAAAGATAAAGGGCAACGCCCCCACACTTCCCAGCACCGTCCAGAATAATACGACGATCAAAAAGCCTTCTCGTGGTTTGAGCTCACTTTTTTGCCGCCGGTTAGGCCACCACAGGAAAGAACCAATGAGTAACGCTGCGAAGAAAGTCTGGGTGAAAGCTCGACCAGCACCATCGCGATAAATTAAAGCTACCAACCCTGGAATAATCATGGTCACGGAAAAAAGAATAACTAGCAGACCAACGATTCGGGTTATGGCGCGAAAATGCATTTCAGCCGCTTCCTTAACTATCAAAAAATAACGAGAGGGAATTATTGTTCAGCCGGCAATAAATGCAATGCACCGCGGCTAAAATCAGCAAGTCTGACTGAAAAGTCAGCGAATTTTGCCTGTGGCAATGCCACACGTAATAATACAGATGCCTGAAAATCACTTTGCACCAGAATGCCATCGTACTGCTTGAGCAACGTTTCGATTCCCGCAAGCTGTGCGTAGTCACACTGCAAAGTATATTCGGTTAACGGAACTTTGAGGACAGTAGGCAATTGGTTTAACGCCGCCTGCACGCCACCGCCATAAGCCTTCACCAGGCCGCCCGTTCCGAGCTTTATGCCGCCAGAGTAGCGCACCACTACAGCGGTAATTTCACCAACACCGCTTCCCATCAGCTGGGCAAGCATTGGCTTACCGGCAGTTCCTGCTGGCTCGCCATCATCAGAAAACCCAAGTTGCTGCGAGTCATCCGGCGCACCAGCCACCCAGGCCCAGCAATGATGCCGGGCATCCGGGTGTTCTGAGCGTATTTTTTCAAGAAACGCTTTTGCTTCTATTACACCAGCCGTATGAGCGACCAGTGTAATAAAGCGGCTTTTCTTGATTTCCTCACTGACCGTAACGGGTCCAGCTGGGATCAGCCAACTATCCATTACGCCAGTTTCAGATCGCGCGTCATATTTTCAATACTGTTTTCATGAACAATCACATTGTCTTCAATGCGAACGCCGCCGAAAGGTTTCATGGCTTCTATACGCTGCCAATCAAAGTGCTTGCTGTACTGCCCTTCGCGCCATGGTGCGAGCAAAGACTCAATAAAGTAAATACCCGGCTCAATAGTCAGAACCATACGCGGCTCGAGTACACGAGTGCAGCGCAGGTAGGGATATTGAGACGGCGCGGCAAGGTGAGTCCCCGCATCATCTTGCATAAAGCCAGCCACATCATGGACCTGCAAGCCCAGCGGGTGACCAAGGCCATGCGGCATAAATGGCCCGGTAATTCCAGTTTCAACCATTGCTTCTTCGCTAATGCCCGTTACTAGCTTATGGCGGTTCAGCAGCTTCGCAATACGTTGATGGAACTGAATATGGTAATCGGTGTAACGCACGCCCGCTTTCAGGGTGTCAATTAACGCGAGTTGCTCGGCGTTAACATCTTTCACCAGTTGAGCATAATCGTTATCACTTTTTGCCGACCAGGTACGCGTCAAATCAGCAGCGTAGCCGTTGTATTCCGCACCCGCATCTAACAGGAAGCTGCGCATTTCTGCAGGTGCGCGGTTATCAAGTTTTGTGTAATGCAGCACCGCCGCGTGCTCGTTGAGCGCCACAATATTGCCGTATGGCACATCGGTATCGCGATGCCCGGTTGCGGTCAGATAAGCCTGGTTGATATCAAACTCACTCATTCCAGACAAGAATGCTTCGTGAGCCGCCTGATGGCCAACCACCGCCGTTTTCTGTGCTTCACGCATACATGCCATTTCATAATCAGTTTTATAAGCACGATGGTAATGCAGATAATCAATCACCCCTTTCGGGTTGATGTTAGCGCCCTGAATTTCAAGCTGCACAGCACGCTCTGGTACTGGGCCGATGTAACCGATATTGCCACGCGCGGCAGGCAACTGGCTGCCAATGCCATCTGCTTTTGGCAAAGCAATAACTTCAATTTCGTCAGTCCAGAAGGATTCTGGCAGCGGCTCAACGTTGTGCCAGTAATCAACCGGCAGGTAGAACCAAAGTTTCGGTTTGTTAACGCCATCCACCAGCAGCCAACAGTTTGGCACTTGTGTCACCGGAACCCAGGCTTTGAATTGTGGGTTAACTTTGAACGGATATGGATGATCATCGAGGAAGACGTTGACTAGCTCGCCCGAGTGAATCAACAGCGCGTCGAGATTAAAACGCGCCAGAACATTGCGGGTACGTTCCTGCAAAGTTGCCACATGATCTTTATAAAGTGAGGCCAGTGAATCCATGATTTACCCTTCTGTTTTTTTCATAAACTGAACGCCACGCATCTTAGCACACCGTAAAGTTTGCGAACTTATTTCCAGCGGCTGTGATCATCTTTGCAAATATTTAAAGAGTTATTTGCATTTCATTAACATAAATTCCACACTCCTCTCCATCTGGTACGACCAGATCCCATTGCTGGATTCAGGAGACTGACATGCTCTACCAAGGTGAAACCTTACATCTCGACTGGCTGGAAGATGGCATCGCAGAATTGGTATTTGATGCACCCGGCTCAGTGAACAAACTCGACACCGCGACCGTAGCCAGCCTTGGCCACGCGCTGGATGTGCTGGAAAAGCAGCCGCAGTTAAAAGGCTTGCTGCTCAGTTCTAATAAAGCTGCGTTTATCGTGGGTGCCGACATTACCGAATTCCTGTCATTGTTCCAGGTTCCGGCGGAGCAACTGACCCGCTGGCTGCAATTTGCCAACAGCGTATTCAACCGCCTGGAAGATCTCCCGGTCCCAACCATTTCTGCCGTAAATGGTTACGCACTTGGCGGCGGTTGTGAGTGCGTATTGGCAACAGATTACCGACTGGCAACGCCAGATACCCGCATCGGCCTGCCAGAAACCAAACTGGGCATCATGCCAGGCTTCGGTGGTTCTGTACGTCTGCCACGTTTACTGGGTGCTGACAGCGCGCTGGAAATCATCACCGCAGGCAAAGATGTTGGTGCGGTTGAAGCGCAGAAACTGGGTTTAGTTGATGGCGTTGTCAAAACTGAAAAACTGCGCGATGGCGCACTGGCGATACTGCGTCAGGCTATCAATGGCGATCTGGACTGGAAAGCCAAACGCGCGCCTAAACTGCAGCCGCTGAAGCTGAGCAAGATCGAAGCCACCATGAGTTTCACCATTGCCAAGAGCATGGTGATGCAGATTGCCGGTAAACACTACCCTGCCCCGATGACGGCAGTAAAAACTATTGAAGCCGCGGCACGTCTGGGCCGTGATGAAGCATTAAAACTGGAGACTCAAAGTTTCGTGCCGTTGGCGCGTTCCAATGAAGCCCGTGCGCTGGTCGGGATTTTCCTTAACGACCAATACATAAAAGGTCAGGCGAAAAAGCTGACCAAAAATACCGAAACCCCGAAACAGGCAGCCGTTCTTGGTGCCGGGATCATGGGTGGCGGCATTGCTTACCAGTCTGCCTGGAAAGGCGTACCGGTATTAATGAAGGATATTAACGAGAAGTCGCTGGAACTAGGCATCAACGAAGCCAGCAAGCTGCTGAACAAACAGCTGGAGCGCGGCAAAATTGACGGCATGAAACTGGCGGGTGTGATTGCCACCATTCATCCAACACTGGATTACGCTGGTTTTGAGCGTGTCGATGTAGTTGTTGAAGCAGTGGTAGAAAACCCGAAAGTGAAGAAAGCGGTTCTTGCGGAAGTGGAAGACAAAGTTCGTGCGGATACTGTTCTGGCGTCGAACACCTCCACCATTCCGATTGGTGAACTGGCAAACAGCCTGAAGCGCCCGGAAAACTTCTGCGGCATGCACTTCTTTAACCCTGTGCACCGCATGCCGTTAGTGGAAGTGATTCGCGGCGAGAAAACCTCTGAGCAGACCATTGCAAAAGTGGTGGCCTGGGCGAGCAAAATGGGCAAAACGCCAATCGTGGTGAACGACTGCCCTGGCTTCTTCGTCAACCGAGTGCTGTTCCCGTACTTCGCAGGCTTTAGCCAGCTGATGCGCGACGGTGCCGATTTCCGCCAGATCGACAAAGTGATGGAAAAGCAGTTCGGCTGGCCAATGGGCCCGGCATACCTGCTGGATGTGGTGGGTATTGATACCGCGCACCACGCACAGGCTGTTATGGCTGCCGGTTTCCCACAGCGTATGCAGAAAGATTATCGCGATGCCGTTGATGCGATGTTTGACGCAGGCCGTTATGGCCAGAAAACCCAGCAGGGTTTCTATCGCTACAAACAAGACAGCAAAGGCAAACCGCGCAAAGAGCAGGATGAAGCAACCGAAGCGCTGCTGGCTGATGTCAGCAAACCACGCCACGACTTCAGCGACGAGGAAATCATTGCCCGCATGATGATCCCGATGGTTAATGAAGTGGTGCGCTGCCTGGAAGAAGGCATTATCGCCAGCCCGGCAGAAGCCGACATGGCGCTGGTTTATGGCCTCGGATTCCCTCCATTCCACGGCGGTGCATTCCGTTGGTTAGATACCGTCGGCAGTGCGAAATATCTCGATATGGTGCAACAGTACCAACATCTTGGCCCGCTCTACCAGGTGCCAGATGGTCTGCGTGCAAAAGCGTCCCGTAACGAGCCGTACTATCCACCGGTTGAGGCCGCGCGCCCAGCCAGTGACCTGAAAAGCGCCTGAGGAGTGATCATGGAAAAGGTTGTAATTGTTGATGCCATCCGCACCCCGATGGGCCGTTCAAAAGGCGGTGCGTTTCGCAATTTGCGTGCAGAAGATTTATCAGCCCATTTGATGCGTGGGATCCTCTCACGCAACCCGGCATTAGAAGCCGCCGCGCTGGATGACATTTACTGGGGCTGCGTGCAGCAGACGCTGGAGCAAGGTTTCAATATTGCGCGTAACGCGTCATTGCTGGCAGAAATCCCACATTCGGTCCCGGCAGTTACCGTGAACCGCCTGTGTGGTTCTTCGATGCAAGCGCTGCATGATGCAGCTCGTATGATTCAAACCGGTGATGCGCATGCTTGTCTGATTGGCGGCGTGGAACATATGGGACATGTGCCGATGAGCCACGGTGTGGATTTCCATCCAGGTTTGAGTCGTAACGTGGCTAAAGCGGCAGGCATGATGGGTTTAACCGCCGAGATGTTGTCACGTATGCACGGCATCAGTCGTGAGATGCAGGACCAGTTTGCTGCCCGCTCGCACCAGCGTGCATGGGCTGCGACAGAAGCGGGCCATTTCAAAAATGAAATCCTGCCGACCAGCGGCCACGACGCAGACGGCGTGCTCAAACGTTTTGATTACGATGAAGTGATTCGCCCGGAAACCACAGTTGAAGGTCTGGCAGCCCTGAAACCCGCATTTGACCCGGTCAACGGAACCGTCACGGCGGGCAGCTCTTCTGCTCTTTCCGATGGCGCATCAGCCATGTTGCTGATGAGCGAATCACGCGCCAAAGAGCTTGGCCTGAAGATCCGCGCTTATGTTCGCTCTATGGCGGTCGTTGGCTGCGACCCATCAATTATGGGTTACGGCCCGGTTCCAGCATCACAACTGGCGTTAAAAAAAGCGGGCCTGACTGCCGCCGATATCGACCTGTTTGAGATGAACGAAGCGTTTGCTGCACAGATCCTGCCATGTATTAAAGATCTGGGTCTGATGGATAAGATCGACGAGAAGATTAACCTGAACGGCGGGGCGATTGCATTGGGCCACCCGCTGGGTTGCTCCGGTACACGCATTAGCACCACGCTGTTAAACCTGATGGAACGTCGCGATGCGCAGTTTGGCCTCGCCACCATGTGCATCGGATTAGGTCAGGGTATTGCCACTGTTATTGAACGAGTTTAGTTGCTTTAATTGTTGTTATTCCCGCCTGTCAGGGGCGGGTTTTTTATTTCTGTCGCCCACAAACAAAAGCCACCGACTATGCGGTGGCCTGTCTGTCAGTAGACTGATTCTCAGATAAACGAGAACGCATCACCAAACATACGATCAACCTGCGCACTACGTTCATTGCAGAACAAGTCGCGGGCAATTTTCGCCATCTCAAAACGCCCGGCGATATAGATATCGTGCCCGGCAAGCGTTCCGTAATCCTGCATCACCGCAGTCAGCACAGTGCCAGTACGCCCACGCCAACCTGCTTCAGGTTGTTCAACAACCGCTTCAACACGCAGATTTGGGTGAACCACGGACAGCGCTTCCAGCTCAGACAGATCATAAAGATGTTTATCCTCACGGCCGCCCCAGTAAATCGCGATTTCACGTTGTGGATTACGCGCCAGCGCGGTCAGCAAAATTGAACGCACATATGAGAAGCCAGTACCGCCTGCAATCAGAATCAGCGGACGATCTTCATCATCGCGCAACCAGGCATCGCCATGAGGAATATCAACAACGATCTCTTTTTCTTTCAGAATGCGGTCCATCACGGCCATGGCGTAAAGATTAATCTCTGATGCACCAATGTGCAGCTCGATAAATTCATGCTCGCTCGGTGTGGATGCCATGGAGAACGGGCGTTTGTCGCGCTCATCCATCACCACCATCAAATACTGCCCGGCCTGAAAGGAGAACTTCGCTTCCGGCAGTAATCGAACGCGATATACCGTGTCGGTTATCGCTTCTACCGAGGTCACTTTACAGCTTAAGGTTGTCATGCTTCCCCTCTGTCGGGTCAATAATGCAAAACCGTAAAATCCGCCACTCAGGCGTTTTTACTGTCGTCGAAAATAGCCAGCTCATCCCAGATTGCATCGATACGCGCACATACTTCTGCATCTTTCTTAATAGGACGACCCCATTCACGTTGGGTTTCCCCAGGCCATTTATTGGTGGCATCCAGTCCCATTTTTGAACCAAGACCGGAAACCGGCGAGGCAAAATCCAGGTAATCAATTGGCGTGTTTTCTACCAGTACGGTATCACGCGCCGGGTCCATACGCGTGGTGATGGCCCAAATTACATCGTTCCAGTCACGCGCGTTGACATCATCATCACAAACGATGACAAACTTGGTGTACATAAACTGTCGCAGGAAAGACCAGACTCCCATCATCACGCGCTTCGCGTGGCCAGCGTATTGCTTCTTGATGGTGACAACCGCA
Source organism: Buttiauxella sp. BIGb0552 (assembly GCF_004366275.1). Taxonomy (NCBI): domain Bacteria; kingdom Pseudomonadati; phylum Pseudomonadota; class Gammaproteobacteria; order Enterobacterales; family Enterobacteriaceae; genus Buttiauxella; species Buttiauxella sp. BIGb0552. The sequence continues at coordinate 8,942 of NZ_SODY01000011.1, forward strand.
AGGCGATAAGAGCAGCCTTCCGGCGGCAGATAAAAATCGACAATTTCCGGGAATTGTTTCTGCAAAATCGGCACAAACACTTCGTTAAGTGCCACACCCAGAACCGCAGGTTCATCCGGTGGACGTCCGGTATAAGTTGAGTGATAAATCGCATTCTGCCGCTGGGTAATATGAGTAACGGTAAATACCGGGAAGTTATCGACTTCATTGTAGTAGCCGGTGTGGTCACCATATGGCCCTTCCGGTGCCATTTCGCCTGGCTCGATATACCCTTCCAGCACAATTTCCGCAGTGGCAGGCACTTCGAGATCGTTGGAAATACACTTCACGACTTCGGTTTTTGTGCCGCGCAGCAAACCAGCAAACGCATACTCGGAAAGCGTATCAGGCACCGGCGTTACCGCGCCAAGAATAGTGGCAGGGTCAGCGCCTAAAGCAACTGAAACCGGGAAACGTTCGCCCGGATGTTCTGCACACCACTCCTGGAAATCCAGCGCGCCGCCACGGTGCGACAGCCAACGCATGATCAGTTTGTTTTTACCAATCAGCTGCTGGCGATAAATACCCAGATTCTGGCGCTCTTTATGCGGCCCACGCGTTACCGTCAAACCCCAGGTAATCAGCGGTGCAGCATCTTCCGGCCAGCATTGCATGATAGGGATGCGGGATAAATCGACTTCATTCCCTTCAAAGATTTGCTCCTGACAAGGGGCATTACGCAGTCGCTTAGTCGGCATATTCAGGACTTGTTTAAACTGTGGCAGCTTATCGAACAAGTCGCGGAAACCTTTCGGTGGCTCCGGCTCTTTCAGGAAGGCCAGTAACTTACCCACTTCGCGCAGCGCCGACACATCTTCCTGCCCCATCCCCATCGCGACACGTTTTGGCGTGCCAAACAGGTTGCACAGCACTGGCATGTCGTACCCTTTAGGGTTCTCAAATAGCAGCGCAGGGCCATTGGCGCGCAAAGTACGATCGGCAATTTCAGTCATTTCCAGGTACGGATCGACTGACATTGCGATACGCTTTAGCTCACCGCGTTGTTCGAGTAGTTCCAGAAAGTCGCGTAGGTCGTGGTATTTCATGCAATTAATCGTAGTCAGGATTTGGCGGTCATTATACGGGCTTCATGCACAGCATGCTGTATTTTTGTTAATAACGCGTAAATGCTTATCTGATGACCAATCAGTGATTGGTTATACCTGAGCCGTCTATCCCTGATAACGGCCTTTTGCTATTCTTCCTCAGTTAATGAGGAAAAGAGACACTATGGAATCCTGGTATTTGTTGTACTGCAAACGAGGTCAATTACTACGGGCGCAAGAGCATCTCGAGCGTCAGGAAGTGAATTGCCTTACCCCGATGATCAAAATTGAAAAGATCGTTCGAGGCAAACGCACTGCGGTCGATGAACCATTGTTCCCAAACTATATGTTTGTCCGGTTTGACCCTGAAAATATTCATACCACAACCATAAACTCCACGCGCGGCGTCAGCCATTTCGTGCGTTTCGGCAGCCTGCCGGCTACTGTACCGAGTGATGTGATTGAGCAGCTCATCAGTCACACTCCAGAGAACGTTCTTGACCCGGATACGCCGTACGAAGGCGATCGCGTGGTGATAACCGAAGGGGCATTCGAAGGTCTGGAGGCGATTTTTAGCGAACCGGACGGAGAAGCCCGCTCTATGCTGCTGCTCAACTTGTTGAATAAACAAGTGATGCAAAGTGTGAGAAACACCGATTTCAAAAAGACGTAAAAAAGGCCAGCGATTGCTGGCCTTTCATTTTGATGTTGCCTCTAGCGCTGCATTTGTTCGTCATGCAGCCACTGCGCAACACGCTTCGAGAAGTACGTCAGCACACCATCAGCACCCGCGCGTTTAAAGCACAGTAACGACTCCATGACGGCAGGTTTTTCTGCCAGCCATCCATTCTGGATAGCCGCCATATGCATCGCATATTCACCAGAAACCTGGTAGGCAAAAGTCGGCACGCCAAAGGTATCTTTCACACGGCGCACGACATCCAGATAAGGCATACCTGGTTTCACCATCACCATATCAGCACCTTCTTGCAGATCCTGAGCGACTTCCTGCAATGCTTCGTCGCTATTGGCCGGGTCCATCTGATAGGTCTTTTTATTTCCGCCCTTCAGGTTGCCGGATGAACCAATTGCGTCACGGAACGGGCCGTAATAGCAAGAGGCGTATTTCGCGGCATAAGACATAATCTGGGTATTCACGAAACCATCAAGCTCAAGCTGGTCGCGAATCGCCCCGATACGGCCATCCATCATGTCGCTTGGCGCGATGATTTCAGCCCCGGCTTCTGCATGAGACAGCGCCTGACGCACCAGGATTTCACGCGTAATGTCGTTGATAACGTAACCGTCTGCATCAATCACGCCGTCCTGACCGTGAGTGGTGTATGGATCAAGCGCCACGTCGGTCAGCAGACCCAGTTCCGGTACGGCATCTTTCAGTGCACGAACTGCACGCTGGACCAGACCATTCGGGTTATAAGCTTCTTCAGCATGCAATGATTTTCCTGCGCTCTCGATAACCGGGAACAGGGATAGCACCGGCACACCCAGCTTTGCAACGGCTTCCGCTTCTTTGAGTAGCAAGTCGATAGTCATGCGGTAAACACCCGGCATCGACGACACTTCTTCCTGACGGTTCTGACCTTCCATCACAAACACAGGATAGATAAGGTCGTTAACCGTTAGTTGATTCTCCGCCACAAGACGGCGGCTGAAATCGTGACGACGGACGCGGCGCATACGGCGGCCAGGAAACGTACCGGGAAATGCATAGCTCATTTACTTTCTCCTGATTTAAGCCAACCGGAAAAGACGGCGGGCATTTTCATCTGTTACTTGCGCAAGCCAGGCGGGATCTTCTCCACGCCATTCAGCCACCTTGTTCAGGATATGCGGCAAGTAGCAGGGTTCGTTCCGACGGGAAGCAGGTTTTGGTTTTAGATCCCGCGGTAACAAATAGGGGGCATCGGTTTCCAGCAGCAGTTGATGCGACGGAATTACCGGTAGCAACTCACGTAATTCAAGGCCACGCCGCTCATCGCATACCCAACCGGTTACGCCAATAAAAATCCCACGAGCCAGACACTCACGCGCTTCATTTTCTGTACCGGTAAAGCAATGCAGCACCACACCTGGCAACTTATCGAGCCAGGGGTCGAGCAGAGCAATAAAGCGTTCATGAGCCTCACGGCAGTGTAAAAATACCGGCATCATCAGGTCAGCCGCAAGGGCCAGTTGTGCGGTAAAAGCACGCTCTTGTTCTGCTGGTGTTGAGAAATTACGGTTGAAATCCAGGCCGCACTCGCCGATTGCGACCACTTCAGAAGCACCAGCAAGTTTGCGAATAGCCTCTGCTGTTTCGTCTTGCCACTGGCTGGCATCATGAGGGTGAACGCCAGCCGTAGACCAGCACCCTTGATACTGTTGCGCCAGTAACAAAGCTTGCTCGCTTTCATGCAGATTCGTGCCTGTCAGTAACATGCCATTGACGCCCACTGAATGCGCGCGAGCAACAACTTCTGCATGGTCTTTCGCAAACTGTGAGCTGGTAAGATTTACACCGATATCAAACATAGGGCCTTCCAAACGACGACCGCCCTGATGGGCGGCCTGAAATTATGACTCTTTATTAGAGTGTTGGTCTTCTGCTTCTGGAGCATCTTCCGGGTCTTCCTCGCCTCTTCTACGCCCTTTACCGACATAGAAACGGGAGAAGAACACGCCGACTTCAAACAGGCAGTACATCGGTATCGCCAGCAGTGTTTGCGAGAATACATCCGGCGGAGTCAACAACATGCCGACAACAAATGCACCAACCAGAATATATGGGCGCTTTTTCTTTAGCGCTTCAGGGGTAGTTACGCCCATCCAGCACAGAAGAATAATGGCTACGGGGACTTCAAAGGCCACGCCAAATGCCATAAACAAGGCCATGACAAAATCGAGGTATTTCGTTATGTCTGTAGACATCACGACCCCTATTGGCGCGGTTTTCGTCAGGAAACCAAACGCTAAAGGGAACACCACGAAATAGGCAAAAGCGATGCCGATATAAAAAAGCATTGTGCTGGAGAACAGCAGCGGCATAACCAGTTTGCGCTCATGTTTATAAAGCGCAGGCGCAATAAACGCCCAGATTTGATAAAGAATGACCGGCGCTGACAGGAATACTGAGACATAAATCGTCAGCTTAATTGGCGCAAAAAATGGTGATGCGACATCGGTAGCAATCATCGTTGAGCCTACCGGCATCTTACTGATTAGCGGTGCGGAGACGATTTGGTAAATGTCGTTGGCAAAGTAAACCAGTGCCAGGAAAATCACCAGCACAGCGATAATGCTATTTAACAGTCGCTTGCGCAGCTCTATCAGATGGCTGATAAGCGGTTGGGTATCTTCTACGGCCATGTTTACTGTTTATCACTCGAAGGTTGAGAAGACGCTGGTATTTTGACTGGTTCTGCCACGGGTTTAATCTGAGGCTGGATCAACTCGTCAGAAACTGCCGCAGGTGCAGGAACTGTCTCAGGCTCAACGGCTGGAGCCTGATCGGGCGCACTGGCTTGGTGTGCAGCAGTGGCTGGAGTCACGCCGTCGTGGCTATCTTCGGCATCTTTTATCAATGGGTTATGGATGGTATGAGCCTCATCACTCCCTTTTTCAGGTTCCTGAGTGTACGAGCGTTTCATTGACTCTGCAGCCTGACGCAGCTCATCCATTGATGCCTTAAGCTCTGGAGTGAGATTATCCATGCTCGCTTTTTCAACCTTCTTGAGGCTGTCCTGCAGCTCCTGGATTTTCAGTTCCTGAACCAGTTCATTTTGCACAGTTGCCGCGAGCGAGCGCAAAGCACGAACCCAACCGACAACCGTTTTAACTGCCACAGGCAAACGTTGTGGCCCGAGAACAATCAGGCCAATCACGAATACCAGTAGCAACTCACTGAAACCAATATCGAACACGGTTTACACCTGCTCTTTATCGTTGCTCTTAGCTTCTTCTTTCTTCACTTCGCCAGGTTGCTTATCAGCGAGTGTTTTCGCCGTGAAATCAGCATCCTGAACGGATTTATCTTTCTCTTTATCTTCATCGTCACCCATCGCTTTTTTAAAGCCTTTGATGGATGCGCCCAAATCAGAACCGATAGAACCCAGTTTCTTGGTACCAAACAGCAGAACGACGATAACGGCAATGATCAACAATTGCCAAATACTGATACCACCCATAATGTTGCCTCAAATCACAGTGATGAATATACCCAACCTCTTTCAAGTTGCAGATGTTCATGCATCCTGAAATCTATTGGGTACAGATAACGGTCTGTATTGTACCGCACGTTGTCCGCTAAAAACGATTAAAAACAACTCAGGCTGAGCGCCGCCAGCCAATCAACCAGGTCACAACCCCCCCGGCCATCAACCAGGCGGGCATAAATTCCCATTCTGGTTTGTTAATCAACAATAAAGTCCCACTTAGCATCAGCGTAGCGCCAATACCAAACAGATAGCGCGATTGCGCCTGGCGCACCTGGTTGCGTTGCAAATCACGCGTTATTTTATCAACGCTGTGTTGCAATTGTTTACCCTGGCGCAAACTGTCGTACATCAGTTCCGGCAGTTCTGGCATTTTTTCAATCCAGAACGGCGCTTTTTCTTTGAAAGAACGAATAAGCGCAGGAATACCCACCTGATCTTTGATCCAATCTTCCAGGAAAGGTTTGGCGGTTTTCCACAAATCAAGTTGCGGATAAAGCTGCCTACCAAGCCCTTCAACGTAAAGTAGCGTCTTTTGCAATAAAACAAGCTGCGGCTGCACTTCCATATTAAAGCGACGTGCCGTATTGAACAGGTTCAGCAGCACATGGCCAAAGGAAATTTCCGCTAATGGCTTTTCAAAGATTGGCTCGCAAACGGTACGAATGGCAAACTCGAAGTCTTCAACATTCGTGTCTGGTGGCACCCAGCCTGAATCCACATGCAATTCAGCAACTTTGCGGTAATCTCGGTTAAAGAAGGCGATAAAGTTCTCAGCCAGATAGCGTTTATCTTCTTTATTGAGCGAACCCACAATGCCGCAGTCGATACCAATGTATTGCGGGTCTTCAGGGTGCTCATAGCTGACGAAAATATTGCCTGGGTGCATATCGGCATGGAAGAAGCTGTCGCGGAAAACCTGAGTGAAGAAGACCTGCACGCCACGCTCTGCCAACAGTTTCATGTTGGTGCCCTGTTTATGCAGCATCGCAATATCAGAAACGGGAATACCGTAAATACGCTCCATCACCATCATGTCCTGGCTGCAATAGTCAGAGAACACTTCCGGCACATACAGCATCGAGCTACCTTCAAAATTGCGGCGTAACTGAATGGCGTTTGCCGATTCGCGCAGCAGATTTAGCTCATCAATTAAGGTCTTCTCATATTCGCGCACAACTTCAAGCGGGCGCAAACGGCGACCATCAGGCATCAGACGTGGTACCCATCGCGCGAGACGATAGATGAGTTTCATATCCGCTTTGATGATTGGCAAAATGTCCGGGCGAATGACTTTGATAACCACTTCTCGCCCATTTTCTTTCAGGCGAGCGGTATGTACCTGGGCAATGGAAGCTGACGCAAGCGGCTTGATTTCAAAATCGTCAAACCAGGCTTCTACAGGAAGCCCTCCCATCGCTTGTTCGATTTGTTTTTTTGCCAGCGCCCCGTCAAATGGTGCAACGCGGTCCTGCAACATCGCCAGTTGATCGGCAATTTGCGGCGGGAACAAGTCACGACGTGTAGAAAGCATCTGCCCAAACTTGATCCATACCGGGCCAAGCTCTTGTAAAGCCAGACGCAAACGCTCACCCAGAGGCTTTTCTTTATGGCGGTTTGGCATCCAGAAAAGCGTACGCCGCCAAATACGTAATGGCAGCGTAATGCGGACACGAGGAATAAGTTCATCCAGACCATAACTAAGAAAAGTGCGGACAATGAAATAGAGGCGACGAATTTCTCCAGGCGTCATTTGTTCTCCAGTTTGTTCAGTCGCGCGATGAGTGCGTCAACATTTCGTTCGACTGCTGCCGTTTCCTCAGCAAACCATGCAACCTCAAGCGATCCCGGTGCCATCTTCCACTCTTCCGTAATGGCTTCTGACAGGTATTGCTGGTTACGAGTAAATCCTTTCTTGAATAACTTACCGCCACCACGGATAACTTTACTGATACCTTCGGCGGCAATATCACCGATATAAGGTGCTAATAATTCTGCAGGATCGAACTCGGCAAGATCCATCAGAGAAACCCAATTCTGGACAACCTGAAGATCGCCTTGAACCTCTAATTCACCACTGCGAATCAGCGCAGTAAGCTGCTGCCTGTCACGTAGTTTAGGCAAGGTGCCAAGCCCGGTTAGCACCATGCAATCAGCTTCATCTTCCCACTGGCCCAGTACATCAATTTGCTGTTCGCTAAAGACCAGAACAATTGGCGAAGAGAACTCTTTGAGCTCAACGCGTAACACCTTACCCACTAAGCGCTGACGTGCCGCTTTCAGTCCCCGATCGCGCCAGAGAAAAGTATTGAGGATATTTTCAATTCCGGCAGTCATTAGCGGTGTAAAAGGCATCACGAGTTCCCTGTCAGAATTTATAGCCACGGTGCAGAGCAACTACGCCAGCGGTCAGGTTGAAATAGGTGGTATTTTCAAAGCCCGCATCTTCCATCATCGCTTTCAATGTTTCTTGATCAGGATGCATGCGAATAGACTCAGCCAGATAGCGGTAGCTTTCCGCATCCTGCGCAACAATTTCACCGATACGCGGCAAAATGTGGAACGAGTACGCATCGTAAGCTTTGCTCAGTGGTTCAATAATCGGTTTAGAGAATTCCAGAACCAACAAGCGGCCACCTGGTTTTAATACGCGATACATTGAACGCAGCGCTTTCTCTTTGTCTGTAACATTACGCAGACCGAAAGAGATGGTGATGCAATCAAAAAAGTTATCCGGGAATGGCAGGGCTTCAGCGTTAGCCTGAACATAGTTCACGTTGCCAACCACACCGATGTTGCGCAGTTTTTCGCGCCCCATTTTCAGCATTGAGTCATTGATATCAGCCAGAACCACTTCGCCTGTTTCACCTACCAGACGAGAGAACTTAGCGGTTAAATCACCGGTTCCGCCTGCTAAGTCCAGTACGCGCTGACCACGACGAACACCACTGCAATCAATGGTGAAACGCTTCCATATACGATGGATGCCAAATGACATTAAGTCATTCATTACGTCGTATTTTGCGGCCACAGAGTGGAACACATTAGCGACCATATCGGCCTTCTGTTCCTTCGCTACAGTGCGAAAGCCAAAGTGTGTTGTTTCCTGGGATTCTTCAACCATCTCAATGCCTGCTTATCCAAAAAAATGTTCGTGAAGTGTAACAGAATGAGCCCTAAAGCCCTATGCTTCAAGCTGCAGGGGTGTTGGCTGCACTCACAAACCCCAGTCACTTACTTTAGTAAGCTCCTGGGGATTTGTTCCTTTGCCGCCTACCTGCAACTCGAGTTATTCTTGCTACAAACTGTTTTCCATATTCTTCTCTTCGTCGTTTTCATGCTCATGGCGCTCGATATTATCGCCTTCTTCAAGTCTGGCCTGTTCGACTAAATCAGGATTAATCTCACGTTTAACCTCAACGCCCAGACCACGAAATGCATCTGCCTGGATGAGAATATTGCCGCGCCCGGAAGAGAGTTTTTTCATCGCCTGCCGGTAGTTGTCCTGCGCTTTATCGAGGCTCTGGCCGATCGCCGACATGTCATCCACAAAGAGGCGCATTTTGTCATATAGCCGACTGGCACGTTCGGCAATTTGTTGCGCATTCCGGCTTTGATGCTCATAACGCCACAAATTGGCAACGGTTCTTAACGCCACCAGCAAGGTGGTTGGGCTAACCAGCATGATGTTATTTTTCAGGGCTTCGCTGATGAGTTCAGGCTGGCGGTCAATCGCCAGTAAAAATGCGGGTTCGACGGGGATAAACATCAAAACATAATCCAGCGAACGCAAACCCGGTAATTGCTGATAATCTTTGCGGCCCAGCATACGAATGTGGTTACGCATCGCTGCAATATGTTCGTTGAGCGCACTTTCTCGCGTTAACTCGTCGTCGCCATTGTAATAACGTTCATAGGCCACCAGCGTCATCTTGGCATCAATAACCACATCTTTGCCTTGCGGCAAACGCACGATGACATCGGGCTGCATACGACTGTTATTTTCGAGCTGGATATTCACCTGAGTTTCGTATTCATAACCTTCGCGTAAACCGGATGCTTCAAGGACGCGAGTCAATACGACCTCGCCCCAGTTACCCTGGGTTTTGTTGTCCCCTTTCAGGGCTTTAGTGAGGTTTAGCGCCTCTTGTGCCATCTGAGCATTTAGCTGCTGAAGGTTGCGGATCTCATGCGTCAGCGTGTGCCGTTCGCGAGCCTCCTGACCAAAGCTTTCTTGCACCTGGCGGCGGAAGCCATCCAGTTGTTCGCGCAATGGCGACAGCAACCCATTCAAACTTTGACGGTTTTGTTCTTCAACTTTTCGGCCGCTTTGTTCAAAGATTCGGTTGGCAAGGTTTTCAAATTGTTCGCTGAGACGCTGTTCACTATTAAGCATCTGGCGATGTTTATCGTCAGCGTTAAGACGGGTTTGTTCAAGCAATGTGGAAAGCTCGCGGATGTCCGCTTCCTGCGCACTGTTGATTTCTAACTGCGTGCGCAATTCACGGTTGAGTTGCTCGCATTCCTCTTTCCAGTGCTGGTTTTGCTGCAATTCCTGCCGGGCGGCAGTGAGTTCGCCGTAGATTTCTCGCTGTTCTTCATACAGTGCGGATTGCCTCCCGGCCGCCCGCAAACTTGCCAGCAACCAACCAGTCAGCACCCCAACCAGCGCAATACCGAGCCCGAATAAAATAGAAATATCCACAGTCACTCCAACAAGCCATGCCAAACACCAGCAAAATAAAATTGTGCTGTATAAATGTCCAGATGAAAAGGAGTTTACTGCGAGACGTTACGCAAAGCGTAAAAATTAAGCCGGCTTGCACCGGCTTTGGGGGACTAGATCAGGCGACGAGCTGCTTCCACGACGATTTTCACCGCATGGCTTTCCGTTTTCTTCATGGTCTCAGCGTTCGGGATCTCTTGCTGAGTACGGTTCACAATCACACCCGCAACCATACCCGCACGCAGGCCCTGGCTTGCACACATGGTCAGAAGTGTTGCTGATTCCATCTCGTAGTTCATCACGCCCATCTGCTGCCACTCTTCCATAGAGCCTTTATAGCGATTCACTACACGACCGGAGAAGGTGTCGTAACGCTCCTGGCCTGGATAGAAGGTATCGGAAGAAGCCGTCACGCCAATGTGCGTGGTCGCGCCAATAGATTTCGCGGCTTCAACCAGCGCGGTGGTACAGGCAAAATCAGCAACCGCTGGGAATTCCATTGGTGCAAAGTGCAGGCTGGCACCATCAAGGCGCACAGACGCCGTCGTCACCAGAACATCACCGACATTGATATGTGGCTGAATCGCACCGGTCGTACCGATACGCAAGAAAGTACGAATACCCAACTGCGCCAGTTCTTCCACAGCGATAGAAGTAGACGGGCCACCGATACCGGTAGAGCAGACGATAACTGGCTTGCCGTCTAACTCAGCACGCCAGGTAGTAAATTCACGGTGGGCAGCCAATTTGACCGGCTTGTCCATCAGTACAGCGATTTTTTCAACTCGCTCAGGGTCGCCCGGGACGATGGCAAGTGTTGCCCCCTGCAGGTCGCTTTTAGTGAGGCCGAGGTGAAAAACATCAGACTTGGACATAACAGACTCCTCTGTTTAATAGGTTGGCTTGCATTGCTTAGAGGTACTGTACAGAACCCCGGCAAAGAATTTCGTGACGCATTTCACTTTGAATGAAACAAGTTACATTATTTTCAATCTTATTAGTGACGAGCATCACATTAAATTTCCTGACGATTCTTTTCTCAGACATAGCGAACAGCGCTGCGGCTCGAAGAATGACGGGGAAAAGCTATAGTTATCGCACTGCGCTAATTCTGGTAAGGAGAATGCCAATGAAAGAAGAAAATACAGTAGATAAATCGCCGGGCGGGCATTTTGCGCCAGCGGCAGCTCCACTTGCTTCAACAGTATTGCATACCTCCGATGAAGAGATTCTCTCGGGAGAGACATCTATTCCCACGCAGGGCGAAAACATGCCTGCGTTCCATGCCAGACCAAAAGGGGCGGAAGGCCCACTGCCGATTGTCATCGTGGTGCAGGAAATTTTCGGTGTGCATGAACACATTCGTGATGTTTGTCGCCGCCTGGCGCTCGAAGGCTATCTCGCCATCGCGCCAGAGCTCTATTTCCGTCAGGGCGATCCGAATGATTATGCAGATATCCCGACCCTGTTCAGCGGTCTGGTGTCCAAAGTCCCCGACGCGCAGGTTCTTGCCGACCTGGACCATGTTGCAAACTGGGCGGCCAGAAACGGTGGTGATGCCCATCGCCTGATGGTCACTGGTTTTTGCTGGGGTGGACGCATTGCATGGCTATATGCCGCTCATAATCCGCAACTAAAAGCAGCTGTGGCCTGGTATGGCAAATTGGTTGGGGAAAAATCGCTGAATTCACCACACCACCCGGTCGACGTCGCAATCAATTTGAACGCGCCCGTGCTTGGGCTTTATGGCGGGCAAGATACGGGAATTCCACAGGATACCGTGGAAACCATGCGCCACGCGTTACGTGCAGCAAATGCTAACGCAGAAATTATCATCTACCCGGAAGCGGGCCATGCTTTTAATGCGGACTACCGCCCGAGCTATCATGAAGAATCGGCAAAAGATGGCTGGGTGCGGATGCTGGCGTGGTTTGCACGCTTTAGTGCGAAGAAGTAATGCAGTTAATTAAGGGGGAAAGATTCCCCCACTTCTTACTTTATTAAGCCTTACGCAAATTCTGCGCAGCCTTCACCATATTCGCCAGTGCCTGGCGAGTCTCCGGCCAGCCACGGGTTTTCAGGCCGCAGTCCGGGTTGACCCACAAGCGCTCTGCCGGAACACTTTCCGCCGCTTTCTTCAGCAATGCTTCAATCCATTCCACGCTCGGTACGTTCGGTGAGTGAATGTCATATACGCCCGGCCCAATTTCATTCGGGTATTCGAACTCTTTAAATGACTCCAGCAGGTCCATATCGGAACGCGAGGTTTCAATGGTTATCACATCTGCATCCAGCGCGGCAATGGAGTCCATGATGTCGTTGAACTCGCAGTAACACATGTGCGTGTGGATTTGTGTGTCATCACGCACCACGGCGGCATTCAGGCGGAAGGCTTCCACGCCCCACTCCAGATACGCCTGCCAGTCGGAACGGCGCAGCGGTAAACCTTCGCGCAGTGCGGGTTCGTCGATCTGAATGATGCCGATGCCTGCCGCTTCGAGATCCGCCACTTCGTCACGCAGCGCAAGGGCGATTTGTTTGGCGATGGTTTCACGGCTCACATCTTCGCGCGGGAATGACCAGCACAGAATTGTCACCGGGCCAGTCAGCATGCCTTTTACCGGTTTGTCAGTCAGGGATTGCGCGAACGATGCCCATTCCACAGTAATGGCTTCCGGGCGGCTGATATCACCGATGACAACCGGTGGCTTCACGCAGCGAGAACCGTAACTCTGCACCCAGCCGTTCTGAGTAAACACGAAACCGTCGAGGTGCTCACCGAAGTATTCCACCATGTCGTTACGTTCGGCTTCCCCATGCACCAGTACATCCAGCCCCAGGCGTTCCTGTTCAGCAACGGCTTGTTTGATATGTTCGGCGATACCGGTGCGATAGTTATTCGCATCCAGGTTACCTTTTTTAAACTCCAGGCGCAGGCCACGAATTTCCGTCGTTTGCGGGAATGAACCGATAGTCGTCGTCGGCCAGGCCGGGAGATTGAAGCGCTGGCGCTGTGCCACGGCACGAACGGTATAGTCATTCTGGCGTTGGCTGTCTTGCGCCGTAATGGTCGCCAGACGTTTGCCAACGGCCGCATTATGGACACGCTGTGAATGGCGGCGAGCCTGAATTGGCGCACTCCATTCAACCAGTTTTTCAGTATTGCCGCTGTTCAGGGCTTCGGTCAGCAAAGACAGTTCGGCACATTTTTGCAGCGCGAAGGCAAACCAACTCTTCACTTCAGCATCAAGACGTGTTTCAACGCTCAGGTCGATTGGGCTGTGCAGCAGAGAACAGGAAGAAGCGACCCACAGATCACGTTTACCGACGATCGCCTGCAATTGTTGATATTTTTCGCTCAGATCAGCACGCCAGACGTTACGACCATTAATCACACCGGCCGATAACAGCCAGTTGGCGGGCAGTTGCTGATGCAGCGCGTTGATATCGTCTTTACCATGGACGAAGTCGACGTGCAGACCCTGAACCGGCAGCGCCGTAATGGTGTTCAGGTTTGGCGTCACGCCTTCAAAATAAGTGGTCAGCAACAGTTTAACGTTACCAGCCAGCGCGTCGTAAGCCGGTTTGAACGCATCGAGCCATTCTTGCGGTAACTCCAGCACCAGAGCAGGCTCGTCGATCTGCACCCACTCGATGCCACGCTTTGCCAGTTCCGCCAGCACCTGCTGGTAAACCGGCAGAATATCTTGCAGCAGGCTCAGGCGGTCAAACGGCTCGCCTTTCACTTTGCCAAGCCACAGGTAAGTCACTGGCCCAAGCAGTACAGGTTTCACGTTGTGGCCAAGCGCCAGTGCTTCATCTACTTCATCCAACAGCTGTGTCCAGGTCAGTTTGAACTGCTGGCCTTTAGTGAACTCCGGCACCATGTAGTGGTAATTAGTGTTGAACCATTTGGTCATTTCAGCGGCTGCGGCGGGCTCACCAGTGGGTGCCCGGCCACGGCCCAGGCGGAATAAGGTGTCGATATCGACGCTGTCGTCCGCGTTCTGATGACGAGCCGGCACATTGCCAAGCAGCAAGCTGGTGGTCAGAACGTGATCGTACCAGGCGAAATCGCCCACTGGCAGCAGTTCCACGCCAGCTTCTTTTTGTTGGTCCCAGTGGCGGGCACGCAGTTCGCGGCCTACCGCCAGTAATTCTTCCTGGGTGGAGCTGCCCGCCCAGTAACTTTCTTGTGCTTTTTTCAGTTCGCGACGTAGGCCGACACGAGGGAAGCCGAGGGTGTGATTTTTTATCGTCATGTTCTTTCCTCAATATTCATTATTCGACGCATTTAGCCGTCCAGATGTTTACACATCTATAATCAACAGGTACTGTATATTCCTCAAGCGCAATTTGCTCATGCCGAATTGAAGGACTTTCATGATCGAGATTAAACATCTGCGGACGCTACAGGCGTTACGAAATTGCGGCTCTTTAGCCGCTGCGGCTGCCGCGTTGCATCAAACCCAATCGGCCCTCTCCCATCAATTCAGCGATCTGGAGCAGCGCCTGGGTTTCCGCCTGTTTGTCCGTAAAAGTCAGCCACTGCGGTTTACACCTCAGGGCGAGGTGCTGTTGCAACTGGCTGAACAAGTGTTGCCGCAGATTAGCCGTGCGCTGCAGGCTTGCAACGAACCGCACCAGACCCAGCTTCGCATCGCCATCGAATGCCATAGCTGTATTCAGTGGCTGACGCCCGCGCTGGAAAACTTCCACAAAACCTGGCCGCAGGTGGATCTGGATTTCAAATCTGGCGTGACGTTCGACCCGCAGCCTGCACTGCAACAGAGTGAGCTGGATATCGTATTAACGTCCGACATCCTGCCGCGCAGCGGTCTGCATTATTCGCCAATGTTTGATTATGAAGTGCGCCTTGTGCTGGCAACGGATCACCCGCTGGCAAGCAAAACGCGTATTGAACCGGAAGATTTGAGCAGCGAAACGTTGTTGATTTACCCGGTGCAGCGCCAACGACTCGATATCTGGCGCCATTTCCTGCAACCCGCAGGCGTCAGCCCATCGCTGAAAAGTGTCGATAACACGCTGCTGCTGATTCAGATGGTGTCAGCCCGCATGGGAATTGCTGCGCTGCCACATTGGGTAGTGGAAAATGTTGAGCGCCAGGGTCTGGTCGTAACCAAAACCCTGGGCGAAGGACTGTGGAGCCGGTTGTACGCCGCCGTGCGCGATGGCGAACAGCGCCAACCGGTGACGGAAGCGTTTATTCGCTCGACGCGTTCACACGCTTGCGAGCATCTGCCGTTTGTGAAGAACGCGGAGCGACCCAATGGCGATGCACCCATAGCGAGGCCATTATCACCGTCCCACCAATAATAAAACTCGGCCAGTGCGGCTGTTCTTGCCAGATGGCAAGGTTAACCAGCAGCCCCGCCGGAACATGCACGTTGTTCATGATACCAAGCGTGCCCGCATCAACCTGCGTGGCGCCATAGTTCCACATAAAGTAGCCCAGCCCGGAAGCCACCACACCAAGCCACACCAGAATGCCCCATTGCAGATGCGTGGTCGGCAGTTTGTGCGGATTCCCCAGCGCAAACCAGGCTGTTACAGCCACGACTGCCGCCCCGAGGTAGAACCACGAAAATGCGCAACGTTGCGGCATCGGACGCGTTTCCATCAACCGTTTGTAGCCCACCATACCGATGGCGAAGCAGATGTTTGCCGCCTGGACCAGCATCAGACCAATCCAGAAGTGATCGCTCACTTTGTCGTAGCGAATAATCGCCGCACCAACCACGGCAAGCCCGGCACTCAATGCGTAGCCCCAACGTAGCTTGTTGCCGCTGATCAAGTCATAAATCAACGTAACGTAAAGCGGCGTCATTACCGTAAACAGCAGGAATTCTGAAACGGTGAGGTAGAGATACGCCTGGAAGCTAAACAGGTACATCACGCCGAGTTGCAGTGCGCCCACCAGCATATACAGCAGCAATGTTTTCGCGCTGTAGCCTTTAAAGCGCAGGAAAGGCAGGAACACTATCGCCGCCAGCCCGACGCGCATCAGCACTGAAAAGTAGCTGTCGACGTGCCCGGCAAGGTATTCGCCAATCAGGCTAAAAGAGAAGGCCCACAGAATAGTGGTGATGATCAGTAACGGCACGATGAAGTCTCTACTACGGGAGATTAATGCTTCATTGTAGCGAAGGGAATGTGCAGAAGTTGAACTATTTGGTTGACGAGTGGTGATTAGTTCACCACTCGTTTATCACGAATCAGTCTTTGCCGAGGAACATTTTGCGCAGGTAATGCGGAACCGCGTTATCACCGTTGGTGCCGATGACTTCAAGCTCTGGCAGTAAGTCTTTCAGGCGCTGGTGAGCGTTGCCCA
Source organism: Buttiauxella sp. BIGb0552 (assembly GCF_004366275.1). Classification (NCBI taxonomy): domain Bacteria; kingdom Pseudomonadati; phylum Pseudomonadota; class Gammaproteobacteria; order Enterobacterales; family Enterobacteriaceae; genus Buttiauxella; species Buttiauxella sp. BIGb0552. The sequence goes on from NZ_SODY01000011.1 coordinate 25,316, forward strand.
TGATGCAGCCTTTACCCGCCATGCTAAGCATTTCCGCGTCATTCATGCCGTCACCAAAGGAAATGCAGTCTTTCAGGCCGTAGCCCATCGCTTTGGATACCGCTTCCAGCGCGTGACCTTTCGATACGCCGCCCGCCATCACTTCCAGGCAAGTCAGCGTGGAGAAACTCACATTCACGCGGTCGCCCCAGCGAGCGAGCAACGCTTGCTCAAGCGGCAGGAGTTTTTCATGTGAATCACAGGTGAAGAACACTTTGCTGACGCCATCGGCTTCCAGCAAGCCTGGTTCAAACAGGGTGTAATTGAACACCGCTTCTTTGAAATATTTCATCTCTTCCGGGCGGTGACGGTTCATAAACCACTGGTCGCCACGGTAGACGTTGGTCACGATATCTTGATTGGTTTGCACCACACCAAACAGATCCTGAGCGATGTCATGGTCAAGATCGTGGCTGAACACCAGGTTACCGTCAGTATCATGCACACGCGCACCGTTTGAGGTGATCATGTAGGCTTTGATTTCGAGGTTATCGCGGATTTGCCCCACGTCGATATGGTGGCGACCCGTTGCAAAGACGAAATGAACACCTTCAGCGGTGAGCAATTTCAGCGTTTCTTTAGCATACGGGGAGAGAGTGTGATCAGGGGACAGCAACGTGCCATCTAAGTCAGACGCAACGACATGGTACATAGGATTTGGAACCTCTGGTGTTAAATTCAGATTAATTATGCCTGTCAAAAAAGGCGATGACGGCATTCAGCGCTTCGGTCCGCATATCGTCCTTTTCGAACAGGATCTCATGATACGCACCGTTTATGACGTAAGGTGTTTCCCCCTCACAAGGGTGGCCCGCCGCGGCGCGAATCTCACAGAATTGGTCATGCGCTCGGTTATCTACGACGCGCTCCTCTTCTGCCTGCAGGATAAAAATCGGCGTGGTGATAGCAGTGGCTCCTGCTAAAACCTGTTCTCCTGCGAGTATCCCTTCTCTTACCCAGTGATTCGTTGGCCCACCCAACCGCAATGCTGGCTCATCAGCATAAAAACGCAGGTTGCGGCGGTAACGTTCACGACTATGGGTCAGGACATTAACGCTAAATGGTAATGCACGCCAGCGGCCTGTTCCGATTGCATAACCCTCACGAATACGCTGATGGCCTTCCGCCCAATCAAGAATATGGCGCACCATCCAGTCAGGCCAGCGCAAGGCAATACCAAACATCGGCGCACACAGTGCAACTGCATCAAAGCATTGTGAGTTTTTCTCAAGCCACAGCGTAATTATCGCGCCACCCATGGAATGCGCTAACGCGTAGCGTTTTCTCCAGGGGCCGTTGGCGACTTCGTGCTGATAAAAGCGGTCAAAGTCGTCGACATAGTCGCTAAATTTCGCCACATGGCCGCGATGTGAGTCCGAAAGCATGCGCCCGGAACGCCCTTGCCCACGGTGGTCGATGATTAAAATATCGAACCCACAATGGAAAAGGTCATAAGCCAGTTCGGCATATTTGACGTAACTTTCGATCCGGCCAGGGCAAACGACAATGACCCTATCGTGATCCTGCGCGCGAAAGCGTACATAGCGTACCGGCACTTCGTCGACGCCTGAAAATTCACACTCTTCGCGCTGCCGCCAGAAGTCCATCAGAGGACCGGTGGTGAAAGCCGCAAAGGCGTTTTCCCTGTTTGACCATCCATTTTTATGCTGAGTCATATCGCTTTTTTGTGATTCGTAGCACGCTCATCAACAATAGCGTATTGTGGCATAAAAGTGTTCGATCAGGGAATTTCACATGAGTGTTGAGTGGTGGTTAACCTATCTCGTGACCACAATAATTCTGAGTCTGTCACCCGGTTCCGGGGCAATTAATACCATGACCACCGCCATTAGCCACGGCTATCGGGGAGCTGCCGCGTCGATTGCCGGGCTGCAAACGGGGCTTGCGATTCATATCGTGCTGGTTGGGATTGGCCTGGGTGCGCTGTTCTCACACTCATTGCTGGCTTTTGAAATTTTGAAATGGGCGGGTGCCGCTTATCTTGTCTGGCTTGGTATTCAGCAATGGCGTGCCGCGGGTGCGCTGGACTTGAATACTCTGGCAACCACCCAACCACGCAGCCGCCTGTTTAAGCGCGCGATTTTTGTGAACCTGACGAACCCAAAAAGCATCGTCTTTCTGGCTGCACTTTTCCCGCAGTTTATCTCACCGCACCAGCCACAGGCGTTGCAGTATTTAGTGCTCGGTGTGACGACTGTAGTGGTGGATATTATTGTGATGATTGGCTATGCGGGGCTTGCAACACGTATTGCAGGCTGGATTAAAGGACCAAAGCAGATGAAAGCGTTGAACCGCGTATTTGGTTCGCTGTTTATGTTGGTTGGCGCACTCCTTGCGGGAGCACGCCAGTAATACCCGTCATACTTCAAGTTGCAGGGGTGTTGGCTGCACTCACAAACCCCAGTCACTTACTCAAGTAAGCTCCTGGGGATTTGCTCCCTTGCCGCCTACCTGCAACTCGAATTATTTTGGGTTTATAAGGAAGGATTATCGGGAGATGATCAGGTGGATGCCGAATCCGGCAAACAAAACACCGGCAACACCATCAATCCATTTCGCAAGGCGCTGGTAACCCCGGCGCATTTGCGGCAATGCGAACAGGCTGGCAACCACGGTAAACCAGACGAAGGTTTCCAGAGCAATCATGACGAATAATCCCCAACGCTCGGCGCTGCCAACATCATTACTGACAAACAGTGAAAACACGCTGCCGAAATAAATGATAGCTTTTGGATTCGAGAGATTGGTCAACAGGCCCTTCAGGAAGCTGCGTCCACTGCGAGCCAGCTCAACACTGACCTCTTCAGTCGGCTTAACCGTTTCTTTTTTCAATGCGCTGCGCAGCATCTGATAACCCATCCAGCACAGATACAAGCCACCGCCGACCATAATAATGCTGTGTAGCCACGCCATTTTTTCGAGGATCAGGTTAAGGCCGAGCAGCGCCACGCCAGACCAGACCATCACGCCGCCGGTAATACCCAGCACGCCCATCATGGCTTCTTTTCGGGAACGGCTAACGGCTGTCTGCGAGACAAAAAAGAAATCCGGACCAGGCGTAACCAGAGCGACAATATGCAGAACCGCCACGGTCATAAATAGCATCAACATAGGAATTAACTCGCTAGATTATTAGTTGGGGAATAACTATACGAGTTGCAGCAAAGACTGGCTACTACTCATCTTCGCCATCGACATGGCTGCGAATAAGTGCCATAAACTCGCGCCCAAAGCGCTCCAGTTTACGCGTACCCACACCGTTAACGCCTAGCATTTCACTCGGCGTAATCGGCATTTGTTCGGCCATTTCGATAAGCGTCGCGTCGTTAAACACCACATACGGCGGGATATTCTCTTCGTCGGCAATGGCTTTACGCAGCTTGCGCAATTTGGCGAACAACTTGCGATCGTAGTTTCCGCCAAACACTTTCGGGCTGGATTTCGATTTGATTGCCACAATACGTGGCACGGCGAGCATTAAGGGTTCTTCGCCACGTAAATACGGGCGAGCCGCGGCGGTGAGCTGCAATGCGGAATGTTGGGCGATGTTTTGCGTCACCACACCGAGGTGAATCAACTGGCGGATAACGCTGACCCAATGCTCGTGGGTCTGGTCGCGGCCAATGCCATAAACCGGTAATTTGTCGTGCTGTAATTCGCGGATACGCTGGTTATTGGCACCGCGCAGCACTTCCACGACATAGCCCATACCAAAGCGTTGGTTGACGCGATAAATACAGGACAGCGCTTTTTGCGCATCCACCAGCCCGTCGTAGCGGCGCGGTGGATCGAGACAAACATCGCAGTTGCCACAAGATTGCTGGCGACCTTCACCGAAGTAATTCAGCAACACCAGGCGGCGACAGGTCTGCGCTTCGGCAAACGCGCCCATTGCGTTGAGTTTATGGCGCTCAATATCCTGTAATTGCCCGACCGGTTTTTCTTCGAGGCATTTACGCAACCACGCCATATCGGCCGGATCGTAAAATAGCATTGCTTCCGCAGGTAGGCCGTCACGCCCGGCACGGCCAGTTTCCTGGTAATAGGATTCGATATTGCGCGGGATGTCGAAGTGCGCGACAAAACGCACGTTGGGTTTATTGATGCCCATACCGAATGCTACGGTCGCCACGACGATTTGCAGGTCATCACGCTGGAATTTTTCCTGCACGTCACCGCGAACCTGGTGCTCAAGCCCCGCGTGATAAGCGCCCGCGCTGATACCTTTACTTTGCAGACGAGCAGCCGTGTCTTCAACTTTCGCGCGGCTGTTACAGTAAATAATGCCGGATTTGCCGCGTTGCTCTTGCACGTAGCGCATCAGCTGATCGAGAGGTTTAAACTTCTCCATCAGCATGTAGCGGATATTCGGGCGGTCAAAACTGCTGATTTGAATCAGCGGGTCGTGCAGACCAAGCAGACGAACAATGTCTGCACGCGTGGTGTCGTCTGCTGTCGCCGTCAAAGCGATGAACGGCACCGTCGGCAGGCGTTGGCGCAGTTGGCCTAATGCGGCATATTCCGGGCGGAAATCGTGGCCCCACTGAGAAATACAGTGCGCCTCGTCAACCGCGATCATCGACAAATGCCACTGGCTGATTTGGTCGATGAAGTTATCCATCATCAGCCGCTCAGGCGCGATGTATAACAGGCGAATCTGCCCGGTACGGCAGCCCGCCATCACTTCTTGTTGCTGTTCGCGATTTTGGGTGGAGTTAAGGCTCGCGGCGGCAACGCCGTTTGCCAGCAACTGATCGACCTGGTCTTTCATCAGGGAAATCAGCGGGGAAACCACGACGGTCAGCCCACCAAACACCAGCGCCGGGATTTGATAGCACAGTGATTTGCCACCGCCTGTCGGCATGACAACCAGGCAATCGCGCCCTTCCAGCACCGTTTCGATGATGGTTTCCTGACCTGGGCGGAACTGTTGATAGCCAAAGGTATCTTGCAAAACCTGTCTGGCCAGCACTGCCTGATTAATTACTTCCGCCTGTGTCACGCTTTCCCCACCACAAAAACCGCCAATTTCTTAGAACAGATCGTTAAGCATAACGCCGACACCGAAGCGTGTCTGGTTAAAGTTGTAATCAATTAATGACTCACCGTAACCGCTGTAAAGCTGGGTATAAAGGCGCACGTGCTTAGTGACCGGATAACTAAAGCCTAATTCGCCGCCGCCATAGCCGGTATTCCAGTTGTACTGCCCTTTCATACTCAGAATCGCATCGCCAAACTGGTAGCCAACACGCAGCTGATAGTAGCCCAGGTATTTGGTGATATCCGGGTTATCGTCGGTATCACCGATGACATACCACGGCTTCACTTCAACCATCCAGTTACCGTGCTCAGCCATCAGACGCGTGTATAAACGGTTCCAGCTGCGAGACGTTGGGTCTGAACGACCATTGGAATCGTGGTTATAACCCATCTCAACGTCGCGTAATGTCCAGCCAGCAAACGATTCATCGGTAGCAAAGCCCAGAAACACTTGTGGCTCGTAGTTTGTTTCACGGAAAGGTGAAGATTCGCCACTGTTAGACAGCTGCCACCAGGATTTCTGAGTGTATGAAGCACCCAGCACTGAGTTTGGCCCCAGAATGCCGCGCCAGATAGGGAACGCGAGGCTAAGCTGGAATTTTACTTCGTCTTTGCGGGCATTATCAGACCAGTTATAACTGCGAATCGCCTCTTTATTCAGATCATCAGTCACCGTATAGATCAGATAGTTAGTTTCATACGGGTAAAGTGTGAACGGATTGTCATGTTCCAGAAGCATGTTGGCGATGATACTGCCGCGCACCGCGGGTTTATCATGGACTTGCTTTATGGTCGCTTCCGCTGCGTTAGCCATAGAAGGAAGCAGGCACGCCGCCATCAGCCATCCCAGATACTTGCGCATCAATGGTGTTCTCCTGAAAGAAAAGGTTTCAAATTATTATCAGGGACACATTCTACATAGTTCTTAATCTGGACGCTCGGTCTACAGTTCTTAAAGTAGCAATCAACGATTGCGAAGCATAAAATACACAATTAATTAACATTACACCCAAGCTACTTCAAGATTCAGGTAGGCGGCAATCGAATGAATCCCGATGAGCTTACTCAAGTAAGTGATTCGGGTGAATGAGAGCAGCCAACAACCCTGCATCTTGAAGGGCGAAGGGTATGTGATTTTGTATTGATCGAGGAACGATCCATGTCTACCCCATTTTTGACCCCGGAAGCCGCTTTACAACTGGTCGGTGAAATTTTTGTCTACCACATGCCATTTAACCGTGCGCTTGGGCTGGAGCTCATCCGTTACGAGAAAGATTACGCCGAGCTTTGTTTTAATAACCAGCCGATGATGGTGGGAAACTGGGCGCAGAGTATTTTGCATGGCGGTGTCATCGCCTCATCGCTGGATGTTGCGGCAGGCCTGGTTTGTGTGGGCAGTACACTCACCCGCCACGATAGTATTAGCGAAGAAGAACTGCGCCAACGTCTCTCGAAAATGGGAACTATCGATTTACGCGTCGATTACCTGCGCCCAGGGCGTGGCCAACGTTTCACTGCCAGCAGCACTCTTCTGCGTGCAGGCCGCAAAGTAGCTGTAGCACGCGTGGAATTACACAACGAAGATCAATTGCATATCGCCAGTGCGACCGCCACCTACATGGTGGGGTGAGAAGATAAATCCTGTTACTATTTGCACACTATTCATCAACGAGTTCTTTTCATGGATGCGAAACAAACCCGTCAGGGCGTATTACTAGCACTGGCGGCGTACTTTATGTGGGGCATCGCGCCTGCTTACTTCAAATTAATCCACTATGTTCCGGCTGATGAAATCCTGACGCACCGCGTGATTTGGTCGTTCTTCTTTATGTTGGTGTTAATTAGCCTTAGTCGCCAGTGGCCTCAGGTGAAGAAATCCTGTCAAAACCGCAAAAAGGTATTCGCCATGGCGCTCTCCGCAGTGCTCATCGGCGGTAACTGGCTGCTCTTCATTTGGGCAGTGAATAATAATCACATGCTGGAGGCAAGCCTGGGTTATTTCATCAACCCGCTGGTTAACGTGCTTTTGGGGATGATTTTCCTCGGTGAGCGCTTTCGCAGAATGCAGTGGGTAGCCGTGGGCCTCGCCGCTTGTGGTGTTCTGATTCAGCTTTGGACATTCGGTTCGCTGCCAATCATCGCTCTTGGCCTCGCATTTAGCTTCGCGTTTTACGGACTGGTGCGTAAGAAAATCGCCGTTGATGCACAAACCGGCATGCTGGTTGAAACGCTTTGGCTATTGCCGATTGCGGCTATCTATTTGTTTGGCATCGCAGACAGTTCGACCAGCCATATGGGGCAAAACTCGATGTCGCTGAACTTACTGCTGATTGCCGCGGGCGTGGTAACAACGATTCCATTGCTGTGCTTCACCGCTGCAGCAACGCGCTTACGCCTCTCGACACTGGGTTTCTTCCAGTACATTGGCCCGACGTTGATGTTCCTGCTAGCAGTGACGTTCTACGGTGAAGTGATCGGTAAAGATAAGTTGCTGACGTTTGGCTTTATCTGGGCAGCACTAGCGTTGTTTATTCTTGATGCGGTTTATACGCAGCGGAACTCACGGATTGCGGCGCGCGCGGTCGCGCAGAAGTAAAAAGGGAGCCAATCGGCTCCCTTCTCATTTTCATCTTACAACCAGTTTTTGCGCTTGAAGTAGAGATACGGCGCCAGGCCCGCGAGGATCATGACGATAATCGCTGCCGGGTAACCGAAGCTCAGTTTCAACTCGGGCATAAACTCAAAGTTCATCCCGTAGCTCGATGCCACAAGTGTTGGCGGCAGGAACACCACCGATACCACCGAGAAGATCTTGATGATGCGGTTCTGCTCGATGTTGATAAAGCCCATCGCCGCTTGCATCAGGAAGTTGACCTTCTGGAACAACGATTCGTTGTGCGGCAACAGGGATTCGATATCGCGCAGGATCTCACGCGCCTGCTCAAGCTGACCGCTTGGCAAACGCGCTTTACGCACCAGGAAGTTCAGAGCGCGTTGGGTATCCATCAAACACAAACGGACTTTCCAGCCGATATCTTCCAGCTCAGCGAGTGTTGAAAGTGCGGCGTCATATTCATCGCCCTGATGACCTTCCATAATGACGCGGCTGAGTTTTTCGAGATCGCTATAGATGTTTTCGATTTCATCTGCCAGCTGCTCGATTTTAGTTTCAAACAGGTCGAGCAGTAATTCGTACGCATTACCGTCCACCATATTCTGGCTACGAGCGCGCATACGATAAAGGCGAAATGCAGGTAATTCACGTTCGCGCAGCGTAAACAGGCGGCCTTCACGAATGGTAAATGCCACGGTGCTGTTGCCTGCGTGATCGTCAGCATCTTCGTAAAAGAAGAATGAGTGGATGTGCAAACCGTCTTCGTCTTCAAAGAAACGCGCGGATGCTTCGATGTCTTCCAGTTCCGGGCGGGTTGCCAGGCTTTGACCAAGTTCCGTTTGCACGCGCTGACGCTCGCTCTCTTCAGGCTCGACCAAATCAACCCAAACAGAATTGCTCAGGTTATCGGTCTCATCTAATTCAAGACGGGACAGACGATTGTTTTCCAGTTGAAATGCGCTCAGCATGACCGGTACTCCCAATGCAAAAAATATCAGGGACAGTTCGGTTGGCACACAGACAGAAACTAACTAGGTTTCAGACCATTAAAAAGTCTGACTCATTGCGACGGGATATACGAGATATGAGGTCGCCGACAACCACTAAGGCTATCAGCATTCGAGGATAGCCTTAGAAGTTGTACCTGGATGACAGGTTATTGAGCCAGTATTTACTGGGTGTGTCCAAGGCGAGTGTCCTCTTAGCGTAATCGTGCGCGCATGTTACGCCACCATAAATATGGCGTCAACACGCAACGGGAAACCATGGACTAATAAACCAGGGTGGTATTTATAAGGTAGCAAAAGCGTGAAAAACGATGAGTTGTTTCGCTAACTTACACCGATTCCAGGCGTGCGTAAGCCGCAACTAGCCACTTAATTCCCTGCCCCGGAAATGCCACCTGAACCCGGCTATGTTCACCACTTCCTTCCAGATTAACGACCGTACCTTCGCCAAATTTTTCATGGCGCACTCGCTGCCCGAGTTTAAAGCCTGAATCATTCTCAGAAATTGGCGTGCCCATGCGTTGGTGGCTGACCGGACGGCTGATGCTGGCGCGCAGACGAACCTCTTCCACACAGTTCTCAGGCAGTTCGCCAATGAAGCGCGATGGACGGTGGTAAACCTCTTTGCCATACAGACGGCGGGTTTCAGCGTAAGTTAGCGTCAGTTTTTGCATCGCACGTGTTACGCCAACGTATGCCAGGCGGCGTTCTTCTTCCAGGCGGCCACCTTCATCGAGCGACATCTGGCTTGGGAACATGCCCTCTTCCATGCCGACGATAAACACCTGCGGGAACTCCAGACCTTTCGCCGAGTGCAGCGTCATCAATTGCACCGCATCTTGCCAGGTATCGGCCTGCCCTTCACCGGCTTCAAGTGCTGCATGAGACAAGAATGCTTGCAGCGGCATCAGGTCTTCGTCTTCATCCTGATAGCTGAACTGGCGCGTTGCCGTGACCAGTTCTTCTAAGTTTTCAATACGCGTCTGGCCCTTCTCGCCCTTTTCCTGCTCGTACATCATCATCAGACCTGAATCTTTGATAACCCGGTCAGTTTGTACGTGCAGCGGCATGTCGATGGTTTCATGTGCCAGCGCGTCGATAAGTTCCATAAAGCGTTGCAGCGCAGAAGCTGCGCGGCCTGCTAACGCTTTTTCCTGAAGCAACAAGCGGCAGGCTTGCCACATTGTCAGTTGCTGGTCACGCGATGTCTGGCGCACCACATCTAATGTGCGATCGCCGATACCCCGCGTTGGTGTGTTAACCACGCGCTCAAATGCCGCGTCGTCATTACGGTTGGCAATCAGACGCAGATAGGAGAGCGCATCTTTGATTTCCTGGCGTTCGAAGAAGCGCATGCCGCCGTAAATGCGGTATGGCATACCAACCTGCAATAAGGCCTCTTCCAGCACGCGTGATTGGGCGTTGCTGCGATAGAGAATCGCGCATTGCTCAAGCGCACCGCCATTTTCCTGCCAGGTTTTGATGCGGTTTACCACGAAACGCGCTTCGTCTAATTCGTTAAAGGCGCAATACAGTGAAATAGGTTCACCATCGCTGCCGTCGGTCCATAACTCTTTACCCAAACGGCCGGAGTTGTTGGCAATCAGGGCGTTGGCGGCATTCAGAATGTTGTTGGTCGAACGATAGTTTTGTTCAAGACGAATGGTTTGTGCGCCTGGGAAATCGGTCAGGAAGCGTTGGATGTTCTCAACTTGCGCACCGCGCCAGCCGTAGATTGACTGGTCATCATCACCAACAATCATCACTTTACCGGTATCGCCCGCCAGCATACGAATCCACGCGTACTGGATGCTGTTGGTATCCTGGAATTCGTCCACCAGAATGTTGGTAAAGCGTTCACGATAGTGATTAAGGATGTGCGGTTTGTTCAGCCACAACTCATGGGCTCGCAGCAGCAATTCGGCAAAATCCAGCAGCCCGGCGCGATCGCAGGCTTCCTGATACGCCTGATACACTTTCTGCCAGGTTTGCTCGACCGGGTTGCCATAGCTTTCAATGTGATGCGGGCGTAAACCTTCATCTTTCTTGCCGTTGATAAACCACATAGCCTGGCGAGCAGGCCACTGTTTATCGTCGAGATTCATGGCTTTAATCAGACGTTTTAACAAGCGCAGCTGATCTTCGCTGTCCAGTATCTGGAAATCCTGTGGCAGGTTGGCGTCCATGTGATGTGCACGCAGCAAGCGGTGCGCGAGACCATGGAAAGTACCTACCCACATCCCACCCTGGCTGGTTCCCATCAACTGACTGATACGGTGGCGCATTTCAGCCGCTGCTTTGTTGGTAAACGTCACTGCCATAATGGAGTACGGCGAGCAGTTTTCTACGCTAATCAACCACGCAATACGATGCACCAATACACGCGTCTTACCGCTTCCTGCACCAGCCAGCACCAGCATATTGCTACGCGTGGCCGCGACGGCTTCGCGCTGTTTATCGTTGAGGCTGTCGAGCAGGTAAGAAACGTCCATTGGCACCGCCGTTGAGGAGATAAATATACTGGAATTTTATACAGAGTTCTGACGATTATATCAGCGCGGTGAGGGATGCCAACTGCGAAATTTCCAGATGGGGTAATAAACGGCTGTCATCAATTTGCATCAGGTCGCCATCACGCAGGTTTATCCAGCACGCCTGCATTCCGCTGCGAATAGCTCCGGCAACGTCAGTGGTCAGATCATCGCCTACATGCAGAATCTGGCTGAGTGGCACATCCAGCTTTTCGGCAGCCAGCAGATACATGTCGTTGAATGGCTTGGAACGCCCATGAGGACCGGCACGCAGCACAAATTTAAAGTACTGATCGAGGCCGAAAAGATGTGGCTCGGCGTTGCCGTTAGTAATCGCCACCAGCGGCCATTTTTCGGCGAGTTTCGCTAATGTGTCGTGCGTTTCTTGCGGCACGTCGATTTGGCTGCGCCAGTGGGCAAAATTTGCCATCGAAGCCTCCGCGCCAGCGGCAGCTTCTTGCACTGACAAGCCCACATCTAACATGGCTTGTTCAACGGCACGACGACGCCATTCGGTGACATCGTGGTAAATATCGGGTTCTGCGAGGCGCAACGCATGGCGAATGCGCAAAAAATCGGGGCGTTGCAGGCGGTTGAGTTTCGGATGGTAATTCTGCACAAAACTCATTGATTCGCGTTCGGTGCGCGTAATCACTTCGCGGTTGTCGTACAGGGTGTCGTCAAGATCGAAAGTGAGCGCGGCAATAGTCCCTAATGGGCGATAAAAATGCATTACGATTTCCCTCGTTTAGCGCGTGGATGCGCAGCATCATACACTGAGGCTAAGTGTTGGAAGTCGAGATGGGTATAGATTTGCGTCGTCGAAAGGTTGGCGTGGCCGAGTAATTCCTGCACACCGCGCAAATCCCCGCTGGACTCCAGCATATGCGTGGCAAATGAATGACGCAGTTTATGAGGGTGCACATGGCTGTTCAGCCCCTGTTTTATCCCCCACTCGCCAAAACGCTTTTGAACGTTACGCGTCGAGATACGCTTCCCCTGTTTTGAGAGAAACAGGGCGTCGTCGTCCGGGCCAAAAAGCTCGCGCAAGTCCAGCCAATGCTCAACCCAGAGGACTGCAGATTTCCCCACCGGCACGCGGCGTTCTTTGCTACCTTTACCCATCACCCAGACTTCACCGGTCGTCAGGTCGATGTGGCGACAATCCATATTAACCAGTTCGGAAAGACGCAGCCCCGCACCGTACATGACTTCCAGCATCGCGCGATCACGCACGGCGAGTGGATCATTGATATCGATATCCAACAGGCGATTAACGTCATCAACGTCGATATTTTTCGGCAGGTGGCGACCAGCTTTTGGGGTGGTGATACCTTTTGCGGGATTCGCTTTGAGCTCGCCCTGGCTGACACACCAGTCGAAGAAACTACGGAGCGCGGAAAGACGTAATGCCAGGCTTGATGGCCCAAGACCCGCCTTGCGGCTGCGAACCGTGATTGAACGAACTGATGCAGCGTCACACTGCTGCCAGGTCGCCATTTTCATCTCGCCCGCCAGGTCGATTATTGCGCTCAACTGACGGCCATAATTGAGTAACGTCAGCGGGCTTAACTGGCGCTCAACTTTCAGGTAGCGCAGGAAGCCATCTACCGAAGATTGCAGCGGGGAGGTCGTCATACGCGTTCGACCCAACGCTCCAGAAGATCGGGCAGCATCAGCGCCAGCTCGTGCAGTAATTGCGTGCCTTGCCCTTCCTGGTAATGTTGCGGGTCGCGGCTACTGAATACCAGCACACCTAAATCGGCATCATTTCCCATCAAAGAAACGGCTACTGAACCAATCGCTTTAGCTTGCGGTAAAACGACAAGCAATTCAGGCCCGTTGAGCGGCCCCAAATAATGTTGCCTGTCACCCAGACGTTGAATGCGCAACGGCTCGAAAGCCTGTCGATTCAATGCCAGATGGGTAAAATCTGAAGGTGCGCCAATACGCCAGCGATCGGCAAAAAGACGCACATTCGCGCCCGCAAGGCCCATTTCACGCGCCCAACGATGCAGGCGGTTTAGCATTTCCTGCAAACTGGTGGCTGAAGCCAGGCGGCCTTGCAGCTTCAATAATCGATAGAACAGCCCTTCGTTGGCACTCGCCTGCTCCATCAGCAGAGACATGTTTTCTTCAAGAAAATTGATGTGGTTACGGCTACGCGCCATATGCCATTCAACCAACGACACCGTACCGCGCACCGGGTGTGGCACCTGCATCTGTTCTACATGCTGGGCATTTCTAATAAAGAAATCGGGGTGGCGTAGCAGATACTCCGCCACCATACGGTCATCCAGTTCCAGTACGGCTTCTTGCTGTTCCTCGGCGTTCTTCATAGATGTATAAATCCATCATAGACATGGGCCGCCGGGCCGGTCATAAACAACGGCGTTCCCGGCCCTTTCCAGGCGATATCAAGGCGGCCACCCGGTAGCTCAACGCGAACCTGCTCCGCCAGTATTCCCTGCAAGATGCCTACGGCAACTGCGCCACAAGCGCCACTGCCACAAGCTTGAGTTTCTCCGGCCCCACGCTCAAAAACGCGCAGACGGATGTGTTCTTTGGTCATGACCTGCATAAAGCCGATATTCGCGCGCTCAGGGAAACGCTCATGGTTTTCCATGACTGGACCCAGCGTTTCCACAGCGGCCGTAGTCACGTCATCAACCTGAATCACGCAATGCGGGTTACCCATCGATACGACGCCACACATAATGGTTTGTTCAGCGGCACGCATAATATAGGTCTTTTCCGCTTTGTTTGCGCGGAACGGCACGGCAGATGGCTCGAAATTCGGCTCACCCATATTCACGCACACCAGCTCATCTTCCGTTACGCTGAGCACCATGCGGCCATTGGCTGTGCTGACGCGGATATCACGTTTGTTGGTCAGTCCCTTCAGGCGCACAAAACGAGCAAAACAGCGTGCGCCGTTGCCACATTGTGAAACTTCGCTGCCATCAGCATTGAAAATACGGTAATGGAAGTCGAGGTCAGGATCGTATGGTGGTTCAACCACCAGCAATTGATCAAAACCCACACCCAGATGCCTGTCGGCCAGGCGGCGGATAAGTTCAGGTGAGAAATAAACGTTTTGAGTCACCGCGTCGACGACCATAAAGTCATTGCCAAGGCCATGCATCTTCGAAAACTGCATCTTCTGCTCCATATACGCGGCTACTTATTAATAATTTGCTAGTAGACAACCTGAGTCGGTGCGTTATCAGTACCACGATTATTACGATCAGGCGTGGTTGATTGCGGCTGTGGCTTAGGAGTGACCTGAGATGTAGGCTTGGTTTTACCGTCAGCAGGAGGGAAATACAGAGGCCCTTTAAGGCCGCAACCAGAAAGGCTAAAAAGTGCCAGCATGAGAGCTAATGGGCAGAAAATTTTCTTCATTATTGAGATGCCTGTAATCCAATATTCTGCCTTCTATCATCGCAGGTGATCCCCGAAAAGCAATACTCTTTTCTATCCACGACTATTGGTATACTGCTCTTAAGACGAACAATTAGGAAAAAGACATGAACGACAGTGAATTTCATCGCTTAGCTGACGGCCTGTGGTCAACAATCGAAGAACGCCTGGATGACTGGGATGGTGATAGCGATATTGACTGCGAAATTAATGGTGGTGTACTGACCCTTAGTTTTGAGAACCGCAGCAAGATTATTATCAATCGCCAGGAGCCTCTCCATCAGGTATGGCTGGCCACCAAAAGTGGCGGTTACCATTTTAACCTGAAAGACGACAAGTGGGTTTGCGACCGCAGCGGCGCAGAGTTCTGGGCATTACTGGAAGAAGCTTGCACACAGCAAGCTGGTGAACCGGTTAGCTTTAGCTAGCTGTTGCTGTACTGCTGAAGTAGCGGCGCATTGCTATCATCATGATTAGTCGGCGTCGCTGCTGTAATAGTCTGGGTGCGGAACGGAATTACCTGTGAGCGCCCATCCACTTTCACAATTTGGTAGAACTGCGGCAAGTTGAAGTTAATGAAGCTTGAGCCGTAGGTGAAACGGTCGTGCGACGACGAGTAGAAACGGCTGACATCACGCACTAAATCTTCTTTGCTGCCTTCACAGTGGTGGTACACCTCTGCGCGGTTGGTCTCATCAAGAATATAGATATTGAAACCGTGGTCTTCACTCGCTTCTTCAAAGAAGAACTGAATGATCCCTTCACTGGCAAAACCATCTACCACCGGCGGCAACTGAACCTGCTGGTTAGTTTCAACCTGCACCGACAAACCATGCAGTTTGTTATGCGAAATCGCCCCGTAGAACTCGACCGCATTTTCCAGTTTTTGCACTGAAACGCTCAGGCGTTCGAAGAACAGCCCCCACGTCTGACCAGAAATACGCAGCGCTTTAAAGCGACCAGGTTCCTGGCGCGTGCTCGACAAGCGGAAGTCGATACATTCAGAAACCAGTTGCTGAACGCGTGTACGGATAAGACCACGCAGATGCTGACTGTAACAGAACACTTCAACGCTATCAGGCGGTGCAGCATCCTGGTGCATTTTGCCCAGAATGGTTTTCAGCGCCTCAATCATCGATTGTTCGCCGTTGAAATGCAGGGTACGCACTTCATTCCAGGAGTTGCGATAAAGCAGATCAACGCTTCCCACCAGACACTGCTGTTGCTGCCCGAAACTGAATACATCCAGCTTACGGAAATCGAAATGAACGACCTGATTGCGGAATGCAGCAGTCGGGTCATATTCAAGGTTAACGATGATAGCCAGATGGCGAATTTCACATGGGCTATACAACGCTTTCGCGGTTGGCGCAGGCAAACGCAGCGGGAAGTGGTGCGAAACGTCAGCCACCATCTCCTGCAATTTTGGCAAATCACAAATCCCGTTGCCCTTAATAAACAGGCGGGTGCGCGAGGTCAGCAGGCCGTTGAAGTAGGCCCATGCCACCAGCTTATTAAGATAACGGTTATATTCCAGCGGTTGATGGCTGACAATAGATTCCATGTTTGGCGCACGGTTGTAGAGATACCAGCCTGAACGGTTGGCACGGCCCGGCGGCACATGAATGAAGGTCAGATTGGGTTCTGATAAATCAGGGGAAATCTGCGGATTAACCAGCGTGACTTTGCCCGGCAACGCTTCAAATGCGGCATACAATTTACGGGTCAACACACCGATATCTTGCGGGCTTGCACTGACGCTCAAGTTGTTACGGCGGGCGAAGCGAATCAGGTTGCGATAGCTTTGCATCATCGCATCAAGCAGTTCGTTGTGCGCATCGCGAACCTGGTCGATTTTCCAGTTAGCGCGGTTATCAAGCATCGCCAGACGTGGCTCGTCCCAACCCCAGTCTTTGACCAGTTGGCTTAAGACTTCACGACGCCAGCCTACACAGGCACGCTCACGAGAAAGTTTTTCGCACACTTTCAGATAGAAGCAGCGGCGTACTAAATCCAGACGCGCAGTGTCTTCGATCTGCGTGAGGTAGTGAGTCACACGCTCCAGCATCATGCAGTACGGATCAAGCCCAAAGGAGACTATCTCGCCATCATGCAGGCGCTGCTTAATGTCTTTTGCTAGCAAGCGAGTATTCGGATATTCCCAAGAATAGGCTTCCAACAGCAGCGTTTTGAGCACCGCCTTATAAGGCGAATCAATACTCTTATAGAGTTGCCACAGGCTGGCGCCAAAATACTCTTCTGCCGATAAGGTGCTTAGACCACCGAGATCCAACCATTCGTTTGGCGTGAGCACACCCTGCGAGTAGAGGCTCATTACGTAATCGTCGTAATGATCTTCTTCGTCGCCCGGAACCATACTCCACAGAATACGTTTACCGGCCAGGCGCACTGCGGTGCGGTAGAATTCGTCGAGCAACAAGATGTGTTGTGTTGAACCACAGTCTTCGCCGCCCAGACTGCCACTTTCGTTGTGACGGAAGCGGTTTTCGTCAATCAGGAAGAAGCTGACTTCAACACCTAAAGAGGCGGCCCAGCTTTCCAGCACGCTACATTTACGTTGCAGCAACTGGCGCTCGTCATTATCGAGCCATGACTGGTGACAAACCCAAATATCCAGGTCGGATGAACAACTCTGCCCAACGGACGATGTGCTGCCCATGGTATAGAGGCCCGTGATAGGCAATTCACCGGATTCTGTTGTCTGCGGCGGCATGCCGCGCATCAATTCGAGTTCGTTGAGATAGTGGCGTTGGGTTTCATCAGGCGTGTAGATGCAAATGCCATGTGGGACGTTACCCTCAAGGTAACCTGGCATCAGCGGGTGATGATAATGTAACAATGTTGGCAGAAGACTGTAGACCTGTTGAAAAGCAGGGCCCATTGCCGCAAGTGCGCGATCTACACGCAGTTGGTTGATGGCATCCAGTCTCTGTTTAAGAGTCTCAATATAGAGGTACAAGACATATCGCCTGATGGTTTCAGTATTACGAAAAAACCCGTTTCCCGGTTGTTGCCTCTATTATAAACGACAAGGCAAAGAATTGCTGGAAACGTGATCAATTTAACACCTTGCTGGTTGACCGTAAAGAAAGATGCGCTACGCGCCAACTTCCGCTCCGCCTACCGGCTTTATCTTCCATAATACGAAATATGTCCCTCTTTTCCGCAAACCCGTTGAAACTGACAGCCTTCCTTGAAGAGTGGTAGGATGGTCAGGGACGATAATTACGGTAACTAGCAATGTTAGACAATGTATTAAGAATTGCCACTCGCCAAAGTCCATTAGCACTCTGGCAAGCACATTATGTCAAACAACGCCTGGAAGCGTGCCATCCCCAGCTCACGGTTGAACTGGTGCCTATGGTAACGCGTGGCGACATCATTCTTGATACACCACTGGCGAAAGTTGGTGGCAAGGGATTGTTTGTCAAAGAGTTAGAACTTGCACTTCTTGAAGGCCGCGCAGATATCGCCGTGCATTCCATGAAAGATGTGCCAGTAGAATTTCCTGAAGGCTTAGGGTTGGTGACAATTTGCGAACGTGATGATCCGCGTGACGCTTTTGTTTCCAATCATTTCGCCGGTCTTGATGATTTGCCTGCAGGCAGCGTAGTAGGCACTTCGAGCCTCCGCCGTCAGTGTCAGATTGCTGAGCGCCGCCCGGACCTGGTCATTCGCTCATTGCGCGGTAACGTTGGCACCCGGTTGGGTAAACTCGACAATGGTGATTACGACGCGATTATTCTTGCGGTCGCCGGGCTAAACCGTCTTGGTTTGCAATCACGTATTCGCTACGCATTACCCGCAGAAGTGTCATTGCCCGCTGTAGGTCAGGGTGCGGTGGGAATCGAATGCCGTCTTGATGACGAGCACACTCAAGCGCTGCTTGCTTCACTGAACCATGAAGAAACTGCAATTCGCGTCCGTGCTGAACGCGCCATGAACATGCGCCTTGAGGGCGGATGCCAGGTGCCAATTGGCAGTTATGCTGAATTGAAAGACGGTGAGTTATGGCTGCGCGCATTAGTGGGCGCACCTGACGGCTCGATTCTGGTTCGTGGTGAACGCCGTGGCAAACCGCAAGATGCCGAAGAAATGGGCGTTTCCCTTGCGGAAGAACTTCTCGATAAAGGGGCGCGCGAAATTCTGGCCGCCGTTTATGACGGAGATGCTCCGGCATGACGATACTTGTCACCCGCCCTTCCCCCGCTGGGGACGAGTTAGTGAGCAGACTGCGCGCACTGGGGCAGGTGGCGTATAGCTTCCCACTGATTGAGTTTTCCCCCGGCCGGCAACTGGAAAAACTGCCTGGCATGCTGGCGAGCCTGAACGAAGGCGACCTGGTGTTCGTATTATCGCAGCACGTCATAAATTACGCCCACCCGCAATTACGCCAAAATGGCATCTCCTGGCCTTCACAACTTGCCTGGTTTGCCATTGGGCGTACGACTGCCTTAGCGTTTCACACAGTTAGCCATTTGCCGATTCGTTATCCGCAAGACAGGGAAACAACAGAAGTCTTGCTACAATTACCTGAATTACAGAATGTTGCCGGAAAACGGGCACTCATTTTGCGCGGGAACGGCGGGCGCGAACTTTTAGGTGAAAAATTGACGGAACGCGGTGCAGAAGTGACATTCTGCGAATGCTACCAAAGAAGTGCCAGAATTTATGACGGAACAGAAGAAGCCTTCCGCTGGCGCGACCGCGGGGTTTCAACGCTGGTCGTGACAAGCGGTGAAATGCTACAACAACTTTATGCGCTCATTCCGGAATGGTATCGAAAAAACTGGTTACTACACTGCCGGCTGTTAGTTGTCAGTGAGCGTTTGGCAGACCTTGCCCGGGATTTGGGCTGGCAAGATATTCGGGTTGCCGATAACGCAGACAATGACGCGCTGCTTCGCGCGTTACAATAAATCAACCCCCAAAATAATTCGAGTTGCACCAAGGCAGCTTGAAGAATGAAGGGTATACAATATGGGACGCCACAATGACGGAACAACATAATACCTCCGCCATGGTTGAAGAAACCAAACCGGCGGTGGAAAGCACGCCACTTCCAGAACAACCACCGCAAAAAAATCGTAGTGGGATTGCCGGAATTGCGCTGGGTGCTATCGCCATTGCTATTGCACTTGCGTTAGGTGGCGGTCTTTACAGTTATGGTAAGCATCAGGCAGCGGCGCAAAATGCCAACACTGATGCCCTGGCAACGCAGCTCACCGCTTTACAAAAGCAACAAGAACAGCAGCAAGCTTCTCTGGAAACTACCATCAAGCAGCAGGCAACTGCACTCCAGGAGTCGGATCGCCAGCAGGCAAATCTGGCGCGTGAGCTTGATGAAGTGCAGCAGAAAGTGGCCACTATTTCCGGTAGCGATGCAAAAACCTGGTTGTTAGCACAATCCGACTTCCTGGTGAAACTGGCCGGGCGGAAATTGTGGAGCGATCAGGATGTCACCACAGCGGCTGCACTGTTGAAAAGTGCCGATGCCAGCCTCGCAGATATGAACGATCCAAGCTTGCTAACCGTTCGCCGTGCGCTAACGGACGATATTTCTGCATTATCAGCAATTACTCAGGTCGACTACGACGGGATTATTCTCAAGCTCAATCAGCTTTCTAATCAGGTCGATAATCTACGTCTTGCGGATAACAATAGTGACGATACGCCGATGGATTCCGACGGTAGCGAGCTTTCCAGCACGGTGGCGGAATGGCGTGAAAATCTCACTAAAAGCTGGCACAACTTTATGGATAGTTTCATTACTATTCGCCGCCGCGATGAAACCGCAGTTCCTCTGTTAGCGCCAAACCAGGATGTTTATCTGCGTGAGAACATCCGTTCACGCTTGCTGGTTGCGGCACAAGCGGTTCCTCGCCACCAGGATGAAACGTATAAGCAGTCGCTGGAGAATGTTTCCACATGGGTTCGTGCTTATTACGACACCAACGACAGCGTGACAAAATCCTTCCTTGATGAACTGGACTCTCTCAGCCAGCAAAGTATCAACATGGATGTGCCGCAGACGCTGGAAAGCCAGCCTCTACTGGAAAAGCTGATGCAGACTCGGGTGCGTAATTTGCTTGCCCAACCTGCCGCGAGCGCAACTGCTCCCGCTGAACAACCTGCCGCGCCTGAACAAGCGCCTGCGCCAACTCAAGGAGAATAAGCATGATTAAAGTCTTATTGCTCTTTCTGTTGTTGATCGCCGGGATCGTGCTTGGGCCAATGCTGGCCGGACATCAGGGTTATGTGCTGATCCAAACTGACACTTACAACATTGAAACCAGCGTAACAGGCCTGGTGATCATCCTGATCCTGACAATGGTGGTGCTGTTTGCTATTGAATGGATCCTGCGCCGTGTTTTCCGTACCGGGGTTCGTACCCGTGGCTGGTTTGTTGGGCGTAAAAGCAGTCGAGCGCGCAAGCAAACTAAAGCGGCGCTGCTGAAATTAGCAGAGGGTGACTATCAGCAAGTTGAGAAGCTGATGCTGAAAAATGCCGATCATGCCGAACAGCCAGTCGTGAACTATTTACTGGCAGCAGAAGCCGCACAACAGCGTGGCGATGAAATTCGTGCCAATCAGCATCTGGAACGCGCAGCCGAACTGGCAGATAACGACCAACTGCCGGTTGAGATTACCCGTGTGCGTCTGCAATTGACTCGCAATGAAAACCACGCGGCACGTCATGGTGTAGATAAGCTGCTGGAGATTTCTCCGCGCCACCCTGAAGTGCTGCGTCTTGCGGAAATGGCATATGTCCGCACCGGAGCATGGGGATCACTGCTCGACATTTTGCCCGCCATGGACAAAGTCCAGATTGGCGATGAAGCCCACCGCCTTGCGCTTCAACAGCAGGCCTGGATTGGCCTGATGGATCAAGCGATGGCGGAACAAGGTAACGATGGGCTGAAAGCCTGGTGGAAAAATCAAAGCCGTAAGACGCGTCATGAAACCGTGCTACAGGTCGCGATGGCGGAGCATCTTATTGAGTGTGACGATCATGATACGGCACAGGAAATCATTCTTGATGGCCTGAAACGTCAGTACGACGAGCGTTTGATATTATTGATGCCACGTCTGAAATCAGGCAACCCGGAACAGCTCGAAAAAGCCCTGCGCCAGCAGATCAAGACACAAGGCGATCGTCCATTGCTTAATAGCACACTCGGTCAGTTACTGATGAAACACGGCGAATGGCAACAAGCGAGCGATGCTTTCCGTGAAGCACTCAAACAGCGTCCTGATGCCTTTGATTATGCATGGTTGGCTGATTGCCTGGATCGTCTGCATAACCCAGAAGAGGCGGCCTTGATGCGCCGTGATGGCCTGCTATTAACCCTGCAAAACAACCCCAATTCATAACACCCCAAGGGCGATAACTGTCGCCCTTACCCATTTCCTTCACGCAAAAAAAAACACCTGCCAATTGGCAGGTGTCAAAACAGGTCTTTAAGACAACTAAGTGGTGCTTCACTCAACGTTATGTCCATGGTGTTGGATGAGGTCTGAAAGACGACATCTGTCGGTGGACGATAAGCACCGTAATCGGCTCTGCGTCATTCCTGGGTTTATGAAGCCTAAGCAAACATAAGAAGTGGAATGAGCATCTACATGTATATTATTGCACGATGCATGCCAGGTTTGAATTCGTAATTACCCTTAACCTGAAATCATTTTATATTCATGATGTTATCTCAGAAGACATGTGCACCACGTTGGCTATTCCAGCCCTTGCAAAAACCGACAAGAGCGTCTCCTTTTAGAGACACTTAAACCGGGAATTATCGTTATTCATTTATATCAATAAGTTAAGAGTCACCAAACGGCGACAATAAATATCATGATGTCGTGATTTAGAGACTGGGGATTGGGATACGCGGTTGTATGATGCGGATTTTCCTGGTGAGCCAGGCGCAGTAGCATCCTTTCCTACAAACCCAAAAAACTGCAGACGTAAAAAAGCCCAACCTTGCCGGTTAGGCTTTCTTGAAATTGGTCGGCGAGAGAGGATTATTCCCCTACGGGCCGTTGCTGAAGCAACGTTGTCTCGCTTCGCTCGGCTCAAACCTCCTGCGGAGATTCTCATCCTCTTCAAACTACAGATGCAAAAAAGCCAACCCGAAGGTTGGCTTTTTCTAAATTTGGTCGGCGAGAGAGGATTCGAACCTCCGACCCACTGGTCCCAAACCAGTTGCGCTACCAAGCTGCGCTACTCGCCGAAATACTGCATTCACTTCTTACTGCTTTCAACTTAGAGATGGTGCGAAGAGAGGGACTTGAACCCTCACGTCCGTAAGAACACTAACACCTGAAGCTAGCGCGTCTACCAATTCCGCCACCTTCGCAATATCACTAAATTAAATGGGGTGGCTAATGGGACTCGAACCCACGACAACTGGAATCACAATCCAGGGCTCTACCAACTGAGCTATAGCCACCACTGTAAATCTTTTCGCGCGGACTATCTTCTTGCGAAGAGTACCGCCGCAGCTCTGGCCCCATTCAATCAATGGTGCGCCCGACAGGATTCGAACCTGAGACCTCTGCCTCCGGAGGGCAGCGCTCTATCCAGCTGAGCTACGGGCGCATAGCGCCGTTGCGGGGTCGGATATTACGGCCTTCATGCTCACCTGTCTAGTGCTTATTTAAATAAAATGCGCATTTGGTTATGCTTTGCACATTCTGATGATTATCCAGCCAAATTTGGCCGTAAAACTCACTTTAACGCAATACCGGACGGCGTTTTATAGGCGGCCGGTGTAGTGCCAGGCCAGATAACGCAGCAACTTTATTTGTCGTGTGATGCGGCTTGGTTGCGACAATAAGCGATACAACCACTCAAGGCCCAGGTTTTGCCAGACTTTTGGAGCGCGTTTCACGTGCCCGGTAAAGACATCGTACGTCCCACCCACGCCCATATACAGAGCATCAGGGTAAACCTTGCGGCAATCGCGCATAAAGAGCTCCTGCCGCGGCGATCCCATCGCTACAGTGACAATAGCGGCACCGCTTTCCCGAATACGCTCAAACAAAGCCTGCTGCTGCTCGGCCTTGAAGTATCCATCCTGGCTACCAACAATATTAACGTTCCACTGTTTACGCAGTTTGGCTTCGGTTTGCGCCAATATTTCAGGTTTTCCACCGATCAGGAAAACAGGAGAACTTTCTCCGCCTGCCCGTTGCATTAATGCTTCCCAGAGGTCGGCTCCCGGAACGCGAGAGACAACGGCACCTGGAAATTTTTTGCGAATCGAGCGCACCACGCTAATACCGTCAGCGTATTTGTATTCTGCGTTATCGATTAACACTCGCACTTGCTGGTCACGTTCTGCGGAGAGGATTTTCTCCGCATTAATCGCTACCAGCGTACCGCTACGCAGTGAGCCCCCTGCGTAGAGATAATCCAATGCATGCTGCATATCGCGCCAACCCAGTAGGCTCAAGCCACGAATCGTATAAGAAGGAGCTGTCGTGAGTTCTGTCATGATATTCCCTGCGATACATTTTGAGAGCCAGAAACAACTTGCGGTGAACGGCGTAGGCGTTGATGTATCAGCCCTGCACTATCAAATAGCCAGTAAAGCAGCTTCGCAAACAGCAAACAGACACCAAAGATAACCATGAAAAACACCACGCGGGAGACAAAAGAGTCCAATCCCTCACGCGCCAATACAATCATGTTAAAAATCGCCCCAAAGCAGAAACTATGCAAAATGGCGGCTTTGTACTTGTTGGTTTCACGATTACCCAGGTCATACAACCAGTCGAACCATTTAATAATCAGCCCGACTACAACTGCACCTAATGGGATAAACCACACGCCACCCATAACCACCAGTGAACCAATTAACGTTGGTGAAATTGCCAGGCCAGAGTGGTTGTTAAGAACTTCCCAAGTAAAGTAGTTCGCACTGTTCAGGACAATCCCCGGACGGCCAGGCCATAACCAGGTCGGAATAAAGACATAGAAATCACGCACAATGGGCGCCAGCCCCTGGAACTCAATTTTGTCGTAATTCTGCAGCAGTAATCCCAAATTTTCCCACGGTGAAAAGGTATCGCGAGTCAGGTACAAGAAGGTGTAAAACGCCTCCTCTCCGTTGACGTTAAGCCCATAACGCTTCAATGCCAGCCAGAACATACCTACGATGCCAAATACACCCGCAGCCGCCAGCATCCACAGCGAGATCCAGCCGCGAATAATACCGATGAACAAAAAGATGGCGAACGCGATGATAATATTGGCTCGAGTCCCACCAACAATCATATAAGTCAGCAGACCAAACGCCACAGTGCTCACCAGGAAAAACATCCAGGCTCGACCATCTTGCTTAAGAAAATAGACCACCAGCATCGCAGGGATGAAAAAGTAGAAGAAACGTTTTAACGCCACACCCGATACTTCGCTGGAGAAGATCTGACTATATGAGTGCAACTTAAACAGTAAGAAACCGTTATGCATAAAGAAGATGCCAACACTTACCAGCGCCACCACCATCAGCATTACCCACGCCAGATGAGTTTCAACACGGTTCATAGTAAACAACTGATGCCGAACCTCTGTAGTTCGTTTCTCCCGCAGCCGTGTTTTGTAGGCGACATAGTAAATACCGTAGAAGCAGACGGCAGCGAGTTGCGCTTGCAGTAGCACATCTGCCGGTACAACCGAGACCCCGAAACGAAACACCAGCGTACAGGTGAAGGGAAAACCAAAGAAAAATGTCAGCAGAAATAGTAATGAGAAGAACACATTAAAATTGAAACGCACCCGGCGGAATTCCTGGTACGTTAAAATACCAATGAACATCACTGATAAAAACCAGACCGCAAATAAACCGCCAAACTCTAGCAAACTCATGCGGCTTCTCCTGATGCTACGTCCAGCGCCCGCTTCCAGCCGTCGATATAATTAGGGTTAAAGAAAGCAATCTGTTGCTTATCTAGTAAGCGTAGTTGACGCTGCGCTTCGCGAACGATCTGCTCGTTTAGCGTATCGCCGGCAAAAAGCACGGGAATATGCTGTTCAGTCATATCCTGCCAGAACGGATTTTTACGGCTCAGCACGCAAAGAATACCCGCCTGAATCAGCAAGCAAAGTGTGCCAATACCTTGCTGGCGGTCAAAAATGAAATAGCCCAGCGAACACTGGCGCAAAAGAGCCAGATAATCATCAAAGGCCATACTTTCCTTCAGGATATGGAGGTTTTCTTCACTAAATAGCGCACGTCCAGCCTGCTCAACTTCATTGATATAAGCGTCGTTGTTAGTTGGATAGCCCATCGGTACTACCACGCGTACCGAGTCACCAAATTGTGCATGAATCGCTTTTAATGCTGCAATATGTTGGTTGCTATGATCGCCGGAGTTACCTACCAGAAACGTCATTTTTCCAACTTTTTCTTCAGTGTTGGCAAGGGTATTTAGAGAGGGGTCCATACGCGTCGGAAAGTAAATTAACTCACCTGGAACCTTTGGGTGGCGCTCATGGAAATAATTCAGGTCACCTCGTGTAGCGAATACTCTCCCCACTTGCCCTTGCGCAATGCGCCGCAACAAATAAAACGCCCGAAACTTGAAGCTTTTTGAGGCCTCGTAAAGGTCAGCGCCCCAAATGTGCCAGTTCATCTGAGCCGGTTTCAAGCCGCCAGTTAGCAACGCAATCCACAGTGAGCTATTAAACTGGCCGTGGAAGAAAAAGCGTTGTTGGCGATTGGCACGAGCTGCTGCTACAACGGCCTGCGCCAATGCTTTTTTCGTTGGATAGAGTGTCACGGCAAGCGTCGGAAAAGAGGACAATATTGAGTCGTCCTTCGAAACCACCATAAACTGGCGCGCATGCGGATTTGAGGCAGCCAGAGCATCATTGAAGAAGCGCAGCACCGTTTGGTTATGATGCGGGATATCCGATCCCAAAATGTGAATCAGTGTTGTCATGCTCGTCTACGATAAATGAGGAAAACGCTGCAACAGAGCGTGAAATAAATAATATACGTTGCCATATAAGCCTGAGCAGCCCCTAAAGCACCGTGCGCAGGTATAAGCCAATGTGAAAAACCAGTCAACAACGCAAACTGGCTGATTTCAGTCAAAACATAGAAGCGTAGCGATGCTTTCGCTATCACCAGATAACCAAACACATATGAGCCTACTTTCAGTACATCACCTACCAACTGCCAGGCGAAGAGATCGCGCATCGCAATAAATTTATGCGAGAAAAGCAGCCAGATGGCGAAGTCGCGCAACAGCCAGACGGTGAAACTTGCCAGAGCAACCGCGGGCAAAACGAACTTCAGGGAGCGAACAATCTCACGGCTGATGTCATGTTTGCTGGTTAAGCGCGAAAGCGTTGGCAAAAGATAAACGCTAAACGAGGCGGTGATGAATTGCAGATAAGCATCGGAAATGCTGCTCACCCCTTGCCAAATACCGACATCATCCCAGCTGTAGTGGGCCGCCAGCAAATTTCGCATCATCACGTAAGCCACCGGCAGTGTCACCGACGTGATTAGCGCCATGATGGTGAATTTGCCAAGGCTGCTGGCATACACTTTATCCCAATGCGGTTTCAGATAACTAAGCGGCACATGTTCGCGGCGAACTAGCATAATCCCCGCAGGAATGAGCACCAGTGCAGGCACTAACGCCAGGCCCAACAACGCGCCCTGATAGCCGCCGAGGCGATAGCAGAGGTAATAGGCAATGACGCCAATGATACTGCCGCCAATCAGTGCCAGCGCATTACCGGCAGCATCACGAAATCCTTTCATAATGGCTAAAGACAAGTTCGCCCAGGCGATGCCCATCTGCACTAACGCCACCAGGCGTACTAACCCTTGGTAATTTTCATGCCCGAACAGGCCCAGACTGATTGGCTTCGCGGCGACAACAAAGATGATCGCCAATAGCGTTGAGAAGCCCAATACCATGGCCGATGAAGTACCGATGACTTTGCGTAACTGCTCGGGCTGATCGTGATACTGCGCGACGTATTTGGTCACGCCGTTGAAGATTCCCGCCCCGGCAAGCACGCCTAATACGGTAACCATCTGACGGAAGTTTCCCGCCTGCCCGACTCCGCTCGGCCCATATGCCACCGCAAGCAACTTCACCACCAGCAAACCGGCAGCAATTTTTACCAGCGTGGACCCGGCGGTCCACACTGAGGCTTTAGCAAGCGACATATCAGGAGAAGAAGCTTAACAACGTATTAATGACAGTACGTTGGTTCGCAGGAGATAAGTTATAGAACAGCGGCAAGCGCAGCAGGCGCTCACTTTCTTGAGTAGTCAAACGATCTTCGCCATGGAAGTAACCAAACTTCTCACCGGCTGGGCAGCCATGCAGTGGGATGTAGTGGAACACAGCCAGAATTTCCGCCTCTTTCAAATACGCAATCAGAGCGCTGCGATCTTCGATATCACGTAGTTTGATATAAAACATATGCGCATTCTGCACGCAGTCTTTTGGAACAGACGGCAGTTCGATACGCCCGGCTTTTGCCAACGGAGCCAGGGCATCATGATAGGTATGCCACAGCTTCAGACGCTGCTGGTTAATCTTTTCTGCCGCTTCCAGTTGCGCCCAAAGATAAGCAGCCTGGAGATCGGCCATCAAGTAACTTGAACCAATATCACGCCAGGTATATTTGTCCACCTGGCCACGGAAGAACTGGCTACGGTTAGTGCCCTTCTCACGAATGATTTCTGCACGCTCAATCAACGATGGGTCGTTAATCAGTGTCGCGCCACCTTCACCACCTGCCGTGTAGTTTTTGGTTTCATGAAAGCTGAAGCAACCGATATGACCAATTGAACCCAGTGCGCGGCCTTTGTAGGTCGACATCACGCCCTGTGCGGCATCTTCTACCACAAACAGATTATGTTTGTCCGCAATCGCCATGATGGTGTCCATTTCGCAGGCTACACCGGCGTAATGAACGGGCACAATCACGCGAGTCTTCTCAGTAATTGCCGCTTCAATCAGCTTTTCATCAATATTCATGGTGTCCGGGCGCACATCGACAAAGACGATTTTTGCACCACGCAACACAAAAGCATTGGCAGTAGAAACAAAGGTATAACTCGGCATAATCACTTCATCGCCGGGTTCAATATTCAACAGTAACGCGGCCATTTCCAGCGATGCAGTACAGGAAGGGGTGAGCAGTACTTTTTTGCTGCCGAAGCGATGCTCCATCCATTGCTGGCAACGACGCGTGAAGCCGCCGTCACCACAGAGTTTGCCGCTGCCCATTGCAGCCTGCATGTATTCGATTTCCGTGCCTACAACTGGCGGAGCATTAAATGGAATCATTTTTTCACCTGTATAACCAGAAGGCGGTGCTTTCTATAGTGGCACCGCTTTGAATATAACGTCGTAAAGCTGCGGTATTGCTGGTTTGTGTTGCCACGCGGAGTGTATGTAGCCCCCGCAGTTGACACCAAAAACGCGCGGCGTCCATGAGCTGAGCACCAACGCCTCGTCCCGCCAGTAAGCCAATACGCGCTTCACGTTCATTAAGTTGGCGCATGCTCACAAAGCCTTGTATCGCCCCTGCGTCTTTTAACAACAGACACTCGTGATCAAAACTACCTAGCACCGCATTCTCAACCCATTGGGCGTAAAAACGGCCGCTGTCAGCAGGTTGATACCAAGGTGCACGAAACCGACTTTGTGTGAAAATTCTAGCGGCTAAATCCCGCAATACAGGAATGTCAGCGCTTGTGGCTAACTCGACAGAAAGTGCTGCATTTTGTATGCCAGGCTGTAGAGCAAGATCAACTTCCCCTTCAACCAGCTGAAAACCAAGCTGCTGCAAACCATCAAGCCAATCGGTCCGCTGAGCAGGGATTTTCGCCTGCACGCGGGAATACGCATCAAGGCTTTGCGGGGTAAGCAAGGAGGCTGCATCGTCAAAACGAACGATAGCGCTGTTCACCGCAAAGAACTGATTCTCCCAGTTAAGAGATTCAATTCTTGCGTGAACAGGAATAGAGCAAGTCTTCATTGGCTTCACCAACCTTGGGCAGAACCTAGCGCCAGACCCCTTTGGTATCAACAATCCAGCTTTGCTGAATTTGCGAACCAGGAATGGCTTTGAAGGCATGGTGATCAACCAGCATCACCAACACATCAGCCTGTTGAAGAGCATCTTCAATAGAAGCTAATTCACAACTACCGACCAATTTTTTCGGCAACTGGTGAATGTTTGGCTCAACAGCCAGCGTTTTACCATTATGCCAGGTGCTGAGGAGCTCAGCGATTTCCATAGCCGGGCTTTCACGCAGGTCATCAATATTCGGTTTAAACGCAAGGCCAAAGCAGGCAATGGTAATTTCACTGGCACGCTTGCCGGTTTCAGCAAGGCAATCAGCGACAGCAGCTTTCACCTGGTTTACTACCCAGTGTGGTTTACCATCATTAACTTCGCGCGCCGTACGAATCAGCTGTGCCTGTTCAGGGTTTTGAGCAACGATAAACCACGGATCTACCGCGATACAATGCCCACCCACGCCCGGTCCTGGCTGCAAAATATTGACTCGCGGATGGCGATTAGCCAGACGAATCAACTCCCAGACGTTGATCTCTTGATCGGCACAAATCAGGGATAGCTCATTTGCGAAGGCAATATTCACATCGCGGAAGCTATTTTCCGTCAGCTTGCACATTTCAGCAGTGCGGGAATTCGTCACCACGCACTCGCCTTCAAGGAAGATTTTGTAGAGTTCGCTGGCACGAGCAGAGCAAACTGGCGTCATACCGCCAATAACACGATCGTTTTTGATAAGCTCAACCATCACCTGACCCGGCAGTACGCGTTCCGGGCAGTAGGCGACATTAATATCTGCCGCTTCACCAACCTGCTGTGGGAATGTCAGGTCAGGGCGAAGCTCTGCTAACCAACCCGCCATTTGCTCGGTAGAACCGACTGGCGAGGTGGACTCCAGAATCACCAGCGCACCTTTCTTAAGTACCGGAGCGATGGATTCCGCCGCTGCTTTGACAAAAACCATGTCAGGTTGGTGATCGCCTTTGAAGGGCGTTGGTACTGCAATTAAATAAGCATCTGCTTCAACTGGTTGGGTACTAGCGCGCAAGAACCCACCTTCCACCGCCGCTTTAACCACCTTATCCAGATCTGGCTCAACAATGTGAATTGCACCACGATTAATGGTGTCTACCGCATGCTGGTTGATATCAATACCGACGACATTTTGCTGTTTAGACGCAAATGCTGCCGCGGTTGGCAATCCGATATAACCCAGACCAATCACAGAGATGGTTGCAAAACTCATTGTTGTGTCACCTGATTTTTCTTCAATGCAGCCAAAATTTGCTCACAAGCCTTGCCATCACCATAAGGATTATGAGCACGACTCATAACTTGATATTCATCTTCGTCTTTCAACAAGCGCGTAACCTGGCGAACAATTTCTTGTGTATCCGTACCGACCAAACGAACGGTGCCTGCATCAACCGCTTCCGGGCGCTCTGTCGTATCACGCATCACCAGCACGGGTTTACCCAGTGATGGTGCTTCTTCCTGGATGCCACCAGAGTCGGTAAGAATCAGGTATGCATGATTCATCAAATAGACAAACGGTAAGTATTCTTGCGGGTCAATCAGCACCACATTTTTGACATCCCCCAGAATGCGCGTCACAGGTTCGCTGACATTCGGGTTCAGGTGCACAGGATAAACAATCTGGACATCACTGTTTTCTTTGGCAATCTGCGCCAGTGCATGGCAAATCCGCTCAAAGCCATTACCAAAACTTTCACGGCGGTGGCCAGTGACCAAAATCAGCTTTTTGCTGCTATCCAGGAACGGATAACACTGCGCCAGAGAGCTATGCAAAGCATCATCCGCAAGTACGCGATCGCGAACAGAAATCAGCGCATCAATCACAGTGTTACCGGTGACGAATATCTTATTGTCACTGATATTTTCGCGTAATAAGTTTTGTCGAGAATTCTCGGTTGGGGCGAAGTGATACAGAGCCAAGTGCCCGGTCAGAGTTCTGTTTGCCTCTTCCGGCCACGGAGAATACAGATCACCAGTGCGCAAACCTGCTTCAACATGTCCTACAGGAATCCGCTGATAAAATGCGGCAAGACTAGTGGCAACTGTAGTCGTAGTATCACCATGAACCAGAACAACATCAGGCTTGAATGACTCAAGTATCGGCTTCAATCCTTCGAGAATGCGGCAGGTAATTTCCGTAAGCCCCTGCCCCGGTTTCATGATGTTTAAATCATAATCCGTCTCGATAGAAAATAAATTCAGCACCTGATCCAACATCTCGCGATGCTGCGCGGTCACGCATACTCTTGCGTCAAAAAACGCGTCTTTTGCCAACGCATCAACCAGAGGAGCCATTTTAATAGCTTCCGGGCGCGTGCCAAAAACAGTTAACACTTTCACAGCAATTCTCTTTTGTTAAAAAAGGTGAAGGCCGTCCATCGAGCCTTCACCGGGTAAGGGCGTTACAAATATTTTGGACGGCGGGCTAATGCCACACCCGCGCCAATCAGGGCCCCAACCATACCCCACATAATCATCAAGAATGCCCGGCGTGGACTATCACGCTTCACAGGTTCCTCAGGGGTACGTAAATAGCGATATGTCTGGAAACGCGCGTCAAGCGTTGGCCCCACGTTCAAAGTCGCCAGCATGGCTCGATTCTGGTCGTAGTCGATGCTGTAACTCGGACCGACAGCTTGCAGGCTTTCAAGACGAGCTTGCAGCATAGGGCGTCCTAACATGAACATTTCAGAATCAGGTAACTCGTCGGCGGGAACTTCTGTTTCACTCTTTGCAATATTTTGCTGCTGCGCAATCTTCAGCGCTTGTTCCACACTGTGCACTTTGCGGTCAAAAATTGACTGAGCCACTGCTTCCTGACGCTTAACTTGCGCTTTCATCTGAATTGTACGAGCAGCCCAGGCGCCCGTTAGTTCTTCGTTAAGATGACTCGCAGCACGCTGGCTGGCAAAAGCGACGTACTGCCGCAGCAAGTTATTCGCATCAGCAGCTGTTTCTGCAATTAGTTTCACGCTATCGCTGATATTGCGTGTGGCATCGCCAGCTGAAAATTGAATATTATCAATTAGTTCATCTAGCAATGCGGCATCAATTTTACTGTTGCCAACCTGACGCTGTTTGTAATAGTCGGTCTGTAGCCAAAAGTCACGACGAGTATCATATGCAGATAATTGCATGATGAACTCTTTATAGGCTTCATCCATCACCGAAGGCTGATCGACGGAAACCATATTAGCTTTAGCATCAAGATTACGTAGGAATTGCTGTTGCGAATAATACCCACCCATCATGTTAACTGTCGGGCGATCGGTTATCGCATTAGCACTCCACTCCTGCTTGGCAAAGAAGGTGTAGATGAATGCAATGGCCGCAAATAACACTGCCAGACCAACAATCCACAGCTTTCCTTGCCACAGTGTCCGGAATAAACCACGAATGTCCAACTCGTTGTCCACCATTCCCGGATTACTTCCTGGCACGTTTTGTTTCATCACTTCCCCGACTACTTTCAGAATTAAGAAATACTGCTGGTATTTCTACGTTGCCGACGCTTATGACGTCTTATAAAACGAGCAACTTTCCAGGCTCGTTTGATACAGTAATCATAGAGAACAAATGCAAGCAAGAATAATGCCAACATCACCCACTCTGGAATGAAATGCATGTACTCAGCCGCTACGCCAATTGAAGCAAGCAGAGCTGCTGCTGCTGTGATGAGTACGAATGCCTGCCGAGAAGTAAAACCGGCTCGCATAATCAAATGGTGAATATGCTGGCGATCTGGTGAGAATGGGCTCATACCCTTGCGTAGTCGGCGATACATGATGGCAATCATATCCATCAATGGAATGGCAATAATCCATAATGCGGTGACAGGGCTAATAGGATGAGTTTTGCCCTGCGTAGTTTCAAGCAAGATCCAGATGACGGTAAAACCAATAAGAGTACTCCCAGCATCGCCCATAAAAACTTTATAGCGACGACCCAGTATCCCAAGGTTTAAAAGAATATAAGGCAGGATGGCAGCAATCATTGCGAAGCACCACATGGCCAGGCTCAATTGCCCATCGAAATAAAGGATAATCCCCATTGCCGCAAAGGAGACGCAAGAAAGCCCACCCAGCAGACCGTCGATACCATCAACCATGTTGAAAGCATTTATTGCGGCCCAAACCGCAAATAAGGTTAAAAAGTAACCAAATGGGCCGAGAACCATTTCCCACGAGCCAAAAATATACCCGAGGCTGAGCAGGTACAATTTCCCAACCACCATCATTACAATACCGATTAAAGCCTGAACCGAAGCCCTAATTTTTACACTGATATCAAAACGGTCATCCAGGGCACCGACAAATACCAGCACTCCAGCACATATCAAATAAAGCCATGCATGTGGGATATAGTAGTTGGCAATGAGAAAAGTAAAACAGATCCCAGCATAAACCGAGATACCACCGACCAAAGGAATGAGTCCTTGGTGACGTTTACGGAAGTTGGGTTTATCTACCAGACCGATTTTTTTTGCCGCTTTGCGCGCAAAAAAAAGAAAAATGGTGGTGAATAAAAAAATACAAACCAGGTCAGTTCCAGCGGTGATTAAATTCACAGTGCAAGCTCTCTGCAAAATAAAAGGTCAAGGACAACTTCTTTGAAGTCTACCCCGTCCAATGGTTATATACATCTAATCCTTGAACAGACTGATTATTATTCGAACAACACCTTTCAAGCATTGCTGTAAATAACATGATGGCATTCCTTGCCACAGTTAGTGCTTAACCGTGATCATTACAGCTATATCGTATATACCAGAAATGAAAAACGCCACGTCTAAGCGTGGCGTTCCCCGAGTTTTTGTTACTTACGAGCGCTTCATCATATCGAAGAAGTCTTCGTTGGTTTTCGTCATCGCTAACTTGTTGATGAGGAATTCCATTGCATCAATCTCACCCATTGGGTGGATGATTTTACGCAGGATCCACATTTTCTGCAGCTCTTCCTGGGTAGTAAGCAACTCTTCTTTACGTGTACCTGAACGATTGTAGTCAATAGCAGGGAACACACGCTTCTCAGCGATTTTACGCGCCAGATGCAGTTCCATGTTGCCGGTACCTTTAAATTCTTCGTAGATCACTTCATCCATTTTAGAACCGGTATCAACCAACGCTGTAGCGATGATAGTCAGACTACCACCCTCTTCTACGTTACGTGCAGCACCGAAGAAGCGTTTTGGACGATGCAGTGCGTTAGCATCCACACCACCAGTCAATACTTTACCTGATGCAGGTACAACGGTGTTGTACGCACGGGCCAGACGAGTGATGGAGTCGAGAAGAATGATAACGTCCTTCTTATGCTCAACCAGACGCTTCGCCTTCTCGATAACCATCTCGGCAACCTGAACGTGGCGGGATGCTGGCTCATCAAAGGTAGAAGCAACAACTTCACCTTTAACCAGACGTTGCATCTCAGTCACTTCTTCCGGACGTTCGTCGATAAGCAGAACCATCAACACACAATCTGGGTGGTTGTAAGCAATGCTGGTCGCGATGTTTTGCAGCAGCATAGTTTTACCGGCTTTCGGCGGAGCGACAATCAGGCCACGCTGACCGCGACCGATTGGCGATGCCAGATCCAGTACACGTGCAGTTAAGTCTTCGGTAGAACCGTTACCACGTTCCATGCGTAAACGAGAGTTAGCATGCAGCGGGGTTAAGTTTTCAAACAGGATTTTGTTACGCGCGTTTTCCGGCTTGTCATAGTTGACTTCGTTAACTTTCAGCAGTGCAAAGTAACGCTCACCTTCTTTCGGCGGGCGAATCTTACCGGAGATGGTATCCCCTGTGCGGAGGTTGAAACGGCGGATTTGGCTGGGAGAAACGTAGATATCATCAGGACCGGCGAGGTAGGAGCTGTCTGCAGAGCGGAGGAAACCAAATCCGTCCTGCAATATCTCCAGTACACCGTCACCAAAGATATCTTCACCACTCTTAGCATGTTGCTTCAGGATGGAGAAAATAATGTCCTGCTTGCGCATACGGGCTTGGTTTTCCAGCCCCATATTTTCGCCGAGAGTAATCAGCTCAGAAACCGGCGTATTCTTTAATTCGGTAAGATTCATAATGGTGGGTTCTTAAACTCGGGGTAAATCTCGAACATGTATCGTGAATGGTATGGCAGGATCATCCATGCCTGTTTAATGGCCACCACCACATGTCTTATCGCTGCCTGGTCATAGGAAAAACGCAGAACTGAAACGACACGACGGAATGGGTGATACGCCCGAAATCGATTATGCGACCGTATGTTCACTGTAAAACAGCGTCTTAGTGAAGGGAAACTGGAAGCATTGGGTATTACAAAGATTCAAACTACAAGACAAGTTCTAAATGCAGTAAAAGTAACTTAGCATGACTGACGCCGGGCGTCCAGCAGCTCACAAAAAATTGCGAACTACGCACGCACCGGCTGAGATTCCATTATGCCAGATTAGCGTCGAGGAACTCTTTTAACTGGCCTTTGGACAGCGCGCCAACTTTGGTCGCAGCCACTTCACCGTTCTTGAACAGCAACAGAGTTGGGATACCACGGATACCATATTTTGGTGCAGTGCCCGGGTTCTGATCGATATTCAGTTTAGCAACGGTCAGATTGCCCTGATATTCATCAGCGATTTCATCAAGAATCGGGGCGATCATCTTGCATGGACCACACCACTCTGCCCAGAAATCAACCAGGATCAGCCCATCAGCTTTTAGCACGTCCGTGTCGAAACTGTCGTCAGTCAGGTGAATAATTTTATCGCTCATGTTCTACTCCGCAGGATTATGTCTACCTTGTTGGTGTAGCATTAACCAACTTAAGGTTGACTTTATTTCACCGGATACGCTTTCGTAAAGCAATAGTTAGCTGATATTCTACCACACTATGAGCAAAACACATTTGACCGAACAGAAGTTTTCCGACTTCGCACTGCACCCTAAGGTGATTGAAGCCCTTGAAAATAAAGGGTTCCATAACTGCACCCCTATTCAGGCACTGGCACTACCGCTGACACTGGCGAATCGTGACGTTGCAGGGCAGGCGCAAACCGGTACTGGCAAAACGATGGCGTTTTTAACGTCAACGTTCCATTATTTACTCTCTCACCCGGTTCCAGAGAATCGCCAGGTGAACCAGCCGCGTGCCTTAATTATGGCGCCGACTCGTGAACTGGCAGTCCAAATTCACTCTGATGCAGAGCCACTAGCACAATCGACCGGCCTTAAACTCGGCCTGGCGTACGGTGGCGACGGCTACGATAAACAGCTTAAAGTGCTGGAAAGCGGTGTTGATATTCTTATCGGCACAACTGGTCGTTTGATTGATTATGCCAAGCAAAACCACATTAACTTAGGCGCAATTCAGGTTGTGGTGCTGGATGAAGCCGATCGCATGTACGATCTGGGCTTTATTAAAGATATTCGCTGGTTGTTCCGCCGTATGCCGCCAGTTACTCAACGCCTGAACATGCTGTTCTCTGCCACACTCTCTTACCGTGTGCGTGAACTGGCATTCGAGCAAATGAACAACGCGGAATACGTGGAAGTCGAGCCGGAGCAAAAAACCGGTCACCGTATCCAGGAAGAGCTGTTCTACCCTTCTAACGAAGAGAAAATGCGTTTGCTGCAGACTCTCATCGAAGAAGAGTGGCCAGATCGCGCCATCATCTTTGCTAACACGAAACACCGTTGTGAAGATATCTGGGGTCACCTTGCAGCCGATGGGCACCGTGTTGGTTTGCTAACCGGCGATGTTGCTCAGAAAAAACGTCTGCGCATCCTTGAAGAATTCACCCGTGGCGATCTGGATATTCTGGTTGCAACCGATGTTGCCGCTCGCGGTCTGCATATCCCGTTAGTGACACACGTTTTCAACTACGATCTTCCTGATGACTGCGAAGATTACGTTCACCGTATTGGCCGTACCGGTCGTGCTGGCGAAAGTGGTCATTCCATTAGTCTTGCGTGTGAAGACTATGCGTTGAACCTGTCTGCAATTGAGACTTACATTGGTCACTCAATTCCAGTCAGCAAGTACAAAACTGAAGCACTGTTAAGCGAACTTCCTCCACCGAAGCGTCTGACTCGCGCCCGTCCGGGTAACGGTCCTCGCCGTAATGGTGGCGCTCCTCGTGGTAATCGCCGTCGCACAGGTTAAAAATTTATGCTCAGCTCCACCTCGCTGTATGCTGCAATAGATTTAGGCTCTAATAGCTTTCATATGTTGGTTGTACGTGAGGTGGCAGGGAGCATACAAACCCTTGCCAGGATTAAGCGAAAAGTACGCCTTGCTGCTGGTTTAAGCAGCGATAATACGCTTTCACGTGAAGCAATGGAGCGCGGGTGGCAATGCCTGCGCTTATTCGCTGAACGTCTTCAAGATATTCCTCAAAACCAAATTCGTGTTGTCGCAACCGCGACACTCCGTCTTGCCACCAATGCCAGCGAATTCATCCAGAAGGCTGAAAAAATCCTTGGCTGTCCGGTGCAAATTATCCATGGTGAAGAAGAAGCACGCCTGATTTATCAGGGCGTTGCCCATACCACAGGCGGTGCCGATCAACGCTTAGTAGTTGATATCGGTGGTGCTAGTACAGAACTGGTTACCGGCTCAGGGGCGCAAACCACCGCACTCTTTAGCTTATCAATGGGTTGTGTGACCTGGCTTGAGCGTTTTTTTAGCGACCGGAACCTGGCAAAAGAAAACTTTGATGCCGCCGAAAGTGCTGCAAAAGAAGTTCTCAGGCCGATTTGCGACCGGTTAAAACATCACGGTTGGAAAGTGTGTGTCGGTGCGTCAGGTACCGTGCAAGCACTGCAAGAAATCATGATGGCGCAAGGAATGGATGAGCGCATTACGCTTGCAAAACTCCAGCAGTTGAAGCAACGCGCGATTCAATGCGGGCGTCTTGAAGAATTAGAGATTGAAGGTTTAACGCTAGAAAGAGCCTTGGTATTCCCAAGCGGCCTCGCCATTTTGATTGCGATATTCGAAGAGTTATCAATTGACTGTATGACGCTCGCTGGCGGAGCTTTGCGTGAAGGACTGGTTTACGGAATGCTGCATCTGACTGTTAATCAAGAGATCAGAAGCCGTACCGTACGTAATATCCAGCGTCGCTTTATGGTGGATACCGGCCAGGCAGAACGCGTTCAACAATTAGCATTAGCCTTCACCACACAGTTAAGAGATGCATGGAGCCTAACGCCTCTCAGCATAGAAATGCTCAGCAGCGCGGCGTTACTTCATGAAGTTGGACTGAGTGTCGATTTCAAACAGGCGCCGCAACATGCTGCCTACCTGGTGAAGAACCTCGATCTTCCGGGATATACGCCAGCGCAGAAAAAGCTGCTGGCAACGCTAATGTTGAACCAGACAAACCCTGTCGATCTCTCTTCTCTCCACCAGCAAAACGCCGTACCACCGCGTATTGCGGAACATCTCTGTCGCTTGTTACGCCTGGCTATTATCTTCGCCAGCCGCCGTCGGGACGATATCTTGCCGGAAATTGCGCTAAACGTTGAAGGTGAAACCTTAAATCTCGAGCTTCCAGAAAAGTGGCTGGAATGCCACCCTCTAGGTGCTGAACTGCTTGCACAAGAAAGCCTGTGGCAAAGTTATGTCCATTGGCATTTAATAATTAAATAACTCAACTTTTACGCGCTTTTGCCAGCATTTCACGGATGTTGGCGACATTACTCTGCCCCTTTGTCATCCGCTCTTCCGCAGAAACTACTTTGCGTTCCGTCTCCCACTGCAAATCATCTTGTGGCAATTCCAGCAAGAAACGACTCGGTTCCGGGCGGATCAATTCACCATACTGACGTCGCTCTTTGCAAAGCGTGAAGGTTAGCTCTTTCTGCGCACGAGTAATCCCCACGTAAGCCAGGCGGCGCTCTTCATCGATATTATCTTCGTCGATACTGCTCTGATGCGGCAAAATACCCTCTTCCATCCCGACTAAAAATACGTACGGGAACTCCAACCCTTTCGAGGCATGAAGGGTCATCAATTGCACCTGATCTGTATCTTCATCACTCTCGCCGCGTTCCATCATATCGCGCAGCGTAAAGCGGGTGACAACTTGGGTAAGCGTCATCGGCTCATCAATTTCTGAACCCTCCAG
The DNA here is from genome assembly GCF_004366275.1 of Buttiauxella sp. BIGb0552. Taxonomy (NCBI): domain Bacteria; kingdom Pseudomonadati; phylum Pseudomonadota; class Gammaproteobacteria; order Enterobacterales; family Enterobacteriaceae; genus Buttiauxella; species Buttiauxella sp. BIGb0552. The sequence goes on from NZ_SODY01000011.1 coordinate 65,235, forward strand.
CATTTCCGTCATCCAGCTAAAAAGCAGATTAACGTTCTTCATACGCATTTCGGCAGCTTTCTGACTGGGGGATGTTTCATACAACCAGCTTTCGTAGTCAATACCGTGAATCAAATCACGTACCGCTGCGATAGGTTCGCGCTCAGCAAGTGTTGCTACATCGCGTAACCAATGAGTAAAACGCTGTAACGACTCCAGGCCACGACCATTTAGCGTTTGGCTTAAACCCATATCAAAACTTGCGCCAAATAAACCTTTATTACGCTGCGTTGCCCAGGTACCGAGTTTTTGCATCGTAACCGGGCCAATTTCACGTTTCGGTGTATTCACAATCCGCATAAATGCACTGTCATCATCTGGGTTGGTCAGCACACGCAGATAAGCCAGTAAATCTTTGATTTCAGGACGTGAAAAGAACGACGTACCACCAGAAATACGATAAGGAATGCGGTTTTGCATCAGCATTTTTTCAAACACGCGCGACTGGTGATTCCCACGATAGAGAATGGCGTAATCTTTGTAGTTGGTCTTATTGATGAAGTGATGGGCAATGAGCTCGCCAGTAACGCGCTCAGCTTCATGATCTTCACTGTTCGCGGTCAGCACTTTTAATTCGGTACCGTAACCCAGCTCCGAAAACAGCCGCTTTTCGAACACGTGAGGGTTATTGGCGATCAAAATGTTTGCCGCTTTCAGAATGCGCCCGGAAGAACGGTAATTCTGCTCAAGCTTAATAACCTGAAGTGCCGGGAAATCCTTGCTTAGCAAAACAAGGTTTTGTGGCCGTGCGCCACGCCAGGAGTAAATCGACTGATCGTCATCGCCCACTACGGTAAACCTTGCTCGCGCGCCCACCAGCAGCTTCACCAGTTCATACTGGCTGGTATTGGTGTCCTGGTATTCATCCACCAGCAAATAGCGGATACGGTTTTGCCAACGTTCTCGCACTTCTTCATTGCGCTGTAAAAGCAGCGTTGGCAGCAAAATCAGATCGTCAAAATCCAGCACGTTGCAGGATTTCAGGTGCGTATCGTAAAGCTCATAACAGTGGGCAAAAATTCGGTCGCGTTCTCCTTTCGCCTGCGCCGCGGCCTGCGACGGGGTCATCAGATCGTTTTTCCAGTTCGAGATCGTCGAGATCAACTGTTGCAATAACGTTTTATCGTCTTCGAGCAAACCTTCAGTCAGTTCTTTTAGCAACGCTGTCTGGTCAGTGTCATCAAACAACGAAAAGTTAGACTTCATGCCGAGAGCGGCAAACTCACGTTTGATTATCTCAAGCCCTAACGTGTGGAACGTTGAGATCAACAGACCGCGTGATTCTTTGCGCCCAAGCGTTTGCGCCACACGTTCTTTCATCTCACGCGCCGCTTTGTTGGTAAAGGTCACGGCGGCTATATGGCGAGCCTGATAACCGCATTCGCGGATCAGATACGCCATTTTATTGGTGATAACACGCGTTTTGCCGGAACCAGCGCCCGCCAGGACCAGGCAAGGTCCTGTGACAAATTCGACGGCTTGTTGTTGGCCAGGGTTTAAACGCATAAAGGTCACTCAATGAAGTCAGGATAAAAACGAAGGTATCCCCGCAGTAACTGGAGGTACGAAGGGGAAAAACAGCGTGGTAGTATAGCGAGCGTAATCAATTTCACTCAAGGCACTATCATGGCAAAAACCGCGGCAGCATTGCATATCCTTGTTAAGGAAGAAAAACTGGCTCAGGAAATTTTGGCGCAGCTTCAAGCTGGCGGCGACTTTGAGAAACTGGCTAAAAAGCATTCCACCTGCCCATCAGGCAAAAAAGGTGGTCACTTAGGTGAATTCCGTCAGGGCCAGATGGTTCCTGCGTTCGATAAAGTGGTGTTTTCCTGCCCGCTGCTGGAGCCATATGGCCCGCTGCACACGCAGTTCGGATACCACATCATCAAAGTGTTATACCGCAACTAAAAAAAAGGCCGGGGAATCCCCGGCCTCTTCACTTCTAAAACTCGAAAGCTCGATTAACCCGCTACAGCAATACGCTTCATATCTTTCATGTAGCCACGCAGTTTCTTGCCAACGATTTCGATTTCGTGGTTACGAATCGCTTCGTTAACATCACGCAGTTGCGCGTTATCAACCGCGCCGGCTGGGACTTCTTTACCCAGATCGCCTGCCTGCAGTGTTGTCATAAACTCTTTCAGCAATGGTACTGCTGCGTAAGAGAACAGGTAGTTGCCGTATTCAGCCGTGTCAGAGATAACCACGTTCATTTCGTACAGGCGCTTACGAGCGATGGTGTTCGCAATCAGCGGCAGCTCGTGCAGAGATTCGTAGTAAGCTGATTCTTCGATGATGCCCGCATCAACCATGGTTTCGAACGCCAGCTCAACGCCCGCTTTCACCATTGCGATCATCAGAACGCCTTTATCGAAGTATTCCTGCTCAGAAATCTTACCGTCAAACTGCGCCGCGGTTTCGAAGGCAGTTTTGCCGGTCTCTTCACGCCAGGTCAGCAGGTTCTTATCGTCATTTGCCCAGTCAGCCATCATGCCGGAAGAGAATTCGCCGGAGATGATGTCGTCCATATGTTTCTGGAACAATGGAGCCATGATGGTTTTCAGTTGTTCAGACAACGCATAAGCACGCACTTTCGCCGGGTTGGACAAACGGTCCATCATCAGCGTGATGCCGCCTTGTTTCAGCGCTTCGGTGATGGTTTCCCAGCCGAACTGAATCAGTTTTTCTGCATATGTAGGGTCAGTGCCTTCTTCCACCAGCTTGTCGAAGCACAGCAGAGAACCGGCCTGCAGCATGCCACACAGAATAGTTTGTTCGCCCATCAGGTCAGATTTAACTTCTGCCACGAAGGAAGACTCCAGAACGCCCGCACGGTGGCCGCCAGTTGCCGCAGCCCAGGCTTTAGCGATGGCCATGCCTTCGCCTTTTGGATCGTTTTCCGGGTGAACCGCAATCAAAGTCGGTACACCGAAACCACGTTTGTATTCTTCACGAACTTCAGTACCCGGGCATTTTGGCGCAACCATCACCACGGTGATGTCCTTACGGATTTGCTCGCCAACTTCAACCACGTTGAAACCGTGGGAGTAACCCAATGCTGCACCGTCTTTCATCATCGGCTGAACAGCCTTAACAACCGCAGAGTGCTGTTTGTCTGGCGTCAGGTTAACAACCAGATCCGCTTGTGGGATCAGTTCTTCGTAAGTGCCAACTTTAAAACCGTTTTCTGTCGCTTTACGCCATGAAGCGCGTTTTTCAGCAATAGCTTCAGCACGCAGAGCATAAGCAACATCCAGACCAGAGTCGCGCATGTTCAGACCCTGGTTCAAGCCTTGTGCGCCACAACCGACGATGACGACTTTTTTGCCTTTGAGGTAGCTTGCTTCATCGGCGAATTCATCACGCCCCATGAAACGACATTTACCCAGTTGCGCCAACTGCTGACGCAGGTTCAAAGTATTGAAATAGTTAGCCATCGTGGTGGTACTCCATAATTGTTATGTTGTGCTTTGTAAGGTTCGCCAGCCGTGTCTTGCTTGCGATAATGAACTCACTATATGACAGGAAATGCGTTGCTGAAATTGATATATTAACAACGTGACGTTGCAATTTATGCAACGTAGAAACAAGAGCTGATGACCATGGATTTACGCGACCTGAAAATATTTATCCACCTTGCTGAAAGTCGCCATTTCGGCAGGAGCGCACGCGCGATGCACGTCAGCCCGTCGACGCTTTCGCGCCAGATCCAGCGCCTCGAAGAGGATTTAGGTCAACCCTTGTTTTTACGCGATAACCGCACCGTTACGCTAACTGAAGCCGGTGAACAGCTTAAACAGTTCGCGCAGCACACGCTTTTGCAGTATCAGCAGATGCGCCACACTATCGGCCAGGAAGGGCCATCGCTTTCCGGCGAGCTTCATCTTTTTTGCTCCGTCACCGCGGCGTACAGCCATTTACCCCCTATTCTCGACAGATTCCGTGCCGAACATCCCAACGTGGAAATCAAACTGACCACAGGCGATGCCGCCGATGCGGTAGAGAAAGTGGATTCTGACGAGGCCGATCTTGCCATTGCCGGTAAGCCGGAAACATTGCCACCAGGCGTCGCATTCTCGATTCTGGACCATTTATCGGTCGCACTGATCGCACCAGCACTGCCCTGCCCGGTTCGTGTGCAGGTGAACCAGCCAGACCCGGACTGGGCAAAAGTACCGTTTATTCTGCCGGATCAGGGGCCAGTGCGCCGCCGCATTGAGTTGTGGTTCCGCCGTCAAAAAATCAGTAACCCGTTTATTTATGCAACGGTTGCAGGCCATGAGGCGATGGTTTCGATGGTGGCACTCGGCTGTGGCGTAGCATTGATACCTGAAATCGTGTTGGAAAATAGCCCGGAACCGGTGCGCAACCGCGTGCAGGTGCTGGAACGAAACGATGAAGCCGAGCCGTTTGAGTTGGGTGTTTGCGTACAAAAAAAGCGGCTCAATGAGCCGCTTGTGAATGCTTTCTGGAAGTTACTACCCGGTAGCCACTAACCCGCAAGGAAGAAGCGGAACGCCGGATTACTGGTTTCATCGTGGCAATCGTAGCCCAGCTCATTGAGTCGGGTTTCAAAATCCGGCTCATTGTCGCCCAGTTCGAACGCCGCCAGTACGCGGCCATAATCTGTACCGTGGCTGCGGTAATGGAACAGTGAAATATTCCAGTGGGTGCCGAGCGTTTGCAGGAATTTCAGCAAAGCACCCGGTGATTCTGGGAATTCAAAACTGTACAACCGCTCAAGCAGTGGTTTAGACGGACGCCCGCCCACCATGTAGCGCACGTGCAGCTTCGCCATTTCGTCATCAGATAAATCGACAACACCGTAACCACCTTCGTTAAGTAGCTCGATGATTTCGCGGCGTTCTTCCAAACCACGAGTCAAACGGACACCGACGAAAATGCAGGCTTCCGCCGAGCTGGAATAACGATAGTTAAACTCAGTGACCGAACGCCCACCGAGTACCTGGCAAAATTTCAGGAAGCTGCCTTGCTGCTCAGGAATGGTGACCGCCAGCAGTGCTTCACGTTGTTCGCCCAGCTCGCAACGCTCAGAAACGTAGCGCAGGCCATGGAAGTTAACGTTCGCACCAGATAAAACGTGCGCGAGGCGTTCACCACGAATCTGATGCTGCTGGATGTACTTTTTCATCCCCGCCAACGCCAGAGCGCCAGACGGTTCAGCGACCGCACGAACATCTTCGAACAAATCTTTCATTGCCGCGCAAATAGCATCGCTATCCACTGTGATGATGTCGTCGAGATATTCCTGACACAAACGGAATGTTTCATCGCCGATACGCTTAACCGCAACACCTTCAGCAAACAAACCGACGCGCGCCAAATCAACCGGCTTGCCGGCATCGAGTGCCGCTTTCAAACAGGCAGAATCTTCCGCTTCAACGGCGATCACTTTGATTTGCGGCATCAGCTGTTTGATAAGCACCGCCACACCTGCTGCCAGACCACCGCCGCCGACCGGAACAAAAATGCGGTCGATATGCGCATCTTGCTGCAGCAGTTCCAGCGCCAGCGTGCCCTGCCCGGCAATGACTGCCGGGTGGTCGAACGGAGGCACATAGGTGAACCCCTGTTGCTGCGAAAGCTCGATTGCACGCCCTTTCGCCTCATCAAAGTTCGCGCCGTACAGTAATACTTCGCCACCAAACGCGCGGACCGCATCCACTTTGATATCCGCCGTAGTCACGGGCATGACAATCAGAGACTTGATGCCTAAACGCGTTGAAGAAAGCGCAACACCTTGAGCGTGGTTTCCCGCAGAAGCGGTAATCACACCACTGGCTTTTTGTTCGCTGTTCAGCCCGACAATCATCGCGTATGCGCCACGCAGTTTGAAACTGTGCACTGGCTGGCGGTCTTCACGTTTTACCAGAATGACGTTATCCAGACGTGACGACAGTTTTTCCATCTTCTGCAATGGGGTAACTTGCGCAACTTCGTAAACCGGAGCACGCAGAACGGCTCTCAGATATTCCGCCCCACAAGGGGCGTCAGGTAGTGGTTGTGACTCGGCCATCATTAGCCTCCAAGCTTACTTTTATCGCGCACCGCGCCCTTATCGGCACTGGTAGCGAGCATTGCGTAAGCGCGCAGAGCGAAGGAGACCTGGCGTTCACGCGCACGTGGCGTCCAGGCTTTGTCACCGCGAGCTTCTTGCGCTTCACGACGAGCGGCCATTTCCTGATCGCTCAGTTGCAGTTGGATCCCACGGTTCGGGATATCAATCGCAATCATGTCGCCATCTTCAATCAGCGCGATATTGCCACCGCTTGCTGCTTCCGGAGAAACGTGGCCGATAGAAAGACCGGAAGTACCGCCGGAGAAGCGCCCATCGGTAACCAGGGCACACGCTTTGCCCAGACCCATAGATTTCAGGAAGGTTGTTGGGTAAAGCATTTCTTGCATGCCCGGCCCGCCTTTTGGCCCTTCGTAACGAATAACAACAACGTCGCCCGCTACCACTTTGCCACCAAGGATTGCCTCAACCGCATCATCCTGGCTTTCATAAACTTTTGCAGGCCCGCGGAACACCAGGCTTTCATCGTCTACGCCAGCCGTTTTCACGATACAGCCGTTTTCTGCGAAGTTACCGTACAGCACAGCCAAACCACCTTCCTGGCTGTATGCATGTTCCTTCGAGCGGATACAACCATTTTGACGATCAACATCCAGAGAATCCCAGCGGCAAGATTGTGAGAATGCTTTCGTGGTACGAATACCGGCCGGGCCTGCGGAGAACATGCTTTTCACGCTTTCGTCTTTGGTCAGCATGACATCGTACTGTTCCAGCGTTTGCGTCAGGTTCAGACCCAGAACGTTTTTCACATTACGATGCAGCAAGCCACCTCGATCCAGCTCGCCCAAAATACCGATTACGCCACCCGCACGGTGCACATCTTCCATATGGTATTTCTGGGTACTCGGTGCGACTTTACACAGCTGTGGGACTTTACGAGACAACTGGTCGATATCGGTCATGGTGAAATCGAGTTCTGCTTCCTGAGCTGCAGCGAGTAAGTGCAGAACTGTGTTTGTTGAACCGCCCATCGCAACATCCAGCGTCATGGCGTTCTCAAACGCTTCTTTGCTGGCGATGCTACGTGGCAGAGCACTTTCGTCATCCTGCTCGTAATAACGTTTGGTCAAGGCGACGATGCGTTTACCGGCATTCAGGAACAGCTCTTTGCGATCTGAGTGCGTTGCCAGCAGAGAACCGTTACCCGGCTGGGATAAGCCCAGCGCTTCGGTCAGACAGTTCATGGAGTTCGCGGTGAACATACCGGAGCAGGAGCCGCAGGTCGGGCAGGCTGAACGTTCTACCTGCTCGCTTTGCTCGTCACTCACTTTCGGGTCAGCGCCCTGAATCATCGCATCAACCAGGTCGAGTTTGATGATTTGGTCTGAGAGTTTGGTTTTCCCGGCTTCCATCGGGCCGCCGGAAACAAAAATAACCGGAATGTTCAGGCGCAAAGAGGCCATCAACATCCCTGGGGTGATTTTGTCGCAGTTGGAGATACAAACCATCGCGTCGGCGCAGTGCGCGTTCACCATGTATTCAACGGAGTCAGCGATAAGCTCGCGTGACGGCAGAGAATAAAGCATGCCGCCGTGGCCCATGGCGATACCATCATCCACCGCGATGGTGTTGAACTCTTTCGCCACACCGCCAGATGCTTCGATTTGTTCGGCAACCAGTTTACCCAAATCGCGCAGGTGAACGTGGCCTGGCACGAACTGAGTAAAGGAGTTAACTACCGCAATAATTGGCTTGCCGAAATCATCATCGGTCATCCCGGTTGCGCGCCACAATGCGCGGGCACCCGCCATATTACGGCCATGGGTGGTAGTGGCTGAACGGTACTTAGGCATGCTTATTTACTCCAGTCTGTCTGTCGAGGGGACGGTCATCACCATCCACCTGGTTATTTTTTTACTTAGGGTTGACCTGATCTAACCAGCCCCATTTGTCTTCGGTTTCGCCAGTGAACAGGCCAAAGAATGCCTGTTGAATGCGTTTAGTGATCGGGCCACAACGACCTTCACCTACCTGAATGCGGTCTACGCTACGGACTGGCGTAATTTCAGCGGCGGTACCCGACATAAATACTTCGTCCGCCAGGTAGAGTGATTCGCGAGACAACACTTGCTCACGCACTTCGATACCCAAGTCTTTAGCCAGAGTGATAATGGCATCACGGGTAATGCCCGGCAGCGCGGAAGAGGTGAACGGAGGGGTAAACAGAATGCCATCTTTCACTTCAAAGAGGTTTTCGCCCGCACCTTCTGACAAGTAACCGTTCACATCCAGCGCGATACCTTCCTGATAACCGTGGCGGCGCGCTTCGCTGCCAACTAGCAAGGAAGAAAGGTAGTTACCACCGGCTTTCGCTGCTGTTGGAATGGTGTTTGGTGCCACACGGTTCCAGGAGGAAACCATTGCGTCGATCCCTTGATCCAGCGCTTCTGCGCCGAGGTATGCACCCCATGGGAAGGCTGCGATGATCACATCAGTGGTGTAACCGTCTGGCGGGTTAACGCCCATACCGACGTCACCCACAAACACCAGCGGGCGGATATATGCGCTGGTCAGGTTATTTTTACGGATAACAGAACGGCAAGCTTCCATCAGCTCATCAACACTTTGTGATACAGGGAAACGATAGATTTTTGCTGAATCACGCAAACGCTGCATGTGTTCACGATGGCGGAACACCACTGGACCAATGTGAGATTCATAGCAACGGATACCTTCAAAGACCGATGTGCCGTAATGCAGCGCATGGGACATTACATGGACCTTTGCTTCGCCCCACGGCGTCATCTCACCATTGAACCAGATGTAATCAGCTTTCTTCGTTGTCATTGTTCTCTTCCTTCTGCGCTCAGGCGCGGATTTGTTGTGTTGTTTGTTGCTGGATTTCGACGCGACCAACGTCAACCAGTTTGCTTAATTGACTAAACAGTAATTCGACTGGGCGCAGGCTGGCAACGGTCAATTCAATATTAATATCGTCAGTGTTCCCCACCGTGACCATGTTCATAGAACACACCTGAAAACCACGATGGCGCACGACGCGTAACACGCGCTCCAGCGTTTCTGGACGAAAACGGGCCGTTACTGCGAGCTGATGTTGCATCATGATAATTTCTCCAGCATTTGTGAGTTACTGGCACCTGGTGGCACCAACGGCCAGACGTTTTCGTACTCATCTATCGAGACGTGAAGCATGTATGGGCCATCGCTATTGAGCATCGTGTCGATGGCGGCTTCTACCTGGTCTTTACGAGTGATGTGTTGGCCTGGGATACCGAAGGCACTGGCCAGCATGAGGAAATCGGGGTTATCGGAGAGGTTGGTTTCGCTATAACGTTCTGAGAAAAACATCTGCTGCCACTGGCGTACCATTCCTAAACGTTGGTTATCCAGTAAAACGATTTTGAGCGGTAGCTGTTTTCGTTTTACGGTGCCCAGCTCCTGAACGTTCATCATGAATGAGCCGTCACCCGAGATACAGATAACCGTATCGTTCGGCCGGGCTACCTGTGCGCCTACAGCTGCGGGCAGACCAAAGCCCATCGTTCCCAGGCCACTGGAAGTGATAAAATTTTCCGGGCGGGTAAATGACATATGCTGGGCTGTCCACATCTGGTGCTGGCCGACATCGGTAGTCACAACACATTCCTGCGGCTTACGGTCAGAGATTTGTTTCAGCAATAACGGGGCAAAAATGGCTTCGCCGGGATGATCATAGCGCCATGGGTTTGCTGCCCGTAAAGAGGCAACTTCTTGCTGCCATTCAACGATATCCAGCGGTTGTTGCAGCGCCTGTAATAATTGGGCTAAATCCCCCTGCAACCCAACATGGGCCTGACGCAATTTACCCAGCTCTGCCGGGTCGATATCCATATGAATCACTTTCGCGTGGGGGGCAAAGGTATTCAGCTTGCCGGTAACACGGTCGTCAAAACGTGCGCCAACGGCAATCAGCAAGTCGCACTCTTGCACCGCAAGGTTAGCCGCTTTTGTGCCGTGCATTCCCAACATGCCGGTATAAAACGGGTTTTCTGCCGGAACCGCGCCCAAGCCTTTCAGCGTGACAGTAGAAGGCATATTGGTGACAGCGATAAACTCACGCAATGCCGGAACCGCCTGAGCCATGCCCACTCCGCCACCGACATACAACATCGGTTTGCGGGCATTCGCTATCATTTCGCGTGCCTGTTGCAGCTCGGCGTGCGGCATTTCAAAATCATCTTCAACAGTCGATAACCATGGCTCCAGATCACCTTGTGCTAATTGAATATCCTTAGGGATATCCACCAACACGGGGCCCGGACGGCCAGAGTTTGCAGTTTCAAAGGCTTCTGCAAGGACGCGAGGTAAATCATCGAATGATTCAACAAGGAAACTGTGCTTAGTACATGCGAGGGACAAACCTAAAACATCCACTTCCTGAAATGCGTCAGTGCCAATCAGCGGAGCGGCTACCTGGCCTGTGATTGCAACAACGGGAACGGAATCTAACAGCGCATCGGCAAGGCCTGTTATCAAGTTGGTTGCGCCCGGCCCGGAAGTCGCGATGCAAACGCCTGTTTTTCCTGTAGAACGAGCATAACCAATGGCTGCCATTGCTGCGCCTTGCTCATGGCGGCAGAGCAAATGTTCGACCCCACCGTCATACAATGCATCGTAGACTGGCATGATTGCGCCGCCCGGATAGCCGAAAACTGTCTCTACACCCTGCGCTCGCAACGCATGTACCACCCACTGTGCACCATTCATAGTTAGTTCCCCGTCGCATTATCGGAGAAACAGCATTTTATTCTGTAACGCATCATCTGTTTCTCTCCGAGTTTCTTTGCCCAACAAAAAACCCCCGGACCTTTCGGTGCGGGGGTTCTTTTCGATTCAGGCTTGATTTTTAAGCCTTTCTTTCTCCAAGTGCAGCCCCGCACGGTGGGATAATAATCACCACCACGCTAATAACGACCAGGCTAATCACTCGTAGAAGGGCTTTCATGTTTGTTTATTCTGTCTACTTGTTCGAAGTAATACCTACAGAGTTATCACAGAGTCAGTTAAAAGCACAAGAATTTTTTATAATGAAACAGAGGCTGAAAAAATTGGCTGGCAGAAAAACTATTTGTTTTCAGCAAATAACGAGATAGTGAAAATATTTCATATAGAGCGATTTCTTATCTCTATTGCCAAAAACTCTTCCAGAAATAAATCTTTTGCGAAGCTCATCGCAGAATTATTTTCAAAAAAGAAATCTCACCCGAAAGTCTGGAAGGCATTACGAAGAACATTATTTCACCTCTTTATGCACTATTAGCAAGCTGACAGGATAAAAGTTCACCCAAGAGGAAAGAGCGATGTCACTGGCAGTTGTTAATACAAGGGCAGCATTAGGCATTGCAGCCCCATTGGTCACCGTAGAGGTTCATATCAGCCAAGGGTTACCAGGTTTAACCCTTGTGGGTTTACCAGAAACCACTGTCCGTGAAGCTCGGGACAGAGTACGAAGTGCCATCATCAACAGTGGCTATACTTTCCCGGCCCGGAAAATCACGATAAATCTCGCGCCGGCAGATCTTCCTAAGGAAGGCGGCAGGTATGACCTACCTATTGCTCTCGCATTGCTGGCAGCGTCTGAGCAGCTCTCTATTGATAAGTTAAGTGAATATGAGTTCGTTGGTGAACTCGCGCTTACTGGGGCTTTACGAGGCGTCCCTGGCGCAATTTCATCTGCTATGGAGGCTTTAAAATCAGGGAAGAAAATAATCGTTGCCGATGAAAACTCCGCTGAACTTAGTTTGATAACACAAGCTGGCTGCCTTATTGCAAACCACCTCACTGAAGTCTGCGCATTCCTTGAAGGCAGAGCCGAATTATCAGCTCCAGAAAAACGACAGCAGCAACACATTGAATATCGGCAAGACCTTAATGAGATTTTTGGTCAGTCTCAGGGGAAGCGAGCGCTAGAGATCACCGCGGCTGGTGGGCATAACCTATTACTCATTGGCCCTCCAGGAACGGGTAAAACCATGCTGGTCAGCCGCCTGAATACTTTACTCCCCCCTTTAAGCGACAGTGAAGCACTGGAGAGTGCAGCCATTCTAAGCCTGGTCAATCCACATTCTTTACAGCAACAGTGGCGCCAGCGCCCATTCAGAGCGCCTCATCATAGCGCTTCACTAAGTGCAATGGTTGGTGGAGGTTCAATTCCAAGACCCGGTGAAATTTCTCTGGCACATAACGGTGTGTTATTTCTCGATGAACTCCCGGAATTTGAACGCCGTGTGCTTGACGCATTACGCGAGCCTATAGAATCAGGGGAAATTCATATTTCCCGTACCCGTGCAAAAATTAGCTACCCTGCCAATTTTCAACTTCTGGCAGCTATGAACCCAAGTCCAACAGGTCACTATCAAGGTAAGCATAATCGCTGCACACCTGAACAAACGCTGCGCTACCTTAGCCGCCTTTCAGGGCCTTTTCTTGATAGATTTGATTTATCCACAGAGATCCCACTTCCGCCACCGGGAATGCTAAGTAATCCCGGTGTAAGCAGCGAAAGTAGCGCAGACGTAAGAGCAAGAGTCATCGCTACACAACAGCGACAGTATGATAGACAGCAAAAGTTAAATTCGAGACTGGATAATCATGAAATCAGAAAACATTGTGCCATTGAGCACAATGATGCCATGTGGCTTGAAGAGACATTGGCGAAGTTGGGGTTGTCGGTGCGTGCATGGCATCGATTATTAAAAGTTGCACGAACAATTGCAGATATTCAGGAACACAAACAGATACAGAGGGAACATCTTCTAGAAGCATTGAGCTATCGGGCGATTGACCGATTACTCATTCACCTACAACAGTTAACAGGATAAAAAATGGGGCTTTCGCCCCATTTTTATTAATCATCACTGTCGGTATAGTCTTCAACCGCATCCGCCTGCGGCTTGCCACCGGAGAGGGTATGGAAACGTTTAGGACGCTTAATTCGCGTCATATACTTGCTCCACACACGTTCTGCATCTGTCACCGGCTCACGTTGACCACGGCATACAGCTACAAACAGAACTTCCTCTTCAGTACCAGGCTCACGCTTGCCAAGATCCAGCTCATTGAACGCATAACCATGGCGCTCTAATAACTGGGCTTCTTTGATGGTGAAATCACCATGGCGAGCGAACCCGCGCGGATAATGTTTATTATCGAAAAACCGATTAGTCGTCGTAAAGCTTTCCGCCATCCTGCACGCTCCTAATTCTCTTGGTCGAGCTATTTATGGCGCGGAGTATTAGTTACGCTTGACAGAGCGTCAAACAAAACATTTAAATCATAACGACAAATTTTTTTTGGGAGAGAGTTGTGGATACTGAATTATTAAAAACGTTTCTTGAAGTGAGCCGAACGCGGCATTTTGGGCGGGCTGCAGAGGCTCTTTATCTAACGCAATCAGCAGTTAGCTTCAGAATTCGTCAATTAGAGAATCAACTCGGCGTGAATCTTTTTACTCGTCATCGTAATAATATTCGCCTGACGACAGCAGGTGAGCGTTTGTTGCCTTATGCAGAAAACCTCATGAATACCTGGCTCGCTGCCAAAAAAGAAGTTTCCAACACATCTCAGCACAATGAGCTAACGATTGGTGCTAGTTCCTCACTTTGGGAATGCATGCTTTCTGAATGGCTTGTTGCACTGTATCAACAGCACAAAGGTCTTCAATTTGAAGCCCGTATTTCCCAACGCCAGTCGCTAGTTAAACAATTGCATGAACGTCAGCTTGATCTGCTGATCACGACAGAATCGCCAAAGATGGACGAATTTTCATGCCAGTTATTAGGGCATTTTAACCTGGCACTATTTTCTTCTTCACAACAAAGCTCAAAAACAGGGTTAACGTATTTACGTCTGGAGTGGGGTCCTGATTTTCAACAGCATGAAGCGGGTCTTATCAACAATGATAGCATTCCAGTTCTAACGACTAGCTCAGCACAAATAGCCTATAAATTGTTGGCACCGCTCAATGGTTGTTCATTTTTACCCATCGAATGGGCCAAAGAATGCGAAGGAATTTACCAGGTACCCGATACAAATATACTTTCGCGCCCTTTGTATGCAATCTGGCTACAAAATAGCGATAAACAAAACATAATCAAAGAGTTATTAAAGACACCACTTATGGCGCAGTAATGCGCTTTTATAGATTTGAGGGATAATTTGAGGAATTTTAGGCAAAAAAAATCCTTTGCCGAAGCAAAGGATCATTATATGGCAGGGGCGGAGAGACTCGAACTCGCGACACCCGGTTTTGGAGACCGGTGCTCTACCAACTGAGCTACGCCCCTAAATAACGCTTATTATTAAGCCCGCTGATTAAGCAGGCATAATTTTTTTATAAGTGGCGGAACGGACGGGACTCGAACCCGCGACCCCCTGCGTGACAGGCAGGTATTCTAACCGACTGAACTACCGCTCCACCGAATTTCTTTC
>NZ_SODY01000012.1:0-32391 GCF_004366275.1 Buttiauxella sp. BIGb0552
ACCCTTAATTTCAGGATATTTGACTCTCATCGCCGCCGTTACTCTGTGATGTTGTTCACATGTTCCGTGTCGATGGAGGCGCATTATAGGGAGTTCTGCTGAGGCTGCAAGCCTAAATATGCAGTAATTTGACTGACTGCTGCAATCCCCAGCAAAACCCCGCCTTATACGCAGTTACGCACAAAGTTATCCACAATTGTGATGAAGTCCCAAATTTTGCGAGCGTGACGCAAACGTTTTCGCTACAATGCACCCGCAATAAATGGACGCCCCGTTTTGGGGCGTTAGCTGAGTTTTAGGGAAAATTGCTAAAATTCAGCTAACGCTCTTCTATATGCGAACCAAAGCTAAGGGATCAAACCATGCAACAACGTCGTCCTGTACGCCGCGCTCTGCTCAGTGTTTCTGACAAAGCCGGTATCGTCGAATTCGCCCAGGCGCTCTCCCAACGTGGCGTGGAGCTGCTGTCCACTGGCGGAACCGCTCATCTGCTGGCTAAAGCTGGCCTGCCGGTAACCGAAGTCTCTGACTACACCGGTTTCCCGGAGATGATGGATGGACGCGTCAAAACCCTGCATCCAAAAGTTCACGGCGGCATTCTGGGTCGTCGCGGCCAGGATGATGCGATCATGGAACAACACGCTATCTCCCCAATTGATATGGTTGTCGTCAACCTCTACCCGTTCGCACAGACTGTTGCCCGCGAAGGCTGCTCTCTGGAAGATGCGGTAGAGAATATTGATATCGGCGGCCCAACCATGGTGCGCTCCGCTGCGAAGAACCACAAAGATGTGGCAATCGTAGTAAAGAGCAGTGACTACGAAGCGATTATTAGCGAGCTGGATGCTAATGAAGGATCTCTGACGCTCGAGACACGTTTCGATTTGGCTATTAAGGCTTTCGAACACACCGCCGCTTACGACAGCATGATCGCCAACTACTTTGGTAGCATGGTTCCTGCCTATCATGGCGAAAGCAAAGATCCTTCAGGTCGCTTCCCTCGTACGTTGAACCTGAACTTCATTAAGAAGCAGGATATGCGTTACGGTGAAAACAGCCACCAGCAAGCAGCCTTCTATATAGAAGAAGAAATTAAAGAAGCTTCTGTCGCTACGGCAACTCAGGTTCAGGGCAAAGCGCTCTCTTATAACAACATCGCTGATACCGATGCCGCACTGGAATGTGTGAAAGAGTTCAACGAACCTGCCTGCGTTATCGTGAAGCATGCCAACCCTTGTGGTGTGGCAGTCAGCGATTCCTTATTAGATGCATACGACCGCGCCTATAAAACAGACCCGACTTCCGCATTCGGCGGCATCATCGCTTTCAACCGTGAACTGGATGCCGAAACTGCGCAGGCGATTATCTCCCGCCAGTTCGTCGAGGTGATTATTGCCCCTTCAGCCAGCGAAGAAGCTCTGAAGATCACAGCGGCTAAGCAAAACGTTCGCGTTCTGACTTGCGGCCAGTGGCAGCAGCGTATTCCGGGCCTGGATTTCAAACGAGTTAACGGTGGTGTGTTAGTACAGGATCGTGATCTGGGCATGGTGACAGCCGCAGACCTGCGTGTTGTCAGCAAACGCCAGCCGACCGAGCAAGAACTGCGTGATGCATTGTTCTGCTGGAAGGTAGCGAAGTTTGTTAAGTCCAACGCCATTGTCTATGCCCGCGAGAATATGACTATCGGCATAGGCGCCGGTCAGATGAGCCGTGTTTATTCCGCCAAAATCGCCAGTATCAAGGCAAGCGATGAAGGCCTGGAAGTGAAAGGCTCGGCAATGGCATCAGATGCCTTCTTCCCATTCCGTGACGGTATTGATGCCGCAGCGGCAGTTGGCGTGAGCTGTGTTATCCAGCCTGGTGGTTCAATCCGCGATGAAGAAGTGATCGCCGCTGCTGACGAACATGGGATCGCCATGATCTTCACCGATATGCGCCACTTCCGCCATTAATCCCGGAGCGTCTATAAATGAAAGTATTAGTAATAGGTAATGGCGGGCGTGAACACGCGCTGGCCTGGAAAGCGTCACAGTCACCATTAGTTCGTACGGTATTTGTTGCTCCCGGCAATGCCGGTACGGCTCTGGAACCTGCTTTGCAGAACGTGGCGATTAGCCCAACTGACATTGCTGCCCTATTGAGCTTTGCACAGAATGAAAAAATCGACCTGACGATTGTCGGCCCGGAAGCACCGCTGGTGATGGGCGTGGTCGATACCTTCCGTGCTGCTGGCCTGAAGATCTTTGGCCCAACTCAGGGGGCTGCGCAGTTAGAAGGTTCAAAAGCTTTCAGCAAGGATTTCCTGGCTCGCCATAAAATCCCGACCGCTGAATACCAAAACTTCACCGAAGTCGAACCCGCTTTGGCTTATGTCCGTGAAAAAGGCGCCCCGATTGTCATTAAGGCCGATGGCCTGGCCGCGGGCAAAGGCGTAATCGTAGCGATGACGCTGATCGATGCCGAAGCGGCGGTAAACGATATGCTGGCAGGTAACGCCTTTGGCGACGCCGGGCACCGCATCGTGGTAGAAGAGTTTTTGGATGGCGAAGAGGCCAGCTTCATCGTGATGGTGGATGGCGAAAACGTTCTGCCGATGGCCACCAGCCAGGATCATAAGCGTGTTGGTGATGCAGATACCGGCCCGAACACTGGCGGTATGGGTGCGTACTCTCCTGCTCCAGTTGTGACTGATGAAGTCCACCAGCGTGCAATGGACCTGGTTATCTGGCCAACCGTGCGCGGCATGGCTGCTGAAGGGAATACCTACACCGGTTTCCTGTATGCCGGCCTGATGATCGATAAACAAGGTAACCCGAAGGTTATCGAGTTTAACTGCCGCTTTGGTGACCCTGAAACCCAGCCAATCATGCTGCGCCTGCAATCAGATCTGGTTGAGCTGTGCCTCGCCGCATGTGATGGCAAGCTGGATAAGACAACATCTAAGTGGGACGAGCGCCCATCTCTGGGTGTGGTGATGGCCGCTGGCGGCTATCCGGCTGATTATCGTAACGGCGATGTGATTCATGGTTTGCCACTTGAAGAATTCGCAAACGGCAAAGTGTTCCACGCTGGAACGAAATTGCGTGAAGACGATATGGTTGTGACTAACGGTGGCCGTGTTCTGTGCGTAACCGCATTAGGCGACACTGTCGCGCAAGCGCAGCAACGTGCTTACGAGTTGATGAAAGATATCCATTGGGATGGCAGTTTTAGCCGCTCCGATATTGGCTATCGTGCTATTGAGCGTGAAAACGCGAAGTAAGACTCGAAACTCGCAGTGATATTTAAGACCGCCCTCGTGGCGGTTTTTTTATTTAGAACGTAGCAGGTTTAGGCTGCCAGCTACAGAAATCCTGATTCGCTACCAGCAACAGCTGAGAACCTTCCGGCGCTTCAAGCCAGGCTATGCTCACATCGAGTGACGAATGGCGTTGGCGATTCGCAATATGATTGAGCGATACGCTGTCGAGTTTAGGCTCGAATGTCTCACCTTCGCAGGTTGTCACCGTGCCATTGCTATGCCAGCGGCCTTGTCGCAAAACAACACGCCCAATGCGCAATGCTTCGCTGGTCGCTTTAGTCTGAGTCGCCTGATACTGATACAAAGCGATTTGGTCATTGGAAAGCTGCTGTTTTTGACCATTCACTTCGCGCTGCATAAAGCTCAGTTCGCCGTGATCGTCAAAACGCACTTTGATATGTTCTGATGGCTCGCTCTGAATCGTCATTTCAATCGATACCAGCTGCTCACCTTGCCAGCGGTAATCACTGGTGGTCGTTGCACCCTTCTGCCTTGGGCTAAACGCCGTAAGCATGTGAATGCTGCCATCATCGCTGTTGTCTTTACGCCAGATGCGCACAACACCTTGATCGGCAATATATCCGCTCGCGGTAAAGGGCGGGAGAGGAGAATGACTGCTGCAAGCCATAAGCAGCAATGTGCCTGTCAGCGCGGCCAGAGGACGGCAGACAAACAAAAGGGGCGTAAACGCCCCTCTGCTAAAACTGTTCACTGACACTATTAGCTCTTAACAGCGTCTTTCAGTGCTTTGCCTGAAACAAATGCCGGCACGTTAGCTGCGGCGATTTTGATTTCATTACCAGTCTGTGGGTTGCGGCCAGTGCGCTCAGCACGGTGGTTTACCTTAAAGGTACCGAAACCAACCAGTTGGACAGCATCACCTTCTTTCAGAGACTCAGTAATTGCAGCCAGGGTGGATTCCAGAGCAGCTTTAGCCTGTACTTTAGACAGATCAGCCTTGTCAGCAATTACATCAATCAGTTGAGTCTTGTTCATAAGTTATCCTTACAATGTGTTTATCGCTTGCTAAGCATCGAGTGCGACGGAAATGCCAAAAAAGCACTCTCCTGCATACACGCACCGATAGCCACTTTTTTTCGCCCCACAAATGTAGACCAGACGGGGGGCTAATTGGAAGCCTTCAGGGGTGACAATTCGGACTGTAAGTCACGTTTTGCTGTCTTACTGCTGCAAATTTATACCAATATTGCTACTACCTGCTTCACGCAGGTCCGCGCGGAGCCCTTTGATCAGCTCAACGTCGCGCTCTTCGCAGTCAGCCAACAGGCGGAAAATCTCCCATTGGATGTCCCATTCTTCTTCAACAGCAGGGTTTGCTCTGAGCTCTTCGTCGGTCATTTCGCGACCAGCCTGGGTCATTTCTAGCATGGCAACTGTGGTAATTGATGCCTTACTGACTTCGATTGCATGCTCAAGAGTTTCCCCTGAAAGACGTGAGTGAACTAATTCGCTCAATGCAACGCATGCATCAATCGCCGGATAGACACCGTAAATATCATAGTCGTCGGCAGACGGAATGCCTTCTTCGAGTTTCTCGAGTTGGCTGTCAAAGTTTACTTTCGCATCTTTGACCGTCAATGTTTCCCAAATCAAGTCGAGAATACGGCGATACAACTGAGGATCACCAAATTCAGTCTGCTGGCAGAACATGGCGTAATTCGGATACATACGTTCGCATAAAGAAGCCATGAAAGTGACATGTTGCCAGCTTTCCAGTTTCTCCAGGCGCAGATGGATTGGGTTTTGTAACATAGCGATGTCTCAAAGACGGAATATTAGCGGCAGTTTACCTTAATCACCCCTGAATTGCTTGCCACCGCGTGAAAGCCGGGCGACCCGATGCCACAGCATCTGCCCAGCGAGTGGGTTCAGGTAAGCGGTAACCCATCAGACAGCGATTCACCCATAGCAAGGCCGTATCAAGGCTTACACGATGGCCTGTGGAGACAAACAACGGATTGCAGCGCTTTTTACTGCGTAATACCCATGCAAGCGCTTCACCTTTGTCGGTCAGCAACTGGCATGAGCCAGGTTCTTCAGATAACGGTGCAAACTTCCCACACAAACGCTTCTTAGCAACGCCTATCGTCGGCACGTCCACCAGCAGGCCAAAATGGGCGGCAACGCCCAAACGCCGTGGGTGCGAAATACCGTGGCCATCAACAAACAGTAGGTCCGGTTTTTGCGACAGCATTTCCCACGCCGCAAGCAGTGCAGGATATTCGCGAAACGAGAGGAAGCCGGGGATATATGGCATCGAGGTGGCGACACGCGCCACCTGATATTCAACCAGTTCAAGAGAGGGATATTGCAACAACACGATGGCGGCACGCGTAACATCACCGCCCTGTTCAAACCCAACGTCTGCCCCGGCAATTAACCGGGGAGGATCCTGCTCAAGGCGATCCTCGCGGATCACCTGTGAAGCGAGTTCGATCTGCTGTGCGCGTAAGCTTGCAAGATCCATCACTGATCCTTACTCGTGATACGGCTTCGACAAACGGTGCACCGCTTCTACAAATGCACCCGCGTGTTCTGGCGGAACATCCTGGTGAATGCCATGGCCCAAGTTAAAGACGTGGCCTTCACCTTTACCGAACCCGGCAAGAATGGTCGCGACCTCTTCTTCGATACGCGCAGGCTGAGCATAAAGCATGGATGGGTCCATATTGCCCTGCAATGCGACTTTATGGCCGACACGACGACGAGCATCGGCGATATCGGTCGTCCAGTCTAATCCCAGCGCATCACATCCCGTTTCAGCCATCGCTTCCAGCCACTGGCCGCCACCCTTAGTGAACATGGTCACAGGCACTCGACGACCTTCGTTTTCACGTAGCAGGCCATCGATGATTTTGTGCATGTAATAGAGCGAGAACTGCTGATAATCACGCCCGGTCAGCACGCCGCCCCAGGTATCGAAAATCATCACCGATTGCGCACCCGCTTTGATTTGCGCATTCAGGTACAGCGTGACGCTTTGCGCCAGCTTGTCGAGCAGAAGGTGCAGCGCTTGCGGGTCGGCATACATCATCTTTTTAATCACGGTAAAGGCTTTGCTGCTGCCGCCTTCGACCATATAAGTCGCCAGCGTCCACGGGCTACCGGTGAAGCCAATCAGCGGTACTTCGCCTTTTAACTCGCGGCGGATAGTACGTACCGCGTTCATCACATAACCCAGTTCACCTTCCGGATCAGGAATCGGCAACTTTTCCACATCAGCACGGCTGGTGATTGGCGAGCGGAAACGCGGGCCTTCACCCGCTTCAAAATAGAGGCCAAGCCCCATCGCATCAGGCACGGTGAGGATGTCGGAGAAGAGGATCGCCGCATCAAGCTTGTAGCGACGCAGCGGCTGCAAAGTCACTTCGCAAGCCAACTCAGCATTTTTGCACAGCGACATAAAATCGCCAGCCTGCGCACGAGTCGCTTTGTATTCTGGCAAGTAACGACCTGCCTGCCTCATCATCCATACTGGCGTGGTATCTACAGGCTGGCGTTGCAGCGCCCGCAGGTAACGATCGTTCTTCAGTTCAGTCATTTTGCATTTCCTTTGGCTGGAACTCTAAATACATTCCGCCAGTTTACCACGTCATTCATACTCTGCCCGACACAGGGCGACAGTGTCTTCAATCAGGCGACGAGCCACCGTACCCGGTGGAGGCAATAACGGAAGTTGGTCATACCGATACCAACCCGCATCAAGTAACTCTTTCGGGTCGATTTCAATTTCGCCGCTGTCATATTCCGCCATAAATGCGGTCATCAGCGATTGCGGGAACGGCCAAGGTTGGGAAGTTACATAACGTAAATTCTTCACACGAATGCTGCTCTCTTCCATCACCTCACGCGCCACGGCCTGCTCGAGGGTTTCCCCAACTTCGACAAAACCGGCCAGCACGGTATAAATTCCACCGCGATGGCGTGTGTGCTGAGCAAGCAGGATATGGTCTTCACGACGGATAGCCACGATGATGCACGGTGAAATTTGTGGATAGTAGCGTTCACGACAATGGTTACACAGCATCGCCCATTCGGTTTTGCTGACGTGCATTTCATGGCCACAGTAGCCACAGAACTTATGCGAGCGATAGAACTCCGCTAACTGCACGCCACGCCCAGCAAGTTGAAATAACCCTTGGTCCTGGTCAATAACCTGGCGCACTGATCCCATATCCGCACGGCGATGTTGCCGCACTAACCACACCGGCTCACTTTCCCACTCGCCGATATGCATCCCAACCGCACCATCAAGCTGAAAATCTTGTGCTGCTCCGTGAGGTAGCTCACCTTTCGGCAACCACAATTTTTGTTCATGACTGACGATAAACCAGCCCTGATCTAACTTTTGAATTACACGTTCCATAACCTGGTGCACATCCCCGAGTTCGCTGGTATAAACAAATGGTCGTAACAATTTTGGGTACGTTTGCGTTACATCTTTTACTCACGGAATCACGGAGTCAATCATGCTTAACCAGTTAGAAAATCTGACTGAGCGCGTCGGTGGTAGTAATGAGTTAATCGACCAATGGCTATATGCCCGCAAACATTTATTGGTGGCTTATTACAATATGGTTGGGATCAAGCCTAACAAGGAATCCCATACCGCGCTCAATGAAAAGGCTCTGGATAACTTTTGCCATAATCTGGTGGATTATCTTTCTGCCGGTCATTTCAATATTTATGAACGCATTATCAGCGAAATGGAAGGGAGCAGCCCACTTTTAGCCGCAACTCATCTTTATCCGCAGCTTGAAGCCAACACCCAGCACATCATGGATTTTTACGATTCGCATCTCGAAAGTGCTATCGATGATGATAACTATATTGAGTTCCAGAAAGCGTTATCCGGCATCGGTGAAGCACTGGAATCACGTTTTTCACTGGAAGATAAACTCATTCAGTTAGCTTACGACCACGATATAAATGACAGTGCTAACGATACCGGCAACCTTGCACGCCCGGCTTGAGTTCTGCGCTGTTAACGAGTAGTTTACATATTTCCTGAATCATTCAGGTTCCAGCAAGGCAGCAACTGAACGAATCCCGATGAGCTTACTCAAGTAAGTGATTCGGGTGAGTAAAGGCAGCTAACGCCGCTGGGGCGTGAAGGATGCAGGAAATCTTCTTGTCGGAGTGCCGAGTGTTTAACTGAACACCGGCTGAGACCGTTAATTCGGGATCCGCGGAACCTGATCAGGCTAATACCTGCGAAGGGAACAAGAGTAATTCTGCTTTTGGGTTCACCCGTACGCGGGCGCCCCACATTCATTACTCCTCCGTTGTTCTGGCAAGCCACTCCTTGATATTTACTGGAATGAGCTATGTCTATTACTGAAAAAAAACCAAACCGCCGCGAACAACGCGCTGCTGCCCAGCATTTTATCCATACGCTGGAAGGTACTGCTTTCCCTAATTCCCAACGCATTTATCTAACTGGCTCACGCGATGATATCCGCGTACCGATGCGCGAAATTCAACTTAGCCCAACCGCAACGGGCGGTACGAAAGAAAACCCTCTGTTCACCCCTAACGATGCCATTCCGGTGTATGACACTTCAGGTCCGTATGGCGACCCGGCAATCAGCATCGACGTTCTGTGCGGGCTTTCACCACTGCGTGAAAGCTGGATTAGCGAGCGTGATGATTGCGAAACACTGACCGACCGTAGCTCTGCATATACCAAAGAGCGCCTTGCTGATGATGGTCTGGACGAATTGCGTTTTGAAACACAACTCACGCCGAAGCGCGCAAAAGCCGGGAAAATTGTCACGCAGTTGCACTATGCACGCCAGGGCATAGTGACGCCGGAAATGGAGTTTATCGCCATACGTGAAAACATGGGCCGCGAACGCATTCGCGATGAAGTGTTACGCCACCAGCACCCAGGCCAGAGTTTTGGTGCTCTCGTGCCAGAAAACATTACTCCTGAATTTGTACGCGATGAAGTCGCCGCAGGCCGGGCAATCATTCCCGCCAATATTAACCA
This sequence comes from Buttiauxella sp. BIGb0552, assembly GCF_004366275.1. Taxonomy (NCBI): domain Bacteria; kingdom Pseudomonadati; phylum Pseudomonadota; class Gammaproteobacteria; order Enterobacterales; family Enterobacteriaceae; genus Buttiauxella; species Buttiauxella sp. BIGb0552. The sequence continues at coordinate 9,315 of NZ_SODY01000012.1, forward strand.
CCCTGAGTCTGAGCCGATGATTATCGGCCGTAATTTCCTTGTCAAAGTGAATGCCAATATCGGCAACTCAGCGGTCACCTCCTCGATTGAAGAAGAAGTGGAAAAACTGGTGTGGTCAACGCGCTGGGGCGCAGACACCGTGATGGATCTTTCCACCGGCCGCTATATCCACGAAACCCGCGAATGGATTTTACGTAACAGCCCAGTCCCTATCGGCACCGTGCCCATTTACCAGGCGCTGGAAAAAGTAAATGGCATCGCTGAAGACCTGACCTGGGAAATGTTCCGCGACACACTCCTGGAACAGGCCGAGCAAGGCGTGGACTATTTCACCATTCACGCCGGAGTGCTGCTGCGTTATGTGCCGATGACGGCCAAACGCCTGACCGGAATTGTGTCGCGCGGCGGTTCGATTATGGCGAAATGGTGCCTGTCACATCATCAGGAAAACTTCCTGTATGAGCACTTCCGCGAAATTTGCGAAATCTGTGCCGCTTACGACGTTTCACTCTCGCTTGGCGACGGCCTGCGCCCTGGCTCCATTCAGGATGCCAACGATGAAGCGCAATTCTCTGAGCTGCATACGCTTGGCGAGTTGACCAAAATTGCCTGGGAATACGATGTGCAGGTGATGATTGAAGGCCCGGGACATGTGCCCATGCAGATGATCCGCCGCAATATGACCGAAGAACTGGAGCACTGCCATGAAGCACCGTTCTACACGCTTGGCCCGCTGACCACTGATATTGCACCGGGTTATGACCATTTCACCTCAGGTATTGGTGCAGCCATGATTGGCTGGTTCGGCTGTGCGATGCTTTGTTACGTCACACCAAAAGAGCATCTTGGCCTGCCGAATAAAGAAGATGTTAAACAGGGGCTGATTACCTACAAAATTGCGGCACATGCCGCAGACCTGGCAAAAGGCCACCCTGGTGCGCAAATCCGCGACAACGCGATGTCGAAAGCCCGTTTTGAATTCCGCTGGGAAGACCAGTTTAATCTCGCGCTTGACCCTTTCACCGCCCGCGCCTATCACGATGAAACTCTGCCGCAGGAATCCGGCAAGGTCGCGCACTTCTGTTCGATGTGCGGACCAAAATTCTGCTCGATGAAAATCTCCCAGGAGGTTCGCGATTTCGCCGCTAAGCAAGCCATAGAAGTTGGCATGGACGATATGTCGCAATCCTTCCGTGCAAAAGGTGGCGAAATTTATCTGCGTCAGGAGGAAGTGTGATGAGCACACCCGCCTTCCCTTCTGTGCCCAAACGACTCGGGTTGTATCCGGTAGTGGATAGCGTCGAGTGGATTGCCCGCTTACTGGAGGCGGGAGTACGCACCCTTCAATTACGGATTAAAGACAAACGCGACGAAGAAGTTGAAGCCGACATTACTACTGCCATTGCGCTTGGTAAGCGATATGAGGCGAGGTTATTCATCAATGATTACTGGCGACTGGCGATAAAACATCGTGCTTACGGTGTTCATCTGGGCCAGGAAGATCTGGATGTCGCTAATCTGGACGCCATCCGCGATGCGGGCCTGCGCCTCGGGCTTTCGACGCACGACAATATGGAAATGGATCGCGCCCTGGAAGCACGCCCTTCTTACATCGCGTTGGGGCATGTTTTTCCAACTCAAACCAAGCAGATGCCGTCCGCTCCTCAAGGGCTTTCGCAACTCGCAGCCCACATCAAAACGCTGGGCGATTACCCGACTGTCGCCATCGGTGGAATAAGTATTGAGCGCGTTCCTGCTGTACTCGCAACGGGCGTTGGAAGTGTCGCAGTTGTGAGCGCAATTACTCTGGCCCCAGACTGGCGAGCGGCAACAGCGCAACTACTGGAGCTTGTGGGGGCTGGCGATGAATGATGCCGATTTCATGCGTTACAGCCGCCAGCTGTTGCTGGAAGACATCGCCATTGAAGGACAGCAAAAGCTGCTCGCCAGCAAAATCTTAATCGTCGGGCTTGGCGGGCTGGGTTCGCCAGCCGCGTTATATCTTGCGGCGGCAGGCGTTGGTACTTTGATTCTCGCCGACGATGACAACGTGCATATCAGTAATTTGCAGCGCCAGATTTTGTTTACCTCTCAGGATTTGGAACAGCCAAAATCGCTGGCCGCTCAACGCCATCTCCAGAAGCTCAACCCGGATATTACGCTCCAGGTTATTAGCGAGCGTTTAGCTGGAGAAGCGTTGATGCAGGCGGTAAAGAACGCCGATCTAGTGCTGGATTGCAGCGACAACATGGCGACACGCCAGGCCGTTAACGCCGCCTGTGTCGCACATAACAAACCGCTGATTTCTGCAAGTGCAGTCGGCTTTGGCGGGCAGTTGATGGTTCTGACGCCTCCGTGGGAAACCGGTTGTTATCGCTGTGTCTGGCCTGACGAACACGAACCGGAGCGCAACTGCCGTACTGCGGGAATCATCGGCCCGGTGGTTGGTGTGATGGGAACATTGCAGGCTCTGGAGGCCATAAAGTTGTTGAGCGGCATGGCTCCAGCAACGGGTACTTTGCGCCTGTTCGACGCCCGTCAACATAGCTGGCGCTCCCTCGCTATGCAAAAAGCGGCTAATTGCCCGGTATGCGGAGGGCGAGATGCACATTCACTTTAACGATGAACCGCTGCAGTGCCCGGATAACCTGACGCTGGAAAAGCTGCTTGACCAACTGCGCCTGTTGAAACCAGGCGTAGCACTCGCCATCAACCAAAGCATTGTGCCACGTGAACAGTGGGAAGCTCATTTGTTGAAAGATGGCGACCAGATCTTGCTTTTTCAGGCCATAGCCGGGGGTTAACATGCTACAGATTGCTGATAAAACTTTCTCATCACGCTTGTTCACCGGCACCGGGAAATTTTCCTCGCCGCAGGTGATGGTTGAAGCGATTCGCGCTTCCGGCTCGCAGTTAGTGACAATGGCAATGAAGCGCGTCGATTTGCGTAACCATAACGATGCGATTCTCGCGCCACTGCTTGAGGCGGGCGTGCAGTTGCTGCCGAATACCTCTGGCGCCAAAACGGCTGAAGAAGCGATTTTTGCCGCACAGCTTGCCCGAGAAGCGCTCGGTACGCATTGGGTAAAGCTGGAAATCCACCCCGACGCCCGCTATTTGCTGCCCGATCCTATCGAAACGCTGAAAGCTGCGGAGGCACTCGTCAAACAGGGTTTTGTCGTATTGCCTTATTGCGGCGCCGATCCCGTTTTGTGCAAACGGCTTGAGGAAGTCGGATGTGCAGCGGTCATGCCGCTCGGGGCGCCAATTGGTTCGAATCAGGGCTTACAAACCCGGGCGTTTTTAGAAATTATTATCGACCAGGCTCGTGTGCCGGTAGTGGTTGATGCAGGTATCGGTGCGCCAAGCCATGCCGCAGAAGCGCTGGAAATGGGGGCCGCTGCGGTGCTGGTGAATACGGCGATTGCCGTGGCGCATGATCCCGTGCAAATGGCTCAGGCATTTCGCCTGGCAGTTGAAGCTGGCGTATTAGCGGCTAAATCCGGTTTAGGCACCCGCCACCAACAGGCACAAGCCTCCAGCCCGTTAACCCAGTTTCTGCAATTTAGCCAGGAGGGTACGTGATGGCACAAACTTTCACCGAGCGTTGGCGTGAGCTGGACTGGGATGACATCCGACTTCGTATTAACAGCAAGACGGCTGCCGACGTGGAGCGAGCATTGAGCGCACGCAAAATCACCCGCGACGATCTGATGGCGCTGCTCTCCCCTACCGCCAGCCACTATCTCGAACCGCTGGCACAACAGGCCCAGAAATTAACTCGTCAGCGTTTTGGTAACACGGTGAGTTTTTACGTGCCGCTTTATCTGTCAAATCTCTGCGCTAACGATTGTACTTACTGCGGGTTTTCCATGAGCAACAAGCTCAAACGTAAAACGCTGGATCAGCAGGAAATTGAGCGGGAATGCGCGGCGATTCGCAAACTAGGCTTCGAACATTTGTTGTTAGTGACCGGTGAACACCAGACCAAAGTCGGAATGGATTATTTTCGTCAGCACCTTCCTGCGATCCGCCGCCAGTTCAGTTCGCTGCAAATGGAAGTACAGCCGCTGGATGAACATGAATATGCCGAACTGAAAACTCTCGGACTGGATGGGGTGATGGTTTACCAGGAAACCTATCACCAGGCAGTGTACGCGCGGCATCATTTACGCGGTAATAAACAGGATTTCTTCTGGCGCCTGGAAACGCCAGACAGGCTTGGCCGTGCGGGGATAGATAAAATAGGCCTCGGGGCGTTGATTGGTTTATCGGACAGCTGGCGCACCGACTGTTTTATGGTCGCGGAGCACTTACTGTGGCTACAGCAACAATACTGGCAAAGTCGTTATTCGATTTCGTTTCCACGTTTACGACCCTGTACGGGCGGGGTAGAACCGGCGTCGGTCATGACTGAAAGCCAGTTAGTGCAGGTGATATGCGCATTTCGCCTGCTTGCGCCCGATGTCGAGCTTTCGCTTTCTACGCGTGAATCACCGTGGTTCCGGGATCATATGATCCCACTCGCCATCAATAATGTGAGTGCGTTTTCCAAAACTCAGCCCGGAGGGTACGCCGATAATCACCCTGAGCTTGAGCAGTTTGCGCCGCACGACGGGCGCACTCCGGTGGAAGTGGCTGAGGCATTAACACGCTCAGGCTTACAACCTGTGTGGAAAGATTGGGATAGTTTTCTGGGAAGAAACTCGCCGTAGCTTTGCACGTTTAAATAGCGGTAACTTTTCCTTTTCGTTGCCGCCACATCTTTCAATTAATAAACGGTCACTTTCGCGACTTTTGCAACTTTACCGTCTCGGGAAGGCATATCTGGAGTCACGCCCAGCGCAATGGCACTGTAAAGCCCGGCCAATTGCGCAAAGGCAACATAGAGTAATGTCGTCCAGGATTCGTGGTAATCCGCCAGCTCTGGTGCGGCAAAATGAAAATAACGATCTCCCGGTTTAACGCCTGCCGGTAACGCATCATGGCCGATGGCAATAATTTGCGCTGTGGCGCTTCGCTCACGGGTCAGTTCCGCCATCATGTCACTGTCATAGCGGTTGATTTCGGCGCGTGCGGCAAGATAACCGATAAGCGTGGCATCACGATTGATAATGAGCTTTGGCCCATGGCGGAATTCCAGCATTGAATGCCAGGCCGTCATCACCTGGCCGTTACCCATTTCCAGCAGTTTGAGGCTGGTTTCACAGGCTACGGCTTTTAGCGACAGAGAACCGACGACTACCACATTGTTGCGAGACTCTGCCGCCCACTTTTCGATATCAGCAGCATAGTGGTTGAGAAAATGGTTCATGCCGCGCTGCAAAACTGGCAGCACTTTTTCGGCTTCAGACCAGCCAGCAGGAGCCAACAGCAACATCAAATACCAAAGGGGAATGGTGAACTCGGAGGTCGCCGCAAAACTGCCGTTAGAAGTACCTTCTGGTACCGGGATAAACAGCCCTTCGCAATGCTGCTGTGCAAGTTGAGCAAGGCGGCTGCTGGCGTTGTTAGTGACACTGAGATGCTGCAATTTCTGGTTGGCGGCGAGTGCTCGCTCCACAACTTTCACTGTTTCCGGCGTGTTACCCGAGCTACTCACCGACACTAATACGGTATTGTCGTTCAGGCTTTCAGGCATCAGCACCAGATCGGTTGCCGGTACCACATCAATTTGATTTGGCACAATACTACGCAACCAGTTCACACTCGCCTGTGCCGCCAACAGCGAGGAACCCGCCCCTGTAATCAGGATTCGCGTGTCGGTATCACTTTTGCGCCAGAATGCCTGAATCTCAGCTTCATGTGCTTTGACACGTTCAAGCCCTTCTTGCCACAAACGGGGCTGAGCCACGATGGCTTCTACGGTCAAACTGGCTCCCTTTTGCTGCCAGAACGCTTCATTATGATTTAACATGTTTATTTTCCACCTGTTATGAAACTTGCGCCACGCCGAAGAAGTGCTTTAGCATGCCGACTTCCGCGCTATTTCAATTCATTAACAACCCTATCGGGGGAACCATGAAACCGGTATACATCCTTATTCGCGATACCCTTAAACGCGATATTCAGAACCAAAAATACCCGGTTGGCTCCCTGATCCCTTCTGAACGCGAGCTGGCGGAAACTTACCAGGTCACGCGTGCGACGGTGCAAAAAGCCATTGCCCATATGGAACAAGAAGGCCTGGTTAAAAAAGTGGTCGGCAAAGGTACCTACGTAAATCGCGCCTTTGCACCACCGGTGTATTTGCTCAACCCGAATGGAGAAAGCAGTGCGCTGGGCGTAACGAAAGAACTCAGTGGCAAAGTCGCCATCACCAGCCGCCTGATTTACCATGTGCAGCAACCTGCCGGTGAATACCTTGCCAACCAGTTTGGCGTGCCTGAAAACGAACCTGTTCATGCTATCCGCCGCGTTCGCCTGTTCGACGGCACTCCAGTTTTGGTCGAGGACAGCTACATTCCGTTAGCGATTGTCGATGCCATTGACGACGACGTGCTGCAAAACCACTCGCTGTACGCCTTTATCGAACAGAAGTGCCAACAAAAAATCGGTGGCACAGACTCCATGGTAGGAGCGAGCCTGTTTGACGATGTGATGGCAGCCCTGCTCGATATCCCCGTTAATTCACCCATGTTGCACATCAAAGAGAGCACCTGGCTTGAGGACGGCACGGTGTTTAACTACTCCTGGAGTTACAACCGCGGCGACCTCTTTAGAATGCGCAGCCGTAAAAACCTTATCCCTTAAAGAATTGCGGCAGATATTCGCGGTGTGCTTCGAGTAATTCATCAAGCACCACTTTTGCAACTTTGCCCGAAGGAACCAGTGGATTAAGGGTTAGCGCTTGCAAAGCTGCGCCGTAGTCACCCGTTACCGCTGCTTCCACCGCCATTTCTTCCCAGGCTTTCATCAGAGAAACTAAACCTGAAACTGTGGCAGGCAACGGATCGTTATTAAGCGGAATCGCACCGTAACGCCCAATAACACAAGTCGTTTCAATGGCGACGTTATCCGGCAGTGAACGAATCGCGCCGTTGTTACGCACGTTGACCGTCATCAGTAGATTTTTGTCGTTATAGATTGCGCTGATTAGCTCGCAGGCCGCTTCGGAGTAATACGCCCCACCGCGCTGCTCGAGCTGTTTTGGTTTTTCATGCAACTGCGGGTTTCTGTAAAGCTCAAATAACTCATGCTCGACCGCTTGCACCACTTCGCCACGCGTTCCATGTTCTTCAAATTCCTGAAGCTGCTTTTCCAGCACATCACTGGTGGCGTAGTAATACTGGTGATAAGGACATGGGATCACGCCAAGATGTTGGATTTGTTCCTGAAGCCATGGAATATCCGGGATATTTTTCGGTTTGTGTTCGCTGTCATATTTGAGATTTTTCAGCACGTCTGGCATGACATCTTTACCATCCATATAGACGTGGGTGCCATACAGGAAATGGTTCAAGCCAACGAGTTGCAGCAAGAAGCGAGATTTATCCACACCGAGAATTTCTGCCACCATACGCTGCATTGACTGGGATAAATTACATAGCCCGACGCATTTAATTTTGCTGTGTTTGATAACTGCTTCGGTGACGATACCACTCGGATTGGTGAAGTTAATCAGCCACGCATCCGGACACAGCTCTTCCATGTCGCGGCAGATATCCAGAATCACAGGAATGGTACGTAGTGCTTTAGCCAACCCACCCGCACCGTTTGTCTCCTGGCCAATTAGCCCGTGTGACAAGGGAATACGTTCGTCTTTAATACGCGCGTCTAATTGCCCCACCCGCAGTTGGGTTGTGACGAAGTCGGCATCTTTCAGCGCTTCGCGTCTGTCGAGCGTGAGATGAACCTGGCAGTCAATGCCAGCCGCCTCGACCATACGTTTTGCCAGATTTCCGACGATTTCCAGTTTTTCACGACCGGCTTCGACATCCACCAGCCAGATTTCACTAATTGGCATTTCGGCATAGCGTTGGATAAAACCTTCGATAATCTCTGGCGTATAAGAGCTACCGCCACCGATAGTCACTATCTTTAATTTTTTATTCATTACGCAATCCTTCTTTATACTCCAGGACTATTTCATCCTGATTGACGATACTTTCTTCCTGTTCGTTTTCTTCTCGCAGATATTGCTTATCCAGCGTCATAACGAATGGGTAATAAATTGTCATTGCGACTACGAGGTTAATTGCCTGAAAGAGCATGCCTTTCCAGCCGCAAATTAAAAAACCGCTAATAAAAATAGGCGTAGTCCAGGGTATTTCCAGACCGGATGTCAGTGGCAACCAGCCAAAAGCCATCGCGCTATAGGTTATTACGCATAGCACAACCGGAACGATGATAAAGGGGATAAATAGCAGCGGGTTTAGGGCAATAGGCACACCGAATATTATCGGCTCGTTGATATTAAAAATGGCGGCCGGCGAAGCGAGTTTCGCTATTTCACGCATGCGCTTGCTTTTAGCCCGAAACAACATCACCAGTAACATTGCGAGGGTAAATCCTGTACCACCACAAATTAAAAACACATCGCGGAACTGTTGAGTAATGATGTTGACTGGTGGCAAGCCTTGCTTCATGGCTTGCATATTTTCAAGCGTTAATGAGCGCCAGATTGGGCCCATAATAGCGGTCACAATAGAATCACCATGCAAACCAAAGAACCAGAAGAAACTGACAAAAAACTCCGCCACCATTTGTGATGGCAAGGTATTGCCCAACTGCATCATCGGCGCTTGCAGCACCTTAAAAATCATCTCTTGCGCTGTGCCAAACGGAGTCACTTCGAATAACAAGCGAATCAGCCAAAATGCCACGACGATAAGAAATGATGGAATTAATGAGCTAAAACTATTTGCCACCGCAGGAGGAACACTCGATGGCATAGAAATTGTCAAACGCGGGTGGTTAAGGAAACGATACAAGCGCACTGCTGTTACCGTCACAATCAGTGAAAGGAATAAACCCTGAGCACCCAGCGCGAAGGTTGGAATGACATCGCTGATTATCCCACCATTTTCTTGCGGAAGTTTATAAGGTGTGACAATCAAAAAACTGACGAGAGAAATAAGCGCACAGGATATTTCATTAAGTTGCCAACGTTTTGCCAGGCTAATGCTGGTACTCAAGACCACAAGTAATGCCATTACAGAATAGGTTGCATCCAGGACATAATTTAACTGCCCAATAAATTTCTCACCAAAAATACGAGTAATAAATTCGTTATAGCCAGGGATTGGCAAATTGGCTATCAGTAAAAAGAAAGAGCCAATAATGAGAAATGGCATAATCCGAATGAAGCCATCTTTAATAGCCGAGAGATAATCATTCCCTTCAATCTTCATTGCCAGGGGCAATATTTTTCTTTCCATAAAAGCAGTGAAATTTTGCATGTTGTGGCTCACTGTGCTGGTTCTGATGTTGGTGGTATATACCACTTAATTAAAGACTATGTAGTTCAGGGTTTTCTGTCAATGAAGCACAATGAGGTTTACCAGGATTAAGCGGGATTTGTGAGCAGCTCCACAATCGCAAGCGATCAGGGGAAACGCAAAATGTAACCGGTTTCAGTCCATCTAAGTTTCTTTTGTGACACCTCACACACAATCACTGCAAAGCGGTTGTTGTACCGGGGCGTCACGGATAATTATCTGTGTATCCAACGGACACTGAGAGCAGATCTATGAAGAATATCGTTTTGTGTTGTGCAGCGGGTATGTCGACTAGCATTTTGGTCCAACGTATGAAGGACGCCGCTCAGAAGAAAGGTATTGAAGTCTCAATCAAGGCAGTGCCGGTTGCAGAATTTAAAGACAATATCGACACCGCCGATATCGTGCTGCTGGGTCCACAGGTTAAATACGAACACGCTAAGCTACAGGCGATTGCAGAGCCGATGGGTAAAACGGTTGCTGTTATCGACATGATGGATTACGGCATGATGAAAGGCGATGTTGTGCTCGAGAAAGCTTTGAAAATGATGGAGTCATAAGACGTGGAAGATTTAGAAACGATTATCATGGAATTGTTGGTTAATGCCGGTAGCGCGCGCAGCCAGGCACTGACAGCTCTGCAAATGGCCCGTAAAGGTGATTTCGTAGCAGCTCAACAAGCGATGGAAGAGTCTCGTGAGTTTGTGAAACATGCGCATAAAATTCAGACCCAACTTATCGGGTTAGATGAAGGCACTGGCAAACTGCCGGTTAACTTGATTACCGTACACTCCCAGGACCACCTGATGAACGCGATGGTGATTCAGGATTTAGCAGAAGACATGATTGAACTGTATCGCCGCCTGCCGCTAGCTAACTGATTTTTATTTCTTTCAGTTTTAACGCTTCAGATTTCAGGCATAAAAAAACCGCTCTTTCGAGCGGTTTTTGTTTTTGGCGTATCTAACGATTAATCGTTATCGTTACCGCCCAGATTACCTGCGTTCAGCAATTCTGCCAGGCTGGCAGTTGCATCCGCTGCGGTGACCTGAGGTACAACTGGCGCTTCGCCCGCTGCACGACGGCGCATACGATCCTGGTGGTACGCATAACCGGTACCAGCTGGGATCAAACGACCGACGATAACGTTCTCTTTCAGGCCGCGCAGTTCGTCACGTTTACCCGCAACAGCTGCTTCGGTAAGCACACGAGTAGTCTCCTGGAACGATGCCGCGGAGATGAAGGACTCGGTTGCCAGAGAGGCTTTGGTGATACCCAGCAGATCACGTGAGAAGGACACGTTAATCTTGCCGTTCGCTTCCAGTTCGCGGTTAGCGATCTTGACGCGAGAGTATTCAGCCTGCTCACCTTCCAGGAAGTCAGAGCTACCAGCGTTAACGATGGTTGCTTTACGCAACATCTGACGCACGATGACTTCGATGTGTTTATCGTTAATCTTAACGCCTTGCAGACGGTAAACGTCCTGCACTTCGTTGGTGATATAACGAGTCACAGCATACACGCCACGCAGACGCAGAATGTCGTGCGGAGATTCTGGACCATCGGAAACAACGTCACCGCGTTCTACAACTTCGCCTTCGAACACGTTCAGCTGACGCCACTTAGGAATCATCTCTTCGTAAGCATCGCTGCCGTCGAGTGGAGAGATAACCAGACGGCGTTTGCCTTTGGTTTCTTTACCGAACGAGATGATCCCGCTGATTTCAGCAAGGATAGCTGGCTCTTTCGGACGACGCGCTTCGAACAGGTCAGCAACGCGTGGCAGACCACCGGTGATGTCCTTGGTACCACTTGATTCCTGAGGAATACGCGCCAGCGCGTCACCAGAGTGAATCTGAGTACCATCTTCCAGCTGAACAATCGCTTTACCTGGCAGGAAGTACTGAGCTGGCATATCTGTACCAGGGATCAGAACGTCGTTGCCTTGAGCATCAACAATTTTCAGTGCTGGACGCAGATCTTTACCACCCGCGGTACGTTCTGCAGAATCCAGAACAACCAGAGATGACAGACCTGTCAGTTCGTCAGTTTGACGAGTAATGGTCTGGCCGTCGACCATGTCAGTAAAGCGGATGAAACCACTTACTTCAGAGACGACTGGCATGGTGTGCGGATCCCAGTTTGCTACGGTTTCGCCCGCTGCAATCTGCTCGCCATCACCTTTACCCATTACCGCACCGTAAGGAACTTTATAGCTCTCTTTAGTACGACCGAATTCATCAATCAGTTTCAGCTCGGTGTTACGAGAAGTGACGACCAGTTTCCCGGCGGAGTTCACAACCGACTTAGCGTTGCTGAGCTTGATGCTACCTTTGTTCTTAACCTGAATGCTGGATTCAGCAGCCGAACGAGATGCCGCACCACCGATGTGGAACGTACGCATCGTCAGCTGAGTACCTGGTTCACCGATGGACTGTGCCGCGATAACCCCGATAGCTTCACCTTTGTTGATGATGTGACCACGAGCCAGGTCGCGACCATAGCAGTGTGCACACACGCCGAAGTCGGTTTCACAACCAACAACAGAACGTACTTTCACGCTATCAACAGAGTTAAGTTCTAACACGTCACACCACTGCTCATCGATCAGCGTGTTACGAGTTACCAGGATGTCTGCAGTACCCGGCTTGATCACATCTTCAGCCGTTACACGGCCCAGAACGCGGTCGCGCAGTGGTTCTTTAACATCGCCGCCTTCGATAACCGGAGTCATCGTGATACCTTCGAGGGTGCCACAATCGTCTTCGGTAACAACCAAGTCCTGTGCAACGTCAACCAGACGACGCGTCAGATAACCGGAGTTCGCAGTTTTCAGTGCGGTATCCGCCAAGCCTTTACGAGCACCGTGCGTGGAGATGAAGTACTGGAGTACGTTCAGACCTTCACGGAAGTTCGCGGTGATTGGCGTTTCGATGATGGAGCCATCTGGCTTAGCCATCAGACCACGCATACCTGCCAACTGACGAATCTGTGCTGCAGAACCACGAGCACCGGAGTCGGCCATCATGTAAATGCTGTTGAAGGAAACTTGCTGCTCTTCGACGCCGTCACGGTTAATAACGGATTCAGTTTGCAGGTTGTCCATCATCGCTTTAGATACACGATCGTTCGCCGCAGCCCAGATATCGATGACTTTGTTATAGCGTTCGCCGGCTGTTACCAGACCAGACTGGAACTGTTCCTGAATTTCAGCAACTTCAGCTTCCGCTTCAGAGATGATTTCAGTTTTCTTCGCAGGGATGACCATGTCATCGATACCAACGGATACACCTGAACGCGCTGCATAAGCAAAGCCGGTGTACATCGTTTGGTCAGCAAAGATTACCGTAGGCTTCAGGCCCAGAATACGATAACAAGTGTTCAGCATTTTGGAGATTGCCTTCTTGCCCAGCGCCTGGTTGACGATGGAGTAAGGCAGACCTTTCGGTACGATCATCCACAAAATCGCACGACCTACGGTGGTGTCGATAATGCTGGTTTTGGCAACGAACTCTTCGTTCTCGCCTTTTTCATATTCAGTGATACGCACTTTTACACGCGCATGCAGAGAGGCCAGACCTGCGCGATAGATACGCTCAGCTTCTTTAGGGCCAGTCAGCACCATGCCTTCGCCTTTGGCGTTAACACAGTCACGGGTCATGTAGTACAGACCCAATACAACGTCCTGAGAAGGAACGATGATTGGCTCGCCGTTCGCTGGTGACAGGATGTTGTTGGTAGACATCATCAGCGCACGCGCTTCCAACTGAGCTTCAAGCGTCAGTGGAACGTGTACTGCCATCTGGTCACCATCGAAGTCGGCGTTATATGCCGCACAAACCAGCGGGTGCAGCTGGATAGCTTTACCTTCGATCAGTACAGGTTCAAATGCCTGGATACCCAAACGGTGCAGAGTTGGTGCACGGTTCAGCAGTACCGGGTGTTCGCGGATAACTTCGTCCAGGATATCCCAAACGACAGCTTCTTCGCGCTCAACCATTTTCTTCGCAGCTTTAATGGTGGTAGCAAGACCACGCAGTTCCAGCTTGCCGTAGATGAACGGTTTGAACAGCTCCAGTGCCATTTTCTTCGGCAGACCGCACTGATGCAGACGCAGGTATGGACCTACGGTGATTACAGAACGACCGGAGTAGTCAACACGTTTACCCAACAAGTTCTGACGGAAACGACCCTGCTTACCTTTGATCATATCAGCCAAAGATTTCAGAGGACGCTTGTTAGAACCGGTGATGGCACGACCGCGACGGCCGTTATCCAGCAGGGCATCTACCGCTTCCTGCAGCATACGTTTTTCGTTACGTACGATGATGTCAGGAGCAGCCAGATCCAGCAGACGTTTCAGACGGTTGTTACGGTTGATAACGCGACGATACAGATCGTTCAGATCTGAAGTTGCGAAACGACCACCATCCAGCGGTACCAGTGGACGCAGATCTGGCGGCAGAACCGGCAGAACTGTCAGGATCATCCACTCTGGTTTGTTACCAGACTGAACGAACGCTTCCAGCAGTTTGATACGCTTGGTCAGCTTTTTGCGTTTGGTTTCAGAGTTGGTTTCATTCAGCTCTTCACGCAGAGTTTCACACTCTTGCTCCAGATCCATGTTTTTCAACAAGGCCTGAATAGCTTCCGCACCCATCTTCGCATCGAATTCGTCACCGAACTCTTCCAGCGCATCCAGATACTGCTCTTCAGTCAGGATCTGACGACGCTCGAGGTTGGTCATACCGCCTTCGATAACCACATATGATTCGAAGTAAAGTACACGTTCGATATCACGCAGTGGCATATCCAGCAGCAAGCCGATACGAGACGGCAGTGACTTCAGGAACCAAATGTGCGCAGTTGGGGAAGCCAGTTCGATGTGACCCATGCGCTCACGGCGCACTTTAGTTTGGGTTACTTCAACGCCGCACTTCTCACAAATAACGCCACGGTGCTTCAAGCGCTTGTACTTACCGCACAGGCACTCATAGTCTTTTACTGGCCCAAAAATACGAGCACAGAACAGACCGTCACGTTCTGGTTTGAACGTACGGTAGTTAATGGTTTCCGGCTTTTTAACTTCGCCGAACGACCAAGAACGGATCATGTCTGGCGATGCCAGAGCAATTTTGATCGCATCAAACTCTTCGGTCTTAGTTTGCGCTTTCAGAAACTTAAGTAAGTCTTTCACGGATTAGCTCCCGTCGGAGTGAGACTTCTCAGAGACGTCCGGTGTGACCCGGACATCCTGTAACCAGTACAGCAGATACGAGTTATTACTCGCCTTCCAGCTCGATGTTGATACCCAGCGAACGGATTTCTTTCAACAGTACGTTGAAGGATTCCGGCATGCCTGGTTCCATCTGATGATTACCATCCACGATGTTTTTATACATCTTGGTACGGCCATTAACGTCATCAGACTTAACAGTCAGCATTTCCTGCAGAGTATAAGCAGCACCGTATGCTTCCAGTGCCCACACTTCCATCTCACCGAAGCGTTGACCACCGAACTGAGCCTTACCACCCAGCGGCTGCTGAGTAACCAGGCTGTAAGAACCGGTAGAACGCGCGTGCATTTTGTCATCAACCAAGTGGTTCAGTTTCAGCATGTACATGTAACCTACGGTTACTGGACGCTCAAACTGCTCACCGCTACGGCCATCAAACAGTGTGATCTGACCGGAAGTCGGCAGGCCACCCAGTTGCAACAGCTCTTTGATTTCCGACTCTTTCGCACCGTCGAATACCGGAGTAGCAATCGGCATACCTTTTTTCAGGTTCTCAGCCAGACGCAGAACTTCATCGTCGGTGAAGGTGTTCAAGTCAACTTTCTGACGAACATCTGAACCAAGGTCGTATGCTTTCTGGATAAATTCGCGCAGCTTGGAAACTTCTTCGTGCTTCTTCAGCATGGCGTTGATTTTCTCGCCGATGCCTTTAGCAGCCATACCCAAGTGGGTTTCCAGAATCTGACCGATGTTCATACGAGATGGTACGCCCAACGGGTTCAGTACGATGTCTACAGGCGTGCCGTTTTCATCGTAAGGCATATCTTCGATCGGGTTGATCTTGGAGATAACACCTTTGTTCCCGTGACGACCTGCCATCTTGTCACCAGGCTGGATCTGACGTTTAACGGCCAGATACACTTTAACGATTTTCAGCACGCCAGGTGCCAGGTCATCGCCCTGAGTGATTTTGCGGCGCTTAGCTTCAAGTTTCTTCTCAAACTCGTGCTTCAGCTCGTCGTACTGCTCTGCCAGCTGTTCCAGCTGGTTTTGCTTATCTTCGTCAGTCAGACCCAGTTCCAACCAGCGATCGCGTGGCAATTTGTCGAGCTTCTCAGCTTCAACACCGCCAGCAACCAGCACAGCATGGATACGAGCAAACAGACCAGCTTCAAAGATTTGCAGTTCTTCAGTCAGGTCTTTCTTCGCCTGCTTCAGTTGCATCTCTTCGATTTCCAGCGCGCGCTTGTCTTTTTCCACGCCATCGCGGGTAAAGACTTGCACATCGATGATGGTGCCGGAAACGCCGTTTGGTACGCGCAGAGAAGAGTCTTTAACGTCAGACGCTTTCTCACCGAAGATTGCACGCAGCAGTTTCTCTTCTGGAGTCAGCTGGGTTTCACCTTTAGGCGTTACCTTACCAACCAGAATGTCACCACCGGTCACTTCAGCACCGATATAAACGATACCGGATTCATCCAGTTTGGAGAGAGCTGCTTCACCCACGTTAGGGATGTCAGCGGTGATCTCTTCTGGCCCAAGCTTAGTGTCACGAGACACGCACGCCAGTTCCTGGATGTGAATAGTTGTGAAACGATCTTCCTGAACAACACGCTCGGATACGAGGATGGAGTCTTCGAAGTTGTAACCGTTCCACGGCATGAACGCTACGCGCATGTTCTGGCCAAGAGCCAGTTCACCGAGGTCAGTAGACGGACCGTCTGCCAACACATCGCCACGTTCAACAGGTTCGCCCAGAGAAACACATGGCATCTGGTTGATGCAGGTGTTCTGGTTCGAACGGGTGTATTTGGTCAGGTTGTAGATGTCGATACCAGCTTCACCAGCCAGCATTTCGTCTTCGTTAACTTTGATAACGATACGAGACGCATCAACGTACTGAACAGTACCGCCACGTTTAGCAACCGCAGTAACACCGGAGTCAACGGCAACAGCACGTTCCATACCAGTACCAACCAGCGGCTTATCAGCACGCAAAGTTGGAACGGCCTGACGTTGCATGTTCGCACCCATCAATGCACGGTTGGCGTCATCGTGTTCCAGGAACGGGATCAGGGACGCACCGACGGAAACTACCTGTTGGGTAGAAACGTCCATGTAGTCAACCTGGTCGTTACTGAACAAGCTGGATTCACCTTTACTACGGCAAGTTACAAGGTCGTCTACGAAACGGCCTTCTTCGTCCAGATTGGTGTTAGCCTGAGCGATGACATAGTTACCTTCTTCAATTGCAGAAAGGTAATGGATTTCGTCAGTGACAACACCTTCAACAACGCGACGATACGGAGTTTCTAAGAAACCGTATTCGTTAGTCTGTGCATAAACAGACAGGGAGTTGATCAGACCGATGTTCGGACCTTCAGGGGTTTCGATTGGACATACACGACCGTAGTGAGTTGGGTGTACGTCACGTACTTCGAAGCCTGCACGCTCACGGGTCAAACCACCCGGGCCGAGTGCGGAGATACGACGTTTGTGCGTAATCTCAGACAACGGGTTGTTCTGGTCCATGAACTGAGACAGCTGGCTGGAACCGAAGAACTCTTTAACCGCAGCAGAGATAGGCTTGGCGTTGATCATATCCTGAGGCATCAGGGTATCGAGGTCGCCCAAAGACAGACGCTCTTTAACCGCACGCTCTACACGTACCAGGCCAACGCGGAATTGGTTTTCCGCCATTTCGCCAACGGAACGGATACGACGGTTGCCGAGGTGGTCGATATCATCCACTTCGCCCTGACCGTTACGAATACCGATCAGCTTACGCATAACCTGGATGATGTCGTCTTTGCTCAGGATGCCTGAACCTTCGATTTCATCACGCAGCAGAGAACGGTTGAACTTCATACGACCAACCGCAGACAAGTCATAGCGGTCTTCAGAGAAGAACAGGTTCTCGAACAGGTTTTCAGCTGCTTCGCGAGTTGGTGGCTCGCCAGGACGCATCATGCGATAGATTTCAACCAGCGCGCTCAGGCGATCGCTAGTTGGGTCGACACGGATGGTCTCAGAAATGTATGCACCGTGATCCAGGTCGTTGGTAAACAGCGTTTCGATACGCTTATGACCACACTGGCTCAGTTTAGCTAACAAGTCCAAAGACAGTTCCATGTTCGCTGCGCAAATCAGTTCGCCAGTCGATGCATCAACGTAGTCTTTAGCCGCGACTTTACCAGCAATGTATTCAACCGGAACTTCGATAAGCTTAATATCGTCTTTTTCCAGCTGGCGAATATGGCGCGCTGTGATACGGCGGCTTTTTTCGACATAGATTTTGCCGTTAGCTTCGATGTCAAAGGATGCAGTCTCACCACGAAGGCGTTCTGGCACCAATTCCATCTGCAGCTTGTTGTCACGGATTTCGAAATAAACTTTCTCAAAGAACAGATCAAGAATCTGCTCAGTGGTGAACTGCAATGCACGCAGAATGATAGTCGCAGGCAGTTTGCGGCGACGGTCGATACGTACAAACAGGTTGTCTTTCGGGTCGAACTCGAAATCCAGCCAGGAACCACGGTAAGGGATGATACGTGCGTTATACAGCACCTTCCCGGAAGAGTGGGTTTTACCTTTGTCACTATCAAAGAACACACCTGGGCTACGGTGCAACTGAGAAACGATAACGCGCTCAGTACCGTTAATAACGAAGGTGCCGTTATCTGTCATGAGTGGAATTTCACCCATGTAAACTTCTTGTTCTTTAATATCTTTAACGGTGCCTTCCGGCGCTTCACGTTCGTAGATCACCAGGCGCAGTTTTACGCGCAGCGGAGCGGAATACGTCACGCCGCGGATCTGACATTCTTTAACGTCAAATACCGGCTCACCCAGACGATAGCTCACATATTGCAGCTCAGAGTTACCGCTGTAGCTTGCAATAGGGAACACGGAACGGAAAGCCGCTTCCAGACCGTACTGGCCTTCAGGATCTTGCTCGATGAACTTCTGGAACGAGTCAAGCTGGATAGAAAGGAGATAAGGAATGTCCAAAACTTGTGGACGCTTTCCAAAATCCTTACGAATACGTTTTTTCTCGGTATAGGAGTAAACCATTAGGGTTCCTCAGCTCGCTGACAAGTCGACCCATCTGCCCGACAAGGGGACAGTTTGTGCAACACTATTTTGTGGACCGGAAAGTGGAACACTTTCCGCAATACCTGTTTCTATCACTCTTAAACCATTTCGCCACGCTTTACCCCGGAACTCCCGGCATAGAAAGTCGTAGTATATTAAGGCGTAGATAGAGACAAACATTGAAAGGAAACCAGCAGTCAAACAGTGTGAAACGCTACTGGTACCCTACAGCGCAAAAAGGCTGGTGACTAAAAAGTCACCAGCCATCAGCCTAATTTCTCAGGCTGCAACCGGAAAGATTGGCTTATTTAACTTCAACTTCAGCGCCAGCTTCTTCCAGAGTTTTCTTCAGAGATTCTGCGTCATCTTTGCTCACGCCTTCTTTCAGCGCAGCTGGAGCGGATTCAACCAGGTCTTTAGCTTCTTTCAAGCCCAGGCCAGTTGCGCTACGAACTGCTTTGATAACGGCAACTTTGTTAGCGCCAGCAGCTTTCAGAATAACGTCGAACTCAGTTTTCTCTTCTACAGCTTCAGCAGCAGCAGCAGGGCCTGCAACAGCAGCAGCAGCGGAAACACCGAATTTTTCTTCCATTGCAGAAATCAGTTCAACAATGTCCATTACAGACATAGCGGATACTGCTTCAATGATTTGATCTTTAGTGATAGACATAACAATTGTTCCTGAAAATCAGAATAAGTTTATACGTAAGCAAGTGCGTTAGAAAGGAAAGCGCTATTAAGCAGCTTCTTTCTGATCGCGTACAGCAGCCAGAGTGCGAACCAATTTGCCTGCAGAGGCTTCTTTCATGGTTGCCATCAGGCGTGCGATTGCTTCTTCGTAAGTTGGCAGAGTTGCCAGGCGATCGATCTGGGCCGCCGGGATCAGCTCACCTTCAAAGGCTGCAGCTTTAACCTCGAATTTTGCATTCGCTTTAGCGAATTCTTTGAACAGACGAGCAGCTGCGCCCGGGTGTTCCATAGAATATGCAATCAAGGTTGGACCAACAAACGTGTCTTTCAGGCACTCAAACTGAGTACCTTCAACAACGCGGCGCAGCAAGGTGTTACGAACAACACGCATGTAAACGCCAGCTTCACGACCTGCTTTACGCAGTTCAGTCATTTTACCTACGGTCACGCCACGGGAATCCGCAACAACCGCAGACAGCGCACCTTTGGCTACTTCGCTGACTTCAGCAACAATCGCTTGTTTGTCTTGAAGATTTAAAGCCATTAGCTTTGCTCCTGGATATTAGCCGGGGTTTCCCCCGGAACTCACTTCATTCATTACCAAAACGATAATGAACGTCGACATACGGTGAGCAGAAACAAGCCAAAGACTATCAAAAATATTCTTCAGGTTCTGTCACCGTCTACGCAGGGAATTAAGTCTCTCGCGAAACTCCTGCGGTCTTGGACGGAGGCCTGGATAAGGCCAGGCTCCAACCGAAAATTCTTTGTGCCTTACATTGTAAGGCAACGGGCGTAGGATTTTAGACCAATCTAACGCCCGCGTAAAGCAGTGAATCTTAGTTCACTACTGCGCTCAGACCAGATTGGTCGACCGCAACACCTGCACCCATAGTGGTAGACAGGCTAACTTTCTTAATGAAAACGCCTTTAGCTTGAGATGGTTTAGCTTTTTTCAGCGCAACCAGCAGAGCTTCCAGGTTTTCTTTCAGTTTGTCAGTGTCAAAATCCACTTTACCGATGGTGGTGTGAATGATGCCGTTTTTGTCGTTACGGTAACGAACCTGACCAGCTTTAGCGTTCTTAACCGCTTCAGCAACGTTAGGAGTTACAGTACCAACTTTCGGGTTAGGCATCAGGCCACGTGGACCCAGAACCTGGCCCAGTTGGCCAACAACGCGCATTGCATCTGGAGATGCGATAACAACGTCAAAGTTCATTTCGCCTTTTTTGATCTGGTCAGCCAGATCTTCCATACCTACCAGCTCAGCGCCAGCAGCTTTAGCTGCTTCAGCGTTAGGGCCTTGGGCAAATACGGCTACGCGAACTGAACGGCCAGTACCGTGCGGCAGTACAGTTGCACCACGTACGTTCTGGTCAGATTTACGAGCGTCGATGCCGAGGTTTACAGCAACGTCAACGCTTTCTACGAATTTCGCAGTGGCCAGCTCTTTGAGCAAAGCAACGGCTTCGTTGATGTCATACTGTTTAGTTGCATCAACTTTGTCACGGATCACGCGCATGCGCTTGGTCAGTTTAGCCATTTCTTAATCCTCCACTACCAGGCCCATGGAACGAGCAGTACCTTCGATGGAGCGAGTCATCGCTTCAACGTCAGAACCAGTCATGTCCGCAGCTTTGGTTTCTGCGATTTCACGCACCTGAGCACGGGTCACTTTACCCACTTTGTCTTTGTTCGGCTTGCCAGAACCAGACTTGATACCTGCAGCTTTCTTCAACAGAACAGCAGCCGGTGGAGTTTTAGTAACGAAAGTGAAAGAACGGTCAGCATAAACGGTAATAACAACCGGAATTGGCAGACCTTTCTCCAGGGATTCAGTTTTGGCGTTAAACGCTTTACAGAATTCCATGATGTTCACACCTTGTTGGCCCAGAGCTGGACCAACTGGTGGACTTGGGTTCGCCATACCAGCTGCAACTTGCAGCTTGACGTAGGCTTGTACTTTCTTAGCCATCTTAATTTCCTCTAGTGGGTTATAGCGCCTTAAACAATGAAGGCTCCCCGTGAATAATTCGTTCTACGCGCGCAAGACGCATAAAAACAAAAGGCGCGAAATTGTATTCCAATCTCGCGCCCTGTGCAACGATTAATCGCTGCTTTTATACCCTTCATACTTCAAGTTGCATGTGCGTTGGCTTTTTTCGCTCGCCTCAGTCACTTACTAAAGTAAGCTCCAGGAGATTCACTGCGTCGCCGCCTTCCTGCAACTCGAATTATTTTGGTTATAACCTAGTTACTAGGCTTTCTCTACCTGAGCAAAATCAAGCTCAACCGGCGTAGCACGACCGAAGATAGATACAGAAACCTTCAAGCGGCTCTTTTCGTAATCTACTTCTTCAACTACACCGTTAAAGTCAGCAAATGGACCATCGCTGACGCGTACCATTTCGCCTGGTTCAAACAGCGTTTTAGGACGCGGCTTATCACCAGCCTGTTGCAGGCGGTTCATAATCGCATCAACTTCTTTATCGCTGATTGGCGCAGGACGGTCAGAAGTACCGCCGATGAAACCCATCACGCGCGGAACACTGCGCACTAAGTGCCAGCTCGCGTCGTTCATAACCATCTGGACCAGAACATAGCCCGGGAAGAATTTGCGCTCGCTTTTGCGACGCTGGCCACCACGGATTTCGACCACTTCTTCGGTCGGAACCATGACTTCACCAAACAACTCTTCCATGTTGTGCAATTTGATGTGCTCACGCAGCGATGTTGCTACGCGGCCTTCAAAACCGGAAAACGCCTGAACGACGTACCAGCGCATTTTAGGGGCTTCAGACATCTCAGAACCTCAGGCCAGTAATAAAAGAAACCAGGCGGACAAGAATACCGTCCAGCCCCCACAAAATCAGTGACATTACAGCAGTAACTGCCGCCACGATTAAGGTGGTGTGTAAAGTCTCCTGGCGAGTTGGCCAAATAACTTTACGAACTTCAGTTCTTGCTTCGCGGGCGAAAGCAACAGTCGCTTTGCCTTTCGTCGTTAACAGCGCGACACCACCCGCTGCAGCAATCAGAACAACCACTGCCAGGGCACGCAGAGGCAGAGATACATCACGATAAATGTAGTTGCCCACGATCGCCACAATCAGCAGAGCAGCAACTGCCAGCCACTTCATCGCTTCCAGGCCGCGCCCGCTTCCTTGAGCTTCGGTATTCGCACTCATAAACCAACCCGTCACAATAATTCAGACAAACATTTTTGCCCCGCATACGCGAGGCAAAACCAGACCGAATGGCTCTTTTCAGGCACTATTCGGTATAACGCCATCTTCAGAGCCTGTCTCAGCAATGATTATGAGTAAAAAATCACTGATGAGCCAGGTTCTGGACAGAGAGCGTGCAAAAAGGGCATCAAATGATGCCCTTTTCTTGCGCGTTGCGTCAAATGTTATCCGCGATTAAGCGATAACTTTAGCAACAACGCCCGCGCCTACAGTACGGCCGCCTTCACGGATTGCGAAACGCAGACCGTCGTCCATCGCGATTGGGTGGATAAGGGTAACAACCATTTTGATGTTGTCGCCCGGCATTACCATCTCAACGCCTTCTGGCAGTTCGATGGTGCCAGTCACGTCAGTTGTACGGAAGTA
>NZ_SODY01000013.1:0-26459 GCF_004366275.1 Buttiauxella sp. BIGb0552
ATCCCTGAATAACCTGACACCGGAAGAGTACCGGCTGATGGCTGAGAAACCGGAAATCTCAAAAAGTGCGTGGAACTAAAATGGGTATGCTTACATCTCCACAGTAACTGTCTGAAATTCCTGCTGAGCCATTACTTTCGCGATAAACTTCACGCACAAGGCTCAGTAGAGGTTGAGCGAATTCATCCTCAAACAAAGTGTCAACAGGAGAGATGGTTCATTCCACCTCGCTATTTACCCATACAGAAGTCGTCATGCCAAACACCTGTTCAGTAAGATTGCTTTTAACCAATTCTCTTGCGATTAAGTATAGCGTAGATGCAATAACCTCCCCTTTTGATGCTCCTGTTAAATAACATAATTTGGATAACGATACTTTTCCTGTTTTCGCAAGCAGTTCAATAAGTTGCATATGTAAAGGAGTAATAGTCTGGAACCCTGAATAGCGATATAACAGCTTCAGATTGCCAAGTGCGGGACTCATGCGAATTTGTTTTTCTGTGACAAGCTTAAGCGGACAATCAAGCTCAAAGGCGGCTTGCTGCTTAGCGGGAAATCGCTGGAGAAAATCGGGTTCTACAACAAACTCGGCAGGTTTAACCTCTAAAAAATATGGCCTATTCTTAAAGTCAGTGACACGAAAATCAGGGGTGTAGGGGAATTTCTGTCCCTCAGTTTAGTAATAGAAACCTTCAGGCTGTGCTTCAAAAGTCTGGACCAGTGGGGAGAATTCAAGATGAAAACAGGTATCAAACTCCAGCGATGATTCGACTGTGAAAACAGTGTTCATCTTTATACTGGCAAATTTGAAGAGTTTTTTGACCCGTGAGTGCTTCAGGTGCCGACGGTACATAGTACCCCCAACATGTTGTTGCTTTACTACAAATTTAGATTATAGCGACCTAACTTTCCATTTTATGTCAGGTTATGGGTACCTTATGTCAGCTTATGGGTAAAACGACATTTAAGCGGCAAAACTAACACAGCAGTAAATTTTGTTACAGCGCAGTAAAGATTTCCTGCTGACTTTTGCCCTGGGGGTATTTAGGATAGCAATCACTTTAGCTATACCTCAGCTAAAACTGAGTAATTCGGAGAGTACATGCGCACCATTGGGCGATTTATTGCCGGTTTTTTTAAGTGGACCTGGCGTCTACTTAACTTTATTCGAGAATTTATTCTCAACCTATTTTTAGTGTTGCTGGTGCTGGTTGGCGTAGGGATCTGGATGCAGATTAACAGCGCGCCAGCAGAACCTGCACGCGGTGCGTTATTGCTTGATATCACCGGCGTGGTGGTCGATAAGCCTTCAGTCAGCAATAAACTGGGCGTGATTGGCCGCCAGTTGCTTGGCGCAAGCTCAGATCGTCTGCAGGAAAACTCGTTGTTTGATGTGGTCGATACTATTCGACAGGCAAAAGATGACCGCAATATCACCGGCATTGTGCTGGATTTAAAAGAGTTTGCCGGTGGCGACCAGCCATCTATGCAATATATCGGTAAAGCACTGCGTGAATTCCGCGACAGTGGTAAACCGGTTTATGCCGTGGGCGACAGCTACAACCAGGGGCAATATTACCTGGCAAGTTTTGCCAATAAAATTTGGCTCTCTCCGCAGGGCGTGGTGGATCTTCACGGCTTTGCCACTAACTCCCTCTATTACAAAACGCTGCTCGATAAACTGAAAGTCTCCACGCATATCTTCCGCGTCGGGACTTATAAATCCGCCGTTGAGCCGTTTATTCGGGATGATATGTCACCTGCTGCGCGTGAAGCAGATAGCCGCTGGATTGGCGAGCTGTGGCAAAACTACCTCACCACTATTGCAGCTAACCGCCAGATTACAGCACAGCAAGTGTTCCCGGGTGCACAGGGTCTGCTTGATAACCTGCAAAAACTGGGGGGCGATACCGCGAAATATGCCCTGGATAACAAACTGGTTGATGAACTTGCCAGCAGCGCCGCGGTTGATAAGGCCATGGTGAAACAATTTGGCTGGAACAAAGAAAACAAAGATTTCAGCTACACCAGCATGTATGACTACGTGGTAAAAAAACCGTCTGATAAAGGTGATGCTATCGCAGTGATTATCGCCAATGGCGCGATCATGGATGGAGAGGAAACGCCAGGCCAGGTTGGTGGTGACACCACAGCAATGCAAATTCGCGAGGCGCGCCTTGACCCGAAAGTGAAATCAATTGTTCTGCGCGTAAATAGCCCGGGCGGCAGCGTCTCCGCATCAGAAGTGATTCGTGATGAGCTGGAAGCGGCACGCGCGGCGGGTAAGCCAATTGTGGTTTCAATGGGCGGTATGGCGGCTTCCGGCGGTTACTGGATTTCAACTCCAGCCAATTACATTGTGGCAAGCCCGAATACGTTAACCGGATCAATTGGTATCTTTGGCGTCATCAATACCGTTGAAAACAGCCTCGATTCGATTGGCGTTCATACTGATGGAGTGGCGACTTCACCATTAGCCGATGTTGCAGTGACCAAATCTCTGCCACCGGAAGTTCAACAGATGATGCAGTTGACCATCGAGAACGGTTATAAGCGCTTTGTGAACCTGGTTGCAGACTCCCGCAAGAAAACACCGGAGCAAATCGATGCCATCGCTCAGGGACATGTCTGGACCGGTCAGGATGCAAAAGCAAACGGCCTGGTAGACAGCCTGGGTGATTTCGATGATGCCGTAGC
The DNA here is from genome assembly GCF_004366275.1 of Buttiauxella sp. BIGb0552. Taxonomy (NCBI): domain Bacteria; kingdom Pseudomonadati; phylum Pseudomonadota; class Gammaproteobacteria; order Enterobacterales; family Enterobacteriaceae; genus Buttiauxella; species Buttiauxella sp. BIGb0552. Next base: position 2,698 of record NZ_SODY01000013.1, read on the forward strand.
GAAAGCCGCTGAGCTTGCGAAACTTAAAAGCTGGCACCTGGTTTTCTGGCAGGATGAGCCAAGCGTGCTTGATATGGTCTTCAACAGCGTGAGCGGCTCGGTACGCGCCATGTTGCCACAAGCGTTGCAGGCATATTTACCAGCACCGTTAGCGGATGCGGCCTTGGCGGTAAAAGCGCAAAACGATAAGTTTGGCACGATGAATGATCCGCAAAACCGATACGCCTTCTGCTTGACCTGCGGTGATGTGCGATAATCTTTAATCCAGCCCGGTATTTACCGGGCTGTTTTTTTTGACCCACCGCCTTATACTGCGCCCCATAACGTAAAAGCCAGCCCTGAGCTCACTCATGCAAAAAAAATCAATCTACGTTGCCTATACCGGCGGTACTATCGGTATGCAGCGTTCAGAGCACGGTTACATTCCTGTTTCCGGCCACTTACAACGCCAGTTGGCTTTGATGCCAGAATTCCATCGCCAGGAAATGCCTGATTTCACGATTCACGAATATCAGCCGCTGATGGACTCCTCTGATATGACGCCTGAGGACTGGCAGCATATTGCTGATGACATTAAAGCCAATTACGACAAATACGACGGCTTTGTGATTCTGCATGGCACCGACACCATGGCGTTTACCGCCTCGGCGCTCTCTTTCATGCTGGAAAACCTCAGCAAGCCGGTGATTGTTACTGGTTCGCAGATTCCCCTGGCTGAGCTTCGTTCTGATGGGCAGATTAACCTGCTTAACTCTTTGTACATCGCTGCCAATTTCCCAATTAACGAAGTCACGCTGTTCTTCAATAACCGTCTGTATCGCGGCAACCGCACCACCAAAGCCCATGCCGACGGTTTTGATGCCTTTGCCTCACCAAATCTTGCTCCGTTGCTTGAAGCGGGTATCCATATTCGACGTCTGAATACACCCGCCGCGCCACACAGCGAAGGCGAGTTAATTGTTCACCCGATTACCCCACAACCGATTGGTGTGGTGACGATTTATCCAGGGATTTCAGCAGACGTTGTCGGCAACTTTTTACGCCAGCCGGTAAAAGCGTTGATCCTACGTTCTTACGGTGTGGGTAATGCTCCGCAGCACGGCGCGTTCCTCAAAGAGTTACAAGAAGCCTGTTCACGCGGCATTATCGTTGTAAATTTGACGCAATGTATGTCCGGTAAAGTCAATATGGGTGGCTACGCAACGGGTAACGCACTGGCTCAGGCAGGTGTAGTTAGCGGCTATGATATGACTGTAGAAGCGACGTTGACTAAGCTTCATTATTTGCTCAGCCAGAATCTGGATGTGCAGGCCATTCGCGAGGCCATGACGCGTAACTTGCGTGGTGAACTCACCCCAGACGAGTAAGGAGACACCATGAAACGTGCTTTGTTGATGGTTGATATACAAAATGATTTTTGTGCCGGTGGTGCCCTTGCTGTCCCTGACGGCGATAGTATCGTTGATGTGGCGAATGCGCTGATTAGCTTTTGCAAAACGCGTGGAGATGCAATTGTTGCCACACAAGACTGGCATCCAGCTAATCACGGAAGCTTTGCCAGCGTCCAAAAAACCGAGCCTTACACCCAGGGAAAACTCGACGGATTGAGACAAACCTGGTGGCCTGATCACTGCGTACAACACAGCGAAGGTGCGCAACTCCACCCTTTGCTGAACACTCAGGAGATCGACGCTATTTTTCGCAAAGGCGAAAACACTCAAATCGATAGCTACAGTGGCTTTTTCGATAACGGGCATCGCCAGAAAACGGAGCTCGACAGCTGGCTATTTCGCAATGAGATCAAACAGCTCGTTGTGATGGGACTGGCAACCGATTATTGCGTGAAGTTCACGGTACTTGACGCTCTAACACTGGGTTACGACGTGATAGTGATTACAGATGGTTGCCGGGGCGTGAACCTTCATCCTCAGGACAGCCTGAAGGCATTCCAGACCGTGTCTGCGGCAGGTGCCACTTTAATGACGTTTGCTGATTTTACTTACTAGTTTCCTCCAGGGTGCAATCGCGCCCTTTTCCCTTTCTCGATTCCGCTCTCATTCTGAACTTTTATAGCTCGCTCATTTCTGAGAGCGCTCTCATAATGAATTTGTTTATTAATGCAGCATGTTAGCTGTGTTTTTTACCTGTCGCCCCGCTGGGTTGCGTCAGGCTTTTAATCGATCTTGCTCGTCAAAGAGGAACTACCCTATGGTCTTCACACGTAAACTGCTGCCCTTGCTGGCAGTAATACAAATCGCTTGTGCCGGTGTGGCTCAAGCAAGCTCTTACCTCTCCGTCGGTTATTTCAATGGTGGCGGTGATGTTACTGCCGGGCCTGGTGGCGATATCAATAAACTTGATGTGCGCCAGATAACCCACCTCAATTACTCATTTGGCCTGATTTACAACGATGAGAAAGACGAAACCAACGGTGCACTGAAAGACGCATCAAAACTGCATCAAATTTGGCTCTCGCCAAAAGTCATCTCAGATCTTGAAAAGATCCCTGCACTGCGGAAACAAAATCCGCAGTTGAAGGTTTTACTGTCGGTTGGCGGCTGGGGAGCACGTGGTTTTTCAGGCGTTGCTGCAACATCTGAAAATCGTGCAGTGTTTATCCGTTCGGCACAAGACGTTATTGCCAAATACGGGCTGGATGGTATCGATCTGGACTGGGAATATCCGGTCAACGGTGCGTGGGGCCTGGTAGCCAGCATGCCGGAAGATCGCGCTAACTTCACTTCGTTGCTCAATGAGTTACGTACTGCGCTGGGCAAACAAAAATTACTGACCATTGCAGTGGCTGCAAACGTGAAAGGCCCGACCGAATGGGTCGATATGAAAGCCATTGCGCCAGCGCTTGATTACATCAATCTGATGGCCTACGACATGGCGTACGGCACTCAGTATTTCAACTCGAATCTTTATGACTCGAAAGCCTGGCCAACAGTTGCGAAAGCGGATAAGTACAGCGCTGATTATGTGGTGAGTAACTACATTGCTGCGGGCATGAAACCGGCGCAGCTAAATCTGGGTATTGGTTTCTATGGCCGCGTACCTAAGCGCGCAGTGGAGCCAGGCATTGACTGGGATAAACCAGATGCAGCTAAAAACCCGGTCACCCAACCCTACTTTGGCGCACCGGAAAAAACTGTGTTTACATCGTTTGGGTTGGATCTGTCGAAAGACACTTATCTGAAATACAACGATATTGTGAGCAAAATGCTCAACGATCCGCAAAAACGTTTTACCGAGCACTGGGATAACGACGCGCAGGTGCCTTATCTGACAATGAAATCTGCTGAGGGCAAAGATCTGTTTGCTATCTCGTATGAGAACCCACGTTCAGTGGCTGCCAAAGCGGAGTACATCAAAGCTAAAGGATTAGGTGGCGCGATGTTCTGGGAGTATGGCGCAGATGACAATAATCAGTTGGCAAAAGAGTTAGCCAAAGATTTGGGTATTAAAACAGAGCATTAATTTTAAAAACCAGGGTGGGTGGCATTGCGCCATCCACCCTTTAAGCTCACCGTTACAGCTTCACGGTCATAATCGGCGCAGGCTCAATGCCGAACTCAGCTTTAAGCTGCTGCTTACTCTTCATCACGATATTGCCATCAGTGCCGATAGTCATATGCTGCGGGTCAGTGTTATGGCGCGTCTGCCACATCATCACTAACTGCAAACTGTTCTCTTTTTGATCGGGCGTCAGTGCCACACCGTCTGGCCATTTTCCCAGCTCAACGGCGGTCACCAGACGTTGATAAACTTCCGGTGTCATTGCTTCTAACATCTCGTCCAGGTTCATCATGTGGCAAGTTCCTGTGGAATAATTTGCTGAATCGATTTTTCAACCTTCGATTTGCTCACCGTTTTGGTCGTCGGTGAAGTTTAATGAAGCTGAATTCACGCAGTAACGCTCACCTGTTGGCTGCGGACCATCCGGGAAAACATGGCCTAAGTGGGCTTCACAATTGCCGCAACGGATTTCAATTCGCTCCATACCGTGGGTGAAGTCCTTGATGTAATGAATAGCACTGTCGCTTACAGGTTCATAGAAGCTAGGCCAGCCGCAGCCTGAGTCATACTTAGACTCTGACATAAACAACGGTGCGTCGCAGACCAGGCAGTGATACACCCCTTCCCGTTTGTTATGCAGCAGACGCCCGGAAAACGGTGGCTCAGTGCCATGTTTCTGGGTGACATAAAACTGCATCTCAGAAAGGTTTTTTTTCGATAAATCAGGAGGTAATTGGTTAGCCATATGCGTGCATCTCGTGCAGTGGGAACTGTAACTGATAACAGCATGATTCTAACAAAAAATTAACAACGCCGTGCTGTTTTTTGTTCTAAACTTAGCCCTGAATTTCTGGCGCAGCGTCAATTGTGATCGCCGTCACATTTTTGTTGGAATGGTCCTTTAAAATTCCTCGCATCGTCCCCATTTGGATAAAGAGCCAAAAGGGAAGCGCGAGGCGGTTCAGTCGTTCAAATGATGTCCATAGGATTGATTTGTCGCAATGATTGACACGATTCCGCTTGACGCTGAGTAAGGTTTTTGTAATTTTACAGGCAACCTTTTATTCACTAACAAATAGCTGGTGGAATATATGACTATCAAAGTAGGTATCAACGGTTTTGGCCGTATCGGCCGTATTGTTTTCCGTGCTGCTCAGGAACGTTCTGACATCGAGATCGTTGCAATCAACGACCTGTTAGACGCTGAATACATGGCTTACATGCTGAAGTACGACTCAACTCACGGTCGTTTCAACGGCACTGTAGAAGTCAAAGACGGCCACCTGGTTGTTAACGGCAAAACTATCCGTGTTACCGCAGAACGTGATCCGGCTAACCTGAAGTGGAACGAAGTCAACGTAGACGTTGTTGCTGAAGCAACTGGTCTGTTCCTGACTGACGAAACTGCTCGTAAGCACATCACTGCTGGCGCTAAAAAGGTTGTTCTGACTGGTCCTTCTAAAGACAGCACTCCTATGTTCGTTAAAGGTGCTAACTTCGAGAAATATGCTGGCCAGGATATCGTTTCTAACGCATCTTGCACCACTAACTGCCTGGCACCACTGGCTAAAGTTATCAACGACAACTTCGGTATCGTTGAAGGCCTGATGACCACAGTTCACGCAACTACCGCTACTCAGAAAACTGTTGATGGCCCGTCTCACAAAGACTGGCGCGGCGGCCGCGGTGCAGCTCAGAACATCATCCCTTCTTCTACCGGTGCTGCTAAAGCTGTAGGCGTTGTACTGCCAGAGCTGAACGGTAAAATCACTGGTATGGCGTTCCGCGTTCCAACTCCAAACGTGTCTGTAGTTGACCTGACCGTTCGTCTGGAAAAAGCTGCGTCTTACGAAGAAATCAAGAAAGCAATCAAAGCGGCTTCTGAAGGCCCAATGAAAGGCGTTCTGGGTTACACCGAAGACGACGTTGTATCTACTGATTTCAACGGCGAAATCTGTACTTCTGTGTTCGATGCTAAAGCTGGTATCGCACTGAACGACCACTTTGTGAAACTGGTTTCCTGGTACGACAACGAAACTGGCTACTCAAACAAAGTACTGGACCTGATCGCTCACATCTCCAAATAAGTTGAGATGAGCTATTAGTCCTGAAGGCGACCCATGCGGTCGCCTTTTTTTTGCCTTCGATTGATAGGTGAGTCAATGATTAACAAAATTTTTGCCCTTCCAGTAGTTGAACAAATCACTCCTTCTATTTCCCGCCGTCAGATTGATGAGCTGGAAGTTATCGTGGTTGAACATCCACAAGCTCGTGGTGCTGTGACTTTGCAAGGCGCACACCTGTTGTCATGGAAACCAGCTGGTGAAGAAGAAGTGCTTTGGCTCAGCGGCAACACACCGTTCAAGCACGGCACGGCTATTCGTGGCGGCGTGCCAATCTGCTGGCCATGGTTTGGCCCAGGTGCGCAAGCAGACCTGCCAGCACACGGTTTTGCTCGCAACCTGCCGTGGACACTGACTGCGCATAACGAAGATGAAAGTGGCGTTGCCCTGACCTTCGAATTGCAAAGCAGCGATGCGACTCGCAAGTACTGGCCACATGACTTTACCCTGTACGCACGTTACAAGCTGGGTAAAACATGTGAAATGGAACTGGAAGCACACGGCGAGTTCGAAGTTAACTCCGCTCTGCATACTTATTTCAACGTTGGCGATATTGCTGATGTGAAAGTGAGTGGGCTGGGTATCAAGTATATTGATAAAGTGCTTAACGCTTCTGAAGGCCAGTTGACCGACGGTGTGCAGACCTTCCCGGACCGCACAGACCGTGTTTATCTGGACCCAGAAGAGTGCAGCGTTATTCATGATGCAAGCCTGAACCGCACCATTGACGTTGTTCACCACCACCACATCAATGTGGTTGGCTGGAACCCAGGCCCGGCATTGTCTACTTCTATGGCTGATATGCCAGATGATGGTTACAAGACTTTCGTGTGTGTTGAAACCGCATGTGCAAGCGCAACACAGAAAGCGACGGCTGATAAACCAGCTCGTTTAGCGACAACTATCCGTGTAGCGAAAAAAGCTTAAACCATATCTAAAGGCGTTTTGCGGCCCGGTGCCGGGAACGCCTTTTCCATCAGTGCTATTTCTTCCTGACTCAAGACAACTTCACGTGCCGCCGCATTTTCTTTCACATGCGCCACACTCCCCGCTTTCGGAATGGCCATCACACCATCGTGATGAATAACCCATGCCAGTAATAGTTGCGCGACGCTCACACCTTTACGCTTAGCCAACTCATTGAGTGCCGGATGGTTCATCAACCCACTGCGCAAACGCCCTGCCTGGGCTAACGGGCAATAAGCCATAACAGGCATCTGCTGTTGCTGGCACCATGGCAGTAAATCATGTTCAATCCCACGAGATGCAAGGTGGTAAAGCACCTGGTTGGTAGCACAACCGCGCCCACCAGCCATACTCCATAACTCCTGCATATCTGAATAGTCGAGATTCGAAACACCCCAACGGCGAATTTTGCCTTGCTCAATCAGTTGCTGCATAGCACTGACCGTATCTTGCAGGGGAATATCACCACGCCAGTGCAGTAAATAGAGGTCGAGATAATCTGTTTTTAGCCTTTTCAGGCTCGCCTCGCATGCGGCAATAGCCTGCTGCCCTGCGGCGTTCCACGGATACACCTTTGAAACGAGGAAAACCTCATTTCGCCTGCCGCTAATAGCTTCACCCACCACCTTTTCCGCGCCACCATCAGCATACATTTCAGCGGTATCGATAAGCGTTAAGCCGAGATCAAGGCCCGTTTGGAGCGCACGCACTTCATCCGCACGTTGCGAGGGGTTTTCACCTATATACCAGGTACCTTGCCCGATACCAGATAAAGATTTTGATGCAGAGAAAGAAATTTGATTCGCCATGACAACTCTCCTTAAATGATTGCACCACCATAATGAAAACGGGGCGCAAGCGCCCCGTTTAAGTGCATGATTTGCACCATCAGAAACTGTAAGTCACGCCTGTCAGCAATACCCCAGTCCACTGCTTATCGATCATTGGGCTGTCAGTTACTTCGTCTGCCAGACGAACATAGCGACCCATACCGAATACATTCCAGCTGTCTGTCAGTTTGTAATTCACCGACAGCTCAACATACGGTGACCAACTGCTTTCAGCTTCGTAAGAACTCAGGCCACTGCGGCTGGACTCTTTCTTGCTGACACCATAGTAGTAATCGTTCTGGTTATCGCTGCTCCACTGCACACCGATTCCTGGAGTCAGAGTCAACCTATCGCTGTTGTAGCGATACAACCACGCGGTATCCCATGTGACGCCATTACTGTTGTCCAGGGTATCACCTGCAAGCACGGTACGCAGGAAACCATAATCGGTGTAATGCACATAGGAAAGCCCAGCCATCAGCGTCGCGTGGCGGTTGTCCAACTGACGCATACTTTTTGAATCACTGTCTTTCGCACGGAAAAATAGTGGTGAATAGTAAGCGGTGATGGAAAGTTTGTCGGTCTTGTCATTCCAGAGGTAGTAACCCGCGTTTAGACCACGCAGATAGAAACTGTCCCCTTCATAGCCGACCAGTGGAACCGGATAAACACGGTCCTGATCACCTTTATAAGGATTCGGGGTGACCAGTGCGGCAGCACCTAAAGACCATGGGCCGTCAGCGGCATGCACAGCAGAAAAAGATGAGGCAAGCAACGCCCCTAATGTCAGAATTTTGAATTTGCTCACAATCCATTAAGTCCTTTAATCAAATAATCAGCGGTAAGAGTGTAACCTCCCAAGCTCTTCACCCCAAATTTTTTACTCAAACTAAACCTAAAATCAACTTATCAACATCTCGCATACAGGTTTCACCTTCTTTTCACTTTTATGTACGACATATGAACGCCGTAGCTTCCCTTAACAACAAAAGGAGAAATAAATGGATGAGTTATTGATATGTCATTGAAATTGGCTTGTGGCCGTATGCAAGTTTTGCAAATGCCATCTACGCTTTATTTTAGGAAGATGAAATACGCTGAACGCAGCAATAAAACTGCCACTAATCAAGTTGGCATAAGGGTTGCTCAAGATTCAGGAGACGTCTTCCGGGAGCCCCCATTACTATTACCTTCGGCTCTCTAACCTGTGCTAAAAACGAAAGGACGGCATGCCATGAATATATTCGATCACTATCGCCAGCGTTATGAAGCTGCCAAGGACGAAGAGTTCACACTGCAGGAGTTTCTTGCTGTATGTAAGCAAGATCGCAGTGCCTATGCTAACGCGGCAGAAAGGCTATTGATGGCCATTGGTGAGCCAGTGATGGTGGATACTGCCACTGAGCCACGGCTATCCCGTCTCTTTTCGAACCGGGTGATCTCCCGTTATCCGGCGTTTGAAGAGTTCTATGGCATGGAAGAAGCCATCGAGCAGATTGTTGCCTATCTCAAACACGCAGCCCAGGGTCTGGAAGAGAAGAAACAGATCCTTTATTTGCTGGGGCCGGTCGGTGGCGGTAAATCCTCACTTGCTGAACGCCTGAAAGCATTGATGCAACGTGTGCCGATTTACACATTGAGTGCCAACGGTGAACGCAGTCCGGTAAATGACCATCCGCTGTGTCTGTTCAACCCACAAGAAGATGCCTCTATTCTGGAAAAAGAGTACGGCGTCCCTACCCGCTATCTCGGCACGATTATGTCGCCGTGGGCGGCAAAACGGCTGCATGAGTTTGGTGGCGATATCACCAAATTCCGCGTGGTAAAAGTCTGGCCGTCGATTCTGGCGCAAATCGCGATTGCCAAAACTGAACCTGGTGATGAGAACAACCAGGATATCTCGGCGCTGGTCGGTAAAGTTGATATTCGTAAACTGGAAAACCACGCGCAGAACGATCCAGATGCTTATGGCTATTCCGGTGCTCTGTGCCGTGCAAACCAGGGCATCATGGAATTCGTTGAGATGTTCAAAGCCCCAATCAAAGTGCTCCACCCGTTGCTGACCGCAACCCAGGAAGGGAACTATAACGGGACCGAAGGCATTTCCGCCCTGCCGTTTAACGGCATTATTCTGGCTCACTCCAACGAATCTGAGTGGGTGACTTTCCGTAATAACAAAAACAATGAGGCGTTCCTTGACCGTGTTTACATTGTCAAAGTGCCTTACTGCCTGCGAATTTCTGAAGAGATCAAGATCTACGAAAAACTGTTGACCCACAGCGAGTTGCTGCACGCACCGTGCGCCCCTGGTACGCTGGAAACGCTGTCACGCTTTTCGATTCTGTCGCGATTGAAAGATCCGGAAAACTCCAGCATTTACTCCAAAATGCGGGTATATGACGGTGAAAGCCTGAAAGATACTGACCCGAAAGCGAAATCCTACCAGGAGTATCGTGATTACGCTGGTGTAGATGAGGGCATGAACGGGTTGTCGACACGTTTTGCGTTCAAAATCCTCTCCCGTGTGTTCAACTTTGACCACGTGGAAGTAGCTGCTAACCCGGTACACCTGTTCTACGTACTGGAGCAGCAGATAGAGCGCGAGCAGTTCCCGCAGGATATTGCAGAGAAATATCTTGAGCACTTGAAAGGCTATCTGATCCCTAAATACGCTGAATTTATCGGTAAAGAGATTCAGACGGCGTACCTCGAATCTTACTCAGAGTACGGGCAAAACATTTTCGACCGTTATGTAACCTACGCTGACTTCTGGATTCAGGATCAGGAGTACCGCGACCCGGATACCGGTCAGTTGTTTGACCGTGAATCCCTGAACGCGGAACTGGAAAAAATTGAAAAACCGGCTGGCATCAGCAACCCGAAAGATTTCCGTAATGAGATCGTTAACTTCGTCTTGCGTGCCCGTGCCAACAATAATGGTCGTAACCCTAACTGGACCAGCTACGAGAAGTTGCGCACGGTTATCGAGAAGAAAATGTTCTCGAATACCGAAGAGCTGCTACCCGTTATCTCGTTCAATGCCAAAACCTCGACCGACGAGCAGAAGAAACACGATGACTTTGTCGATCGTATGATGGAGAAAGGCTATACCCGCAAACAAGTCCGTCTGCTGTGCGAATGGTATCTGCGGGTGCGCAAATCTTCATAACGTCTAAGTCAAAATGGGTGCCACAACCGTGGCACCCCTGCGCAGTTGGCAAAGAAGTTTGGGGGAAATATGGCCTATTTTATTGACAGGCGACTGAACGGAAAAAATAAAAGCGCGGTAAATCGCCAGCGTTTTTTGCGCCGTTATAAAGCACAGATTAAACAGTCGATTTCCGAGGCCATCAACAAGCGTTCGGTAACCGACGTGGACAGCGGCGAATCCGTCTCTATCCCAAGTGAAGATATCAGCGAACCGATGTTTCATCAGGGGCGTGGTGGGCTGCGTCATCGTGTTCACCCGGGTAACGATCACTTTGTACAGAACGACCGTATCGAGCGCCCGCAAGGTGGTGGCGGTGGTTCAGGTGGTGGCCAGGGCCAGGCAAGTCAGGATGGTGAAGGCCAGGATGAGTTTGTCTTTCAAATCTCAAAAGATGAATATCTCGACTTATTGTTTGAAGACCTGGCATTGCCGAATCTGAAGAAGAATCAGCATCGCCAGATAACCGAGTTTAAATCACACCGTGCGGGTTACACCTCGAATGGTGTACCGGCGAATATCAGTGTTGTCCGCTCATTGCAAAACTCGCTGGCGCGACGCACTGCAATGACTGCCGGTAAACGCCGTCAGTTACACGAACTTGAAGACAGTCTTGAAACGGTAAGCAACAGCGAACCAGCCCAGTTGCTTGAAGAAGAACGCTTGCGCAAAGAGATTGCCGAACTGCGCGAGAAAATAGCCCGTGTACCGTTTATCGATACCTTCGATTTACGCTACAAAAACTACGAAAAGCGCCCTGAGCCTTCAAGCCAGGCGGTAATGTTCTGTTTGATGGACGTTTCTGGTTCGATGGATCAGGCCACCAAAGATATGGCAAAACGCTTTTATATTTTGCTCTATCTGTTCTTGAGCCGAACCTATAAAAACGTGGAAGTGGTCTATATCCGCCACCACACCCAGGCCAAAGAAGTCGATGAGCACGAGTTCTTTTACTCGCAGGAAACGGGCGGCACGATTGTCTCAAGCGCCCTGAAACTGATGGATGAAGTCATGAAGGAGCGCTACGATCCGGCGTTGTGGAACATCTACGCTGCACAAGCTTCTGATGGCGATAACTGGGCAGATGATTCGCCGTTGTGTCATGAATTACTAGCGAAGAAATTACTGCCAATGGTGCGTTATTACAGCTATATCGAAATTACGCGCCGCGCCCACCAAACCCTGTGGCGCGAATATGAGGATTTACAATCTACGTTTGATAACTTCGCGATGCAGCATATTCGCGACCAGGATGATATCTACCCTGTATTCCGTGAACTTTTCCAAAAGCAGGCGAGTAAAAGTTACAACTAACCCCAAAATCAGCCAGTCTTATACTGGCTGATTTTCTTTATATCCCTCAAATAAAGTCATTTGATTTTTATATTCCTCAGTAAAGACATAACCTGCGAAAAATCTGCAATATCAATAAACATCATGCATTTGCACAAAAAAACGGGGAATAACTTAAAAAGGCTGACGCCATAACCCTCTTGCACGTAAAGTGGTTAATAACAATAAAAATAGTTTTCTCTTATTATATTTCGCAAGGAACAAAGATGATTTTCGACTCCACGCTATTAATCCTGCTGGCTCTCGCTGGGCTTGGGTTTGTCAGCCATAACACCACCGTTGCCGTATCAATTTTGGTACTGATTATTGTCCGCGTCACACCTTTAAGTCATTTCTTCCCGTGGATTGAAAAACAGGGTCTGACTGTGGGGATAATTATTCTGACTATCGGTGTAATGGCCCCGATTGCCAGCGGCACTCTGCCCGCCAGTACTCTTCTGCACTCTTTCACCAACTGGAAATCGCTGGTTGCTATCGCTGTGGGGGTATTTGTTTCATGGCTTGGCGGACGTGGCGTTACGCTCATGAGTAGCCAGCCGAGTTTAGTGGCGGGCCTTTTAGTAGGCACTGTTCTTGGCGTGGCTCTATTCCGCGGTGTACCTGTAGGGCCGCTTATCGCTGCCGGACTGGTTTCATTGGTCATCGGGAAACAGTAACAGCACTACTGTGGTTCCAGGGATGCAAGATAACGCCCTGGCGTGTTGCCAAGGGCTTTCTTAAACATGGTGATAAAGGCGTTGGTTGAGTCATATCCGAGTTCGCTCGCCACCTGTTGAACAGACGAACCACTAATTAATAACCTCAGCGCGATGATTAATTGCAGCTGTTGCCGCCAGCGCCGAAAACTAAGCCCTGTCTCTTTTACCACCAGGCGGGCCAGATTGCGTTCACTCATCGCCAATTGTGAAGCCCACTGTTGCAGAGTCTGTCGTTGCTGCGGATGCTGCACCAGTTGGTCAGCGATAAAGCGAATCTTCGGATGCCCAGACATCGGTAAATGCAGCGGCTCTACCGCCTGGCGCGGCAACTCATCAAACAGAACCTGCACCAGTCTTTGAGTTGTGGGCTGCGATAAATCACCTTCATGTTGTTCAGTCAGATGCAGGATAAGCTCGCGGACCAACGGTGAAATTCTCAGGGTGCAGCACTGAGCGGGCATCTCTACCGCCCCCGGTTCAATAAACAAAAAACACAAACGTGCATTAGCCGTGGCCCGGTTACTGTGAGGCATTTCCCCGGGGATCCAGACCGCATGCTGAGTTGGCACCATCCACAGCGCCTGCTCAACTTCACAAGTAATCCCACCGTGCAAAGCCAGAATTAGCTGCCCTTTTCTATGCTGATGGAAGGCAATTTCGTTCTCACTTTCTGATACCAGGATGCGAAATGCCTGCGCAGGTTGGCAATTGCTATCAGGGTCGAATCCTTCGAGGGCTAAACCGCGCTCCATAACCTTGTCCGAATTTAGGGATAAACTGGCATTTTACGTTGATTTCATCCATTCCTAAAGCGTGTATCTTGAGCGCTCCGTATTAAGGGATATTTTTATGACGTCAATTTCTTCCACAAACGTGAAAAAACACAGCTTGTTGCTGCTCGGCATTTTAATGATTGCCACAACACTTCGCGTTACGTTTACCGGCGCTGCACCGTTGCTGGATATGATTCGCGATACTTTTGGGCTGACTACGGCGCAAACGGGCATCCTCACCACGCTGCCGTTGCTGGCATTTGCCATCGTTTCTCCGCTTGCTGCGGGTATCGCTCGCCGCTTTGGTATCGAACGCAGCCTGTTTGCTGCCATGCTGATTATCTGTGCAGGTATCGCACTGCGTTCTGCGGGAAATACCGCATTATTGTATGTCGGCACAGCTATTATCGGTTGCGGTATTGCCATGGGGAATGTGCTATTACCCGGCCTGATTAAACGTGATTTTCCAGGCCAGGTCGCACGCCTCACCGGAGCGTATTCGCTGACCATGGGCGTTGCGGCGGCGATAGGCTCAATGATGGTGGTCCCGATCGCACAACAAGGTTACGGCTGGCCCGGTGCACTAATGGCGCTGATGATTTTCCCAATAGTCGCTTTGTTTATCTGGCTACCGCAGCTATCGAACCACACTAAAGCTGCGTTGAGTTCAAGTAACGCTCTCCATAGCCGTGGGATATGGACATCCGCACTGGCATGGCAGGTCACGCTCTTCTTAGGTATTAACTCGCTAATTTATTATGTCGTGATTGGCTGGTTGCCTTCGATACTTATCAGCTACGGTTATAGCGAAGCGCAGGCCGGTTCACTCCATGGGCTGATGCAACTGGCGACCGCTGCACCTGGTCTGCTGATTGGTTTGATGCTAAGCCGCCTGAAAGATCAACGAGGGATCGCGATCCTAATGGCTTTGCTGTGTGCAGCCAGCGCCATCGGGCTACTGTTTATGCCAGCTCTTGCCAGCCTCTGGGTGGTGTTATTTGGATTTGGCACAGGTGCGACGATGATCCTCGGCCTGACGTTTATCGGCCTGCGAGCTAATAGTGCACACCAGGCGGCGGCGCTGTCTGGCATGGCACAATGCGTAGGTTATTTATTGGCTGCATTCGGGCCGCCAGTCATGGGGAAAGTACACGACCTTTCTGGTCAGTGGAGTCTTCCTTTATTGGGATGCGCAGTCCTTGCATGCGTGATGGCGGTATTTGGTGGTTTCGCCGGGCGTGATGCGGAGATCAGCCCAGCGCGTTCTCATCACTCTTCCTGATTAACGCCGCGCCGCAATGAGCAACGCTTCAACCAGCGGCGCAGGTTTATCCTTCAGGGCGTTACGCTCATGCTGGAAAAGCGTTGCGACGAAGAAGGGATGGCCGCTTAACTCAACGACACGAATATCACCTTGTCCATCCCACCCGGTGGCGTGTAGTTGAGACTGGATCAGCTGTTCGGCAAAATTTTCGGCTATCCCATAATTACAATGGTAGCCTTCCTCAATTCTCCCCCTGCCATACGCTTTAGCAATTATTGAGTTGGCTTCGAGTTCTATAACGTCGGATTTCTCCACCAGCGCGCAGATGAGTGGCGCAATAACCAGTCGGCCCTGGCTTTCAGTTTCCGCATGACCAGCATCTTCCCAGCCCATTACGTTCCGTGCGTACTCGATAATTGCGTGCTGAAACCCACCGCAGGTTCCCAGGAATGGAACCTGGTGCTCTCGGGCAAAACGAATTGCCAAAAAAGCCCCCTCTTCATTCTGATAAGGACTGGCCGGAACACACCAGATGGCGTCATACCCCACCAGATCTTCCGGACTTGTGACTTCTGGTGTCGGCAACCAATCATAGTCAACAGTTACGCCAACATATTCAGCAGCATTATCTAAAGCAAGAGGAATAGCCTGATGTGCAATGACCGACGGGTTATAATCACCCACCAGCGCAACGCGAAGGGTTTGTTTCAAAGGCAATGGAGGCATTTAATTGATTATCCTTATGTTTAGTAATTCCTGCTGCATAAGGAATGATAGAGTATGCCATTACCTTTTGCCCTGCAACGCCCAAAATTAGCAGGGTGGCGTAAATACAACATACTGTAGTAACGTGCTTTGTCTCTCACTTCTGCGTGATGTAATGAAAACAAAAATACTGGTCAGTGCCTGCCTGATGGGCTTTAAAATTCGCTATAACGGTCAAGATAAACCGCTGATTGCAGAGGTGTTAGCACGCTGGCAGCAAGAGCAGCGTCTGGTCGTTCATTGCCCGGAATTAGCCGCAGGTCTTGCAACGCCACGACTCCCGGCAGAGTTGGTCGGCGGTGGCGGTCAGGAAGCACTAAAAGGCATGGCAACCATTCTGGAAAGTGATGGATCGGACGTCAGTCAGCACTATTTATTAGCCGCATGGCTAGCCTTAAAAACCGCACAAGATTCCGGGTGCCAGCTAGCTTTAATGACGGATGGCAGCCCTACCTGTGGCAGTCAGAAAATTTATGACGGCTCTTTTCAAGGGGTAACGCAGCCAGGGATGGGCGTTGCAGCCGCATTGTTGCGACAGCACGGTATCGAAGTTTATGCGGAAACTGAACTCGTCGAACTGATTGCCAGAGTCGACGAGCTAGATAAGGCTAATAGCTGATAGTCGTGAATGAAGGCAAGGGTTGCGAATAGCTCACCTGCTCTGCCCTCATACTCTTTAATAAACCACCTGCGCTTCATCAACCTCAGGCAATAATGTCTTATCCAGTGGCATAAGATACTCGCCGCGAACAAAGGTATAACCTTCGCGGCCATCAAATGCCACGACATTGCCAGTGACCAGCCACAGTGGATAATTCGCATCATGTGGGAGTTGTGTCACCACACCGGTTACCGGGTTAACAAAGCTTTCACCCGGCTCACACAGCCCAAAAAGCTCGACTGATTTACCCACATTGACACGCCCGGCGGCAGTACGGGAACCGATGATTATTGCCAGCATTCCCGGTTTTAACTGAAACATAAAGTGACTCTGTAGCTCATTAAATAATTGGCTATATCAGAACATTCTTAGGTGAAAATGTAAACAGGGGGGTGATGAGCAGTAATACGAGGAACGCGGCAAAAGGTGTTGCCGCTCGCACGTTACGCAACTTTATAGCTTGCGTAACGCACGTAAAAACTTGCCTGCGTGTTTTATTTTATTTATCGCGACTTTGCACCCAGAAGGCATGAATCAGGCCAGGTATATAACCCAGTAGCGTCAGTACAATATTCAAAAGAAATGCCCAACCGAACCCTTTACCCAGCAAGACACCAAGCGGTGGTAAAATAATCGTAAAAACAATACGCCAAAAGCCCATAAAAAAACTCCAGTTATTAATTCATGCGATGCTGAAATAAGTCTATTTCACTGGAAGCATAGTCTACCGGGTGTAAACCAACTGAGGGCACAGCGTTATTTAATGTAAATAATTGATTAGCCACAGAAGATGTATGGCATTGATAATAAGGATAAAAGGCGGGATTCAGGAAATTCAGACAACAAAAAACCCGCACATGGCGGGTTTATTCACTTTGACTTAACGGCTCGGGTTATTCACCGTCTTCGCATGCGTCAGTCTTAGTATGCGTTAGCAGTCTTACAGAGCAACAACGTTAGTTGCTGAAGGACCTTTAGCGCCGTTCTCAACAGAGAACTCAACTTTCTGACCTTCGTCCAGAGTTTTGAAATCATTGCTCTGAATGGCAGAGAAGTGAACGAACACATCTTTGCTACCGTTGTCAGGAGTGATGAAGCCGAAACCTTTTTCTGGGTTGAACCATTTTACTAAACCAGTCATTTTAGACATAGATACTTCCTCGATATTTTATAGCCATTTAATATGGCGAACGTGGTCTGTATTGCAGAACGTTTCTTATTTAGGCACTTAGGAGGAGACTCACGAAGAAGGGTATCTGATGACTTGATAGCGCTTGAACTGAGGACTGCTTTACTAAAACTGCTTTCATAAGGTCTGTCTTCCAAACCGATGACGCATTTACTCATAGACGCTCATTGGAAGCAAGAATTATTTTCAAATAATAATTTTCTCATCTGAACGGCTAGCCTTCTTTCCCTCTACTTTACTGCAACAATATAGCGCACAGTTTTTAACCAGAACGATTTAGCACCAGCTATAGTTAAACAGTACCCGGCTGGAATGAATAGATGGTGTAACAATGGCCCGCTTGTTGTTGGTACTACTCTTAGTACTTACGTTTATACCGATGACGCACGCAGCCACCGAAGCCTCCCCTTTGAAATTCGACACCAAAGTTAATACGGTTATGGGCGACTTTGATGTGATGCAAAAAAGGCGCGTCGTGCGCGTTTTGATTCCTTACAGCAAAACTTTCTACTTTATTGATAACAGCGGGACACAACGCGGCATCATGGTTGAACTGATGCAAGAGTTTGATAAACAAATTAATAAGGGCTTAAAACCCTCTAAGAAAACACATCTTCTGTTTATCCCGACCGCTCGCGATCAACTTATCCCCCAACTTGTGGCCGGGCGTGGCGATATAATTGCGGCTAATTTGACGATTACCGAAGAGCGCGAAAAACTCGTCGACTTCAGCGCTCCATTGGCACAAAACGTCCGTGAAGTCGTTATTGCCAGTAGTAAAGCGCCTAAATTAAAGAATGTTGAATCCCTGTCAGGTAAATCTCTGTTTGTGAATCCTTCGACTAGCTACATCTCCAGTATTGATGCACTGAATAAAAGCTTAGCAGAGAAGAAACTTCCTCCGGCAGTCGTCACTAAAGCCCCTGGTAATTTTGAACCAGAAGATATTCTTGAGATGGTGAATGCTAACCTTGCGGATTACACCGTCGTCGATAGATACCTGGCATTGCTGTGGAAACAGATTTACCCCAATTTGGTGGTCTACGAAAACATTACCCTGCGTGATGATGGATCTATTGCCCTGGCAATGCGCAAGGATTCCCCGCTCCTGCGCGCGCAACTCGATAAATTTATGACCACGCATAAAATCGGTACCTCATTCGGCAACCAGCAGGTTTATAAGTACCTGCGCAATACGAAATGGGTGAAAGATGCGCGTTCCCAAGAAGAGCTGGATAAGTTTTATCAGGTGACAGAAATTTTCCGCAAATATGGTGAGCAATATAATGTCGACTGGCTTTTGATGGCAGCGCAAGGCTACCAGGAGTCCCGTCTTGACCAGAAGGTGCGAAGTAAAAGCGGTGCGATTGGCGTGATGCAAGTGCTCCCCACGACAGGGAAAGAGCTAAAAGTCGGTGATATACGGTTAATCGACCCAAACATCAATGCGGGTGTGAAATATATCCGCTTTATGTGCGACCGCTATTTTGCAGACCAGCCGATGACTGAAATGAACAAACTGCTGTTCACCTTTGCTTCCTATAATGCAGGGCCAGCTAAAATTGCCCGGCTACGTAAAGAAGCCGAGGCTAAAGGTCTTGATCCCAACATCTGGTTTGATAATGTCGAACGCATTGCCCAGCAACGAATTGGCAATGAAACCGTGCAATACGTGAGCAATATCTTCAAGTATTACATTGCTTACCAATTAATCATGGAACAGATGAAAGCACGTGAACATGAGACTCCGCTTACAGGCGTTAAAGCAGAATAACCCTCACCACTCCTCTGCATACACTGTGTTTTTCGGGAACAGGCTTGCCTTGGATACCGATATTTATTACTGTATATAAATACAGCTTTAGAAGGAGCATTTTATGTTCGTTGAATTGGTTTACGACAAACGAAATGTAGCGGGCCTTCCCGGTGCAAATGACAAAATTCTTAATGAACTGACTCGACGGGTCCAGGCCATTTTCCCCGATGCCGACGTCAGGGTAAAACCGATGCAGACCAATGCAGTTCACAGCGACTGCACCAAAAATGAAAAAGAAAAGATTAACCGTCTGGTTGAAGAGATGTTTGACGAAGCAGATTTTTGGCTGGTTTGCGAAGAGTAAAGCCTGGCGGTTCAGTAAAAACGTGAGGTTTTCCGTCTTCAACTCCTGATATCATCCTCGCCACTCATCGTCAGATGTTTTAAACGGGTTTCGCAGTTATGAGAAAAACAACAATAGTATTAATCGTGGTAGCCATTCTTGTGTGGCTGGCAAGCCAACAGGGTTGGATCTAATTGAGTACAAAAGGAAGCGCTACCAACAGCTAGCCTTCCTTTCTTTTCATTGGGTAAAATACAGACGAAAAAAAACCACCTGAAAGGTGGTTTTTTTAATGTATGGTGCCGACTACCGGAATCGAACTGGTGACCTACTGATTACAAGTCAGTTGCTCTACCTACTGAGCTAAGTCGGCGTGGAAAACATATTATACAAAGCCGAGCCGCTATGCAAACCCCTGCGAATCGTTCGCTTAAAAAACCAACTTATTGCTATTAAATCAACCAGTCATAAATAAAAAATAGCCATTTAGATTAAAATCCAACCAATAATTTACTGCGGTTAAATTATTTAGTGAGAGATGTTACCCTTCCATTCAAATTCATTACAAAATGAGCTAGTTTATGAAACTCATTCTCTTTATTAGCCTTCTGGGCCTCGTTCAATCCTCTGCTTTCGCCGCCACAGCCACCCAATTGTCGTGCTCAATGCGGGAAAATGTTGTCATATCACGGTTTAACCATGACCTTTCTACCATGAAGTGGGACGATCACTTTCTGGTTGCTTCAGGTGTGAAAAAATCCAAAACAAAAAATGATGTTCCCTTCCGCGTCACCAGCTTCCAAAACGGAGATGACCTGGTTTTCTTCCCTGAAAAACAACAGTACTTCATGTTTTATTCGGGAAACCCGAATCCAGATCGCTGCACAATCGAAAGCACGAAGACTTATCAGATAACCCAATTGCCTCGGTATGAAAAACCAGACACATAAGGTTCCCGGAAAAGCGGGAGAAAATGCTTCCCGCTTTGGCCCCGGCTAAATCACGAATAACACTTTAAAACTCCTGAATAACTTGCTTCTATACTGGGTTTATTAATAGAGGCTGTATTCACACGTTTTCAATATTGCCGTGTGGAAAACAATAATTATTTTATTTAATAAAAAACAAAGTAACTGAAACACCATTTCATTTATTTGATCAGGTTATCTATTTCCAAACTGAAAATTAATTAGCATCGT
The DNA here is from genome assembly GCF_004366275.1 of Buttiauxella sp. BIGb0552. Taxonomy (NCBI): domain Bacteria; kingdom Pseudomonadati; phylum Pseudomonadota; class Gammaproteobacteria; order Enterobacterales; family Enterobacteriaceae; genus Buttiauxella; species Buttiauxella sp. BIGb0552. The sequence continues at coordinate 23,345 of NZ_SODY01000013.1, forward strand.
TACCAGTCCGATGACTGATTTTTAATTCACAACATGGAAAGATTAAATGAAGAGTCTCTTTAAACTTAGTGCCTGCGCAACACTATTGATCTCTGTTTCTTCAAACGCGGTTATACTTGATTATCGTCACGAATATAAACCTGAGAGCGGCACCAATGCAGACAGGATTAAAATTGGTCACACTACCCAAGATGGTTATTTTGCGAGCGTAGAAGGGAGAGTCTCTGAAAAGACTGAAACTGACAGTGAAGGCTTCAAAAATGGTATTGAAAAGTACAGTGGCAGTGGCAGCGAATTTGAATTTGGTAAAAACTTTATTATTAATGAAAAACTTACGCTAGCACCAGCCATTAACCTAGATGTAGGCGACAGTTATATTGCTTACCGTGCTCAAATTAAAGCTAACTACCAAATAAATGATAACTGGCTGACAACACTGCGCTGGCGTCCGGGTATTGAAGTTAATGAGAACCAATCGGTTAAAAATAAAAATTACAACCAATTCAATTGGGAATTTGGTTACGCAAATGATCAATTCTCAATAATAGGCGATCTGGAATATCGTCTTACTAACTATGATGATTATGAAGGCGACCATAATTATTGGCTGTATAATGTTGTCGCCAGCTATAATATTGACAAGCACTGGAAGCCCTATACTGAAATTGGATATGTTCCTCGTTACAACGAAGACCATGAGAAAGACGAAATGGAAGTTCGTTATCGAATGGGTATCAAATACACCTTTTAATTCCAGATAATAAAAATCCCGCTAACGTGGCGGGATTTTTACTGCACGAACATGGAATGACTCTTACCCTTTGCTCTATCAGTGCTTGATATCACGCTTTTCCTGGCGGCAATCGGCATTACCAACCAGACCGTCACGGCACTCTTGCTTGGCTTGACGCCCATCCTGGCGTTCCTGCGCCTGCTCCGTTGCCAGAACGGGTAATGCAGTCATCAGGGTGGAGGCAGCAAGCAGCATTAATACATATTTTTTCATTGTAAATTCCTTAACGTGTTAAATCCCTAAAGTGGGTTAGCACACCATCATGGCGGGCCCAAATAATACACTTCAGTTGCTTTGCTCGTCGTGCCAGAAGAAATACAATTTTAAATTTACGTACCCATCCCTATGATTAATATTTTATATCGCGGGCTTTATCACGCCCTTCCTGTTTGTTCTGGCGGTGATCCTGTCGACAGTCGGCATTGCCGACAACACCTTGACGGCACTCCTGCTTGACGTTACGCGATGCCTCCCGTGTGCCCTGCCTTACATCACGGGCACCCTGCCGTTGCCTGGACTGCTCAGTTGCTTGCGAAGGTATAGCGGTGATAAGCGTTGAAGCAGCCAGCAGTATCAATGCATATTTATTCATAAATTATTCCTTGAATAGGCGAGACGCGCCAGTTTGGCGTATCTAAATTATAGACTTTATGGTTGCAACTGCTTAAGCATGATCCAACTTTCATGGGCGGTAATTATGCAAGCAGTCCAGACGCAACGGCAAAAGCAAATTCGCCTGCTTATAATCAGGTATACCAACTGGGACAAGACGAAAAAAACTATGGGTTTGACACCGATACAAGCACAAACTCTGGCTGATGAAATTTATAAAGTTAACGCTAATGTGACTCGTAGTACGGTAACGTTTATGAATCATAAAGAGCATAAAACGAAGATAACAAGAGATGAGCTGGGGGCAAACACTGGATGGTTTTTAAGATGTTAAATAATCGAATGCAAAATGGAATTGTTTAATCTGTATTAATTTATTACCGTTTTGCAGAAGTATTTTGCCAGGTTTGACAGAAGAGTTTTAGAAGGATAGTAATACAAACTGTTTTCCAGTCCAGATTTTAGGGCATGATTGAATCTGTCAGTCTGCTTTGAGCTGACTGTTAGATATGAATAAACCAGAGAACAAAGTTCGCAGATTAAATTTGAGAAAAACAGTCTTTTAGGAATTTTTTGGAAAGGTTTTTGATTAAATGTTGATAACCATTGAAATGCTAATAATAAAAAACGGGAGCACCGGGCTCCCGCTTTGAAATCAGCAGTATCGCTAACTACATATGTTCGATCATTGCGTCGCCAAACTCTGAACATTTCAGCAACTTAGCGCCTTCCATCAGGCGTTCGAAATCGTAAGTTACGGTTTTGGCGTTAATCGCGCCTTCCATACCTTTAACAATTAAGTCAGCCGCTTCGAACCATTCCATATGACGGAGCAGTAGACATACGGCATTTAATTATCTTATTGATATATATACCTTATCCCTAATTTACTGCCCCAACATGGGTGCTTTGGTACTATTCCTAAGTGCCTGATTTTTAGCTAATGATTTTGAGTTTTGATAACCACTTTTTTTGATGCCCGCCCTTGACACTGTTTATGCATACAGTATAAATATAACTGTATAACCAACCAGTAAAAAGGATGTTGCCATGCGTGTTGAAATCAGTATTGCTAAAGAAAAAGCAAAAGCGATGCCTAAAGGCTCAATGGAAGCGCTGCGGGAAGAAATGACTCGCCGCGTCAGCAAACGATATGAAGACGTTGATGTGATCGTCAAACCAGCCAGCAACGATGGATTATCAATACTTCGTGCGACTGATAAAGATGAAGCGAAGAAATTCGTGGAAGCAACGTTGCAGGATGCATGGGAAAGCGCTGACGACTGGTTTTTCTGACATGGACAACATGATCATTGGCGGCGTGAGGATTTATTTCCCGCGCCCAGGCGAAAAGCTTCCGACTCCTTCATCTGACATGCGAACCTTTGCCATCAAAGGAACTACCGGCGATCGCTGCTGCTTACTTGGATTTTGGGATGGGAGATGGGTTGTACTGTCGCTACCTGAATACGAAAATTCGGGCAAAGCTATCATGGCAGCTGTAAGGCAAGGAAAGCGTAAATGGCGGTGAGATACCGCCATTCATGGCTTTACTGATGAAGGGATTATGCGCTGTGTAAATTTTTCAGGATTCTGGTTGGTTCAGATCAGTTTATGCTTCCTCAGTCGCTTTGCGGGCGGCTTCCTCCAGGGCTTTTTGTGCGGCCTCTTGTGCCTGGTTATAAATGCTGTCATGTGGCATCTCGACAC
>NZ_SODY01000014.1:0-26353 GCF_004366275.1 Buttiauxella sp. BIGb0552
TACTTCCGTACAACTGACGTGACTGGCACCATCGAACTGCCAGAAGGCGTTGAGATGGTAATGCCGGGCGACAACATCAAAATGGTTGTTACCCTGATCCACCCAATCGCGATGGACGACGGTCTGCGTTTCGCAATCCGTGAAGGCGGCCGTACTGTAGGCGCGGGTGTTGTTGCTAAAGTTATCGCTTAATCGCTGATACCTTTGTATGAAAAAAGAGCGCTCAGGCGCTCTTTTTTTTTTGCTATTTTTGCCGCTTACTCACTTAAGCAATATGCGTGTGCTATTGTAATCATAACTATTCTCATTTACACTTTGCGCGTAATTTGAACGGGAGTGCTTATGTACGTTTGTTTGTGTAATGGTGTAAGTGATAAAAAAATTCGGCAGGCAGTGCGCCAGTTTCATCCACAATCTTTCCAGCAGCTTCGCAAGTTTGTGCCAGTGGGAAACCAATGTGGCAAATGCATTCGCGCAGCACGAGAAATCATGCAAGAAGAGCTATTGCAGATCCCAGAATTTAAAGAGATTGCCTAAGACGGTCACTTTTTTTTGACTTACTCCGTGCTACATCTACGCTTCATGTAGTGGAAGCGGAGGGAGTAAAAAATGAAAGGTGATATTAAGATAATAAATTATCTCAATAAATTATTGGGAAACGAGCTTGTCGCGATAAATCAGTATTTTCTCCATGCGAGAATGTTCAAAAACTGGGGCCTGATGCGCCTCAACGAAGTTGAGTACCACGAATCCATTGATGAAATGAAACATGCCGATAAGTACATCGAGCGTATTTTATTTCTCGAAGGCATTCCAAACCTGCAAGATTTAGGCAAGCTCCATATTGGTGAAGATGTCGAAGAAATGCTTCAATCTGACCTTAAATTAGAAATGGAAGGTGCCAAAGATTTGCGTGAAGCCATTGCTTACGCAGATACCATTCATGACTATGTCAGTCGAGACATGCTGATTCAAATTCTTGCAGAGGAAGAGCACCATATCGACTGGTTGGAAACTGAATTAGATCTCATCTCTAAAATTGGTTTGCAGAATTATATTCAGTCGCAAATCAAAGAAGGAAATTGAGTTCTTTAAACAGCGGGAAGGAGGAATATATCCATCCTGCTGAACCACCCGCTATCGCAAGGTATGGGCCAAAGGGTAGCGGAGTGGTAGTCAGTGAAATTCTCTTCTTTCTTAATAACTTTGATATTAAGACCGCAAACAGGCCCATTGATGAGGCTGTGAACAAAATCCACCCCAAACTCTGCCATCCATGCCATGCTCCTAAGGCAGCCAAAAGCTTCATATCTCCGTAGCCGATGCCCGCGCACTTTCGCCAGTAAAAATAAATCCAGTACAACCCCCACAAACTGAGATACCCGCAAATGGCGCCAAGCACTGATGCTGCTAAATTCTCGGGTATAAAACACAGCTGATACAGTAACCCAGACCATAACAAGGAGTAGGTCAGATTATCCGGGAGCAACATGCATCGATAATCTATCCAGGCTAGCCGTAGTAAAAGCCCAATATAGAGTGCGAAAAAGGGAAGTTCGAATAGGGTAGGGGATGTAGACATAGCCATTGATGACTCTGCAGTGAGATGATTTTCAACACTAAATTAATATACATGTGAAAACAAAATGAAGATTATTCAGGCGCGAGCAGCCCTCCAGGGAAGATTCTATGGCTAGTCAATTTTGCATCTCGAGTTGAAGGTGTGCCGTACCCTTGCATAAAAGATTGTTTAATTCGTATCCATGGCTTGATTAAGGGGCAGATTTACGTATAATGCGCGGGCCTGTCTTAATCGACGGCTGGCTCAATACGAGCCTGGCAGTGAAGCTACTGTCGACAATGTTCCCAATTGGGGAACTATGTATGAACGATTACACTCCCCCATCAATCGTAATGGGTGTGAGTAGTGATTTTTTTCGTCTATAAAATAATTGGAGCTATGGTCTCATGCAGAGCCAAAGAATCCGTATCCGTCTTAAAGCGTTTGATCATCGTCTGATTGATCAATCAACTGCGGAAATCGTCGAGACTGCTAAGCGCACTGGTGCGCAAGTACGTGGTCCGATCCCGCTGCCGACCCGCAAAGAGCGCTTTACCGTTCTGATCTCTCCGCACGTCAACAAAGACGCGCGTGATCAGTACGAAATTCGCACTCACAAGCGTCTGGTTGACATCGTTGAGCCAACTGAGAAAACCGTTGATGCTCTGATGCGTCTGGATCTGGCTGCTGGTGTTGACGTGCAGATCAGCCTGGGTTAATCAGGTCATTGACGATTGAGAGGTTGAAACAATGATTGGTTTAGTCGGTAAAAAATTGGGTATGACCCGTATCTTCACTGAAGACGGCGTTTCTATCCCAGTAACCGTGATCGAAGTAGAAGCAAACCGTGTTACTCAGGTCAAAGACCTGGCTAACGATGGCTACCGTGCTGTTCAAGTTACCACTGGCGCTAAAAAAGCTAGCCGTGTAACTAAGCCGGAAGCTGGTCACTTCGCTAAAGCTGGCGTAGAAGCTGGCCGTGGCCTTTGGGAATTCCGTCTTGCAGAAGGCGAAGAGTTCACTGTAGGTCAAGATGTTAGCGTTGAGCTGTTTGCTGAAGTTAAAAAAGTTGACGTAACTGGCACCTCTAAAGGTAAAGGTTTCGCAGGTACCGTTAAGCGCTGGAACTTCCGTACCCAGGACGCTACACACGGTAACTCCTTGTCTCACCGCGTTCCGGGTTCTATCGGTCAGAACCAGACTCCGGGCAAAGTGTTCAAAGGCAAGAAAATGGCAGGCCAACTGGGCAACGAACGTGTAACTGTTCAGAGCCTGGATGTAGTACGCGTTGACGCTGAGCGCAACCTGCTGCTGGTTAAGGGTGCAGTTCCGGGTGCAACCGGTAGCGACCTTATTGTTAAACCAGCTGTGAAGGCGTGAGGAGATAGCAATGGAATTAGTATTGAAAGACGCGCAAAGCGCGCTGACTGTTTCCGAAACTACCTTCGGTCGTGATTTTAACGAAGCGCTGGTACACCAGGTTGTTGTTGCTTATGCAGCTGGTGCCCGTCAAGGTACTCGTGCTCAGAAGACTCGTGCTGAAGTAACTGGTTCCGGCAAAAAGCCGTGGCGCCAGAAAGGTACCGGCCGTGCGCGTTCAGGTTCTATCAAGAGCCCGATCTGGCGTTCCGGTGGCGTAACCTTCGCTGCTCGCCCGCAGGACCACAGTCAAAAAGTTAACAAAAAGATGTACCGCGGAGCGCTGAAAAGCATTCTGTCCGAACTGGTACGTCAGGATCGTCTGATCGTTGTCGAACAGTTCTCTGTTGAAGCACCTAAAACTAAGCTGCTTGCTCAGAAACTGAAAGACATGGCCCTGGAAGATGTGCTGATCGTAACTGGCGAACTGGATGAGAATCTGTTCCTGGCTGCGCGTAACCTGCATAAGGTTGACGTGCGCGACGCAGCAACAATCGATCCAGTTAGCCTGATCGCCTTCGACAAAGTCGTTATGACTGCTGATGCAGTTAAGCAAGTTGAGGAGATGCTGGCATGATCCGTGAAGAACGTCTGCTGAAAGTACTGCGCGCGCCGCACGTATCTGAAAAAGCATCTATGGCGATGGAAAAAACTAATACCATCGTTCTCAAAGTTGCAAAAGACGCGACCAAAGCAGAGATCGTTGCTGCTGTTGAGAAACTGTTCGAAGTTGAAGTTAAAGGCGTTAATACCTTGCTTGTTAAAGGTAAAACTAAGCGTCATGGACAGCGTATCGGTCGTCGTAGCGACTGGAAAAAAGCTTACGTCACCCTGAAGGAAGGCCAGAATCTGGACTTCGTCGGCGGCGCTGAGTAAGTCGGAGGAGAAAAACAATGGCAGTTGTTAAATGTAAACCGACATCTCCGGGTCGTCGCCACGTAGTTAAAGTGGTCAACCCTGAGCTGCATAAGGGCAAACCATTTGCTCCGCTGGTTGAAAAAAACAGCAAATCCGGTGGCCGCAACAACAATGGTCGTATCACTACTCGTCATATCGGTGGTGGTCACAAGCAGGCTTATCGTATTGTTGACTTTAAACGCAACAAAGATGGTATCCCGGCAGTTGTTGAACGTCTTGAGTACGATCCGAACCGTTCTGCGAATATCGCACTGGTTCTGTACAAAGATGGCGAACGCCGTTACATCCTGGCCCCTAAAGGCCTGAAAGCTGGCGACCAGATTCAATCTGGCGTTGATGCTGCAATCAAAGCAGGTAACACCCTGCCGATGCGCAATATCCCGGTTGGTTCTACCGTTCATAACGTAGAAATGAAACCAGGTAAAGGCGGTCAGCTTGCACGTTCTGCTGGTACCTATGTGCAGATCGTTGCACGTGATGGTGCTTACGTTACCCTGCGTCTGCGTTCTGGTGAAATGCGTAAAGTCGAAGCTGACTGCCGTGCAACCATGGGCGAAGTCGGTAACTCTGAGCATATGCTCCGCGTTCTGGGTAAAGCAGGTGCTGCACGCTGGCGTGGTGTTCGTCCTACCGTTCGCGGTACTGCGATGAACCCAGTCGACCACCCACATGGTGGTGGTGAAGGTCGTAACTTTGGTAAGCACCCGGTAACTCCGTGGGGCGTTCAGACCAAAGGTAAGAAGACCCGCAGCAACAAGCGTACTGATAAATTCATCGTACGTCGCCGTAGCAAATAATTTTAGAGGATAAGCCATGCCACGTTCTCTCAAGAAAGGTCCTTTTATTGACCTGCACTTGCTGAAGAAGGTAGAGAAAGCGGTGGAAAGCGGTGACAAGAAGCCCCTGCGCACTTGGTCCCGTCGTTCAACGATCTTTCCTAACATGATCGGTTTGACCATCGCTGTCCATAATGGTCGTCAGCATGTTCCGGTATTTGTTTCCGACGAAATGGTCGGTCACAAACTGGGTGAATTTGCACCGACACGTACTTATCGCGGCCATGCTGCTGATAAAAAAGCCAAGAAGAAATAAGTAGGAGGAAGAGATGGAAACTTTAGCTCAACATCGCCACGCTCGTTCTTCTGCTCAAAAGGTTCGCCTTGTTGCAGACCTTATTCGCGGTAAGAAAGTGTCGCAGGCACTGGAAATTTTGACCTTCACCAACAAGAAAGCTGCGGTATTGGTCAAGAAAGTTCTGGAATCTGCCATTGCTAACGCTGAACACAACGATGGCGCTGACATTGACGATCTGAAAGTCGCGAAAATCTTCGTAGACGCAGGCCCAAGCATGAAGCGCATTATGCCGCGTGCAAAAGGTCGTGCAGATCGCATCCTGAAGCGCACCAGCCACATTACTGTGGTTGTGTCCGATCGCTGAGACTCTGGAGACTAGCAATGGGTCAGAAAGTACATCCTAATGGTATTCGCCTGGGTATTGTAAAACCTTGGAACTCTACTTGGTTTGCGAACACCAAAGAATTCGCTGACAACCTGGACAGCGATTTTAAAGTTCGTCAGTACCTGACAAAGGAACTGGCGAAGGCGTCTGTATCTCGTATCGTTATCGAGCGTCCAGCTAAGAGCATCCGTGTGACTATTCACACTGCTCGCCCTGGCATCGTAATCGGTAAGAAAGGCGAAGACGTAGAAAAACTGCGCAAGGTCGTAGCGGATATCGCTGGCGTTCCTGCACAGATCAATATCGCCGAAGTTCGTAAGCCTGAACTGGACGCAAAATTGGTTGCTGATAGCATCACTTCACAGCTGGAACGTCGTGTTATGTTCCGTCGTGCTATGAAGCGTGCTGTACAGAATGCCATGCGTCTGGGCGCTAAAGGTATCAAAGTTGAAGTTAGCGGCCGTCTGGGCGGCGCCGAGATCGCACGTACTGAATGGTACCGTGAAGGTCGCGTGCCGTTGCACACTCTGCGTGCTGACATTGACTACAACACCTCTGAAGCGCACACCACTTATGGTGTAATTGGCGTTAAAGTGTGGATCTTTAAAGGTGAGATCCTGGGTGGGATGGCTGCTGTTGAACAACCGGAAAAACCGGCTGCTCAACCTAAAAAGCAGCAGCGTAAAGGCCGTAAGTAAGGAGAGTCGCTGTGTTACAACCAAAGCGTACAAAATTCCGTAAAGTGCACAAAGGCCGCAACCGTGGTCTGGCTGCTGGTACGGATGTTAGCTTCGGCACTTTCGGTCTGAAAGCTGTTGGCCGTGGTCGTCTGACTGCACGTCAGATCGAAGCAGCACGTCGTGCAATGACCCGTGCAGTTAAGCGTCAGGGTAAGATCTGGATCCGTGTATTCCCGGACAAACCGATCACCGAAAAGCCGCTTGAAGTGCGTATGGGTAAAGGTAAAGGCAACGTAGAGTATTGGGTTGCCTTGATTCAGCCTGGCAAAGTCCTGTATGAAATGGACGGCGTACCAGAAGAGCTGGCCCGTGAAGCATTCAAGCTGGCAGCAGCGAAACTGCCGATTAAAACCACCTTTGTAACTAAGACGGTGATGTAATGAAAGCAAAAGAGCTGCGTGAAAAGAGTGTTGAAGAGCTGAACACCGAGCTGCTGAATTTGCTGCGTGAGCAGTTCAATCTGCGTATGCAAGCAGCAAGTGGCCAGCTGCAACAGACTCACCTGCTGAAGCAAGTGCGTCGTGATGTTGCACGTGTTAAGACTTTATTGACTCAGAAGGCGGGTGCGTAATGACCGATAAAATCCGTACTCTGCAAGGTCGCGTTGTTAGTGACAAAATGGAGAAATCCATTGTTGTTGCTATCGAACGTGTGGTGAAACACCCGATTTACGGTAAATTCATCAAACGTACGACCAAACTGCACGTACATGACGAGAACAATGAATGTGGTATCGGTGACGTGGTTGAAATCCGCGAATGCCGTCCACTGTCTAAGACTAAGTCTTGGACGCTTGTTCGCGTTGTAGATAAAGCTGTTCTGTAATACAGTTAGCTTTGTCTAACGAATAAACGGCTCAGTAAATGAGCCGTTTATTTTTTCTACCCATATTCAGGAACCGGTGTTATAATGCCGCGCCCTCGTTTATGGGGCTTTTTAACGACCTAATTATGGGTCCCGAAGTAGTAGTTGACATTAGCGGAGCACTGAAATGATCCAAGAACAGACTATGCTGACCGTAGCCGACAACTCCGGCGCGCGTCGCGTAATGTGTATCAAGGTTCTGGGTGGCTCGCACCGTCGCTACGCAGGCGTCGGCGACATCATCAAAATTACCATCAAGGAAGCAATTCCTCGTGGTAAGGTGAAGAAAGGCGATGTCCTGAAAGCGGTAGTGGTGCGCACCAGGAAGGGTGTTCGTCGCCCGGACGGTTCTGTCATTCGCTTCGATGGTAATGCATGCGTTATTTTAAACAATAACAGCGAGCAACCAATCGGCACGCGTATTTTTGGGCCGGTAACTCGTGAACTACGTAATGAAAAGTTCATGAAAATTATCTCTCTGGCACCAGAAGTACTCTAAGGAGCGAATCATGGCAGCTAAAATCCGTCGTGATGACGAAGTTATCGTGTTAACCGGTAAAGATAAAGGTAAGCGCGGTAAAGTTAAGAATGTCTTGTCTTCCGGCAAGCTTATTGTTGAAGGTATTAACCTGGTTAAGAAACATCAGAAGCCGGTTCCGGCCCTGAACCAACCAGGTGGCATCGTTGAAAAAGAAGCTGCTATTCAAGTTTCTAACGTTGCACTCTTCAATGCGGCAACCGGCAAGGCTGACCGTGTAGGCTTTAGATTCGAAGAGGGCAAAAAAGTCCGTTTCTTCAAATCTAATAGCGAAACTATCAAGTAATTTGGAGTAGTACGATGGCGAAACTGCATGATTACTACAAAGACGAAGTAGTTACAAAACTCATGAGTGAGTTTAACTACAATTCTGTCATGCAAGTCCCTCGGGTCGAGAAGATCACCCTGAACATGGGTGTGGGTGAAGCGATCGCTGACAAGAAACTGCTGGATAATGCAGCAGCTGACTTGACAGCAATCTCCGGTCAAAAACCGTTGATCACCAAAGCACGCAAATCAGTTGCAGGCTTCAAAATCCGTCAGGGCTATCCGATCGGCTGTAAAGTAACTCTGCGTGGCGAACGCATGTGGGAGTTTCTTGAGCGCCTGATCACCATTGCTGTACCACGTATCCGTGACTTCCGTGGCTTGTCCGCTAAGTCATTCGATGGCCGTGGTAACTACAGCATGGGTGTCCGTGAGCAGATCATCTTCCCAGAAATCGACTATGACAAAGTCGATCGCGTTCGTGGTTTGGATATTACCATTACCACTACTGCGAAATCTGATGATGAAGGCCGTGCTCTGCTGGCAGCCTTTAACTTCCCATTCCGTAAGTAAGGTAGGGTTACTAATGGCTAAGCAATCGATGAAAGCACGCGAAGTCGTTCGCGTGAAACTGGCCGACAAATACCGCGCTAAACGCGAGGAATTGAAAGCTATCATCTCTGGTGTGAACTCATCCGACGAAGAACGTTGGGATGCTGTTCTTAAGCTGCAGTCTCTGCCGCGTGATTCCAGCCCGTCCCGTCAGCGTAACCGCTGCCGCCAAACTGGTCGTCCGCATGGTTATGTGGGCAAATTCGGGTTGAGCCGTATCAAGCTTCGTGAAGCCGCTATGCGCGGTGAAGTACCTGGCTTGAAGAAGGCTAGCTGGTAATATCCAATTGAATCACGGGAGTAAAGACAGATGAGCATGCAAGATCCGATCGCGGATATGCTGACCCGTATCCGTAACGGTCAAGCCGCGAATAAAGTTGCGGTCACCATGCCTTCCTCCAAGCTGAAATTGGCAATTGCCAACGTGCTGAAAGAAGAAGGCTATATTGAAGATTTTAAAATCGAAGGCGACATCAAGCCTGAACTGGAACTGACTCTTAAGTATTTCCAGGGCAAGGCTGTGGTAGAGAGCATTCAGCGAGTCAGCCGCCCAGGTCTGCGCATCTATAAGAAAAAAGATGAGCTGCCTAAAGTTATGGCCGGTATGGGTATTGCTGTCGTTTCTACCTCGAAAGGTGTTATGACTGATCGTGCAGCGCGCCAAGCTGGTCTTGGTGGCGAAATTATCTGCTACGTAGCCTAATTGGAGGAATAAAATGTCTCGTGTTGCTAAAGCACCGGTCGTTATTCCTGCTGGCGTAGAGGTAAAACTCAACGGTCAGGTTATTTCGATCAAAGGTAAGAACGGCGAGCTGACTCGTACAATCAACGATGCTGTTGAAGTTAAACACGCTGATAATGCACTGACTTTCGCTCCGCGCGAAGGTTTTGCTAACGCGTGGGCCCAAGCGGGTACCACTCGTGCGCTGTTAAATGCAATGGTTATCGGTGTTACCGAAGGCTTCACTAAGAAGCTGCAGCTGGTTGGTGTAGGTTATCGTGCAGCAGTTAAAGGCAATGCGGTGAGTTTGGCCCTAGGCTTCTCTCATCCTGTTGAACATGCTCTGCCAGCGGGAATCACTGCTGAATGTCCAACTCAAACTGAAATCGTGCTGAAAGGCGCTGATAAGCAGATGATTGGACAAGTGGCTGCTGATCTTCGCGCCTACCGTCGTCCTGAGCCTTATAAAGGCAAGGGTGTTCGTTACGCCGACGAAGTCGTGCGTACCAAAGAGGCTAAGAAGAAGTAAGGTAACACTATGGATAAGAAATCTGCTCGTATCCGTCGTGCGACCCGCGCACGTCACAAGCTCAAAGAACTGGGTGCGACTCGTCTGGTGATTCACCGCACGCCTCGTCATATTTATGCACAGGTTATCGCACCAAACGGTTCAGAAGTCCTGGTAGCTGCATCTACTGTAGAGAAAGCTATCGCTGAGCAACTGAAGTACACTGGAAATAAAGACGCCGCTACAGCTGTGGGTAAAGCTGTTGCAGAGCGCGCACTGGAAAAAGGTATTACGAAAGTATCCTTTGACCGTGCTGGTTTCCAATATCATGGTCGTGTCCAGGCACTGGCAGATGCTGCCCGTGATGCTGGCCTTCAGTTCTAAGGTAGAGGTGTAAGATGGCTCACATCGAAAAACAAGCTGGCGAACTGCAGGAAAAGCTGATCGCGGTAAATCGCGTATCTAAAACCGTAAAAGGTGGTCGTATTTTCTCCTTCACTGCTCTGACAGTGGTTGGCGATGGTAACGGTCGCATTGGTTTTGGTTACGGAAAAGCGCGTGAAGTTCCAGCAGCTATCCAGAAAGCGATGGAAAAAGCCCGTCGCAACATGATTAACGTCGCGCTGAACCACGGCACCCTGCAGCACCCTGTTAAAGGTGTGCACACAGGATCTCGTGTGTTCATGCAGCCGGCTTCCCAGGGTACCGGTATTATTGCCGGCGGTGCAATGCGCGCCGTTCTGGAAGTCGCTGGAGTTCATAACGTTTTGGCTAAAGCATATGGTTCCACCAACCCGATTAACGTGGTTCGTGCAACTATTGATGGCCTGGCGAATATGAAATCTCCGGAAATGGTCGCTGCCAAGCGTGGTAAATCCGTTGAAGAAATTCTGGGGTAATTGACCATGGCAAAGACTATTAAAATTACACAAACCCGCAGTGCGATCGGTCGTTTGCCGAAACACAAGGCAACGCTGCTTGGCCTGGGTCTGCGTCGTATTGGCCACACCGTAGAGCGCGAGGATACTCCTGCTGTACGTGGTATGGTCAACGCGGTTTCCTACATGGTTAAAGTTGAGGAGTAAGAGATGCGTTTAAATACTCTGTCTCCGGCCGAAGGGTCTAAGCACGCTTCCAAGCGTCTGGGTCGTGGTATCGGTTCTGGTCTCGGCAAAACTGGCGGTCGTGGTCACAAAGGTCAGAACTCTCGTTCTGGCGGTGGCGTACGTCGTGGGTTCGAAGGTGGCCAGATGCCGTTGTACCGTCGTCTGCCGAAATTCGGTTTCACCTCTCGCAAAGCAATGATCACTGGTGAGATTCGTCTTTCCGATCTGGCGAAAGTTGAAGGCGACGTAGTTGACCTGAACACGCTGAAAGCAGCAAACATTATCGGTATCCAGATTGAGTTCGCGAAAGTGATTCTGTCTGGCGAGGTTTCTCGTCCGGTAACTGTTCGCGGCCTGCGTGTCACTAAAGGCGCTCGTGCTGCTATCGAAGCTGCTGGCGGTAAAATCGAGGAATAAGTAGCAGATGGCAAAGCAACCGGGATTAGATTTTCAAAGTGCTAAAGGCGGGTTTGGCGAGCTGAAACGCAGACTGATGTTTGTTATCGGTGCGCTGATTGTGTTCCGTATTGGCTCTTTTATTCCGATCCCTGGTATTGATGCCGCTGTACTTGCCAAACTGCTTGAGCAACAGCGAGGCACTATCATTGAAATGTTTAACATGTTCTCTGGTGGTGCTCTCAGCCGTGCTTCTATCTTTGCATTGGGTATCATGCCGTATATTTCGGCATCGATTATTATCCAACTTCTAACGGTGGTTCATCCAGCGTTAGCAGAGTTGAAGAAAGAAGGGGAGTCTGGTCGTCGTAAGATCAGCCAGTACACCCGTTACGGCACCCTGGTGCTGGCAATATTCCAGTCAATCGGTATTGCTACCGGTTTACCGAATATGCCTGGTATGCAAGGCTTGGTGTTAAACCCAGGCTTTGCATTCTACTTCACAGCTGTTGTGAGCCTTGTCACGGGAACTATGTTCCTTATGTGGCTAGGTGAACAGATTACTGAACGTGGTATCGGAAACGGTATCTCAATCATAATCTTCGCTGGTATTGTTGCGGGTTTGCCGCCGGCCGTTGGCCATACTATCGAACAAGCAAGGCAAGGCGACCTGCACTTCCTTCTGTTGCTGTTGGTTGCAGTACTAGTATTCGCAGTGACCTTCTTCGTTGTTTTTGTTGAACGTGGTCAACGCCGCATTGTGGTAAACTACGCAAAACGTCAACAGGGTCGTCGTGTCTATGCTGCGCAGAGCACGCATTTACCGCTGAAAGTGAATATGGCTGGTGTTATTCCAGCAATTTTTGCTTCCAGTATTATTCTGTTCCCGGCAACGATTGCATCGTGGTTTGGGGGTGGTACCGGTTGGAACTGGCTGACTACAATTTCGCTGTATTTGCAGCCTGGGCAACCGCTTTATGTGTTACTCTATGCGTCTGCAATCATCTTCTTCTGTTTCTTCTACACAGCGTTGGTTTTCAACCCACGTGAAACAGCAGATAACCTGAAGAAGTCCGGTGCATTTGTACCAGGAATTCGTCCGGGAGAACAAACGGCGAAGTATATTGATAAAGTGATGACCCGCCTGACCTTGGTTGGTGCGTTGTACATTACCTTTATCTGCCTAATCCCGGAGTTCATGCGTGACGCAATGAAAGTGCCTTTCTACTTCGGTGGAACCTCGCTGCTCATTGTTGTCGTGGTTATCATGGACTTTATGGCTCAAGTGCAAACTCTGATGATGTCTAGTCAGTACGAGTCTGCATTGAAGAAAGCGAATCTGAAAGGCTACGGCCGTTAATAGTCGCTTGAGAAGTTACGGAGAGTAAAAATGAAAGTTCGTGCTTCCGTCAAGAAATTATGTCGTAACTGCAAAATCGTTAAGCGTGACGGTGTTATTCGCGTGATTTGCAGCGCCGAACCGAAGCATAAACAGCGTCAAGGCTGATTATCTCGTATATTTTTCTTGCAAAGTTGGGTTGAGCTGGCTAGATTAGCCAGCCAATCTTTTGTATGTCTATGCGTTTCCATTTGAGTATCCTGAAAACGGGCTTTTCGGTATGGGACGCATAATCTAAATAGTAGGAGTGCATAGTGGCCCGTATAGCAGGCATTAACATTCCTGATCAAAAACATACCGTGATCGCTTTAACTTCGATCTACGGTGTAGGCAAGACTCGTTCAAAGGCCATTTGTGCTGCGGCGGGTATCGCTGAAGATGTTAAGATCAGAGAGCTGTCTGAAGAACAAATCGACACGCTGCGTGACGAAGTTGCCAAATTTGTCGTTGAAGGTGATCTACGCCGTGAAGTGAGTATGAGCATCAAGCGTCTGATGGACCTTGGTTGCTATCGCGGTTTGCGTCATCGTCGTGGTCTGCCAGTACGCGGTCAGCGTACGAAGACCAACGCACGTACCCGTAAGGGTCCGCGCAAACCGATCAAGAAATAATCGGGGTGATTGAATAATGGCAAAGGCACCAGTTCGTGCACGTAAGCGTGTAAGAAAACAAGTCTCTGACGGCGTGGCTCATGTCCATGCTTCTTTCAACAACACAATCGTTACTATTACTGATCGTCAGGGTAATGCATTGGGTTGGGCAACTGCCGGTGGTTCCGGTTTCCGTGGCTCTCGCAAGTCCACTCCGTTCGCAGCTCAGGTTGCAGCAGAGCGTTGCGCAGAAGCTGTGAAAGAATACGGTATCAAGAACCTTGAAGTTATGGTTAAGGGACCGGGTCCAGGCCGCGAATCTACTATTCGTGCTCTGAACGCCGCTGGTTTCCGCATCACTAATATTACTGATGTGACTCCGATCCCTCACAACGGTTGTCGTCCGCCGAAAAAACGTCGCGTATAACGCTCGTTTTTAGGAATGTTGGAGAAAGAAAATGGCAAGATATTTGGGTCCTAAGCTCAAGCTGAGCCGTCGCGAGGGCACAGACCTGTTCCTGAAGTCTGGTGTTCGCGCGATCGATACCAAGTGTAAAATTGAACAAGCTCCTGGCCAGCACGGTGCGCGTAAACCGCGTCTGTCTGACTATGGTGTGCAGTTGCGTGAAAAGCAAAAAGTTCGCCGCATGTTCGGTGTTCTGGAGCGTCAGTTCCGTAACTACTATAAAGAAGCAGCACGTCTGAAAGGCAACACCGGTGAAAACCTGTTGGTTCTGCTTGAAGGTCGTCTGGACAACGTTGTCTACCGTATGGGCTTTGGCGCTACTCGTGCAGAATCACGTCAGTTAGTTAGCCATAAAGCAGTTATGGTAAATGGTCGCGTTGTTAACATCGCTTCTTATCAGGTAACTCCGAATGACGTAGTTAGCATCCGTGAGAAAGCCAAAAAGCAATCTCGCGTGAAGGCCGCTCTGGAGCTGGCTGAACAGCGTGAAAAGCCAACCTGGCTGGAAGTTGATGCTGCTAAGATGGAAGGTGTGTTCAAGCGTAAGCCTGAGCGTACTGATCTGTCTGCGGACATTAACGAACACCTGATCGTCGAGCTTTACTCCAAGTAAAGCTTAGTACCAAAGAGAGGACACAATGCAGGGTTCTGTGACAGAGTTTCTAAAACCGCGCCTGGTAGATATCGAGCAAGTGAGTTCGACGCACGCCAAGGTGACCCTTGAGCCTTTAGAGCGTGGCTTTGGCCATACTCTTGGTAATGCACTGCGCCGTATTCTGCTCTCATCGATGCCGGGTTGCGCGGTGACAGAGGTTGAGATTGATGGTGTACTACACGAGTACAGCACCAAAGAAGGCGTTCAGGAGGATATCCTGGAAATCCTGCTCAACCTGAAAGGGCTGGCGGTGAGAGTTCAAGGTAAAGATGATGTTATTCTTACTCTGAATAAGTCTGGCATTGGCCCTGTGACTGCAGCCGATATCACCCATGATGGTGATGTCGAAATCGTCAAGCCGCAACATGTGATCTGCCACCTGACTGATGAGAACGCATCTATTAGTATGCGTATCAAAGTTCAGCGCGGTCGCGGTTATGTGCCGGCCTCTGCCCGAATTCATTCGGAAGAAGATGAGCGCCCAATTGGTCGTCTGCTGGTCGACGCCTGCTACAGCCCTGTAGAGCGAATTGCCTACAATGTTGAAGCTGCGCGTGTAGAACAGCGTACTGACTTGGATAAGCTGGTCATCGAAATGGAAACCAACGGTACAATCGATCCTGAAGAGGCGATTCGTCGTGCGGCAACCATTCTGGCTGAACAACTTGAAGCTTTCGTTGACTTACGTGATGTTCGTCAACCAGAAGTTAAAGAAGAGAAACCAGAGTTCGATCCGATCCTGCTGCGCCCTGTTGACGATCTGGAATTGACTGTCCGCTCTGCTAACTGCCTTAAGGCAGAAGCTATCCACTATATCGGTGATCTGGTACAGCGTACCGAAGTTGAGCTGCTCAAAACGCCTAACTTGGGTAAAAAATCTCTTACCGAGATTAAAGACGTGCTGGCTTCCCGTGGTTTGTCTCTGGGCATGCGCCTGGAAAACTGGCCACCGGCAAGCATCGCTGACGAGTAACCGGATCACAGGTTAAGGTTTTACTGAGAAGGATAAGGTCATGCGCCATCGTAAGAGTGGTCGTCAACTGAACCGCAACAGCAGCCATCGCCAGGCTATGTTCCGCAATATGGCAGGTTCACTGGTTCGTCATGAGATCATCAAGACGACTCTGCCTAAAGCGAAAGAGCTGCGTCGCGTAGTTGAGCCGCTGATTACTCTTGCCAAGACTGATAGCGTTGCTAATCGTCGTCTGGCATTCGCCCGTACTCGTGATAACGAGATCGTGGCAAAACTGTTTAACGAACTGGGTCCGCGTTTCGCAGCCCGTACTGGTGGTTACACTCGCATTCTTAAGTGTGGCTTCCGTGCAGGTGACAATGCTCCGATGGCTTACATCGAGCTTGTTGATCGCGCCGAGTCTCAAACAGAAGCTGCTGCAGAGTAATCTGTAGTAACGTGAAAAAACCGGGCTTGCCCGGTTTTTTTATATCTGAAATTCGCCCTCCCGTGCTTTAAAAGCATATCTTTGTTATATCCCCAGTTTTTGCAGAGTTGATTAAGTGGTTATTTGATCAATGGGCAGAACCTCCACAACGCAAAGGTGAGTTTGATTCATTGCCTGGGTCAGGGAAACCTCTCGAACTCGATGATGATTCATATACCCCACTGGAATTGCGGGCGGCTTGGCGTCTAATGAAAAATTCCGGCTGCTTGCCTCCTGAGCTTCAACTGCGTAAGGATGCAATTGAGTTGAATGATTTGCTCAGATCGATAGATCATTGCCATCCAGAATACGTAGCTACCAGTAAGAAATTGCTATTACTTGAGTTCAAACTTCAAACTTCAGAATGCAGGAATGAGTACTGATTTTCTACATGGAGAGTATGCTGATAGATTGCTTCATAAATTTGATGAGGAATGATCATGTTTCGTATTGGAGAGTTGGCCAGACTGGCAGATGTGACACCCGATACCATCCGCTATTATGAAAAGCAGCAAATGATGGATCATGAAGTTAGAACTGAAGGAGGGTTTCGGCTTTATAGTGAAAGTGATTTGCAGCGCCTGAAGTTTATTCGTTATGCAAAGCAGTTAGGTTTTACGCTGGAAACTATCCGTGAACTGCTGTCGATCCGTATCGATCCTGAACATCACACCTGTCAGGAATCAAAAAGCATCGTGCAATCGAGACTCACAGAAGTTGAGTCTAAAATTAAAGAGCTTCAGCACATGCAGCGATCGTTACAGAGATTAAATGATGCATGTTGTGGTACTGCCCACAGCAGCGCATATTGTTCAATCCTTGAAGCGCTGGAGCAGGGGGCTAGCCAGCGAAAAGAATAAATTGTGATTTGTCAGATAGAGGCATAAAATCGTGCCGTTATTTTAATCAATCTGGAGTTTGTATGAGCAAGTATCAACATCAGAAAGGGATCATCAAAGATAATGCCATTGAGGCTTTGCTACACGACCCACTATTTCGTCAAAGAGTTGAGCAGAATAAGAAAGGTAAAGGGAGTTACCAACGTAATACAAAACATGGCAAACGAGGTAACTGGGAGGCCAGTGGCAAACAAGCAAATCGCTTTTTTACCACTGGCCTTCCTTTTTTCACTAACACATTCAGATTCGTTCGTTCTGCTGTTTCAGCAGATCGCGAATTTCGCTGAGTAATACTTCTTCTTTGGTTGGTGCCGGTGGTGCTGCAGGTTCTTCTACTTTCTTACGGTTCAGTTTGTTCATCGCTTTGATCGCAAGGAAAATCGCGAAGGCAACAATCACGAAATCAAAGATATTCTGAATAAATACGCCGTAATGCATCACTACTGCTGGAATATCACCCGCAGCAGGTCTTAATGTTAAGGCGAACTGTTTAAAATCTACGCCGCCAATTAACAAACCAAGTGGCGGCATAATAATATCCGCAACTAGTGATGAAACAATTTTCCCGAATGCGGCCCCAATAATTACACCTACTGCCAAATCCACAACATTTCCGCGCATCGCAAATTCACGGAATTCTTTTAACATGCTCATTTTTCTCTCCTTGTACCGGCTGACGTTAATAAGTCTAACAAATGATGACCCGATTGCCATTACATCAGGAAATAAGAATCCCCGCTAATGCCTTAATATTAAGAGGGTTTATTGGGTAAAGAGAATTACGGGTAGAATGTTTATCTACCCGTTGAAGGTTATAAGAAGAAAGGACTTGGCTGGAATAGACGTTCCACATCGCTCACAAATTTCTTATCTGTCAGGAACATAATTACATGGTCGCCCTGTTCTATACGTAAATTGTCATTGGCGATCATGACATCGTTTCCCCTGACTACAGCACCAATTATCGTACCTGGCGGAAGCTTTATTTCATCAATAGAACGACCCACTACGCGTGAAGTACTTTCATCGCCATGGGCAACCGCTTCGATTGCTTCAGCCACTCCCCGACGTAGAGATGATACCCCTACGATATCGGCTTTACGCACATGGCCCAATAATGCTGAAATGGTGGCTTGCTGTGGTGAAATTGCAATATCAATTACGCTGCCCTGGACCAAATCGACGTAGGCTTTACGTTGGATAAGAACCATGACTTTCTTGGCACCCATACGTTTAGCCAACATAGCGGACATAATATTTGCTTCATCGTCATTGGTAACAGCGATAAACAAATCAACTTGTTCAATATGCTCTTCGGCTAACAGCTCTTGGTCCGATGCATCACCATAGAATACGATGGTGTTTTGCAGCATTTCGGCGAGTTCGGCAGCACGCTGCGGATCGCGTTCGATAAGTTTAACGCTGTAATCTTTTTCAAGACGTTGTGCCAGACCCGCACCAATATTACCGCCACCTACCAGCATAATTCGCTTATATGGTTTTTCGAGGCGCTGTAACTCACTCATTACAGCCCGAATATGTTGAGAGGCGGCAATGAAGAAGACTTCATCTCCCGCTTCAACGATAGTCGAACCTTGCGGGCGAATCGGACGGTCATGACGGAAAATCGCGGCAACGCGTGTCTCGATATGCGGCATATGTTCGCGCATAGTGGATAGTGCATTTCCGACTAACGGGCCACCGTAATAGGCTTTCACAACGGCAAGGCTTACTTTGCCTTCAGCAAAATTAACTACCTGAAGCGCGCCTGGGTATTCAATCAGTCGGTAAATATTGTCGATTACCAGCTGTTCCGGCGCGATAAGGTGATCAATTGGCACTGCTTCGGCATTGAATAAACGCTCGGCATCACGAACGTAATCAGGTGCACGAATTCGCGCGATTCGGTTTGGAGTATTAAAAAGCGAATATGCTACCTGACAGGCAATCATGTTCGTTTCATCAGAACTGGTTACTGCGACCAGCATATCGGCATCATCTGCGCCAGCTTCACGCAAAACGCGCGGATGCGAGCCGTGACCCTGCACAACGCGTAAATCGAACTTATCCTGCAAGCTGCGCAGACGATCCTGATTGGTATCAACAACAGTAATGTCGTTGTTTTCACCTACCAGGTTTTCTGCCAGTGTGCCGCCGACCTGGCCCGCACCGAGAATGATTATTTTCATTTTTTATAGCTTCATTTGAGATGAAACCTAAGACTCAGCAAACCTGAATCAGCTTTTAATTAGCTTAGCGTAAAAGAAGCCATCACCATCTTCCGGAGAAGGGAGATTCTGGATCCCAGGTATTTCTGGTGTACCTGTTTCCACCAGTTTCGCCTCTGGATGCTGCGCCAGGAATGCCGCGACTTGCAGATAGTTTTCTTCCGGCAGGATAGAACATGTAGCGTAAACCAATGTGCCACCCGATTTCAGTTTTGGCCAAATGGCTTCCAGAATTTCTTTTTGTAGTGCAGCTAATTCAGGGATGTCTCTGTCGCGACGCAACCATTTGATATCTGGATGGCGGCGAATAACACCCGTGGCTGAACACGGTGCATCAAGAAGAATGCGATCAAATTGTTGATTAGCACACCACTGCTCAGGGAAACGCCCGTCTCCTGATTTAACCTCTGCACTCATACCCAAACGTTGCAAGTTTTCGTGCACACGCTTCAGGCGCTGTTCATCAATGTCGACAGCCATCACGCGTGCTTTAGGTGCAGCTTCAAGTATATGAGTGGTTTTGCCGCCAGGTGCTGCGCACAAATCGAGGATCGCATCTCCATCTTGGGGATCCAGCAGATCAACACAACCTTGCGCTGAGGCATCCTGAACCGTCACCCAACCGTCTTCAAAACCCGGTAATGCATGAACTGGTGCAGGAGTTTCCAGGCGCACAGCATCGCGATATTGCGGATGAGCATGACCTTCCAGCCCATTTTCTGCTAATAACGCCATCCATTCTTCACGAGTATGGTGTTGGCGATTAACACGCAGCCACATAGGAGGGCGCTGGTTGTTGGCATCGACAATAGATTGCCATTGGCCCGGATAGGCTTTTTTCAGCCGTTGCAGTAACCAGCTCGGGTGTAAGGAACGGCTTTCATGTTTAGCCGCTTCAGCCATCAGCTCTTCTTGTTGACGCTGGAACTGGCGTAATACGCCGTTAATCAAACCCTTAAGTGATTGCTTCTTGATAGCAACTGCGCCTTCAACTGTTTCTGCCAGAGCGGCATGAGCAGGAATGCGGGTGTAAAGCAGCTGATAAAAACCTACCATAATCAGATAGTGGATGGTGCGTTGCTTGCCCGTCATCGGGCGAGACATCAACTTACCAATCAACCATTCCAGCTGAGGCAGAGTGCGTAATACGCCAAAGCAAAGCTCCTGAAGCAGTGCTCTATCTTTATCAGAGACTTTTTGTTGCATAGCAGGCAGGACATTGCTGAGCGATTGACCTTGTTCCACAACTTGTTCAATCGTTTGTGCGGCCATACTGCGAAGATTTAATGTTTTTTTCATACGTACGCTCTGGTTTTTCGGCGCTTAAAAACAAAAATGCCCAGGTGATTGACCTGGGCGCAAAGGATTTCTTTTCTCAGGCGAGAAGTGCACCTGGCTTAAACCATTCACTGCGAGAGTTCAGCAGATCCTGAGCAGTCATCGCTTTCTTTCCTGCTGGTTGAAGGGATTGCAGATTTAAAATCCCGTCGCCGGTTGCCACCTGAATACCCTGTTTATTGGTTTCAATGATGGTTCCAGGTGCTGCGTCAGTGAGTTGATTGATTACTGATGCTTGCCAAATTTTGACGGGTTGGCCGTCAATTTCCAGCCAACTCATTGGCCATGGGTTAAAGGCGCGGATGCAACGCTCGAGTTGTGCAGCAGATAGCGACCAGTCGATACGCGCCTCTTCCTTGCTGAGTTTCTCAGCGTACGTGACCAATTCCTCGCTCTGAACTTCTGGTGTTGCACGCCCTGTAGCCAGTTGGTTTAACGTTTCCAGTAACCCTTGAGGGCCAAGGTTTGCCAGCTTATCGTAAAGCGTTGCGCTGGTATCAGTGGCTTCAATTGGGCAGGAGAGTTTCACCAGCATATCGCCCGTATCCAGGCCCACGTCCATTTGCATAATGGTCACGCCAGTTTCGGCATCACCAGCCCATAACGAACGCTGGATAGGTGCTGCACCACGCCAGCGTGGCAGCAGCGAGCCATGAACATTAATACATCCCAGGCGTGGCATATCCAGAACCGCTTTTGGCAGAATTAAACCATAAGCTACAACCACCATGACATCGGCGTTCAAACTAGAAACCAGTTCCTGATTTTCGGCCGGACGCAAAGAAGCTGGTTGAAATACAGGGATATCCCTTTCAGTCGCCAGTACTTTAACTGGGCTTGGCATTAACTTTTTGCCACGCCCAGCAGGCCTGTCGGGTTGTGTGAATACGCCAACTACCTGGTGCTGAGAAGACAACAGCGCGTCAAGATGACGCGCTGCGAAGTCAGGAGTGCCAGCGAAAATAATACGCAGTGAATCAGACACATTATTCCCTTGTGTGATGGATTAGGCGCTCTTATTCAGACGAGCCATTTTTTCCAGTTTCTGACGAATACGCTGACGCTTCAACGGCGAAAGGTAATCAACGAAGAGTTTACCAACCAGGTGATCCATCTCGTGTTGAATACAAATGGCAAGCAGGCCATCCGCTTCCAGTTCGTATGGCTTACCTTCACGGTCCAGAGCGCGGATTTTGACTCTTTCCGCTCGCGGAACAAGAGCACGTTGTTCTGGAATGGACAGGCAACCCTCTTCGATACCAGTATTGCCGCTTTTCTCCAGCAACTCAGGGTTAATCAAAACCAGGCGTTCGTCGCGGTTTTCAGAAACATCAATCACAATGATACGTTGATGGATATCCACCTGTGTTGCTGCAAGGCCAATACCTTCCTCTGCGTACATTGTCTCGAACATATCATCGACAATCCGCTGAATCTCAGCATTCACCTCTTTGACCGGAGCCGCCACAGTGCGAAGGCGCTCGTCCGGAAAATGTAATACCTGCAAAACTGACATAAATATCCAGAGCTGTGTTCAATTGATAGAAAGATTATTACCTCTATTCTAGACATTTCCCCGCCTGATTGACAGCATCAGTGACCAATCGCAAGGATTGCTTTTATAGCTTATGGCAGGAGGAAGATATGCCACCAAAGGAGATATGGCTACGCTTGATGGCTGTTCAAAGTCTCAGTGGAGATAAGCTATTAAAAATTGCCCATTTCTTACTAAACGAGCCGGAATGCACGGTCACTCATCTATCAAACTCTGGCTTATCTACCCTGCAGATTTCATATTTTCTGGAATTTAGTGAAAAAGAGCTGGAAGCTTCACTTTGCTGGCTTGAGCAACCCCGTCACCATCTTCTTACTGCCGATAGTGCCAATTATCCCGAGCAGTTGCGGGCAATAGATTGCTACCCGGCAGCGCTATTTGTTGCAGGTGATATTGAGCTTCTTGCCAGTAACCAATTAGCCGTAGTCGGTAATCGTAACCTTTCTCTTTATGGCGAACGGTGGTGCCGAATGTTTTGTGAGCCATTAGCTACTGCGGGATTAACGATAACGAGTGGTTTGGCTTTAGGTATTGATGCTGTAGCGCATCGCGCAGCATTAAACGTACATGGAAAAACAGTAGCTGTTTTAGGAAACGGGCTGGCAAATCTTTACCCTAAACGCCATAAACAATTGGGTGAGCAGATTATTGCTGAGGGTGGTGCCATTATCTCTGAGTTTCCACTGAATACCACGCCATATCCGGGTAATTTTCCACGCAGAAATCGAATTATCAGTGGCTTGAGTCGGGCTGTTTTTGTCGTGGAGGCAAGTGAGCGCAGCGGCTCTTTGGTGACTGCACGATATGCTCTTGAACAAGGGCGGGAGCTTTTTGCATTACCGGGAGCAATTGGCAGCCCAGGGAGTGAAGGCCCCCACTTGCTCATCAAGCAAGGCGCTACTTTAGTCAGTCATCCCTCAGACATACTTGAGCATCTGGAAAATGAACTGCAATGGCTTCCCTCTATCCCCAAGGCCTTAATATATTCACACAATGAAGGGGATCGAACATTGCCATTTCCTGAGCTGTTGGCTAACGTAGGAGATGAGGTTACACCTGTTGACGTCGTCGCTGAACGTGCCGGCCAACCTGTGCCAGTTACGGTAGCCCAGCTACTCGAACTGGAGTTAGCAGGATGGATCGCAGCTGTACCCGGCGGCTATGTCCGATTGAGGAGGGCATGCCATGTTCGACGTACTAATGTACTTATTTGAAACCTACATCCACAACGAAGTGGAAATGCGAGTTGATCAAGATAAATTGACGCGTGATCTCGCCGATGCTGGTTTTGATCACGAAGACATTTATAACGCTCTTGTATGGCTTGAAAAGTTGGCGGACTATCAGGAAGGTCTGACTGAACCCATGCAACTAGCTGCTGATCCACTTTCTATGCGTATGTATACCGCAGAGGAATGCCAGCGACTTGATGCAACTTGTCGGGGGTTTTTACTATTTCTGGAACAGATTCAGGTGCTGAACCTCGAAACCCGTGAAATGGTCATTGAACGAGTATTAGCGTTAGACACCGCTGAGTTCGAACTGGAAGACTTAAAGTGGGTGGTGCTAATGGTACTGTTCAACATTCCGGGGTGCGAAAATGCATATCAGCAAATGGAAGAATTACTCTTCGAAGTAAATGAAGGTATGCTGCATTAAATTAAAGCCGCGGCATGAGATGTTATGACCAAATCAGCACTGTTCACTGTGCCTAAAAATGAACCCTGTCCCCAATGTGGGGCAGGGTTAGTCATTCGTTCTGGTAAACACGGCCCTTTTCTTGGCTGTTCTCATTACCCGGAATGTGATTATGTTCGCCCGCTAAAAAGCCTGGCTGATGGCCATGTGGTTAAAGTACTTGAAGGTCAACACTGTCCTGTATGCCAGGAAAATCTGGTATTACGCCAGGGGCGTTTCGGCATGTTCATTGGTTGTAGCAATTATCCAGCTTGTGATCACACCGAAGTTATCGACAAACCCGATGAAACTGCAATCAATTGCCCGCAATGCCAGAAAGGTAAATTAGTCCAAAGACGTTCTCGATTTGGTAAAACCTTTTGGTCATGCGATAGCTATCCGACCTGTCAATTCGTCATTAATAGCAAACCGGTGGCAGGCGAATGCCCTGCGTGTCACTATCCGTTAATCATCGAAAAGAAAACGGCACAGGGATTGAAACAATTCTGTGCCAGCAAACAATGTGGAAAGCCGGTAACGGTGGAATAAAGCTTGTGAAGACAAACCTGCAAACAGAGCAACTCCAAGAGATCGTTGCCGCCCTAAAACAACAACAAGTGATCGCATATCCAACCGAAGCTGTGTTTGGCGTCGGTTGTGATCCTGACAGTGAGCTGGCAGTTACGCGTTTACTAGAGTTAAAACATCGTCCCGTAGATAAAGGCCTTATCCTGATAGCTGCGAGTTTCGAGCAACTTGTTCCTTATATAGATAGCTCCGTGCTTTCGCAAATGCAGCGAGAAACCGTATTCTCTTGTTGGCCAGGACCTGTGACTTTTGTTTTCCCTGCTCTTCCTTCAACGCCGCGCTGGCTAACGGGTCGATTTGATTCCTTAGCCGTGAGGGTCACTGATCATCCATTGGTTCGTGATTTATGCCTGGTTTTTGGAAAACCTTTGGTTTCTACCAGTGCCAATTTATCTGGTTTGCCACCTTGTCGTACGGTTGATGAAGTCTTGGCTCAATTTGGTGACGGCTTCCCGGTTCTGCGTGGCGATACCGGAGGCAGGTTGAATCCATCTGAAATTCGTGATGCTTTGACCGGCGAACTTTTCCGCCAGGGGTAATTAATGAACACCTTTGCCGTTTTTGGTAACCCAATTCAGCACAGCAAATCACCGCAAATTCATCAGATGTTTGCTGAGCAGTTAAAAATAGAGCATCCATATGGCTGTGTGCTGGCACCTGTAGATGCTTTTATTGAAACTCTTGAGCAATTTTTCCAGGCAGGCGGTAAAGGCGCCAATATTACGGTTCCTTTTAAAGAGCAAGCATTCGCCCGTGCTGATCAACTGTCAGAGCGCGCAGCATTAGCCGGTGCGGTTAATACGCTTAAGCGCCTGGACGATGGGCGCCTGCTCGGCGATAACACCGATGGGATTGGTCTTTTAACCGATCTGGAGCGTTTATCGTTGATCAAACCAGGTCGGCGTATTTTGTTGTTGGGAGCGGGTGGCGCGGCTCGGGGAGTTTTACTACCTCTGCTTTCGCTTGATTGTTCTGTGACGATAACCAACCGTACATTTTCTCGAGCCATGGATCTCGCACTACTATTTAGCCACACTGGCAGTGTTCAGGCGTTAGAGCAGTCTGAGCTGGAGGGGCATGAGTTCGATCTTATTATTAATGCCACCTCTAGCGGAATTGCTGGTGACATTCCTGCTATTCCAGCATCGTTGCTTTCGCGCAATGTTCAGTGCTACGACATGTTCTACCAAAAGGGCGAAACCCCTTTCTTACACTGGTGCAAAAAACACGGTGTTCAAAACTATGCTGATGGTTTAGGAATGCTGGTGGGTCAGGCTGCACATGCCTTTTTCCTGTGGCACGGTGTGTTACCAGAAGTCGCGCCAGTAATAGAGAAGCTAAAGCAGGAAATGTCGCAGTGAACCAGTCGATCCTGTTTCCCGATCGTGAGCAATGGGACGATCAACTTCTGGCGGTCTGCTTTCCTGCATTAGTAAATGGCTTTCAGGTGATGTGCAGTATTACCGGGGAAACTATCGCCAGCCGTTATGGTGGCGATAATAAAGAATCATGGCTTGAGCTCTTTCGTCTTAATCGTTGGGATTTGGAAGACGAAGCGGAGGCGTTAATTGAAGCTGATGAACATGACAATCAAGGCTGCGTCTGGCTTTCCTGAGCAAAGTACTCATCTTTCCAGCGAACGTAGTTATTGGCTGAGTATTTTAAGCCTTCCAGTTCTTCAGCCGTAAGAGGGCGGATCTGCTTCACTGGGCTACCCAGATAAAGGAAGCCGCTCTCAAGACGTTTATTTTGCGGCACCAAACTTCCTGCCCCGATCATTACATCGTCTTCTATTACTACACCATCCAGTAAAATCGACCCCATTCCTACGAGCACGCGGTTACCGATCGTGCAGCCGTGCAGCATGACCTTATGTCCCACAGTCACATCTTCACCGATATTAAGTGGATTGCCTTCCGGGTTATAGGAAGACTTATGCGTTACATGCAACACACTCCCATCCTGAATATTGCTACGAGCACCAATAGCCACATAGTTAACGTCACCACGGATAGCAACTAGTGGCCAAATACTCACATCATCGGCAATTCGCACATCACCAATCACAACACTTGAGCTATCAAGCATCACTCTTTGGCCAACTTCAGGATAGGTTTTTTGAAAAGGACGTAATACTGCAGACATAAATACCTCTGAAAGTTCTCTTCGTAGATAGACTGTGGCTGCTTTCTTAACCGATGGCAAGGAGGTAAAGCATCAAAAACAAGGCGAATTGGACATGATCGCAGCGAAAAGGGCGAAAACTAATCAGTCGGAAGAAAAGATCGAAAAAAGGGTTGTGCTATAAAAAGAGATCCCTATAATGCGCCTCCATCGACACGGAACATGTGAACAACATCACAGAGTAACGGCGGCGATGAGAGTCAAATATCCTGAAATTAAGGGTTGA
>NZ_SODY01000015.1:0-13441 GCF_004366275.1 Buttiauxella sp. BIGb0552
TGATTGAGATTTTAGCGGATCTGGACGGTTTGCCATTCTTACCCAAAACTTAGGATCGTACACACCCCCTTACCCAATTTACCCAATCACGGGTTTTTTCAGCACTGACGCGGCTTTGAGTTGGGTAAGA
Source organism: Buttiauxella sp. BIGb0552 (assembly GCF_004366275.1). NCBI lineage: Bacteria > Pseudomonadati > Pseudomonadota > Gammaproteobacteria > Enterobacterales > Enterobacteriaceae > Buttiauxella > Buttiauxella sp. BIGb0552. Next base: position 131 of record NZ_SODY01000015.1, read on the forward strand.
TGTTGGGTAATGACCTTACCCAATTTACCCAATATCACGCCAGCATTACCCGGAACCTTACCCAATCGTTACCCAACGACTACCCAAAACCTTACCCAGCGTTACCCAGCTTACCTACAGGCACAAAAAAGCCCGCACGTTGGCGGGCTGGTCATCGGGTGATGAGGATCAGGAAAGGTAGATCATGGTGTCTTTGATGTTCAGATAACCATGTGAGGCCATGTCTTCGATAACGGCACGTAAACGGGCGCGGCCTTTGTATAGGTCCTTTTTGCGTAGCGCGTTCTCCAGTACCACTCTGTTACTCTTGCCGCCTTTGCCGTCCAGGTAATCAATGATGGTCTGCCATTCGCCTGGTCTACCAATAAGGGCCATATCCATTAGCTTGGCGTGGTACGCCTCGATCTGCTCTTTAGTGATCTCGATGGCGATGCGCAGCCATTCCGGGTTAATGGTAGATGGTGCGGGTTTATCTTCCCCGCCGATGACATCCTGGCAGTAATGGGCGTACAGGTGAAGCAAGGCCGCAATTTTGCTGGCGTGGGTGTCTAGCTTGGACACAAGGCCGGAAATCAGATCGGACGAATAGCGCGCCCCATCCAGTAGCAGCGGCTCCATTTCTTCGGCGGCGGCAAATAGCATGTCTGCGCCCTCCGGGTTGAAATGCAGGTAATTGCAGCACTCTGCGCCACCATCGCGGCCTTGTCGGGCGATGAGGCGGCGGCATGCGGTCTGGTAAGGGGTCATGTCGCAGATTTTGCCGGTAAACTTACGCTTACCCAGCAATGATGGCTCAGAAGCGATCAGGAAACGCTCTGCTAGTCCGGTACCGTTGCTGATCCGCAAAATGGTGTCGATGCTTCCGGCCTGGGCAAAGCAGCAGATAGAACCTGCGATCTCCCCGCTGTAGCCCTCACGGCCTGCGCGTAGGTTGCTGACGTGTCCGCCGTCAAAGCCATGAAGGATGGCGGCTATGTTGGGCTTGTTGCCACCCTTCGCGCCGTAGTTCAGGCCAAAAAGGGTATCGAGTAATGCCTGCTCATCAGATGCCAGGCTGTATGCGCCTTTGTTCGGGATGAGGCAATGCAGGTCTAGTGCGGCGGTGGTTGCATCGGTAGCGTGAACGGTCAGCGGCAGCGGCAGGGCTTCCAGATTCTCAATAGCGTTCTGGAGCTGGTTGCGGGTCACGCCCGGCTCTTTGTTGCGGAGTCCCAGCTTGATGCTTTCAATTTTTGTACGTTGCTTTGCCAGTTCGCGGCTGCGCTTCTTGTTAATTTCTGCGTAGCAGTCGCGGACGGGCTTATGAGTACCGTTAAAAATGGCGCTCTTACGTGCTCCGGGCTTCTGTTCGACGATGACGAACAAGCCCAGTGGCAAAAGGCTGTCACTGTAATGGCGGGTTACGCGGTAAGTCATTAGCGCGGCGCTGCTAAATGCGGCCAGTCCGACAAGGAAAGTCGAACGTTCAGGGATTTGCACCTGGTCGGCAAGATCGCGCATGGTTTGCCCTAGCGGGTGTCCTGCATCGATCAACATTTGCACAATGTTGCGGGTACCTGGCTCTTTAGTTATTTCTTGTACGGCTTTTTTCTGCGCAACTTCCGGCGCATGTTCAATGACTGACATTCGCAAAACTCCATTGGCTCCCGTTTTACGGGCGCAAATACTTGCAAGGAGTGTCCAGTACATCTAACATCGTCAGTGGGTAGTCGCGATGTTTTTGGTGATGACTGAAGACACTCCGATTAGGTGAAGGCTCGCATTGTCTAGATGCGGGCCTCTCGTCTTTCTGGGGATTAGGATTACCCGGTTCGCCATCTTATGCAAATTCTAGCGGCACCCTACCGCGCATAAGTCGGGGATCCCTCTCGTTTTATTCCTTCGTTAACGTGCGATAGCAGACCCCCGGCACCATTCCCAGCGCCTCACGTTGAACCTTTGCCACCGCTTCCAGACCTTTTGCCGCAGCCGTCAAAACACCCAGCGTTACGCCATCCCGTTCTTTTAGTGCGTTATTCATCAGGCTATGGATCGCCCTTGCGGTGTTCTCCGTGTTCGTTTCGCACTGGATGCGGCGATCTGACACGTCGCGGTGCGCCACCATCACCAGCTCGCCTGCGCTGGCTTCTGGGTTAGCGCGCAGATGCTCGATAACAGCCAGACTCTGGCCGGTGCTCGGCAGGTTGGCGGTATAGTCTCTGCGCCAGCCGTCACGGCGTGCCCATTGGGTCACTGTCATCGCTGCCAGTCCGTAATTCCCCGCCAGCTTTTTGAGGCTGATATTGCTGCTCTCGTATTCTGCCCGGATGATTGCTTTCAGCTCCGGGCTAAACTGCTTACGTGAAATGCTCATGCTTTTAGCTCCTGCATATTCAGTGTGACCAGCTCCGGCAGCTCTCCGCCGCAGCGTTGGAAAGGGCGACGGTGGTAGTTAGCTCGCGCCCATATCAGGATCAGTGCCCGCTCTGCGCGCAGGAGCATTTCCTGGGCACTGACGGCGCGATCTGTTTGCTGCTCGAAAACCCTCTGCGCTGCGCGCAGTTCACCGATGGCAGCAGCGGTGGGCTGCTGCTCGAAATCCTCCAGGACGCGGTAAAGCTCAAACTCTGCGTCTGACAAATCTTGTTGCGTCTGGTCTGCCCGTTCGCGCAGTTCGGCCAGCCAGGCGCTATCAATCAGGCGCTCTTTGTCTTGCCACTGCTCCGCAAAAAAGCAGGGTCTGGCGGGGTGCGCCGTGCCGTTACGGTCGGTGAAAATGTGGGTGATGCCTTTCTGATCACCGGCGATGCACTCCAGTAGAGTGGCGAACTCGCTTTCTACGGCTGCGGTCATCGTGCTGAATGCGCCGGTGGTTTTTTCCACCTCATGATCTAGCGCTTCTGCCAGGCTTGCCGGATTGCTAAAAATCTCGGTTTCACTGGCTTCATAGAAAAAATCATCTGTTAGGTTCATTTCGCGCTATATCCTTCTAAGCAGCGGTAATCCTTCCGGTTCACACGGAATTGTGTCGGGTCGAGCTGGCAGAAGTGGTGCCCGTTCGGGTGTGGTTGGCAGTGGCGGCAGCTCCCGCAGGTGTATGCGCCATGCTCGGCTTGCTCATCACGGGCCATCTGGATGACCTGCGCGGTATCGCGTACCTGGGGGAGAGCAACCTCACCAGGTCGCAGCAGCGGAACATCGTCAAAGAGCATCTGACCTGTTACGGGGTCAGGCGTGATCAGCAGGGTTGGTGCGGTTTCGCGCATTGCCGCCACATCGCAAAGGTGGTTTGCAAAGCTCAAATGCGGGTCAAAGCCCCCCACTTTGCAGACCTTGTGTGTGGTTTTTGTGGTTTCGTCGTCGTACTCAGTGACCAGCGCCGTTTTGCTCAGATGGTAGAAAAATTCCTCGGCAGCGTTGCAGCTCTCCAGTCCGTTTTTCCCCCTGCGCTTGATGGTCAGATCACGCCAGTTTCCAGGTATAACGGTTCGCGGGTTCACCGTGTCGAACTGGTGAAGGCTGTAATCCATGCAGCGATATTGATTCACGCTGGCCGTGAAGCGGTTCACGAACTCATCACCGGTGCGGTTCTCACTGGTGCTGCTCTTATAGCGGTCGTTCCATCTCACCAGGCCGTCGCCCAGGTTGAAGCTGTTCACGACGAAAACGCGTCCGGGGAAGGCCTGCGCCAGCTTCATGGCATCGTTGGCGTTTGGACCAATCTCGACGCAAGCGGCCTTGATGCCGTAAAGCTCCATTAGCTCATGGGTGCGCAGGAACGGATCGACGTGGTGCCATAGCTCGATGTGAACGACAGCCCAATGCCCACTCGTCAGGCGCTTTTTGATGACGTGGCCGTTAAGGCCTTTCATCTGGTCGATGCCCAGCACGTACAGGCTGCGCCCGTCGCCTTTGCTCTCCCATCTGACACCCAGGGCCTCACCGGCTGCGGCGCAGCTTGTCAGGTTCGCAGCACTCACCGGCGTTGCGTCTGGGTCAATCCAGGGCCAGCCCAGGACGCGGTTATAAAAGCTCTTTTTGCTGATCGCGCCTTCGTACTTTTGGCCAATCTCCGTCGCGCTGACGGTCGGGGAAAGGAACTGCGGGAAGTGAATAGACACGCAAGGGTGCGAACCCTGGGCACGTTCCGGGAAGCGGGCGCGCCATTCGCCATCTTGCGGGTCGGTGATCTCCGCGTGGCACTGCTGGCACTCGTACCGGTAGCCGCCTTGGGGTTGTTTCACCACGATATTCGGGAAAGCACGGATCATGGGTTCCATGTTGCCGCAGCCAGGGCAGCGGGTATAAAACTCATGCTGGGTGCCCTGTAAAAACTGGCCGTGAATGTCTGATTCCGGCATGTTGGCCGTACTGCCAGAAACCATCATTGCAAAGTTGCTGGCGCTGGTACGCTCCGCAATTTTGGCGATCTGCTCGTTGGTCAGCTCTTGCGTCTCATCCAGAAAAAGCACATCAGCCGGAGTGGATTCCGTCGAAACCTTACCCGCTGCATAGCCGAACTTATAAAGCGTTGCGCCGATCCTGCGGCTGCGTATATTGCCCTCTCCGTCTTCACTGCGCGCCATGAGTTGTGCGACCGCAGGAACGCTGCGACACATCGGGATAAAGCGCTGCTTTGATTTGTCGTTGCTCAGGGTCTGCGTAGGGACGAACAAGGAAATGCCGATACCAGGGAAGCGCAAGCCCACGTAAAGACTCGCCAGCATTTCAAAGACGGAAAATCCTAGCTGGGTCGCTTTCAGAAAGATGATCCGCTTTTTGCGGCCTTCCTCCAGGGTTGCAGGGATTTGCTCGTACAGGAAGCGCATAGCGGGGCGGTTATCGAGCTTAAACGGCTTGCCATCAACCAATAATCCATCGGCGGCCAGGCGCTCGCACCAGTCAATAAACCGCTCCCCAGGACGCAGGACGCGGTGATCTGCGGTCAGTAAGATGGCGTGTTTATGAAACACGCCGTAAAAGCGTTGCGCCCGTTCGGCTTCCGGCGTTTGTTTGATTGCGGCCAATAGTTCTGGGGTCAGGTATTGCTCGTTTGCCGTGGTTGGCAGCGTGGCGCAGCTCCAGGCAAAATCTTCATTTCCCTTTTGGTACAGGCGGAAAAAATCACTCTGCTGGCCGTTGGCACATCCCAGAAATAGCGCCTCCCCTCCATTGTTCAGGCGGATCAGGTCGCGGCCCTGGGTTTGCCAGTAGTCGCCGAAACCTGGCATTAAATGCAGGTCATCAACTATCAGCGCCGCCGCCTCTGGTGCGGTCTTCGGCATGTTCTGCCAGTCGTAGAAATCGCAGATCGCCCCATTCCCGAAAACAATCTGGGCGGGCGTGGTTTTCACTATCCAGTCATCAAGCATGTCACGCAGACGGGCGCGGGCGCGTTGCAGCTCCTGCGCGTTCGCGCCGATCCAGATGCTGCGGCTCCCTGCGGTGATGGATTCAATCAGACTATCAATGCCCAGCGCCGTTTTGCCGCTCATCTCTCCGCCTGCAATGACGTGGAAACGGGCGCGGTCGGTAACGGCTCGCCGTTGGCCGGTAGTCAGTCGTAAAAGCTCAGTAATTTTTTGCATTTTTGTACAGCCCGAAAGTGTCGTGACGACAGAATGGTGTTGTCACGACATCCAGGCAGGTACAGAAAAATGCTTTTTAAACCCCAGTACATCTGGATTGCTACGCCAGTTCTAATGCGGGGAAAGCAAATCGTAGTTCATTCAGTTAAAGAACTTGAGGCGCTGGGATTCGACCGCAGCCACGCTGTTAAATGCGCAAAAGGTAAAAGGTTCATGCATAACAATCACATCATGAAAAAAGTCCCCCGGACGATTAGCCGTAAACAGCTCGAAAAAGCCTGCGGGGAAGAAGTTCTCCGGGCACTGGAGCTGGGGCTTAGACCAGATACGCGATGCCGGTTTAAAGCGCCGATTGCGGCCAGAAATCTAGAGTCCGGGGAAGTCGTTATTTTTCACACCACCATCGAACTGGCGGCGGCTGGGTTCAATCGCAATAACGTTAATGCAGTGATTAACGGCATACGTGAAAGTCACCGTAATCATGTGTTTTATCGCGTTGCGGCGGATGTATGGAATAGCGAGGATTTCAGCGGTGAATGAGGCTGTTTTAACCCTGTCCGGGCGCATCAACTCTGATCCCCTGGAGCGCGGCACTAAATCTGGCGGGACGATGGCGAGTTGTTTTGCGTCTGCTGCGTCTACCGATAACAACGGGACCCACTACCTCAACGTTAACGTGGTGGCATTCAATGAGCTGGCCGATCTGCTCATGCGCCATGTGAAGGGCGATCAGGTTGTGCTTTTTGGTGATTTGGCCGCTACCGGCTGGGTCGGCAAAGATGGTGAACTGCGGAACGGCCTCACACTGACACTGCGGGGCATCCAGTCTGTGAAGATTAGGCCAGCTAATCGCACCTGCGGCAGCTACCGGCATCAGCAGGAACTCCAGGGCACGGCTGCGCCGCAACCCCCTCACCGTGGCGCTGACGCGCAAGGGCAATCTAGCCGGTGGTAACTCTTGTTTAACGCTGTTTAACACCCTGTAAATAGCGTTAAACGCTGTTAAACTGAAATGGTAAACAACGGTAAACACCGTTAAACCAATCCGGTAAACAACGGTAAACACTGTTAAACCAAATTGGTAAACAATGTTAAACGAGGTTAAACATGGCAAGTCATATTGCAGCCCGCGCCAGTGAAGAAATTACAGAAAAGCTTGATGCTTATTGCAAAGCTGAGGGGGTTACACGTTCAGAAGCCATCCTTCGTGCTTTAGCGCTGCTTTTAGAAGGAAAGGCACCTATTTCAGTTGGTCATGAGATAGAAGCGCTTAAAATGAGACTGGAAGCTATTGAGTCGATGTTAGCTCAGGGATACAAAGCGCCAACAACGGAAAATCCGGTTAAAAAGAGTACACCGCGTGAAGCAGCTCCCCGACCGCTCCGGTCGTTGACTACTTCAATCATGGAAGGTGCGCGTTATGACCGTGAAAAGATCTTGGCCCTTTCCTTGGAGAAGATAGACGAATACAACGCAAAAGGTTTGCGAGCGAATTACACAGCAATTGCGGAAGCAGTGACGGCTGCGGGTCTAATCAATCAGCATGGTGGGAACTGGACGGGTCAAACACTGGGGCAATTCGTTAGACGCAATTCAAAATGACGCGCTACGTGATTTTTAACGTAATGCTAGGGGTAATACTGGAAAGAATGGGCACAGCGTGTAAGTGCTTATTTTGAAAATGGTTAAATTGCGCTTCCTCGCCCGTTCGCTCACTACGTTCGGTCACGGACTGCGGCGAGCACTACGGGTATAAATTAATAGAATCAGAAGCTAAAGAGTTAAAAATCATGAAAAAAGAATTATTGCTTTGCCTGCCATTAATTTTTATTGCGGGGTGTGCCCAGCAGAAACAGCAAATGCCAGAACAACACTACAAGCAATTTTCCGTGGTCACAGTAGCAACAAATGCATGTCTGAAAGAGAACTACATTACGCCACAGGAAGCAGGTCAATCCCACGCTAACGTAGCTCTATTTTTAAACTCATGGACATACGATCCTGTACGCTTCTCAGCTATTCTAGCTCAAACCGAAAGTAGTCTGAAACCATCGGATATCAACCAAGAAAACTGCAATATATTAAAAGCTAAGATCTACCAAGACACAATTGAAGCCCAGAGATACCAAGAGCAAGCACAAGCAGCAGCCCAGCAAAGAGCCATTGCAAATCAACAAGCAGTTCAATCAATGCAAAATTCAATGCCAAAAACGACATACTGCAACAGGATAGGAACCCAAGTGTTTTGTAATACCTATTGAGAGACATTGACGAAAGGGCGTGGATACCGTTTTTACATAGGCTCCGCCCTCCTACCAAATCAAGCCTAAAAAGGCGATTCAAAGTAGAAGTGGCGAAACCTGACAGGACATAAAGATAGAGTAGGTTTCCCCGCTCCGGCTCCCTCTCACGCGCTCCTGTTCCCACCATTACGGCTTACCGAAACCTTACCGCCTTTCTCCCTCACGGGAAGCGGGGCGCTTTCTCATAGCTTCCGCTTGTGGCTCTCGGCTCGTTGTAGGTGGTTCGCTCCACGCTGGGCTGTATGTGAGAACTCCCCGTTCAGCCCTACCTGTTCGCCCCCATGCCAACAATCACATGACTCCAATACATGGGCGCACGGTTAAAAATACCGCTATTGAACAGGCATTTGATACAAATCCGGGGAGATGCGCTTGAAATGAGCCATCAATCTGGCTATCTTTGAGGCATCTCCTCCGTTCCGCTCACCCAGAACGAGAGATGCACAGAGGCCGCCCGTTTAAAGGTGTTGGTTTTTGTGGACGGGAACTTGAGAAAACCCATCGCACTTGATCAGGTCGCTACTTGCAATAGCGGCCTTTTCGCTTTCTGAATCTACATTCACCAGCATCATTGATCAAGTTGTTACAACTGACAGTGCTACGAATGCACATAACTTAATCAATTTAGCACTGCTTGTTCCTAAGTCGGAACAAAATACGCTTATATTCTGAGCACTTATTCTGTCATCTCTTGAGCTGACTTTTCCCGCTCAATCATGATCTTTTTGTGTCGGTGCCGCGCAGGTGCAATTCGCGCTTCTTCTCGCGCATCTCGCTCCATAATTCTCCTAGCCATTTTGCTAAGGTAGCGATCTACGCAAATAACTGACACGCCGCTTGCCAGTAGCTCACCAACGTACTCAGGTAACTGGATTAACCTACAATCCGACGAGCCTTGTACGCCCATAATTGCCAGTTCAGCAGCCCATGACCGCATCAAATCCTTACTATTTGAGATCATTAAGCATCTCGACAAGCTTCGCAAAGTTACCGCCACCGTTTGCCGCCATCCGGGTCTTACGCGATTCAATGACAGGCAGTGCGGCGCTGCTGAATGACTTCAAAACCTCATCCGGGTTCGCGCCTTTTCGTAGTGCGCTGACAGCAAAAACACCGCACTTCATTAGCCCTGGCGTGTCATAGCCGTGGGATTTTGCGAGCTTACAGAATGCATTGATACTTGTGATCGCGCTGGATTGAGTGAGTACGGGAATCACTTCTTCATCTGGCCATGCTGGGTGCTTGTTCATTGTCTTTTGCCTCAGTGTGTTGGTTGACGGGCGCAGCGCCACTGCACTGCGCCCGGCTTGCCACCATTCGACTACCCAAAGGGCTGGTGACTGCGTTCGCACTTATGCGGAGTGATGGAAGTGCGCCATCTATGGAATGCCCCGCTCATACCCGCAGCGGTAATGCTCGATACGGGGTTTTGCCTACATCAAAATTCTTCTTGCGAGGCGCTTTGGCATAAGCCAGCGACATGCTTTTTCAGTGCGCTAAGAATGCGTCCGTGATCTGCGTCTGAGGCTTTGCCCAGGTTGTGCGCTTGCGCGCGCAAGTCGCTGGCCTGGATAGTGCTCAAGCCTTTTGCCATCGCATCACCAAGACACTTTTCGATCTCGTTTTGAAAGAATCGCTCGCGGTGAAGCCCAGCGGTTGGGGATTCTTTCGGCTCAAGGTCCAGGCCCTCAGCGATGCTCTTATGCATCGGAACGATATGCGGCATCATCGGCGCGTGTTGGGCTTGTTGGCGCTGGTATTCACCTAGCATTTCAATAATCTGCTGGCGCGGTACGTTTGGTAAAACAGACTGCATCTGCGCGATTAGCTTTAAGTTATTGCTCATATAAACCTCAATTCGTGTAGGTCAAAGGCACACCGGGCGGCATGCTGCCGCAGGTCAAAAGACTGGTTTGACGGGCTTCTTGGCTGGCTTCTTGGCTGGCTTTTGTTCCGGTTCTGGAACAAGAGCGGCTTGCTGTGCTGCTGCTTCACGCTGCTGCTGCTTTAACGCCAGATCTGATTTGTTCCAATGCTCGATTGCAGTGCCGATATTTTGACCGTTTACGACATACAACATTTCTGCGCCGCACGGCGTAACGGTGATCGCAGATGATTTCTGCACTTGCTGATAAGTGCGCAGCAATTCACCTTCAATCTGGCGCGCTCGTTCACGCGCTACAGCAAAAATCAGTGATGCGCGCACAGCTCCCGCTTCGCGTGTCTTCTTCTGTAATTGCGCATGCAGTTCACTGACAAGGAAAGCGCCGATCTCCTGATCCGTCTGCTCAATGAGCTGCTGCACATAAGCTGCGTCTTCGCGCAACTGAGCAATTCCGCTTGAGGGTTCCGGGCGTTCACCGGCTGCCAACGCTGCTTGTCGTGCTGCGGTAAGTTCGCTGATATGCGTGTTGATATCTGCGAGCTGCGTGTTCAGATCAGAACGACGCACGTTAAGCGGCTCAATTTCGCGCTCAATTTCGCGCTTTGTTTCCAGAGCTTCTGCGACTTGATAGAGCGCTGATTCATAGCTCTGAACAAGTCGAACAAATAGCGCGCTATCAGCGCCCGGAATCGACACGGAAACAGGTTGCGCGCACCGCCCTACGATTGATGCAAAGTCTTGCGCACATGCGTCGGCGGTTTCTTTTGCGATTTTTGCGTGATCAATTTCAGGCTTAAACATCGGTGTTGTTCTCTTGTAAAAGTAGGACCAGGGCGGCAGTTACTACGCTTTTCTTGTCTATTCCGCGCAGTTCTGACAGCGCTTCGACGCGCCGCCAAAGGTGGCGAGGTACATCAATGTTGATGCGCTGGAATTCGGATTTGATAGATTTGCTCATGAGCACTATTTCCCTTTTTCGTTGGGTAAATAGTGCTGTCACGACATAGAAAGGGGATAGAAAAAAGATAGAAACTTGATAGGAAACTACGATTTCATTTTGGCAAGTCTGGCGCGGTAGAAGCTGCTCACTTGCCTTCCGTCCCACGGCTCGCCATCTCCGCGCGGGTGGAATTTATTAAGAAGTTCTGCGGCGGTTTTCCACTTTCCGTGAATTTCTTCAAGGCGTGGCATCAGCTCAAGAAGATAGCTAAAAGCGGGTTGGGGTGGTTCATCACTTACCGCTTTTCTCGGGCGCGGCTTGTTGGCTTTTGCTGCTTCATTACGCTGCATTTCTTCCAGTGCATCCGCATTTTTTTTGGCTTGCTGTTTGTTGAATTCGGCCTCAATTTCTTCCGTAGTCGGTGGCAAAGGAGGGGTGAAATAAGCATCAGCGGCCACACCCGGCAAAACTCGATATTCCTTTTCAATATCGCGTATATCCTCCCTTAGCTTGCTCAGGCGCGGTGTATCGTTTTTGATTGCTTCGCTAAGAATTGAGTAAATCAATGCGCTGCGGCTTACTCCGCGCTCAAAGGCCAATGCTTCAAGGCAAGCAATGAAAGCGGGTGGCATATTCGATTTAATAATCATGAGATCCCTCAAAAAACCCCGCGCTGGGCGGGGTTGACTGGCTGACTATTTGAAAATATCCAATTTATTTAAAGCTGATCATGCATTACGCGATGATTGGCCACGCTCACAATAGCGCGTTTAAGTAGCTTGGCGGCAATGTTCCAGCGGCGTGGATCATTGGCTGCGGCGGCTCTGCGCGCGGTGCGGCGGGCCTGTTCCAGTCTTGCGCGTGGTGTTACTATCTTGCTGATCATTTCGGTTCTCTCCGGTCTGATTAATGCCCCGCTCCAGGGTTCCAGCCAAGAGCGGGGCGCTCTCTTACAGCGGTTTCATCCGCTGCATTGCTCTGCGAATTGTTGCGGGGTTCCAGCTCGCTCCAGTTCGCGTGGTGATCTTTTTCTTGTTCAGTGCTGCGGCATATTGCGCAAAGCTCATAGGCTGGCCGCCGTTGTCGTGCATCGCTTCCAACAAGTGGGCGCGTATCGTATCCGCAAAATCTGCGGCGGCTTCCCGCTGCGTGTGTGCTCCAGCCAGTTGGCCAGCGCGGGTGCGGTTGCGTGTGATTGATGCTGCGCGGCGCTGTACCTTTTCCATGGCTTCCGGCTCCCCATTGGCTGCACGTTCGGCCAGTGCTGCCAGGGCTGCGCGGGTTCGCTCGCGTATGAATCGCCGTTCTTTCTCTGCCAGCAGCGCAAAAAGCTGTAACTGGAAAGTATCAGCGCCTGGCAGTGTGGCAATGCGTACATGATGATCATCAATGAAGTGCGCAAAATGCTTTACGCTCCGGCTGATACGGTCAACTTTTGCCGCCAGGATTGCTGCGCCGTGTTCATTAGCCAGCGCAATGGCGCGCTGCATGCCGGGGCGATCCTCCGGTTTGGTCGAACCACTCACGGCTTCCTCGGTGATTATCTCGATAACATTCCAGCCAGCGGCATTCGCTGCGGTCTGGATGTACTCGCGCTGGGCTTCCTCACCTAACCCGCTTTCCTTCTGGCTTTTGGTAGACACGCGCACATAACCGATCACGCAGTCGGTTTCCGGGTGCTCTGTAATGTCTATTGCCACTTTCTTTTTCATGCGCTGCCTCAATTTCTGTCTAGGGCTGCAATATATCACCTGTTAGACGGACGTGCATCAGGTATTATGCACTATCCGTGGCGCTGCCAGCGTTTGCGCTTTTTGGGGTTCTGGTACGGGTGATCGGGCATTGCATCGAGCTGGCTGGCGCATGATTTTTTTGCGTCTAGTGCTGATAGCGTCAAGGCAGTGCGTAGCGCTCCCGCTTGCGGGTCGCCTTGATGCTGCACCAGTCTGGAGACACTTGTCATGGTGGAAGGTGAGCGCATGCGATGCCTTCCACCTGATAGACGGTCTTTAGCCCTTCGCCCTTCGCCTTTTAACACGGTGCGCCCTGGACCTTTAAGGTCAAAAGCCTTTTCGCTCGCCGCTGGGCAGGGGTCGCGGCAGAAAAACCACCGCAACCCCAACCCAGGAGCTTTGGGGTCGTTCCACCCCGTCAAGGGTGAAATGCACTCGCTACGCTCGCCCTTGACCGGCTTACTCTCCGAACTGCGACGGCCTCAGCTCTAGTGCTTCCGGTCAAATCCGATAACCTCCCCCAACCACCACCAAAAACCAGCACGGATCGGCCAGGTATCAGCGCATGCAGTTAAGTTGCATCCCCTCCCTATTCTACCCCCCAGTTTTTCCCCTGCTCTGGGTACGTTGGGTAATGCTGGGTAATGGGGCTTACCCAGCTCTAACCCGCGCCAGCTCTGGGCTGGGAGGCGTTTGGGTAATTTGGGTAGGGGGGTATATATATTCGCGGAGTGAAATCAGGCTAAATCGGTTACTCCGCACTCACAATCTGTACAAAAATCAATCAATGATTGAGATTTTAGCGGATCTGGACGGTTTGCCATTCTTACCCAAAACTTAGGATCGTACACACCCCCTTACCCAATTTACCCAATCACGGGTT
>NZ_SODY01000016.1:0-4383 GCF_004366275.1 Buttiauxella sp. BIGb0552
GATTGCTGCAGTCAGAGTGGTTTTACCATGGTCAACGTGGCCGATAGTACCGACGTTGACGTGCGGTTTTGTACGTTCAAATTTTTCTTTAGACATCGATTGTCCCTCTAAGACACGGATAAATCGGTGATATCACCACATCAACCAGGCGAAAGCCTGAATTTGTTGAATTCACTAACAGAAGAGAAACAGGGAGGATAAAGGAGGTGGTGCTGATAGGCAGATTCGAACTGCCGACCTCACCCTTACCAAGGGTGCGCTCTACCAACTGAGCTATATCAGCACATCTGGAGCGGGCAGTGGGAATCGAACCCACATCATCAGCTTGGAAGGCTGAGGTAATAGCCATTATACGATGCCCGCATCTCTGGAACTCGGCTACCTGCTTGAATTCTGTATAGAGCCTGAGGAGAGGCTCCTCAGTATTCGAGTCGACTTGTTGGATCTCGTCGCCTCGGGCTACGCATAGCGTGGCCTGAAAATGGTGGTGGGGGAAGGATTCGAACCTTCGAAGTCGATGACGGCAGATTTACAGTCTGCTCCCTTTGGCCGCTCGGGAACCCCACCAAGCACTTGATGGTGCCGACTACCGGAATCGAACTGGTGACCTACTGATTACAAGTCAGTTGCTCTACCTACTGAGCTAAGTCGGCATCAAGTAGCGCGCATTCTAGGAAGAGCAGCGCTTTGATGCAACAAAAAAATTAAAGAAAATGCACTACCGCTTATATTTTGCGCAATGGCTCGTAAAAATGATGAATTAAACGGCATTTCGGACTGATTTTGTACATCAAAGACTGTGATGATTTATAAAAAATAGCGTTCTTGTGCTCTTCTACTACATGCATTCCTTACAAAGCAGCTTCTTTTAGTGCTATGCCACTGTTCTAATCTCTCTTCATTTACTTTAGAAGGATGGATTCACTCACTATTACTGCTTTTAGACACCTTCATTACTTGGTTCAATGTCAGCCCAGCATCATCAGCCGTAAACTTAAGCATTTATACGGTGCATAACGAATTAACGCCGCGCTACAACGTGATACCTTCCTCTGAAAGCATCACCACTTTCTTTTTTTCTTATTATTATCCCTCATCTGGTGTTACCCTCCTGCCCATTGTGAAAAGTAATATACGTTGCACGCCTTTGATTACCTGAGATGGGTCCCCTTTTCTCAGTCTGCGTACTACGTTCATTTTTGTCCTGAATTACAGGCAGAAGCATGCTTATGAGTAATAAAGAGCAAATGTTGACGACTCCTTATATGCAGTTCAACCGCAACCAGTGGGCAGCCTTGCGCGACTCAGTACCGATGACACTGACCGAAGGTGAAATCGCTCGGTTGAAAGGTATCAATGAGGATCTCTCGTTAGAAGAAGTGGCTGAAATTTACCTGCCACTCTCACGCCTATTGAATTTTTATATCAGTTCAAACCTGCGTCGGCAGGCTGTATTAGAGCAATTTTTAGGCACTAATGGACAGCGTATTCCGTACGTCATTAGTATTGCCGGTAGTGTCGCTGTAGGTAAAAGTACAACTGCTCGCGTGTTACAAGCCTTACTTAGCCGCTGGCCTGAACACCGCAGCGTAGAGTTGATTACTACTGATGGGTTTCTACATCCGAATAACGTGTTGAAAGAACGCAATCTGATGAAGAAAAAAGGATTCCCACAATCCTATGATATGCATCGTTTGGTGAAATTCGTTTCTGATATTAAATCTGGGGTGCCAAATGTGACGGCTCCGGTTTACTCTCACCTTATTTATGATGTCATACCTGATGGCGATAAAACGGTTGCTCAGCCTGATATTCTAATTCTTGAAGGATTAAATGTTTTGCAGAGTGGTATGGATTATCCCCACGATCCGCATCATGTATTTGTATCGGATTTTGTTGATTTCTCTATATATGTCGATGCCCCTGAAGATCTACTGCAAGATTGGTACATCACGCGGTTCCTGAAGTTCCGTGAGGGTGCATTTACCGATCCAGACTCTTATTTTCATAGTTACGCGAAACTTCCAGAAGATGAAGCTGTGAATGTTGCACTGCAACTTTGGAAAGAGATCAACTGGCTGAATTTAAAAGAAAATATTCTACCTACCCGCGAGCGGGCCAGCTTAATCATGACGAAAAGTGCAAATCATGAAGTGGACTGTGTAAGACTCAGAAAATAGATAATGGGGGATTTAATCCCCCATTATCATTAATTTGCCCCACGCAGTGATATTTCTCCACCAACCCATGGTTTAATAACGCCATCTTGTTCTAACAGCAAGCCGCCTTGTTCATTAATTCCTCGTGAAATACCATGAATTTCTTTGTCGCCAATAATTAACTTCACTTGGCGATTAATAAAGTTATCGAGCAATTCCCAACGTGGAAGGAATGGTATTAAACCTTCATCTTCGAATAAATATAATGCCTTACGTAGTTCTTTTATTATTCTAATGGCCAGTGCATTGCGGTCTATATTAATTCCAGCTTCCTGGAGATTAATCCAGCTTTGATTAATCACGTCAGTTGCCACATTGCGCATCGCAAGATTGATACCTGCACCGATAACAATTTGTGCCGCATCACCTGTTTTCCCAGTTAACTCAACAAGAATGCCGGCAAGCTTGCGATCATTGAGATAGAGATCATTTGGCCACTTAACTCGGACATCTTCAGCACCTAATTCACGCAGCACTTCTGCCATCACAATTCCGATGACAAGGCTTAGGCCGACCGCAGCTGCGGGACCTTGTTCGAGTCGCCAGAACATAGAAAGATAAAGATTAGCCCCAAAAGGTGAAAACCATTGCCGACCACGACGCCCGCGACCGGCTTGTTGATATTCAGCAATACACGCGTCACCGGACTGAAGTGATTCAATACGATCGAGTAAATATTGGTTAGTCGAATCAATGACAGGTAATACCGCAACTGAGCCTGTTTCAATTTGCGATTTTATCAGTTCTTCATTCAGTAACTGGATAGGGTCCGGGAGGCTATAGCCTTTCCCTGGGACGGTAAAAACATCAACTCCCCAGTCTCTCAGAGTTTGAATGTGCTTATTTATGGCCGCACGACTCATGCCGAGCTGCTCGCCTAATTGCTCACCAGAATGAAACTCGCCATCGGCCAGGATACTAATTAGCGTGAGTGGGACTGTATTATCTTTCATGCAATTGTCTCCACTGCACTAACTTCACCACATGTTCCGATGAAACGGACTTCTGGCTCCAGCCACACATTAAATTTCTCCCCAACACGCTGACGAACAAGGTGCGCTAAACCCACAACATCCAGACTTGAAGCACCACTCTCATTTATCAATACCAAAGCTTGTTGTTGATGCACTGTCGCCCCACCTACCTTGTAGCCTTTCAACTGGCACTGATCGATTAACCAACCTGCCGCCAGTTTTATTGATCCGTCTGGCTGAGGATAATGTGGAATGTTAGTGAAAGCCGCAAGTAGTACAGAAGCCTGTTCGGCATCAACGACTGGATTCTTGAAAAAGCTCCCCGCATTGCCATTAACACGTGGATCAGGAAGTTTTGTCATGCGCATATGGCAAACTGCGTCAAATACTTCCTGAGGGGTGACATTTTCAGCATCAAGACGGGCTAAGTCACCATAATTTAATACCGGCTGCCATTGTTTTGGCAAACGTAATCCCACGGCAATGATTGCATAGTGGCTCTGATATTCATGCTTAAAAATACTGTCACGATAGCCAAACTGGCACTGTGAATTATCCAGGCGATGAATCTCAGCGCTGATTAAATCAATACAATCAACGTAATGGCAGACGTTTTTAAGCTCAACACCATACGCGCCAATATTTTGAATCGGTGAAGATCCGGCGCATCCCGGAATTAAAGCTAGGTTTTCAAGCCCCGGCATTCCTTGCTGTAAGGTATTTTCAACCAGATGATGCCAGTTTTCACCTGCACCAACATGCAGATGCCATGCATCATTTTCTTCCGTCACTTCTATACCTGAAATACGGTTGATAATTACAGTTCCGGAATAATCCTCAAGAAAGAGAACGTTACTCCCCTCGCCCAGAATCAACACTGGCATATTTGCTGCCACTGCTTCACTCCAGGCATCCTTTAATTGTTCCACGGTTTCAGCAATGACAATACGCGAAGCATTAGCCTGAATACCGAATGTATTGAAAGGTTTAAGAGAAGTGCTCATGTTGGGTATCTTTCCTGAGTTTAAACCCGGTTAGTTTACCTTATATGGCGGGGGTTGGCTTGCTCAGAGGCGGATATGACGGGTGATCGCATAAATTACAGACAGCAAAAAGCCCTGTACGTCAGTACAGGGCTTTCCACTTATTTGGAGCCTGGCAGTTCCCTACTCTCGCATGGGGAGACCCCA
>NZ_SODY01000017.1:0-1522 GCF_004366275.1 Buttiauxella sp. BIGb0552
TGTTCGAGTCTCTCAAATTTTCACAACATACGAGTGTGTCTTACGAGACATCTTCGGGTTGTGAGGTTAAGCGACTAAGCGTACACGGTGGATGCCCTGGCAGTCAGAGGCGATGAAGGACGTGCTAATCTGCGATAAGCGTCGGTAAGGTGATATGAACCGTTATAACCGACGATTTCCGAATGGGGAAACCCAGTGCAATTCGTTGCACTATCGTTAAGTGAATACATAGCTTAACGAAGCGAACCGAGGGAACTGAAACATCTAAGTACCTCGAGGAAAAGAAATCAACCGAGATTCCCCCAGTAGCGGCGAGCGAACGGGGAACAGCCCAGAGTCTGAATCAGTTTGTGCATTAGTGGAAGCGTCTGGAAAGTCGCAGGGTACAGGGTGATACTCCCGTACACAAAAATGCACTTGCTGTGAACTCGAAGAGTAGGGCGGGACACGTGGTATCCTGTCTGAATATGGGGGGACCATCCTCCAAGGCTAAATACTCCTGACTGACCGATAGCGAACAAGTACCGTGAGGGAAAGGCGAAAAGAACCCCGGCGAGGGGAGTGAAACAGAACCTGAAACCGTGTACGTACAAGCAGTGGGAGCCTCTTTTATGGGGTGACTGCGTACCTTTTGTATAATGGGTCAGCGACTTATATTCTGTAGCAAGGTTAACCGTATAGGGGAGCCGCAGGGAAACCGAGTCTTAACTGGGCGTTAAGTTGCAGGGTATAGACCCGAAACCCGGTGATCTAGCCATGGGCAGGTTGAAGGTTGGGTAACACTAACTGGAGGACCGAACCGACTAATGTTGAAAAATTAGCGGATGACTTGTGGCTGGGGGTGAAAGGCCAATCAAACCGGGAGATAGCTGGTTCTCCCCGAAAGCTATTTAGGTAGCGCCTCGTGAACTCATCTTCGGGGGTAGAGCACTGTTTCGGCTAGGGGGCCATCCCGGCTTACCAACCCGATGCAAACTACGAATACCGAAGAATGTTATCACGGGAGACACACGGCGGGTGCTAACGTCCGTCGTGAAGAGGGAAACAACCCAGACCGCCAGCTAAGGTCCCAAAGTCATGGTTAAGTGGGAAACGATGTGGGAAGGCACAGACAGCCAGGATGTTGGCTTAGAAGCAGCCATCATTTAAAGAAAGCGTAATAGCTCACTGGTCGAGTCGGCCTGCGCGGAAGATGTAACGGGGCTAAACCATGCACCGAAGCTGCGGCAGCGACGCTTAGGCGTTGTTGGGTAGGGGAGCGTTCTGTAAGCCGTCGAAGCTTACCTGTGAGGGTAGGTGGAGGTATCAGAAGTGCGAATGCTGACATAAGTAACGATAAAGCGGGTGAAAAACCCGCTCGCCGGAAGACCAAGGGTTCCTGTCCAACGTTAATCGGGGCAGGGTGAGTCGACCCCTAAGGCGAGGCCGAAAGGCGTAGTCGATGGGAAACAGGTTAATATTCCTGTACTCGGTGTGACTGCGAAGGGGGGACGGAGAGGGCTATGTTAGCCGGGCGACGGTC
>NZ_SODY01000017.1:1618-3104 GCF_004366275.1 Buttiauxella sp. BIGb0552
GTCGTCCCGGTTTAAGCATGTAGGCGGAGAGTTTAGGTAAATCCGGACTCTTATCTAACGCTGAGGTGTGATGACGAGGCACTACGGTGCTGAAGTAACAAATGCCGCACTTCCAGGAAAAGCCTCTAAGCATCAGGTCACATCAAATCGTACCCCAAACCGACACAGGTGGTCAGGTAGAGAATACCAAGGCGCTTGAGAGAACTCGGGTGAAGGAACTAGGCAAAATGGTGCCGTAACTTCGGGAGAAGGCACGCTGTCGGTAGGTGAAGTCCCTCGCGGATGGAGCTGAAGGCAGTCGAAGATACCAGCTGGCTGCAACTGTTTATTAAAAACACAGCACTGTGCAAACACGAAAGTGGACGTATACGGTGTGACGCCTGCCCGGTGCCGGAAGGTTAATTGATGGGGTTAAGCGCAAGCTGAAGCTCTTGATCGAAGCCCCGGTAAACGGCGGCCGTAACTATAACGGTCCTAAGGTAGCGAAATTCCTTGTCGGGTAAGTTCCGACCTGCACGAATGGCGTAATGATGGCCAGGCTGTCTCCACCCGAGACTCAGTGAAATTGAAATCGCTGTGAAGATGCAGTGTACCCGCGGCAAGACGGAAAGACCCCGTGAACCTTTACTATAGCTTGACACTGAACACTGGTCCTTGATGTGTAGGATAGGTGGGAGGCTTTGAAGCGAGGACGCCAGTTCTTGTGGAGCCAACCTTGAAATACCACCCTTTAATGGCTGGTGTTCTAACGTAGACCCGTAATCCGGGTTGCGGACAGTGTCTGGTGGGTAGTTTGACTGGGGCGGTCTCCTCCTAAAGCGTAACGGAGGAGCACGAAGGTTAGCTAATCACGGTCGGACATCGTGAGGTTAGTGCAAAGGCATAAGCTAGCTTGACTGCGAGAGTGACGGCTCGAGCAGGTGCGAAAGCAGGTCTTAGTGATCCGGTGGTTCTGAATGGAAGGGCCATCGCTCAACGGATAAAAGGTACTCCGGGGATAACAGGCTGATACCGCCCAAGAGTTCATATCGACGGCGGTGTTTGGCACCTCGATGTCGGCTCATCACATCCTGGGGCTGAAGTAGGTCCCAAGGGTATGGCTGTTCGCCATTTAAAGTGGTACGCGAGCTGGGTTTAGAACGTCGTGAGACAGTTCGGTCCCTATCTGCCGTGGGCGCTGGAGAATTGAGGGGGGCTGCTCCTAGTACGAGAGGACCGGAGTGGACGCATCACTGGTGTTCGGGTTGTCATGCCAATGGCATTGCCCGGTAGCTAAATGCGGAAAAGATAAGCGCTGAAAGCATCTAAGCGCGAAACTTGCCCCGAGATGAATTCTCCCTGGGAACTTGATTCCCCTGAAGGAACGTTGAAGACTACGACGTTGATAGGCTGGGTGTGTAAGCGTAGCGATACGTTGAGCTAACCAGTACTAATGATCCGTGAGGCTTAACCTTACAACACCGAAGGTGTTTTGGTTGAGAGACTA